>NZ_CP009288.1:4800000-6038347 GCF_000756615.1 Paenibacillus durus
AGGATAAATTAGCCCCTTCAATAGCCGCATAGGCGTACTCTTCTTCGCTCCGCTCGCCCAGCCATTCCCGGATCTGCTGACTGCTTAAGCCGCGCTTGTCTTCCTTGTACACCGTTATACTGTGATCCAGATATTCTCCGGCCCGTACTTCGAAGACCGCCTCTTTAGACAGCGCCTGAAACTCCGGCAGCTCGGCCGCCTGGGGCATTGCATAACGGATGAGCTCGGCCACATAACTATGAAAATGCTCCGCTTCGGACAAACGCAGCTTTTCCAGCAAAGGACGGGGTAGTTTGCCCGCATACTTCCGCGCAGCCGGCTCCCACTCTTCCACGGCTCTCTGCAGCGGCGCAAACGCCCACTGTGGGTCATAGCTCGCCTGTACGGGCCTACGGTCAAAAAACCAGCCCGCGTCCAGACCTTCCGCCAAATACACCGCCTGTCCGTCCAGCAGCCCGGTGCGTAGCATCGAATAGGTAATGTAACCGAGGGCTCCTTTATCTCCGGCAAGCTGACTCTCCAGAATGCTGCGGCAGAAGTCCTGGAAATGAGCCAGAAACCCGGCGGCAAGCTCCTCCCTCCGGCGATGGTATTCCCGGTCGAGCGACAGCAGCGCTTGCGTATGCCACGGCTTCAGCACCGCTTCCCGAAAATGGTTTAACGCCTCTTCATCGTACATTCTTGCAACCCTCCCTTGGCGATTTTGGCCGCATAGCTTCCTAATTCGTATTCAGTTCCGTCCCGACAATTTTGGTGTTGCCATTCATTAGCAGGCTGCTCTCCTTGCAGGTTAGACTGATTTCATCCTTCGCGGAAATGGCCACCTTTTGACCCGCGTCTATCGTGATGTCTTCTTTGGCGATCAGCTTGATCATCTGGCTGCTGGATATTTCAATTCCGCCGCTTTCATTCAGCCGGATGAAAATTTCCCCGTCCTTTCCGGTAATGACGATCTCTTCCGGGCCCATCATCAGTTCCTTGCCCGCAGCGGTACGGAACACTTTCATATCGGGATTACCCAACTTGTTCGTCTCTCCTTCTTCGGAATTTTGGCGAACCGAGCTGCTGGCGACGCCCTCTTCTTCCTTGCTGCTGGGAAAATACACCCGCACATGGTCGCCCACCTCCGGCATGCAGTACCAGCCGCTGCTGCCTTCAGCCGTGTACATGGAGGCATACGGGAAAGAATGCGCCCCGGACTTGCTTTGCGTTTCATCCATATATAAGTGGATTTGTACCGTATCCTTTTGGATTCCGATCACTGTCCCTTGAATGGACGCGCCGATGATCCGCTCGTTGTACAGCTTTCGCTGCCGAAGCCCCTGACGGGAACAGAGAATATAGCGATGCTTCAGCAGACCATTCTTCATCTCCGAGCGGGTGCTGCTCACATAGAGCAGACGTCCCTGGAATTCAATCGCGTTGCCGATATCCAGAATCCGGTCGGTCTCCACCTCGTAAAACATGAAATCATTTTCGCCCAGCGTGTTGCCGTCGTTGGCGGTATGGTAGTGATAGTCGGCCATTTTTTTACCAACGATGTAATGGTAGTTGTCTAATTTGCCCTTGGAAGAACTGTCGAGTACACCGAAATAAAACTTGGGGTAGCTAAAGGTGGAAGCAGGCATGAGTGATGTGTAGAAACGCGAGGCCAGACGCTTGAGGAATTCCCAATCGGTCTCCTCATATTGCATCGTAAAATTGCCGATCGACGCGCCGCCTGTGGCCTCATCCATAACATCGAATCCGGGATAGTCGGCCGCAATCAGGTCCAGCAGCTGGTCGTAGGTCATACTGTGGTTTTGGAACGAACGCTTTCTTTTTTTGACATCCAGCAGATAGGTATGGGAGACCGCCTCTACTTCCAAATAATAAACGTCGCGCAACGCCTTAATGCCCACATTCAGCACCATGCCATGAAACAGCGGAACGGCGCTGCCGTGCTCGTCCACCTGGCTGACCTCAATGGTCGTGTCGGCTTCAGTCATTTCGACATAGCTTTCTTTCTTGTCTTCCGGTACGATTCCCGTCAAGGTTAGGCGGGCGTGATCATTCATCTCTTTGCTGATAGTAAGCTCTTGGAGGCTGACAAGTTCATACGGGGCGATCCGCAGGTTTCCGTAGGTTAAAGATACGGTGCTCATTCCGTTCTTCCTCCTTTACCCGTTTCACTGGCATATAGAGAATCCAGCATGCCAAGCGCAACAGGTCTCCAAGCTTTACGTTCCCACTCGGTGCAATTGAAGGTGCAGATTAGCGCGCGCTTATCCAGGGAGATGAAAATAAGCAGGTTGTAAATATTTGTGTTCAGCGCCGGGGTCATGAACTCGAGGTAGCCGAATGTTTTCTCTTCGGTCTGCCGGATACCGTCCCCGATCCATTCGCGTATCGGCTGTGTGGAGCGGGTGATTTGGGCCAAAGCATCTTTAAATTCTTCAACATCTGCTTCATCCAGTACATTGCCCGTGTGGTTTAAGGCCAAGTTCACGCTCAGATCGTCATTGGTATAAATAAGCGGCGGTCTGCGTTCGGAGGGATATTTCAGAGCCGCTTCCCGCTGCGTCATCAGCCGGAATGTCTTGGGCATGGTCATCCTAACCCGTCCGTCAAACCATTCTTGCTCCCGGAACAGTATCTTTTCTCCCTCAATTTCGACCAATAAACCGGATAGATCGGCTTTGCCTCGAAGGGTGGTCTGCGCAGGTTGCTCAACATTCGGAACAGCATCTGTCTTATGAAGCATTGCCATGATCTTCTCATCCATCGGCTTCATCCGTATTACCTCCTTTTTGAGCGCTATTTATATAAAAAATCAATCCACCAGCATCCGCTGCGGTCCATTGCGTGCCGCTCCATAAGACCGGTGTCCGCCTTGCTCCTCAAGCACACGGACCAGCGCCTGATGCAGCTTCACAGGATCATCATCCGGAAGGGATGAACCTGAGCGGGCAGCCAAATAATGCAGTATCGCTTCCAGTTCAATCTTCTCCTCGTTCAAACACAACAGAGCAAACGAGAGATCAAGCGGATCTCTGCTGCCCTTCCCGATCAATTCTCTGGCAAAGAGCTTTAGAATGATTGGGGACAAGGTTCCTCCCCCGCAGCCTGCATGTAGGGCGCGAATGAAGTTCAACGTATTGTACTCGGTGGACAGGTCGGCGAAATCGATATATCCAGAGCGCAGAACGGCCCCTTCCTTAAGCTTGAATCTGGCCAGTTCCTGTTCGATGTCCCCGTGCTGGTTCTCCTCCAGCACAACGGTTCCGGCATGTCTGTCAAAATCGGCAGAGGATTGCCCCTCTTCAAACCGCACCTTCAGCACCATCTCCCGCCCCGTTGCCGCATAAGGAACCTCCTGCTCTTCTTCCATCAGGTACAGCCGCCCGGCGTACTTGATAATGCCTGGGGAGATGCATAGAACATCCTCCCTGACACTGACATTTGTTCCCGCTATGATTCCGTCCGAGTAATCCTGATAACGGATATCGAGGAAGGAGCGCGGATAGTCCCGCAGATTTTCCAGCATGCCCGTCTTCAGAATCCGGCCTTTCTCAAATTTCGGTACGATGTGGGTAAACAATAACACTCCGCTCCTTTCGAGTGGCATACGCCGTATCTGCGCATAGGCTGCTTACACGCACATACGCTTGCTGTAAATCATCCGCTACTTGTACGCATATGCGCCGCGTCCCTGCTTGGGCACTGCTAGACCGCCGTTACTTTGTTCCGTCAAAAAAGTCCAGTTCGGACAGATCGCTCTCAAACGCGAAGAACCGTTTCGCGCCAAGCTCCAGAATTTCATTCTGCCGCGCGACCGGCACAACGTGAAATCCCCAGCGGCTGCCTCCGGAGAGTACAAAATATTTGGTTTCACCGTTGCGGATCGAATCTGTGTCATCCTGGGGAATCCCCTCGCCGTACAGCTCCGCGATATTCTCATACGTGATTTGCCGGAACTCGTTCGGCCGGCGCTGGTATACATGACGTTGCCGGAGCGCCCCTCCGTGCGCAGTCAGGAAAAATTCCACTTCAACCGCCTGCGACGGCCGGGAAATAAAACCGCCGGAACGGCTCGGCGTCAGGCTCTCCACCAGTTCCTTCTCCTGGCCGGTATGCGTATACGCGCTGACCGTATACGGTATCACCGGAATATGATCGGTAATGAACGGCTCAATCCGCCCCATTTTCTTCGCATTGAGATAACGGATCGCCCCGCGCACGCACGCCAGCTTCAGCTCTGGCACCCTGTCCTGCTCCTCGGCCTTTTGCCGGAATTCAATGCTTCGCCCCGGAACAAATTCCTTCAAGGCTTCACGGAACACGTCAATGCGGCAGCTCTGTCCGGTCAGCTTGATGATTGAATAATCCTGCAGACGCCCATCCTGATAGAAGTCCTCCAGAAACTTACGCACAATGCCGTAAATATCCGCCTTGACCAACTGCTGGATTTCGCGGATGTTAAAGATGACATCTGGCAGACTGTACTCGTCCCGGAACCTTCCGTTCTCCACCACCGACACCATCCACCGGTTCATGACCGCAATATTTAGGTCGCTGTCGGCTGACCGCACCTGTTCCGCTTCGAAACGGCTTCGGAGAATACCGGTCCGCCGGAAAAATTCGCGCTTCATCTGCTCCGCCGCGTCCCACAGCAGATGGAAATTGCCGAGCACCCGCTGGTATTCGTCGCGGCTGGCCTGCTCGTACTGCCTGAACGCGGTCGGCAGAATCGCCTCGGCTTCACGGTAACGCCGCTCCAGCCCTGCATATACGGCCTCTACGCCGTATTCATCGACGTACCGGTATAAGTCGCCGGACGGAATGCCGATCAGGGCGTCGATGTCCGTGTCGGGGAGACGGGTCTCAGCCGCATAGTAGCCGGCGAATACGATTTTCATAAACTGCATAATCCGGTAGGTCAAATTGTTGCCGCCAAAATTGGTGTCTCCGTTCTCATACGTGGTATGGATGTCCAGTTTGTAAGCAATCCGCCCGTCCTCGATCCTGAAGCGGCATGACGACAAATCCGTTGTCCCGCCTCCGCAATCGATAACCAGCGCCTGATATTCTTTCCCGTCGGCGAATGTCCCCTTGTCCATCTGGTCGGCCAGCGTATTGTAGAGAACGGCCAGCCCTTCGTCCAGAGCATCCTTGGCTTCAATCCGGTACTCCGGCAGAATCTCGCTGAACATCTCGATAAACTGTGCCTTCAGCTTCACAGGGGAGGACAGATGCAGATGCTGAAACCGGCATTTGAACTGCTGCTCCGCTGTCCCGACTACATGCCGGATGAACGCGGCCAGTATCTCGCTGCGCGGAGCCCGCGCCGTATTCCCATCCGGGTCCATCAGCTCTTCCTGCCGCCTGTAATCATTGACCCAGCGCTTAATGCCGCGCATGACCGTGGCCCGGCTGCCGGGCACTCTGCCGCCCCGAAGCGCCTCTTCCCCGAAGGCATAGACAATATGCTGCGGAATCGCGCAATTCTCCACACTGACGGCTGTCGGCAGTACTTCGATCCACTCCCCGCCCGGTCCGTCCGCTCCCGGGAAAGAGACGTAATTGACCGCATCAAGCCGGACATGTCTGGTGCCGTTCGGATCAGGTGCAGACACGTAGGAACTGTCCAAATAAGCCCCTGCCGTTGTGTTGGAGGTGCCGAAATCAATAGCCAGCACCGCATCAGTCAGCTCGGGCCTCTGGATAATCAGCTCCGCCACGGGAATGCGGATGGCGTGCAGGGTCGACGGCAGCAGCGGCTTGTCCCCGTAGTAGGCATCGTACAAATATTCCGATTCCTGCCGCCTGAAGAACAGCAGACTGTATTGCTGGTTCGCGGTCTGCCGCAGCTCGGCCGAGCTGTGCCGGGCCAGAAAATAGACTCCCGCCTCCGTCTCATCCTTGACCAGATTCAGCACGCCGCACAGCTCCCCAAGAGCATTGACGATCAGCACATTGGATTCGGCCAGCCAATGAAGATCCGATTCCACCCGGAATCCGTCCATGCGGCCAAGCCGGATTTCCTCGTACAGCACGATTTTGGCCGGAACGCGAATATGTCCCGCTTCCTGCCGGTCAGTGCCGAGCCGCCTGTGCAGCGCCGCCTCCAGCCGCTCGAACCCTCCCGGATTCGGTCTGCCGATCAGTTGGCTGCTGTCGGCCCCCCGGAAACGCAGAATCAGCGCGATTAATTCCTCGCGTTCGAGCCGCTTAGCGAGCCCTTCCACCAGCCGCTCTTTGTCACAGATGCCCCGGAGCTGAAACGTCGTCATCTGCTCCAGCTCCGCCCGTGTAAATCTGGCTGTGAACCGGACCCCAGCGCTCTCCATGGAGTGGTTGTACAGCCGATAGGTATAAGGTCCGTTCATCCTTCACATGTCCTTTCTTCTTGTCGCAGCCGCGTTCGTTACTAATACAGCGCAATCGCGTCCATCCGCATGGTCAATTCCGTTCCCAGCACCCCGAAATGCCGGCTCCAATAAAGCTCCGTTTGAAAGCGGGGCGGCAGGAACAGCTCCAGAATCAGCTCGACGCGGATGCGGGCGGCTTCATCCTCTTCCCGTCCTACATAGATGAGCAGTTCATCCTTTTCTTCACAGTTGGCATAGATCACAGAACCGGAGAATAGACGCTTCATCATCTCCTTGAACAGATGCACAGCCTCCCCTGTTTCATACAGCCGCAAAATCCCTTCGGCCACCGTCTCCTGCTCCTCCTGCTCCAGCCTTGAGAAATACTCGCGAATTCGGCCGCCGAACAGCCCGCTGCTGATATCCCGCCGTACAAACCGGATATAATACTCCCGCCGGTTCATCCCCTGATGCAAATCGATTTCCGCCAGAAAATGCATCAAAAGATCAAACAGCGTATCCCGCAGCTCCTCGTCGCCGGTCAAATCCGGAGCGAACAAATCGCGGAAAATATCGTAAAACCGGTAGTAGGGATTGATTTCGAGCACCTGTCCGGGTGATATCGCATTCAGCTCCGGAAGACTGAGCTCCATATAAGGCGAATAGGTCTGCGCCGGCACAAAGCGGATATCGGCGGCATCGGCCTGAAGATTGCGGATTCGCATCACGACATCCCAGATGTAATTCATACCCACACCCCTTCACAGCGGTATTCGGGAAAATACATCTGCACCTCCGAGACGACGAAGCTCATCAGATCGCCGATCATAAACGGCGGGACCGATTTCGCTCCTTGAGCACCCCCCGAAGGCTTGAACCCGAGCCGCATGACCAGCTTGCCTGTTTCCGTGCGGACGTTATCGCTGACGAACGGATTGAGTGGATAGGTCAGCGGCAAAGCTTGTCGCCCGTCCGGTTCAATAATCTCGACACCTTCCAGCTCCAACACTTCGGCAGCTTCAAAAGAGTGAACAATGCGCGCGATCTCCGCCCTGGCGCGCACCACCATCGCCTGCTTGCGGGCATACCTCTCGGTAAAGCTGTCCCGCCGGCGGTTCGATACCAGCTTATACAGCTGCCGTCCGAGCCGGATCTCTACCGGCTTTGTGACTTTCAGCACCTCCCACATGCCTGCTTTCTCGCGCGGAGTCACAACGGTCAGCTCGTGCTCGGAGCGCTTGATATAGCGTATTTCCCCTTCCCCGGCGGCGCGGACCAAATAACCGTGCTCCACACCGGTTTTGCGCAGGGGCAGCACATGCTCATAATTCACCCGGTCAATGGCCGGGACGGGAAAGCCGCTGTTCTTCAGCGACAGCCGCTCCACATTCCAAAGAGGGATCACCCCCTGACGGCTGTAAGCGTCGAATTCCTCCAGTGAAACCGTAATCTCCCGGATCTCCTCATGCGGTCCGGGCTCTCCTTCGCCTCCGGTCAGCAGCACATCGACGAATTTATACGCGTAAGGATGATTCACCGTCTTCCACGGAATTCCGTTGTCCAGAAACACCTGATATAATTTTTCAATTTCATGGATATACCTCTTGTCCTGTCTCAACCGGATATCAATCCGGTAAGAGCCGGCATCCGTAACGACCTGACCATGAAAGACGCGTCCGCTCTGGATGAGCCGCTGCACCTCACCGGTCTCTATTTCCAGAAACAGCCCGAACAGTTTCAACTCGCCGCCTTCGCGAATAATCGAAGCGACGCTGCTCATATCCACCGTGCTGTCCGTATGATCCGACGGCAGCATCGGATACAGGAACTCATGAATCGGGTCGAAATCCTCCCGGGAACACATGGAGACGAAGATATCGTACCGTTGTCCGTCATCCTCCAATTCATGGAAGACGCGCTGCTCCAGCTTGCGTGTCATTTCTTCCTGATATTCCACCAGATTCAGGAACACACCGGTCATGAGATTTTTCAAAATCTGCCGCTGCTGCAGATCCTCCATCCTGCCCAGCCGGTCCTGTACAAGCTCCTTCATCCCCCTCAGCTCCTCTCCCTTAAGTTCGCTGCTCCTTGCGCTGCTGCCACCCTATAAGTTCCTCTAAGCTCCTCCCGCAGCATCGCCAGTCTCCGCTGCATCCTTAGCCGCATCCGGCGCAGGCTGCCCAGATGCAGGCTGCCCGGAAGCTGCCTGCCCGGATGTCTTGCTCGGAGCCTCATTTACTTCTGCAGCCTGTTCGGCCGCAGCTTGCTCTGCCGCAGCCTGCTCTGCAACCGCCTCCTCCGCCGCAGCCTGGTCTGCGGCTTCCTGCTCCTTGGCAAGCGTGGCCGCTTCCGCCTGCTGTTTGGCGATTTTCTTATCCTCAATCTTCGAAATAGTGCGCTCCACGGCCACTACGCTCTCCAGTTTGCCTATTGCCTGATAGATTTCCTCTGCATCGTTGTAGGCATCAATCGCTCCGTCGAAATCCTCTGCTTCCAGCAAGCGTTTTCCCCGGGCTTCCAATTGTCCGGCACGGATCTCCTGAATCTCCCGCTTCAAAGCCGCGATCTTGTCCTGGGTCTCCTGTTTCTTCTTGGTAATGATCTCGATCGCCGCATCATAACCGGCTTCCGTTGCCGCCGTATTCGCCTTGTTGTATAACGTCAGCGCACCCATATAATCCTGACCTTGAAATTTCAGATCCGCTGTATCCATCTGCTTCCGGATGGCGGCGTAGTCATCCAGACTTTCAAGCTTGTGCTCAATATCGTCGCTGTCCGAGGGCAGGTAGACCTTCGCCGCTTTTAATGCCTTTTCATAGCTGACTTTCGCATTCTCAAAATCACCCTTATCTACGTATCCGTCGCCGTCAACCATTGCCTGGGAAATGTTCTGTTTGTTTACGTACAGCTTTTTGCTGATTTTGTCATTCGCTTTAGTGGCCGCATTTTTGGCTTCACTGTACGCTTTCAGAGATTTTTCGAAATCGCCCATATGTGCGTAGTCATCACCTTGATTTCCGTATTGAATCATATCTTCAATCGCCTCGGCCTTTTTTTGCGCCGCTTTCGCCGCGTAGATCCATGCACCGCCGCCCGCCAGCATCAGCGCCAGCGCCCCAATGACGATCCGCTTGATCAACTTGCGGCGGTTCTTCGGCTTTTCTTGAAAAATCTTATCTATGTACACCGCTGCCGCCGTGTAATTCGGCACCGTCCGCAGTTGGCGGCTGAGCAGCACCTCTTCCAGCGTGTCGGTCAGCGCATTCGGGTCCTTCGCCTCTTCCAGCGCGCCCAGCATTTCCGCCAGTTCGACGTTTCCCCACATACCGGGGGTGGCAAGCAGCAGAACGTCCCCGTCGGCCAACAGGGTTTTCTTGGATAAGAAGCTCCGGCTTTTTCCCGGTTTGCCAAGGTACTCAAGAAGGTTCCCGCGCTCTTCATGCAAGGTTGCCGCTTCCTCCGGGATGCGCCCTTCATCCGCCATCGCCTGGGCCAAGCTGTGATCCCTGCTACGAAAATTCAGCCTGCCTCCGCGAAAGTGGTACAGCCTGACATTCCCGCACGAAGCGTATACCATGCGCGTATAGTCCGTGACGACCGCCAGCAGACTGGCTTTCAGCCGAACGCGGCGGCTCTCGAATTGCAGCCATTCCTGCGCATCCCGCAGACCTTCCTTCAAACGCCGCTTTGACATAAACGGCTTTTCCATGAAGTTCTCCAGCACGGCCTTTGCCGCCATCTCGGCGCTCCTCACCTCCTGGTCGGTATCGAGTCCGTGGGCCAGTACATAGCAAGCCATATCATCCGTCTCCATATAAGCGAAATAATCGCGGTTGTCGATATGGGAACCTGCTTCTGATACGAAGCCGGTCACGAACTGGCTGTTCTCCTTACGCATGCTTACCTTCCCCTTTACATTTCTCCCCCCGAACTTCAGCAGGCGTCCTCCCGCAGAATCACTACGGTGGCGTTATCCTGACCGCGCAGCCCTTTCGCCTCAATGGCGTCAATGATGTCTTCCGCCATATCCTGAGGCGTTTTCTGCTGCAGCAGAATTTGTTCAAGCTCAATTTCTGTCAGCGCTTCGTGCACACCGTCGCTTGCGAGCAGGACCAGATCATCCGCCCGAAGCGGCACCGGGTCCTCTCCAATCTCCATCCGCTCGAATCCCTCGTAGCCGAGATAATTCGTCAACTGGCGGCGGACCGGGCTGGACACGGCCTCCTCGCGGGACATTTCCCCGGTCAGCACCTTTTCCTCCAGCAGCGTTTCCGCCGTATGCTTCGAATTCACCGGCACGAACTCTCCGTTGCGAAAAAGGGTGATCAGGCTGTCGCCTACAGCGCCATAATGCAGCTTGCCGCCTGTGATTACAGCCGCTGCCAGCGTCGTTCCTCCACCCTGCCCGTTCAGATTTTGCAGTATTTCGCGATTGCTCTTCTGCGCAGCCCTGGCGAAGTATTCTTCCAGTTCGTCTGCCCGCTCCACTTTGGCGAATTCTCTTGTAAATGTTGTCACCGCCAAAGTGCTGGACATCCGCCCGTTCTGCAGGCCGCTGATCCCGTCGGCGACCACAGCCAGCGTCCCGACAGGCGTCGTCATGCTGGCGAAATAATCGTCCTGCTCCGCTCTGCGTCCAATAGTCTGTCCGTTGCCGATCCGGATGGCTCCGGCCTTCCCCAGCCGCCGCCGGGGCGCAATCGGCGCTATGAATCCAAAGCGGATAATAAGCAGTGCAATAATGATGCAGACCGCTATAGCCACAACAATATAAAAATCAACTGCATTCTCATAGTTCACTCTTTTCACCTCAAAAGTCAGGCTTGCAATTAACGCGCAGCATCCATCTGGCCCTGCGATTTCAGCCGGGTGAACTATCCGTTGTTCTCCCACTCAAAGTGCGGCCCGCACAGCGGAGTAAAGATAAACTTGCTTCTCCCAAGCTGAATGACGTCGTACGCGTTGAGCTCCACCGGGGAATATACCGCTTCATTGTTATGATAAGCCAGCCCCGATGCGTCTCCGGGCAGCAGAAAAAAGTTGCGCTTTTTCGGATCATATACAATAACGGCATGATTCCGGCGCGACACGGTGTTATCCCCGATAATACGGATATGCATTTCTTCTGCGCGCCCGATAAAGTTCTTCTCGGCCATGATCCGGTAGTCCTGACCCATCTGAGCCCCTTCAATGCACACCAGCCAGCCGGTTACCGGATGAATGCCGGTAGTCTCTCCCAGATACGGCATCGTCTTGTCTTCTTCCGCAGTAAGCGGAGTCTGGCGCGCGGCCGGATCGCCCGCCGGCGCGGCTTGCACCACCGAGTGGCAATAAGGACATGTATTTCCATGCTTGCGTGTACTGAACATGTGTCCGTTCGGGCATCTTGTCAAACTCATCGTATGTACTCTTCCCCCTTATTTCACCAGCAATCTTGTATTGGCGATATATAGCAGATCCCCCGGGCCTATCCTATGAGGCTCTCCGCTCTCCAGCTTGTCAACGGCGCTTTTCTTCGCCGCGCGCAGTCCGGTTCCGCTTCTGGAATCGACATCCTCCACGTACCATTCGCTGCCTACCCGGTTAAGGACCGCATGCTCCGCGCTGATCAGCGAAGCATACTCGCTGTTCGCCAGATCGATATCCGCCTCCTGGCGGGCATTTGTCTTCCCGATCAGCAGCGAAATCTCTCCTTTGATGTACCACTCTTTCAATGGATCGCCGTCGTCATCAAGCAGAACAAGCTTAATTACCTCTTGCACCGGAGGATGCGCCGCCTGCTGAACGCGCGGCTTCTTGTTCGTCACCGTCTTGACAGCATCTGCAGCTTCGCCGCCCCTCTCTACTGTCACCCGGCGTCTGCCAAAATAGAGATACAGCAGGAAGCAGACCGCAATCCCTGCAACCACTCCGGCCTTCAACGGATAAAAGCCGGATCTGCGGAATACATATATGGCAGTGGCCGCAATCACTCCCCAAATGATGACGTCCAGTATGAACAGGCATATGATCCTGAACGGTTTGGCCAAGCCAATCTCTCCTTTGCCCCGGTAATCCGCTGTTATTTACGGAATCCGAAAAATTGATTGAACAGTCCGTCGGCATTCACTGGCTCTCCGGCTTTCTTGCCGGACGCTCCCGGTGTCCCCTTTCCGGTCTTCGGGTGAAAGCCGAAGAATCTCTCAAATTCCTTCGCCATGGCAGCCGGGTCAGAAGCTGTAAAAGATTTCCGCTCCGCGTGCCCGGCCCGGTCGCCGCCGCTGCGGGTCCGGCCGCCTTCCGCCTGCTTCCCTTCTTTCCTGCCCTGCCGCATCCTGACATCGTATGCCTGCCGCGAGGCTTCGCTGCGCAGCGTTTCATAAGCCTCATGAATCTGCTTAAACTTCTGCGCCGCTTCCTTGCTTCCCTGATTCGTATCCGGATGATATTTTTTGGCGAGCTTGCGGTAAGCCCGCTTGATCTCTGCTTCCGAAGCATCCCGGCCGACATCGAGCAGTTCATAGAAATCCGCCATGCTTGTCTCTCCCCTTCATTTCTTGCGCGGATTAGGAAGCCCGCATTTCCCATTCTGAGGTGGGGAATACGGGCTTCTGGTAAGACAACCCTATCCGCTCTGCCCTAAGGCATCAGCTGTATAACGGAATGTAAGATTATACCGCGTAGCCGCCGTCGATCTTTGCCAGCTCGGTCTTGTCTTTTTTCTGTTTTACGAAGATAGAGAATGTACCCACTCCTTCGGTGTCGCCGAAGCTTTCGTTGTAATCTACAACAAAAGCGTTAGGGAAGGAAATTTTGCGCACAACCTGATCGGCTGAGATAACTTCCAGAGTAAGCTTGCGGTAGCAATCCGCTTTCTCGGCGGGTACAAGCGACCAAAGCGCCAGCTTCATGGTGTCGTCTGCTTTGTCTCCATCCGTTGCGGTAATAATTTTGCCGCTGATACGCAGCGTCGAGCCTACGTCTGTGGAGCGGGCGTTGGAATCATCCGGTGTGTCTGTGTCGTATACGACCTTTTGAATATTGTCCATGCCCACTTCAATCGTTTCTTGTCCTTCAATTGTCAGTCTGAATCCCATCTGTGTTTCCTCCTTAGAATAAAGTTTGATTTCCGGGAAGCTTTCGCTTGGCCGGGATTTATGTATAAAGGCGAATCGGTTAAGAAACGCCTTTACCAACTTTTTCACAGCGCCCATCACGCTTTCACAGGGCTGGTTCCCTTGGTAATCATGACTTCAAGGTTCTTGACATTGCCGTTGAAGACCAGATCGATATGGCACAGGTTGTTCTTCTCATCAATCACATAACTGATGTCATCCCCGTCCTGAATGATCGAGTTGATATATCCTCTGGTGCCGATCCATTTGCTCTTCTGGCTGCTCGGGTTGTTGCTAAAGAAACGGACAATGTTCTCATGCTTGAAATCTCCGGTCTGGTAACGGAGAATCCGCTCGATATACGTGCTGACCAGCGTCTTGTAGACGGAATCGAATCCGTCCTCCGACAGCGCCATGCTTCTGGCTTTGTATACCGTAATCCGGCGGATGTCTTTATCCTGCAGCTGCGCGTTTTCCGATGAGAACACGAACCCGAAGTTTTTCCGGTTGATCGCATCCTTGATGTTGTTCGTAAAGCCGGTGATCTCTTTGGCCATGGTCGTCACCGTGCGCAGACTGTTGTCTCCTGCTTCAATGTCGAAGCGGGCTCCCGGGAAGTCCTTGTTGACCGTCTTGAACGTTTCCCGCAGATACTCCGGACATTGATATGCGGCAACGAGTCCCGCGGCCACATAAGCAGCTCCGACATACACGCCTTCAATCCACAATTTCAGGATGTCTTCCTTCTCCTTGGAGAGCTCTACGCCATTTTCGGTTTGCAGCATCTTGCTGTCGATGATTACGCCCGATTTCTCTTTCGGAATAATGGTGAAATTCGGAACACAAGGAACGGCAAATTCACTGTATTCCTTGCGGACCAGCGGGGCGCATTTGTCGATATACTTATCGATGCCCGCCGTCGCCATGCTGTTGAAAGTCGTATCTTCGCTGGATTCGAAATTGAAGAAGATTTGAATTTTGTAATCCTTGACCACCTGAAGCAGCATGGACAGCGATTCCATCGTGTATCCGTCGTGCTTTACAATCTTCTCATTGCCTCTGAAGCGTTCGCGCGATACTTTGACTTTCCCTGCAGTTTCCAGTTCAACCGACGGCACAATGCCGAACCAGATCGTGTCGCTGAAATCATTCTTCGAGTTGACGGTGTTAAGGAAAGTCTCCAGACGCGGGATGTTGCTGCTCTTCACGAGCATATCCAGCTTGCTGTTGGCAATCAGCATCGTCGGCAGCATGCCTTTGTTCTTGGTGGCGTACTGGTCGAAGAACAGTTTGACGCCGATAATTTTCTCGACAAGCGGCTTGACGGTTTTAACGAAATCATCCTTGGCATTCTTATAAAATTCCAAATAGGTATTGTAGTTCTGTACCTCCAGCTCCGTGTTCACTTCCGTATGCACGGCAGGGAGCGGTACGAAGGTACGGACAACAAGATCCTTCACGTAATTGGACGGACTCTCCGTAATGGAGTCATAGTCCTCCCCAAAGACGTCCGATAAATCACCTGCCCCGTTCTCATCCAGCAGTATCAGCTCTGTGCTGTCGCTTTTCGGCGCTTCAATAATCTTGAGCTCGCCGCCCTCGCCGATGGTCAGCATGCCGATCTGAACGGCTTCTCCCGCATTCTCTTCCTGTGCTCCGCCAAGCAGAAGCCGGGTCTTGATATCCTCGATAGCCAGCGGCAGCATGGCCATGACATTGTTGTAGTTTCGGCTCGCTTCTTCGAACATTGCGTTCAGCTTGTCACCCATATCAAGTTTCTTGGGGTCGCCTTCATCCAGTTGGTCATATTGCCCATACAAATAATGAATTTCTTTGCGCACTTGGCGGATATCATCCATCACTTTTTTGGGCGAAATCATATCAAGCAGATTCTCGAATTTAAAATCGACGTTCGTGATACCTTGGCTGCGTTTCGTATCAATCAGCGTAAACAGCATTTTCAGAAAATCGTTATTCTGATCTACCCGGATCTCCGAAATCATCTCGTCGGGAATGCCATCCGGCTTGCGCAGCGTATACATCACCTTCTGGTTGGCCGCGTTAAAAAACGAGTATACTGTCGGGGTAAATTTGTCCAGAAATTCTTCGAAGCTGCGGACCAGCAGCTGTTGATTAATCTCTTTAATCCGGTCGTCGCTTAAACTGTCGATCCCTTTGACATCACCTACGATGGTAATCAGGTCAAGCTTTTCTGGATTAATCTCCTCAAAAAGAATGGTGCGGTTCGTTTGGTTGATAATCTCCATTCATGTTCGGCAGCTCAATTGCCAAAATATTGTGGACTCGCCATCCGCTGTACGAATGCCAAATACCCAGGACCTTGTCACCATTTCGCTGCCTCCTCCTCCCTCAGTGCATATGTATGGTCGTCCGTTAGACTCAAGGAACGTACATTCCTATGTCTTGCGGTTCTTCCTGAATTTCTACAAAAGCCGATTGTATTCCAGATAATTCCTCAATCTCACACCTAATATTAACGACGGCCCATTATTTTTGTCAATTTAAGTTATTCATACAAAAAACAGGACCAATAGACTCATAGTTCCGTGAAATTACGAAAATTTCTATGAAAATAGACCCTATTACAAAATTCTCTATTCATTCCAAAATGCTGCCTTCCGATAAAGTAATGTTAGATTTTAGGTTATTGTTCATATTCAGGAATGGATTCCATCTTGATCCGCTAAACTGTCCGAAAGTTCGGGAATGGTTCGAAAAAGCAAGGGGATCAGGCACATAGCGGTAAATCCAGTCAAAATTCAGGGAGGAGATTATGAAGAACCTAAGTAAACGCAGGACTAAGGTTGTTGTGACTTTTGTACTATTTTTAATTTTTCTCGAAACTTTTTTTTCTGCCGGTTTGACCGGCTCCGCAGAGGCTGCTTCCGCAGCTCTTCCTTCCGGATATGACGTTGTGTTTGTGATGGACACCAGCTATTCGATGAGAGAATCAGACAAGGAAGGAATCGCCACCGAAGTCGTGAAGATGTTCATGGACATGAGCGACGCCAGCCGCACTAAGGTCGGATTTGTCGCTTACAATCACCAGATTGTCGCCGCGAGTCCCCTCACCTCAATTGCAGTCGCGGCCCGGAGGACGGGAATTCAAACGGCCATTTCCAGCCTGAAGCGGTCCGGATATACGGATCTGGGCCTCGGTCTCCGCAAAGGCGCGGATCTGCTTGCCTCCGGGACGGGAGATGGAAGAAAGTCCTTTCTGATTCTGCTATCCGATGGCGAGACGGACTTCGGTCCTTCTGCCGGCTCACGGACCAAAGCGGATTCCGACCGGGATGTAGCCTCTGTGATTAAATCGGCTAAGACCAGAAACTATCCTGTCTATACGATCGGGCTTAATCATAACGGAGCCGTAAACCGGAAGGAGCTGGAGCAAATTGCCGGGGAAACCGGCGGGAGCTCATATATTACGAGCAGCGCGGATGATCTTCCCGAAATCGTCAACCGTATTTTCGCTAGTCAGATTCGTTCACAGCTCATGCAGACCGCCGGCATCACCGCGACAGGTTCACTCCAAGACGTAACGGTGACCATTCCCGATTCCAGCATGGAGGAAGCGAATCTCGTCCTGCTCTCCGAGCATCGGCTGAAAGAGGCACAGCTGTATTACAATTCGGACAATATCCGCAGATATGAATCGAACCGGTACGTCATTCTGAAAATCGGCCATCCGGCAGCCGGGTCGTTGAAGCTGAAGCTGCGAGGACAGGCGGGGGATCTGATCAAAGTTAATTTGCTTGGAAGCTATGCGCTGGAAGTAGACAGCAAGATGACTGGCGGAGGGGCAAGCGGGAAGAATGCCGGAAATGGAGCGTCCCGGCTTACGGGGGGAGAGACCCTGAAAGGGCAGAAGACCGCTTTTGAAGCGCGGCTTGTGACCGGCGGCAGACAGCCGCTCCAAAATGAAGATGTCTATACCTCGCTTAAAGCAGAGCTTGTTGTCACTTCCGCGAACGGTCAGAGCAAGAAGCAGATTCCAATGGTCTATAAGTCCGGAAGCTTCCGTGCGGAGTACAGCTTCCCGCAGACGGGAGAGTATAAATGGCAGGTTAAAATGCATGGCGCGGCTTTCTACCGGAATGGAATAGTAAATAACATCCATGCAGTGAACACCGGACCTGAGGCGACAGGGAATTGGAAGCTCCATGCCATCCGCGAAGACGGGGAAATTCGGCTGAATCTGGACGATTATTTCCAGGATGCCAACAAGGACAAGCTTACCTTCTCCGTAGCAAATGAGAAAGCTTTCGATCTTGGACATTATAGATGGGACGGGCACACATTGGTATTGTCTTCCCTGCGTACGGGAGAGGCGGGCTTGAAACTGACTGCGGCGGACCCGCAAGGAGAAACGGCGAGCTCCGTCCTGCTGCTGACCGTAGAATCCAGATATACCGTACTGAAATGGTCATTGGGTGGAGCCGTACTGGCAATTGCCGCCGGTGTGCTGCTATATTTCTGCTTTAGGCCGAGGCCGGATTTCACCGGCAAGCTTGAAGGCTTCTTCCTCGCGACGGCCAGCGGCAACGAGGTTCCGGTCAAGTCATGGCCGCTTACTTCCTTCCCTGGGCGCAAGGTTACCTTAAATGAGCTGTTCCGCTCGCTTGCCGTGCACGAGCCTTTGCCGGAAGCGGAGCGGATCGTCTTCACGCCAGGTAAAAACGGGACTCTGACCGTCAAACACGATACGCGCTGCGCGGTCCAGCACGGCAAGACGCCGGTCGCGAGAAATCAAAAGGCAGTCATGTCTTACAATGAGAAGCTGTACATTACTTTCGAGGATGGAATAACGGAAATTGAGATTCGATACAAGGCGATTAAGCCGGTAACGAACATTTACACCGGCGGAGATTCGAATCGGGCCGGATAAGCAGGGATGAAGCGGAGCTGCTGCTCGGGTATAAGGGCGCCTGAAAAAGCGTCAGCCCTGAAGGTTATCCTCCAGAGCGCTGACGCTTCCCTCTGTTCAGCCAATATTCCGCCTGCAGAGCAGCCTTAAACCAGCGGAAGGAACGGACCCGCCGCTGCTGCTTCACTGCAAGAGCCCGGCGAATGACAAAGGACAGCAGTGGTGAAGAAGCGCTGCCTCTAAGCGCAACTGGCTGCAGATTGTCCCGGAACAACCGCTTCGGCACATCTGGGGGAGGGGTCCCGTTACAGCAATAGTATACCGTGGCGGCCAAACTATACATGTCGGAGACCGGCCCCTGGCAGGAGCGGCTCGAGTAGAACTCCAGCGGCGAATAGCCGGCGGTTGTAAAGACTGGATGCTCTTTGCCTTCATATTTTACAGCCGATCCGAAATCCAGGAGCTTAACCTCGCCGCCTTCTCCAACCATAATATTTCCCGGTTTAATATCCCGATGGATATAACCGTGTCCGTGAATAAACTTCAGCGCGTCGATTAGCGGCAGCAGCGTGTTGCGAAGGAATGCTGCATCAACCGGAGGGTTCTGGCCCTTGATAAGCTTGTCCAGGGTCTGACCTTCGCAGTATTCCATGACAAGATAGGCCGTACCGTTCTCTTCAAAATGGTCCACATAACCTACGATCCCCGGATGTCTCAGTTCCTTCAAAATCTGCGCTTCCTGCAAAAAGGAATCCATCAGCTCCCCATACTTTCCTGCCAGCGTATGCGAGCGGCACTTCACAGCCTGTTTGTCAGTGGTCCGTACAGCCAGAAGCGCCGGAAAAAATTCCTTAACAACCACCTTCAAAGCCGTCTCGCCTCGGATGCTCCGGGCCTGGTATACAATCGACAGCTCGCTGCGGTACAGCGGCTTCCGAATCTGGTAGGTGCCGCGAAGTTTCGTATTCCGAGCCAGATTGTCATCACCCTTCACGCTGTTCATGCTTCATCCTCCTATATAGCGGTTAATCCTAATTTTTCTACTATAGACCATTATGTGTCAAGCCTTCTCGTAAATTTGATTGTGGAGCGATAATATTATTTTATTTACAATAGTGTGTGACACACAGTATAATGAAATCAGGAGCTGATGCATATGGCTGATATTCAAGAGACGATCAACGGCTTAATTCAGGAGCTACGGCGCGGAACAATTATCATCAGCGTTCTCAGCCAATTATCCGAACCTCAGTACGGCTATTCTATGGTCACCATTTTGCAGGAAAAGGGTGTAAATATTGATCCGGGTACCCTATATCCTCTTTTGCGCAGATTGGAGAAGCAGGAATTGCTGGAAAGTACGTGGGACACTAATGAAACGCGCCCAAGGAAATATTATTCACTCAGTCCTGCCGGGAAAGAGGTTTATCAGCAGCTATGCAAGGAATGGAAGAGCCTGTGCAACAGCCTTGACAGCTTAATTAAAGGAGACGATGGCAATGGAGCTGGTTAACAGATATATCCATGCGGTAACGTCCCGGCTGACGGGCAGACAGCGGGAGGATATTAAGAGGGAGCTTCAGGGATTAATCGAGGACATGCTTGAAGAGCGCACCGGAGGCCGGGACGCCTCTGACGCAGATGTGGAAGAAGTGCTGCTGGAGCTTGGAGATCCGCAGAAACTGGCTGATCAATACAGGGGGTACGGAAGATATCTGGTTAGTCCGGAAGTGTTCGGGTCCTATCTCTCGGTGCTTAAGATTGTCCTGTTCTCCATCGGGATTGCCTTGACGGTTGCATCCGTGTTCCAAATGTTTACCGATCCTATGGATGCGCTTGGACATTTTCTGGATTATCTGGCTTCCCTGTTCATAGGATTCATTCAGGGATTTGCTTGGGTAACCATTGCTTTTGGATTGATCGAATATGCAGGAGCGAAACGCATCAGAATGCGGAAGGGGGCCAGGAGCGCTTGGAGACCGGCCGATCTTCCTCCCCTGCCCGACCAACGCTTGAGCATCAAACGCTCAGACCCAATCGCCAGTCTGATCTTTACCATTCTGCTGGGGCTTCTGTTTACCTCGTCGCTTAATCTCTTCGGCGTATGGCATCTTCCGGAGAGCGGTTCCATGAAGATTGTGCCTTTTTTCAACGAAACGGTATTTCGCGGATTCCTCCCGGTTATCTTGGCAGTATTCGCCCTCAGCATTTTGAAGGATATCCTGAAGATGGCTGCGGGGAAATGGACGCCGGCGCTGATTGGCTTTGAAATTCTGGTCAGTCTGCTGCATTTCGTGCTGGCTCTGTTCATGTTCAACGATTCGGCCATATGGAATCCCGATTTTATGCGGCAAATGGCAGAATCCGGGATAGCGCCGGCAGGGAGCGAGGCTTTCTACAACGTGAGCAGCATCTGGAGCAGAATCACCGGAGGATTCATTTATCTGATCGGAATCGTAATCTTCATTGATATGATCACTGCTGCGGTAAAGGCATACCGGCTAAGAACCATTTATCAACGCTAGTGCAAATCATCCGAAGCCGGAGATAACAAAAAGCGGAGAGCCATTCTCCGCTTTTTGTTTTGCCTGCTGCTACATAGATGTAGTTCAAAATCCTCCATAAGCAAATTCACCTCTTAATAACTTCATAAATTTCACGAGGATTATTTACTATTGCTTCGAAGGGTCCTTTAACTAATAATTCAGCGGAATCAAATCCCCAAGTTACTCCAATAAAAGGAACATCTATTTTTTTACAAGCCTCTACATCTCGTAATTCGTCGCCGATATACAAAACTTGATCTTTCGGAAGATTGTAATGATTAATTAATTTTTTAATGGCTTTATCCTTTCCAAAAAGGTTGCTGGCTACAAAAACATAATCAAAAATCCGGATTTTATTGGTGACCAAGAAATGATTGATATTACTCTCTGTGTTTGAAGATAGAATTCCTAACTGGTACCCTTGATTTTTCAATCCATATAACAAGTCAGAAACTCCCTCTACCAAGTCTAGCCCAATTACGTAATTACGATATAACTGTTTCATTTCTCTAACAAGCATAGGGAATTTGAGGATAGGAACATTTAATTTTTGAAGTCGCTCCATAATAGAAAGCTTTGATAATTCCTCTACGTCTTCTTGTTTCACTTTCTGATAACCATATTTGTCTGAAAGCTCATTGAATAAATCAACGGCAAGGGTTCTGGATTTTACCAATGTACCATCAAAATCAAAAATAATATGTTTAATCATTTTCCCCCTCCTTTCACCGTGAAAGCTCTATCTATCTTTTTGAAAAAAAGAAAATGAAAGACATCCTGTATTCTCCTTCGAGGAAGAAAAATATCTATTAATTCAAACATATTCTACATAAAATAGAACCATTTTCAAGATTTTTTCTGCAAAAATTTACTATACCCTCCGAATTTATGACAATTTGAAGCCGAAATGACCATTGCCATAAGCATAACTCCCAAGAGCGCCACGGCATGAATCACATCGTTTTACTTATTTTTCCCAATCAAAATATCCAAATCCACGGTGATCTCAGCCGAATCCCGGTTTATATATTCTTCTATCCGCGCTTTATTTCCGGACCAGGCAAGAGGGGTCATGCGCACCATATTTCCAAGCTCCACTTGATTCAGTTCTTTGATGTAGCTTAGATGAATCACATCCGCTAGAACGAAATGCTGCCTGAACAGCGCCGCCGTCTCATCGTTACGGTACCTCTTGTTCTCCTCCCGATCGTAAAGGGCTTCTCTTAGTTCTTTTAGGTAGCCGGGGCGGGGTACGACTTTAATCACCAGGCCGTCTTGAACCGAAATCCGCTTGAATTCCTTGTAATTGGATGGTGATAAAATATTGAGTACGACGTTCACCGATTGGTCTGCAAGTGGTAATTTGGCCAAGTCGCCTACGATCCAAATGGGATCTTCGTATCTTTTTGCAGCCATAATAATGCCCTCCTTAGATAGATCAAGACCGATTCCGGTTATTCCCGGACTCCCGCATTCCTCCATAATCCGGTGTAAATGCGAGCCCTCCCCGCAGCCCAAATCCGCCATCGTATAGGAGTCGGCAGAACCGCCCCTGTGATCCTTTATCGCGCTCGCAATCGCCTCATGCAACGAAGGATAAAGGCTGGATTCCGTAATGATTTTGCGCCTTGCTTCAAACAATTCTTTCGTGTATTTGCTGCTCACGGGACGGGCCGACAAGTTTAGATAGCCGTATTTTGAGAAATCAAAGGTGTGGTTTCTGCAACAGATCAGGCTTTTACATTCGGCAACCCTCATCGGACTTTCGCATAGCGGACACTTAAATACCGGCTCCAATTCTTTCACGCGTGCTGCACTTATTGATTGTCTGGTCATGACTTATCTCCCTTTGAAAAAAATAAAAAATCACAGGCGGTTTGCCTGTGATCCAGAGTAAAGGGGAAAAGACCCATCCATATTCGATTAGAGATTAAGCCAAGACAGCCGTCACCAAATAAACCTCCCTTAAGTTAAAACAAAAGAAGAGGAGGATTAAAAATGGACAGACTGATCCCGTTTACTCTGTATAGCCAAACAGAGCCTTTGAACGTATTAAATTACGCGGTCAAAGCCGGGAAACGCAGTCTCATGAACCAGACCATTTTTAATGATCCTCCTTAATGTTGAACGTATGATTCCATTATAAATAACATTGGGCTTAAAGAGCAATCTGTGGCTGTGCCGGACGGGATAAATGAAGTATTCTGGTATATAGGAAAATACGGAAGCAGCAGGAAAAACGCGCATAACGCGGGGGTGCCACATGAAGGTCGAAGTACAAAAAGCGGATCTGGGCGATAAAAAAACGCTCGAAAATCTTCTGCAGTTCTACGTGTATGATTTCACTGAATTTACCGGCACGGATCTTAATGATGACGGACGATTCGGCGCGATGCCCGACTTTGACGCTTACTGGACATCGGGCGAGCTGTACCAGCCCTTTTTGATAAAGGCAAACAACAAGACTGCCGGATTCGTCTTCGTCAAAAATTATGATTCGAAAACGGCGCGCCGCCATGTTCTGGACCATTTCTTTGTGCTGAGAAAATATAGAAGCCAAGGAGTGGGCCGCCGGGCGGCAAACTGTATCTTCCGCTGGTCTCCGGGAGAATGGGGACTTTCCCAGTTGGAGAACAATCTACCCGCGCAGCAGTTCTGGATCAAGATCATTACGGAGGTGACTTCGGGAAACTTCAAAGACGAATACCGGAATGGAAAAAGAATTCAGACTTTTAAAGTGTAACTAAATGTGAAAAGAGGACCGGCGGCTAGGAGCGCCGGTCCTCTTGGCGTTTCATGGGCCGTCTTAGGGTTTAGCACTTGGCACTTGGCGCTTGAGGCTTGGGGCTTGGGGCTTGGCGCTTGGGCTTGGCGCTTGGGGCTTGGCGCTCCAACAGGGTGCGCCTGCCTATCGGCCTAACCGGCACAGCGGCGGCGCATTTTCCTAACGTTTAGATATCGTCGTCGGTACGCCCCATTTTCCGTGCCAGGCGGAGACGGATGATCAGGGTCAGCACCACTCCGGCGGCCAGCGCACCGAGCGCTTTGGGCAGCTCGCCGCTTCCGCCCGCCGCCAGCGGAAGCCACAGCACCAGCGCGAAAGCCAGATGCAGCCGGAATACGAAGGAGACGGTGCTGCGGCTCCGGCTGTTCTCCGGCAGCGGGTAAACCGTCAGCCAGAACGATTCGCCATGCAGCTTCGACAAAGCGGAGAGCTGGACGCCCGTAATGAACAGGAAGAACAAGTAAATTCCGGCGCCGATGAGACTTCCCCGATTCCACCATTCCAGCAGCAGCGCCAAGAGCCCGATCCGCAGCACAATGCCGAGAACATCGCCGCGAGCAAAGCTTTTGGTAAGCAGATAGCGGTATGCGCTATCCCTCCGCCAGGGAAGCCCCGCTCCCCAGCGGGAGAGCCAGCGGCGGGAATAGACGCGCTGCTGGCGTCCGGGAGCCTCGACGAACCAGCCGAGCAGCATCTGGGCCCGCCCGCTTTGCGCCTTCTCTTGGGCGATCAGCCGCTCCCAGGGAACGGCATGCCGGCCGGGCACGGCAAGCGCAGCCAGATAAGCCGCCGCCAGCAGCATAGAGAATCCCAGGCCCTTATGGTAAGGCTGCCACAGCCAGGCGGCGATAATCAGCCCGCCCACCGCCCAGCGCAGCAGGCGGTACCCGGCGGAAGCGACCGGGGAGAGCATCTTCAACTCCCGCCAGCAGCCGTAAGCGGAGAGAAGCTTTACGCCTAGCAGCAGCGCGGCTGTGACAAACAGAGACTTCGGCGATTCCGCCGTGCGTATGTACAAAGGCCACAACAGGATCAGCGCCAGAAGGAGCCGCAGGCCTTTCCAAACCGTTCCCCTGGTCCATGAGGATGCAAAATACTCGTGCATCCGGTGCTCTTGCGGCAGCAGGAAGACGGCATCCGCCGGCTGCAGATAGGTGCGGAAGCTGCTATGAACCGCAGCCGGCAGCAGCACCGCCAGCATGATCCAGCGAATCGGCACGCCGGATGGAACATCCTTCAGCAGCGAAGTGTACCAGGCCGAAAATGCGATAAGAATGAACAGAAGCACGACCGCTACACCGCTCTGGATAATATATCCTACATAGGGAAGGAGCTTGCCGGCGGCCCTGCTGCGCCGCTCCCTTTGCAGCTCTCTGAGATTCATGCTACTTCCCTCCCTGAACCAGCTCGTAGAACAGCTGCTCCAGCGGCAGTCCCGGCTTGCCGGCAGCAGCTCCGATCTCCGCTAAAGTGCCCTCGGCGATGACCCTGCCCTGATGCAGCACGATGAAACGGTCGCAGTAATTCTCAATCGTGGAAAGAATATGAGAGCTGAGCAGAATGGAGGAACCCGATTTCTTGATCTCCAGCATGAAATCCAGCAGGGAACGGATGCCGAGCGGGTCGAGGCCGAGAAAAGGCTCGTCGATCACATACAGCGCCGGACTTGCGACAAAAGCGCACATAATCATGACCTTCTGCTTCATCCCCTTGGAGAGATGGCCGGAAAGGCTGTCCATTTTATCCTCCATGCGGAACAGCTCCGAGAGGCGGCGGCTGCGGGCTTCGTAATCGGCGCGGTTCACGCCGTAGGCCCTGGACGTAAATTCCACATGCTCGCGCACCGTCATTTCTTCGTATAAGAGCGGCGACTCCGGCACAAAAGAAAGCGCGCTGTGGTATCCCTCCGAATCTTTATCACGCGTTCTGCCCTGTACGGCGATCCCGCCTTTATGCGGCGTCATCAGGCCGAGAATATGCTTCATCGTGGTGCTCTTTCCAGCTCCGTTCAGGCCGATCAGCCCGACCATCTCTCCCGGCTGAACCTGCAGGGAAATATCGTGCAGCACCGGCTTGTTCAGGCTGTAACCGCCGGTCAGGCCGGTAATCTGCAGCACAGGGGTCTGGCTCATTGGCCATCCCCCCTGTTCTTCTTATCCTTCAGCCATTTGGGCGCTCCCTTGTTCTTGCGGTTCCGCTCCCGTTCGGCGCTTCGCGCCTTGCCGCCAGGTGCGGCAGCCCCCGCCTTGGCGCCGTGCGGCCCGGCGCCTGGCTTGCCGCCTGGAGCCGCTTGGCGCGCGCTGCCGCCATGCGCCTCCTCGCGCCGCGCTCCGGCGCTGCCGCCGCCGGCTGGCCCGCGCCCGGCCGCGCCGCCCGCGTCCGCTGCGGCGCGTGGCCGGATGCCGGCGGTCCGCACCGCCGGCTGGCCGCTGCGCGGCTTCTCGCGGCGCGGCCCTGCGCCGCCGCGCAGCTCTTCCGGCGGCAGAATCTTGCCGCCGTACAGCGCGCGCTCGCTTATGGCTATGCCGAGCTCGCGCGCGAACTTGCGCATAATGAACGTCTGCTGCTGCGTGACGATCGACAGCGACAGGCCGCTGCGGCCCATGCGGCCCGTCCGCCCCGCCCGGTGCACATAGTGCTCCGCGTCGAACGCGGGATCGAAGCTGACCACAAGCGGCAGATTCTCGATATCCAGCCCGCGCGCCGCCACGTCGCTTGCGACCAGCACGCGGAATTTGCCTTCGCGGAAGCGGCTGAGCACCGTGCTGCGCGTCACCTTGTCGGCATCGCCATAGAGCGCGCCCGCCGTCAGTCCGAGGTGATTCAGCTTGGCTTCCACCTCCGCGATAGTCTCAGCCGTGTTGACGAAGACGATCGCCCGCTGCGGGTTGTAATACCGCAGCACCCGGCGCAGCGCATCCACCTTATCCCGTTCCTCTACGGCGATGTAGAGATGCTCCAGTCCGCGCGCCGTCTTGGTATCCGGATCGATCCCGATCTCGGCCGGAGCGTTCATGACCTTGGAGGCCAGCGCCCGCGTCTCCGGTCCGATTGTCGCCGACAGCATTACGAGCTGGCGGCTGCGCAGGGCGCTTGCGATAATCTTCTCCAGCTCGCCCGCGCCGCCGAGCTGGAACATCTGGTCCGCCTCGTCGAGAACAATCGTCGCGACCTCATGCATCTTCAGCTTACGCAGCCCGATCAGCTCCCGCACGCGGCCAGGCGTGCCTACGACAAGCTGCGGATGCTCCCGCAGCCGCTCGATCTGGCGTCCAATTGCCGCGCCGCCAATCAGTCCAAGCACGCGGATGCTGCGTCCCTCGCCGTAACGCTCCGCTTCGCGTACAATTTGCATCGCCAGCTCCTGGGTCGGAGCCAGCACCAGCTTCTGAACCGTTCTCCGCTCCGGATCGATTCGCTGCAGAAGGGGCAGCAGGTAGGCCAGCGTCTTACCTGTTCCGGTCTGGGAAGCGGCCAGCACATCCCGGCCCTCCAGCAGCAGCGGAATGGTCTCCGCCTGAACCGGAGAAGGAGAGGTGATGCCGAATTCCGACAATCGGGCTTCAAGGTCTTCCTGGATGCCGATAGCCGCAAAAGAAGCTTTAGTCATAGGGAAATTCATCCTTTTCACTGTATAGTATTCATTCATTATATGCCAAAAAGACCTGTCCACCAAATGGAAGGCCCTCCTGTTCATCTTTATGTTATTTCCGGTTCAGCATCTTATAGGACAGCTTGTCCGCCAGCCGCGGAAACAGCCCGTACAGGCGAATGCCTATGGCCGCGAGGCGCGGCAGGTCGAGTTCTTCCTTGCCCTTCTCCATGAGCTTGACCATTCGCTCGGCGACATACTGAGGGCTCATTATAAAGCCGCCCACGTTCTTGATGTAGCTGCCGGACGGATCGGCCACGTTAAAAAAATTCGTCTCGATCGGCCCCGGATTAACCGCCGACACGGTGATGCCGCTATGGCGAAGCTCCTGGCGCAGCGCGTTCGTGAAGCCGAGGACGGCATGCTTCGTTGCGGCATACGCTGTTGCCCGCGAGGTTCCAAGCTTGCCTGCCATCGATGCCACATTGACAATCTGGCCGCTTCCCCGCTTCAGCATATGCGGAACTACCGCCTTGGTGCACCTGACAATACCCAAATAATTGACGTTCATCATTTGATCGAACTCTTTGACCGCCATTTCCGTGAGACTTTCGAACTTGCCGTAGCCCGCATTGTTGAGCAGAATATCGACTCTTCCGTAAGCCGCAAAAATCTTGGCGAATGTCTCTTCCACATCTTCGGACCTGCTCACGTCACAGCGGTAAAGTCCATATTCGCCCGTTATCCCTGCAGCCGCTGTCTTCAGCTTGTCCTCCGACCTGGCAAGCAGCACCGGAATGGCTCCCCGCTCTCCGAGCAGACGCGCAGTTAGCGCACCTATTCCACTGGAAGCGCCTGTGATGACTGCGACTTTCCCCTTAAGCTCCACCCTGGACAATCAGCTCCTTCTTACTCAAGTGACTGCAATCTCTTCATTATTCTAAGAGATCATCACCTGAATATCCAGTTCGCCGATTCCATCCATAACGAGCGGAATGCTAAGCGCCTTACGTGGCAGAAATGCTACCAGATTCTCCGATTTCATAACTTGGGGAGGCGTGATGTCCACCGTGACGCCCTGATTGGACAGAATGGTGCTCGCGTTGCCGCTGATCATGTTGCCAAGCTCCGAAATGGCGCTTTGCCCCATCTCGTCCATCTCGGAAATGGGATAGCCTCCCATCATGGCCGACACCATGCGCAGTGCCACATTCTCGGCGATTCCAAAGACAATATCGCCGCTTATCTGACCCGTCATTCCGATTTTGATCCATATATGATTATCAATAAGTTCAATGTCTTTTACACCCAAATTACCGGCTGACGGCGACACTTGAATCACTTGTTCAATTACGACGCACGCAGATTTTAAAAACGGATTAATCACTTCGGCTTTCATTAAGCACTGTGCCTCCCTTTACCGGACTTAAGTCATAACCCAAAAGACCTACGACGATCTTGGTATATTATATCTCATATATCGGTACAATTCACCAAAAATTAAGGATTGGCCCAAGTAAAATGAAGAAAGGGGCGTGCGGTATCATTGCCCTGCCGGGTAGAATCTCCTATAATTTAATCAAATGCCAACATTCGGCGTAAACTAAATACATAACCGATAAGTCAACAAAGAGTTGGCCAAGGGAGGTATTCCATGAACATCAGCCAACTGGAGACGCTTATCATGATCTCCAAAACATTGAGCTTCCGCAAGGCGGGAGAACTGCTCAATTTGACCCAGCCGGCAGTTTCCGCACAGATCAAGAGCCTTGAGGAGGAGTTCAAGACCCAACTGGTGGACCGGAACCAGCCCGTTACGCTGACGGACAAGGGGCAAGTGTTTCTAACGCATGCGGAGCAGATCGTAAATATCGTCGACGATTTGAAGCAGAGGCTTGCCGATCTGGACGAGACGCCCCAGGGCCATATCATTCTAGGGACGACAACCTCAATCGCGATTCAGATTCTGCCGCGCATTCTTTCTTATTTCCAGGATCAATTTCCTCATATCAAAACGTCCATCCAATCCATGTCCTCTACGCAGATATACCAGCATGTTGAGAACGGCCTTGTCGATGTCGGCATCGGCTATCTGATCGGAGACAGCCCCGGCATGACCACTTCCACTCTCTATTACGACACCTTTGAGCTGGTCGTGTCCCCAAGGCATCCGCTGGCCGCAGAGCCGGGAAGAGCCCGCGTCGAGGTGCTTGGCGAAACTCCGCTCATCCTGCTGTCACCCGATACGGTTGGACGGATGTTTGCCGAAGAGGTGTTTGCCAAGCACGGCATCCAGACGCATGTCATCATGGAGCTGACCAGCAGCGAGGAAGTGAAGCGGATGGTGGAGCTGGATCTGGGCGCAGGCATTATTTCGAAGCAGTCGGTGGCGGAGGAAGTAAGAGCCGGGACTCTTAAGATCATTCCGATTATGGAGCTTGAAGTGACTCATCCGGTAGGCGTCATCACCAAATCAGGCAAATATGTCAACTCTGCTATGCGGCAGTTCCTCAGCGATCTCAAGGGAATGCCGGAGACGAAGTTCATCGGTTCGGAATAAGACGGCATTATCTAGACAATCTGGCCTAAGGAGATGTTCTTTCAATGAAATTTGACCTGCATACTCATCATTTCCGCTGCGGCCACGCTGACGGAAACATTCGGAACTACGTTGAGGCCGGCGTTAAGGCCGGGCTTGAAGTCATAGGTATTTCGGATCATACACCCTATTTCGGAGATCCGAGCGATCAAGCTTTTCCACATATTGCCATGGCCAAATCGGAATTCTCCGCTTATGTGGAAGAAGTGCTCTCCTTGAAAAAAGAGTACAAGGGCGTGATCGACGTCCTGCTTGGCATCGAATCCGACTACTTTCCGGAGCATGTGGAAGCGTACCGGAAGATGCTTGACGCATACCCTTTCGACTACGTGATCGGTTCCGTGCACAGCACGGGAGGCGTTAGTATTTTTAACAAAGGGCGATGGAGAGGTCTCGAAACGAAAGAGAAGGTTGCGGTCAAAACAGAGTATTACCGGCTTATCTCCGAGTCCGCGCGCACCGGCATGTTTCAGATTCTCGGCCATATCGACGCCATGAAGGGCAACTATCCCGATTTCTCAAATATTCCCGCTCCAGGTCCGGTTGACGAATGCCTGAAGGTCATTGCCGACTGCGGCGTGGCGATTGAGATCAACACCTCCGGCAAAACCAAGCTAAGCGGCGGCTGGTACCCATCGGACGACATCCTGGAACGGGCGCTGCGCTACGGTGTGCAGGTAACGTTCGGCTCGGATGCGCACAAGCCTTCACGGGTGGGAGACGAGCATGAAGCGGTGGCGGCCCGGCTGAAGGAGATCGGCTTTACCTCCTGGGTTTATTACAAGCAGAAGCAGAAAATAGAGGTGCCTCTATAAGAACCGGATAATCCTTGCGAGCCGGAGAACGCTAGCATAAATAAGACCGGCTGGAAAAAGACAACAACGGCAGTTCGGGAGACTTTAACAGGTCCCGGCTGCCGCTATTTTTTTACCCCTGCTTCCCATCCCCATCCCCATCCCCATCCCCATCCCTATCCCTATCCCTATCCCTATCCCTATCCCTATCCCTATCCCTATCCCCATCCCCATCCGCAAAATTCAAACCTTTGTCCGCCATTGCGCGCCGCAGTTGATCCAGCGCTTTCGGCCCCATTCCATGCAGTTTCAGAAGCTCCGCTTCGCCCGCCTCCGTCAGCTGCTCCAAAGTCAAATATCCGGCCCCCTGAAGCGCGCGTTTAGCCGGTTTGCTCAGTTTTTCGGGAAGACCGCTTTGAGTACCGGCCATATCTTTTCCCTCCATCTGATCCCTCCTTTCTCTGTACGTCCATTATACCCCTTCCACTGAGGATGATTATCGAATCAGTGCGACCTGCGGCAGAATTATTCCCCGCTGAAGTTACCCTAAACAAGGACATGTTCGGCTGAAGCGCATTGACAAGACGGCAAAAGCGAAATAAAATTGGTAACACCAATATTGGTAATACCAATTATTATTTTTATAACAAAGAATAGGAGGAAGCATTATGGGTAAAAAAATTGCGGTTATCGTAACGGATTTGTTCGAGGATGTGGAGCTTACAAGTCCGCAAGAAGCGTTCGAGGCGGCCGGTCACGAGGTTGTACCTATCGAATGGGAAGCGGGAAAAGAGGTTACGGGCAAGCACGGAGCCAAGGTAGCTATTGCCCGGCCGATCGGAGAGGCGAACGCTGCAGATTTCGATGCACTGCTAATTCCGGGAGGATTCTCACCGGACTTGCTGCGTGCGGATGACCGGTTCGGTCAGTTTGCGAAGGCTTTTGTACAGGAGGAAAAACCAGTATTTGCGATTTGCCACGGACCCCAGGTGCTGATTGATACGGAGCTTCTTAAAGGTATTGACATTACTGGCTATCGTTCGATTCGCAATGACCTGAAAAATGCAGGCGCGAACTACAAAGATGAAGAAGTGGTTGTCAGCCGGAGTATTGTAACAAGCCGCACGCCGGATGATCTGCCCGCCTTCAACAGAGAATCTCTGAACCTGCTGGGCCGGTAATGCCGGTATGCATTCAGAATGGATTGACCCCGGTCTTCTTCGCAAGAGGGGGACCGCCTTGTGATTACTCCTAAACTCCGCAACACCGCTTTGCTTGTCGCCGGTTGTTATTTTATGGAGAATCTGGACAGCACCATCGTTACTACGGCAGTTCCCGCGATGAGCCGGGCACTTCATGTCTCTTCGGCCCAAATGGGGCTGATTGTCACCGCTTATATGGTCACTTTGGCCGTGTTCATCCCGATCAGCGGCTGGCTTGCCGAGAAGTTCGGGACCCGGCCTGTGTTTCTGTCGGCCATCGCGATCTTTACACTGGCTTCGATTGCCTGCGCTTTGTCACCGAGCCTGGAGGCGCTTGTCGCTGCGCGGGTACTGCAAGGATTCGGGGGCGCGATGATGGTTCCGGTCGGACGGGTGGTTGTGATCAAGCATACGGAAAAACGCGATCTGCTGAAAATCATGTCTTACCTCGTCTGGCCCGGGCTGATCTCGCCTGCCATCGCACCGCTTGCGGGCGGACTCATCATCACTTACGCCTCGTGGGAATATCTGTTTCTGATCAACATTCCTCTTGACATTGCCGGATTTATCGCCGCCTGGAAGCTGATCGGCGATGCCGCCGAAGCGCCGCCGTCCAAGCTGGACGTAACCGGAGTGGTGCTGACGGGAATCGGGGTAGGCGGATTGACTTACGCGGCCCATGTACTCGCGGACTCCGGGGCCCCCTGGAGCCGAGGGCTGCTGTTAACAGCGGTCTTCCTTGTCACCGCCGCTGCCGCCATAAGATATCTGCTGACCGCCTCCAACCCGATTGTAGAGCTTAGGATTCTGAAAATCCCGACCTTTCGTGCTTCTCAATTCGGCAGTTCCATGTACTGGATGATGGTCGGTGCCGCGCCTTTTATGCTGACGCTACTGTTTCAGAACGTCTTCGGTTGGAGCCCTACGCTGGCGGGGGGCATTGTGCTGTTCATCTTTGTCGGAAACATCGGCATCAAGCCGGCGACGACCTTCCTGCTGAACCGGTTCGGCTTTCGCCGCGTTCTGATCGTCTCGACGTCAATCGGCGCTCTGACCATGATTCTGAGCGGACTGATCACTCCGGCTGTTCCGATTGTGCTTATCGCCTTGCTCACGCTGGTCAGCGGTATTGTCCGTTCCACGGCGCTAACGGCTTATTCCACGATGGCATACAGCGATATTTCGCCGGAGAACACGCGCCATGCCAATGCGCTGGCGGCGACCACGCAGAATCTTGCCGCCGCCTTCGGCATTGCCTCGACAACGGTGGCGCTGCGCGCCGGGGAGCCGATCGCGCATTTTGTGACCGGCTCTTCCAGCGTCTCGGGGCCTTATACGGTCTCCTTCTTCATCCTGGGCATCATCGCTTCATTTGCGGCGCTGGGGGCGGTACGGCTGGACCCAAGCGCCGGCAACGCCTTGCGGCGGAAGCAGCCCCAAGTAAGTCTGAATAATCAAAGAAGAAGCGGCTAAGCCTATACAAAAAAAATGGACCCGATTTCTCGGGTCCCAAGAATCTATATTCTCAAAAGGGGGTCATGTATACAGTTTACCCCATCACTGTTAGAGTTTGATAACGGTATTATTTCATTTGTGTAACAAGATTTGACCGGGTATGGCTGCTATCCTTCCACCTGGCGCAGTGTAAATACCGTAAGCTCTGGCCGGCACATGAACCGGAATGGCATGTAAGTCTCGCCAAAGCCCCGGTTGACATACAGCTTCATCCTCTGATCCCCAACCGTGTATAAGCCGCTGACATACTTAACCGACCCGTCCGGCAAAAAGGGAGCACCCATAAACGGAACGCGAATCTGTCCCCCATGGCTGTGGCCGGACAGCTGGAGCTGAATGGAATACTCCTGCACAAAATCCGCATAATCCGGCTCATGCATGAGCAGCACCGTGAATGTGCCCGGCGGAATGCCGCCCATCGCCGCCTTGGGGTCAGGGCCTGGGCTATTGATCAGATAATCCTCCATTCCTGCGACTGCGATGGATTCATCCCCTCTTCGGATAAGGACATGCCTGTTGCGCAGCACTGTGAACCCCGCAGCCTCCAGCAGACCGACCAGTTGCTCGGCATGCTTGTAATCATGATTCCCAAGGACCGCAAATTTGCCTAGCGGAGCAGTCAGACCGGCAAACAGAGGAACGGAATCCTCCAAATCCTCCGGATAGCTGTCGACAATATCGCCGCTGAAGCAGATGAGGTCCGGTTCCGCTTCCCGGATATGGCGTATCAGCCGCTTAACATCCCCGGCATCCTTGTTAAAGCCAAGATGCACATCGCTGAAATGGACAAGCTTCAGTCCTGAGAACGAAGCGGGGAGCTCCTTCCACTCCAGCGTCAGGTTGTTTATTTCCAACCAACTTGGCTCTCCCTTCCAGCTGTAACCGCCGGTCAACAGCCCCGCACCGATTAACGCCGCCGCTCCTCGGGCCAGAAACTGGCGGCGCGTTATTTTTTTGCCGCCAGTGCCGGTGGAAGGCAATTCGGCCAAATTGCCATGTCCGCCGCCTGTGGCGGATACTCTAGATTTATTCTGCGACGGTTCGTTCATTGGCCGCCCCTCCTTTCGCACCCGATTCCTTCTATGACCAAACTCCCTTGAAGGCTTATTTCACCTCGTCCTGCTCCGTGTACGTCAGGCTCTAGATCCTTTAGGTCACTTCAGTTCCCCTTCGGCTAGAGTAATGGTTATCGCCGTTTCCGGCGTATCGCTGTATTCCGCCGCAAGCCCCCGGGAGACCGCTCCGCTTCGGGGCACCCGCCGCACCGGCAGCGTCACTTCAAATGATTCGGTGAACGGATAGGGATCAAGCAGCAGCGTCGTTCCCCGCCACTCCGCTGTAATAACCCGTCCGCCGGTAAAATCGAATTCCCCGGTGCTCGAGAAGCCATTCTTCCACCACGGATGTTCCTGGGACTTGGGCGTTCCCGGTTCATTCAATCCGATATAAAGCGACAGATCGTCGCAGAACTGCAGCAGCCGGCTGTCGTAATATAGCTCCGCCTCGAAGGTAGCCGCTCCGGACGATTCCAGTTCGCGGTGAATCCGGGAACGGCGCTCCTCCTGGAGGTACAATGTCAGCTCAGGGCTGCTCTCGCCGGATATTTCGATCAGGCGTTCAAAATGCAGGCTGCACAGCAGCGCTCCGTAAGGGGTCACTGCCTCGATTTCGTCCAGATCAATCCACCCCCAGTCATGATTGCCTATCGCATACAGCACTTCATCCAGCCTGCGCTTCCGGGGAACCTGCTCTATGCGGAAACGCGCTGCAAATTCCCCGGCCAGCAGCCCGTGGTCATGCTGCTTGATCATGACAAACTTCTCATCCTGCTCCCGACAAATCACCGATATACCTCCCGATAGATTCCATTTTCATGCATAGTTACGGAGATTATACCATATTTGCCTGGGCGATTTGGAATCGGTGGAAGCGGAACAATCGGCGAAGAATAGACCGGCTGGGCATCGCGTCGCCTAGGCTAAGGATACAGACTTCGTCTTTGCCCCTTCCGCTCACACCGGTTCCAAACCTGCCATGAAATAGTCCAGGCCCTGAAGCAGATCTTTGGGCAGTTGATCCGACTTCAAAAAGTCCTTCATCTCCCGTATCACCCGTTCCCGGTCATGGCCGAACCGTTCCACGACCTGGGCCAGCTCCCCCCAACCTTCCAAATCTCTGCGGAACTCTTCCCCGCTCATCGGGACCCCATGCGATTCCACAATCCAGTGCGCGTTATACCCGTATGCGGTAGACAGCAGCTTCAAAAAGGCGGCGCTGGTATACTTGCGCGGACCGCCGTACACGGAAGGTCCTAGCGCATCGCCCAGAAACAGCACCCGATCCTCCCGGACATGCAAAATGCAGCTGTCGGCGGAATGATCCCCTCCCACATGCACCAATTCGCAGACAACGCCGCCGAGATCAAACTCGATCCGGTCCCGGAACCGAATATCCGGCTCAGTGATGCGGATGTCGCGGCCGCTGCCGAACTCCTTGCGAATGTCGGTGGCGCTCTCTTCGCTGATGATCCCGTCCGAGATCAAACTCAAGAGACAGCCGTCCGACCAGTCCAGCTCCCGGAGCAAAGACAGCGCCCGGGCGGTTTCCTCATGGGCCGCTGCCGGAATCCCCCAGGCCTGCATGCCAAAGGTATGGTCCCAGTGCCAGTGGGTCAGCGCCATAATTTCCGGCAGGCGGACCCCGCGCCGCTTAAGCTCCCTGCGGAACAGCTCCGCATGCGCCGGCGAATTGCCGGCATCCATGAGCAGCGTTCGCCGCTCTCCTGTTATAGCCGCAAGGATGGGGCGGTCTGTTTCATGCTCGGCATGCATGATGATGACATGCGGGCTTAACTGTTGATAATGGTGGGTCATGTTCAGCTCCCCTTTTTCGCGTACAATCAAAAACAGAATTGGCGTACAGTGATCACTCTAAATTAGATGCGCTAATCAGGCTTTGGATGGATGGAACGGAAATTCTCCCGCTTATTTTTCAAAAAGAGGGATTGGTTAGGGTCCAGACTGGAAAATCTCCATCTTAATCCGGCAATTTGGTTGGAGAAAAAGAAAATACGGACAATATGGCGGAGGTTTTCCCGTTTAACGTCTCAAGTCTTGTTTTTTACGAAATTAAGATGGAGGTTTTTCCGTTTATACCAGTGCCTGAACAAATAATCGAGTGCTGGCATCATCCAAATTCCAGGCATTAAGCGCATAATACCTCCATGTTGTATCAAATCGGTCTTTTATTCAAGGTAAAAGAATAGGCCGCCGCCGGATCGTTATCCGGCAGTGGCCCGCTGCAGAGGGTCGAACATGTGCTATGAATGTTACACGCCCAGCCACCGCTTGAACATATGCTTCGTCGTCTGCTTGTTGATTTCGGCGATGGAGGTCGTAAGCGGGATGCCTTTCGGGCAGGCCCGGACACAGTTCTGCGAGTTGCCGCAGCCTTCGATGCCGCCATCCGTCATCAGCGCCTCCAGCCGTTCGTCGGCGTTCATCTCACCCGTCGGATGGGCGTTGAACAGGCGGACCTGCGAAATAGCCGCCGGACCAATAAAGTCGGTCTTCGCGTTAACATTCGGGCAGGCCTCCAGGCAGACGCCGCAGGTCATGCATTTGGACAGTTCGTAGGCCCACTGCCGCTTTTTCTCGGCCATGCGCGGACCCGGACCGAGGTCGTACGTTCCGTCGATCGGAATCCAGGCTTTTACCTTTTTAAGCGCGTTAAACATCCGGGTACGGTCGATGACGAGGTCGCGAACAACCGGGAAGGTACTCATCGGCTCGACGCGGATCGGCTGCTCCAGATTGTCGATCAGGGCTGCGCAGGCCTGGCGCGGTTTGCCGTTGATGACCATGGAGCAGGCGCCGCATACCTCCTCCAGGCAGTTCGATTCCCAGCAGACGGGAACTGTGGTGTCGCCCTTGGCGTTGACCGGATTGCGCTGAATTTCCATCAGGGCGCTGATGACGTTCATCCCCGGACGGTAGGGAAGATTGAATTCCTCCGTGTAGGGCGCGCTCTGCGGATCGTCCTGGCGGGTGATGATAAATTTCACGTTTTTGGTAGCTGCCGCTGTTTCCGCCATAGTTACCCCTCCTAAAAGTTTTGATAGCATAAGCTGCTATGAATCACTTCGCAAAACTGGCTTCGGAAGCGTGGACTTCGTTTGGATCGCATCGGCGCAGGGCCGGTTATTTTTCCTTGGAGTAGTCGCGGACCCGCGGAGGAATCAGCGACACATCGACGTCTTCGTACGCAATCCTCGGCCCGTCCGGTGTCCAGGATGCCTTGGTCGTCTTCAGGAACTCTTCGTCATTGCGCTTCGGAAATTCCGGTTTATAATGCGCGCCCCGGCTTTCGTTGCGCAGCAGCGCGCCCAGCGTCATCGCCTCCGCCAGCTCCAGCATGTTCCACAGCTGACGGGTAAAGGCGACGCCCTGATTGTTCCAGCGTGAGGTGTCGCTCATGTTGATGTTAGAGTAGCGCTCCTTCAGTTCCTTGATTTTACCTATGGTCGCCTCAAGCTTCACGTTATGACGGACCACCGTCATGTTGGCGGTCATCCACTCGCCCAGCTCCTTATGGAGGACATAGGCGTTCTCCATGCCGCTCATGCCAAGCAGCGATTCGTATTTGTCTTGCTGCACACCCCGGGAACCGTCGAATACGGAAGAGGATACGTCCTGCACCGATTTTTTAAGCCCCTTAATATATTCCACAGCCTTTGGCCCCGACACCATGCCGCCGAAAATGGCCGACACCAGCGAGTTTGCGCCCAGCCGGTTAGCTCCGTGATATTGGTATTCGCATTCGCCCGCCGCAAACAGGCCGGGAATATTCGTCATCTGGTTGTAATCCACCCACATGCCGCCCATGGAGTAGTGGACCGCGGGGAAGATTTTCATCGGGATTTTGCGCGGATCGTCGCCCATGAATTTCTCGTAAATCTCGATGATGCCTCCGAGCTTGACGTCCAGCTCCTTCGGATCTTTATGCGACAGGTCCAGATAGACCATGTTCTCGCCGTTAATGCCGAGCCCCTGATCGACGCAGACGTTGAAGATTTCGCGGGTGGCGATATCGCGCGGCACCAGGTTGCCGTAGGCCGGATATTTTTCCTCAAGGAAGTACCACGGCTTGCCGTCCTTATAAGTCCAAATGCGTCCCCCTTCGCCGCGCGCCGATTCGCTCATCAGCCGCAGTTTGTCGTCGCCCGGAATGGCCGTTGGATGAATCTGGATGAACTCCCCATTCGCGTAATGTACGCCCTGCTGGTACACGGCGCTTGCGGCCGTCCCAGTGTTGATGACCGAGTTGGTCGTCTTGCCGAAAATAATCCCCGGACCGCCGCTCGCCAGAATGACCGCGTCCGCCGGGAACGTCTCAATTGCCATCGTGCGCAAATCCTGGGCGCAGATGCCGCGGCAGACACCTTCGTCGTCGATCACAGCGGAGAGAAATTCCCAGTTCTCATGCTTCGTTACAAAGCCTTCGACCTCCCAGCGGCGCACCTGCTCATCAAGCGCGTACAAGAGCTGCTGACCCGTCGTTGCGCCCGCATAGGCGGTGCGGTGATGCTTCGTGCCGCCAAACCGGCGGAAGTCGAGCAGTCCCTCCGGCGTGCGGTTGAACATGACGCCCATACGGTCCATGAGGTGGATAATGCCGGGAGCCGCCTCGCACATCGCCTTGACCGGAGGCTGGTTAGCGAGAAAATCCCCGCCATATACGGTGTCGTCAAAATGCACCCACGGCGAGTCGCCTTCGCCCTTCGTGTTGACGGCGCCGTTGATGCCGCCCTGTGCGCAGACCGAGTGCGATCTTTTGACCGGAACGAGCGAGAACAGATGCACATGAACGCCGGCCTCCGCCGCCTTGATGGTAGCCATCAGGCCGGCCAAGCCGCCGCCCACGATAATGATATCGGCTGTTGCCATGACAGGTTCACTCCCTTATTGGATGACAGTATTTACGGTTTGGACAATAGCCTCAGCGGTCTTGAATTCGCTGTCACGGAACGTGACGAGCGACAGCAGGAACATGAACGTCACCAGGACAAACAGGCCCATGCATATATAGGACGATACCCGCTGCGAACGGGGACCGATCGTGATGCCCCAACTTACAAGGAAAGACCACAGCCCATTGGCAAAATGGAAGCAGGCCGCAACGATGCCGACGATATAGAAGGCAAGCCACCACGGCTGTGTAACGATATCATGCATCACTCCGCCGAGCTCTTCATGCGTAACGTTGCCGAGCGCCACCTGCACCCGGGTTTCGTACAAATGCCACACGATAAAAATAAAAGTGACGATACCGCTGACCCGCTGAAGCGTATAACGCCAGTTGCGTTCAACATTGTAGCGGTTCAGGTTCGGCTTCGACTGATAGGCGATATACAGCCCGTAGACACCATGGTACAGCAGGGGAAGCCAGATGAACAATAATTCCAGGAAGAAGACGAGCGGCAGGCTGTTCAGCCACAGCACACTGTCTTTGAAGCCGGCAGCACCCTTCTCCACCGCCGAGAAATTCGTCAGCATGTGCTCGATGAAAAAGAACGCGAGCGGAATTACACCGAGCAAGGAATGAATCTTTCTGGAGTAGAAGCCTCTCATATTGCCGTGTCCCCTTTCCGAATAAAACAGCGTTTTCATTAATGAGCATACACCTTCGGGCCGGTAGTTGAAACAGGGAATTGACGGCCCGTTCGGGCCGAATAACCTTTTCTTTTTCACCGCTTCGCTCCTGATAAGGCTTTGCTTCATTTTTTACAAATTGTGAATATCTTGTGTCACTTTGTATGTTACTCTTTTTCAGCTTATAAGGGAATTGCAATCTAATTATTATACGTTATAAAATATTTGCATAAGTCCCTGGAAAAAGGGAGATTTGTCCGATCATGAGCAGCCGGAAGGAGTGCAGCGATGTTTGACGACCTTGATATTTTTGCCGTTGTTGTAGAGCAGTCCAGCCTCAACCGCGCTTCCCGTCAACTAAATTTGTCACAGCCTGCCCTCTCGCGCAAAATCTCCAAACTGGAGGAGCGGCTCGGTGTCACACTGTTTAACCGCTATGGCAAAAGGCTCGAGCTGACCGAGGTCGGGCGGCTGGCATATACCTATGCTCTGGAGCAGCGGCAGCAGCGCTTTAAATTCCTGGAGGCGATCGCCAGATTCAAACAGGGCGAGCCGCTGTCCGTTACGCTGGGAGCCAGTCTGACTACGATTCAGACCACTTTGCCGCCTCTCGTAAACGCATACATGGAGAAATATCCCGCCGCCGAGTTGAAGCTGATTACAGGCAAGACACATGAGATCGTTACCTCGGTTCAGGAAGGACGGTCGGAGGTCGGCCTGATCGCTTCCGCCACTGCGGAATCCGGCCTGCGCTGCATTTCGTTGTTCGACGACCAGTTGCGGCTCGTCATCACAGAACATCACCCGCTCGCCGGGCTGCCCAGGCTTGAGATGGAGCATCTGACGGGTCTGCCGATGATCCTGTTCTCCAAGGGAACCTGGTACCGCCGCATGACGGACGACCTGTTCCAGCGCAGCGGCGTGCAGCCGGATATCCGTATGGAGATCGACTCTTTCGAGGCGATTATCCGGCTGCTCCCAACGATCAAGGCGGCGGCGCTGCTGCCCAATTCCTATCTTCGGCCGGAGCTGCTGTCGGGAGGGGGACTTGTCTCCCTGCATATCAAGGAGCTGGAACTGACCCAGCGGACCACCTGTCTGATATACCGCGATACCGGTGATTTAAGCGCGGCGGCGCGGAGTCTGGTGCGAGTGACGGAAGAAGTGTTTCATGAGGGAAGGCCGGCCGCTCTTTAAATTTATGCTTGACTTGACCTTAAAACCTGGGGTAATGTAATATCCATCCAATTTAACATCCCATCAGGCAATGACCAAAGACATGATTTCCTTCACGGGCCGTCCAGAGAGAGAAGCTCAGGCTGAAAGCTTCTTCGGCAACCGGATGCGTAAATTACCCCTTTGCAGCCGTGACGCTGAACCCATGAACCGACAGCTTAGGTTTCACGGCAGTATGCGGCACCGCATTATCCCCGTTACCGGATACCAATGAGGACTTGCAGCGGCAGTGTCCGGCAGTAGCCGGAGCGAAGCGCGCCGCAGGTCGAATCAGGGTGGAACCACGAGCTTAAACGCACTCGTCCCTTTGTGGATGAGCTGCGTTTTTTGTGTTTTCCCAAAATAATCGAGAAATGGAGGCTGGACAGATGGAAATCAAAGTAACTTTACCGGATGGCGCAATAAGGAGGTACCCGCAAGGCACGACAATTGAACAAGTGGCGGGGTCCATCAGTACGGGACTGAAAAAACAGGCCGTAGCAGGATTGCTCAACGGGAAGCCAGCGGATCTGAGTGAACCGATCGATCATGACAGCCTCCTGCGGCTGGTTATGCTGGACAGCACAGCAGGAATGGAAATCTACAGACACACCGCAGCGCATATTATGGCCCAGGCCATTAAACGCATATACGGCCCCCAAGCGGTCAAGCTCGGTATCGGGCCGGTGATCGAAGATGGATTCTATTACGACGTCGATATAGAGAAGCCGCTGACTGACAGCGATCTTGCGGCAATCGAGCAAGAGATGGAGAACGTGATCAAAGAGGATCTCCCCATCGTACACCGGGTTGTCAGCCGCGACGAAGCCGTTCGCATATTCGAAGAGCTCGATGAGCCGCTCAAGCTGGAATTGATCGCGGATCTGCCCCAGGATGCTGTTATCAGCATCTACGAGCAGGGCGAATTCTCCGATCTGTGCCGCGGGCCCCATCTTCCGTCGACAGGCCGTATCAAGGCATTCAAGCTGCTAAGCGTGGCGGGGGCTTACTGGCGGGGAGACTCCGGCAATAAGATGCTTCAGCGCATTTACGGAACCGCGTTTCCGAAAAAATCGCAGCTGGATGAGCATCTGCTGTTCCTTGAGGAAGCCAAAAAGCGCGACCACCGCAAGCTCGGAAAGGAGCTCGAACTGTTCATGTTCTCCGAGGAAGCGCCGGGAATGCCTTTTTATCTGCCGAACGGGATGACGATTCGTAACGAGCTGGAGAATTTTGCGCGGGAATTGCAAATACAGCGGGGCTATAACGAAGTGCGCACGCCGCTGATGATGAATAACCGGCTGTGGGAGCAGTCCGGGCATTGGGATCACTACAAGGACAATATGTATTTTACCAATGTGGATGAAACAAAATATGCCCTCAAACCGATGAACTGCCCGGGCCATATGCTTGTTTACAAGAATAATCTGCATTCCTACCGTGAACTGCCCATCCGGCTGTCGGAATTCGGACAGGTGCACCGCCATGAGCTGTCCGGAGCGCTCGGCGGGATGATGCGGGTCCGCACCTTCTGCCAGGATGACGCGCACCTGTTCGTGCTGCCGGAGCAGATCGAGGAGGAGATTGGCCGCATCATAGAAATGATCGACCATATTTACCAGGTCTTCGGCTTCCAGTACACTGTCGAGCTGTCGACGCGGCCGGAAGATTCCATGGGCTCCGAAGAGCTGTGGAACGAAGCGGAACAGGCTTTGCGAAAGTGTCTGGAGGCCAGCGGCATTCCATACCGCCTGAATGAAGGAGACGGGGCATTCTACGGTCCGAAGATTGATTTTCATATCCTCGACGCGCTGAAACGGAGCTGGCAGTGCGGGACCATCCAGCTTGATTTCCAGATGCCTGAGAAATTCGATCTCTCCTATATCGGTGAAGATAGCCAGAAGCATCGTCCGGTCGTCATCCACCGCGCCGTGTACGGGTCGCTTGACCGGTTCATGGGAATTATCACCGAGCATTACGCAGGTGCCTTCCCGCTCTGGCTAGCGCCGGTTCAGGCCAAGATTCTGCCTGTTTCGGAGAAGTTTAGCGGATATGCCTGCGAGGTGAAGAAGTCGCTGGAAGACGCCGGTATCCGCGCCGACATGGACCTTAGAGACGAGAAGCTGGGCTACAAAATCCGCGAAGCCCAGCTGCAAAGAACGCCGTATATGCTCATTCTCGGCGAGAACGAGTTGTCCTCCGGCAATGTGTCCGTGAGAAAACGGGGCGAAGGCGATCTCGGTTCCCGAAGCCTGGCGGAGTTGATTGGACAGATGACCGAAGAAATCCGCGATAAACAATAAAGCGGATCTGCGGCTCCGGCGCTAACATGCGAGAAAAAGACTCTCTTTCGGCCTGCCATCGGCCTTAGAGAGTCTTTCTCATCGGTTTGTCTGCTGAGAATAGGTCAGCATGGGGATTTCCGGAGGAAATGGAGAACGAGCACCAGACTGATTAATTCCGGCAGGGCTGGCTCACTGTGCTTTTGTCAGCCGCTAAATGGACGATCAGGCCTCGGCTTCCTCGCGGTTCACCGCTTCCTCCTCAAATTGGTCGATGCTCTCGTTGGAGCCGATCACAACCATGATATCTCCCTCATTGACATGGTCATGAGAGGTCGGAGCGACGATAACCCCGCCCCCTCGGTTAAGCGCAATGATGCTGCAGCCATACTTGGCGCGGGTATTGATCTCGGCGAGACTTTTGCCGTCCATGCAGGATGGAACGGTCAGCTCGACGATTTTGTATTCCTTGGACAGCTCGATGTAATCGAGCAGATGCGGAGTCACCAACTGATGCGCTACACGGACCCCCATATCCCGCTCCGGAAAAATGACCCGGTCCACTCCCAGCTTCTCCAAAGCGCGTCCGTGCAGGATGGAGATCGCCTTTGCTACCACCATTTTGACACCCAATTCTTTCAGGAGGATGGCGGTAAGGATGCTGCGCTCCATATTGTCTCCAATTGCCACGATGCCGCAGTCCAGGTTCCGAACGCCCAGCGACCGCATCACACCCTCGTCCGTAGCGTCCGCCATGACTGCATGCGTCAGCTTGTCGGTCATCTCCTCCACCCGTTCCTCGTTGTGGTCGATACCGAGCACCTCATACCCCATTGCCATCAGTTCAAGCGCCAGACTGGCTCCAAAGCGGCCAAGGCCGATGATTACAAATTGCTGTGCTTTCATTCCCGTTATCCCCTTATCCGATAATCATTTTGCCTTCCGGGTAACGATACAATTCCTTGCCCTTTTTCGGTCCCAGCGCATAGGCCAGCGTCAATACGCCAAGCCTGCCGGCGAACATAGTGAGACAGATAAGGATTTTGCCTACCACGGACAGATCCGGCGTAACCCCCAGACTGAGCCCCACCGTAGCAAAGGCCGATGTCGTCTCGAACAGCAGATTCAAAAAGGGCTCCTCCTCCGTAGTCGACAGCACCATCGAGACAGCGACGATCAGCAGCAGGGCCAGCAGGGTAATCGTCAGCGCCTTGAACACCCGTTCCTGGGCAAGACGGTAGCGGAACAGCACGATATCATTTCTGCCGCGCAGCATTGCAATCACCGCGCCGATCATAATTGTAAACGTAGTCGTCTTGATACCGCCCCCTGTTGAGCCGGGAGAAGCTCCGATGAACATCAGAATAACAATAAAAAACTGCGAGGCCTGCCTAAGACCCGGCATATCCAGCGTGTTGGCGCCGGCCGTTCGCGGGGTGACGGATTGGAAGAGGGCTCCCCATATTTTTCCGCCCCAGCCGAGCGAGCCCAAGGTACGCGGATTCGTAAACTCGAATATAAAAAGAACAACGGCGCCCGTCACGATCAGCGCGGCGGTCATGGACAGTACAACCTTGCTGTGCAGCGAGAGCTTGCGTTTACGCGGGTAGTCCATAATGTCCGACATAACGATAAAGCCGATGCCGCCGGAGACGATCAGGAACATGACCACTATGTTCACAACCGGGTCATCAGCGTAGCCGGTCAGACTGCGATACCCGCCGAACAGATCGAAGCCCGCGTTGTTAAACATCGAGACGGCATGGAATACCCCGAAGAAAGCGGCGCGTCCAAGCGGCATATCAAAAGCCCAGCGGACCGTAAGGAGCAGCGCGCCGCAGGCTTCGATAACCAGCGAATAGATCAGGACGCTGCGGATCAGCCGGACGATGCCTTCCATGGTGCTCTGATTCATCGCTTCCTGCAGCACCAGCCGCTCCCGCAGGGAGATGCGCCGGCGGAATACCAGAGCGAACAAGGTCGCCATCGACATGAAGCCTAGGCCGCCGACCTGAATCAGCAGCATGAGGACAACTTGTCCGAAGGCCGAGAAGAACGTCCCCGTATCATGCACGACCAATCCGGTAACGCAGGTAGCCGATGTGGACGTAAATACCGCATCCAGAAACGCGATTGTGTTCCCCGGGGCCAGCGAGACCGGCAGCATGAGCAGAAGGGCGCCGATCAATATGATGACGGCAAAGCCGATCACCAGTATTTGGGGCGGAGACAGCTTCAGCCAGCGATACTCGGAAACCTTTGATGTTTGTGAAGCCATATCCGTCACCCCATCCATAAAATGCGTTTGTTCTTCATAGATTGTTCTTAGGCGATCGTATCAAATTTAGTTTGCAATTTCACCGTTTTTTTCAGTGGATTCCACTGTTTACAGCCTAAAAAATGGCTTTTCGTATCCCGGCTGTGATATTTTTAAATAGCTATACGGTTTTAGAAATCATATATCCAAGGAGGCGTTTCATGAATCCCGTCGGCCAACCCTTGCATCAACGGCCCATCTCCAAAAGACTTGTTCTCGCAGGCCTCGCCGGTCTGATCTTGTTTGTTATGTTCCAGATCGTCCCCTCACTTATTCAGGAAGGCTACGGCAATGAGCCGGCGATCAGCAAATTGGAGGCCCGCGAGAAGGCGGTCCGCTTTGCAGCAGAACAGCTTGGATACATACCGGAACCCGGCGATCATTGGATCGTCACTTATACGTCGGATTCCTCTTTTTACGGCTACATGTCCCGGAAAAGCCTGCTGGAGGATTACAGCAAAAGAAAACTGGACCGCCGCTATCCATACGACACCTTCCATGCTTCCCTAGATTCCCAGGAGGATAAATGGGCAAATCTGGCGGTCGATCTGAATATGTATACCGGCGAGACGGCCGGCTTCACCCGGGTCCCAGCTGGAGCCGGAAAGCAAGCGAACGAGACGGAAGCTGTCCTCACCGGCAAGGATGAGAGTGAAGACATCGTCAGCGACGCTTCGCTAACCCCGCAGGAGAAGGAACGGCTGGCTGAACCGTGGTTGAAGAAGTGGGGAGCCGACCCTTCGCGGCTGGAACGGAATTTTCCTTCTACCGGCAGCTACGGCCTGATCTATACCGACAGCTCGGTCAAAGTCGGGGAAACTCCGCTGCGCTATGCTTTCAAGTTTACCGCAGAGGAAGTATCGTACTTCAAGCCCGGATTTTCCGCGCCGGAGTGGCATACCGACTATGTAGAATCGCAAGTGAAGAGCGCCACCCGCTTTACACTGTTCGGTTACGGGCTTCCTACTTTCGCGCTTGGCGTTCTGGCGTTAATCTACAGTATTCTCCGCCGGAAACACACTTCTTTTGCGCGCGGCGTCTTTTTAAGTATCGCCCATTTTGTCATTATGATGATCAGCACTTACAATATGCTGCCCGAAACGACCGGCACAGCCACGGTTGACCGGATCACGACCATCGTCATGTTCATCATTTATACGCTGTACAGTCTGCTGATGTCCGCGCTGCTCTACTTCTCGCTGGTCGGCGGAAACGGCCTGTGGCGGAAGGAGGAGAGGCTCAATCCATGGCCCCGTGCCAAAGAGCCGGGCTATGGAAGATACCTCATGGATAGCGTCTATGCCGGATATATTTGGGCGTTCGTGCTGCTCGGCGTGCAGACGCTGATGTTCATTATTTTGCAGTACACGCTGCATAACTGGTCGACGACGGATGATTCCCAGTCCCCCTACAATATGCGTTATGCCTGGCTGCTGCCGATCGTGGCGTGGCTGGCCGGACTTTCCGAGGAAGCGGTGTATCGCCTGTTCGGCATCCGGATGCTGAAAAAAATCGTGCGCAGCACCCTGCTCGCCAGCCTGATTACGACCCTTATCTGGGCGTTCGGACATACCCTCTATCCGATCTATCCGATCAGCTCCCGCCCAATCGAACTGACGGTGATCGGCCTGCTGTTCAGTTATATTTTTCTGCGGTACGGCTTTATTGCCGTCATGTTCAGCCATGTCGTGTTCGACAGCGTTCTGATGGGCATCACCCTGATCTTCATGCGGGAGCCGGTGAATGTGATCGCCGGTGTCATTACGATTGTTGCACCGCTTCTCGTCGGCTACATTGTGTATCTGTTCAATCCGCCGGGCAAAGAGCGGGGGCCGCAGTCCCCGGACCCTGGTCCGGAGCCTGGTCCGGTACCGGAGCATACGATTTAACTGCCGTGCCTTCTCACTTGGCGGGCTTCGGACCCAATACAGATGATTAAGCAACAGCCCGGGAGCATCCGCTCTCGGGCTGTTTATTTAGTAATAGAAGACATTTAAGCTCGGGTGCATATGATATGCAAATAAGTGGAAAATACCTTTCGTCAATCAACCGCCGCCTATACCTTTTCTTCGTCTCTCAGCGCCTCCAGAATCTGCCGGGCGAGCTTGTCGCCGATGGACAGGGGGCGGAAATCCTCGACCGTCGCTTCTTTGATTTTCTTCAGCGACCCGAAATGCTTGAGCAGCAGCTTCCGCCGTTTCTCGCCGATTCCCGGGATGGCGTCAAGCCGCGATGTGACCATCGACTTGCCGCGCTGCTCGCGGTGGAAAGTAATCGCGAAGCGGTGCACTTCGTCCTGAATGCGCTGGAGAAGATAAAACTCCTCGCTGTCCCGAGCAAGATGAACCGGCTCCGGCGGGTCGCCGACCAGCAGCTCCGCGGTCTTGTGCTTGGCGTCTTTGACGAGGCCGCAGACCGGGATGAACAGGCCCAGCTCGTTCTCCAGAATATCGACAGCAGCGGAAATTTGGCCTCTGCCGCCGTCCACGACGATCAGGTCCGGCCGGGGCAGATCCTCTTTCAGCACCCGCTCATAGCGGCGGCGGATGACCTCGCGCATTGTCTCATAGTCGTCAGGCCCTTGTACGGTACGCACCTTGTATTTGCGGTACTCCTTCTTCGCCGGCTTTCCGTCGATGAACACGACCATGGCCGATACGGGATTCGCCCCCTGGATGTTCGAGTTGTCGAACGCCTCGATCCGGCTGAGACTCTTAAGTCCCAGACTCTGCCCGAGGCCGAGCGCCGCGCCGGAGGTACGCTCTTCATCCCGCTCGATCAGGCGGAACTTCTCTTCGAGCGCCACGCGCCCGTTCTCGCAGGCCATGCGGACCATCTTCTTCTTGAGTCCGCGCTGCGGCACTAAGACCTTGACGCCCAGCCACTGCTGCAGCGCCGCCGCTCCGCCGGCGGCATCCACCACGCCGGCTGCGGCAGCTTCCACAGCTGCGGCGGCGTACTGCGCTGTCTCGGCGGCCGTTTCCGGCGCTTCCTCTTCCCCTGCTGGGTCTTCATCGGCCCCGTCAAAAGTGTCGTCCGCCGGCCTGCCTCCGTAGGCTGAGGTATCGGCTGCAGCCGCTGCAGCCTTGCCAGCCGCTCGGACCGGTACTTCTTCGCTGTCTGCAGCAGCGGAGCCGTCCACTGGCGCGGCTCCGCCGTCCGCAGGCTCCGGTGGAAGTACGGACGCCGAGCCTTCCATGAGCAGCGCTTCGGGCAGCAAAATCTCCTGCGGCAGCGCCGGATTCTCACTGTAATACTGCGTCACATATGACATGAAGTCGCTGAAAGCCTCTCCGTAGAACGGAAAGCTGGACGAGTGGCGCTGGATCATTTTTCCCTGTCTCATGTAGAGAATCTGCACGCACATCCAGCCTTTATCCACGGCATATCCGAATACGTCGCGGTCCTTCGTGTCCGCTGTATTAATGTTCTGCTTCTCCATCAGGGCTTCGATATAGTTGATTTGATCCCTCAGTTCCTTGGCCCGTTCAAAATAAAGCTCCTCCGCGGCCTCCTGCATTTTTTGCTGAAGATCCTTCTTGACCGCTTCATGCCCGCCGCCCAGAAAGGTCGAAATGCTCTGAGTAATCTCTTCGTAGTCGGATTTGGACACTTCCTTCTCGCACGGGGCGAGGCACTGGCCCATATGGTAATACAGGCATACCTCCTTCGGCATCGCTCCGCATTTACGCAGGGGATACATCCGGTCAAGCAGCTTCTTCGTCTGTTGAGCGGCGTAGGCGTTCGGATACGGTCCGAAATATTTTGCTTTATCTTTGAGCACCCGGCGCGTCACTTCAAGGCGCGGATGCCGTTCATTCGTAATTTTGATGTAGGGGAAGGTCTTGTCGTCTTTAAGCTGCACGTTGTAGCGCGGCATATGCTTCTTAATCAGGTTGCACTCCAGAATGAGCGCTTCCATGTTGCTGGCCGTGACTATATATTCAAAATCGCGAATATCCGCAACCAGCCGCTGGGTCTTCCCGTTATGGCTGCCCGTAAAATAAGAGCGGACCCGGTTCTTCAGCACCTTCGCTTTTCCTACATAGATGATCGTGCCTTCTTCGTTCTTCATCAGATAGCATCCGGGCAGGTCCGGCAGCAGCGCCAGCTTGCCCCTGATGTTGTCCATGTAATCCACGTGGTTTTCCCCTCCTCAATCCTCCCCAAGGGGGAGGACCCCAAGGGCTCCGCCCTCTGGACACCCGGAAATGGGCGAATGAGCGACGCTGAGCCTGGGGTGGTGACCTGGTTTGAATCAAGCGGTCCCTTCTCGGCCCCGCCCTGACGGGCGGCGGCCTCGGGACCTTTCATGCGGCACGTCCTGGCGCTTGCCCACAATACGTGCGGACGCCCGCTCTCCCTGCGGGATTCGCTTTACTTCGCGGTTCGGCGTATTTCTCTTCATGCGTGCAGCGACCCGCTCTCCCTGCGTGAGTCGCTTTACTTCGTGCTTCGGCGTATTTCTCTTCATGCGTGCGGACGCCCGCTCTCCCTGCGGGATTCGCTTATTCATAGCGCACAAAGCGCCTCCGGTTTGAACCGAAGGCGCTGGGCAGGGCCAAAGGCCCGGACAATGCGGTATTAAAATTATTGGTGTTTGGCTACGATGTTTTTCAGCGATTCTTTGGAGTTCAGACCGACCACTTTATCGACAGGCTGGCCGTCTTTAAAAAAGATCAGAGTCGGAATGCTCATAACGCCGAAACGGGAAGCTGTCTCCGGATTTTCATCCACGTTCAGTTTCGCAATCTTCACGCCGTCTCCAAGCTCGGTGGACAATTCATCCAGAATTGGAGCAAGCATTTTGCAAGGCCCGCACCAAGGTGCCCAGAAGTCTACTACAACAGTACCCTGACCTTGAACCTCATTGTTAAAGGATTGGTCAGACACGTTAACAATTGCCATGATAATGTTCCTCCTTAAAGGGGTTTGCGAAGTAGAAATCGCTTCGTAATATATGATGGTTTCTGCACAGCGGATTATTCCGCTTAGGCTTTCATCAGTTATGCGAAGAGAAAAAGCTTCAATTGAAGCCCGCTTCGTAAGACCCAGCAATATTATATGCCTTCATGTAATATGATAACCAGATTACTTTTTATCGACACACTTTCATTATAACATATTTGTCTAGTATATGTGAAATGTCACATTACCGGTTATTCCCCAAATTTAAAAGTTCTATCAAACGAAAGCTTCAAATTTCAAAAACAATCGCTTAAAGATTTATACGGAATTGGCTTCAACACTAAATTGAACGATCGACAAATGTGGCACCAGGTAATAATCGTCCGCACAGTTGGAGCAAGAGAATCGAAGTGACTTTTGTAGGGTAATACCTGTCCCTATTATGGTGAACCTGGCGCGTCAAGCCATGTTCGCTTGAAACGGCTACTCTGGCTGGCAAAACAGCCAATGTGCAGTTTTTTCTATAAGAAAACGTCGGCCAACAGAAAAATCCTGCCATTGCGCAGGAATTTCGGGCTGTCCGGACTAATTGTGACGTTGAGCGTGCCCAAAAACTGTATGTTTGCAGGCGTGTTCCCCCCTGGCTAACTCATATGGACAAAAAGATGTACCATTTCAGGTTTTCCGTCCTATCTGCCCCCTTTCGTATCACTAAGGTTCTGATCATCTTTACAACTTGCCAGGGACTTGAGTATACTTAAAGAAAGCGCATTATATGTCAATGACTTAACTCATACTCCTGCAATCAAAACGATTGGCCATTTCGGCGAGGAGGTCAAACTATGGATGTCAATGTGCGGATACGCGACCCGCGGGAGCATGTTAATGAAGAGCCCCGCAATGATCTTGGCGATTTGATGAACGGCTTTTTCGGAATGACTACATTTATGGCGGTTGTTTTTTTCGGCATGGTCATCATCAAGTTCCTAATATCGAAGTAAGAAACGTCAGGCCCGGTAACCCGGGCCTGACGTTCTTGTTGTCCTCGCTAACGTAAAGCGCATCCCGTTAGGGACAGCGGGCACACGCTCGCTTGATGCGCCATCCGCCACCCCTCTCGCATGAAGGGTCCTTCGGCAGCCGCCCGTCAGGGCGGGAGCCGAATAGGGACCGCTCCACTTACGACTGCAACCTTCCACCGCCAACGCCGCTCCCTCGCCAAAAATTGCGGGTGTCCAGAGGGCGCAGCCCTTGGGGTCCTCCCCATTGGGGAGGATTTAGGAGGGGTATCCCAATGATTTAGGAGGGGCCGCCCACTGATTTTAGGAGGGGTATCCCCGCTGATTCTCCCCTACCAGCTGCACCACATCCACATACGGCGAGATCCGGTTCATCAATCGCTGACCTTTATGGCCCTCCTCGCCATCCTTGCTTGTGAAGCTTAGATGCTGCTCCAGTCTTTCGAGCGTGTAGTTCGACGTATAAAAAGTCGGCTTCCGGTTCATCCGGTAATTCAGAATCGCCCCAAGCACGTGGTCCCGGGCCCAGGGATTCAGATTCTCGGCACCAATGTCGTCGAAAATCAGCAAATCGCAGTTCTTCAACGTATCGACGGTTTCCTTCAGCTTCTGGCCATCCATCATCATCATCTTGAGATCCTCGACAAAATCAGGCATGTACACGATAACGCCGCTGTATCCGGCAATGGCCAGCTCATGCAGCAGATAGCACATCAGGAATGTCTTGCCGGTACCGAAGGAACCGTACAGATACAATCCCCGGCTGCTCAGCCCGTTCTCCTTCGAGTCTTCGATATATCTCAAAATACGGCCTACCGCCTGAGCGCGTCTTGGGTCCTTGCCCATAATCTCAATCTCGTCATAGCCTTCGCTCAGCGCCCGTTCATCGACATAGAAACTCGTAATCCGTTTACGAATCCGCTCCTGACTGTCTTTGGCAACTTGCAGCGCACATGCGGTCTTACGCTCATACAGATCGGGTGAACCGCCGGCGCTCTCCACCGTCAGCTTGCTGTAATGGCCCTGGAAATCGTTCGGACACCGCTCCAGACCGGGGCAATTCGCACAGTTGCGGGCTTCCTCCACATATTGATAAAGGCGGCTTAAATGAAGCCGCATCCTGGATTCTTCCAATTCGGGATGCTCGGCCCTTAGCCTGAGCACCAGCGGATGATTCAGCAGCTCATGCTCAAGATCGCGGGAACGCATCCTCAGAGCGGGATTATTCATTGAACGAAGTACTTCGCCCATCGACTCCACTGCCTGCACCTCCCTTTTCATCAGGGCGCGCCATCCGCGCCTTTTTTCTTCTTGGCTTTAATATTGGCAGCCATTTGCATCAGAGCCGCAAATTCTTCTTCACTCACGGCTCCCGATTGTCCGTCATCCAACGCAATCTGGATTTCGGGCTTGCCGGAAGTCCCGCCTCTTTTGGCATAGGAACGCGAACGCGTCCCCGGCGCGCCGGAGGCTCCTTTTCCTTTTACCTTGGATTGATCCCGTATGTAGCGAACCGCTTTCTCATAGCTGTTGACCTGCTTAACCAGCATATTGGAAGCAATGGCCTCCACGAAATTGCGGTTGATCCGCTGTTCTCCTCCCGAGGCAACCATCGCCATCAGGTAGTGGATCAGCACATTGATAACTTCGCCCGGAAGCTTGTAATTCAAATCGATCTTCTCGAAAATATCCATTAGCTGCCCCGGCACCGCGCCCGGAAAAAAAGTCTGAAGCAGCCGGGTATACGGTTCGTTGCGCAGCATCATATTATATTGGTGAATATCGCATTTGGACAGGAACTGCGGAGGAACCTCCACATAATATTCCATTTCAACAGGCTGCTCATCGGGTATGATCGCTCCATCTCCCTGTTCCGCAGCTCTAATAGCCACGACCTTGGCGGCCGATGCTTCCCGCTGCTCCTGCCGCTTCATATTTTGCCGGAAATGCTGGTTGGCCCGGTGTTGAAGCTCATCCAGGATGAGCTCGCCGTCCGGAGAAAAAATACCGTCCTCATCAAGCAGCCGGCACATATCCTGCGCGCCGAGCTTGTATTTATGGGCCACATAATTGATAACACCCATCTGATCAAAATCAAAACGCAGCTTCTCGACATGCGCCCGGTTGACCGATTCCCGCGGAAAGCGCAAAATAAGGTCGCTGTAACCAATCGTAAGCTTTCCCTCGGCGCTCTTCACAGGCTGGCGGACAGCGGCCACTTCGGTCAACGCCTGCTCCAGCTCATAATCGATGACATGCGTATTCAGCTCAAAAATATCATAGAACGGCCGTGATATATTTTCCTTGCCTGCGGCGCTCCGGCTCCACTCCTCCGGTTCCCGGCTCCAGAACTGCTCCCTAAGCGACAATACGGCGAATTTACCGACCTTGTCGCGCAGCAGCAGCGTTAAATGCTGAGTGGCAAAAAAGTCGGATGGAGACAGCGGCGGCAGCATTTCGTATTCGTACATATAATCGTCGGTTTCCGGTATAAAGATACGGCTGGTCTGAAGCAGACCGACCGCCTCGAGCCGGGAAGCCTGTTCAATCAGCGATCTGCGGCCCTTCTCGTTCGGCTCTATGCCCAGCGTCAGAAACAGGCGGCGCTGCGGTTCCGCAGCCGAGAAGCCAATATTCTCCGCAGGCACATGTGAGAAGAGCAGACGGTACAGGCTTATGGCAAAAGCGCCGACCATAGGCTGGTAGATGGAATTCAGCATACGCTCGTCGACGGGACTTAGGCCGAATTCGCGGGAAACACAGTACCGATGATGTTCGGTGAAATGATGTAAATGACTGATATGCATCTTCGGATACCTCCTCCTTTTCGCGAATTCAAGACGGTTTCTCTTTCAAGTAGAGTTCTATTCTATCATAAATCGACTGTCTATAAATGTTGAAAAAAGCCCAAAACAGACGCTTTCTCCCGCCCGTTCGCAGCCGGTCCTCGTCATCCTGACACATGCGGATTTTTTAGAAAAAAAGATGAAAATCCAACCTAAAACGGCCGCTCCCGCTTCATACGGGAAAGCGGCCGCTGCGCTTTCTCTTCATACCTGATTCGTCAGAACATTTTGTATCCGCCCAGCCGCAGACGCCGGATCGTCCAGCCGCTGAGCACCGCTCCGGCCAGACCGGCGGCGCCGGTCAAATAGTCCACCGGATGAAAGGAAGACAGATGCTCCCAGAGGGTCACGGATGAACGGTCCCAGATGGAATACACTACCACCGGCAGAATGACGAGAACGAACAAATAAGCAGGAAACCAAGTAGTCTTCATTAACATATTGAGGATAAAGCCGATACCAAACATCATTACAAAGAACAGAACGGCGAGCACAAACACAGGAATAAATCCCACCCGACTCACTTCCCCTCTCTATAAAGAAACGCACATAAAGCATCAACCCGTAGTCAGTTTACTAGAAAAAAGGTGACGAAGCAATGAATTTTCGTGGCTCAGCCGGCGGCAGTGTTTGCTCTTCACCGCAAGCTTGCGCTACAATGCTTAGAAGGACAACCATTGGAGGAGTGATTACATGAGTGAAGCCGCTTTGACGCTGGAAGGATGGTATGCTCTCCATGACTTCCGCTCTCTGAATTGGACCGCCTGGACGGCAGCCGATGACGAGGAACGCGCTGTGGCTCTGGATGAACTGAATGCATTTATAGAAGAATGGGCCGGTGTCGAGGAGGCAAAGCTCGGCAGTTCCGCCTGGTATTCGATCGTGGGACAGAAGGCCGATTTCGTAATGATGCACCTGCGTGAAAGCCTGGAGGACCTGAATAAGCTCGAAGCCGCCTTCAATAAGACCGCTTTTGCCTCCTTTACAACCAAAGCTTACTCCTATGTCAGCATTGTGGAGCTTAGCAACTATAACTCCGGCGGAGAAAGCGGAGAAGACCCGATGCAGAATCCGCATATCGCCGCCCGCCTAAAGCCGGTCCTGCCGAAAGCCCGGCATATCTGCTTCTATCCGATGAACAAGAAGCGGGAGCTTGCCGATAACTGGTATATGCTCGATATGGCCAAGCGCAAGGAGCTGATGTACTCGCACGGGCTGATCGGACGCGGTTACGCCGGCAAGATTAAGCAGATCATTACCGGCTCCGTCGGCCTCGACGACTGGGAATGGGGCGTGACCCTGTTCGCGGAAGACGCGCTGCAGTTCAAGAAGCTCGTCTACGAGATGAGGTTTGACGAGGTCAGCGCACGCTACGGCGAATTCGGTTCGTTCTATGTCGGCAACCTGCTGACTTCCGAATCTTTTGAAGAAATGCTAAAAGTGTAAAAAAAGGGTGTGCTCCGCAGCGTATAACGCCGGGGCACACCCTTTGCCTTATCCTTTATTCTTCCGAAGACTCCCCGTCGTCTTCCCCGTCCCGCAGGCTCTTCAGGTAATCTGCAGTCGCACGGTCACGGTCCCGGCTCTTCTCCTTCAGCCGCTCAATCGCAGGCAGAATGAGCAGGTCGACTTCTTTCTGGATGGTATAGGCCAGATCATGTCTGCTTTGATCCTCCAGGTAGGAGCCGACCTCCATCAGGCCGTTGTAACGGTCCAGTTCGTCCCGGGTCAGCAGCCCCCGCACTTGCACACTGCAATGCCGCATTCTACAGGAACTTGCCTTTCTTCAGAACAAGCGGAATGCCGCCGATAATAAAGAGGTAGCGCATGTCCACGACTTTTTTCAACTGGGCGGCTATAAAGCCCTTGAATTTCTTGTCGCCGACTACCGCGATTCCCTCGCCCCTGCCAAGCGAAGCCACCGTTCCTTTATTGCTGAATGCGAATTTCTTCGGCTGCTGATTTCGAATCGCTGCCACCAGATTATGGGCGCAGCACTCGCCCTGCTGCATGGCGATTTGCGCCGTCGGAGGGTAAGGGCGGCCCTCAGGTCCGATCATAAGCGAACCGTCTCCGATGATGAAGATATTGTCATGACCCGGAGCGTGCAGGAACTCGTCCACTTTGACACGGCCGCGCATCGCTTCAAAGCCCGCAGCTTCGATCAGGCGGTTACCGCGAATGCCCCCCGTCCAGACGATTGTGGATGCCTTAATCTCTTCGCCCGTCGCAAGAAGAACGCTACTCGGCGTACATTCCTTGATGGCTACACCGATTTTGAAGGTTACGCCTTTCTTGGTAAGCACATTCATAGCATACTCGACAAGCTCGGGAGCAAAGCCCGGCAGAGCTGTCGGAGCGGCCTCCACGTTGTAAATGTTGACCAGGCTAGGGTCCACGTCGTATTCCTTGCACAGCCCCGGAATCCGGTCCGCCAGCTCGGCCACAAATTCAATGCCGCTGAAGCCGGCGCCGCCGATTACGAAATTGATATGCTCCTGCAGATTGTTCTCGTTCTTATACTTGGCAAACTGGTATTCGATATGCTCTCGGATCAGACGAACGGAGTTAATGCTGCGGATCGTCAGGGCATACTTGTCGAGTCCCGGAATGCCGAACGTCTCCGGCTCGCCGCCCAGTGCGATAACGAGATAGTCGTAGGACAGCGTTCCGTCCTCCAGAATGATCTTTTTCTGCTGGGTGCGAATTTCCTGCACAGACGACTTGACAAGGTCGATCTTGAATTCATCGATCAGCTTGGAAATGGCTATGCGTGAATGGTCGATGCTGTCCGTTCCTGCGGCAGGCATATGCAGATGTGTAGTGAAGTAGTGATACTCATGGCGATTGACAAGCGTAACATCCGCCTCGTTGTAATTTAAGGACTTTTGCAGACGTTGTGCGGTTAGTATGCCTCCATATCCCGCGCCTAGAATTACGATTTTAGGAATACTGTTCATTTTCCGGCTCCTTCCAACAGGCGAATCTAATTTAAAGTGTCTGGATAAATAAAGTTTTGTGAATTTATACACATGAGATTGGAATAAATTCCAGTAAAACTTAAAATAAATCGAAAATAATCATATATATTGTAATCCTTACCCTGTATTTAAGCAAATAGTAATTATTATTATAATTGCTGGCTCATGCTCCTCCAATTGTTTAAATTTGAAGCTTTGCAGTGCGGTTCCGCAATGTTTATAATGGGGTAGTATGGCATTTTGAATATATCAACTTGGAGGTGTAAGATCCTGTGACTTCCCAGCAAACCGGCGCTCCTATGAGTGACCTTCTCATCATAGGCGGAGGTCCTGCAGGCATGTTCGCCGCTTTCTACGGCGGAATGCGCCAGGCGTCCGTAACTTTGATAGAGAGTATGCCCCAACTGGGCGGACAGCTTGCTACTCTTTATCCCGAAAAATATATCTATGATGTGGCAGGATTCCCAAAAATTACGGCACAAGAACTAGTTGACAACCTTTCCCGGCAAATGACTCTGTTCCAGAGCGACATCCGTCTGGAGGAGAAAGTGGTTTCCGTTGAAAAACGGGGCGAACGCCATTTCGTCGTTACGACCGATAAAGCGGAATACCACGCCAAAGCCATTATCCTTACGGCAGGCGTCGGCGCCTTTGAACCTCGGCGTCTGGAGCTCCCCGGAGCTGAGCGCTTTGAAAAAGCCAACCTGCACTATTTTGTAAGCGATTTGAACGTGTTTAAAAATAAAAAAGTACTGATCACCGGCGGCGGCGATTCCGCAGTGGACTGGGCGCTTATGCTTGAACCTATCGCCGCTGAGGTCACTTTGATCCACCGCCGCGACAAGTTCCGCGCCCACGAGCATAGCGTGGAGAATCTGATGAATTCAAAGGTAAGAGTTATTACCCCTACTGAGATTTCAGCGCTTCACGGAGATGAATTTATTAACAAGGTGACGCTCTCCAATGTCATGACTAAGGAGACCCAGGACATTGAAGTGGACAGTGTAATCGTTAACTTCGGCTTCTTCTCCTCACTTGGCCCGATCTCTGATTGGGGCCTCCAAATCGAAGGCAGCTCCATTGTCGTCGATTCCCGCATGGAGACCAGCATCCCTGGCATTTTTGCCGCCGGCGATATTACCACCTACCCTGGCAAGCTGAAGCTAATCGCCGTAGGCTTTGGAGAGGCGCCGACCGCGGTCAATAATGCCAAGATCTACATTGATCCCGAAGCGAAGCTGTCTCCGGGCCATAGCAGCAGTCTGAAGCTGCAGCATCAAACGTCTTAATATCATTGTTCCTAGAGTCCCCACAAAGCTCCTGAGGAGGTTTCTGAGCCAAAGCTGCATATTGTGGGGCATGTTACATAAAAAGGGTATCCTGACGGGTTGAAGTTAATCACAGCTCGTAAGGATACCCTATTTAAATTCTAGTAGCGGTTTAGTTTTATGTAGGGCTTCATAGATCATTCCGAAGTCATTATTGAAGTACCGCATGTTCTGGAGAGTGTAAGTTCCGTTTGAGAATTTCAACTAATAACAGAGCGATAAAATCATGCTCCAGCTGAAGTTCTATGGCTTTGTGATAAGAGTCCAACAACATCTCATCCGACAATTCAACCACAACGTTCACCTACCTTTCCTTTATTTGGTTCCTCTCTATCATATCAAACTATCAATTTTCGAACAAGTGTTCTTAATATCCACAGCCTTATGTGGAAATCCTGTGCATAATATGTGAGTAAAGGTAATATATGCTGGAAAAATGCGGTGGACAATGGGGATAAGAGTTATACACAGGATTCGCCTTTGGTAGTATAATAAAAAAAATTCATTTTTGCTATAGCCATTATTAAAAATCGGTCTCTCTTCCCTGTTCGGAAAGAACTATTATCGCCTTTTTTTCATATTACGTTATTATTGCGGTCTTGTGTTCACTTCCAGAATCCAGATTCTCCCCGTACGGTCTATCGCATAATCGAAGCCGAGTTCGCCAATTCCCGGAAAATGGCGCTCCAGCACTCCAATACACGTTATGGTGAGATTGCGCATCTCCGTTCTTTTGGCGGATATCTTAGTCCGCGGAAGCGATCTTCTCAGCCCTTCCCGGCAGGTTAGCATAGTGCCTCCCTTGCACAAATTGGTCACGAACAGTCCGGGTCTGGCCAATCGGCCAACCATGGACCGAAACTCCCAGTGCTCTCCGTTCTTCACGACCTTGACCCGGTAATCGATAGGACGTCCGGCTATTCTGGCAAGCGATATGCCCTGCTGGATCAAATAGCTGCGCTTGACCTTGGCTCTCTTCAGCGCCCCCGCCATGCTGGAATAGTCCTGATAGATTCTGGTTCTGTCCATATAGGTAAAACCATACCCCCTGCCGTCCCGGAACACCTTGATGACGCCATAGCCCCCGCCGCCGACAATCGGTTTGATCACCACATTGCCGTATCGTTGAAGCATCGAATGCAGAGCGGTATTACTATAGGGCATCGTTTTCGGTATATAACCGGAAATCCGGCTGTCGCTGAGCAGCGCTTCAGTCTTCCGCCATTTGCTGGCCAGTTGTCTTCCTGCCATTTGCTCCTCTCTCCTTTCTCAAAGCCTGCTATACTGTACTCAAATACTACTTTTACCTCCTGTATGATTGTCCTTGGCTGAAGGCAGCTATGTAAAAAGGGGCGGCTATGCCGCGGCGGATGCCACGAGGACCGGGAGAACAGCCTGCGAAATCCGACAGCATCCGAGCCGCTGGCATTTGCCGGAGAAACGGGGGGAAATAAGTCGCCTTAGCAGCCGCTGTAATACGACATATTTCTGCGGCGGGGGGACGGCTGGCAGAGCGACAAAAAGTAACCGCTTTCCAAAAGGAGGCCGGATAGCTTATATTTATAGTATCTATCCGGATACGAAAGAGGGAGGCTTTACGATGGCTCAATTGTTTGAGGTATTGTATTGGTTTGCCATGGTCGGATCGTCCGTCGTACTGGCCGCAACTACGATGCTGGTCTGCGGGCTCGGTATCAAATTCTTCATTAAAGATGGACGGAGAGCACTGGGCGCAGGCTGCATCGCCTTCTCGCTCGTATCCGCAGCCCTGATCGTTTTTATGATTAACTACAAGTTTATCTTAGCGGCTTGAAGTAACCGAAAAGAAGAATTTCAAGCGGCGATCTGCTGCCGGAACTCAACCGGCAATTGATGGCTGTTTGAGGATTTTATCATAAATCCCATAATTCTGATCATACATCGAATTTAAGGGCCAAGATCAATTATAGTTATGACAAATTTAACTGCCCCTGGTAAAAGAACGGAGCGGCTGCCTGAGACGTGAAAGTCCCAGACTGCCGCTCCGTTTTTTTTGAGCTATCAAGAGAATCCAGATGATTTACATTACTGCTTTTCCAAAAGCAACTCGCTCGCTTCTTTTTTGGGACATGCGCCTTCCGTCTGAGCCCACTCCCTTATTGCAGCAAAAATAGGTTGGAGCCGCTGCCCGCGTTCGGTAAGTTCATATTCAACGTGCAAAGGCACTCCAGGATAAAGGGTACGTGTCACGATTCCCTGCTCCTCTAACAGGCGTAACCGATCTGTCAAGGTTTTCGGGCTAATTGGGTGCAACGAACGACGCAATTCCCCAAAACGTTTGATGCCATTGAACAAATCACGCAGGAGAAGAAGGGTCCACTTCCCATCTAAGATCTCCAAGACGGGTTTAATTGCGTCAGGGCATTCAGGATCGATCATCAGTGTTTCCTCCTTAGTTCATTTTATGAACCTATTGCACTTTTTTGTAACTACTTTTCAAATGTACCATACTCCGCTACTCTTGTGAAAGAGGAGGTGGAAAATTGAAAGCGGAAATGAAGAGACCTTTTGAAGTGGATTCATCGGAGTACCCATTCGAGGACCATTGGCTCCCTTACCGTGACGGATACGTTCATTACATTGACGAAGGACAAGGGCCGACGGTGCTTCTCCTTCACGGAAATCCCACGTGGTCTTATCTCTACCGAAATGTCATTAAGGAGCTGCGCGGCGACTGTCGTCTCATCGCTTTAGATTACCCTGGATTCGGTATGTCAAAAGCGCCTTCCCGCTTTGGGTTTACGCCACAAGAGCAATCCGATGCAGTCGTAAATTTAATCCGTTACTTGGACCTAAAGAATTTTGTTTTAGTAGTCCAGGATTGGGGAGGACCGATCGGATTAAACTATGCAGTTCGTTACCGGGAGAATCTGCGCGGCATCGTCGTGATGAATACCTGGGCCTGGCCCGCGACTCTTCTTCCGATGAAGATTTTTTCTTTGGCAATGGGGGGGTGGCCTCTCGGATACTGGCTTCAGACACAACGAAACTTTTTCGCCAAGGTCATTATTCCAAACGGGATATACCATTCTGAAAAAGTCACGGATAGCTTGAGAAAGGCCTATACCGCCCCGTTCCCAACTCCGGAATCAAGGAAACCAACATGGATTTTCCCCGGACAAATTCGGAAGGCACGAACGTGGCTCGCGGAGATTGAATCGAAACTGCCAGTGCTCTCTGATCTGCCCGCGCAAATACTGTGGGGAACGAAAGATAGTGCCGGCTTCCCGCTCGAAGAGATGGCTAAATGGCAGAGTTATCTTCAAATGAATGTAACCGAGCCCCTGAGCGATGCCTCTCACTACGTACAAGAGGATCGGCCAGATCGAGTTGCAGCAGCTATCCGTAGAGTTCTTGAAAGAACGTCGAAGAAATGATGATGTTAGGAGGAGTTATTTTGAAAACAATTCTATGGGCAACATTGACCGCTAATGGTAACTATGCGCAGTCCAGCCCCACGCATCCGCCCAAAAAGGAAGCACTTGACGATTTTGCGGCGCAGGCCAAAGCTGCTGGAAACTTCATTGTCGGACGTAGAACATTCGAGGGCATGCAGGCAAGCGGTGGAGGTGCATTTGCCGATATTGATATCGTCGTGGTTTCTACAAGCACCAAAGAATTACCCGGCATAACGGTTGCGGGGTCACCGCAGGAAGCCTTAAACTATCTGCAACAGAAAGGCCATCAAACAGCCCTCATCGTGGGCGGCGCAGATCTTCATAATGCATTTTTAGGTCACGGCCTTGTTGACGAGTTAATGTTCAATGTAGCACCGGTAATAGAAGGCAAGGGGCTCAATCTTTTGATTGACAAAGACGACTACCAGTACAAGGATGTGCAGCTGTTGGATTTCAAGTCTCTTGGCAGTGGCGTCATTCAGTTGCACTACGCGGTGGGTCATTAACAAGTCAAGCGTCAAACTTCATTATAAAAAATAAACCTCCTCAGATTTGAAATTGAGGAGGTTAAATTTCTTCCAAAACATTTCGTATCTCCAGTTCTCCTCCAGCCGTAGGCGGATTACCGCCCGGCTGAGCGCACGGGGCATCTTTCTTATTCAGAGCCGGTATCAATTCCCGGCATTAAGCAAATTCGCAATCGCCTGAGCCGCTTCCGCCCGGGTTGCCGTTCCCTGCGGGACGAACGCCGATGCGCCTCTGCCTTTCATCAGGCCAAGTCCCGCTGCCTTCCCGGCGGCATCCCGCGCCCAAACGCTGATTGCGGCTTGGTCCTTAAAGACCGGCGGCGCCGCGCTTTCGGGCTGGGCCTGCGGCTGAAGGACGCTCCAGGCTCTGACGAGCATTGCCGCCATTTCTTCGCGGCTGATCGTCCGCTCCGGCTTGAAGGAAGCTTCGCCGAGGCCTTGGACGATTCCGGCCTGGTAGGCTGCCGCCACCTCATCCGCATACCACTTGCCTGCCGGGACGTCCGTGAACGACGCGCTGCCTCCGCTCAGTCCGAGCGCTCGTACCAGCAGCGCCGCGAATTCCGCGCGCGTCACCTTGCGTGCAGGCGCGAATTCTTTCAAGCTTATTCCTTCCACAATGTGCTTCGCCGCCATTTCCGTAACGGCGTCATATGCCCAGTTTCCGGCAGGAACATCCGTGAACGTCTTGCGGTACTCCAGCACTGTATATTTGCTGAAATGGCTCATTTTGCCGCTAAGCCACCCCTTTGCAGACATACTGCCGAAATACTCAAGCTCCCCTGCATCAGAAATATAATAGATTCCGGCCAGTTTGGCCGCGACAAGCCCATTTGCCTTAAGCAGGAGTGTGAGCGGATGATCGAATGCGGAGATCGCCGTTTCCGCTCCGCCGCTTGTGATCAGCTTCATCTCAAATTCGTATAGATCGCTTCCCGGCTTAAGTTCCGCATAATTGCGCTGCTTGGCAAGCTCCAGCAGTGATTTCATGTCGGCAGCGGCCACCTTGTTGACACTTACAGCCACTTCACCGCCGCCCGCCTTGGATACCTGATCCAGCAGGTCGCGGAGCGTCTGAACACTCAGCTTAAGCGTAAATTGCTCACTCTCCAAGTTTAAGCCGGTGCCGCTTTGCGCAAGCTTTTCCAGCAGAGCGGCCGGAATGTGCGCTTCCGCACCTGTTTCAAGATTGAAAGTCGCCTCCTTCAAGACTTCGTTAAAAGTGAGCTTATCCTCCGTCACCCGCACGATATTGGCGGGAGAGGGAGAAGGCGCCTGCGATGCCGCCGCACCCGAGCCGCCCGAACCCAAACCCGGTCCCGCTGATGGAGCCGGGGTTGGAGTCGGGGCTCCGGTCGGAGATGGCGCCAGTCCGTAGGTAAAGCTGGTCTTATAAGGAGTGCTGCTGTTCTCTGCGCCGATGTGCACCTCGTACTTACCCTCGGCGGAAATATTCCATTTAAAAGTGAACACGCCGCCATCTCCGCTTTTTACGCTGTCCAGAAAAAATTGTCCGCCGGGTTCCACCACCTTCAGCGTTACCAACTGTCCGGCACCGGACGCCACTTTCCCCGTTACCGTTGCCTGCTTACTGGACGCGTCCGCGCTTGCCGAGACGTCCGTAAACCAGACGGTTTCGGAAGCGGTAGCCAATGCTTGCCAGAACGTAGACAGGAGAAGAACCATGATTAGTGCGGCTATACTTTTTTTCATTGTTTGTCTCCTTCTAAAAGGAGCCCCGGGGGGGCATTCCCGCCGGGTTCCTTCATCTAATATAATGGTTTAAGGGGTGAGCTCGGTTACGTCGGCAAGCGGCATCATGGTGGTGTTCATCAGATCCTCGCCTTCCCAGACCATCAGCTTAACCTTGTACCCAGCAACACTGGACGGAAGCTGAAAGCCAGCATTCAGCTGCAGGGTCTGGCCTGCTTTGACGAGTGAGGAACTGTAAGCGTGATTGACCATCTTCAGTCCGCCGTTCGTATCATAGAGCGCGGCGATGATCATGACTTGCTTGTCTTCGGACAAGGCGTTCGTTACTTTGACCTTGGCGTCGAGATATTTGCCGGCTTCAAGCTTATTCATGTTAAATGACGGTTCCATCTTGAAGCTGTCTTCCAGTCTCTTCAGTACCGTGTAATCCAGCGTATACGATACGCTTCCGGCTTCGACCCGGATCTGGTACGGGCCTGCGGGAAGCGTGGCCGGAAGCGCCAGAGTCAGGCTGGCCTTTCCGCCCGCAATGGAGCCGGAAGCAGCCGGAACCCCCTCATAGGGTAGGGCGTTCTTCAGCAGGACCGCCGTGACGGCCGTTCCGTCAGCGACGTTAGCCGTATTAACGGCGATCTGCACATCCTTGGCGCTGCCGGCGCGGTGCATAGCGGCGTCCAGCGTCACGTCTTTGATGTTAGAGGCTCCATCAGCGGTCAGCGCGGCCGTAATTTGCTGAGCCTCCGAAGTCGCAACCTTCGCCGTTCTGACATACAGCTTGCGGGCGGCCGCGTCGTAGTACCATACGTCCTGGCCTGCGTTCACGGCATTTTGGGAGTCAACCTCTGTCAGTTCTTTGCCGCCCCGTTTGACGGAATAGACCGTCTTGCCCTCGGCTCCGACTTTCACTTCGGAAGACCACACCCGCTGTTCAACCTTGCCGGTATAGCTGCCCTTCATCGCGGCGATATTCAGCACCACTTTATCATCCTGTGTATTTGTCTTGATCTCGGTTGCTGCGGATTGGCCTTTCTCATAAGCATACGTTTTGCCGTCATCCTCATAGAGCGTGAAGCTTGACGTCTCTCCGCTGCTTAACGGATACACTTTGAGCGTCAATTCGCTTGCCGGAGTCTGTTCGGAGAAGTCCTGCGCTTCTCTGGTCGGAATGATGGCGCCTTCCTTCACCAGCATCGGAATGGTGTTCAGGTCCGCGCTGTACGTAATTTCCTGCCCGCCGGTAAACTGCTGCTCGGAGTTCCAGTCATACCAGGTTCCGCTTGGCAGGTAGACCGTTCTTTCCGTTGCTTTCTCCTGATGAATAGGAGCAGCCAAAATGGAAGCGCCGAACATCCACTCATCCTGAATGTTATAAACCTTGCTGTCGTTCGCGTAGTCCATAACGAGCGGTCTCATCAGTGAAGTTTCGCCGTCCGCCGTCTGCTTAGCCGTTGAGTAGATATACGGCAGCAGTTGATAGCGCTGGTTGATCGCTTTCGTTACCGAAGCTTCCGCTGCGGCTCCGAACGCCCATGGCTCTCTGATATTGGTCGGATCCGAAGGATTGTCGCCCAGAGCCACATGGGACCGGAAAATCGGCATCAGCGATGCGGCCTGCATCCAGCGGGTATACAGCTCCGGCGTAGGCTTGCCGACAAAGCCGCCGGTATCGTTGGTGAAATACGAAATGCCCGATGCCGCCGCGCTAAGGCCAAGCTGAAGCTGATGCGAGAAAGATTCCCAACTGGAGTTGATGTCTCCGCTCCAGACGGTGGTGCCATACTGCTGAATGCCGGTGAAGCCCGATCTTGCCAGTGTCCAGACCCGGTCGCCGGTGTAGCCGCGCTGGCCTTCATAGAACGCTTTTGCCTCATTCAGTGCATACACATTCGTAATTTCGGCAGCGCTGCCTGCAGCAAACTGGTCTCTCACCGAATCGGTCGGCTGTTCCGGCTCGTTAAGGTCGATCCAGTAGCCTTTCACGCCGGCATCATGCAGCTTTTTCACCTGGGAGCTGTACCACTTGGCCGCTTCGGGATTGGTGAAGTCGATCAGCCCCGCTTTGCCGTACCAAGCCGGATACATGACCGTTTTGCCGGAAGCGTCCTTGACAAAATAGCCTTTGCTGTCGCCCTCTTTAAAATTGGAAGCCGTAACCTGGATGTAAGGATCGACGATGGTTACGATGTTCACGCCTTTGTCCTTCAGTTCATCCATATTTGCCTTTGGACTCGTAAAGTCCTGCGCAGGATCGTCGTTCCAGGTCATATCGAAATAATGATTCTTCTTGGCCCAGTACACATCCAGCACCATGGAGTCGAGCGGGATGTTCTTATCACGGAAGGTGTCCACGATGCCGTCCACTTCGTTCCAGCTTCTGTAACCATATCTGGACTGCATGTAGCCCAGCGTCCACATCGGCGGAATCGGAGCGGTGCCGGTCAAGCTCCCGAAGCTCTTCATAATACGGTTCAATGAACCGCTGTTCTCGCCGGCGATGAAGTAATACAGCATTTCCCCGTTCGGCGCGCTGAAGCTGTATTTGCTCTCATCCGTTGCCCCCATATCGAAGGCCGCTTTCTCGAATGTATTATCGAAATACAGGCCGTAACCCTTTGTGCTGGTAAAAAAGGTGCTGGAAACGTCGGACGTATTGCCGCCATAGCCTCCGGTCATCGCATTATCCATGACGACCTTCTTGCCTCTGCGGTCAAACGACTGCGCGTCGCGGTCCATACCGAGTCCGAAGATATGTTCGTCTGGAGCAAGAGACATCTCGCTGTAAACACCGGTATCTCCGTCATACCCGAAGCCTTCGCCGCCAATTTGCTCGGAGAGCAGCTTCGTGTTGGAAGCGTCATAGTAAGCCAGACGGAACGGCGACTTGTAGGCGCGCACGCTCAAAGCATCAGTTTGAATCAGAATATAGCCTTCGTCTTCCATATTCTTAATGGCAGGCTTCACCGTTCCCTGTTCGCTGTCGACAACGAAGGTGTCCTTCTTCGCAAAGGTTCCGGTCGGCTCCATCCATACCTTGGCCGTATCGGCTTTTACAAATTCAAGCTTCACCTTCGCGCTGTCCTGCGAATTCAGCACAACCGCCCGTCCATCGGCGGATACCTGATACGGATCGCTCTCCGACAGACTGTTAACGAATGTAACGTCTTTATACTGCTGGTCGTTGTCCTTCTGCAGCTTGAAGTCGTCAATATCGAGCAGGCTTCCCGCTTTGCCCTCTGAAATCACGCCTACCTTGACCACTTCGTTCATGGACAGCTGAAGATTCGGCAGCTTCAGTTCCGTAAATTCCGCACCGGCCGGAATATCAAGCTTCTTCGTGCCGCCGGAATAGCTTACATATACCTGAGCCTTGTCAAACTCCCCGGTCTTACGGGTCTTCAGCGACAATTGGTATACACCGTCTGCCGGCGCATTGCGGAACTGCCAGATGTCGGAGGTATAGGCGCTTGCTCCGCCGATTCTGGCGAAGGCATTATCTCCGTCTTTGGCAATTGCCTGATGCGTCATGTTCGTGCGGCTCCAGCCGGTGAAGCCTTCGTCAAAGCCCGGATTGTACAAGGCCACCGCCGGAGCTTCAGTTACCGCTTCCTCGGATGTAAATTTCACGTTGTCGATCTGCATGGAGGTATCCGCCTTGGGCGCCTCCAGGATGAATTTCACCGTAGCTTCCTGCTCCGTGATATCCGCTTCGGCCTTGAATTCCTTGTACTCAAAATCGCCTGATTCCCATTTCGTCTTGCCTGTTGATGGAACTCCATCCTTGAGGCTTGGCGTAATATTAACGGCTACATCGTCTTTGCCCGGCTGCGAAATGACCATTTTCGCCGTTCCGCCAGCAAACGTTGGATCGGTATGCGGCATCAGCTTAACCATAGCGGATAGGGTATAATGCCCGTTCTTCAGACTGGTAATCTTCTGCTGGGATGTCGCTTTACCTCCAGCATCCGGCGAATACAGGTACTGCTTGCGGCCTGCATAGGCATCACTGGTATCCACGCCGTGCCATATTGTAGTGCCGTGCGTATCCACTGTCCATCCGGTTTCATTGCCCATTTCAAAATCACCGTTAATCAATTGGCCCGTTCCGGAACTGAACGAAATGGAGTCGATATGAACGGAATCCGCACTGTCCGCCGTCTGCTGCAGGGTGATCAGATTCGTTCCTTTTTTCAGCGTAACCGACTTTTCCGCGCTGCCCCATTTATCCCAGCTGCCTTTGCCGAGACTCTTGAATGCGACCGTATCTGAATCGACCGCGCTGCCGGCCTCATTCTCTACAGATACCGCAAGTGAGCTGTCCGCTTCATTGCCATTTGCATAACGGACATTCAGCGGATAATCCCCGTCCTGCGGAACACTGACGGCAAAGGTCAGCTTGGCGTCTTTTTTATCCAGCCCGCCGATGTAGCCAAAGCCCTGGTATCCCGCCGCATCATTGCCGAAGATCGCTCCGCCTTGATACGCAGCCACTTCCGCCTGATATGACTTGGAAACCGCCTTTGGAATAAGTTTCAGGACGACACTATCATGCGGTTCAAGGGTCTTTGAGTATATCTTTTTATATCCAAGGTCTTGGTGCTCCCAAATATCGCGTACATACGCTCCGTCAGCCAGCCCAAGCTCCTTCGTGAAATCCATGGACAGCGCTTTGGATTCGTCGCTGCGGTTGAACAGGGCAATGGCCCACGTTCCATCCGGCAGTTGTCCGGCCCACCGCTCGCTGTCACGGCTGGCATTGTTCTTGTAATGTTCACCCGAATAGTAAATCGGCTTCCCTGCAAATCCCGATTTGTTCAGTTCGATCAGTTCGGGATTCTGATAAAATTTGGCGTTACCTCCGATGGTGTCGTACTGGTCGGCGATCGTAATCGGAGAGCCCGCGATGGTGAACAGAGACAAGGCCGTCTTCCGCTCGTTGTCGGCGTATTGTCCGGTGTAGGTGTTCAGGCGCAGGAAATCGCCGTCATTAATCATCGAGCCCCGGCCCGAAATATCGGAGAAGCCGGTGAAGCCCTGGAACGGATTGGCCCACTGCGACCAGCTGGGAGTCCAGTTCTGGCGGCGTCCGCTGGTATGATCCCAGCCTCCTGCGAACACGTCCTCGTCGATGCGGATCATATCGCCGAACTGCTGCTCATATTTGGCATGGCCCTTTAAATCCGGCATAACCAAACTGAGAAATATATGATTGTCGGCGGATGCTTCGTCCATCCACTGCAGCGCTTTGGCGTATTCCGTATCCGAGTTATGGCCTGTTCCGATTTGGCCAAGGCCCTGATCGTAGCCCGATTCATACCAGGACAGGAAATCAACGCGCAGGAAGGAAGCTCCCTGCTCGGCCAGGAATTTAATATAGCCTTGAAGGTATTCTTTAGCGCCCTTCTTGTTGACGTCCAGCCAGTACAGCGCTTGATCGGCGCCCTGTCCGCCGTCAAAGCGGTCGCCGTTCAGCTGCTTGCCGTTGCCGAGATTGTACGGCTCCGTCTTAACCAGGCTGGATACCGGAATCTGCTCGGTGGTGCCGTCGTCATTTTTCACAGTGACATGGTATTTGTCGGGATGCTTCAGCACTTCGGGGGTAACCCACAGCGGGTTATAGTAAATTCCCAGCTTCATGCCTTTGCTCTTGATGTAATCTCCCCAGTACTTCCAGGTGTGGCCGTCCGGATAAACCTCGGAAGGATAGCCCTGCCAGTCATTCGGACCCGCCCATTTGACCTCCACATCATCCACATCGATTCCCGTGCTACCCGATTTGCCCTTGGGGTCGGCGGCAAATTCCAAGTTCAGCGAACCCGAGGTCACGTCTACTTCGATCGAGTAGTCCGTCCAGCTTTGGCTGGTTACGGCTTTGGCCAGAGCCGCTTCCGGAACCGCGGAATTGTATCCGTTAACCCGGAAGACGGCGGTCGCCCCGTTTTTGATCATGTCGTCCTTGGTTTTCGCTTTCGCTTTTACCAGATATTTTCCGTTCGGCAATGTAATACTCTGCTTGATGGACTGAATCGTATTGGCATCATTCGACCAGGTCCACAGGGATTTATCTTCCGGATCGTCATCGTTGGTTCCGTGCAGGAATCCTTCCCCGAATGTCCAGCCCACGGAATCGCCCTGCTCGAAATCGCCGTTCACCGCATGGTTCGAAGTATCTACCGCATCGGCAACCTTCTCAAGCTTCACATCGTCAAGGTCCAGCCCGGCGCTTCTCTTCGATTTGGCTAACGCATCATAGGAGAATTCAAGATACACGTTCGGATTGGTGATGTTCAGCTGGGCGCTGTAATCCGTCCAATCTTCATAAGTAATGGCGGTTACTGTTTCAGCCTCAGGATCGGCAGCATCATAGCCCTTGATCTTCATGAAGGCCGGGACGCCGTCCGTGTACATTCCATTCTTGGTCTTCGCCCTTGCGCTCAGCCGGTACAGGCCCGTATCCTCCAGATAAACGTTCTGGCTGACGGTCTCTTTATGGGGATCATCCAACCACGTATACAAGGAATCATTGCCGTTGTCGTTATTCCGCCCATGGGAAGCCGGTCCTGTAAAGGTCCAGCCCTTGGTCTCGGGAGCGCTGAAATTACCGTTGACCACTCCGAATACAGGTCCTGTATTATCATCGCTCGAGCCCAGCGGATCGGTCATCCATTTATTGTTATGCGACACGATGTAACCGTTCTCATTTAACAGCGTGGCCCCTTCAATCCAACCGTCCGTGCTGATCATATCGTAACCGTACGGTTGAAAATTTTCCGCCATCCAGTCGATGTTCGCTTTCCAGCGGTCTTCTGGCATGAACGTATTTTGGGTCCATTGATGCTCATACGTGATCCAGTACATCGGCCCCGAGCCTTTTCGGGTGAACTCGCTGTCCCGCGCCGCCGCGGAACCCGAGCCGAATGCCGGTACGATCAGGCTGAACGCCATAATCGAGGCCATTACACGATGTAATCGCTTTCTATTCTTTTTTTGCATCCCCTAGTGTCCTCCTATTCGGAATAGAGTGGATAACCATATCACCAAAGATCACGCCCGGCTGCGGAATTCGCCTCCTTACATATTCGCAGCCTTCACCAGCTTCACCCAAGCCTTCGTCAATTCGTCAAGCACCTGATCCTTTGTCTTGACCTGCGCTACATATTCCTGAAACAGCGCCCCCAGCTCCGTATCAAAACCATCCGGCCAATATCCTTGAACCCAGGGGTAAGTCTCCCCCTTGTTCATATAGCGAATCGTCTCAGCGGCAAGCTGTCCGTCAGGCGCCGCTCCGCCCTTCAAGACTGGGACCTCGCCGTGCCAGCCGTATTGCTTGATATAATCAGTAACGATGTAATCGAGAAAATTTTTCGCTTCATCTATATGCTTGGAGCTGTTGCTGATGCGGAGGAGCACGGAGGAATCGACCATCAGTCTCGCTTTGGAGGGATCGTCTCCGACCGGTTCCGGGAAGAAGCCGATCTCGGCGGACGGATTCGCCTTCAGCATATCGCCTTCCGCCCAGTTCCCGTTATGGATCATAGCCGCCTTGCCCTGAGCCACCAGAGCAAGCCCTGTGCCGTAATCCGTCTCCAGCGGCTTATCGCTGCCGTACTTGACCATCAGATCGATCATATCGAAGGTCCGGCTAAATAACCGCAAATCCTTAAAGGTTTTTGTTCCTTCCGAAATTTCCTGCGCCGTTTGCGCATAATCACCTTCTTCAGCCGCAAGAGTCTGGGATGCGATATGCTTGAACACCCACCATTCCTTGAATGAGTTGGCGAACGGCGTGACGCCTTTAGCCTTCAGGCGCTTGGCCGTTTCCTCCAGTCCGGAAAAAGTTGTGGGCAAGGTGTCAATGCCGGCATCGGCGAACACCTTTTTGTTGTAAATAAAGCCGTACGATTGGATGCTGACAGGCACTCCGTATATTTTTCCATCCCATTCGGCGGCTTTCAGGGCGCTGTCTTCAATCTGATTCAGGAACGGCTCACCGGTGAGCTCCACCACGATGTCCTTATACGTCCGGTTCGCCCAATAGCCCTGAGTCATGAAGATATCCGGCACATCGCCGGAATTCAGCTTTGTTTGGAGGACCGAATCGTACTCGTTGGATATCAGCTCCGTTTCTACCGTAACTTCCGGATGCAGAGCGTGATATTGTTCCGCCATATCATGGAGCTGCTCCGACAATCCTTCGCCAAAGGTGAACATTTTCAAGGTGACTGGGCGGGCCTGCCCGTGGGCATCCTGGGTTTCCGCAGAGTAACTGCCTCCGCCAATCGAACAGCTTGTGAATGCAGCGGCCATAAGAATCCAGCTTAGCACGGTGAATACCGGTTTCTTTTTCATCCTGAGGCTCCTCTATTCAGGCTCCACGTAAACGTTTAAGGCTCCTCTATGACAGAATAACGCGAAGCCGTTCCGATTGTAATGTACAAAAATGAAGCATTTATAGGAATATCCTGAACTCCGAAAATGGCCAGCACAGCGGATCACGGGCGCGATACTTATAGCTTTACAGCCGTCTCAGATGCTCTTTTTGGATTGCAGCGTCAGGTTCCGGTATTCGCTTGGCGACAGGCCGGTGTATTTCTTGAAGGCTTTGCTGAAATAGGCGTTGTCGTTAAAGCCTACCTTGCTGGAGACGAGTTGGATTTTGATGGACGGATCATCCAGCATTTCCTTGGCCCGGTCCATTCGCACCTTGAGCACATACTCGTAGATACCGAAGCCGAACCTTTCTTTAAAGAGCCTGGACAGATATTCCTTGCTTAAATAATACTGCTCCGAGAACATTGTCAGATGGATATCTGTAAAAAAATGGTCGTCGATATAGTTCTTGATGCGAATAATGTTGAAAGCTTCCGAATTTTTCAGCCCATCCTGAATTCTGTCGAACACGAGCGAAATGACGTGAAACACAAATTCGCTAAAATCCTCGAACGTAGGGTAAGCAGCGACGGTACCGTAGGATAACAGCCTTCCCTGTGAATCTTCGGCGATGCCAAGCTGAGCCGCAATATCCTCGATCATCAGGATAAATTCGGCGGCGGCTTTTCTCGCGTCGTCCATACTGAAATAGCCGGTCTGCTTGATAAGCTCAAAATACCCATTCACAATCCCCCGGGTAAACTCGATATTCCCGCTCTCGAAAGCGCGGATCAGCAGCTCTTTTTTGTTCATAATAGAAGACAATTCTGCCCTGCGTCCGGTCTGGGCTTCCGTGAATACCCGGTTCTCGCATTTAAGGATGTTGATGCTGGACTTGATGGCATGGGCTTCGCTGTAGGATTCCCCCAGCTTTTCAAAGGAAGCAGAAAAACCGCCAATCCCGGCGATTGAAGCAAAGCCGAACAGGGTCTGCAAAGTATGGATAACTTCTATCATTTTAGCGGCGCTGTACACTTGGGGTTCCGGGCGGGTACCGATTTCGAGCACGACTATAATCTCATGATCGATCTTGTAGCTTCGGAAGCTGAAGCCCTGGCTCCAGGGAGCGCAGCATTCGTCAATCATATTCGTTAATGCAAAATAGCAGGAGAACGAGTCTCCCTTAAATTTGGAAGCGCACACCTCTTCAAAATTAAGCACCTGAATAATGGCGCAGCCGTACAGAACATGCTGCTTCGTCATGGAGGTCAGCTTCTTGTAATCTTCAAGAATCGGGGGATGGATGCGGTCGCCGTCGATGATCATGGTCAGGAGCTTTTCCTTGAACAGGGGCAGAGACAAATTATTCATCATGCTTTGACGCTGCTTCATCTCCCGGTCCTTTCTTTCTTCGTTCAACTGCCGGACCGCCTCGCTCAAAGACCGGTTCAGCTCCACCTTATCGACCGGCTTCAGCAAATAATCCAATACCCGGTACTGGATGGCTTGCCTTGCGTATTCAAACTCGTCGAAGCCGCTGATGATGATATATTTGACTTCCGGGTGCCGGGCACTCGCTCTGTGCAGCATTTCCATTCCGTCCATGACGGGCATCTTGATATCGACCAGGACGATGTCCGGCTTCCACTCCTCCAGCAGCCGGAGTCCTGTATGCGCTTCAGGGGCCTCTGCGATTTCGGACACCGCCAGCTTCTCCCACTCTCCGGCGAGCCTGATCGCCATCCGGACAGGACGCTCATCATCGACAATCAACACCTTATACATGCCAAGATCCCTCCCGATTGTTTGCTCATGGGTATATCCCTCCGGCCTCCACAGGAATGATGATTTGTACGGATGTCCCTCCCTCCGGAAGGTTGCGGATGTCCAGCCTGGCGTCACTATGGATTAACAGCTTTAATCTCTCGGATAAATTCTTCAGCCCGATGCTCCCCTGCTGCCCGTTCATCCAATTCTCCTTCTGCAGCAGCTCCTGCAGTTCTTTGAGCCGGGCTTCCGGAATGCCGGGACCGTTGTCGCTGACCTCGATGATGGCCCGGCCTTCCCTGAAATAGCCCCGAATTGTGATCAAGACAGGGTCCAGAGTCTGCTCCAGAACATGTTTGATCGAATTCTCCACCAATAGCTGAACAGCCATTTTGGGGATGGGGATATCGGTAATAGTTTCTTCCAGATCGATCTTGACGGATAACCTTTCGCCGTACCTGGCCTGCTGGAGCATCACATAGCTTTCGACGTTTTTCATTTCCTGGGACAGATTCACGTTATCGCCGGTCCGGATCGAATACCGCAAAATATAAGCCAGCGCCTGCACCATCCGGTCAATATGATCAACCCTGTGAACGAGCGCCTCCGTCGAAATCGTCTGCAGGGCGTTATATAAAAAATGCGGATTGATCTGCGCTTCGAGCGCCTTCATACGCGCGGTCTTCTCACCCAGCTTGGCTTTATACTCTTCATTAATCAGATCGTTGATCTTGGCAACCATCGCGTTGAATTTTTTTGAGAGATAGGCGATCTCATCATTGCCGTTAATTTCAATCATCACATCGAAGTTCGCGCCGCCGACCTTTTCCATCTGCTTCGACAGCCTCTTCAGCGGACGTGTAATCGTTTTCGTTGCAAACGTGACGAGCAGTGTGCCGATCAGCAAAAAGACCAGTCCGATTAAAAACTCCAGATTTCTCGTGTTTTTGGCCCGCTCGTTCAAGGCACTGGTGGAGATCAGCTTGACCAGCTTCCAGCCGTCGCCCGGCGAAACGTCGTACATGACGAGAAAATTCTGCTGTCCGCTGTTCCAGTTCAGATAGCCTTCCGGCTTCGTCCAGTCAATGGATTGCACCAAATCCGCTTCATTACTTAAAGTCTTCGAATTGCTGTTATAAAAGGAAGTATTATTCCGGTCAAAAATCGCGATGACCTCGGCATTCTGCTCAAGGATATCGTTAATCATCTTATCTCTGTATGCGGAGTTGATCGTGATGGACACCATACCCAACGGCCTCTGGTTCGGAATATTTATGAGTGCCCTATGAAAAGTGAAAAACAGCGGTTTGTTATCCGTATTATACGCCCAGGATGACTGCAGCGGCGGTTTGATGCTTCGAAATGTATTGGCTCTGGAGCTGGCCTCTTTGAACCATGGGTCCGACATGATAAACTCAGGGTAATCGACTTCCAGCTTCGGCGAATCCGTCAGCCGCGATATGGTATACTCAGCCCCGGTCCGCGGAATATACAAGGAGACAGCGGCGATATCTCTGCTGGAGAAGAACAGGTTCCGCAGCTGGTTCTCAATGTAGAGACGGCTTGAAAAATCCGCTTCGTCGTTAATCAGCGCCTCCATAAAGTTGTCATCCCGCCTGAACGTCAACGACAGCGCGTCAATCTGCGCCACGTAGTTTTCCAGACTTTCGTTCATATGCTTCAGCTCTTTAGCCGTATTGGAAATGTAGTTATCTTTGATAATCCAGATAGTCCGGTAATAGGACACGGTGACAAGCACCAGAATCAGCACGCAGACAATGAGCGAAAAAGCCAATCCCAGCTTATTCCCCAGCTTCCGGGTGTATCTCCTTGACAGATTCAGAAGAAAGCGCTTCACCCCATCACCGCCATTGCCAATATAATAATGAAGACGATTTCAAGATAAATTAATAGTATCATACCTGACTGGAGGGCTCTATTGTTAAATGTTTCTGCTAAAGCATAACGCCGCGAAGCTGGCGGGATTGCCTGTCCGGAAGTTGCCAGATATAATGACCGTATTCTAGCAAAGGAAAAAGGATACTTCCATCGCGTGTATGCCTGCTAGCACAGGCCGCACCGGAAATATCCTTCATCATTAGACATGGTCATTGTAACAGAGTATGCGCTGGTTGAAAAGATCCCTGGTGTTTTTCGTCAGGGGTGCGGAGGAGGTGCCCTGCCCGTGCTGCACAGAGAACCTGGAGATTATCGGTAGCCGGGAGCGGAAGGTCCGGGGTGGGGGTGGTGAGCTGCGCCAACTGGTGATTCGCAGACTCCGGTGTGCGGGATGCCGCAGGATTCACCATGAGCTCCCGGATCTACTCATTCCCTATAAACGGTACGATTCCCGTTGTATCGAACAGGCGGTCACGGAGCCGGAGGCGTCCGTGACCGCCTGCGCGGAAACCTCTACGTTACGGCGTTGGAAGGTCTGGTTTCGCGTGCTCTCTATCTACTTCATCCTCGTTCTGCAGGCGCTGGAGGCTCGGATGTCCGGCCTCGCTCCCGGGTCCCCCGAAGCTTCGGATCACCTGCGTATGACCTCCGCCCCCGCCTTTCGTCAGCAAGGACCCGGCTGGCTGGCCAGACTTGTCCGCCCCGTCGCAAACGCTCATTTGTGGGTACATACCCGTTTTGCCTATCTGTCCGCCCCGGCTCTACGGTAGACTCTCCTTGAGTTCATTTCAGGAAGGAGTTTACCGACCCATGAAAGACCAAAAGAAAGCCGAAGCCCTCGCCGCAGAGCGGATGCAGCTTCTCGCTCCCCTGCTTGCCGAAGGGCTGGACCCGGCCAAAGCCCGGGAGATGAAAGCGCAGATTTGTAAGCAAACCGGACTCTCCGAACGTACCTTGCGCCGGTATTTGGCGAGTTACCGGAGCGAAGGATTTACCGGCCTGAAGCCCAAAGGCAAAGGGCGGCAGCCCTCCGAAGAGATTCTTCCTACCGCCGTGCTCGAGCAAGCGATTCTCTTGCGCCGGGAGGTCCCCGGCCGCAGCGTCGCACAGCTCATTCAGATTTTAGAATGGGAAGGGCGGATTTCGCCGGGCCAAATTAAGCGTAGTACCCTGCAGGAGAGACTGACTGCCTGTGGCTACAGCTCGCGCCATCTGCGGATGTACGCCGAATCCGGGGTTGCCGCCAGACGCTTCCAGCAGCGCCACCGGAACCAGCTGTGGCAGTCAGACCTCAAATACGGACCGTATTTGCCCCTTGGCGAAAGCGGGACGATGAAACAGGTGTATCTGGTCGTGTTCATTGACGACGCTACAAGGTTTATTCTGCATGGGGAGTTTGTGCCGGTCATGGACCAGCGGCTGGTCGAATCGGCGTTTCGCCAAGCGATCCAGAAGTATGGGGTACCAGAAGCGGTCTATTTTGACAACGGCAAGCAGTACCGTACCCAAGCCATGACCCGGATATGTTCCAAGCTCGGAACCCGGCTGCTCTATGCGAAGCCCTACTCGCCTGAATCCAAAGGCAAGGTCGAACGGTTTAACCAAATCGTCGATTCGTTTCTGAGCGAAGTCGCCTTGGAGAAGCCGAAGACACTCGAGCAGTTGAATGAGCGCTTCGAGGTATGGCTCTCGGAGTGCTACCAGCACAAGCCCCACTCCGCCCTGCCGGACAAGCAAAGCCCGGAAACGGCGTTTCGGAGTGACAAGAAAGCACTGCGGTTCATGGACCCGGATACCTTGGCGGACGCGTTCTTGCATAGTGAAAAGCGGAAGGTCGACAAGTCGGGCTGCATTAGCTTCATGAACCGAAAGTACGAAGTGGGCCTGACGGTCATTGGCTGTACGGTCGAGGTGGTTTATGACCCGGCAGACCCCACGGAACTGACGATTGAGTATGAGGGACGAGCGCCGTGGCGGGTGCGCGAGATGGAAATCGGTCAGCGGGCGGGAACCCGTCCGGCGTTGCCGGAGCACCTGGGCGCATCTATGACCGACACGTCGAGACTGCTGGAGGCGGCAGAGCAGCGACACCAGCAGCGCAAACAGCGGGAAGCACCTGCGGTGACGTACCGCAGAGTGCAGGCGGAGGATGGCCATGTTTGAGTCCTTCTACGAGTTGCACCGTGCTCCGTTCTCCAGAGATCTTGCGGTAGACGAGTTATATGCGTCTGCGTCGCAGGAAGAAATGCTCGGGCGTCTGGCCTATGTCGCGGAACGCCAGTGGTTTGCCGTGCTCACAGGGGACTGCGGGACCGGGAAAACGACTACGATCCGGCGGTTAGCCAAGGAACTGGACGAGGCGCGCTTTAAGCTACTCTACCTGTCCGATTCGAAACTGACCCCGCGCCACTTCTACAAAGGGCTGCTGGAGCAGCTCGGCTGTGAGTCGAAATTTTACCGGGGGGATGCAAAACGGCAGTTACACCGGGAGATTGAACTCATGCGTGGGATTCACCGGCTACAGCCCGTGGTCGTGGTCGATGAAGCCCATCTGCTGGACCGGGAGATGCTGGAGGAACTGCGATTTCTACTAAATCTGAAAATGGATTCACAGAGTCCGATGGCCCTGATTCTGGTGGGGCAAAGCGAACTGTGGGACCGGCTGGGGCTGCAAGCCTATGCGGCGATCCGCCAGCGAATTGATATGCAGTGTTATCTTCCGCATATGGACCGGGCGGAAGTGGGGGCCTATATGAAGAGGCATCTGAGTGCAGCAGGTGCCGAGCATGAACTGTTTACGGAGGCGGCGATGGATGAAATCTACCGTTTTTCCAGCGGAGCCGCCCGGCTGGTGAACAAGCTCTGTACCCACGCGTTGATCTACGGCGCACAGAACAAGCACCGGATTGTGGACGACCATATGGTAAAGCGCGTGATCCAGGGAGAATTGTCATGATTCTCCCTGCTTTTCTATCCTACTGCGGACAGCATGGCCGTCAATAGCAGGACAGCTTACACCGTCAACCTCCGGTCATTATGGGTTAGCAGTAACAGTTAAAAGGTAAAAAAATCACTCCAGCGGCTGATTACGAAACGCCCAGCATTTCCTGGAATCTCAAACTTCCAAAAGGATTATGCGCCGACTCGGCGAATAGTACCTATATTAATGAAGAAAGGCGGAATTATACGAATTATGGGTTGTTTAGATACGGACATTAAACTGTTCACCGCCGCTCTCTTGCAGGCTCGCATCATCATCCGCAAAAAGGACGGGGTCGTCGTGAGCTGCGGTAACTCCATCCAATGCTACACACCGTTTACCGTCAAAATTGGGGGCTTATCCTACATAAGAAGCGAGTTTGATTTCGTGGTTTATTCGCCGAGGTGATGAGATGCGTTCGAAAACATTTTCCACTCTTTGTTTATTTATCCCGTCCATTTCATGAAGAATCAATAAGGATAAGTTAAGTTATATCCCCTTTAGTTTCTATTTCTTTAATAAATCTCTCAAATGATTTGCATATTTCATTGGAATTTCGTATCCCTGACTTGTATCTGATTGATCTACCAATAATCCATTCATTGTTCTATCTGATCCTAGCGACAAATGATAATCCTTTGTTGTATTGTTAGCAAATGTAACTGTCAAATTATATTCTGCTATGTAATTTAGTTCACCTTTCATTTTTATTGCATTATTAATCGCTTCTTCAAATATCTTAATGGATTGTGCATTTTCAAAATATTTACTCTCGCATAATTCATCTTTAATAGGTTGAAGGCAATCAAGTCTTATAGAGGTAATCGAATCATTTGAGTCTGTCTTACTATTACATCCTGTAACAATGACTAAGATCAGCAATATGGCTATTAGATATCTTTTATGAATGTTTATCATCTCTTTTCTTATTCACTAAGGGCATTTCACCTAACGTTCTTGTATTTACGAACCCGAGAGGCTTAAGGAGCGCTAGCAAATGGATCGTCAGACTTAGCTAATTTCTCGAATCAATCTTTGCTCTTAATCATTTTTCTAATTATTCCGTCATGAAATATCTCTATTACATAATTGTTTTCTTTATATAGCCAAACATCTGGGGATACAGCTGTGACTTCATTAATATTCTCTATTATCTTATTCATCTTAGCTTGTATTACTGGATCGAAGCCGTGACTCCACAAAACATAACCTTCCTCATCCTTCATCAAGTACAAGGTTTCTAATGTTTTCAAATCGATTTCTTCAAATTCATATTTCGTCCAGTCTATTCGCCCAAAGAATGTGATTTGATATTCATTTTGAAATGCAGTATAAATCTCTTCAGTCTTTTCATTACTGAATATTACAGTCCCTTCACCGAGTGCCTCCATACATTCATCGAAGAATGAGCTCGTTCCTTTCTTTTGAGCCTTTAACTTTTGTCTTTCCAGTAATAATTGAAGTTTTGCTTTTCTTGATTTCGCATCCATAAGCCAGCTCCTATAAATATCACGTTTCGTCAATTTCGCTTAATTACCTATAACATTCCCGCATTCGTGAATGCATTGTTATGTGATGTCCCTGTCCTCTTCGAACAATTACTCAAATCCATATCTATAATCTACAAACTGTGATCTTTACAGATGTATTGATAAATTCATTTATTATTATCTCTTTTACTCTTCCCCATTGTAATTTATCTAGGCCACAACCAATTTCAGGCATAGCTATTTGGTTGATGGATTCTTGCATACAAATTTCTTTCATTGAACTTAATGATAATGTTAATGTCTCATAGGTTGGTTTTTGCCAATATTTTTTCTTGGTTATTAAATTAAACACTCTGTCTACTTTATAACATTTACCTACAATTAATTCATTTCTACTTGCAATATCTTGAAGTGAGGATAACTTGAATCTCTTCCGAAATTGCACAGCAATACCCGCCCCCATCTTAGCATCTGCTGAAATACAGTGGGCCAAATGGTAATCCTCTGGCATAGAAAATAAGTCTTTTTTAATCTCTTGAAATTCCATAGGATTCACTCCATCATAATATTTCTTTTCTTCTCTAAACTTTCTATCCATTCATCAACCTGTCTTCTTGTTTTTACAATGTTCTTGAGTAGTTTCCATCGATTATCCATTGATCTTCGTTCGTAAATTTTTCAACGATCTGATCCCACTCATCATTTGGTGTAGGGACCCAATTGGCATTCCAAAAATGTGCATCCAAATGTATTACCGGAATATTGAGTATTTTGCTAAGCTTCTGAGATAAGGTCGATTTGCCCGATCCGCCTGATCCAATAACCAATATTCGATTCATACTGCCTCCTACTCCTTGTCTTTGTAGGGCACTTCAACAGCTACTTTTCCATCTTTGGTATAGGCTTTTACTTTCATTTCATTAATTTCTGCTATCGCATACCATATTCTCTTCCAGTTGGTATTTATAATATTCCCTTCGATTATCTGTCCGTGTTTATCTGTAACTTCGATTTTTGTTATATCAGGAGTGTCAATTAAACCATATAAGATCCTATAACTCTCTTTCTGATCCAAATGAATTCTCCCAGCTTCAATAATGACTTTGGAAGGTGAATAATAAGAGTATGAATCTATAACCTTCCAGCCTTTCTGTTCATTTCCCTGAAAAATGGCTACTCCGATTCCAGTATTGTTACTATCAAACGGAGCCTTATAAAAACCAATGACCTTCTCTTCTACTTGTTTTGTGTAAAGCAGTTCATAATGTTGATCTGGATGTTGTTTTCGAAATGCTTCGGTTATTGTATTGCTTTTACATCCTCCGATGAATGCACATACAAGAATAATAAGAATTAAATACTTAATATGATTCATGCCTTCTCCTATCTACCTGGATCTTCATCCGCTAAAATACCTTGGGCAGACCCAGAAGCTCTGCTTCCGCAGCGTGAATGCTGTGTTATATGAAGGATTCGCCTTCTTCGAAATCGCTAAGTTTATCTTCTTCCTTGATCAGTATATGGTATTTCTATGTTCTTATTTATTAGTATTCTTATTCCTTCTTCGTAATACGGCATTAATTGTTCTGCTTCATTAATGTCTTTCCATGCTATCTCAGTTATTTCCTCTGGTCTTTCGATACGTTCATGTCCATTTGTAATCTCGCCGTTAAAAGTAAAAAATACAGCATGTTCCTGCCTATCTTCAAAAATGCATTCATTAACTGCAACTATGCCGAATACATTCACTTCATATCCAGTTTCTTCTTTCACCTCTCTAATTGCAGCTTGTTTTAGTGTTTCTCCTTTTTCTACCGCTCCTCCTGGTAAGGTCCAACTATTATTGTCTTTGTTCTTTACCATCAAGATTTTAGTTTTGTTTTCTTTAGTTATTAATGAGTAGGCTACATCAACTCTATTCAAAGTTACATCCCCTTAAGTTTTTTTGCATATATTACATATATTGTTATATGCTATCGGAGCCTTCCTTGCCTTTCTGCTTTCACTTTCTTATTAAATATTCAACGACAGGATAAGAGATCAAGTTCCTATCCCGGTATGTTGAAGTTATCACATCACTATTATTACTTAAAATTCCATTTTGTAATAGTACAGGCTTAAATCCTCGTTCAATGGCTCCGTTATAGGTAAATAAAACGCAATGCTCTGCGGCAAACCCTGAAATGATTATTAACTCTACGCTTTGTTTCAATAAAATTTGTTCTAATTCTGTCTTCCAAAATGCATTCGAGTTTTCTTTGGTCAGTATCAAGTCTTTTTCTTCGGTTTGAATTTCTGGAACACTATTATATAAATCTCTATTTGGTTCTTTAAGACCTTCAATGTCTTGAACATGTATGACAACATGATCATTCGAACGAAGCAAATCTGACACATAATTGATATACTCGCAAGCTCTATCTATTATTTTCTTTTCTAGATCCTGTAGATGGATTGTTTGCATATCAATAATTAAAAAACCAATTTTCATCAAGGACACTCCCTATTGCATACGCCTTCCTGACTACGCCATAAATTCGAACTTATACTTCATCAATTTATTTAACTGATTATACTGATCTAAAGTGCAAAAACTTATAATGCAGTCTTGTTCTAGGTTCAAAAATATATAACGTTCTTCTAACTGCAGTTCACTACACAAATCAGAAAACTTCTCAACAAAGCCAATATCAAACCAATCATAATTATATTGTAATTCCCAGTTATATTCCTTATTGTAAAGTTCAAAGGAAAACCAAGCTACTTCATGATCATGATCCACCATACTTTTTATATTTTGCAAAGGCAGTTTTCCTTTAGCCAAAATTATCATTTTGTTAGCAAGTTCAGCATAAATATCTTCATCTTCAACACATTCCATATCGAAATGCCATACATCATTAGAAACTATAACTAATTCATCTTTTTCGTTACCAAATTCTCCGCCCATTACTATCAACAATGTATAGTACGGATCCTGTTCATACTCTTCTCGATCGAAGTGTTCGAACAAATAATCAATAGAAATATTAGTTTCTAAACTGATTCCGAGCTCATTAAGAGTGTTAATTTGATCTTCTAATGTAATCCTTTTCTTTTTGAATAATCCAAACATGTTTTTCTCCTCATCTTTTTAATACTTTATATTATTTATTCTGAATAACGCGAAGCAAAGTAAATATATTAGGTTTGTAACCCCAAACAACAAAAAAACACCTGGGCTTAACAACATATACATACTGTATGGAAAGCTCCAGATGAATGAAATGAATAGAATAATACTTCTGTTAAAAAATTGGCCTATTGCAAATAAAACGCTCGGAAGAACTAGCATGATCAAGGTAATTAACGGGCTAGTTTGATTCATTCCTTCAGCATATGGATTTACCCAAATTAAAATAAACCAAAGAGCAATTGTTGACGCACTCGCCATATAGCCAATTCGTTTAATATATTTCATACGAATACACCTCTTTATTTTTTGAACATCACGGACCCGTAGGGGTAATAATCAATCATAAAATAAAGTTAAGTAAGCAGGGTACATTATCGGCAAGCTCACTAGAAATCCTGTAATCATAATAATTATTGCTTGTTTTATTGAATTGAGTGATCTATAGAATAGTATTTTCATATTTCTGTTATAGTAGAAGCAACTAATTAGGATGAGCAATATATAGATTATTAACGTCATTAAACCGATGGATCTCGATGTTACCGAAGGTCCAATATAATCTTCTCAAAACCTATGCTGATACTCAAATCCAAAATAAGCAATGTAGGAAAATAGATAAATACAACCCGTTATTAGAGATGCTACGATAAGTAATATAATCTTTATCTTTGGTGTATGAATACCCTCATTGGAATTTTCGCTCATAAAGTCCTGCTTTCTGATTATTTTACCTAACATTTTCGTGCGCCCCGCCACATTAAGACTCTGCAGGAGCTTTCATTAACAATATTCGAGCGGCTTAAGGCTAAGTATGTAGTTAGGCCTTTTCATACTCTCACTTTCCCTTATAAAGGAAATCTAATTGGTAGTCGTTTAGTTCGAAATAATATTCCATTAATTGGATCGTTCTCTGTCTTATTCTTTCTCGTTTAACAATTGTGTTAGTAACATAACCCTGCGTGCCGAAATATCCCTTACTTAAGAAGGTTTGGTCCATAAATTCTAATTCTTTCAAATGATAGGTTTCCCATCCTTTCTGTGAAGCTTCCAGCAATTTATACTCGTCATCAGAAAGTTTCATTTTTAGCTTTTTAATTATTTCATTAAGTTCATCTTTCCATATCCCATAGTATTTATCTTCTAGTTGTACCCACCCAAATGTTGAGAATTCTTTTGATGTTTGAAACTTTTCTGATTCAATATCATATTCTCTGTCAATCGGATTATTCTTTATAATATTGTTAAAATCATCTGGCCCCATTTGGTAGTCTCCATAGTAGATACTATCTTCATTATTTTCAGAAGAAGAATCAAGATGAGTATCGTGTTTATCATCACATGAAGAAAGCAATAAAATCGCAAACAAAATAATTATTAGTTTTTTCATTGAAATACCTCAATTAATAAGTTTGTTGTTAGGCCTATTGCATATAATATCCTTGTATCTAGGGAACCCGAGAAGCTTAAGTGAGCGTTAACGAAAAAATCAAATTGGACTTACTCTCATGAGGTTGTCTGCCTTTCAATCTTTGCCCTTAATCGTTCTTCTAATTATTCCGTCATGAAATATCTCTATTACATATTCGTTTTCTTTATACAGCCAAACATCTGGAGATACAGCTGTGACTTCATTAATGTTCTCTAATATCCTATTAATTTTAACTTGTATTGATGGGTTGAAGTCGTGACTCCACAGAATATAAACGATCTCATCCTTCATCAAGTACAAGGTTTCTAATGTTTTTAAATCGATTTCTTCAAATTCATATTTCGTCCAGTCTATTCGTCCATAGAATGTGATTTGATATTCATTTTGAAATGCAGAATAAATCTCTTCAGTCTTTTCATTACTGAATATTACGGTCCCTTCACCGAGCGCCTCTATACATTCATCGAAGAATAAGCTCGTTTTATTTTTTTGAGCCTTTAGCTTTTGTCTTTCCAGTAATAATTGAAGTTTTACTTTTCTTGATTTCGCATCCATAAGCCAGCCCCAATTCATAATGTCGTCGTGTTTCGGCAATTTCCCATAACTTTGTTATGTTCGCGAACCCGATAGGTTTAAAGTTCTTCAGCGCCGGGTCGAAGACTTGGCCTCGCAGGGTTATCATCCAGCCATAACCTCCTCGTCTTAGCTTCTGCGGACCAAGGATCGATAGGACGCAGCGGGAAAAAGGTATTACCCATGCTAATGTCCTCTTGAGTTACCTTAAACATTAGGAACCATAAAAATATTTAGTTTTCTTTGTTTCTTTCTTCATCACCTTATACTTTTTACATATATACTCCCCTATAGTTATTCTTTCGTTTGTATAATATGATTGTATTTTTATAATTTTACCGTTTTTTAGATGCAACCTATAATAATCTTCTTCCGGACTTCCGGACTTGCCACATTAATTTCGATCTGGCCAAATTTTTTCACGCTATAAAACTCTATAAAATCTATTTCGTGAATATCAACTTCAAAAAGTCTATAGCCAAAAAAGTATTTGGTCACCGTGTCGTTAGACACTAGGTAACTGTTACCCATAATAACTAGAAAGACTGCAACGGAAGGAATTAAAACGCCTGATGCCAGCGTTGTGCCGTTGAAATATATCCATACCATATTGAATATGATTAAAATAACTCCGAGGAAGGCTTTTGCAAAAATGCTTCTTTGAAATTTCATCATAGTATTATATCCCTTTTCTTCTACATTAATTTCTGACAACGTTTTCGTATGTACTAATGTTTATAGCCGGCTTATGCACGTAAGCGCCGGATGCCTTTGCCACTTAGCCGAAATTGAATAGCATCATCCTCCCAAAAGCAAATTTCACAAATGTCATATGTACCAGGTGGCTCTTCATCAAGTGTTAGATACCCATAGCAATGACAGGCATATTTTATTTCCATAGGTACCTCCATCAACTAATCCCACCAAAAAGTCACCCCGTTAGTCAATTGTATTTCCTTAATAAGACGGTTAAGATGCCATGATACATCATTACTTTCAAATCCGATCAGTGCCCATCTAATTGAAGGATATGGTAGGGGGCTAAATCTCCATGTATTAAGGTTGGAGTGTAATCAAGGAAATTCGTGTGATTAAAAATAGGATTCTGCTTTACCAGACCAGTTTCCAATTTCAATAGTTCTAGGACCTGTTTCAGATACATCAACAAGAAATATAGTTAATTTCTTACCCATAATTATGTACTATTCTCCTTTAAAATTGATTTCATAACTCTTAGCATTCACGACGTTCAAGTGGATTAAGGCAGCGTAGCTGCCGGGTGGCTCCGTCACTTAGCCGGTTGAATGTATCCGGTGTTTCCTCTTCCCTGAAAAGTACCGTCCGGACCAAGGGTCGAGCTTGTCTTGGCCAGCTACGTTGAATGCGATGTTATCTGATGCCCATGCCTTCCTTGAGTTATTACTTATGTCTTTGATATCTTTGATGTTTGATAACCTTGTGCATGGCACTTTTCCCGTAAAACATAATAACCAATAATATAATAATGAAGAAAAATGGTAGTGTAATTAAAGTTAAAAATACTAGTGGCGAAAATATCTCGCCCAATAAATAGTCGTAATACTTGACTTCAAAAATTGGTATATCTCCGTATCCTATATCTTTATATCTGTCTGTGACTCCATTAAATTTTCCATACACAGTTAAATCACCTATTTCTGTAGGATCATCAACATATTTATATGGTGTATCTCCTTTCAATTCAATTTCGTATGAATCTATCTTAGCGTAAATTTTTTTTAACAATTCTTTTGATTTTTCGTCATCTATGTAGTGCATCGGTCCAGTTGTCACTTGAAGTTCTGCATGAATCTTATCTACATTAGGTATAAGTTTATAGTATAAGAATGCACAAGCCTTATAATCTGGCACAATAATTGACAGACATAAGATAGTATACAAAAAAAGAAAAGCAAATGTGATTTTTTTAAGCTTTGATCTGTTTTTGCACCGCATTGTATTATCCCACTTTATTTTTCATTTTGAGATTTTTATTTCTATTGGTTTCAGATAACGTTTCCCTTTAGGGGTCATCAAGACCCGCAGCATGAATACTGTGTTAGCTCATGTTCCTGCCTTCCTCGAGTATCTTAAGAGTCTATACCTACAAGAAACCACTCATACATCTTCACTTTCATTATTTGGGCCATCCCTTGATCTCTCCTATAAATCCATTGGTATAATGGTTTATCAATAAAACACTCCAGATCTCTTTTTGATTCTTCAAGATTATCTAGAAGTTCTTGATATTTAAAATCAATATAGTAGCTTTCTACTGACTCTGGGTTATCAGACCAGACTCTAGCCAAGTCACCAATGTATGTAATTACCGGGAAAGGATCATGGCCAAGCCACGGACTCTCTTTCTTGGTTACGGAATTATAAATATCTCTAAATTGCTCAAGGCCACAGCAGCAACTTGGCATAATAAGTTTGTTCTCGCTTTCAAAAAAGGCAATGCCACCTAAAATAGCCACTGAGTCCTTAACTAACAATTCATTAAAAGTATCCTCCATTGATTGATCTATGTTGATATTGTTATATCCAAATAAATGTAATAAGAAAAGTTCCACCTCTGATGAGTTGCAGTTAGCTGATAAAACAAGAAATTCTGTACGATAAACATCTTGATCAAACCAAGTTGGACAATCGTAATATGGTTCTCTAATAACGGGTTTTGTATAGGACATCTTTGATTACACACCTCTGTTTAATAATTGCAGGATTTCAGCTAACGTTTCCGTTCACGAATCCGGGAGGCTTAAGGCACGAAAGCGCCGGGTCGCTAGACTTAGCCTCGCAAGTTTATCTGCAGTCATAGCTTCCTCGCCTTAGTTTCTCCATACCAAGGGACCGTCAGGTTCCGCAGCGTGAATGCTTTGTTATATGAAGGATATGTCTTCTTTGAAATCGCTAAGTTTATCTTCTTCCTTGATCAGTATATGGTATTTCTATGTTTTTATTTATTAGTATTTTTATTCCTTCTTCATAATAAGGCATTAATTGTTCTGCTTCATTAATGTCTTTCCATGCTATCTCGGTTATTTCCTCTGGTCTTTCGATCCGTTCATGACCATTTATAATCTCGCCGTTAAAAGTAAAAAACACAGCATGTTCCTGCCTATCTTCAAAAATGCATTCATTAACTGCAACTATGCCGAATACATTCACTTCATATCCAGTTTCTTCTTTCGCCTCTCTAATTGCAGCTTGTTTTAGGGTTTCTCCTTTTTCGCTCCTCCTGGTAAGGTCCAATTATTATTGTCTTTGTTCTTTACCATTAAGATTTTAGTTTTGTTTTCTTTAGTTATTATTGAGTAGGCTACATCAATTCTATTCAAAGTTACATCCCCTTTAGTTTTTTTGTATAACTTTCATTTAACGTTGGTGTATTCACGAACCCTCACCACCTTAAGGTCCGAAGGGTCGGCAGCGATGCGGTTAGGTGGTGCAGGGTTGTCCACTGAATCCGCTTCTTCGAAATCCATCTGGCGAACCGAGGGCCGAATATCCCGAAGCGTGAATACGTTGTTATACGCCGTGCTACTCTTCTTTGAAATACTTATTACGTCTACTTATTATTAAGATATCCTCCACTCATTATAAAAGGAATTTCCGACTTTCCTTGTTTTACTATTCCATTCAGTTCTATTTGAGGATCATCAAAGTCTAGTAACTTCGAATCTCCGAAGACCTCTTTGGTCGGAGCAAAAAAATTAAAAATAATCTCCTCTCCTGATTTTAGATTTATTGGTTTACTAATTTCAGTTTTCCCTTCCATTTTAAAAGGATTCCCTTTAGATCCAGTTGGTAATATCACTGGAAAGTACAGATAAAGATTTATATATTTTATTTCTAATTTCCCTGTATTCTCTACTTCAATTGAGTATGCTCTATAGTCATTTGCATTTTGTTGATTTATCAATGAAATCTTTATATCGTTATCATTAAATTGATACCTATTGGTTTGCGTACATCCAGTTAAAAAATTAATTAAAAAAATCGACAAGATGAGAACGATTTGTCTCATGGAATATTCTCCTATTATTTAAAGGTTTTTGTGGCATTGCGTATAACGTTTCTGCATCTACGACGCGACCCGACCGTTAGATAGCTCTTATCTTAGGTCGGGTCGTGTGTTGTCTGAATATTCTTCTGTTCTTTTCACTCCTGACAACCAAGAGGTGAATACCCCGTAGCGTAGATGCATTGTTATACGACGGGGTCCGTCTTTGAATTAACCCTCATCACCATGATCCTTTTAGTTTAATTCATCTATCATTTTGTTCAGGAATATGTTCCAACAAATCACCAGGTTGACAATTTAATACAGAACATATTTTATCAATTACTTCTAGAGACACATATTCGTTTGTGTTCAATTTCGCCATCGTCGCTGATGATATTCCTGTCAATTTTAATAATTCCTGCTTCTTAATATCTCGGTCTATCAATAATTTTTGAAATGGTTTATAACTTATCATTAGCCAATCCCTCTCCAGCGAGTTGAATTTTTCTTTGATTATATTAAACATTCTTTATGTTATCAAAATTAAATTCATGTTCTCTTGACAGAAAAATTCATCGTGATAAAATAATATTTGAGAAGATAAACTTTATTTCGTAAATATAAAGCCGATTTAGGGGGTGCCATAGTTGATTAATTCTCTAGAGATCTTGATTAATCCGCTTATTCGTAATCGTTTAGATTCAATGTACAGTGATCTTAAAGATCATAACTCTGACTTCGTGCAAATTTCAAATGAATCTGTACAGTACTTCAAAACAATCCAAGAATCTCTTCCTGATAACCTCCAACATACATTATTTCTCTATGAAGACGCTCAAATTACATTACAAGCAATTCTGGAAAGTAATATATATCTACAGGGATTTAAAGACGCTTTACATCTTTTTAACGAATTACATATAGCTAAAAATTAAGAGCCTTCGAGGCTCTTTTTTAGTATTTTTGACCCTGTCGTATAACGTTGTTGTATTCACGAACCCGTTAGGGTTGTTTGCAAGCCTATAACTTCCTTGACTTAACTGCTACAGACCAAGGGGCTTAACCCCGCAACTTGAATATGTTGGTTATAAGATGTCCCCTGCTTTCAATTTAAAATAGAGGGATAACCAAGCTTTTATTTCTCTAAAATTACCAGTGAATATACAGCATTATTACCACCACCGCCACCCATCGCACTTTGACTAATTAATTTCCATCCGGTATTTAACAATTCATTTAATTCCTCTAAGTTATTTTTCTTCTCAGTTAAAAAATAGACTACTATTGCTTTTTGCATTTTTGCACTTCCTTCTTATTTATAGTTTTACTCATGAGGGGATTTCTTATAACGTTTCCGTATTCACGAACCCGAAAGGCTAAGGCACCCCAGCGCCGGGTCGAAGACTTAGCCTCAGAGGGTTGTCTGCAGCTGTAACTTCGTCGACTTAGCTTCTGCAGACCAAGGGACCACTAAGGCCCGCAGCGTGAATGCAATGTTATATGAAGTGAACGACTTTTTCGAGAAGCCACACAATTCATTCTTCATTATTTTGATACCTACTAAATCTCTTTAACCACCCATCTTCCGTAAATAACTCGCCATGCAATCCATCACTTAAATCAGCAAGGTTTTGTTCATTAATTATTATTCTTATTCCATCTTCATTTACTTCTTGTAATTTAAATAAAAAATCATGGAGCCCTGAATCAAGACTTGATATAAAGGCTCTTCTTAATATATCAAGTTGATCTTCATTAAATGTTTTCAATTCTGTTTGTAAACTTTGAAGTGATGGAGCCTTCCACTCTCCTTGAACAAGTTTATCAAAATAATCAATGGATTGATCTCGTAGGTTCTCTATCAATAATTTACCGAATATATCTAATACACTTTCAGTACGCATAGATGATCTCCTTATTATTAATCGATTTCGTTCATTTCATATAACGTTCTTGCATTCACGAACCCAAGAGGCTTAAGGCGCGACAGCGCCGAGTAGAAGACTTAGCCTCACAGGGTTGTCTGCCTGCTGTAACTTCCCTGTCTTAGCTTCGGGCAGACCCAGGCCGCATGGTCCGAAACGTGAATGCAATGTTATCCGAAGGGAGCTGCTTCTTGAATTTTCTCACTTTGTATTTCTTAAAGCTTCTAAAATGTCATCGATAATCATATTAATAGGTAATTGTTCTTTACTTGCCTGATATAATTTGTTTTCTTTATACCATTTAATCCCTATTGTGACAGCCTTCGGATAATCTATGGTGTAACTATTTAAAAAGCGACTTACCTGTTCTTCTTTAATAGAACGCAATATATAATCGGTCATCAATACCTGTTGGATTTCCCCTAGCTGTTTCTCCGCACTTTCAATATCAATTCCTCGTGACTTAATGAAGCTATTATCTGAATAATTTAGATTTCTTCCTCCTGCAATCGGATCTGTCGCCGCAAACCTTACTTTTCGAATTCCAGTCATCGTTATAGCTCCGAAGCAAAGTACGCATGGCTCAGTTGTTGTGTATAAAGTGTAGTCTTTAAAGGTTTCAGAGTCTGTTGATTCAATTTGCATCAAGGCATTAATTTCAGCATGAGCGAGTCTGTTTGAACACGTTTGTTTGTTAGGCGCTTGGGTTTCATTTATTCTATTTCTCCCTCGACTAACGATTACTTCGTCAGAATTAACGAGAACTGCACCAATAGGTATTGAGCCATGGCAATATGACTCCCAAGCTTCTTCAAAACAACTTTGCCACACTTTAGTTAGTTTAGCCCACATACTTAACTCCCTTAAAAATCTCTTAATAGTACCTTGGGACAGTAGCCTGACGTGTGAATGCGGTATTAGGCGAAGCCGATCTGATTAGACCCTCAAAATAATGCCTCTAAGTCTTTGTACTAAGTTCCTGAATATACTTTTTTCGTTCTGGTCTATATCTCTCAGTAAAATTATCTTCTTTGAAACTTTTTATTACGTTTCTCCAAAATGATATTGCTGGAGTATTGTTTTCCATTTGAGTAACAGCCCAATCTGCATTATACATTTTAAACGCCTTTATTGCTGCTGCGCGACCTATGCCCGTTCTTCTATATTTCTGCAGAATCATAAAATCGTATATCACGTGTGTCGGGTCAGGATCAATATCCATATTCTCGAAAAGAACTACCAGAAATCCAGCGATTGTACCAGACACCTCAATATAAAATGGGTTCCATCTTTCGTCACCTTCCCAATAAAAATCTATGTTCACCTCATATCTTCCGTTCTTATCTATATCTCGGTTTGTAAACCTACTAAAATCATGCTCATACAATTGATACAAATTAATTAATGTACCTTTGTCTTCCGGTCTCACTGGGACAAGTTTAATTTCCATATTGGCTCCTTATAATCTTTTTTGTTTTTCTTATGCTCTTCGCGGTTTCGCCTAACGTTCTTGCATACATGAACCCGTCAGGGTTGTGTGCTGATTCCGCTTCCTCGAAAACCTTCTTGCAGACCAAGGACCGTCAGGCTCGCAGCGTGAATACGATGTTAGCTGAAGTCAACCGCTTCTTGAAATACTATCATATTTATTAATTACTCGACTCGAATACAAACTTTACTCTCTCAGTTTTACCCCACTTTTCTTTAATATCTTCATAGTAAACATCCGTATTATTATATATTATGTCTTTGTAAGTCTTAGCTAAATGAGGGTAATGATTGTCGATGAAACGTTCCAACTTTAGTGCTGGTCTAGTGTTTCGTTTTAATCTAACCTTATCTAAAAATACAGGAATGTCTTGATCTATTGCGTTAATCATTAAATCTACATCTGTAATACCAGGTAAAATCGGAGTAATAAATACCCATACAGTAATTCCCATTCGGTGTAACTGATTTGCTGTCTGTATATTACTCATAAGAGTATAATCATCGATCTTACTCAACTGTTGTAGGTTAGATAATCCTAAAAGTAAAGTAAATTTGTTCCCCATAGGTTATAATGCTACATAGAATCTAGACAGCAAAAAAGGAGATTCTTAGTTGTGCCAACATCAAGACGAACATTCACGCCGGAAGAAAAAGCACGAATTGTACTGGAGATTCTAAGAGAAGAAAAGTCCATTTCGCAGCTGGCTTCGGAAGAAGGAATCCATCCCAATGTGTTAAATCGCTGGAAGAATGAAGCGACTCAAAATCTGGCTCAGCTCTTTGTAGACGACCGGAAAGGGATCACGAAGATGAAAAAAGAATACGAGCAGCAGATCGAAGACCTCTACGCCGAAGTGGGTAAACTGACCACCCAATTGTCGTGGCTCAAAAAAAAATCTGGCCGATAATCTCAGCCGTGCCGAACGGTTGCTCCTCGTCGAGTATGGGAACGCTGAACTTTCCATTCAAACGCAGGCGGACTTGCTCAGCCTGAATCGTTCCAGCCTGTATTACAAGCCGGTCCCTCCCTCCCCGGAGGAAATTCGCCTCAAGCACCGGATTGACGAGCTTTACACCCGCCATTCGTTTATGGGTTACCGGACGATTGCGGCCATCATGAACCGGGAAGGGGATGCTATTCATCCCAACACCGTACGGCGGTATATGCGGGAAATGGGGATCATGGCGATCTTCCCCGGTCCTAACCTGAGTAAGCGAGACCTACAGCACCGGATCTACCCGTACCTGCTGCGTAAGCTGCCGATTACAGCGCCGGATCAGGTCTGGAGTGTCGATATTACCTATATCCGCATGAAACAGGGCTGGATGTATCTGTATGCCGTCATGGACTGGTATTCGCGCTTCATTGTGGACTGGCAACTGGATCAAAGTCTGGAAATTGACTTTGTCCTGGAAACCATGAAACGCGCCTTGGCCCGTCGTGTTCCGTCCATCGTGAACAGCGACCAGGGCAGCCACTTCACCAGTCCCAAGTACATTGATCTGCTCAAGGAAAAGGAGATTCGGATCAGCATGGACGGGAAGGGCCGAGCGACAGACAATATTGTCATTGAGCGCTTTTGGCGCAGCCTAAAGTACAACGAAATTTACATCAACGAGTATGGCAGTCCAAGAGAGACCCGGCAGGGTGTAGGAGGATATATCCATTTGCATAATCACTACCTGCCTCATCAGTCCCTGCAAAACCATACGCCGGCTGCTGTGTATAACCAGGAGGTCATGCTTTCATCCACATAGGAATAAGGTGAAGGGAACTTTGTTCCCCTCCCGCGCCTTCGCTTGGGCCTTGTCCTCCACCTACAACAGCTCTACTTTTCACTTTGCACTTTTTTTCACACCTTAAATATATTCAAATCTCTGTCTTGACATCTTGTAGCACCATATTAGTTGTAACCATACATTTCAAATTTAACTTACTTAATTCAAGTAAACATTTTCTAGTTAATTGGTATTTTCGTTCTATCTCCATATAAGGATCACACTTACTACCCAAGTACACAGTATCTTCTTTATTCCATTGAATAAGTTCTTTTTGCAAAACATCTGAAATATTAAGTTTAACATTCAAGTTAGTATTCCAAGTCTCATCGTCTAATTGGAAACAATAAGGACATCCAATTGTACATCCATCATACGGGTCTATAATCGGTATTATCCCCCCATCCGGGGGATATTCATAAGTCATTGCACTATTAACAAATATTTCTTTGAGCATTTTTACCATCTCCATTCATCATCTTATAACAAATGGTAAATTAATCCTCAAAAAAAATATAGACTTATAATTACTGATTTGTTATGATGTTGAATAAGGTCTTGAAAAAAAATGACATACGAATCCATGGGTCATATATTGATCTATGGTTTTTTTGTGTTTTCGGTTGATTTCAGATATATCTACGAACCCTCACTGCCTTAAGGACCCGAAGGTTCCGACCATGACGCGGTTAGTCAGTTCAGGGTTGTCTGCTGAACCGGCTTCCTCGAACCGAACTCCTGCAGACCAAGGAGCCGCAGGCTCTGCAGAGTAGGTACGGTGTTAGGCAAAGTGACTTCTTCTTTTGATTAATCCCACTACTTAACTCACTTTATAATCTTTCTTAAGTAATGCATATATGACAGTATCAACAAACCGATTCCTCCAATAAAAATGTTCCTTCAATGTCCCTTCTTCACTTAATCCAATTTTCTCAAGCACCTTTCTTGATCCCACATTCTCTGGTTCTACAAATGCTTCAATACGGTTTAATCTAAGATTGTTAAATCCGAATTCAATTATCTTCTGAATCACCTCAGTCATATAACCTTGCCGCCAATATTCTGGTGTTAATTCATATCCAATTTCAGCTTTATAATGATTTTTCATCCATCCATGAAATCCACATGTTCCAATTACTCTGCTTTCCGACCGCAAAGTGATTCCCCAGCGAATGCCCTGATTTCTTTCAAACTTTTGATTCCATCTATCAATTAGTTCTTCTGCTTGCTCAATATTCGTAAAACTCTCCAAATCATAAAATTTTGTAACTTCATCCAAAGAGAAATATTGAAATATTTCTCTTGAATCGTCTTGTTTAAGCTGTCTTAGTACAAATCTATCTGTTTCTAATATGGGGAATTGAGACATATTTTTTCTCCTTTCATGGTTTAGGTCATTTCGCCTAACGTTGTTGTGTTCCTGAATCCGAAAGGCTTATAGGAGCATAGCGACTGGGTGGCTTCGCCACTTAGCCTCGCATGGTTATCTGCCTGACTCGCCTTCATCGAATATCCTCGGGCAGACCAAGGAGCGTTCGCGATGCAGCAGGATAACGGTGTTATCAGATGGAATCTGCTTCTATGCGTTACTTACAAAAGTCTTGATAATTCAAGATTTGCAATCGTATTATCTTTATATTCTTTATCCCCGTAAATTCCATTGATCTTATCAAATCCTAGGAGAATCCAAAATCTCAATGCTGACCAGTTCTTTAAGGATACATTTATTCTAATCTCTTTATATTCTAGTTTTCTTAGTTCATCTGGTAATTGATTAATAATTTCTTGTCCATATCCTAAACTTTTATACAGATTTCCAATACACAAAAATGATATATAGGCTATATTCTCATTCGGATAACCGCAATATATACTTATTAATCCAATCAAATCGTTACTTTCAGTATTCGTTTTAATCGTTTGTATTTTAAGTTCTTTTTAATGCCATTAGGGGGTAAATCACCTTCTAAAAAACAATGCCTTATGAATTCTGCTTCAGTTTCTTCTTTGCCCCAGAGACTTATATCGCTACTAGTTTTATATAACTCTTGTACTTCATCTATTTCTTGAGAATTCAAGTCTCCTATTAAAAGTCTTTCTGATTTCCACCTTGATTTTATGATCATAAATATCCCACTTCCATTATTGTGTTTACTATGCTATTTCAGATTCTTTCTGATAACGTTGTTGTATTCACGAGCCCAAGAGGCTTCAGGCAGCATTGCTGACGGGTGGCTCCGCCACTTAGCCTCGCAGGGTTGTCTGCCTGATTAACTCCATCGAAAATCCTCGAGCAGACCAAGATCAGCGTAGACAACCATAGCGTGAATACATTGTTATAGGATGTCAGCGCCTTACTTGATTAACCTAACACTTAATATCATTTTTGTTTTGTTATTCTTCCGCTGAAAAAACCATCCTCATAAACTCCGTTCTTCCATATTACCTCACCACTTTTTGATATCGCTTCAACCTTTAATGGATCCGATTCATTCATTTCAGGTTGTTCTAAATTATCAAAGAGAACATACCAATAACGTCCTTGATTTAAATTGATTACGTTAGCCCGTTTTGATAATGTTCTTTGCTTAACTAAAACAGCAGTAATATTGTCATCATTAATTACTCCCCCAAATATAACAATCGGTATATAGGGTGCATTCAACATCGTCCATGAAAATCCATCTTTTGGATATGCATCTGCATTTCCAGTAATATTCCAATTATTTATTCTATTTGAGTAGAATGCTGTACGAAATCCAGATTCATCTATTATTAAAGCTATTTTTCCATTATCAACATTTGTACTGTAAAGTAAATGAGTTGATTCGGGAAATGGAACTGACTTCATTAATTGATCAATCGCATTATTAGTTAATGATAAGCACCCAGATAAAGCTGTTACTAAAAGAACAAAAACTAATAAATGCTTCAAGTGATCGCTCCTTTCATTTTTTTGCGCTGATTTCCTATAACGTTCCCGCATTCACGAACCTGAGAGCCTTATGGGCCCTAGGACCGGCCGCGACGCGGTTAGGTTCGCAGGGTTGTCGCCTGAATCTGCTCCCCTGATATCCCTCTGGCGACCAAGGGACTCGGAGAGTCCTGCTGCGTGAATGCATTGTTATGTGATGTCAACGACATCTTCGAATTACTAGGAGAGCCCTTTCAATGATTACTTCTCACGGATTCCGACTTATCTATTATTCTGGTCACGCATTCGGGAAAATGTATATTAAATTCACGACGCTTAGATTGAATTGTCGTGGTGTTAACATCAATAAAATCACATTCTCTAGCCAGTACTATGAATTGTTTCGGCAAATTTTCTTGAAAAGTTATATATGCCGTTATACTGTGTCCATCACTTTTATGCGGCCTGTCCTTCCATGGAGTCTTAGTGCCCTGACAAGAATATTTAGTTCGAAGTCCCATTAAGTTTAATCTATTTATTATGTCTACAATTTCCTCATCAATCTCATTATTGTTACGTCGCTCTACGGTATCCTTCTTGATATTGAACTGTTCCCGGTAATTTATGTCTACACAAAATTTTGAAATAAATCGTTTATAATGATTGTCACTATAGTTACTAACGAGAAAGTGCCTATAGAACTCATCAACAATATGGTTATTGATATCAAACAGTCTAATATTACAAGTATAGCAGCCTTCATTGTTATCAGGGTGAAAATCATAAGTATATGCAGACAATGTAAATACAGCCCTTTTGCCTTCCTCGATTTTCCGCCTTATCTTTTTTTCCAGTATGAGCCCCACAAAATCCCTCCTATTCAGAACATTTCATGATCTTTCCGTTGATTTCACATAACGTAATTGCATTCACGACGTCACAGCGGCTTAAGGTCCGCTCAGGACCGGGTGGCGGCCACACCACTTAGCCGGTGGGATGTGTCCGCCCGCCCCTACTTCTCCGATCCTCGGGCGGACCAAGGGACAGCTTGCTGGCCCGCTGCGTGAATGCTGTGTTATACGACGATGATGCCACCTTGGAATACTTTCACAGTTCTCTTCATCCTTTATTTATACATCGATCTTGAATCCAAGATTTATTTCACTAGCCGCCAACCCACGTATTCCCCAATTCTCCAAGGTTGGTTAAAGTAATATAATCATAATGTCATGTTTCATTATTCCTAAGGGCTTAAGCTTCTCCGTTATAGTCCTATATAAACTCCTTTTAGCTTCCACTGACCGTCCTGAAAACATGGTTACTTCAATGATTGTAAATAATTCAGTTTTATTTGGTGGGATTTCAAAATTTGATTTTTTATGTTCATGTAAGATTTGTATACGATCATCATCGGGTATCTTAATTGACTCAACTAATGCGTCGTGAACAGCTGCCAACAAATTCATCTTATGTTCTTCAGATCTTCCTTCTCTAATATCAATTTTAACTCTTGGCATACTTAATCTCTCCGATCTTAAAAAATGAAACATCTGTGGAACGTTTCTTGGCTGATTCGGGTTTGCATCATTGTCGTATAACGTTCTTGTATTCACGACGCCTCACCACTATAGAATTTCACCGGTATGTCGTTTGAAGCTCGTGTCAAATGAGTAACATACGTAGAAAGATCTGTTCTACTACTTATTCTTTTATTCCATTGCTCTAAAGTGTACGACAAAGCAATCCACCCCTTATTAAATGTTTACACAAAACTTTCGTCTAACGTTCTTGTATCTACGAACCCTCACTGCCTTAAGGACCCGAAGGTTCCGACCATGACGCGGTTAGTCAGTTCAGGGTTGTCTGCTGAACCGGCTTCCTCGAACCGAACTCCTGCAGACCAAGGAGCCGCAGGCTCTGCAGAGTAGATACGGTGTTAGGCAAAGTGACTTCTTCTTTTGATTAATCCCACTACTTAACTCACTTTATAATCTTTCTTAAGTAATGCATATATGACAGTATCAACAAACCGATTCCTCCAATAAAAATGTTCCTTCAATGTCCCTTCTTCACTTAATCCAATTTTCTCAAGCACCTTTCTTGATCCCACATTCTCTGGTTCTACAAATGCTTCAATACGGTTTAATCCAAGATTGTCAAATCCGAATTCAATTGCCTTCTGAATCACCTCAGTCATATAACCTTGCCGCCAATATTCTGGTGTTAATTCATATCCAATTTCAGCTTTATAATGATTTTTCATCCATCCATGAAATCCACATGTTCCAATTACTCTGCTTTCCGACCGCAAAGTGATTCCCCAGCGAATGCCCTGATTTCTTTCAAACTTTTGATTCCATCTATCAATTAGTTCTTCTGCTTGCTCAATATTCGTAAAACTCTCCAAATCATAAAATTTTGTAACTTCATCCAAAGAGAAATATTGAAATATTTCTCTTGAATCGTCTTGTTTAAGCTGTCTTAGTACAAATCTATCTGTTTCTAATATGGGGAATTGAGACATATTTTTTCTCCTTTCATGGTTTAGGTCATTTCGCCTAACGTTGTTGTGTTCCTGAATCCGAAAGGCTTAAGGCGCGTTAGCGCAGGTCGTCAGACTTAGCCTCGCAGGTTTGTCTGCTGCCTTAACTTCCTCGCCTTCGCTTCTGCAGACCAAGGAGCCGTTAGGCTCCGCAGCGTGAATGCAATGTTATACGAAGTTCCTTACTGCCCGAATAATCCTCAAATTTATTTATTCTTTCCTATATCTACTGATCCTTTTAGTTTGTTTATTGTCTTTAATATTACTTCTCGGTTATTCTTTTCCTTTATCCATTTAGGCAATCTACTAACGAGTCCTTGATTATACCATCCTAATTTCTCATGTTTATTACTTTCACGTAGTTTTGCTTGTACGTAGTTTTCTATAAATTCCAAATGTCTTAAATTATATGCCCATAGTGTATTTCCTTTACAATTTGCAACTAGCCATAGTTCATGATTATTCGAACCTTCTTCTATTCTTCCACAGTGATAACATACAAAAGTCTTCTTTTTAAAAAGATTAAATACTTTCTCTTCACTATTTGTTGTTACAGTTGCACATTTGCTACAACTAGGGCACTGTACCAAAAAAATATCAGCAAAATCATAAAGATGTAATCTGGGATCTTTAAATCTTGGCACTATGAGAGAACACCTTCTCCATCAAAAATTAATATTTTCAGTTTTCTAGGAATTGCGTATAACGTTTCCGCATTCACGAACCCGAGAGGCTTAAGAGCGTAGCGTTAGCACCTGGTCGAAGACTTAGCCTCGCAGAGGTTGTACGGCTGGTTCGCTTTATAGCTTCTTCACTTCGGCGGGACTAAGGAGCGGTAGCGACGCAACGTGAATACAATGTTATACGATGTAACCTACTTCAGCGAATTGCTATACATCGATCTTTATTAAATTCCATAATGAATTACATAAGTTTTAGTATCTAATGCCTTCTCAACTACTATTACTAAATCACTTATTTGGTCGATAATATCCTGCTTTTTGAATTCATTTTTCACATAAAAACCTTTTATGGAATCAACTTCCCAGCCATAATCTCCTGTTAATATAATTCTTTCAGGTGCGTTTATAAAAAGATTTCTCCAAGATATAATGATATCTTTAAATAATTTTATGTTTTCTTCTTCTTTAATAATTGAGTACCCATATCGATCTAATCCTTTTTCATAAGAACCATTTGGATACCACGCTTTTATCCAATTTAGTGTATCGCTTATATAATTTATTAATTCATCATCGATCGAAGCATGAGGCGTTACTTCCAAGCCATTGAGCACTATACCGTTTTGATTCCAAGTAATATTGGGATCAACTTGTAATCCAACAAAAAATCATGATTTGGCACTATAAATGTCCTTTCAGGTCATTTCGTCTAACGTTTCCACACTCACGAACTCGAGAGGCTTAATACGCAGCAGCGCCGGGTCGCCAGACACTCGCAGGGTTGTCTGCCTGACTATTCTCTTCAATTTGCCTCAAGCAGACTAAGGAACTTAAGCACTCAAGTTTATCTACGGTTTTAGAGGATGTATCATGCCTTCTTTGATTTGCCAACAAAAATTTATTTCTTATCAATCATTTTACCTTTGTAAACCACATAACTTCCAGCTATGTAATCATGTAATGCTCTCTTCTTCTTATTAAATAAAATCCAAAGTATATCAATAAAAACCACTATACTTCCAACAAAATCAAAGATGTTGCTCTCTTTATGTAGGCTATAAAATTCCATAATTTCTTTCCCTTGTAATCCCGCACTGTTAAGTTGGTTTATGACTAATTGAACAGATACAATAAATGCAATTGAACTTGGTATGTAAGTTATTGTCCTTAAGAAAGCTTGCATTACGGATAATTTTTCTCCACTAATATTAGTGATTTTAGCCTTTAATATCAGTCTACCAGGAGTCCCCCCAAATCTGGTCACCATGAATGTTAGATATAGATTAAGGGATATGTAATATATGGTTATTGGTAATATACTTCGTCCCTCTAAAGACAATTTCATAATAAATTGATAAACATAAATAATAGGAATAAACATTATAATATCAATTATGCTTATTAAGATACGTTTCCCAAATCCAACATATTGTATTTTCACTTCCTCTTCCATGTGAGCACCACCAATATTTATTATTTCACCATTTATTCCCTTTAATGTTCTTGTACTCTGCGTACTAATCTACATCCCATTCCATCCCCAGTATAACAGTCATTCAATATATTGGATGTAATAAAAAGAGACTCCAAGGCTCAATCGCCTCAAAGTCTCCACTGCTTTCGGAATCAAGTATTCTGCTGTTATGCCTATCTTAGCAAGGCTCCTCACTCGGCTTCCCTTCATCCGTCGCCGTTCTGAAGCTGTGTCCGCAGCCGCAGGTGGCGGTGGCGTTCGGGTTGTTGATGGTGAAGCCGCCGGACATGCCGGATTCCTCGAAGTCGATTTCGAGGCCGTCGAGAAGGCGCAGGTTTTCTTTTTCCATAACGACCTTGAGGCCCTTCACATCCATGTAGACGTCCTGATCGGTCTCGTTGTCGTCAAAGCCCATCGCATATGAGAAGCCGCTGCATCCCCCGGGGTTCACGCCAAGACGAAGGAACATGTTCGGGATCTCCTGCGAGTCGCGCATGGTCTTAAGCTGCTCCGCAGCCGCATCGCTGATAGAAATCATGGTTTCCAGCCTCCTTTAAATTATATGGTATCGGCCAAGCTTGGCCAAAAGTTATTGTCTATATAAAATAAAGTATACTTCACTCCCACCCGGTCTACAAGTTACAGATCAAGGGAAGGGAAGAAAACGGGGCGGTTGCTCACCTGTGAAGAGGAGTTTATAATAGGAAAAGCAATGAGTTAAAATTCGAAATTTTGTCACGTACGGCAGAGCCCCAATCCACAAAATGAATTGCCGCCGCTTCGATATGTTGTTCCTGAAAACATCTGCGTCGTTTTTCCATATGTGAGAAACAGCGGGATGTTTTCTGTTATTAAATAACGGCTTTACGTCCATGCTGGCTAAGCCTCTTTTCTTACAACCATACTAGGAGGAATCATAATGTCTACTCTTATTACTCCCCACACGGATGCCAGAATGGCGGATATCATTGAAAAGGTTCGCGGCGGTGAAAGATTAACCCTGGAGGACGGCGTTTATTTATATGATAGCAGCGATCTGCTGACGATCGGCCAGCTTGCGAACGAAGTCAACCAGCGGAAAAATGGAAACAAGGTGTATTTTATCGAAAATATGAGTCTGTACTTTACCAATGTGTGCGAATCCCGCTGCGCGTTCTGCAACTTCCGTAAAGATGAGGGCGAAGAGGGAGCCTACACGCTCTCCGGCGAGGAAATGATCTCCTATGTGGAGCAGCATATTCACCCCGGCGTGCGCGAGTTCCACATTGTAGGCGGTCATAACGACCATGTTCCGTTTCAATACTATGTCGATTCCCTCCAGGCGCTGCACGACCGCTTCCCGGAAGTTACACTGAAGGCTTATACGGCGGCGGAGATCGATTTCTTCACCCGGATCAGCGGTCTGAGCATCCGCGAAGTGCTGGAACGGCTGCAGGCAGCCGGACTCAAGACGCTGACGGGCGGTGGAGCGGAAATTCTGTCCGATCAGTACCGCAAAAAAATGCGCGTTGACAAGGCCAACGTTGAGGAGTACCTGGAGGTTCACCGTCAGGCGCATCAGCTCGGCATGCGGACCCATACCACTATGCTGTATGGCTCCATTGAGTCCCATGAGGACCGCGTCCGGCATATGCTGCAAATCCGCGAGCTTCAGGACGAGACGAACGGCTTCATGGTGTTCATCCCGCTGTCGATGCAGCCCAAGAGCAAGAACGCAGGCATTATGCGCCGCAATTCCGCGTATGAGGATCTCAAGACGATCGCCATCAGCCGGCTGATGCTGGATAACATCGACCATATCAAGGCTTATTTTATCAATATCGGACCGCAGCTCACTCAAGTATCGCTCAGCTTCGGCGCTTCGGATGTGCATGGGACGATTCTGAAAGAACGGATCAGCCATTCCGCGGGCGCGCTGACTCCAGAGGGAATGACACGGGAAGAATTGATTTGGCTGGTAAAGGGCGCAGGCAAAATCCCTGTTGAGCGGGACACCTTCTACAACGAGATCAAGGTATACGAATAGCGATTGCACCTCACATACTCCTTCTTTTGAAAGGCAGGGCTGGCTATATGAAAAAACTGCTTGTCCTCGGCGGCGGCTATGGCGGCCTCGCCCTAATCCAAAAATTGCTGGAGCAGCATCTTCCAAACGATGTGGAAATCGTCCTGATCGACCGGATGCCCTATCAGGGCATCAAGACGGAATACTATGCGCTTGCCGCCGGAACCGTCTCCGATCATGATCTTCGAATCGCATTCCCTGTCCACCCAAGGCTCTCCGTCAAATACGGCGAAGTGGATGCCATCAATCTGGACAAACGGCTTGTCCTCTTGGCAGATGGCGAGCTTGTGCCTTATGACCTGCTCGCTATCGCTCTCGGTTGTACGGATAATTATCACGGCATCCCCGGAGCCGAGGAGCATACCTGCGGTATCCAGACGCTCTCGGATACAAGAGAAACTTACCGCCGCCTGAATGATGTGAAGCCATACGGCACCGTCAACATTGTCGGCGGCGGACTCAGCGGAGTCGAGCTTGCCGCCGAGCTGCGGGAAAGCCGGCCTGATCTGAACATTACCATTCTCGACCGGGGCGAGCGGGTGCTGTCCGCTTTTCCCGCAAAGCTGTCTAAGTATGTAGAAGAATGGTTCAGCGAGCATCAGGTGCAGACGCTTGGCCGCGTCTCGGTCTCCCATATCGAGAAGGACGCGCTCTTCAACGGTTCGGAGGCTATTCCATCCGACGTGACGGTCTGGACCGGAGGCATTCAGCCGGTTAAAGTGATTCAGGAGCTCAATCTCGCGAAGGATCACGGCGGAAGGGTGATTCTCAGCCAATATCATCAGGTCCCGGACTATCCCGAGGTGTATGTGATCGGGGACTGCGCCAGCCTGCCGTTTGCGCCCAGCGCCCAGGCGGCGGGAGCTCAAGGCGAGCAGGTTGCGCAGATTTTGCGCGCCCTGTGGAACAATGAGACGCCGAAGCTGGGCAAAATCAAACTGAAGGGAACGCTCGGTTCCCTGGGAAAAAGCGAAGGCTTCGGGCTGCTGGGCCGCCGGTCCGTCATGGGCCGGGTGCCCCGCATTCTAAAGAGCGGAGTTCTGTGGATGTCCAAGCGGCATTTCGGATAATCCGGTCAGTCCAGCTCAAGCTTGTCCCAGGCTTCCAGTTCTTTAATTTTTGTCTCTATGGCTTCTTCCAGCTCTTCAGCCGAATCTGCGGCGATGACTTCACCGTTAACCATGGCGAAAGGCTCGAAGCGGCACTGGCTGCAGTTGCCGAGGCAGGTGTACTCGATAACATCGTAATCCATGTTTTGTTCCAGTTTATTCTTCAATGCTTCGGTGCCATGCCCCAAATTGCTGACACAAAATTCAATAATTGGTCTCATATAGTTCTCCTTGGCCCTTGCTAACCGTTTTATTTTTTAAATATTTGTACTATAATATACGTACGAAAGGAGTGATTGAGAAATGAGTGAGAATACACAAAGTACTAGCATGTATGATGAAGTGCTGGAAGTTCTTGATAAACTGCGTCCGTTCCTGCAGCGCGATGGCGGCGACGTAGAGCTGGTTGACGTTGAAGACGGTATTGTGAAACTGAAATTGATGGGTGCCTGCGGCAGCTGCCCAAGCTCCACCATTACGCTCAAAGCCGGAATCGAACGCGCACTCGTCGAAGAAGTTGAAGGTGTTGAGGAAGTCGTTCAAGTATTCTAATTTTTGCGTAAACCCGTCCCGGTTGTTTGCTTAGGCAAATGGCCGGGATTTTTTTGTTCAATCACCAGCCTATCGGTCATTATATAAAATTTTATATATCGCTACAACTATTCTGTGGGCCAGCAATAATAAAATCCCGCACGGCCAAAGGGGGCTGTGCGGGATTTGTTCAAATGCCTGACAATTAGAACGCCGGAATGATGGAGCCTTGGTATTTGTCTTCGATAAACTTCTTGGCTTCCGGGGAAGTCAGCGTAGCTGTTCATTGCTATAACGGAAGACTTCGGCCAGAGTTTTGCATACCATTTCCAGCCCTTGGCGCAGGTCCTCCAGATGCTCGTCGAGATCCTCAAGCTGGATTTTATCGTGCAGGCCTTGATGCCGCTGCCACAAATCGTCCTGCATTTCGGCATTCATATAATGAATTTCGGCGTTGCGGCGGTTACGCAGCTTTTGCAGCGGGTCGCGGTACGAATCTTTGATCTCCTCCAGCCTGCCGGACAGCTCTCTATGCCTCTTGGACGAGCGGAACCGCCGCAGCACGGTAAAGTAGGAAAAATGAACTTTTACTCTAGAGGTGTTCAGATCGTACAGCGTGTTCAGCACCGTGCCAAGCTTATCCAGCAGGGAGAAGACGCGAATGAAGCCGTTTTTGTAAAAATAGACATACCGCGCATACTCGCCCTGTTCGCTCACGGACATCTCATCCATGCTTCCCGCCTTCACCGATTTGCGAAAAAAGGAAGCGGCGAACAAGCTCTGCTCCAGCTCGTCGAGTGAAGAGATCAATCCTTGAATCCAAATCTCCAGCTTTCGGTATTCATGGTCATGGTCTTCATCGTCATTCATTTTCCTGCGCAGCATCGACTCAGCTTCGGTCATAGATTCCATAGCATCGGCCAGCAATCCGGTATTCTCGCGGGGAGGTTCCCCCAGGATCGTCCGCAGCATAATCCGTCCTCCTGTTACGCGTTAACGCAAACGCATGATTAATTATCTTATACCCGCAGGAAAATAATTTTTCCAGTTGCGGTCGACCAGCTCTACGATGTCCTCCCTCGGGAAGAGCTCGTCCGGATACCCCGGCTTCATGCGGGCGTCAATGACGATGGGGAGCTCGTAGCCGATATGATGATTTTTTACCGTGGCTTCGGCAAAAATATCGGTGGCCGGGTTGAAGCGGGTGAACACCGTCCACAGGAAGGAGGTCTGCGTCTTCACCGTTTCGGCGGCATTGTCGACTAGAATGACGAGCGGCCAGGCGGTTTTCTTCTCCCGAAGAGAGCCGACCAGGCGCTGCGGCAGCTCCGGATCTTCCGTATAGGACGGGCCGGAGACAACGAGACAGCCGCCGCAGTATGGCAGCGCCGCGTGAATCCCGGGAAGATTGCCTTCCTCGTAGCTTCGCGGAAGCTCGCGTACCTTGTCGCCGATCCCCATCATGACGCCTTTGCTGCCGTGATTCATTCTTTGGCCGGTATAGTCGAGTGTATCATGCGATGTTTTGTTGAAAATAAACAGATCGACCGCTGGATCGAACCGCTCCAGCACCGTTTCCAGCAGCTTCGGAAAATCGGAGAGATCAACCGGCTCGTTCGTAAGAATCAGGAACTTGGTCAGGGACAGCTGCCCTTCGCCCAAGATGCGGAAGGCCGAGACCAGCGCTTCGCGCGAATAGCTCTCCCGCACGACGGCGGACGCCAACGTATGGGAGCCCGATTCCGAGTACGCCCACAGGGAGCGGACGGACGGCATGACAAGCGGGTAAGCCGGAGACAGCAGCCGCTGAAGGAAGTCACCAAGGTAGTAATCCTCCTGCCTTGGCTTGCCGACAATGGTCGCCGGATAAATGGCGTCCTTGCGGTGCCACATGCGCTGTACATGCATGACCGGAAAGTCATGCTTCAGCGAGTAATAGCCGTAGTGGTCCCCGAACGGTCCTTCCGGTCTACGCTCATGCGGCGGGACCAGTCCGCGGATCGCGAATTCCGCCTCGGCCGGAATCCGGTGGCCGCCCATCGGGTCCTTGACCATCGGCAGGCGGCCGCCCAGCACCATGGATGCCAGCAGCAGCTCCGGCATGCGCTCCGGCACAGGAGCAATGGCCGTGGCGATCAAGGCGGGCGGGCCGCCGATAAAGACAGATACCGGCAGCGCTTCATTCCGCCGCTCGGCCTCATGATGGTGGAAGCCTCCGCCCTTGTGAATCTGCCAGTGCACGCCTGTCGTCTGATCATCATATATTTGAATCCGGTACATCCCGAGATTATGATCCTTGGGATTAGCAGGACTTTCCGTGTAAACGAGCGGCAACGTGACGAACGGTCCTCCGTCATCCTGCCAGCTTGTGATCCGAGGCAGCCCTTTAAGCGGATCAGTACTCTGGCAGACTTTTAAAATAGGCGCCTCGCCCTGCGGAACATTCTTGATGCCGACTTTGAGCAGATCAAACAGTAGCCCTTTCTCCTGCCACACCCCGGTTACCGTCGGCGGCAGCAGCGTTTCCGTCGCGCCCATAAGCGACTTCATCAACTCTTCGGGACGAGGGCCAAAAGCCTGATCCACCCGCCGGACCGTCCCGAAGAGGTTGGTGACGACCGGAAAGGGGGTTCCTTTTACATTCGTAAACAACAGAGCCGGCCCCTCTTCCTGGATAACGCGGCGGTGGATCTCCGCCAGCTCCAGATAAGGATCGACCGGCGCCTCAATCACGGCAAGATCTTTGTCCTTCCGCAGTTGCTCTATCCATTGACGTAAATTACTGTATCCCAATATATTGTTCCTCCTTGATCGGGCTCTATCCAAAACGGCTGATTTCATCCGAAACAGCCTCTTTCTGTATCCTGCTAAGCTGCCAGACGCGCACGCTCATGTAGCACAGCACGCCAAACAGACCGGATATCAGCACAATATGGGCCAGTGCCGCAAACAGGTACCACTGTTCGTTGTACAGAGTGAATACGACACTCGCGCCGCTAAACACCTGGAGTCCGCATAGAATGACTGCCGAGATTCCGAGCTTTTTAAGCTCAGGATAGCCCCCATGCCTCCAGAACGCCAGATGTCCGAGCACGGCGGTAAGAATGAACAGCAGCATAGCTGCAACCCGGTGAAAAAACATAATGCCGGTTCCGCCGGAAAGCTCCGGAATCACCTCGCCGTTGCACAATGGCCAGCCTGAGCAGCCTCCCTGCGAACCCGTATGACTGACAAAAGCGCCGATATAGACGACGATATAAGCATAAATCGTGGTCATCCAGGTCAAATTGCGAAAGCCCTTACCAAGCGGCGGAAGGGTGCCGGTCTGCTCTCCGGAGTGGCGCCTTCCCGCGCCAAGAGCCAGCATCAAGGAGCTGGCGAAGGCGATCAGCGAGAAGCCCATATGCAGTGCCATGACGGCGGCGGACTGCGACCGGACGACGGCGAGCGCGCCCATGAATGCCTGAATGACGACAAACAGCAGCGTCATGAAGGCATACGCCTGCAAATCTCGGCGATCCCTAGCATAGCGCCGGAAAGCCAGCGCCGAGGCGAGAGCAGCCAGACCGGCCAGACCGCTGAGCAGCCGGTGGCTCCATTCGATCATCTGTCCGAGCGTATATGCGGGAACCAGCTTGCCGTTGCACAGCGGCCATTCATTTCCGCATTCGAGGCCGGACCCCGTTTTGGTAACGAGCGCACCGCCAAGCAAGGCGAGAAACATAATGAGACAGGTTATGTACCCAAGCCATTTCAGCTGTTTCGCCGTCAAATCCGATCACCCGCCGTTGTATGGGATTTTGTTAAGCGTAAACCGGTCTTTCGGTCAGAAAAGTTATGCGTTTCCATTATAACCGATAAGGGTGAATGCGGCATACCTGCATTGTGCAAAATGATAAGCGCTCAGCTTATACATTCTTATATTTTTAAAAACGCCGCTTTCACACAAATTCGGCGAAAGCGGCGAATGGCGATTACTGGTGAATGCTCTGATAGACCTGGGTCGCGCGGTTCAGAAAATCTTCGATTTCCTGTCTCGACTTGCGCAGCTTGTTGACGAACCGGACAAGTTCCCGGCCTCCCGAGTAGGCGACGAAGCTGGGAATACCAAGAATATTTTGTTCCTGGCTGACATCGCCCACAGCATCGACGTCAACCTCTACCAGCGTCAGCTTATCTGCGTAATTCTGCTCAACCTCCGGCATAAACGGATTGATGAACTTGCAATCTCCGCACCAGTCTGCCTTGAATACGGCCACGGTCAGTCTGGGGGATTGGATGGCAGCCTGAAATTCAGCGGGAGAGCTGATTTTGTCCATAACTTGCACCGTCCCTTCTCATATGACAATTGTCTCTTGTTACCCTTTAAGTGAAGCAAAATGCACAGCGGAAGTCAACTGCCGCTCTTACTCTCTTTCCCGTACGCGCGCCGGCTGCAGCTTCATAAGCGGACTCAGCAGCTTCCGCACCGGACGCGGATAGCTTGCCAGGTCCCCGACGCTTAATACGCCCAGAACAATCAGCAAGACCAGATAAAGGATGACAACGACTGTGCCGGCAGCCAGACAACCAACAAGATAGGCCAGACGTGCAGGCATCATTCCCGTCAGACTGATCGCTGCTACGTTCAGGCCGTAACCGGCCGCGCCCGATACGAGCATCGCCAGCAAATATCCGCCCCAGCGCTTGCCCATAATTTCAAACGGCACGATGCTCCGAAGCAGCCGCAGGTTAAGGCCGGTAATAACGATAAAGCACAGCGCCGTGGCGATAATAATGCCGTAAATGCCCATGAACCGGCTGAGCAGGACGCTCCCCGCGAGCTTGACGATGATTCCGGCCAGCACGTAGAACATGGAAATCCGCGATTTGCCCATGCCGAGCAGAATGGAGTTTGAGGTGGTCATTGTAATCTGAAAAATAGTGCCCAGCGTCAGCAGGGCAATCATGCCGCTGCCGGATGGGCTGCTGAAGAGCAGGCCGTTGACCGAGTAGGCTGCAACGACAAGCGACATCACGATCGGTGTTCCGGTCAGGATGGCGACGCGCATCGCGAGCGTGATCTGCCGCTTCAGGTGATCTTCATCCCGGCGGGCATAGGCCGCCGAAATGACCGGAATCAGCGAGGTGCTGAGGGCAATCGCCAGTACGGGCGGGATGCCCGCGATGCTCTGCGCCTTCTGGCCGAGAATACCGAGCAGCCGCGTTGCTTCGGTGCCCCCCACCTGCCCGCTGAGCAGGGGAACGATCAAGGAAGAATCGATGAAATAGACGGCCTGAATGGTCATAGATGACAGAATGATCGGAATGGATAAGCTGAAAATATCCTTATAAATACCGAGCAGCGGCAGTTTGGCTTCCGAGGAGGCGTGGATACCGTTTTGCTTGTCGTTCCGCTTCATCTTGATGGCGGCGTACAGCATAATGGCGAATGCCCCGACGCTGCCGAATACGCTGCCGAACGAAGCTCCCGCCGCCATAACCGGGTTCCCGTAACCCTGGTGAAGCAGGAAAAACGCCAACAGGATAGCCGTAAACACGCGGGCAATCTGTTCCACGATTTGCGAGATCCCGTTGGCCATCATATTGTTGCGGCCCTGCGAGTACCCGCGCATCATCGCGATTGTGGGGAACAGCAGCAGCGCGGGGGCAATGGCCCGGATCGCCAGCGTGCTCTCAGGGACGCCCGCATGCTTCGCGAACAGCGGAGCGGTTATGTAGAGCGCCGCGCTGATGATTACGCCGGCGACGGCGCCAAAAATAAGCGCGGCTCGGTAAACCTGCCGCGCTTCGTCCGGACGGTTCAGAGCGTAGCGCTCTGAGACCATTTTGCTGAGTGTACTGGGAATACCCGCCGTGGCGAGCGTCAGCAGCATCAGATACACATTGTTGGCCTGTGAAAAGGCCGCATCCCCGACATCATTAAACAAATGCTCCAGCGGAACCCGCTGAAAAATGCCAAGCACGCGCGCCACCAGCGCGGCGGCGGCGAGAATGATCGTGCCTTTGATAAAAGAATCCTTCTTCGACAACCTGTTTCCCCTTCTTTACAAGTGAATTTAATACAGGCCGATCCAAATAAAGAAGAGGATGACCATAACGATTTGCAGCACAATTTTGACGACCGTGCTGCTGAACAGCCCGAGCATGGAGCCTGCGCTGACCTTGAGCGCTTTGCCCGGATCTGATCCGGCGATCATCTCGCCGATAAATGCTCCCAGGAGCGGTCCGATAATCAGGCCGAAGGCTGGAATAACGAACGGCCCCACGATCAGACCAATTGTGCTGCCGATGATGGAGGAACGGGAACCGCCGAATTTTTTGACACCCCATGCCCCCACAACATAATCGGCAATGAACAGTGCGGCGACGATCAGCGTCTGGATAATCCAGAACCATGGCCCGAACGAGGCGAAGCCGAAGAACCAGCCGTAGACGAAAAAGGCAAAGTAGATCGCCAATGCTCCCGGCAAAATGGGATAGACGGCTCCGGCCAAGCCGACGGTAAACAGTGCGATAATTAATACCCATCCGAGAATAGCCAAGCTTGTCCCTCCTGTAGATTAGAATCTGCGAACCCGAAGGCTCTGCATTAAGTTACAGCTCCCGTGAAGCCGCCGCTTCATCGTGAAAGATAAAACGGCGGATGACTTCGGCGATTCCATCTTCGTTGTTCGTCGAGGTTACCGCGTCCGCTGCCTGCTTAACGGTATCCTGGGCATTGCCCATGGCTACGCCAAGGCCCGCCTGCTGAATCACCGCAAGATCGTTCAGGCTGTCGCCAACCGCGATAACTTCCTCCATCTTGATTCCCAGCAATCCGCATACTTCTTGGATACCGGACGCCTTGTTCACACCGAGAGCATTAATCTCCAGGTTATAGGGAGACGAGTTGGTAATCTCCAGACCGCCCATGTCCTGAAGCTTCATCAGCACCTGGTAGCGGATCTCATCATCTTCCGTGTCATAGCCGAATTTCAACCATTCCCGCCCATCGATATCGCCGTCCCAGCTTTCCTTGTTATACACCCCGTTGACCGAATACGCCCAGTACCAGATGCCATACCCTATCGCAATCGCGTGCATTTGTTTGATCAGCTGCGGGTCCATCAGGGAACGGCGGTACAGCTCATGCGGCGCCCGCCACACTTCACTTCCGTTCACTGTAACCATTGGCGTCTTCAGCCCAAGCTGCTGGGCGTAAGGGTAAGCGGAACTAAACGCCCGCCCGGTGGATAAGCAGACATGAATGCCTGCATCCACCGCCTTATGTATCCATTTCACCGTATCAGGTGTAATTCGTTCTTCACTGTTCAGCAAGGTTCCATCCATATCCAAAGCTAGCAGGCGGTATTTGGCTGTCATCGCCATCCCTCCATTTTATGTTTTATTGGTATATATCCTTTTATCGGTTAGTGCCCGGGTGTCTCTGTGGTGTTCGCGGCAGAACTTCCGCTTTGACCCGCAGATTTCTGCTGAAGACTCTTCTTCGGCACCCCGTCAAGACCGTACTCCCAGTCATAGGCGTCGAAGATTTTGCGCGCCACCGGCGCAGCGCTGTTCGAGCCGAAGCCCCCTTCGGGGATGATAACGGCAACGGCCAGCTTCGGTTTGTTGCGCGGAGCGTAAGCGATGAAGACACCGTTGTCGACGGTGTGTTTACCACCCTTATCGTAATAATCCTGCTGCGAGGTTCCCGTCTTGCGGGCAAAGTCGTAAGGGAAGCCATCAAAAGCGTCAACCTTGCTATTCATTCCTCTTTTTACTTCATTCCAGTACGATTCATCCATCTTGACGGTATTCAGCACCTCGCGTCCGAACGTCTTGACCACTTGCCCTGAGGAGTCCGTGATTTTGCTAACAAGATGCGGTTTGATTCGCTCGCCCTTATTGGCCAACGTGGAGGCATACTGGGCAAGCTGCAGCGCCGTGTATTTGCCCTGCTGGCCGAACGAGGCATAGACGAGCGCCGCCTGTGCACTGCCTGCAGAGTTCAAATCCGTGTAGCTGATTACCCCTTTTTGTTCTCCCGGCAGGTCTACTTCTGTTGAGACACCAAGACCGAACTCCTTCATGTATTTATCCCACACTTTAATGCCTTCGGAGCCATATTTGTTATATAATCTCTTACCAACCATGTCCACCATAAAAGCGTTGGAAGATTGTTCTATTGCTTTAGCCGGATCTATTGGTCCCAGGACGTGGCCTGAGGCATTCCGGACACTGGTTTCATGGCCCGCTTTGCCGAAATAAGCGATCCCTGTATCCGTGTACCAATCCGATGTCTTAAAGAATCCCTCATTTAGCCCCAGCAACACACTCAGAGGTTTGACGGTAGAGCCCAACAGAACGGTCGAGCCAAAGTTATGCCCTGATCTTCCTGAAGAAATCGAGGTAATTGTACCATTTAGATAGTTATCTACGATTTTTCCCCATACTTCCGTATCCATGCTGCCACTAGCCCAAACGTTCGTATCATAATCCGGCATGCTGGCCATCGCCACAATATTGCCGGTATCGACTTCCATTGCCACCGCATAGCCCGTTATGGCATTAGGATGCGTCTTGCCTTGAACGGCATGTGTATGCAGCCATTTGAGCTGATCCGTTATCGCCTGCTGCGTTTTGAGCTGGACATTTTTGTTAGTAGTCATCCAGATATCATTACCCTTGACGGGAGGCACGACCTTCTCAATCTTTTCCGCCATGTTCTGTGGATTGATGGAAATCTCCTGGTAACCGTTCTGTCCCCGAAGCTCCCGCTGGTATTGAAGCTCAAGACCGTCGAAGCCAACGAACTCATCATCTTTATAGGTCAGACCCGCAGTCGGATGCTTTTTCATCGCAGACAGAATATCTTGGTAGATCGACAGACTGTTGGAATTCTTGAACAACTTGACATAGCCAACCGTCTGCACAGCCACCGTATCCTTGTCGTAATGACGCGCGTTCTCTTCTACGACTTCCAGCCCGGGGTACTCATCATTGTGCTCCATGAAATAAGCGACTTCCTTGGTGGAGAGCCCCATCTTGATTCGGCGCGGTGTATAGCCGTTGTACTTCCTGAACTCCAGGTCGAACGAGTCCTTGACCTCTTCCACCGTCATCTTTTTCTCGCTCGGGTCGCCGAGTTCATTGAATTTATTCACCAGATCTGTCGCCAGCTTGTCGACAGCCGCCTTCGCTTCCGGAGTAAAATCCGTTACCTCAGTTGTCTCGTCCGTCTTTGTCGCCGTATACTCCTTGGTCAGCGTAATGTACAGCGACTGGACAGGGGTAGAGTAAGCGATTTTCTCGCCTTCGGCGGCGAGGATCGAACCGCGCATGGCGGCAAGCGGCACATCTTTCGTATCCCGCTTCGTCTCAACTTCTGTCAGCGTCGGACCTTCCACGAATTGCAATACGGCAAGACGGACAATAATTACGCAGAAAATGACAAACGTACTGAAAAAGAACACATTGATCCGCAGCGCCAGGGTGCTTTTGCCATTGGTCTCGTCCGAAGGCGAGCCCTGCTTGCGAAAAAGGCTCACTTTGTTCTCTCCTTATTATAACATTTAAGAATTCATATGTATCTCAGGAAGCAGGCCGATGTCTACAGAACCCATTTATTGTAACATAAGCACCGCTGCGCCTCTAATATTTTCAACACACTTCTCTCGACATGCTGAAGATCAGTAAGGGACATCTTCCATTTGTGAAGAAATTGAGATGACCGACCAAACAATTTCCATACAAAGAAGATGTCCCCCTCTCTTATATACCGATTTAAAGCCTAATGTCAGCTCCTTTAGTTTGTACCCGTTGTGCCGCTCTCGCTAGAGCTGCTGCTTTGACCCGCAGATTTCTGCTGAAGACTCTTCTTTGGCACCCCGTCAAGACCGTACTCCCAGTCATAAGCGTCAAAAATTTTGCGCGCCACCGGCGCGGCGCTGTTCGAGCCGAATCCCCCTTCGGGGATAATAACGGCTACGGCAAGCTTCGGCTTGTTGCGCGGCGCGTAGGCGATGAAGACGCCGTTGTCGAGATTGGTTGCGATTTTTGTCTTTTTGTCAACGTATGTCTGTTGCGAAGTTCCTGTCTTGCGAGCAAAGTCGTAAGGGAAGCCATCAAAAGCGTCAACCTTGCTATTCATTCCTCTTTTTACTTCATTCCAGTACGAGTCATCCATCTTAACGGTATTCAGCACCTCGCGTCCGAATGTCTTGACCACTTGCCCTGAGGAGTCCGTGATTTTGCTGACCAGATGCGGTTTGATCCGCTCGCCCTTATTGGCCAACGTGGAGGCATACTGGGCAAGCTGGAGAGTTGTATAAGCACCCTGCTGACCGAAAGAAGCGTAAACCATAGCTGCCTGGGCACTGCCTGCGGCATTCAGATCCTTATAGTTGATCTGACCCAAAAACTCTTGTGGCAAGTCAACGCCCGTCGATACGCCAAGACCGAATTCTTTCATATATTTATCCCATACGTTGATGCTCTTGGAAGGATATTTTTCATAAAGTCTCTTGCCAACCATATCAACCATAAATACGTTGGATGAATGTTCAATAGCCAAGGCTGGGTCCATTCCTCCATAGACGTGACCGGAAGCGTTTCGAACACTCGTTTCATGGCCTGCTTTGCCGAAATAAGCAATCCCTTTATCCGTGTACCATTCCGATGTTGTAAAGAGTCCCTCATTAAGCCCGATCAGCACGCTGAGCGGTTTGATGGTGGAGCCCATAAAGACGGTCGAGGAGAAGCCATGACCCGATCTTCCTGAAGAGTTTGGCGTAATCGCGCCGTTTTGATAGTTGTACTCAATCTTATCCCAAATTTCCATAATACTGCCGTCAACCCACTTGTTCGTATCATAATCCGGCAAACTGGCCATGGCCACGATATTCCCGGTATCCACTTCCATCGCCACCGCGTAGCCCGTTATGGCATTAGGATGCGTCTTTCCCTGAACGGCATGCGAATGCAGCCACCTGATCTGATCCGTTATCGCCTGCTCTGTCTTGAGCTGCACATTCTTGTTAATCGTCATCCAGATGTCATTGCCCTTGACGGGAGGCACGACCTTCTCGATTTTCTCGGCCATGTTCTGCGGATTGATTGAGACAACCTGATAACCGTTTTGCCCACGCAACTCCCTCTGATACTGCCTCTCAAGGCCATCGAAGCCAACATATTCTTCGTCTTTGTACATTAGCCCCGGGTTCGAATCCTTCTTCTTCATTGCGCTCAGAATGTTCTGGTAAATACCAAGACTGTTGGAATTCTTGAACAGCTTGACATAGCCAACCGTCTGCACAGCCACCGTATCCTTGTCATAATGCCGCGCGTTCTCTTCTACGACTTCCAGGCCGGGATATTCATCCTTATGCTCCATAAAATAAGCGACTTCCTTGGTCGAAAGCCCCTCCTTGATCCGCCGGGGGGTATAGCCGTTGTACTTCCTGAACTTCAAGTCGAGCGAGTCCTTGACCTGTTCCACCGTCAGCTTCTCCTCGTTCGGGTCGCCAAGCTGATTAAATTTATCCACCAGATCCGCTGCCAGCTTGTTCACATTCGCCTTGGCTTCAGGAGTGAAATCTGTTACCTTGGTTACCTTGTCTGTCTTTTTCTCCGTATACTCCTTGGTCAGCGTAATGTACAGCGATTGAACCGGAGTGGAATAAGCGATTTTCTCGCCTCCGGCGGCGAGGATCGAACCGCGCATAGCGGCCAGCGGCACATTTTTCGTATCCCGATTCGCCTCCACCTCGGTCAGCGTCGGGCCTTCCACGAATTGCAGTACGGCAAGACGAATAATAATTACGCAGAAAATGATAAACGTACTGAAAAAGAACACATTGATCCGCAGCGCCAGGGTGCTTTTGCTATTGGTCTCGTCCGAAGGCGAGCCCTGTTTGCGAAAAAGGCTCACTTTGTTCTCTCCTTTATAATTTGAAATAATTAAAATAAATTCCGGAATATGCCTCCATAATCAGACTCATCCATTGTATCACAAGCAAAGCCGCGCCTCTAATGCTCAAAGCACACTTTCTTTGATGTGCGTGGAGTCAAAATCCGCAGGATTAAACCAATCTCCGCTTTTGGCCCAGGTGGAATCCAAAGGAATCCACGCTTTCCGCTCCGGGATATAAACTTCGTTCCAGGCATGCGGCCCATAGCCGCCGCGTCCGTCGTAACCGCGCCCGGTCACCACCCGCACGTCAAGACCCTGAGACCTGGCCATCACGGCATACAGCCGCGCATAGTCAATGCACACGCCGAGCCGGGTATCGAAGGTATCCTGCGGCGTTTGTTCTTTCCATACCCGGTTCTGTTCATAGTTCTCGGCTTTGGCATAATCGTAAGAAATTCTCGTCCCGACCCAATCGTAGAGCAGCCGCGCTTTATCTTCATCGCTCTTCGCCTTGCCAGCAATATCCGCCGCAGCGACAGTAATATCGCTGGAAACGTCCCGGTCGATAATTTCGTATTTGCGCCTGAGGATATCGTTCATTTCTGCGGCAACTGCCTTGGTCAGAACCGGAAGCTTGTCCTGTACGGCTGTGCCGGTCACAGGCTCAATCAACGACTCGACGCTCTGGCGGTATATTGGCGAATCTTCGATATAACGCGCCGCATCACTGCTTGGGATAAGACTGGTTCCCACATACAGAGCGATGATCAGCAGGAGGCACCGGACGGCTCCTATACAAAGTCCAATACCTGCCCCGCCGAGCCGGCTTGCCGCCGAGATTTTGCGGTCCCACAGTCCGCCGGATTTGCGGAAGCGCGGAATCGGCAGCAGCAAAGCCAGAAGCCCCAGAACGATCCGAATCAAGCTGTAGCTTACCATCAGCAGAAACAGAAACCGCAGCAGCGGAAGTCCCGCAAGCGCCGATACGGCAGTATAATAAATCTGCTGCCACTGGTTGAGTTCACCCTTGGGAGCCACCGTATCCGCAGCCCATGTTTGAACATATGGCGAAAAATAGGCGGAGGTGAGCGCGGCGAGAATGAGGGCCGCAATCGTCAGAATGCCTGAACCAAGCAGCCCGAATAATCTGCCTGCGGATAAAGAAAATCCCCTGACCCATCCCTGAATCAGCGACAGGGCGACAATAAGCAGCAGAAATATCGTTATGATATTGGCATCGCGCAGGCTTTGCAGCCATTCGTTCAACATATCTCCCCTCCTGCTCTGGCGTTATGGATTGGCACCCTGAGCTTTACGTGCTTCTTCAATGAAGCTTTTCACGGTTTCATTTACACTCCACTGCCCGAGGCTGACTCCCCGGAAAGTAACATTAACCTTGTCCTCACCGGCTCTTCCCTTCACCTCAATATTGGGTGTCGTAATCGTAAAGGTTCCGTCGCTATTTGCGGTATAGACCGCGTCCTTCGCTTCTTTCAGCATCACTTGCTGGGCCTCGTTCTTCAGCGTTCCGACCGTCTCCTCTTTCACCTTGCTTACTGCATTTCCGATCTGATCTATCGTAACTCCGCTGTAAACGAGCAAGCCTGCGACAATAACAATGACAATGGCCCATTTCAGCACCGTTTTGACCAAATTGACAACTGCGAACAGCAGCACAAGCGCAATGACGATAACAAGCCAATTTTCTCTAATAAACTGCGACCATACCTGAGTATCCATCACTCCGGCAACACACTCCTATTACTCATTTGCCCGTGCTTCCCGCCAAATCCGGCAGCATGCCACGGATATTCATTATTATACATGATCATCCGGCTTAATTCATAAATCCGCCAAAGGGATGACAACATTGTAAGCTTTGCGGCGGCGGTTCTGCCGGTATGGAATCTAAAAACAGTCGCTGTCCACAAGAGCCCCCGGCTTGGCATTGAGCTCATGGACAAAAGACCATGCAGCTCTACATTGCAGTAGAGTCACATGGTCTTTCTTCACAAATATGCGGCTGGTCTCTAGGCGGCATATGCTTCTGTTATTTTACAGACCAGCCTTATCCATCAACGCCTTGAGCATTACGGCGCCCTCGGCGCGGGTCGCGTTGTTCAGGGGTCCGAAGCTGCCGTTCGGGCGACCTTTAATGATCCCCAGGGTGTAGACGCTTTTTACCGCATCCCTCGCCCATGCATCAATTCGTTCGTTATCGGTAAATGCCGTATTGCTCAGCGCGCTTACCTTACCTCCGGCATAGGTGTAAGCCCGGTCAATCATGACAGCCATTTCCTGCCGGGAAATCTTGTCGCTAGGGTGGAAACGTCCCTCTGAGCCTTTAATGATTCCCGCCTTGACGGCTTTGTTCACATCGCTTGCATACCACGCGCCGGCTGCAACATCCTTAAAAGCGTTGCCTGGGGCGGCATCCGCAAGGTTCAGCACTCTGGACAGCAGAGACGCGAACTCCGCACGGGTAATATTTTGCTGCGGGGCAAAAGAGGTTTCACTGACTCCCTTGATGACATGACGCGCCACCATTACCTCAATATCCTGCTTGGCCCAATGAGAAGCGATATCCCGGAAGGTTTTCTCGGATTCCGCCACCATATAGGTCGAGAAGTGCTTGGTGCTGAAGACCAGCTTCCCTTCCACGATCCTGCCGCCGATATATTCCCACTGCCTGGCCGGCTCGTTGAGATAATAGGCGCCCAGCTTCTGCGGGTTGCCCACTCCTGCCGGAATAGAATAGATTATGCGGATTGCCTTCTCGAACTGATGAAGCGGAGCCCCATCAGCCGATGCTTGGAACGTATAGGCTGCAACTTTCTTCAAAGCCTCAGCAGACGCTGCTGCTGCGGTTTCTTCGGAAGCGCGGGAAGTCGTAAAGGCCATCTCCTTACCCTGCACCAATACTTCCGGCGGTATGATCATGATGAGTTCGCCATCCTGAATGGCCACGAACTTCTTCCCGGCCTTGATCAGATCCACCAAATCCGCAGGAAGCTTCACCGCTTTTGCCGTTCCGGCAAGCCCGGACACATCTATCACAAGAGTGCTCTGCCCAGGATCACTAACCCTGTCGGCTGCTTTAGCCGGGTCAACCACCAGAGTCACCTTGCCGTTCTCCTGAACAATGCTTCCTATTTCCTTGGCTTGAACGGCGGGCGGCAGAAGCGGAAGTACTTCATGGCCGTTAGCCGTACCCCCATCATCCGTGCTTCCGCCATCTGTTGCGGGAGGAACGGTAGCGGCCCCATCTACTTTGATAGTGTAAGTTACCTGGGTCGTCTTATCCGAAGCCGTAACAACCAGTTGGTCCCCGGATGCTACCGGATCATGAACACCTTCCGTATTCCATTCCTGATCGGCATCACCCTTGCTCAGATTCGCAAGAAAAGCGGCTTTCGCCGTTGCGGCAGGCACCCCGCTGATCGTTTCATTGGCGGTTCCTCTGGCGCTTATGGTGTATTTCTCTGACGAAAGAGTCGCTACACTGCTCAAAGGACCCGTCAGAACTTTCCCTGTCTTAAACGATACCGTCATATCCTTCCCCAGCTTGCCGCCGTTGTTTGCGCTTAATTCCCCGCTGACCTTTACCCGATATATCGTATTTGGGGACAAAGCTTCTCCAGGAGTAATGATAATGACATTTTTGGTTTCGGTCGTCTGCTGTTGGCTGGCTGTATCATAATAAGTGTAACCCGCCTTATTCTGGCTGTCATTCTCAATCAGATTTACGCTGGCGCTGACCGGCGCATTGCTCTCTCCTTTGTACAGCGAGATGGAATCGACATTGTTCTCATTGCGCCCGATTGTAAAATCCGGATAGTTTCTATTGATGAAATAGTTCACATTGGAGCTGAATACGAGGGCAAAACTTTTAGTGTCTGCAGGCACCTCATTCGTCGGTTCCCCGGTAGAGCCTTTTGGATAAGTTCCCAGAAATGCCAGAGCGTTCGCACCGCCCGGAGAGGAAAAAGTCGTCGTTGCCGTTGCTTGACCCGCTGTGACTTTGATTGTGGATTGGCCGCTTGCAAGGTTGTCAGGCAGCGTAAAGATCGTTTTGTAATAACCCTCGGCACTGCTCTTCGTTACAGTGTAATAAATATTTCCGCCGCCGGGCTCGTTAACCCATATCATCACGTTCGAATTGGGCAATGGAGCACCGCCATCGGTCACCCTGCCGGAAATGACCAATACGGACCCCGGATTGAATGAGCCCGAACCGCCATTCGTTATCACATCTATGGCAGGCGCCGCATGAACTGCGGTTGCTGTAGATAAGAGAATAAATAATGAAAGGATACAGGCCAACAACCTCTTTACCATCTATTTTGAACCTCCCCAAATTGCGGTTTTCGTAAAAATACAAGCTGTCGGCATTCTTCGAACGGAAACAGCCTGTATGATTTGCTGCTGATTAGCGTTGGACTTTGTAAGCAAAGTGAACAGGTTTTGCCAGGATATGCTTACTGCTCGTATCACATACAAAGACGTCAAAGTATACATCCGTCGCGTCGCTTGGCACGGTAAAGGTGGGGATGTTCGTTATACGGGAACTCAAAGATGCTATTGTCAAATTAGCGAATCCTGATAAGATAACTTTTCCTCCATGCTCCTGTCTCGCTCCCTTTCCAGCTCTTCCAATGACATAAACCGTATAGCTGTCCAAGCTGCTTGAATTATTTTTGATATCAATATCAAAGGAATAATTTCTTCCGGCTTTCAAATCCGCCACAGGCGATGAGCTGCCTCCTAGTTCCGTAATAACAGGCGTTTCTGCCACACTGCCGCTTTGCGTCAGGAAGGTAATGCTTTGCGGCGAGCCGATGGTGTTACCTTTCGTGTCGGTTAAAGGAGAGGACAGGGTTAATTTGTACTGTCCGCCGGGAACCAGCTTTTGCGTTGGCGTGACGGTTAGCAGCTTTCCATCCGCTCTAAGCTCATATTTGAACGGGGCGGCTTCCCCTCCCACAAGCTGGAGCGCAACCGACTGACCCGCTGAAATACTGTCTGGATTAATCGGTTCGGAAAAGCCGATCTTCAAGGCTTCATCTACTTCAACATCCCAAGGAGTACTCGCAGCCGGATTGAGGAATGTTGCGAATGGGACGGTAGTAAACTTCCAGCCGATATCCATGGGCATGTTCTTTCCGCTTACATCGGCAATATTCTTTGAAATCGATACGGTATACGTTGTACCGTACAGCAATTTGTTCGCCGGAGCAATGGTGACAATGTTCGTCGCCGGGTCGATGGAAACCGAAGCAGGCACGACAGCTCCATCCGCGTTTAATGTAATGTTGCCGTCTATTGCGCTCTGATCAATCTTCACGCCTTCCTTCCCTGTAAACACAAATTGGATCGCGCTGTCAAGAGGGACGTTCACGGCGCCGGCGGCAGGAGCAAAAGAGCCGGGGATGAACGGAAATGCGCTTAATTTATAGACCTCACTGCCTGTCGTCTTGTCGGTTATCACTACCGAGTATTGGTTGACTCCGACATTGTTTCCATCCTTAAGAAGGGAATTCGCTGCTGCTTGGGCAGATTCCCCATTTTTCACAGACACGCTATTGATCTTGCTGGAGCTTACCCCCGCAGTCGCTGCCGCGATCTTGATGCCAATATCGGAACCCGTGACAGTGTTGCCAATGATGCTGGCGTCCGAGGCGTTGTCAATAAAAATACCGGCGGAAGAATTGTCGCTCGCATGGTAATTCTTGAAGCTGTTATTTTCGAGCGTTGTTAGCCCTGCGCTGTATATGCCGTAGCCCGGATTCCCACCTCCGTCGAAGGTGCTTCCGGATATATGCAATATCGGCGCCTCTATGCCTTCTCTCTTTTCCGACCATATATTAGAAGTTTTAACCGGAGCAAAGCTTGAGTTCATAATCGCTACATTATTGTTATTAACTGCATACACGCTGTAATAACTATTCTCCGAACCGATGACCTTCACATTATTAAGCGTTACAGGGCCGGATGCGTAAAATATCTTCTGTATGGACTTTCCGCTTATATCTATATTTACATTGCTTATAGTTAGTTTCGAATCTGGAGAATTACTTCCATTTATAAAAACTGTAGACAAGCCTCCGGGAATGTAGTCTGGTACCGTTGGAGCGGGCTTTAATGTCTTCCCCTTGAAATCCAGCGTCAAATCCTCACCGCTTGGGACACTAAAATTTCTGGATAAAATAGTCGTCACCTGATCAGAATGGATTGCCGCCTTCAATTCGTCAACGGAGTCTACGATCGCCTCAGCAGTCCATCTTACGGTTACAGGTACTACAATAGAAGAATCCGAGGCATTTCCGTACTTGATCTTTGCCGTCAGAATAACCGTTTCCGGATCGGTAACTGCCGTTTTATTGACTTTTAAAAACGTATCCGAAATGATGTCGGGCCGGCTCGATATCCACTTGATTTCAGAGCCTTGAATCATCCATCCCGGAAGAGAACTAATAAGATCCTGAGTTACGGAATCGGCGCTGTCGGAGCTTGCGAAGGATAGATGATAGTCACTGCCAGGAGACAAAATGTCTTTTTTGATTCTCTGGACAATTTCCTCATCGCTGTCCGGCGTATAATTGATACCACCGAGACCGGTACCCCTTCTGGCTCCAAGCGAATCTTCAGCTGCCATAATTTCATAATTATAGATTTTTCCCTTTTCTACATTATTATCTGTATAGATGGCCTTAAAGTGGGAGAAATCGGTATTCTTTATCTGATCCGCTTTTATAGTAAAAGATATTTTTTTGTCCGGATCTGTGCTCTTTATATACTTGCCCTGGATACCGTCCTTAAGGATGACTTCCGTACGGAGCACATCAAATTGGACAATATCGCTCTCATCCGTTGCCTGAAATTCAATCGTCAGCGAATGATCCGTTTTGGAGACCAGATTGGAGGTGATCGCCTCGGGCGCATCATTGTCATAGAAAACCCCGAAAATCAAATCCTGATTCGCACGATTAACATCGGCAGTCACTTTGATCACATTATTTGCAATTTCCGACCTGTCCGTAGACTTCTGGTACATCCATCTGTACGCATTCGGATCTGTCTGGTCAAGCAAATAGACAGAAATCTTGTTATTCCGGACATCATTGATATCCTTATCCTTCAGCCAAATATCATTGAGATTCAACTCGACCGGCAGCGACAATTGGATAGCCGTCCCCGGCGCCGCGCCGTTTGCGGTTACACCGTAAATACCGCCGGATGGATGCAATCTGGAATAATACTGCATACTTGGCATGACATTGCCTGAAGGCACTTCAGAGCCGGCATTCCGCAAATGGATCGTCGGGTTTGCGTCGTCCGAAGCCGGAATGAGCACAGGCACAGAAATATTGATATTTCTGTCAAAGGCATATGTACTGCCTTGGGCAATGGGAATATCAGTGCCGAACCCGCCCTTCACGATCGCCCATGCAGGAGCGTTGTTCGTATCCCCTTTAAAATGAACATAAACCTTGCTTGTGCCTACGGTAAGATTCGGGTTGGTTAAAGCAATGGAATAGGTCGAATCCGTCACCGTATTCATATATACCCAGTCGGTAACGCTGACGCTGTTAATATCCGCAGTTCCGCTTGCGTCAATGTAATATTCCATATCTTTTCCAATAGACGCCAAACCGTCTAGTTGAAGCGTGCTGCCCGAAAGTGTGGCGGATGAGAGGGTAGGATTTGAGGGCTGATCTATCGTTGTGAAGTAGTACACCTTGTCTGAAGCAGTAGAATCACCGTTATTTGATTTGACACCTGCAGCACAGATAATCTTGTAGGTGGTTGCATATTCCAGCGAACTTGCAGGCGTTACTGCAATGTCTTTATTCGTAAACCCGCTGCTGTCTCCTTTGCTTACAATAATGGGGATGACTGTTGAGTCGCTGTATTTGACCAATTGAAAACGGCTTTGATTGTCCGCCCAGGTGGTCTCCCCCGTAACTCCCTTTCCAAAATTGAATTTGATTACAGGTTGTAGTGCTGCATTAAGGTTATCCGTTTCATTGTCTCCCATCTTGGTTGTACCGGGTGCCAGATAAGCTCCGTTAATAGCAAGAGCAGCCCCATAAGCAGTGGATACAGCCACCAGATTGCTGAGCAGTAATGCCATCACAGTAAAAAAAACTATAAATTTACTGCAATTCCTCTTCATTTTTCGTTTTGACATACGATTCCCCTCGCTTATTTATAATAGAATGATACGTTATATAATATGACATATCATTTCATTCACAATTTAATATATTTTAATAAATTTAAACATATTTAATTATGTTTCGTTAAATCCAGTATAATTTCATACATTATATTTTTTGAATGTTCGTAAGTCAATGATATTTGCGGCACAATTTGTCAATTTTTTGTACATAACGGCGATAATCCTCGAATTTATCTGACACAACACTGACACAGCACCATTTTGGACAAAAAACAGCCACTATCATGAGGCCCCGGATTGGCTATTGGCTCATGTATAGTGGCTGTTATACGAATCGTTCAGACGGCTTGTGTAATTAGCAGACTTTGTTTACGGAGTGGTAGTAGCAGTTGCCTTTGGCGAATATCCCGCTTCGCCGCCAGCGTTAACCGGTGTAACCCGGAAATAGTAGGTCGTTGACGGACTGAGGCTGTTCACCGTATAGCTTGTTCCCGTCGTGCTTCCCGCAAGGTGGTCCTCAAATCCCCAGTACGGATCGGTAGAGTAATATACCTTATAGCTGGTGGCGCCGGTAGCTCCGCTCCATGTCAAGCTTACCGATGTGCTTCCCACCGTTCCGACTGTTGGAGCAGCAGACAGCTTGCCCGGAATGTCTGAGGACACCGTATCAAAGGTTATAGAGGCTCCGTCGAAATGGCCTGTGCCAACGTCATCAAATGCCGGTAGGGTCAGCATGTATTGGTGTGTCCCTGAAGGGTCCAGATCATAAGAAAAGGCAGCCGTACCTCCAGCAGTCAGGGGATAGAAGAAGAAGGTGTGAGCGTCGTTCACCTGTTTCGCGTAAGATTCCGCACCACTTACAGCAGTAGAGTCAAACTGCGGGTCTGTTACAACATCGGTCCAAGTTCCGCTAATGTTTTTCTTCAAAGTAATTCCCGAGTTCGGACTCGACAAAAGACCGCTGAGATCGGCTGCATTAACCGGTCTGTCCACAGTAAATTCGACATTCCCTTCATAAGCGACTCCATCAGCGTCATTCGCCGGCTGGAAGGATATGATCGGATCACCTGTATAGTTACCGCCCGAATCGGGAGTTCTAAAGTAGAAGACATAGTCTTTTCTATTTTGGAAGCTGCCCAGGGTCAAGTTGTTGTTAGCCCCGACTGTGTTGCTGATGGTTACCTTGTAGAGCGTGTCATAATCAAAATTATTTTGCATGCCGAGCGTGACCGTCGTTCCTGTCGATGCTCCGGAGCTTGTCCACCCGCCGCCGCTGGCCGTTCCCAAGCTGGAGATGGTCTGGCTCGCGTCATCGGAAGCTCTGACAATTTTGAACTGCTCTTTTACAGAACCCGAGAGGCTCTTGTCAAAGTAGATTTTCAGCTGCGAACGAGACTGGGCGTCGAAATAATACCCGTGCAGATTGATAGCTTTGTTTCCTGCATCATTCAAGGCAAATACCGATGTGGAGGAAATAACTGGTACAGCTGCCGTCAGCGAGAGAGCTAACAAGGCCATGATTTTGAATTTCTTAACATTCTTTAACATTTCAATACCTCCTGATTTTTTAATTTTTGAGCTAAAAAGATTTACCGGGTCAAGCTTCAATTTCTTCGCAGGTAAGCGTTTCGATACCCGCCCCTTCCCTGTCCGCCTGTCCCATCAAAATGATGGTGACACCAGCTTTGTATTCATTTCTCAGAGGAATCGCCTTATGTAATGTGAAGATCTGTAATGAATTCCTGTACGTTATTATATGCTTAATATTAAGCAATTTCAATAGTTTGTGCTTATTTTTAAGTCTAATTTATTATTTTAGGTATATTTAATGATATTTAGATATATTTAGAATTCCTGCGGATACGCAATGCTTTGATAGTAAGAAATGCTAAAGGAGGTTCATTTTTTTAAAAAAAGGCATATGCCGCCCCGCCCTCACGTAAAGTACAAGTAACGATTGTCCATGCCTTCAAGGAAGGTGTCTCTTCGTTTTACATTTCTGTCTCCCCCTGGCCAGTAGTCCGGGGTTGGCGCTTGGAGGTGCAGACTTCTTGAAAACCGCGCTGTGGCTGTATCTGTTCTTGTTCCTAGCATATTTTGATCTGCATGCGCAGTATCCCATTCTGACGCCCTTTGCTATCTCTTTGGGCGCTGGACCTGCTTTTATCGGCTGGATGATGGGCATGTATTCGCTTACACATCTCCCCGGCAATCTGCTCGCCGGTGTGCTCATCGACCGAAAGGGCAGCCGCCGCTATATCGTCTACAGCCTAATCGCAGCGGGAGCGATACTGCTGCTCCAGGCTTATGCCCACCTGCCATGGCATCTGCTGCTCCTCAGGGCGGCAAGCGGGTTTGCGCTGGCCTTCCTCTCTCCCGCCTGCATGGCGCTGCTCGCCTCGCTGTCAGGCGATTCGGTGAAGCAGGGCAAATATATGTCCGGCCAGGGGATTGTGCATACACTTGCTTCCGTCCTCTCGCCGGCAGCAGGCGCTTTCATCGTGGCCAAAGCCGGATTTTCCGGCACTTTCCTGAGCCTTGGCTGGCTGCTGATTGCCACCGGCGTAATGGCATACTTCAGCGTGCCGAAGGCTACCCGGGAGCTTCCGGCGCAGGCCGTAAGCTCTGCGGCAGCGGACGGCAGCTCCGCAGCCGAAGTGCGGCTCTCACCGGACCCAGGCTCAGTGATGCCGGTTCCCTTCCGCTATCTCCTGCTGCCGTTCTTCATCGCCTCCGCGCAGGGCGTGCTCTTCTTCGAGCTTCCTCTTTCCCAAGCCGGTAACGGAAACGAAGGTATCCTTTCAACGGGTATTCTGCTCTCACTGCTCAGTCTGGGCGCACTTGTCACGCTGAGTATGCTATTTCTGAATCGTCTATCCGTGCTCTTGCGGATCGGCGCGGCGCTGCTCGGTCTGGCGCTCTGCTTCTTCGCTCTCGCTGCTGTCCCCTCTATTCCTCCAGAGGTTGTCCTATTTCTGCTCGGGACCGCGAAAGGAGTGCTGTTCCCGGCAATGGCCTCACTGTTCATCGGCATCAGCGGCCCCGGACGTATGGGAAGGACTTTCTCGCTGCAGTCGATTGCGACCTCCCTTGGCGCCTTCGCTGGACCCGTTGCTGCCGGACAGCTGCGGGGGATGGTCTCGCCATACTTCATTGCCTTTCTGCTGATGATGATGGCGCTGCTGCTGCTTCCGCTTTACGGTTCGGGGAAGCTTTCCGCTTATCACCCTGATTGGAACAGCCGTGCTGCCTGATGACGGATGCCGGTGCAATAAGACCCAAAAACATGATGTCTGCTCCATACACAATGGGCAGGGACACAAACCCGGTGGATGAATTGACATATAATACCGTGTAGTTAAGAATCCACTGCGAAAGAGAGTTGAACTGCAAATGTCCAATCCGTGCTGTCCTAAACCTATTGTCGCTCCATGCCCTACTTCTGCCGGTGTCATTCTGGTTCTCTACGTTCTGCTTGTCATCATTCTGAAAACTTTCTGGGTTTAACATCCATCCAATTCTCTGTCAATGTGCAATCTCGCGCAATCACCCGGACCGCCGCTGGCGTCCGGGTGATTGTTTGTGGCATTATTTAAACATATTCTGCAATTCAGCCTGCGGATATGCGACATTTCCCGGGGAATGACCGCAACCCGGCCGCCCATCTATTAAAAACGACAAACGTTATGTAAAATGTAGTTAAGCCCGTACGCAATCCGGCATTTTGTGCCGTACGCTTGCACAATACGGACGGAGGTGACGCCACGATTATGTCCATTACTATTATTGTCGAAGGCAAGAATGACCGCAGCCGTTTGCGGCGTCTCCTGAAGCCTGAAGTCGACATTCTGTGCACCTTTGGCACACTCAATACGGTCAAGCTCGAGACTCTGCGCAAGCAAGTCGGGGATAGTGAAGTCTATCTCTATATGGATAACGACAGCTCCGGCAAAAAAATACGCGGCGTTCTGCGGGACGCCTTCCCGGACGCAGAGCATATCTACACCCGCCGGGGTTACGCCGGAGTCGAAGGCACTCCTGATGAATACAATATCACGCAGCTTGAAAAGGCGGGACTGGAAGAATTCATCATCTACCCTGATCCCCCTCCTTTTTAGACAAAAGCGCCTTTTCGGCTTCTACCTTTCATGAGCTTGAAAGATGAAAGCGAAAGGCGCTTTTCACGCTGCCGCATCATATTCTGTGCTACTCTCGGGCCAGCTTTTTCACAGCGCTTGTCAAAAATTCCGGAGTAACCTGGTCTGTATCGCTGGCATTATACAGTGCGCGCAGCCGGTTCTTCCGGTCCACAAGCCCGATCAGGTTCGCGTGGGCAAAATTGTCCTTGTTGCTTCCCGCGATCAGAATTTTGAAGGAACCCGCCGCCAAATCCCGAACCTTCTCCTGATCCCCCCGCAGAAAGTACCAGCCTACATAATCGGCGTGGAAACGGTCGGCGAACGCCTTGATTGCTTCACGCGTATCGTTCTGCGGATCAAATGAGATCGACAGGAAGGCCGCGTCTTTGCCAAAGCTGCCGTCCTTAATAAGCAGATCCTGCGCCTGCGACAGAGTGAAGGTCGTGATCGGGCACACATCCGTACACTGGGTAAAAAAGAAATAAACTAACCGCACCTTGCCTTCCGTATCGGAAAGCGTCACGGTATCACCGCTTACATTTTCAAGGGAGAAGTCCTGCACTTCCCCGATAACCGGCAGCTTTCCCGCTCGGAAAGCCCAGGAGCTTACGACCAGATAGGCCGCCATGGCCAGCGCAAGCAGCAGCAGAAGCCAAGTCCATTTATACCGCTTGAGGATGTGCATGATCTTCTCCCTTCATTATCCGTGAATCGTATTGAGTACCAGCGCAATCAGGCTGAGAGTCAAATAATTAATGGAAAAGAAGAAGTTTTGCTTCGCCCAGGCATCGTCATCTTTAGCCTTCAGGCCTTTGAGCGTAAGATAAAGCCAAGTAAGAGAGAGCCCGGCGGAAACAATCAAATAATAAATGCCGGCATATCCATACCCATACATGAGCACCGAAACCGGAACAAGCAGCGCGACATATGGAATCATCTGTATTTTGGTCCGGTGTGTGCCTTTCACAACTGGAAGCAGCGGGAATCCCGCATTCCGGTACTCTTCCTTGCGGCGGATGCCGAGCGCCCAGAAATGAGGGGGCTGCCACAGGAACAGCATCGCGAACAGCAGCCAAGCGCCAAGATCAACCTTGCCCGTCACGGCAACATAGCCGATTACCGGAGGCATCGCGCCGGAAATCGCTCCGACCGAAGTGCTCCAGGTAGATGTCCGTTTCAGCCAAAGGGTGTATACTACAACGTAGACGAACATACCAACGATTCCGAACAGCCCAGCCAGAATTCCGGAAAAAAGAAACAGCGCCGCCAGTCCCAAAGTGCCAAGTCCCAGAGCATAAAGCAGAACCGTATTCGGCTTAAGCCGCCCGGTCGGCAGTCCGCGTTTCTTGGTCCGTTCCATTTTCATATCCAGATCGCGGTCGAAATAATTATTGAACACACAGGCCGAAGCCATAACAAGCATGGTGCCAATCAGGGTCAGCAGCAGCTTGCCGTAGCTAACATCCCAACCGGAAGCCAGCCAGAAGCCGGCAAAGGCGGCAATTAGATTCGACCGGATGATGCCCGGTTTGGTTACCGTGATGAAATCGCGCCAACTGGCCCGTTCAGCTTCAGGGGGGAGCTTGGCGGACATGGCCGCGGAATCGGAAGAGGCTTGATATCTCCATTGATTATTCACGTATTTGAGTTCCTCCTTCATGTTCAGTCTTTAAGACAGAACGAACTTGCAAGCCTGTTTGTCAGCTCATTATTGACAAATATCATTCTTGCGCTGTTAACTTTATCATAACAAACCGCAAAATACTTTGACAATCTTTGACCAAGATGTTCATTAATTTGACAACTGCGTGACGGAAATATTTCTTTTCGGTATAAATATAAAGATGATAAAATGGGTAGTTATTAATAGAGAACTTCCGTACAAAGGAGATCTTGCTATGGATACTGCTACACACTTCGTCATGGGTTTTGGACTTGCCGGGCTCTCCTTCGTCGATCCCGTCGTCAGTTCTCAGCCGATGCTGTCAGGCGCCGTTATGCTGGCCACCGTTATCGGATCGCAGGCCCCTGATGCCGACACCGTCCTGCGACTAAAGAGCAACGCGGTGTATATTCGCAATCACAGAGGGATTACACACTCCCTTCCTTTTTTATTGCTCTGGCCCGCGCTGATTACCCTGGTACTTAGTCCGGTCTTCGGTTTGAACGACATCCGCTCCATCGGCCATCTAGCCCTCTGGAGCTTTGTTGCCGTGGCCCTGCACGTCTTCAGCGATTTATTTAATACCTATGGCACTCAAGCGGCCCGGCCAATCACCGAACGCTGGATCGCGTGGAACATTATCCACATTTTCGATCCGTTTATTTTCGGCAGCCATGTCGCGGCCATCGCGCTGTGGATCACCGGCATTTTTCACCCTGCCCCCTTGTTCGTATCGCTGTACAGCATCATCGTCCTGTATTATATTTGGAGGACCGCCGCCCATATCCGGATAACCCGCAGCATTAAGGCCAAAGATCTCCATCACGAACCCGGCGAGAGATATATCCTTATCCCCACGATAACGCCGAGACGATGGAATGTCGTCAAGACAAGACAGGATGGCAGTTACTATGTCGGCCAGCTTAACTACGGGCGTCTGGAATGGCTCAAGCACGCGGTTAACTCCCGGCATCCGGCTGTGGAACGTTCCAAGTCCCATCCGGATATTCAGGCTTTCCTGTACTTCACTTCCTATGCCATCGCCGAGGTGGAGGAATTGCCTTCAGGTTACATTGTACGCTGGGGTGACGTCCGTTATTTGCACCGGAAGCAATTTCCGTTTGTCGCCGTCCTGGTCATGGATCACCAGTATCATGCGCTGCAGACATATGTAGGCTGGCTCAGCAGCGAGAAGCTGGATGAACGTTTCGCGATTGAACCCGGCTCGATGAAAGTATAGCTTCAGGCTGCTTACGTGCAGATTGCATCAGGCTAAATGGCTGCCGTCCGGCTCTTTTATAGTCCCCAAATCGAAATAAATCCCGGAGCACCCAGTGCTCCGGGATTTATCGCTTATAACGCTGAATATGCTCGAAAAGGCTTTAACGTCGTCCTGATTTCATAATAATATAGACATATACCCGGCAGCCGCCATTACCTTACCGAAGAGCGGCAAAATCCGCCGTGAAACGAAAGGAGGCACACCTTGAGCAAAGGACTCTCGCTTTGGTTCGCGATTTCTTCCATTCTTTTGCTTGCTGCGGCTTCCATCGCCATCAGCTACCGGTTATGGGCCGCGCTGCTGCTGGGAGCACTGTGCGTGCTGAATATCGGCTGGGGATTCATTATCAAAGCCCGCAGCGAAAGAGAGTGACAGCCGCTCGCGATTTATTTTAGCCGAGCGGCTGTACCCGCGGCGCAAGCCCTTTACTTTGAACGTGGAGGCAGGAATCCCATGCGGTCCTTGACTCCTTCCAGTGTAACCGACGCCACGGCGCGGGCGCGTTCCGCGCCCGACGCGAGAATATCGGTGATGGCGCCGGAACTGCGGATTTCGTGGTAGCGCTCCTGAAGTGGTTCAAGCGCCGCCACGATGACCTCGGCCAAATCCTTTTTGAAGCCGCCGTACATCTGTCCTTCATAGCGGCCTGTGATTTCCGCTAGGGACAGCCCGGAGCACTCCGAGTAAATGCCCATCAGATTGCTGACTTCCGGCTTGTTCGCCGGGTCGTACACGACTTCGCGTCCGGAATCCGTAGTTGCCCGGCTGATTTTTTTGCGGATAACGTCCGGGGGATCGAGCAGAGCAATATAGCTGCCGGCATTCGGATTGCTCTTGCTCATTTTCTTCGTCCCGTCATCAAGCGACATAATCCGGGATCCGACCTTCGGAATATAAGGCTCCGGAATAGTGAAGAAATCGCCGTAGCGATGGTTGAACCGTCCCGCCAGATCGCGTGTCAACTCCAGATGCTGCTTCTGGTCTTCGCCTACCGGAACGAGATCCGCGTTGTACACGAGAATGTCGGCGGCCATCAGCGCCGGATACACGAACAATCCCGCGCCTACGGTGTCCTTCCCCGATGACTTGTCTTTGAACTGCGTCATCCGCTCCAGCTCGCCCATCGAGGTGAGCGTTGTCATCAACCAGCCCAGCTCGGCATGCTGGGGAACATGCGACTGAAGATATACATTAGAGCGGCTCGGATCAATTCCCGCCGCAATGAACAGTGCGGCAACCGCTTCAGACTGTTCACGCAAGCTGGCCGGTTCCTGCGGTACGGTAACGGCATGCAGGTCAACCACCATGAAATAGCATTCATGCTCATCCTGAAGCTTGACGAAATTTTTCATTGCGCCGATATAGTTGCCGATTGTCAGCTTACCGCTGGGCTGTATGCCGGACAGAACTTTTTTCATACTGTAACTCCTCCGATCAAGGTTTAAGTTGCTTACAAAAGAACGCAAAAAAGCCTCACTCCGAAGGGACGTGAGACCGTGGTGCCACCCTTATTCGCCGCTTTCAGCCTTTCCCATGCTTCCCGCCTATAAACGGACCGCAAAGCGAAATACTGTAACAGCCTTAAGACATCCTGTAACGGGGACGATCCGGCCGGTCTACCAGGGAAAGCTTTCCCGTTCGAGCGCGGCGCTCAGGGGTCCATTCATCCGGGAGGCATCCACCGGTTCGCATCATCCACCGGCTTTCTGAAGGCCTCTCTCCCGCCTACTTATCCCCGTCATCGCATTGACAAACTTAGTTAACTGAGTTCATCATAGAGCCGGGAAAGAAGTTTGTCAAATTCTTAACCCCTCGAACATAAATCTGTTATGATAAGATTATCGTGTTCACATTTCGTATTAAGTGAATGATAAAGGAGCATGGATCATGAAACAGGTGACCAAAGGGCAATGGTGCGGTTATGATACTTATATTTTGCATAGCCGCGACTTGGAAGTCACGCTGCTGCCGCGTCTGGGCAACAACGTAATCTCCCTGTGGGACCGTAAGGAAAGACGAGAGGTTCTGCGCCGGCCGGAAGAGGCCGATCTGGATTTTTATATGCAGAAGCCGTATCACTTCGGCATTCCGCTCTTAATTCCGCCCGGTCGTATCTCCAAGGGACAATTTGAATTTGATGGCGCGCATTACCAGTTCGACCGCAACACCGCCGGTGACAATCATATTCACGGCCTGCACCGGACGCAATCCTGGTGCGTTAGCGATATTGAGGAAGACGAAGAAGGCTGCGCGGTGACGACCGAATTCAAGACGGCAAACGATGCCCATTGGATGGAGCAGCTGCCGGCGCCGCTCAAATTCGAGATGACGTTCCGGCTGCAGGATGCGTCTTTGAAGCAGACCTTGAAGGTAACCCACCTTGGCAGCGAACGGAACATCCCCTTCGGAATAGGCTATCACACCTGGTTCATGGTTGACGGTCAGCCGAAGCGATGGAGCCTCAAGCTGCCGGTAGAGAGCATCTACGAATTGAACGACCAACTCCTGCCCACTGGAAAGGTGCTTCCTCTCGGTTCGCTGGAAGCGTTGAACGAAGGAATGAATCTTCAGGGCACCAACTTTGACACCGCCCTGCGAATTGGAGAGAAGCGGCCCGTCGAAGCTTTGCTGCTCCGGGATGACGGCTATGGGCTGCGTTACCTCGCAGACGAAAGCTATTTCCGCCACTGGGTTATCTATACAAAAGGACCCGCCGACCAATTTCTCTGCGCCGAACCCTATACATGGCTGCCGGATGCGCCCAACGTGTCCTCTGATCCAAGCTTTACCGGTCTGCTGACGATTGCCCCCGGACAGAGCCTTGAACTGACTACTTCAATTGAAATGATCTATCCTGAAAATTGAGATTTGCAGCCATTTGAGCATGCTGCGATCATTTGCCAAGAGGGCAGCCCACCGGAACATTGTGGCCGCCCTCTTATTTTAATTGTCCGAAGCTCGGTTTCTATACACTTATTTCCAGCCTTATAACCTTCTTGCACCATGCATGATTTCCCGTCACCGCGCTCATACTATCTCTACCAAGGACGAAGGAGGTGACAAACATGGGTCAAGTAGGTCAAAGCCAAGGTCGCAGCAGTCGTTCCAACAATCTGATCGTTCCTCAAGCAACCGCTGCGCTGCAACAACTGAAATTTGAAGCGGCGCAAGAGCTTGGTGTAACTATCCCTCAAGACGGTTACTATGGTAACTACACTTCCCGCGAAACCGGTTCTTTGGGAGGTTATATCACCAAGCGTCTCGTACAGCTGGCAGAACAGCAACTCTCCGGTCGTACGGGTGTGTAATGCCTCGTTTATCGCTTTTATTCGGTCCGCCCGCAAGGGTCCGCCGAACGGATTTGCAGCCCTCCCGCTTCCACAAGGAAGCGCGGGGGTTTTTTCATGGCCCGCACCGGTTATCCGCAGTCCTCCGTATCCTGCTGCACATTCCTCGGGTAGCGGATCATCAGGTTAGCCATATTGTAATTGGACTCCAGAACAGCATCGACAATGATAATCCCCTTCTTCACGGCAAACTCATAGCTAATCTCTCCGTGCGTCCAGCGGCGTTTAAACTTCAGACTCTCGAGGGCCATCAAACGAAACGAAGACTGCTGCGAGGCTGTCAGCCCTTCCGTTTCCTCTTCAAACGATCCGCTGCGGCCGTACAGAGGATTATGGCGGATTCCAAACTTCCCGATGATATTATTTCGTATTTGCACAAAAACCGTACCGGAAGATACCCCCGATAATTCCTCCTGAAGCTCCTTAAACACCAGGTCCATTTGCCTAGCCAAAGACAATTGATCCGTCTTAAGCATACTTTTCCTCCTCTGTCATACTTGCTGCCTTACTACCTAAGGCTTAGGACTCATTATAGGGTAGAAGGCAATACCCCACAACAATTATCAACATAATTAGGTTGTTATCCCTATAAAATACACTTTTTTCTCCTATCTTCTTCCTAATTCACCACGATAAAACGATCACTTTCGACAAATTCACATAAAAAACGACCCTCACGATTAAATCCATCATGAGGGCCATTTCGCATTTACACAAAATTCAATCCATTACTTGCGCTTAAATACACTGACAAAAACCGTATCTTTCACAAAAACGAAGTCAAACTAAGTGCTTAGTCATATCCAGGAAGGTGGAAATATCTTCAAGAATCAGGTCGGCGGCTCCCTGCCAAAATTCCGGCTTCAACAGATCCACTCCCAGATGCTTGCCCGCCAGATCCTCAAGCGTCATGACTCCTGTGTCGCGCAGCAGCGCATCGTATTTATCTGCAAAGGAAGGGCCTTCCTGCAGGGCGAGACGGTAAAGGCCGGTGCTGAACATGTATCCGACGGTATAAGGGAAGTTATAGAACGGAACGTCGGTAATATAAAAATGCAGCTTGGAAGCCCAGAAATGCGGATGGTAACCGGAAAGAGTGCCGCCAAAAGCTTCCTTCTGCGCTTCCACCATGAGCTCGGAAATCTCTTCTGCGCTGACCAGTCCCGCCTTGCGCTTCTCATAGAATCGGGTCTCAAACAGGAACCGGGCATGTATGTTCATGAAAAAGGCAACGCTGTTCTGGATTTTCTCTTCCAGCAGGGACAGCTTCTCTTCCTCGCTCTCTGCCGCCTTGACCTGGGCATCTGAGACGATGACCTCAGCGAAGGTCGATGCCGTTTCCGCCACATTCATGGCGTAGTTCTGGTTAAGCACCGGCTGGTCATCAAGCAGGTAGGAATGGTAGGCGTGCCCCAGTTCATGCGCGAGCGTCGCCACATTGGAAGGCGTGCCGCTGTATGTCATGAATATCCGCGATTCCTTACTTAGCGGGAACGAGACGCAGAAGCCGCCCGGACGCTTGCCCGGCCGGTCCTCCACTTCAATCCAGCTGCTGTCAAATGCGCGCTCGGCAAATTCCGCAAGCTTCGGACTGAATTTACCGAACTGGGTGACGATTTCTTCGGCAGCCCGGTCATAGGATATCTTGCCTGAAGACCGCGCCAGCGGGGCCTCCACGTCCTCCCAGCCGAGCTTCGTAAGTCCCAGCAGCTTCGCCTTGCGCTCCAAATAGGCGATGAGAGCCGGCTTGCTCTTGACGATAACATCCCACATAACATCCAGCGACTCGCGGGACATGCGGTTGATGCTGAGGGGCTCTTTCAGCACATCGTCCCATCCCCGGCGTTCATACAGCTTCAGCCGGAAGCCGGCCAGATGATTAAGCGTATCCGCGGCGTAATCGGCGACGCCTTCCCACGACTTTTCCCATTTGACGAACATATCCTTCCGGGCTTGATTATCATTGTCGTGCAGCTTGTTAAAAGCCTGGCCCGCTGACAATAGCTTCTCCCCGTCCTCATCGGTATAAGGAATGGCGATCGAGCTGACAATCGTTTCATAATGCTCGCTCCAGCCGTGATAGCCGTCCACCGCAAGCTCAAGCGCCAGGCTCTCCAGCTCCGGACTCATCTTCTCGCGGGCTTGATCCCGGCTCTCGCTGAGCACGAACGTCAGCGGCGCAATCTCGGGCCGGCCCACCCATTGCCGCCATACATCGTCTTCCGTCTGGCGAAGCACATTTTCGAATGCAGAGGATACGCCCTGAAATCGGGCGCTGAGGCCGGCAACGGTTCCCGACAGACGTACGGCTCCTTTATCCTGCTGGTTCTGCGCTCCAAGGCATCCAGCGAACTCCGAGGCCTGAACAAGACGCGCGGTACAGCTTTGCAGAAGCTCGATAACGCCGTCCAGCTTCTTCGTCGACTCCAAATCCACCGGAGCCTTAGCCGCTCTTACATGCTCCGCGAGCTTACCGATATCGCCTTCCAGTTCGCTCAAAAATCGTTCAAACCCGGGGGATGCCGAGCCCCCTTCAAAAATCGAATCCAGTTCCCAAGTTAAAGACAACGGCTGTTTCATTTTCGTACCACCATTCCTTTACTTTTCATTCGGTTCACCTATCCCATCATACAACATTCACTTTGTAATCGGAGGTATCCCATGGTAAAGTGAATAACACGCCATACCATTCATTAAAGAACAGGAGGACATTAATGATGCGGCCACTGCAAATTTCGCCGGAAACGGCCTTGGCGCTCTCCAAGCAGCTGGGTGTGCCTCTGGAACATTTAATGCATATGCCCCAGCATATTCTGCTGCAAAAAATAGCCGAGCTATCCAAGAAAAATACGGATGGCGGGGAACCGAAAGACGGCGCAGAAGGCAAGGATGAAGCATGATTCCATTCAGCCATACGTGGCCATATGAACTCATACTGGGCGATCTGTACGTCCAATCCTGCCCATTCTGCAGCGCGGAGAACGTGCTGCTCCCCATGAAGCCCAAAGAGCTTCAGAGCGTCCGGGAAGGCAAGAAGAAGCTGCTTGTCTTTCCTTGCTGCAGCGAAAGACCTGTCGTCGTGGACAGCGACGGCGATTATCTGCTGTTCGACCGGGCGGTGCGCTAAAGGCACCGTCCGGTTTTTTTATAATACCCCTCTCAACGGTTCCGTGCCCGCACTCGAACCGCCTTGATCTCCGAGCATCTGTTCGCGAATAATCGCCCACTGCTCGCGAGCCGCCCGAATCATCGCCGTATCCATAATTTTCTGATCATTGACCAGGCGCGAGAACCATTTAACTGCCTCGTTAAACCAGCCGATGCGCCGGTTAAGCTCCCCGATCAGAAACATCAGGCGCGCATCATTCCCGGCAATTCCGTCCCGCTCAAATACATTTATGTAGGACTCCAGCGAATAATGAAGAAAGCGCTGTTCCTGCTCGGTGTCGCCCTGATACCGGTACATCCAGGCGATATGATGCAGAAGGCTGGCGACGATTCGCTCTTTGTCGCCTATGCACTGCGCGCTGAGCAGCGCCAGCTTGTAGGTCTCCAGCGCCTCCGCCCAGCTCCGCTTGCCTCCGAAATCACGGGACTGCCAGCGGCTGCCGACCCGCTCGCTGAACGCCTTCCGCTGCCATTCGGCCAGTTTGCCCGCGGAGTTTTCCGTGGAGGCAAAACCGCAGAAAGGACATACCCGGACAACGTAGTAATCGGGATTCTCTTCCTTGTAATAAGAGCAAAAATCCGCATCCCGGCGAACAGCCCTCTTAAGGCTGGGACGCACTCTGGAGGTTACGAATTCGCGTTCACAATTGCAACAGGTTACTTTAATGGAGTATAGGGGCTCCAAATAGGTCATGTGCCCTCATCCTTTCGCGTCAGTCAAGCTTCAATCTCTTTCTCCGGGCATGTTGACAAAATGGCGGGCCGGGCCTGCAAGCCGGTGCAGTACGAGCAATCGGAGCGTCTCTTCTACTCCGATTTCCTCCAGCGCTTCTCCCATACAACCCAGCCACTCCTTCGACCGTTCCTCCGTAATCGGCACATGCATATGACGAGCTCTCATCATTGGCTGGCCATACAGCTCGGAATACAGCTGCGGACCGCCAAAGAACTGAGTGAGGAAACGGTATTGCTTGTCTAAAACGGGGGCGATGTCTGCCGGAAACAGCGGGCCGAGCCGCGGATGCGCCTGCACTTTACTATAAAACACTTCCACCAGTTTGCGCAGCTTCTCGGCCCCTCCCAAATTTTCATATATGCTTTTCTCCGGATTCATTGATGCAACCAACTTTCTGCGACTTTAATAGTATTGGCCTATTCATTATACCAAAATCAGGGTCGTTCAACATCTTGCTAACGCGAAAAACGAGAGAAAAAAATCCTATAGACCTAATAAATAAGCCCTATATTCCAATCCTTTATTCTAAGAAAAAGTACCCATCTCTTAAATGTGAAAAAAAGTTCAAAATTTCCCAAAAAGCCAAAAAAGACGCTAAACGAATGTTTAGCGTCTGCAGCATATTAATAGGTCCGCCAATCCTCATCACCGGGAGAGACGAGGGAGGCCCGGATGACATAAACAAAAGCGCAAACGAGAACGCCGGCAACTACGCTCATCATCATCACTCCATCCCTGAATATTAAAGTTTTCGAAAAGGTGCTTTATTATTTTTTATATTACCACAAATGCAGTAAAAATGCACCACCGATTGTAACCGCTTACTTTATTTTTTTGTACTGTTTGTCCCTCTACATGCATACATCTTACCATAGACCGGGAGGCGTATATGATGACCATAAAAAAGCTAAGCGGCCCTTCTTGGGCCTTGGGACTCGCCGGCTGTATGCTGCTCGTACTGGTTTATCCCGAAGCTTCTCTTAGCGCCGCCCTGCGGGGAATGGCTATCTGGTGGGATGTGCTGTTCCCGTCGCTCTTTCCTTTCTTCGTCATCTCCGAACTCATGCTCGGCTTCGGAGTCGTTCACCTGTTCGGCGCTCTATTTGATCCGCTGATGCGCCCGCTGTTCCGCATTCCAGGCAGCGGCGGCTTCGTGCTGGCGATGGGCTATGTGTCCGGCTATCCGGTCGGAGCCCGGCTGACGGCCAAGCTGCGGGAGCAGAGCTTGCTCACTCGCGTCGAAGGGGAACGGCTTGTGGCTTGTACGACTTCCTCCGATCCGATCTTCCTGCTCGGCGCCGTTTCGGTCGGATTTTTTCATAATCCAGCCTTGGGACCCTGCCTGGCGCTGGCCCACTACGGGAGCGGCCTGCTCGTCGGACTGCTAATGTCCTTTCACGGACGAAGGGAAGAGCGGAGCGCCGCAGCCGGGCAGAAGTCCGCCCCGCTGCGAGGAACGTCCCGATCCCTCAAGCCAGAGAAGGAGCGTCAGGAAGCGGGCCGTCTCCGCACCGCCTTCGCTTCCATGGCCGAAGCGCGCCGCCGCGACGGGCGGACGCTCGGGGAGCTGCTGAAGGGGGCGGTGCAATCCTCTCTGCAGCTTATTATTGTCGTAGGAGGGCTCGTTGTATTCTTCACCGTGCTAATGGAACTGCTGAACCGGGCGGGAGTGATGGCCTTTCTCTTCTCGGTAATCGGGCGGTTTCTTTCGGCTTTAGGTTTTCCCTCGGGGCTGTCCGAGGCGGTAACCAGCGGTTTTTTCGAGGTTACGCTCGGCGCCAAAGCGGCCGGAACCGCGTCCGCCGCACTCCCCTTCAAGGCCGCCGCCGCCGCGTTCATTCTGTCCTGGGGCGGTCTGTCCGTGCACGCCCAGGTTGCCAGCATCTGGAACGGAACAGGGCTCCGTTATCTGCCTTTTGCTGCCGCCCGTATTCTGCATGCTTTCCTCTCGGCCGGACTGACGCTGCTTCTCTGGCGGCCGATGATGGAAGCTTCGCCGGCGCTGGCTCCGCTCTGGATGCCGGGTCCGGCCCTGTACTCACCCGCAGCCGGGTTCATGCTTCTCGCCCTGCTGCTGGCCGGAACCTTGCTGCTGTCGCTTGCGGCGGCCGCCTCCGGCAGAGTCCTGCGGGTTCTTCTTCGGCGCTGAACGGCGGAAGGATTGCTCAAAACCGCGTGCAGCCCAGTAGCGTGCAGCTCGGCAGCGTGCGGCGGAGCAGTACGTGGCCGTTAACCACATGCCATCTCGCTCCGCCCTTCGGGAAAGGCGTTTTCTCCGAAATTTCCTAAAGAACGGCCGCCTCTCTTGAACGAGGGGTTGCGGCCTTTTTTCCGGGTTTAGTCTTTCCCCCCGTTAAACATTGTTTTCCTAAGCAAGATTGATTATGATCGGTGTATGACAGAACCAACAAAGGAGTCTATTCATCTTGAGATATTATGTCCTGGACCGTGGCGATCAACTGTCCATTGATCTCAGTCAGAAGTTTCATAAGCTTGCGGAAGAGCGGGGTCTTCAGCTCGATGCCGAGTCTCCCGAAATCGTAGTGTCCATCGGCGGAGACGGCACAATGCTTCACGCCTTCCATACCTTTATCGATCGGATTCCCGAGCTCGCCTTCGTGGGCGTCCATACCGGCCATCTTGGCTTCTATGCCGACTGGCAGTGCGAGGAACTCTCCACACTGGTCGATTATATGTGCGGAAAGAGCGATCCTGCGCCGCATAAGCCGCGCATCGTCAAATATCCGCTCGTCGAGCTAGAAATCAATAGAAAATCAGGGACAACTTCGCATATCGCCCTTAACGAGTTCACTCTTAAAGGGGTTGAAGGTACGGTAGTTCTCCAGATCGACATTAACGACGAGACCTTCGAGATGTTCCGCGGCGACGGCATCTGTGTTTCTACCCCTTCCGGGAGCACAGCCTACAATAAAAGTCTCGGAGGCGCGATGGTTCATCCTTCGATTGAGGCGCTGCAGATTGCGGAAATCGCGTCGATTAACAATCGGGTGTTCCGGACGATGGGCTCCCCGCTGCTCCTGCCCAAGCATCACCACTGCGATATTTTCTCCCGGAGAGAGCAGAGGCTGATGCTGACCGTTGACCATACCAACTATCCTATTGATGATTTGATTTCTGTCAGATGCCAGGTGTCGGAGAAAAAGGTCAGCTTCGCCCGTTACCGTCCGTTTCCGTTCTGGAAGCGCGTGCGTTCCTCATTCCTGGTGTAGAGTTCTCGTACATACAGCCGGTGCGCGCCCGTGTGCCGGCTGCCGCCGCATGGGCTTTACTTTCGCTTATCAATCTAGCAGGCCTACTATCAAATTGATAGACAGAGTGAGAAACGGGATGGTATAATGAGCCTATTTTACAAATAGTTACATATAGAAGGAGAGAAATTTGTTGAAAAAATGGTTCATTATGCTGGGGGTCTTGTTATTGTCCCTGGCTCTTGCGGTCCCCGCGCTCGCCGCGCCCGCGCCGATCAAGGTTTATATTGACGGCATCCCGGTTTCCTTTTCCTCTGGCTCTCCTTATTTGCAGAACGGCTCCGTTATGGTTCCTTTCCGGGCCGTATTCGAGAAGCTCGGTTTGAAGGTGGGCTGGGACCCCGCTGGCCGCGTAGTAACCGGGACAAGCCCGGAGCTAAGCTTGAAGCTGACCATTGGCAGCAACCGCGCCTCGGTCAACAGCGTTATCCGCAAGCTGCCGGCCGCTCCCGTAGAGTCCGGCGGAACCGCTTATGTGCCGCTGCGTTTTATCGGCGAAGCCACCGGCGGCGGCGTAGTTTGGAACGCGTCCTCAAGAAGCGTCAAAATTACGAGACCCGTATCCAAAACCCAGGATAAAGCGGATATTGTCTCCCTGATCAGCACGCTGACGAGCTATTTTAACTCGGAGAATACAGCAGGGATTACCTCTTTGTCCCAGACCGGCTCCGACTTCGCTCTGAGTCTCAGCGCACTTGAACAATCATTCCGCAATTACGATTTGAAGAGCGAAATCAAAAGCGTCGATATCCTTAGCCTTGAGGCGAACGAAGCTACGGTGGCTACAGTGGAAACCTCCACCCGCATCGGAGGAGCCTATATTCCGGACACGCAGGACGAGTATATCTATACCCTTGTCCGTAATGGATCATGGAAGGTATCGAATATACAGAAGCTGAAGTCGACTCTTCTCATAACGCGGGACCAGGGCATGAAGCCCGCTGAAATGCCGCAAAGCAGCGGCACGGCCATTCAGGAATTGCTCAAACGCCATTATCAAAACCTGAACGACAAAAATGTAGCCGGAACGCTGTCAACCTTAACTTCTTATGGCGAGGATTATGACAACGCGCAGAAAGCGTCCCTGGAGAATTTCTTCAAGACGAATAATCTGGTCTATGCCGTATCCGCTTCAAACGTCTTTTACTACAGTGACAACGAAGCAGCCGTCTATGTCGAGCAGCAGATTACGGATAAGAATGAATCGGCGTCTTACAACCAAACCCTCATTCTGATTCTAAACAAGTCGGCAGAAGACCTCTGGACCATCAGTGACAGCTACACCGTCTCCGATACAACGGAAGCCGGAACAAATAATCCGTAAAGGACGTTATATGATGAGATCATTTAAAAAGTTAACGGCCGCAGCCGCCGGCAGTTGTTTGGCTTTATCGCTTATGCTGTCTCCCGCCGCTTTTGCCGCCGAAGGCAGCAGTGAAACCGCCAGCCAGACCTCTTCGGAAACTGAGTTGATCAATGAGGTTATGCAGTACATAGAGAACTACAACTTGACCGGTGCTGACAGGGACGCCCTGATCCGCGCCGCGATCGACGGTATGGTAAACTCGCTTGACGATCCTTACACCCAGTATTTCAGCAGCGAGGAGAGTAAAGAGCTTCAAAATCAGTTGGCCTTGGATTATGTGGGTATCGGGGTACAATTGGTCTATACGGGTAACGAGCTGTATATCGAACAGATTATGCCCGGATCGCCTGCGGAAAGCGCAGGGCTCAAACGCGGGGATACGATTCTGAAGATTAACGGTGTGAAAATCAGCGAGATCAAGAGCGATCCGATCAGCGGAGAGGCGGGCACCAAGCTCACGCTGCTCATCCAGCGCGGCGGGGTGGCCAAGACTTACACCGTAAAGCGGAGCGAGATCAATTATCCATCCGTTACCGGCAAAATCGTTGGGCCAAAAATCGCCTATATTTCGCTGAACGGCTTCACAGAGGATTCAGACGAAGAATTTGCGGCCGTACTCAAAAATATGCGCGCGGCGGGAATGAAATCCATGGTCCTCGATCTCCGGAACAATGGGGGCGGGTACATGGATTCCGCTTATAACATCGCCTCTCAATTCATCGACAAGGGAATCATGATGTATACTGCGGACAACACAGGCGAGCTTACTCCAGTTACGATTACGGACGGCGCCAAAATGGATGTGCCCGTGGTTATTTTAACGAACGAATATACTGCCAGCGCTTCCGAAGCACTGACCGGGGCGCTGCATGATAATCATCTGGCCACCGTTGTCGGTACCAAAACCTTCGGAAAAGCGCGGATTCAAAGCCTGCTGGACCTGTCGGACGGCGGCCTGCTCAAGCTGACCACGGAACGGTATCTGACTCCAAGCAAAGCCGATTTCAACCATATCGGGCTCTCGCCGGATATTGAGGTAAAAGGCGAGGCGGCGCAGATCATTACCGCCCTTCAGCTTGCGGGCATGAATTCGATTGAAGCCGCTGGCGACAATCACATTCTCGACGTTGGCGGCACCGCCTTTGCCGGCAATGTCGGTCTAGTGAAACAGGGCGGTAAAATCTACGCCTCTGCCCGCGTGCTCTCCGCACTTGTAGAAAGCGATCTGTCATGGGATGCCAAGAACAAGAAGGTCATCGTGACTACCGGGTCCGGCAAAGCGTTCAGCTTTACCATTTCCTCCAAAGAAGCGCTCTCCCAATACGGAGAGACCTTCATCGCTCTGGATGCCTTCAAGAAGAAATTTCCGTCCCTGGTCTGGCGCTATAACCAGACGCAAAATCGTTTGACGCTATCCGTAAAATAAGGGCTATCATTATCCATTATCCGGCCTAAAACAATAAAGGTGACGCCGGCGTTCAGTTGAACGCCGGCGTCACCTTTATTAATGATATCGGCCTTGGGCCACTTAACTTCGAAAGCGTTACGGCTGACCCGCAGGACCTTGGGGCGGCTTCTGCCGAGTATCCTTGGCTTTGGCCTCACGGTTCTGGTGATCCCTGTTTTGGTTCCCCCGCGCCTGATTCTCCCAGCCCTGAGCTTCGCGCGCCTGATTCTCACGCGATCCGTTTTTTTTGCCCTGATAATCCTTGTTCCTGTTATCTCTGCTGCGTTCCTTGAACGGCCTTTCCTTGGGACTAAATTCTCTAACCGGCTGCTCCCGGGAAACCGCCGACTCCGCCTGGAACTTCCTGGAGGATAATTGCGGAATGGCTTCCTTCTTAGAGAAAGCCTCCTGGGGAGCGGCCTCATTGACGTGAACTTCCTTCGCAGTCTCGCCCGGCTCCTTCATCAGAATGTCCCTGGCACTCGGGTCCTTGGGAGCATCCTTCAGTTTGCGGAGGACGAAATAAGCACAACCGAAATTGCAATATTCATTGATATAATCGACCAATCCGCAAATCGCCGTATCCCGGTTCACTTTCGGATGATTATCCCGGTAAAATCCTTTTAGCCGCAGCTGGCTGTAGCCCCAATCGCCGACAATATAGTCGTAGCGGTCAAGCACTTCGCTGTACCTTCCACGAAAGCTTTCCGGATTCCAGCCTTCCTTATGATTCACCATGAGCTCGTAGCTTTTGCCGCCTATAATGATCAAGCAAGACTCGCCTGCCTTTCACAAAAAAATATGTTGCGCCAGCGGTCAGTTCGCCGCCATGCGTTCCTCGCGGGTCTTCGCGGCCGATTCGACCTGCTCATGCGCATGATAGGAGCTGCGCACGAGCGGCCCAGCCTCAACGTGGCTAAAGCCCCGCTTCAGTCCCTCTTCCTTCAGCCGTGCAAACTCCTCCGGCGGATAGTATTTGACAACGTCCAAGTGCTGCGGTGAAGGCTGCAGATATTGGCCCAGCGTAAGGATATCGCAGTCCGCCTCGCGCAAGTCGTCCATCGACTGCAAAATTTCATCCCATTCCTCGCCAACGCCCAGCATAATACTGGACTTGGTCGGAATGTTCGGCTTCATTTCCTTAGCCCGGCGCAGCAGCTCCAGGGAGCGGCGGTACTTCGCCTTGGCCCGCACCCGGTCGGACATGCGCTCAACGGTCTCGATATTGTGGTTCAGAATGTCGGGATTACTGTCCATAACAATCTGGAGACTGTCTTGGTCACCGAGGAAATCGGGAATAAGCACCTCCACGCTGCACAGCGGGAGGCGTCTGCGGATCGCAGCTACCGTCTCGGCAAAAATCTTCGCTCCGCCGTCCTTCAAATCGTCGCGCGCCACGCTCGTTACGACACAGTGCCGCAGCTTCATACCTTCCGCAGCTTCGGCCACCCGTTCCGGCTCCTGAAGATCCAGTTCGGTAGGCATCCCGGTGTTAACCGCACAGAAGCGGCAGGCGCGGGTACAAATATCGCCCAGGATCATAAAAGTAGCGGTACGGTTCGCCCAGCATTCGTAAATGTTCGGGCAGCGCGCCTCTTCGCAGACGGTATGTAAAGTTTTGGAACGCATCATTCCCTTAATATCTTGATAGTTCTCGCCGGTCGTCAGCTTAATCCGAATCCAATCCGGCTTGGGTTGTTTGGCAATTTCTTTTCTTGTCATGGTAGTAAACCCCTCTTCCGACTGAATATGAAAAGCTTTAAAGTTACTGCCTTACATTATAACATGCGCCGTAGGGAAATGCCTGCTTTTGTGAAAGAAGAGTGACAAAATCAATAGCGAGAACGAAATCCTGCGGTATTAAGCATGGATAAAATGCGCGGATTTGTTCAATCTAAGGTAAAGCGTTAGTTCATACGGAAATGAAAGGAGAACTATTACTGTGCCGTTATGGAGCGTAAATACAAGACGGGCACTGCTGTCTCTGTCTGCGGCGGCCCTGCTGTGGGGGAGCCTTGACAATCCGGCAGCAAACGCCGGGCTTGCCGCCCCGAAGGATACAAAGACAACAGCTGCCCCGGAAAAAAAAGATAAGGCGGCGGATAAACCGCAAGCCGCTAAAAGCGGCAGTTCTGCCGCCGGTTCACGGAACACCCTCCGTTCTGCCGGCGCTGGAAACGTCTTTGCCGTCCGCCAGGCGCTATATGATCAAATGAGCGCAGCCACAGGCATTCCTTGGTTCCGTTTTGCCGCCATTGACCAGTACGAGCGTACCCTTGCCAAAAAAAGCAAAGACGGGAGCGGCGAACCTGAGCGGCTCACCGGAATTCATATCCCGGCGCCGGTGTGGTGCGGACCGCTGAATCCCAACCAGGAGGACACCTCACCGGCTTCGATCTCCTTCTTTGGCGGCATTGGCCGCGACGGCTCCGGAGACGGCAAAGCCGTTCCGGAGAACGATCTTGACGCGATGTTCACGATAGCCCGCCACCTGATGAAATACGGCAATTCCGCCAATGACTTCAGCATTGGCGTCTGGGAGTATTACCACAACCCCCGCGCCTCCCAGCGCATCGCCCAATTCGCGAAGCTGTACGATCATTTCGACCGCCTGGATTTGTCGGGCAGCGCCTTTCCGCTCCCGCTCGGCAGCACATATTCCTTCCGCAGCACCTGGGGAACCGGAAGAAGCTGGGGCGGTGCGCGGATCCATGAAGGCACCGACCTGTTCACGCCCCACGGCGTTACTGTGCGGAGCACCTGCTTCGGCATTGTGGAGACCAAAGGCTGGAACCGTTACGGCGGCTGGCGGATCGGCATCCGCGACATTGAGAACCGCTACCATTACTACGCCCATCTGTCCGGTTTCGATAAATCGCTGTCCGCAGGAGATATCGTCATTCCCGGACAGCAACTCGGCTGGGCCGGCAGCTCCGGTTACGGCAAACCGGGCACTCAGGGTAAATTCCCGCCGCATTTGCACTATGGCATATATAAAGACCGCGGGCTCACAGAATGGGCCTTCGATCCTTATCCGCTGCTGAAGCAGTGGGAGAATGCCGAACGGAAGGCGCTGCATAAGAACAAAAAGGGCCGCTGAGGAGAACCCTTATATAGGGCTAGCTGCTGCGCCGTTCTAAGCTGGAGAGAGCATCCGTTTTCCGCCGAAATAGACGGCTTTAGCGTGAAGATTCGTCTCTGACAATGCCGTATTCCGCCAGCTTGCGGTACAAAGTCGACTTGCCGATATGCAGCATCCGGGCGGCCCCCACAACATTGCCGCCGCTTGCGGCCAAGGCGCGGCGGATGCTCTCCATCTCGCTCTGCCGCATACTCTTGACTGCGCAAGGATCGGCAGGTGGGGACGCATGAGCAAGCGCAGGACGCGGGTCCGGGAGGCCGCTCTCCTGCTGCCCGGACGGAATCCAGGCCGCGTCCGATTCGGAAATACAATCCGAGCCGCATAGATAGTAGGCGCGCTGTACCGCGTTTTGCAGTTCACGCGCGTTCCCTCTCCACTGCCGGTCCTGCAGTCTTTCCAGAAATGCGGGGTCAAACCGTTTGGCAGGCCCGGGATTATCCCGATTGCACTTACGCAGGAAGAGCTGGGCAAGCGGAGCGAGATCCTCGGTACGCTCCCGCAGCGGCAGCAGCCTGAGGTTAATGACATTGAGCCGGTAATACAAATCGCTGCGGTAAGTCTTCTGCGCGATTTCCTCCAGCAGATCGCGGTTGGTGGCCGCAATGACCCTGACGTTAAGCGAGCGTTCATGCTTGCCGCCGATCCGCCGGACCTTGTGGTTATCGAGCACCCGCAGCAGCTTGGCTTGAATCTCCAGCGGCAGTTCCCCGATTTCGTCCAGAAATAGGGTTCCTCCATTCGCCAGCTCGAACTTTCCGGGATTGCCTTCACGCAGCGCGCCGGTAAATGAGCCTTTTTCATACCCGAACAGTTCACTCTCTACCAATTCTCTCGGGAGCGCCGCGCAATTAATGGCGATAAACGGCCCGTCCGCGCGCGAGCTGGCGTTATGAATGGACTGGGCAAACAGTTCTTTGCCGGTTCCGCTCTCTCCTTCGATCAGAACCGTGCAGTTCGTTCTGGCGATTTTCCTTGCAAAATCGATCTGTTCCTGCATATAAGGATTATGGGTTATGATATCCTCAAACCGGTAGTTCGCCTTGAAGCCGGCAAGCTGATTGACCTCTCTGCGCACCTGCCTGGCTTCCCGGATCGTGAGCGACGCCCCAATGACCCGATCGCCAAAGGAGTACGGAAAGATATTGGCCATGCAATCGATCTTTCTGCCATTTACCGTAAGCGTGCAATCCGCATAACTGATGCAGCGCTTGTTCCGGAACACGCCGTCCAGATCGACATTCTGCAGCAGTTCCTTAATATCCAGCCTCCGAACCTCTTCCATCCCCAGCATAAAAATCGAGGCCAGCCGTTCATTAAACTGCCTGATCCGGTATTCTGTATCTATGACCAGCAGTCCGTCCTGCATCGACTGAAATACGGCATTCATCAGCTGGTTCGTCTCCAGCACGTTAAGCTGTTCCTCAATGCTGCCTACGGCCGACACGGCAATGCCGAAGGTATGGGGATGGACATCCTCCGCTTTACCCGACAGATCCAGGCATCCGATCAATCTCCCGGAGCTATCATGAATAGGGGCTGCAGAGCAGGTCCAAGCGTGATGCGATTCGCAGTAATGCTCGCCCCCGAGCACCTGTATCGGCATGTCGACGGCCAGCGCGGTTCCGACGGCGTTGGTGCCGACGCTGAGTTCATCCCATTTTGCCCCCTCAAAGAAATTCACCTTCGCGCACTCCGGCTCAATCTCCTTGTTAAGCAGGGTGCTGAGCAGCACTCCATCCTGGTCGGTCAGAACGATGGCGTAAACCGTATCCTTGATCACCTGATAGATGCTGTTCATAATCGGTTTGGCTACGGAAATGAGCAGGCTCTTCTCTTCCATCCGCCGCGCCAGCTCCTCCTTGGATACCTGCACTCCTTTCCCCTGCTGCGGGTTAACCCCGGCCATCCGGCATCTCCTCCATGAAGCGAATATAACAGGCCGTACTCCTTCTGGCAGCTCCCTATGTTCTTCAAAAGCATCCCAGCTTCTCACCGTGGTCGGATAACTGATCATAATAAGACGCCCCCCTTGCCCTTGTATACTTGTAATCGCTTCCACGCAGTAAACATACACTTCCGCCCTGAAGAAACCCGTGTTGTCTAAGGCCAGCATGAATCGACCCACCACGAGCTGGCGATTGCGAGTTAGTTTTGTATGCGCTTACACTTATGCTTTTATTATAAGGGGCCAACTGGGAGCTGATACACGCAAAAAAACGGATAAGATGAACATCTCATGACAATTCCCAATATGGGAAAAGGCAGCGTCCGTTCATCTTATCCGCAGCCTGAAGCAGGGAGGCTTCGCTTAATGCGAATGGATCGCACGGTGATTCACGGCAAGCGCCGCTTCGAGCAAAGCTTCGGAAACGGTAGGATGGGCATGCACCGTCGTTTCGATTTCATCCACCGTCGCTTCCAGCCGAAGCGCCAGCGCGCCTTGCGCGATCATATCCGTAGCTCTTGGTCCGGCGATATGAACTCCTAGAATTTCACCGGTCCGCGCATCGGTTACATATTTGACCAAACCGCCCGTTTCGCCCATAATCATGGATTTGGCGTTAGCCTGAAGCGGGAAGCTTCCCGTCTTTACTTCCAATCCCTGTTCCCGGGCTTCATCTTCGGTTAAACCGACCGAAGCCAGCTCCGGTCTCGTGTACACGCAGGACGGCACTGTCCGGAAATCCACCGGGGACGGCTTCCCCATGATATGCTCCACCGCAACAACGCCTTCCGCCGAGGCGACATGCGCCAGCATGATTCCGCCGACGCAGTCGCCGATGGCGTAAATGGACGGCACCGCCGTCTGCATGTTGCGGTCAACCTCTATGGCGCCCTTCTTGATAGAGACGCCGAGAATTTCCAGCCCGAGTCCCGACGTCATCGGACGGCGGCCGATGGACAGCAGCACTTTCTCCGCTGTGGCGGTAATCGGACCGGAAGGCGAGATCGCCGTTATGGACAGGCCCTCAGGCGTTTGCTCAATTCGCTCAACACGGGTTTCTGTGTGAACGTCCACGCCGGAGGCAGCGAATTCTTTCCGCAGGCATCGGACGATGTCCCGGTCCATCACGGCGATCAGCTCCGGCAGCATCTCGATAATCGTAACCTTGCAGCCGAGGCTGCTGTATATACTCGCGAACTCGCAGCCAATTACTCCTCCGCCGATAATGCAGAGGCTGCCTGGCACCTCCAGCAGGGACAGGGCCTCGTCGCTCGTGATCACAGCGGAAAGCTCCGTCCCGGGAATCGGCACCCGTGACGGCACCGAACCGGTGGCGACGATGGCCCGGTCAAAGGCGATCGTCTGTATGCTTCCGTCTTCTTTGCTCACTTCCAGCTCATGCACGCCGGTAAACCGGCCGGTGCCGATAATCTTGGTCACTTTGTTCTTCTTAAGCAGCGCGTCGATTCCGCCGGTGTTCATCCGGATAATCTTGTCCTTGCGCTTTTGCAGCCTCTTCCAGTCCACCGCAATCTGCGGAACGTCAAGGCCGATTTCGGCTGATTCACGCTTCAGCGCCGTATACAGCTCCGATGTATGCAGCAGCACTTTGGTCGGAATACAGCCGACATTGAGGCAGGTTCCGCCCAAAGCTTTTTTCTCTACCAGCGTCACTTCCGCCCCCAACTGGGCGGCCCTTATCGCGGCAACGTAACCGCCCGGACCGCCTCCCAGCACCACAATTTTCATCCCGCATTCTCCTTTCACAGCAGCAGCAGCGCCGGATTCTCCGCGTACGCCTTAATTCTCTGCATAAACCCGGCGGCAACCGCGCCATCCACCGCACGGTGGTCCGCCGTCAGGCTGAGATTCATCAGCGGCTTGATAACGACTTCGCCGTTCACGGCAACCGGCGTATCGACGATGGCATTTACGCCGAGAATCCCCACTTCAGGCTGGTTGATGATCGGGGAGAAGGATTCCATGCCATACATCCCGAGATTGGTTATGGTAAAAGTGCCGCCGGTCATGTCGGCCGGGGTGAGCGTATTATTCCTCGCGCCTTCGGCAAGAAAGCGCACTTCATCCGAGATTTCGCCCAGGCCTTTCAGATGGGCGTTACGGACAACCGGCACGACCAAACCGCTATCCAGGCCGACAGCCACGCCAATGTGAACCGCGTTTCTCATGACGAGATCGTTTCCTTCGATGGAGCAATTAAGCAGCGGGAATTCGAGCAGCGCTTTGGCGGTAATCACGACCAGCAGATCGGTGTAAGTGATCTTCCGCGAATCCTTCAACTGCCGTCTAAGGGCAGCGAGCGCGGCGGTATCCACCCGCATGTTGTAGGTGACGGCTGGTGAAATATCGACGCTTTCGCGCATCCGTTTGGCAATCACCTTCCGCATGGCGCTCATCGGAACTCGCGACACGGCTTGCTCCTCCGTATCCGCATTCCGTGCCGAAGCTGCTGGCCGGGAGCCGGATACGGAAGCGGGAGCCTGACCTGCGCTTTCGGAGACAGCCCCGCCCGTGGCGGCATAAGTGCGAACATCCTCCTTCATAATTCTGCCGTCCTTGTGGATATCGGCGGGATTTACGCCAAGCGCCGCCGCTTCCTTCGCCGCAGCCGGGGAAATTCTAACCTTCGGCGAGCCGTGCTTGCCGCTCTCGGCATAACGCCGCACGTCGCCGTCCGTTAACCGGCCCTGCGGCCCCGTACCTTTTACCGAAGACAGCTCCACGCCCAGCTCCTTCGCCGTTCGCCGCGCCAGCGGCGAAGCCTTGATCCGGCCTCCGTACGCAGCTGGTTCGTCCTGGGCGGCTTCTTCCTCCGCAGCTTCGGCCTCCGCCCCGGAACTGCCAAAGGCGATTGCCCCGGACCCAGGAGACGCCACTTCTCCTTCCGGCGGCTTGCCGGAAGCGCCCGCCGGAAGCAGCGCAGATATATCCTCGCCCGCGTCCGCAATAATCGCCAGCGGATGAAAGACCTCCACCGTTCCTTCCTCGACCAGAATCTCCCTCAGCACTCCGCTGGTCTTGGCTTCGATTTCATTGGATATTTTATCGGTCTCCACATCGAACAGAATGTCTCCCTGCTCCACTCGGTCTCCCTTGGCCTTCCGCCAATTGGAGACGGTTCCTTCAGTCATTGTCAGCCCCAGCTTGGGTAATACGACAAGTTCAGCCATGACGCACCTCCATGATTTTGCAAGTTATAGGCCGCAGGGTTCAGAACATCTCTTTGACGCCTTTGACAATATCCGCCACACTTGGCAGCACCAGCGACTCCAATACTTGGGAGTATGGAACCGGCGAATCCAGCGCGCCAATCCGGACGACGGGAGCGTCCAGCTCATCGAAGCACTGCTCTGATATAAGCGCCGACAGCTCGCCGCCATAGCCGCCGCGCTTCACTTCCTCCGTAACGACGAGCGCCCGGTGCGTCTTGGTGACAGACCCGAAGATCGTCTCTTTATCCAGCGGATAGAGCGACCGGAGGTCTATGACCTCGGCCTCGATGCCGTCTTTGGCGAGTGCGGCCGCTGCCTTCAGCGCGTCATGAACCTGCTTGCCATAGGTGACGATCGAGACATCGGCGCCTTCCCGCGCAATAGCCGCCGAGCCGAAAAGAACCTTGGTCATCCTTTCTGGCACTTCGCTTTTTTGCGAGTACAGCACCTTGCTCTCGATATAGACCACCGGATTGTCGTCGTCGATCGCGGTCAGCATAAGACCCCACGCGTCCGCAGCATTGGACGGATACACCACCTTGAGCCCGGGCACATGCGTCACCCACGCTTCCAGGGAACCGGAATGCTGCGCTCCGGCGCTGATGCCGCCGCCTGCGGGAAGCCGCAGCACGAGCGGAACGGAGATTTTGCCGCCGAACATGTATCTCATCTTGGCCGCCTGGTTAACCAGCCCATCCATGCCGAAAGTGAGAAAATCAATGAACATCAGCTCAGCCACAGGTCTGAGGCCCGTTGCCGCAGCACCCACCGAAGCGCCAACAATAACCCCTTCCGAAATCGGTGTGTCGCGCACCCGCTCTTCGCCAAACTGCTCCCACAGCCCTTTCGTAACGCCGAAGGTGCCGCCGTAAGGTCCTACATCCTCGCCGAGCAGAACGACGTTCTTATTCTCCAGCATTTTCTCGCGCAGGGCTTCGCGGATGCCCTCTCCATAGGTTATTTTTTTCATCTGATTCGCGCCTCCTCGATCAAATCGGAGTAAATGTCCTGCACGGAAGACTCCGGAGTGGGATATGGGCTGGCGTCGGCGAACTCCAGCGCTTCCCGGATTTCCTCATCCACCTCGCTGCGGACCGCCTCAAGCTCCTCTTCCGTCAGAATGCCGCTTCCCAGCAGATGGCTTTCGAATCTTGGAAGCGGGTCTTTTTGCAGCCAGGCTTCTACTTCCTCCTTCGGCCGGTAAGCGCCCGGATCGCCTTCAAAATGGCCATGCTGTCTGTACGTTTTAAATTCCAGAAGCGTTGGTCCTTCGCCCGCACGCGCCCGGCTCACCGCTTCGCCCACCTGCTCATAGACCGTCAGCACATCGTTGCCGTCCGCCGAGAGCGCAGGCATGCCATACCCGATCGCCCGCTGCGAAATGTCCTTGATATTCTGATGTCTTGCCTGGCTGACGGAGATGCCGTACAGATTGTTCTCGCAGACGAAAATCACCGGCAGCTTCCACAGACTGGCCAGATTCATTGCCTCGTGGAAGGTGCTTTGGTTGGTGGAAGCGTCTCCAAAAAAGCATATGCTCACCTGGTCGGTGCCTCTGTACTGCGCGCTCCAGGCCGATCCCGTGGCAATCAGGTGTCCAGCCCCGACGATGCCGTTCGCGCCAAGGATGCCCAGTTCCGCGTCCGCAATGTGCATGGACCCGCCTTTTCCTTTACAATAGCCCGTTTCTTTGCCAAACAATTCCGCCATCATGTACTTCAGATTGCCGCCCTTCGCGACGATATGCCCATGCCCCCGGTGAGTGCTGGTAATAAAATCGTCGTCCCTTAAGTTTGCGCAAGCGCCAACGGCAATGGCCTCTTCACCGATATATAAATGCACAAAGCCCGGAATCTTGCCTTCCGCGAAGAACACCGAAGCCGTCTTTTCAAACTTGCGAATTCTCAGCATTTTCCGGTACATCTCACTCAACAATTCTTTTGAAATGCTCAAGTGAATCCCTCCCTCTTATTTATAATAGCCTCTCGGCATTCGCCGAGGCTTGTGGCGTAAGGCTTCTCCTTGTGTCGATTACGTACGTTCCTCCCACATTTGCGGGGGGATTTTTCATTTCAGTGACAATCTGAATTGGAAATTCAGCTGCACATTTTTTCAAAAAACACTTGACTTTTCATAGGTCGCCTCAAAATCGCGTGAGAAGGGAATTGATTTTCTCTTACTACACCCGATTGGAGTGCTTCCATGAAACCATCCTTCGTCAGCCATACAGACTACCAGCAGTTCGTGTTTGATCGGCTTCGTCAGCATTATTCCAACGGCGCAGCCGTTCTCGTTCGTAACGATTGGCCTGTCATTTGGAAATGTTACATCTCCGACCTTTCGCATACGACATCGTTTCTCTGCGAGGGGTATTCGGCCAAAGGTCCGGCTCCTCGCGATCCGGCTTCCATGCTGCGTTCGTATTTACTCTTTCTGCTTGTCAGACCTGAAATCGGCCTTACCAAATGGGTGGATGAGTTATACCGCGTTCCGCTCTACGCCATTCTTAGCGGATTTGAGCCCGGCGATATTCCCGGTGTCGGCACCTTTTACGACTTTCTCTCTCGCTTCTGGGCTGCGGAGAAGAGCCATCTAAAGCCTAAGGTCAAACCCAGACGCCGTAAACCCAAGAGGGGCAAGAAAGGAGAGAAAGCACCCACCACCTCAACCGGAAAAGTCAAACGGCTCGTCGAACGAATTTTAAGGAACGGTATGCCTAAGCAGCACCAGCCGTTTGACCGTCTGCTGGCATTTTTCCAATCCCAAATCATCGCTGTTTCCGAAAAGTACGGCTTACTGGGGAACGCCACGGCGCTGACCATTGCCGGAGACGGCACGCCAGTTGTTACCTCCGCCTATCCCCGCAGCAAAGCGGTGTGTGATTGTCATGCCCGCGGTATAGCGAAATGCCACCACCCTCGCCTGTATTCCCAACCCGATTGCGACTCGGGGTGGGACAGTGCACGAGAGAGATACTTCAATGGATACCACCTGTACATGCTGACTGCCGCTAACAGTCCGCATGATCTGCCGTTGTACCCTAAACTCCAGCCCGCCTCGCGACACGATGCGCTGAGCTTTGTCGTTAGTACCGTGGAATTTTCGCAACGTTTCACGTTGGGCATGGTTGATAAGATGCTGCTAGACGCTGCTCACGATGCTGGCGCCATCTACGATTTGCTAGCCCACCAGAACATTCAGCCTTTCATTGACCTCAATGTGCGGGCCACCAAAAATCTCGAAACCCACAGCGACATCCGCATCTCTCCTAAAGGTATTCCGATTTGCCTGGCAGGCCTTGAGATGAAACGCAATGGCTTTGAACCGCCCCGAAAACGATTCAAGTGGATCTGCCCGCTGATGACCACGCGCACCAAATGTGCTTGTACGACACCTTGTTCGTCAGCGAAGTATGGTCGTTCTTTTCATACGGCATGTAAAGACAATCCGCGTCTCTTCCCGGAAACGCCTCGCGATTCCGAGGCTTGGAAAATCATTTACAAACGCCGTACCACCGTAGAGCGTTCCAACAAACGGGAAAAGATGGATTACAAGCTCGAATCCGGACGCCACCGTTCCACTAAGATGTGGTACATCCGCCTCTATGGGATTATGATCTGCCAACACGTGGATGCCTGGTTCGCACATCGCAAAGCTGACCTGGAACCACTGCAAACCCAATGGCTTCAAAGCGCTTCGTAGAGACCGACCTTCTTTTTCAAAAATATACCCCTATCCGGCTTCTTTGTTGCACCCATTTTTGAAAGTGGTTTTCATAACCATTCTTTCCAGCTTGAATTCAGTCCTTTTAGACCGGCTCGCCCCCCTTACTCCGAGAGCCTATTTAATAGTCCCTGCTGCTGTTTCTTGATGGAATCTCTGCTTCCCGTCAGGCGCCCCACCCCCGGATTAAATTGGCCTTCGCTTATATTAAAGATGCAATTTCCGTGCCAAAATCAAATGCCTGAAACATAAGGCCGCAGTCAAAAAATCTTTCCCAATATGGGAAAGGCTGGGAGAATGCTTCCCATTTCGGGAAGAATCGGGACAGAAGGGAATTCGACTGAATTTTTGATTAAACTGGCGGCTTATTTTTCAACAATTAGCTTCTCAAATGCCTGTTTGTACTTCTCTGCAGCTTGAACAGCCCTGTCCACATCCAGTGATGAATTGCAGCCCGCAAGGATCAATAGGGAAAGGAACGTTGCGCTTAACAAGGACCAGATTTTTATAGGAGCCACATTTTTGATAAATTGGAAATCACGAAAAATTACATAGTTGAAATTCCATGCTTGATCATGTACTATCAATGTAGACCGATCTTCATAATTGGAAGGGAAATACATCAATGGACAAATCCGCACGTGAACGTTTTATTGAAGCTACAACACGCTTAATTGAAATGCACGGCTATCATGGAACAGGACTAAATCAAATCATTAAGGAAGGAGGAGCCCCAAGAGGATCCCTTTATCACCATTTTCCTAATGGTAAAGAGGAACTTGTATCCGCTGCGATTGATCATCTCGGTCAGGGAGTTGCCGATCAAACACGAAAAATCCTTGATAATTCCAAATCTCTATCTGAGGGGATTTATTCCATATTTCTTTTTCTGGCCAAAAAATTTGACGATTCCGATTGCTTAATCGCAGGATCTATTGCATCAGTGGCATTGGAAACCTCCCATATCAGCGAACAATTGCGGGAAACCTGCAGAAGAACTTATGATTCATGGAGGTCCGCTTATGAGGAGATGTTGCTGCTGAACGGATTCTCCGCATCCCGTGCCGCTCAAATATCCACGTTGATTACAGCCTCTATCGATGGAGCGATTATATTGTGCCGCATCAACCGAAGTTCGGAACCGCTTATGCAAATTGCACGAGAAATAGGAATTCATCTCGAAAACACACAGTTGTTGGAGTAACATCATACAAGGAAATAGGGATTTATGGATCATCCATTTTCCTTGATCATTATGTAGATCGGTCTATTTATTTTTTTTGAAAATACAAAGTAAATACAATCTAAAGGAGCTGACTGTGATGAATTTGGAATTGAAAGAGAAAGTTGTAGTGGTGACTGGAGCTTCCAAAGGAATCGGTAAAGCAACTGCGAAAAAATTTGCAGCAGAAGAGGCTCATGTTATCATCACTTACGATAAAGATCAGAAGACCGCATTACGAACCGCAGAAGAAATTCAGGCACAAGGATATTCCTGTCAAGCTGTCCGTTTGAATTTAGGAAATAGTGAAAGTATCCGGAACGCAGTAACATTTATTGGCAAAGAGTTTGGCGGAATCGACGTATTGGTAAATAACGCCGTTTTTTGGGGAAGTGCCGAGCCCAAATTCGAACCATTTGAGCATACTTTGACAGACAACTGGTACTCTGTTATTGATCTAAATTTGAAAGGAACCTACCTCGTTACTAAAGCAGTTCTTCCCTATATGAGAAACCGGGAATGGGGCAGACTTGTCCATGTGTCTTCTAATCTTGCAGAAGATGGCATGCCTGGCGGAACATCTTATACAGCAAGCAAATCCGCACTCTTTGGGTTTAGTAAATCATTATCGCTTGAATTGGCTGCACAGAGTATTTTCTCGAATGTGGTTATGCCCGGTTTTACTTTAACAGAATCGAATTCATCCGTTTTCCCGCAGGATATGTTGAAAAAACATGCTGAATCAATTCCTGCCAAAAGGTTAGGCACACCTGATGATGCTGCTAATCTCATTGTTTACCTTGGTTCGAAAGCCAACAGTTTTGTGACTGGAGAAGCTGTACGGGTAACTGGGGGGAAATGATAGGAACGCCGAACAATCCGAAAGCGCCGGTCTATATAGCACTTTTACATCAAAGCTGGCAATTTTAAACGTGAAGATGCGGGGAAACCGGGAATTACTTGGTTGAGGCGCTTCGGATGAACCGATGAACCTTATCCAGGACCTTGTCTTTCTCCTCGCAGTAGCACAGCATATGACCGCTGCGTTCGACCAGCAGAACTTCCTTGACAGGAGAACCGATATGCCGCTCCAAATAGGCCGCACTCTTGGTCTTGACGAGGTGGTCTCTCGTTCCCTGCACAATGAGCGTCGGCGCCTCGATCTGCGGGAACAGGTCAAAGCTCTCCCGGACGATCCGGTTAAATTCGCGGTTGGCATGGACCGGCGTCGAGCCGAACTTGCTCAAATAATTCTTCAGCATCGCAGGGTTCCCCAGCGTCTTCACAATCTCCCCCGGATTCAGCGGGAAGACCGGTGCAGCGAGCAGGGTCAGCGATTGGACGAGGCTTTTGTAGCGGACGGCCAGACGGGAAGCGATTAACGCCCCCATCGAAAAGCCGATGACATGCACGCCCTCCCCACCCTCCGCAAGCTGCTCCAGCTCGCTCCCGGCCTGCCGGTACCAATCTTCCCGGGTGGCCCGCCGCATATCGGCCCTCCGGCCGGTGTGTCCTTGCAGCGTGAACGTATGGGTTAGATAATGTTGCTGTTTCAAATATTCCGACAGAGGCTCGATTTCAAAAATGCCCCCGGTAAATCCGTGGATGAACAGACAGCGTTCCATGATCCTACCTCTTTTCGCAGCGGTTCGGTGGTGCAATGAGTTTATTATACGCCTGCGGCTAATAGAGATACAAAAGTGCAGTTCAGGCGCCCCGCCGAATCGCCCGCTCCGGGCAGCTTCACAGATGATCGCCGTCCTTCATCCGGTATCCCACGCCCACCTCCGTAACGATGTATTTCGGCTCCGCCGGATTGGCTTCAATCTTTCTGCGGATATTGGCCATATTCACCCTCAGCGTCTGATTCTCGTTCGTATAAGGCCCCCATATTTCCCGAATCAGAAAATCATGGGTCAGCACCTTGCCGGCGTGTCTTGCTAGCAGCGTAATGATCTTATATTCGATCGGTGTAAAATGAATCTCCCTGCCATTGACCGTTACCGTGCGTTTTCCGTAATCAATGGTCATCAGGCCGATGCTGATCTTCTCCTGATCCGGGCTGCCTTCGCCCTGCCGATTGTGGCGGATGGCCGTCCGGATGCGGGCGAGCAGCTCCGAAGTGCCGAAAGGCTTCGTAATATAATCGTCGGCGCCGAGATCGAGCGCCTCCACCTTCTCCCGCTCATGACCGCGCGCCGAGACGACAACGATGGGCATGCTGCTCCACTGGCGCACCCGCCGCAGCACCTCGATGCCGTCGATATCCGGCAAGCCGAGATCAAGCAGCATGAGGTCGGGATGGTGAGAAGCCGCCAAAGAGACGGCTTCCTCCCCTTTGTCCGTCCGGAGCACCGCATAATCATTCGAGTTCAATACGGTCGAAATGTAGGTGCTGATTCCGGCCTCATCCTCGACGACCAGAATCAGGACTTTTCCATTCATTGGATGCCTCCTCCTCCAGCGGCAGAATCACGCGGAACACCGCTCCACCGCTCCGTTTATTCTCTGCCTCCAGTTTACCCCGGTGGGCTTTAACAATGGACATGCAGATGGACAGGCCGATTCCCATCCCCCGCGAGGAATCGGGGCTTCTGCCGCCGGATGCGGCATAGCTGTCGAACAGATGCGGCAGCTCCCGCTCGTCGATGCCCTCCCCGTTATCGCTCACTTCCAGCACCGCGTTATTGCCTTTTCTCATTAAGGTGACCTCGACCAGCGTATTCTCCCCGGAATGCTTGATCGCATTCTCCACAAGATTGATAATAACCTGCTCGATCAGCGTGCCGTCCATCGGCACCATCAGCAGCTCGTCGGGTACCTTGACGTTAATGTTCCGGTCCTTGAACCGGCTTCGGATTCGGCTGATCGCCTCTGCGACAATCTCCTCCGCCGCTTCCGCCGTTTTACTGACATCGACGCTGCCTTCCTTGATTCGCGTGACCGAAAGCAAATTTTCCACCATTCGGATCAGCCACTGGGAATCTTCCTTAATATGCTGAAGAAGCTGCCCTTTGACCTCTTGGTTCAAAGTATCCCCGCTCTCCAGCATCGCCGAGCTTGCCCCAAGTATGCCCGTCAGCGGTGTGCGCAGGTCATGGGAGATCGCCCGCAGCAGATTGCTGCGCATTTTCTCCTTCTCGGAGTCAAGCAGAATGCGGCGCTGCTCGTCGGACAGGCGCTGCCGCTCGAGCGCCATCGCCACCTGGGAGGCGATCATCCGCAGGAATGACCGCTGGCCGGGTCCCAGCAAAGCCCCGCCGAAGCATGAAATACCGATGACGCCCAGCACCCGGCCCTGGGAAATGACCGGCATGTAAAATCCACTTGCGCCCTGCAGCGTATCCGTTCCCGCTCCGGCGCGTTTCTGGTTGGCGAATACCCAATGCGCCACCGCCGCTTCCTCGGAGGTTTGCAGGAGGGAGGCATCCTCTCCGTCCGCGGCCAGCAAGCTCCCTTCCATTCCGTCCGCCGGATCGCTCGGATAAAAAATGACGGAACGGCCAAACAGCTTAACGATATAGCTGCTTGTCAGTTTAACGATCTGCTCCAGCTCGCGGGTGATCAGCAATTTTTTATTAATTTCGTACAGCACCTCGGTCCGCCGTTCACGCTCCACCGCCACGCGCGCCTGCATCCGGTTGCGGACCGTCAATGCGCTGGTTGTCAGGGCCACGATTAACATAATCAAGAAGGTTAACGGATACCCCGCCTGAACCGCCGAAAATGAAAAGTATGGATAAGTGAACAGGAAGTTGAACATTAAGACGCTAAGCACGGAAGCGGCCACGCCATAGGCGTAACCCGTGGTTATCCGCGAGATGATCAGCACAGATAAAATATAGACCATGATAATATTCCGGTCGCCGACATCAAGCCTGTGCAGTCCGAAAGAACAAAGGGTAGCCGCGGCCAGAATGCCCATCGCCTTCAGCGTGTCAGCCCGGGAAAAATACAAGCGATCGGCAGGCAAGCGGACCTTCGGCTTTCGGTACGGCTTCAGCCCGGCGCTGTCGGGAATGATATGAATTTCCGTCTGAGGCAGCCTTGACAGCAATTTATCCTCCAGAGCCATCTCAAACCGGCGGCCAAAGCGCTTCTTGGTCCGGCTCTTTCCAATGACGATATTCGTAATATCCGACAGCTTGGCATATTCCGTAATGGAGGAAGCGACATCGTATCCGTTCAGTACGACGACTTCGGCGCCAAGCCGCTCCGCAAGCTCCATATTGTCGCGGACGCTCTTGTCCGGGAAGCCGCCCCCTTGGTCGCTGTCCGTGCGCTCCACATACACCGCCGTCCATGGGGCGTGAAACGCTTCAGCCGTACGGGCGGTCCACCGGATGCATTTGGCGGAGGTTGGCGACGGGCTGATGCAGACCAGCCATTTGATGCCCGCGGACTTCCCGGGAGTCCGGCGCTCGGTCAAATTATCGTGGCTGATCCGGTCCGCCGCCTTCCTCATCGCGATTTCACGCAGCAGTCTAAGATTACTATTGGTGAAAAAATGATCCATCGCCGCCGCAGCGCGCTCGGGTCGATAAATTTTACCCTCAGTAAAGCGTTTGAGCAGCTCATCCGGATCAATATCGATCAGCTTGACCTTGTCCGCGCCGTCGAATACATAGTCGGGAATTGTCTCCCGGACAACGACCTTTGTAATTCCCTGGACCACATCGTTCAAGCTCTCGATATGCTGGACGTTAACGGTCGTATATACGTCAATTCCCGCCTGAAGCAGCTCCTCAATATCCTGGTAGCGCTTCTTGTTCCGTACGCCGTCCGCATTGGAATGCGCAAGCTCGTCAACGAGGATAAGCTCCGGCTTGCGCTCCAGCGCCTGATCCAGATCGAACTCACGCAGACAGATATGCTTATGCTCCACGACTTTGGGGGGCAGGGTCGGGAGCCCTTCAAGCAGTTGCAGCGTTTCCGGGCGGGTATGGGGCTCGACATAACCGACCAGCACGTCAACCCCGCGCTGCAGTTGCTCTCTGGCATCGTCCAGCATTGCGTACGTCTTGCCCACACCGGCGGCATAGCCGAAGAAGATTTTGAGCTTGCCGGTCCTTACGCCCTGCTCGGAAGGCATATCCTTCAACAGTTCGTCGGGGTCCGGGCGTTCGTCTTGATAAGATAACATGATTCACCGCCTTAAGATGAAACGGCTGCGCCGTCCTCTGGAAGCTTAAGCTTCCGATGAAACGATACGTATCGCTTTTAGGCATCCGTTTCTCACAGATTATAGAAGATCCGCAGGGCAAAAATATCCTCTTCAGTCAGAGCAGGCCGTCCAGCGCCAGATTAACCTTCAGCACATTTACCGCCGGTTCGCCAAAGACGCCGAGAAAGCGGTCCGTTGTATACTTGTCGATCATTTCGTTTACCGTCTTCACGGGGATACCTCTTGCCCGGGCGATGCGGGCGGCCTGATATTTGGCGGCCGCCGGCGACAGGTTGGGATCGACGCCGCTGCCGGACGCGGTCACAAGCTCGGCGGGAATGTCCTGCTTATTCGCCGGGTCGAGACTGCTCCACCAGGCCGCTCTCTCCTGAACCTTACCCAGTTGCTCGCTGCTGGTCGGCGACAGATTGCTTACGCCTATCGGTCTGCCGATCAGATACCGGGCTTCCGTGAATGGCTGGCCGATGAGCGCCGAGCCCGCCATACGGGAGGCGCCGTCTTTTAATTTTACCGTGATCAGACTGCCGTCCGCCTGGCTTGGCATGAGCGACTGGGACAAGGCCGTAATGACTCCAGGATAAATTATACCGCATAGCACGGTCATGACAATGAAGCTTAACAGGGCGGGACGTAATATTTTGAAGCTGCGTTTCATATCCATTCACCTCACGCGAGACCGCAAGCGGTCAGAAGTAGATCAATCAGCTTAATGGCGGCGAACGGCGCGGCTATGCCTCCGAGACCGTAGATCCAAATATTTCGTTGCAGCAGTTTCCGGGCGGGCATTTCCTTGTACTTGACCCCTTTGAGGGAAAGGGGAATGAGCAGGATGATAATAACCGCATTATAGATAATGGCCGATAAAATGGAACTTTTGGCGCTGCTCAGTCCCATGACGTTCAGCGCCGTAAGCTGCGGATAGATGCCGAAGAACAGCACCGGGATAATGGCAAAATACTTGGCGACGTCATTGGCTACACTGAAGGTGGTCAGCGCCCCCCGGGTCATGAGAAGCTGCTTGCCGATCCGCACAATCTCAATCAGCTTGGTCGGGTTGGAATCGAGATCGACCATGTTCCCGGCCTCCTTGGCCGCCTGCGTTCCCGTATTCATGGCAACCGCGACATCCGCCTGAGCGAGCGCAGGCGCATCGTTGGTTCCATCCCCGGTCATCGCCACCAGATGTCCCTTGGACTGATAATCGCGGATCAGCGCAAGCTTCGCTTCAGGTGTGGCTTCGGCCAGAAAATCGTCCACTCCCGCTTCGGCTGCGATGGCTGCGGCCGTCATCGGATTGTCGCCGGTAATCATGATCGTCTTGATGCCCATCTTCCGCAGGTCGTCAAAGCGTTCTTTGACGCCGTTCTTGACGATGTCCTTCAAATGAATGACGCCGAGCACCCTGCCGTTCCGGGACACAACCAGGGGCGTACCACCGGCGGTGGCCACCTGCTTTACAATCTCTTCACATTCCTGCGGGTAAGTTCCGCCATTCGCTTGGACGTACGCCTTGACGGCGTCCGCCGCTCCTTTGCGGATCTCGCTGCCCTGGTAATCGATGCCGCTCATTCTCGTCTTGGCCGTAAACTCTACGAATGTCGCGTTAAGCTTCGCCAGATCCCGGCCCCGTATGCCGAATCTCTCCTTAGCCAGAATGACAATGCTCCGTCCTTCCGGCGTCTCGTCCGCGAGCGAGGACATCTGGGCCGAGTCGGCCAGCTCCGCTTCGGTCACGCCGGGGACCGGGATGAATTCGCTGGCCTGCCGGTTGCCGAGCGTAATCGTGCCCGTCTTGTCAAGCAGCAGCACATCGACGTCGCCGGCCGCTTCAATTGCCCGGCCGCTCATCGCCAGCACATTGGCCCGGTTCAACCGGCTCATGCCGGCGATCCCGATGGACGACAGCAGCGCACCAATCGTGGTCGGCGCCAGACAAACGAGCAGCGCGATAATGTTCGTCAGCGATACGGGTGCACCCGTTCCCGCCTGACGGCTGGCAAAGGATGAGAAAGGCATCAGGGAAGCGCAGACGACCAGGAATATGATCGTCAGGCTGACGAGCAGGATTTGCAGCGCGATTTCATTCGGCGTTTTTTTGCGGGAAGCTCCTTCGACCATAGCGATCATTTTGTCCAGAAAGCTGTTCCCCGCTTCCGCCGTCACCCGGATGATGAGCCAGTCGGACACGACCGTCGTACCGCCGGTTACCGCGCTGCGGTCGCCCCCGGATTCACGGATAACAGGCGCGGATTCGCCGGTGATCGCACTCTCATCAACCGAAGCCGCTCCCTCGATTACTTCGCCGTCCATCGGAATTTGCTCTCCGGCCTCCACCAGCACGATATCGCCTTTCAACAGCTTGTCGGACAGCACCTCCGTATATTCTTCGCGGCTGGCCGCGGACTTCAATTTTTTAGCTCCGACCTCTTTCCTTGCGCTTCGCAGGCTGTCCGCCTGTGCCCGGCCTCTCCCTTCCGCGATCGCCTCGGCAAAATTGGCGAACAGGACGGTAAACCAGAGAATCAGCGCAATGACCAGCGTGTAGCCGGCCGCTTCATCTTGAACACCGGCAAAGGACAGCAGATATAATAGCGTTGTGAACCATGCGCCAGCGTAAACGACCAGCATAACCGGGTTTTTCACCTGAATGCGCGGCGACAGCTTCACGAAGGATTGACGGAGCGCATCATTTAAAATAGACGGCTGTTTATTATTTTCTCCCATTGTTATCACACCTCTATAATCAGCTTAAACCGCGGGTTGTAAAGTAATCGGCAATCGGTCCGAGCGCAAGCGCCGGTAAGAAGCTGAGCGCGCCGATCAGCAAAATGATGGCTATCAGCAGAAAGGCAAACATCGCGCCGCTCGTGGACAGCGTGCCTTCGCCCGCCGCCACGCTTTTCTTGCCGGACAGGCTGCCCGCTAGAAAGATCACTCCCGCCATCGGAATATAGCGCACCAAGAGCATAACGAACCCGCCGAGGATATTGGTGAACGCATTATTCGCCGCATAACCGCCGAAGGCGCTGCCGTTGTTGTTCCCAAGCGAAGTGAAGGCGTACAGGATTTCCGAAAAGCCATGCGCGCCCGAATTGGTCATCCAAGACGCCGACTGCGGCATCAGCACGGCGGCGGCGGTTCCGAGCAGCGTCAGCAGCGGGGGCGCCAGCACGATCAGGCAGACCATTTTCATCTCGAACGGCGCAATTTTTTTGCCCAGATACTCCGGCGTCCGCCCGACCATCAGCCCTGCGATGAATACGGTCAGAATAACGAAGGCAAGCATGCCGTACAGCCCGCTGCCTACGCCGCCGAACACAATTTCCCCCAGCTGCATCAAGAACATAAGCAGACCGCCCGCCAGCGGAGTAAAGCTGTCATGCATGGAATTGACCGATCCGTTGGAAGCCGCTGTAGTCGCCGCTGCCCAGAGCGCCGATGTTCCGACCCCGTGGACGACTTCTTTGCCCTCCATATTGCCCGATGAGGCCACCCCGTGTATCAAGGGCGCTCCGTACCGTTCGCTGGCCGTAATTCCAACAAGACACAGGATGAACAGAAACAGCATAGCCGCGTAAATGACCCGGCCCTGTCCCCGGTCCTTGACCGCCCTCCCGAACGACACGCACAGCGAGGCGGGAATCAGCAGAATGGACAGCAGTTGAAGCAGGTTGGAGAACGCGGTCGGATTCTCAAGCGGAAACGCCGAATTCATTCCGAAAAAGCCGCCGCCGTTCGTGCCGAGCTGCTTGATGGCGATCTGGCTTGCCGCCGGGCCGAGCGGCACGATACTTGCGGCGCTGTTCTCCAGGTTAGCAACATGCGCATAAGGGGAGAAAGTTTGCACAACCCCCTGAGAGACCAGCAGCAGCGCAAGGATCGCGGAAAGCGGAAGCAGCACATAGAGATGAATGCGGACCATGTCTTTCCAGAAGTTCCCGACCGTTCCTTGAGATTTGCGGACAAAGCCCCGGATGAGGGCGAACAGCACCGCGATGCCCATCCCGGCAGATACAAAATTTTGCACCGTGAGCCCCAAGCTCTGTGTCAGATACGACAAAGCCGATTCGCCGGAATACGCCTGCCAGTTCGTATTGGTAACGAAGCTGACCGCCGTATTGAACGCCAGATCCCAGCTCATGGCCGTCTGATGCTCCGGATTAAGCGGAAGCAGGCCCTGCACCATCAGAAGCAGGAACAAAGCGATCAAGCCGATTCCGCTAAAAATAAGCACCGCGCCCGTATATTGGCCCGGGCTCATGTCGTCGTCCTCTCTGACGCCGATAATCCGGTAAATTCCCCGCTCTGCCGGCTGCATAATCCGGGACAAGAATACCTTTTCTCCCATCATCACCTTGTAAATATACACGCCGAGCGGAACGGACAACCCCACCAGCAGTACGAGAAACAGCAGATCCTGAAACATCGCCTCTCTCATTTCCCATCACCCCAGAATAAGACATAAAGCAAATACACAAACATTGCGGCTGCGGCAAGCCCCGCGATTATAATCACCGTCGCCATTCCCGCTCCTCCATTTCGCTTCTCTTTTACGAGTTTCATATTATCAGCGAGCGCATAAATACAGTGTTAAGAAACCCGGACGGCGTATAAAGATTTCGTTAAGACGGGCGAATCGGCTTGGCGGTTCGGCTCGTCGCGCCGCCATCTGCCGATGCAGCTATGACTGTACAGCAAAAAGAGGGGCTTGATGGAACCTGCTAGAGTAGCCTTTAATGAGAAAGCGTTATATGAACGGATAAACAAACAGTACAGCCACAGTCACGATAATAATCGTCTTGTATTTGATCGTCTCGCCGATTTTGTACGGCTCCTCCACGCAGATGCCGGAGGGTATCGTAGACACAGTCCTCCCGGCTGGTTCACAGCATGCAGCATATCGGCCCTTCGGCCAGTGTGTCCCTCCATTGGTATCTGTGATAGGCGTCTATGATGGGGGATAGCTGTTCATGACGGGGGTATGAGGGGTGATTAAACGGCGAGAGCATGAACAACGGTCCTGATCGTGGCCAAACGGCGCAGGTGGCAAACGAAGAAGAAATTCGATGGTTTTTTCCCTTTTCGCTGATTCAGAACTGCATTATAATGGGGCTATGACGAAGAACGTCCCGTTTCACTCAACCGAGTGAGCCGGGGCGCTTTTTATTTTGGGGAGGAAAAAATGGACTTTAACGAAGCCTATCAGCAGTTTATTCATTATCATCTTGCACACCGGACAGGAGAACGCCAATCCAGGCTGAAAAGGGGGCATCTGCGCGCTGAATCGCTGTTTCTGGAAAAGGTCTGGTGGCCTTTGACGGGCCATATGAATGATCTGCATCCGGAGTATGAAGTGTTGGATTGGCGGGGCAGGTCTTATTTTGCCGACTTTGCCTGGCTCCCGGGATACACCAAGCTGATTATAGAAATCAAAGGATTTGGCCCGCATGTGCGCGATATGGACCGGATGAAGTATTGCAATGAATTGAACCGGGAGACCTTTCTGCACGCTGTGGGATACCAGGTGATTTCCTTTGCCTATGACGATATTGAACAGCGTCCGCAGTTATGCGTAACCTTGCTGCGCATGGTGCTGAGCCGCTACCGGCCATCGGCTGCTCCCGTCTCCAGAGCGGTGCTGGCTGAAAAAGAGGTGCTCCGGCTTGCCGTTCACGCCGCCAAACCTCTTCGGCCGGTGGATGTCGCCCGGCATTTTGAAGTAGACTCCAAGACGGCTGTTCAAATTCTGAAAAAGCTGTGCGCCAAAGGCTTACTGAACCCTGTCCGTCGTGGCAAAAGTGAACGGGCAGTCGGCTATGAACTGTCTAATGGTGTTCTTGACTATTACCTGTAACGGAAATTCTCCGGCTTAATTCTCATATTTCATCCAAAAAAGTACATTAAGGCGGAAAAACTCCAGCTTATTCTTTCCCCTGCCCCGTAGAGTTGACAAAATCGAGAAATAAACAGGAGTTTTTCCAGTTTATTTGAAAATTCAAAAGATTTCCGGCTTATAAACGGGAGAAATTCCCGTTCAATAAGGAAATCTTCGGTTGGTCTTGCCCGCCGCCGGGCCGCTCTGCGCGCCCGGGCCCTGCGTGCCGCTCCCCGCCGGAGCGCCCCAGCCGGGGCAGCGCGCCTCTCTACCGGCCGCCCGCTTCCGGCTGCGCTGGGTACGGCGCGCCGCCGCTTCCGGTGACGCCGCTGCTATTCGCGCCGCTCCCCGCCAGATTGCCCGCCGCCGGGCCGCTCTGCGCCCCCGAGCCCTGCGTGCCGCTCCCCGCCGGAGCGCCCCAGCCGGGGCAGCGCGCCTCTCTACCGGCCGCCCGCTTCCGGCTGCGCTGGGTACGGCGCGCCGCCGCTTCCGGTGCCACCGGCGTTTGCGCCGCTCCCCGCCGGACTGCCCGCCGCCGGGCCGCTCTGCGCGCCCGGGCCCTGCGTGCCGCTCCCCGCCGGAGCGCCCCAGCCGGGGCAGCGCGCCTCTCTACCGGCCGCCCGCTTCCGGCTGCGCTGGGTACGGCGCGCCGCCGCTTCCGGTGACGCCGCTGCTATTCGCGCCGCTCCCCGCCAGATTGCCCGCCGCCGGGCCGCTCTGCGCCCCCGAGCCCTGCGTGCCGCTCCCCGCCGGAGCGCCCCAGCCGGGGCAGCGCGCCTCTCTACCGGCCGCCCGCTTCCGGCTGCGCTGGGTACGGCGCGCCGCCGCTTCCGGTGCCACCGGCGTTTGCGCCGCTCCCCGCCGGACTGCCCGCCGCCGGGCCGCTCTGCGCGCCCGGGCCCTGCGTGCCGCTCCCCGCCGGAGCGCCCCAGCCGGGGCAGCGCGCCTCTCTACCGGCCGCCCGCTTCCGGCTGCGCTGGGTACGGCGCGCCGCCGCTTCCGGTGACGCCGCTGCCGTTCGCGCCGCTCCCCGCCGGACTGCCCGCCGCCGGGCCGCTCTGCGCGTCCGGGCCCTGCGTGCCGCTCCCCGCCGGACTGCCCCAGCCAGGGCAGCCGCCGCTCTACTGGCCGCCCGCGTCCGGCTGCGCTGGGTACGGCGCGCCGCCGCTTCCGGTGCCACCGGCGTTCGCGCCGCTCCCCGCGGGACTGCCCGCCGCCGGGCCGCTCCCTCCCTGGAGCGCACCGCCGCTAGAGCCCGGCGTGCTTACCCCGCCGCCGGAGGACGGAGCGGGCAGCGCAATATTCGGCGCGCTGGCGCTTCCCTCGCCTACGGGTCTGCCCTGATTGTCGTAATAGTACATCGGGACATCCCCGACGACCATCAGATAAGAGACGGGAATTTCCGTATCGACCACCTGCGGTTCCATGTCGAAAGGCACAACGACCGCCACCTCGGTAACGATATGGATGTATACTTCAACCAGGATCATATTGATTCCTGCATTCTGCTGGCGGGTATTCAGTTCGACCTTGACCGCGCCCTGCGGCTCAATCTTGATCGGAATGTCCGGACCGAAGGAAGCGATCAGCGGACTATCCAGCGCCTGGCCGAGCGGAATATGCTCGGTCTGATTATGCAGGCCGTCCAAGGTTGATTGAATTACTTCCGTCGCCTGCGAAGTAATACGCATATGCTCCGTATAGTTGAGCATAAAGCCGGAGATTTTGCCTGTGCCGTCCGTCTTCCAGTCGATCAGCTTCTCGGCGCTGCTGCCGCTTGCCACCTGGGAGGCGATGGCCTTGTTAATCGCCTCGGTCGCAACCTGCTTCACGCGGATTTGTGCCAGATGGACGATCGGCGGCGTCAGATGCCGTTCCACATAGCCGAGGCCAAGCAGCACGGCGACAAGCAGCAGCAGAAACGTCAGCAGCCAGAACCTGCGGCGGCTTCGCGGCCTGCGGCGCCGTCCGTCGGCTGCTTGCCCCAGCCTCTCGCCGCTTTCCGGCCGGCGGCTCCAGATACCCGCTGGGCGCGAAGCCCTGGCGGGCCTGGACTTGAAGCGCGCCCCGCCGGAACGCGACGCCGTCCATCCCCCATCCCCGAATCCACCGCGCCCGCCCCACGAGTTCCGGCTTACACGACGAAAAATGCCGGAGCCGCCGGACTTGAACGAGCTTTTCCGGACAGGCGGCGTAAAGCTTATCCGCGGCAGGCGCAAGGCGGATGGCAGCTGAAGCCGCCGGTTTCCCCATTTTTTTATTCTGCCCATAGCGCTCTTCCCTCCCGCCACTTCCGGCGGTCAAGCCGCCTTCTACTGTATCGTATTCGTCGACCGCCCAAAAAAGAAGAACGCTTATCCGGCGCGGCGACAAGCGTTCCATTTCGAGCGTATATACTTTTTGTAATCCATGGTACCCGTCTAGCAACAGCGAGAGCATGAACAACGGTCCTGATCGTGGCCAAACGGCGCCGGTGGCAAACGAAGAAGAAATTCGATGTTTTTTTCCTTTCCGTCATTGCAGAACTGCATTATAATGGGTCTATGACGAAGAACGTCCTGTTTCACTCAACCGAGTGAGCCGGGGCGTTTTTTATTTTGGGGAGGAAAAATGGACTTTAACGAAGCCTACCAGCAGTTTATTCATTATCATCTTGCACACCGGACAGGAGAACGCCAATCCAGGCTGAAAAGGGGGCATCTGCACGCCGAATCGCTGTTTCTGGAAAAGGTCTGGTGGCCTTTGATCGGCCATATGAATGATCTGCATCCGGAGTATGAAGTGTTGGATTGGCGGGGCAGGTCTTATTTTGCCGATTTTGCCTGGCTTCCGGGATACACCAAGCTGATTATAGAAATCAAAGGATTTGGCCCGCATGTGCGCGATATGGACCGAATGAAGTATTGCAATGAATTGAACCGGGAGACCTTTCTGCACGCCATGGGATACCAGGTGATTTCCTTTGCCTATGACGATATTAAACAGCGTCCGCAGTTATGCGTAACCTTGCTGCGCATGGTGTTGAGCCGCTACCGGCCATCGGCTGCTCCCGTCTCCAGAGCGGTGCTGGCCGAAAAAGAGGTGCTCCGGCTCGCCATTCACGCCGCCAAACCTCTGCGGCCGGTGGATGTCGCCCGGCATTTTGAAGTAGACTCCAAGACGGCTGTTCAAATTCTGAAAAAGCTGTGCGCCAAAGGCTTACTGAACCCTGTCCGTCGCGGCAAAAGTGAACGGGCAGTCGGCTATGAACTGTCTAATGGCGTTCTTGACTATTACCTGTAACGGAAATTCTCCGGCTTAATTCTCATATTTCATCCAAAAAAGTACATTAAGGCGGAAAAACTCCAGCTTGTTCTTTCCCCTGCCCCGTAAAGTAGACAAAATAGAGAAATAAACAGGAGTTTTTCCAGTTTATTTGAAAATTCAAAAGATTTCCGGCTTGATAACGGGAGAAATTCCCGTTCAATAAGGAAATCTTTCGGTTGGTCTCTCCCAACCGCCGCCCGCTTACGGCTCCGCCGTGGACAGCGCGCCCCCGGGCGCGGCGCACCGGACAAGCGTTCCATTTCGAGCGTTTATACTTTTTAGAGCCAGATCAAACCATCCGCTCCCGTTTATCCTCCTGCAGATGGCCCCAATGCTTCCAGATGAAGACGGCAAGCAGTACGATGATGAACATGCCGTAACTGGTCAGATAAATACCCCATTCCTCTCTCGGAACAATAAGCGAAGAACCAATCGTACCGAACAGCCAGATATAAGACAGATTTCCAAGCGCCGTTCCCCAGATAAAAGCCGAGTGAGGCAGGGTTGACACCGCAGACATAATATTAATCACATTATTGGGAATGATTGGTATCGTTCGAAGCAGCACCAGCGTCCAGATGCCATAACGGTTCAAATAACGCTGCCATTTGTCATAACGCTTCAGCTTCCTGCCCCATCTCCGGTCAAACCAGTGAAACAAATACCTCCGGGACAGATAAAATACGAACAGCCCTCCCAGATTACAGATCATCCAACTGATCAGCATCCCGCAGATTACATCGAATACCGAGACATGCAGCACGATCAATATAACGAATGGAAAAAATCCGAACAGGCTCTGAAGGAGCGCGAGCGGGATCGTAACCAGGAGAATTGCGGGCCCGCTAAGGCCCAAAGCCTGCAATAGCCAGTCAATCCAGGCGTTAACCATGTCTGTCATGCATCGCTCTCCTCTCTGTACTCCATGCCCTCCAACCCTGCTTCTGATCATATTCAGATATTTCAAAGAAAACACCCCGGACGGGGTGTTTGTAAACGAAAATTCACTATAGTCTATCATTTAAGAACAAAAGAGTATAAAGTATGACAGATTTACAGTCTGGTTCTCTCCATCATAGCATATTTGTGAATTCACTGTAAAATACTTAGCAGCGCATAGCTTGGGCGGCTCCCATGTTAGCCGTGGTCATTTTTGAAAAATCAATCGTTTTCCCGTTCTGCCGCGTCTTACTTGTAAGAACATGAATTTAGAGGACTTCTTTCCCAATACCAACACTAATAGAAAAAGGGGGAGTGGTGAATGGTGGGAAATACAATGAACGAGGCCCGATTGGCGGATGTTGCGCTGATGGATGAAGAAGCTTTTTTTGAGCGCCTGTACGTCGAACACCGCAAAATGTACGCGATCGCTTTCAGCTACCTGGGAACGGAAACGGACGCGCTGGAGGTGGTGCAGGAAGCGTCATGCCGGGCATGGATGAAGCGCAAAAAGCTTAAAGACGAGCAGGCCTTTACGCCCTGGCTGATCCGGATTACCATCAACTGCTGCATGGATGAACTCCGGCGCAAAAAGCGCATGTTACCTTCGGAGAAGCTGGTGGAAGAAGCGGCACAGGAAATGAAAAGCAACGAGCGGATCGACCTGGAGCGGGCGATGAGCCGGATGAAGCCGAAATACCGGCATGCCGTGTTTCTGAAATACTATCAGGACATGACAACTGCCCAAATTGCAATGGTGCTGAAAAGACCCGAAGGCACAATCAAAACCTGGCTGCGCGAAGGACTGAAACAGCTTCGGAAGTATCTGTAGACATACGGGAGGCGAATGGAAATGATATACAAAGAAGAACGCATTCTGCGCCAGAATGCTCATGAAGCGAACCGGCACGCCGAAACGTTCCAGGAAAGCAAACTCTACAACTCCATGCGAGAAGGAATCATGCAGGGGAAAAAGCGTGAGAAGCGGCGCATATATTCATATGGAGTGGGTGTGGCCATAGCCGCTGCGGCTGCAATTCTGCTTACGTTCTCTTCCATCGGATTACCGGCAAAGGAAGCTGCTGAACATTCAGTACAAACGGCCAGCACTAATAATTGGGGAAATTTCAAAGCGTACCGCTTGAGCTCCAGGTACCCTGCACTTGCAAGCGCCTTGGAACAGAATCTCGTAAAACCGGTTCACCAGAGCGCGGAAAAAAAGGGTTACCGTGTCGATGTGGCCGGCGCTGTTGCAGATGGCCGAAAAGTGTTCGTCCTGTACAGCGTCCAGAACAACACGGACAAAGAAGTCGAACAAGCGGATTTCTCGCTTCAATTTGGAGACTATAAGGACCCGTATCCTCGTAAAGGCTCAATATTAGATGTACTGGATGGCGAGAGCCGGATCCCGGCGGGCCAATCTGTAGATTTTATATACTCCTCCAACCTTTCGCCATCGATTCAATATTCGAAAAAGGTGAAGGTCAACATTATTCTTACCGAGACTTCAGCGGAGGCGCTCGTTTCCAGCAGTAATAAGTACCGGACCAGCCTGGATATTTCCTTCGAGCTTGACCCCGACATGTTCAAAGACCAGCGGAATACGTTAACGGCTGACCGCACCTTGACCGTGGACGGACAAAAAATTAAAGTGAGCCAAGTGCTGTATACTCCGCTGAGCACCTATGTGGATTTGGAGTATGACAAGAGCAACGAGAAACGAATTTTCCAATTGATTAATCCTGTTCTGATCAGTAAAAAAGGGGACACTACCGAAAAATTATATTACCCCGGCATCATCACATCTGACAATTCCGTAGCCTACTCGGATGATTCCAAGGCCACGCTCGTATTCAGGAACAGCCGTTACAGCCAGCCAGACTCCGTAACATTGAAAACATTCGGCATTTCGGCTGTCGATAAGGATCAGATGAAAATAGTCGTCGATTTAAACAAAAAACAGATTATTGAAGCGCCGGGGAGCGGTCTTGAACTTGTCGAGCCCACGCCAGAGGACCATGCGGAAGCGGGAGAAATCCTGTTACGGCGTAAAATTGACAATGGCCGATACTTTAAGAACACTTTTACCATATTGGCCGACAGCTTCACCGATGCGCAGGGTAAAGTGCACAAAAGAGTGAATAGCACCGTATTAGGTAACTTCGGCAGCCATAGGTTATCAAAGGATGGTACGGCGGTGGACGAGTTTCAATTTAACTTTGGAGAGGAAGCCAAGAATTATCCGCAGCCCCTTACGATTACAATTGAGCGGTATCAGAATCCGATTATGGATACACAGGCCGTAGAGCTGTACTTGAAGCAATAGAGGCTGAATAATAATCTAATGAATCAACGGTTTTCTCAGGCTGTCGAGAAAGTCTCGACAGCCTGCTTTATGTTCGAGTTATTTAAGACGGCACCGCGTTAACTGGTTTCATACCGAGATGTTATAAATATTTTAAGTGAAAGGATATATTAAAATGAATAAAGAATATTAATGTATTGTTCTATTCGCATGTAGACCTAATACAGAATTTCGTGATTTAGTAGCTGCCGTAACAAAAAGTATAACGGCGTGAATTTTCTCTCATATTAGTTTGATGCTTGGAGGGGTAAGAATAAAGCATATACCAAATGTTCTCACTGTGATGCGGATCATTTGCTCTGTGATACTGTTGCTTGTAAAACCGTTATCTGCTCTATTTTTTGGCATCTATATCGTATGTGGCGCAAGCGATGTTCTTGATGGATATATAGCAAGAAAGACAAAAAGCACCAGTCAATTAGGTGCAAGTATAGACAGTATCGCAGATGCAATTTTCATAGGTGTTACACTGTCTGTCTTTCTTCCAATTCTTCATCTTCCTTTGTGGATATTATGCTGGATCGGAGCGGTTGCTGTTATTCGCATAGGCTCATTGATAATTGGATTTGTAAAATACAGCGCTTTATCTTTCATACATACATATGCTAATAAGGCAACAGGGCTTATGCTATTCTGCTTCCCATTTCTGTATAGTATATTGGGACTAACCATAACCTCAAGTTTACTTTGTGGATTAGCAAGTTTTTCAGCAATCGAAGAACTGATTATAAATATAAAATCTAAAGAGCTATCAAGGGATACAGGCTGTATTAATTGGAAGAGGAATAAATCATGAGACATGTGATAGGCGTAAAAGCCTTCATTCCTGAAGGCTTTTAACAACATATATTCTTGTCGCCGGGCATCCCGTCAGACAAGCTTACTCAATACCCGCCGTCCATTCCTTGACTTTGTCCGGGTTGGCTTCAACCCAAGCCTTGGCCGCTTCCTCCGGAGATTGTCCGCCCTGAATGGCAACCATCACCTTCGCCATATCCTCCGGCGTCCACTGGAACTGGTCCAGGAACCGGTGAACATCCGGCTGATCGTCATTCAGACCTTTGCGGGCCAATGTATGAATCTGCTCGTCACCGCCGTATACGCCTTTGGGATCGTTCAGATACTTCAGATCCATGTTAGCGAACATCCAGTGCGGCGTCCAGCCGGTGACGACAATCGGCTTGTTGGCGTCATATGCCTTTTGCAGCTCCTGCGCCATCGCCGCCGACGAGCTTTCCACCAGCGTATAGCCGTCCAGCTTGTAATCCTTCAGCGCTTTTTCCGTAGCCGACATAATGCCGGCGCCCGGCTCGATGCCGATAATTTTATGGTCCATCGAATCTGCGACCGCTGTGTCAGTCAGATCTTCAATCGAATCCACTTTCATATAAGCCGGAACCGTCAGTCCAATTTTTGTTCCGTCAAGATTCACGCCCAGATCTTCCAGGTCTTTTCCGTATTTCTCCATGTAGGAAGCATGCGTGCTCGGCAGCCAGGCCGCGACCATCGCATCAGCGCTTCCGCCCGCTACCCCGGCGAACATCGGCCCGGCGTCAACCTGAAGCAGCTCAACCGTCTTGTTCAGCTTCGACTCCAGCACTTCCTTGACGACATAGGTGCTGGCAATTTCCGAATCCCAGGCCACGTAAGCCAGCTTGACGGTTTGCGAGCCGCTCCCCGAGGACGAGCAGCCTGCCAGCATTACGGCGGCCAGCAGGAGCCCCGACATTGCGACGGATATAAACTTTCGGCGATTACTCTTTTTCATTAATGTAAATCCTCCTATTTGTGCTTGATTTTAAGCGCGTTCTGCGTCAGTCGGTCCAGCAGGATGGCGATTACGACAATCGCAAGTCCCGCCTCGAACCCGGCGCCGGTCTTGGCCTGCGATACGGCGCGGTACACATAGGCGCCGACTCCCTGCGCGCCGATCATGGATGAGATGACGACCATCGACAAAGACAGCATGATCGTCTGGTTGATCCCGGCCATAATGGTCGGCATGGCAATCGGAAGCTGCAGCTTGAACAGCTTCTGGTTCGGAGTCGAGCCGAATGCGTCGGCGGCCTCCACCAGCTCCGAGGAGACCTGGCGAATGCCGAGATTCGTCAGGCGAATCGTGGGTGGAATGGCGAATATAATTGAAGCGATCACACCCGGAACAACGCCCAGCGAGAAAAAAGACACCGCCGGAAGCAGATAGACGAAGGCTGGCATCGTCTGCATGAAGTCCAGAACAGGCGTGATGATATTTCTTGCCTTCCCGCTCTGCGCGCATAGAATGCCGATGGGCACACCGATCAGCACGGCCAGCACGGATGCTGCCAGCACGAGCGCCAATGACTGCATCGAGGGCCCCCACAGCCCTAGATTGTCGATGAGCAGCAGCCCGATCAGCGCGAACAGCGCAAGCCGCCATTTTCCGATCCAATAAGCAAGCGCCGTTATTAGCAGAATGACAACCAGTGCGGGCAGAAAGGTAAGCAGCGCTTCAATCCCCTCTACCATCCCTCCGATGACGGAATGGATGAAGTCAAAGACCGGACCGAAATATAGCGTCAGCCATTCCTCCAGCTTCTCCACCATTCTGCCGAGCGGCAGTTTCGGAATATTCATCAGGCAAGCCCTCCTTCCGGTACCGCATTGCCCGCGAGGGCGGACAGCACGGCTCCCTTAATCACAATGCCTTTCAGCCGGTCCTGTTCATCGACCACAGCGAGCGGCAAATGCGACTCCGCCATAAGCTCGAACAGATCGTTCAGCAGCGTATCCGGACTTACCTGCGGGATTTCCCGCCGCATGACGTCTGAAATCGACTGCTGCTCTTTAATCGCCCGCGCGGCGTCATCGGCGGTAATCACGCCCAGCAGCTTCATCTCCTTGTCGGCCACATACAGGCTGGACACGCCGCTGTCGCGCATCAACTGCAGCGCCACGCGCGGTCCGCGTTCGGGCCGGATCATCTCCGGCTGCTTCATCACATGGGCTGCTGTCAGCACCTTCGACAAATCCACGTCCTCCACGAACCGCTCCACATATTTGTTGGCAGGCTGGATGAGAATTTCCTCCGGCGTGCCGATCTGCACAATAACGCCGTCTTTCATCAAGGCGATCCGGTCGCCAATCCGCAGCGCCTCATCCAAATCATGCGTAATGAAGACAATCGTCTTCTTCACCCGGTCCTGCAGCTCCAGAAGCTCCTGCTGCATATCCTTGCGGATCAAGGGATCGAGCGCGCTGAACGCTTCGTCCATCAGCAGAATGTCCGGATCATTCGCAAGGCCCCGGGCCAGCCCGACCCGCTGCTGCATCCCGCCGCTGAGCTGATCGGGACGATGGTTCTCCCAGCCGCCGAGGCCGACCAGCTCCAGAGCCTGCTGCGCCAGCTCTCTGCGTTTCTTTTTATCGACACCCTGCACCTCCAGGCCGTATTCGGCATTCCCAAGCACCGTCCGGTGCGGAAACAAGCCGAATTTCTGGAAGACCATACCGATATTTTTGCGGCGGAACTGACGAAGCTCTTCGGCATTCATCTTGACCACATCTTGTCCCCGGAACAAGATTTGCCCTGCCGTAGGGTCGATCAGCCGGTTAAGCAGCCGGACAAGCGTCGACTTGCCGCTGCCCGACAAACCCATAATGACGAATATTTCCCCTTCTTTAATATGAAAATCGGCCTGATTCACTCCGACCGTCAGCTTGGCTTCCTTCGCGATTTTTTCCTTGGACCAGCCCTGCTCCAGCAGCGTAAGCCCTTTGCGGGCGTCCTGGCCGAATATTTTCGTAAGCTGCTTCACTTCAAGTATAGGCATATGAACCTCCTTCTCCCGTATTTTTCCGGGTCAATTCACTCGTTATAGTCTAACGGACGACCGGAAAGAGAAGCAAAGCGCATATACCGTTATAATTTAACGTACAGTTTTTACTTTACGTACTTTTCATAAAGAATACTCTGTTTTACTCCAAATTCCGTTTCGATTCGGGTTCTTTACTTCATTGGGGGATGTGATTACAATACACTAGGAGAGATTGTGAAGTTTAAAGCTTCCTTCAGGAGGGACGGCATGAATGATTTAGAAGGGCTCGCGCCCGAGCAAATAGACAGAATAAGCAAGGCCCGGGAGCGCGTCATCGATTCCATCGGCAAGAACATGGATCTGTACGGCGTGACTCTGTCCATCGGCCATTTGTACGGATATATGTATTTCAAGCAGGGTCCGGTTACGCTGGACGAGCTGAGCCAATCGATGGGGATGAGCAAGACGTCCATGAGCACGGGTGTGCGGACGCTGCTTGATCTGAAGATGATCGATAAGGTATGGGGGAAAGGAACGCGGAAGGATCTGTTCGAGGCCTCATCCGACTGGTACCAGAATTTCAGCGATTATTTCTCGATTAAGTGGAGAAAAGCGGTGGAGAGCAACATGAACGCCCTAACTAAATCTCTGAACGAGATCCGGTCGATTAAAGAAGAGTACAGCGAGGATGAAGCGCTGGCCGCTCTGCTGAGCAAGGATGAGGACAAAATCGAAGACGCGATAAAATATTACCGCTGGCTGCTGAAGCTGATCGTGGCTCTGGAAACCGGCAAAATATTTGAACTGATTCCGAAGGAAGAATAGGTTTCCCTGTTGGACGAAGGCGATGGAGCTTGGACGCGAGGCTGCCATCGTCTTTATTTTTACCGCAAAGGCCGCCGCCCGCCCCTAGCTGTTCCTTTACGGGCAAGCGCAGGCAGCCTAATAGCTTCGCTTGTTGCCCTTTTTTACATATTCCCAGTCCTGTTCCGTGTTCCGCCTTACCTTCTTCAGGAGCTTGTATAGAGTCTCGATTTCCTCATCGGACAAGCCCGCCAGGGCCGATTGGTCGGAATAGTCGGATTCTCTTTTCAAAAAAGGATACACTTCTTCCCCTTTAGCGGTTGGATACAGCTTCTTGATCTTTCGGTTGTCCGGATCGCTGCGCTTCTCGACAAATCCTTGAAGCTCCAGCTTGGCGATGGCGCGCGACGCGGTCGTGCGGTCCACCTTGATCATCTCGGCCAGCTTCTCCTGAATGATCCCCGGCTGCTCGCAGATGCGGATCAGGTACAAATACTGCCCCTTCGTCAGCTCCAGTTCCTTGAATTCGATATTGCTGATTGAGTCGAACGCCCTGGCAATCATCCCGATCTCACGTAAAATCTCTCTCAATTTCAACGCTCCTATTTCCGATATTTTGTTGTAAATACAATAAAATAGGCTTATACTAATAGACATTAAGATATTCTTGGTTCCATTATGACCTGATCCGAGGCGGAAAGCCAGAAGCGGATGCGGCCATTTGGGAACTGCGGCCTGAAATCCCAAGACTTTACGAGGTGAGCGCTGATGAACTGGTATCTGAAAGCATTTGACGAGCTGTCCAATCTGGAGCTGTACAATATTTTGAAGGCAAGAACCAATGTTTTCGTCGTAGAACAGAACTGCCCCTATTCCGAGGTGGACGGCAAGGACCCGGCCTGCCATCATCTGTACCTGGAGGACCAAGGCGAGATTATCGCCTACCTGCGAATTCTGCCTCCGGGCGTGGCTTATCCCGAAGCGTCAGTCGGCCGGTTCATCGTCGATCCGAAGCTCCGGGGAACGGGCCTCGGAAGAGAGCTGTTCGGCAGGGGACTTGCTTTTGTCAGAGAAAGCTTGCGGGAAACCCGTATGAAAATCCATGCGCAGGCTTATCTTCAAGACTTCTACGCTTCCTTCGGCTTCGAGCCGGTGTCGGACGTCTATCTGGAAGATGGAATTCCGCATATCGAAATGCTTCTGTCGGCGGGAGAATAAGCCGTTTGGTCAGTCCGTCCGGCGGATAACTAATCCGATTACGATTTTCCGCATCCATTTCCCAAGAAAGGAGTGTTGGCATTGGGACGCATTATTGTGCTGTACGGTCCGTCCGCTTCCGGCAAAACCGAAATTCAGCGGCAGTTGACGGGCCCCGGATTTCCACGAATCATCACGGCGACGACCCGCCCGGCACGGGCGAATGAAACGGGTGGCGTACATTACTTGTTCCTGGACAAAGAAAGCTTCCGGGAGAAAATCGCGCGCGGGGAGCTGATCGAGTGGACCGAGTATAACGGAGAATGGTACGGAACGCTGCGTTCGAGCATCGAGGAAGCCATAGCCGGTCCGGCGGACGCCAATATCATCCTGGATCTTGCAGGCGTACTTGCGCTTAAAGAGCGCTACCAAGAGCATATCCTCGCCCTCTACATCGGCGCGGACCTCGCCTCTCTTGCCAGAAGGCTGGCCGAAAGAGGCGGAGATGCGGCTGAAAGGGCAAACAGACTGCGCAAGGCCCGGGAGCAGGAGCTCACCGAAGCCTACATGCAGCCTGCGGACGCCGTCCTGTGGAATAACGACGGCACGGATTTCACGGAGACGCTGAATCGCGTCCGGGAAATCATCGCTTCCCATCGGCGGGAGGCGTAATGGCAACGCTGCTTACCCGTGCGGATTTGAACGCTTTTGTAAACATCTTGATGGCAGACAGAATCAGAATGAAGCCCAGCACCAACTTCAGCAGGCTGGAAGAGATGTAAGCGATTAAGAGCCCGCCGATGAACGAACCCAGAATCGAACCGACCCCCATGGGAAAGACCAGTTCGCTCCATTCTTTTTTCTCCCTATAAGCCCCGTTGGAAGCATGCTTGATCATTCCGATCACCACTGTCGGCAGACTAATCAGGACACTGGCGGTCCCCGCTATCTTGATATCCACCCCGTAAACGAGCAGCAGAGTCGGAATAATCAGTTCCCCTCCGGCTACCCCAAGCAAGCTGCTTACAATACCGATTCCTATCCCAAAAGCAATCCCAACGAGAATGGCAACCGGAAGAATCATCGGAATTCCGCTGGAGACAACGGGAGAGACGCCTTCCGCTACAAGCAATACGCCAATGGAAACAAGCAGAATGAGAATAACCTTCTCAAGCGTCCGTTCAGACAGCCGCTTCGAGTAGTTCGCTCCCGTGTATGCGCCAATCATCCCCCCGGCAATAAAAGAGGCAATGACCGGCAGGATGGCCGTCAGCTCTTTAAGCGGTGCCTGAGGAAGACGAAAAGCCAGCGAGGAGATCAGGGTAACCAGGCTGACGGCCAAATTGAAAGCAACCGCCTGCCGTGTAGAATATTTGAACAAACCTACCAGCACAGGGAGACGGAATTCCGCCCCGCCGAGTCCAATTAACCCGCCCAGGCAGCCGATTGGCGTTCCTGTTAGCAATGCAAGCAGCGATTTTTTTCCTTTTTCATTCATTCATAACGGCTCCTCTCTTACAAAACCGAACAAAACGCCACGAAACACAACAAAACCGGATTTAAAAAAAGTGTATCCTAGCCTATAATAATTGACAAGAGCAACATTTGAACGAATATTGACGAGGTGATCTTCCACATGTCCGATAACACGCTTTCCTATTCACCCGAAGAGGTTTCCAAAATTCTCAAAATTTCCAAAGGCACCGTGTATGATCTCATTAAGCGAGGGGAGCTTCCATCCTACCGTATTGGCAAAAAGCTGCGGGTCGCTCCAGCCGATCTTGAAGCATACACCCGCCCTTCCTATGCTGCTCCAAAGCATCAGCCCGAAGCGCCGGCGGTTTCCATGGAGAAGCTGATTCTGGATAATCACGGACTCATCATATGCGGCCAAGACATAGTTCTAGACGTGCTTTCCAGGCATATTGAAAAAAGAAACCCATCCATCCGCTCCCTGCGTTCCTATGTCGGCAGTCTTGACGGGCTTCTCTCCCTATACAGGGGCACTGCGAATCTCGCCGCCGCTCATTTATGGGATGGTGAAACCGATGAATTTAACATTCCTTACGTCCGCAGACTTCTGCCCGGGCACCGGTGCGTAATCGTTAATCTGGTGTTCCGCAATCAGGGATTCTATGTCGCTCCCGGCAACCCGAAGAATATGCGCTCTTGGGAGAGTCTATTAGAACCTGGAATCCATTTTGCTAATCGGGAAAAAGGTTCGGGAACCCGCATCATGCTGGACGAATGGCTGCGCAGTATGAACGCGGATGCCCATTCCATTCAGGGTTACGGGCATGAGGAGATGAGCCATATCGCTGTGGCCAGCGCTGTCGCGCGGGGAATTGCCGATGTGGGGATCGGAACGGAGAAAGCGGCGCAGCAGGTGTCCGGCGTCGATTTCATTCCGCTCAAGAAGGAGCGGTACGACCTTGTGTTTTACAAGGAAGATATGGACAAGCCGCATTTCCAGGCGCTTCTGGCGACTCTGCGGTCGCCCGAATTCCAGCATGAAGTAAGCGGACTCGGAGGCTACGATACTTCGCGCTGCGGGGAGATTGTCGGGGAGGTTTGAAGCATTAAAGAGGCTGATTTCTCTACCAAACAAAAAGGACAAGCCAGGTAAGATACTAAGGGCTTGTCCTTTTAATTTCATTTATTCGCTAACCATCTCAGAATAACTGTTCTCATCCGTTACCCGGCGGGCGGTAACATAACGGTCTTGATAATATGCATCCGACAGCTTGCTTATTCTTACTCCCTTGCGGCTGGAAGAGTGTGCAAACTGACCGTCACCTATGTAGATTCCTGCGTGGGAAATCCCCCTGCCCAATGTATCAAAAAACACCAAATCACCGGCACGCAGATCTTCTTTGGCTACTGAAGTTCCTGCCTTAGCTTGGGACTGGGAGGTGCGCGGCAGATTATCGACATCAAATTTCTTTAATACATAGAGGATGAATCCGGAACAATCGAACCCTGAGGTTGTAGTACCGCCATAAACGTATGGTGTTCCTAGAACCTGGTTCACGACACTCTCAAGATTAACTTCACTTGCATATGTACGGGGTGCGGCGGAAGTAAATATAGCAGCGGCTGCTAGCAGCGATAGGATGACTTTCTTCAGAACTTTTCTCCCTTTCAATGCCTACGGAGTTAGCTGGTGGGCGGCAATTAGTTAATATTTTGTAACTATTAATTACTTTATTATACGGAAAACAAGACTGTCAATCTCTTTGTAACCTCGTTTTTTATAAAGAAAAAGGCACTGTCCAGGCATACGTTGATTTCGTTAAAAAGAACAGAATTGTAACTAGATCCCTCTATATCCCAGGATGTGGAATTCCGCTGCGAGATTGTGACGAAAATGTGCTTATTTAAAATTACTATTATGAATTCTGAAATATTTAAAGTTAATGTTATTGACATAGAGAAAGCATTAAAGTTATCATGTTGCCAATTGAGAATAATAATCATTATCTTAGGGGGATGTTTGAAAATGATGAAGCGTAAATTCTTTGCTCCATTGCTTACGGGAGTACTTGCTGCCGGTCTGTTAGCCGGATGCGGAGCGGACAAGGCAAGTGAAGCCGGTACGGCGAATACAGAGAAGAGTGAGCCGACTGCACAGGCAGCGGAGCAAGTCGTCAATATCTATACCGCCCGGAACTATGATGTAGACGCGCTGCTGTATAAGAAATTCACGGAAGAAACCGGCGTCAAAGTGAACGTCATTGAAGGCAAAGCGGAGGAACTGATTGAGCGCATGAAGCGTGAAGGCGAAAGCACGCAGGCCGACCTGTTCCTCACGGTAGACGGCGGCGTGTTGAACAATGCCAAGCAGGCCGGACTGCTCCAGCCGGTCACTTCGGCAACGATCGACCAGAATGTTCCGAAAGAGCTGCGTGACCCGGACAATCAGTGGATTGGGCTCTCCACACGCGCTCGCGTCATCGTCTACTCCAAGGATCGCGTAAAACCGGAGCAGCTCTCCACCTATGAGGATCTGACCAGCCCGGCCTGGAAAGGCAAAGTGCTTGTCCGTCCATCCTCCAGCTTGTACAACCAGTCCCTGCTGTCCTCCTTCATTGAATTGAACGGCGAAGCGAAAGCCGAAGAATGGTCCAAAGGATTGGTAGCCAATCTGGCTCGCACTCCGGAAGGAAATGACCGTGACCAAGCCAAGGCCATTGTCGCCGGTGTAGGCGATGTAGCGCTGATGAATACGTACTACGTGGGCCTGCTGATCAATTCGGATGATCCGGAAGAAGCGAAGGTCGGCAAAAGCATCGGCGTCTTCTTCCCTAACCAGGATACAACAGGCACCCATGTGAATATCAGCGGCGCGGCTGTAACCAAGTACAGCAAGAACAAGGACAACGCCGTCAAGCTGATCGAATTCCTGACCGGCGCCGAAGCGCAGACGATGGTTACCAATGAAAACTTCGAGTTCCCAGTCAATGCCAAAGCCGAGCTGCCCGAGCTGCTCAAATCCTGGGGAACGTTCAAAACGCAGCACATCGATTTCAACAAACTGGGTGTTCATAATGCCAAAGCAATTGAGATCATAAACAAAACAGGCTGGAAATAATTTATGAATCTAAACACAGTTAAGGTACAGATACAAAGACGCCTTAGCGGTTGGCGAATCGTAAGCTTGGCGGGGGCGGCAGTTATATTGCTGCCCATTCTTTTTGTACTGCTCTCGATCTTTAATCCGCCAAATGGCAATTGGGTTCAAATCAGGCAGTATCTCGTAAAGGATTATATCGCCCAGACGGTTCAGCTGACGCTAACGGTTGCCGTCCTGACAGCATTGCTCGGGGTAACGCTGGCCTGGCTTACGGCGGTCTATGATTTTCCGGGAAAACAGTTCTTCAGATGGGCGCTGATTCTTCCTCTGGCCATTCCTCCATACATTGCCGCTTTTACATACAGCACGATGTTCAGCTACACCGGCGTTGTCCAGACCACGCTGCGGAACCGGTTCGGAATGGTCCCCAATCAGGAGCTGATTACCGTCTCCTCCATGCGGGGCGCGGTCCTTGTATTCACCTTGTTTTTGTTTCCTTATGTATATCTGATTACCAAATCGTTTCTGGAAAAACAGAGCGCCTCATACATTGAGAACGCCCGGCTGCTGGGAAGAAGCGGCCTGTCCATCTTCCTGCGGATCGCGCTTCCTTTGTCCCGGCCGGCGATTGCGGGCAGTATCAGCCTGGTCATATTTGAGGTGCTGAGCGATTACGGGGTCACGAGTTATTTTGGCATACAGACCGTCTCCACGGCGATCTTCCAGACCTGGTTCGGGATGTATGACGCCGATTCGGCGATGCGCCTTGCCGCCTGGCTCATGATGATTGTCATCGGCTTGTTCCTGGTCGAAATGCTGCTGCGCAAACGGCGCGCTTACAGCTCGACGACGAGTAAGTCGAGGCCGCTTGTGCCGAGGCGCTTAACGGGAGTTCCCGGGTGGGCGGCCGGCCTGCTGTGTGCAATCGTTTGGTGCGCGGCCTTTTTGTTCCCGCTTATGCAGTTAATCGTATGGGCGGGCTGGACCTTTGACAGCATGTGGAACGCGGGATTGTTCCGGCTGATCTATCAAACCTTGTTCGTGGCTGTCGTCTCCACCTTGATCATCATGATTTTTTCGCTGATTGCCGCTGGGGCGAACCGGACGCGTTCCACCGCTTCCTTTGTGCTCTCCAAGGCGATAACCGCTGGCTATTCGATGCCCGGGGCCATTATCGCCATCGGTGTGCTGGTTGTTTTTTTGAAGCTGGATAAAGTCTGGGCGGCCTTCCATCATCAGCTCACGCTTGGGGGAATCCCCCTCGTGCTAAGCCTGACGCTCGCGATGCTGATCGCGGGGTATGTGATCCGGTTTATGGCTACCGGGTATAACGCCGTGGAAGTCGGGTTTGAGAAAATGGGCCGGAAATATACGGAAGCGTCCCGCATGCTGGGGCACGGAATGACCGCAACCTTTTTCAAGGTGGATCTGCCTTTGATTAAGGGAGCGGTGATGAGCGGATGCCTCCTGACCTTTGTGGAAATCTGCAAAGAGCTGCCGCTGGCTCTAATCCTTAGACCCTTCAATTTCGAGACCCTGACTACAAAAGCTTACCGGTATGCCAGCGATGAACAGATTTTCGAGGCGGCCATTCCCTCATTGCTTATCATTGGCATCAGCTTGATCTCGGTTTACGTTATGCATTATTTAGACAGGAGGTGGGAGCAATGAGTATTGTAGACATCCGGAATCTATCCTTCTCTTATGAGCGGAGCAAGTCCCCGGTGATCAACCGGTTCTCCTGTTCCATTGAAAAAGGGGATATCGTCGGAATTGTAGGCGCAAGCGGAAACGGAAAAAGCACGCTGCTGCGGCTGATTGCGGGTCTGGAGATTCCCTCGGGCGGCGAGATTCGGATCAACGGGGCTCCCGTTGTGAATGAGGGCTGCTACATCCAGCCGGAGCGGCGGGGCGTCGGTATGGTGTTTCAGGATTACGCCCTGTTCCCTCATATGACGGTCCGCAAAAATATCGAGTTCGCCCTGCACCGTCTCCCCCGTAAAGAACGGGGCAAACGGCTGGAGGACATGCTTGATCTTGTCCAGCTCGGCGAATTCAAGGATCGGTACCCGCATGAGCTGAGCGGCGGACAGCAGCAGAGGGTGGCGCTCGCCCGGGCGCTGGCGCAGAAGCCGGAGGTGCTGCTGATGGACGAACCCTTTAGCAACCTGGATGCGGGGCTGAAGGACGCGATCCGTTCCGAACTGCGGGCCATTCTAAAGAAAGCGCAAATGACCTGCCTGTTCGTTACCCACGACCAGCAGGATGTGGAGGCGATCAGCGACCGGTCGATTCATCTGGGGCCGGGGTCTGCTCCGGGCGTACGGGTGTTAACCTGCTAAGCTTAGGGTTGCGGCATCATAATATGATAACACCAAAAAGTGTAGTTGAGCCACATGGCATTCTTGGATTCATGATAGGCGTGAGTTCTCTCCGATGATATAATGGAGATAATCTATTCCCCGTAACAGGAACAATCAAGGAGGTGCTCCGATATGTCTAGGCAAAATGATATTGACCATTATGGGATGGATGTGAAAGACTTGGATGCCAGCCCCTTTGAAATGGTCGAAATGCTCCGGCTGCGGAGCAAGATTCATTCGTATTTCCGAGAATTGACCGACGAAGAGAAGCTGGAGGTTAATCTATATGATTTGATCCTCCTGTCTAACGCCAAGGGATTCTACGATAAACTGAAGCTCATTCATGACTTTCAGAATAGCAATAAGCCAGAAGACGAGTGGTGGTGGCATTTGCATAACGTGGTAAGGGCCTTCTATAAAAGGAGTTTCTCCATTAGCTTTGCAGACCCCCACGGGGATTTGATGGTCAACATGGTATAAACTTAGATAGAAGCCAACTTCCACGTCGGGTGGAGTTGGTTTTTTTGACTTATATTAGGCCCCCCCTCCCCGCAAAACTGCGAATATCCTGATTGGCGCCGGATTGCTCACACTTCCGGTGATGCAGCTGCTTCTGGAAGGCTACCGGTGGCAGCTGGTCCCCCTTTATTTCGTCACTCTCATTCTGCTCACAAGCATACTGCGAAGACTGTTCAGACCGGTTCCGGCGGTAAAAAAACGGCTTGTTCTCCGGTATATAAGCGGCCTTGCGCTAAGCGCTGGTTATACTCTCCACTGTTCTGGCCGCAGCCCTGCCAGTTATTGTTTTACCCAAGCCGGACGGACCGGACGCGGTCGGAACGGTTACCTTCGATTGGACCGACGGAAACCGCGAGGAGAAGCTCACCGACGATCCGGGAGATAAACGCGAGCTCGTCGTACAAGTGTGGTACCCGGCGGAAAAGACATCCAGCCCGCCGCAGTTTCTTTTCCCGCAGGACCCGCAAATCTTTCACAATTACATATCAGCTTTTGCCGAGGGGTTTCATCTGCCTGCATTTGTTCTGGATTATTGGAAATATACGCGCAGCCATTCCTTTCAAGATGCACCCGTCTTATCCTCCGCCCAACCGTACCCCTTGGTTATCATAAACCATGGAATGGGCACCAGCCGAATGCTTCATGCTTCGCAAGCCGAACATCTGGCAAGCCACGGGTATATCGTAGCCGCTATCGACCATACGTACAGCACGACGGCGACGGCATTTTCGGACGGCCATATAACAGGGTTCACAACGGAGCTGTCTGCTGAGGATGTCTATGATAAGGCCCGCGCTGTCGGGGATATATGGACTCAGGATGTAGAGTTTGTCATAAGCCAATTGGAAGCATTAAATGCAGGACGGATGGAGACTGATTTTAAAGATAAAGTCGATTTGAACCATGTAGGCATTATGGGCCATTCTTTCGGCGGGGCAACCGCATATAACGCAGCCTATACGATCGCCAAAATCAAAGCCGGGATTAATATGGACGGGACGCTGATTGAATTGGACCACGATCAAATGAACAAGCCATTTTCAGACATAGTTTCAATACAAACTTGGATAAGACCTCGGAAAATCTAAGCGGGCTAATTCGTATCATATAAAATCTGTCGTCTCATAAGAGCTCGGCAGTTTTTTGTTATGATTTCAACTCGACGGAACCCAAATTCGAAAATAATAGTTCATTTTGTTACAAATCTATTAATTTTTAGTAAATACATAACACAATATTTGCCAGATCAATTGGTAAGTTTTATAATAAGCAATGTTTAAATACACAAAATTGAATTGAAAGGACTGGTAATTATGACATCATTTGTACGTTCTATCACCTCACCCAAAAAGTTTATTTGCGGACATGGTTTGCTTGCCCATTTGAATGAGCACATCCAAAGCTTCGGCGACAACGCCTATGTCATTTGCGACGAGTTCATCCTGGAGCGCGCAAAGAACGAAGCAGGCGCCTCGATCGCCGAAGCGGGAAATAAGGCGACGTTTGAAAAATTCAACTATGAATGCACCAAGGAAGAAATTGAGCGCAACCGTGAGCTGGCCCGCAAAGCCGGAGCCAATATTATCGTGGGCATCGGCGGGGGAAAAACGCTGGATACGGCAAAAGCAACGGCCTATTACGAGAAATTGCCGGTTGTTATTTTTCCTACTCTGGCATCGACAGACGCTCCTTGCACGGCCCTGTCCGTCATTTACAAGAAAGACGGCTCCTTTGACGAATATCTCTTCCTGCCGAGCAATCCGGATGTTGTGATTGCCGATACAGGCATCTTGGCGGCCGCGCCGGCACGTTTTTTTGCCGCAGGCATCGGCGATGCGCTCGCAACCTATTTTGAAGCCCGGGCTTGCTATGCCGCGAACGGCGATAACCTCGTCCTGATGAAGCCTTCCACAACAGGCCTTGGCATTGCAACAATGTGCTATGAGGCGCTGCTGCAGCATGCAGTCAAGGCACAACGCGCCGTCGAGCAAAAGGTGTATACCCGCGCGGTTGAAGAAACGATCGAAGCAACCATTTATTTGAGCGGAGTCGGGGCGGAATCCGGCGGCTTGGCTGCTGCGCATGCCATCCATAACGGGATGACGGCTGTACCTTCGGTACATAAAGCCCAGCACGGCGAGAAAGTAACCTTTGGCCTTCTGGCCCAATTGGTGCTCGAAAATGCGCCGCTCGATGAGCTCGAAACGGTCATTAAGCTGGTTAAGGATGTAGGTCTGCCTTTGACGCTCGAAGATCTGGGATGCACGGAATTCATCGAGTCCGAGTGGCGCCAGGTAGCGGAAGCCGCTTGCGCGGAAGGGGACACGATGGGTAATATGCCATTCCCGGTTGAACCGGCGGATGTTTATAACGCGATTGTCACAGCCAATGCTATTGCCAAGACGTATAAGTAAGAACTGAAGGATACGCCAAAGAGGCCCTTCCAGCCATTTGACCGGCTTTAAGGGCCTCTTTCAACGTTTTTTTCTCTGACGAATCCAGCTTGCCAGCAGAAATATAAATGCGATTAGCAATACAGCGCAGATTAAGAACGTTTTGATGTAACCGCCAAAATGCATTAGAGCATCGCTTTGGTAAGATAGCGCAGGTATGGTCATGCACATTAAACCCATTCCTATGAACAGAATGGCAATCAGCCACTCTATTTTTTTCATGTGCTCCCCTCCCCACACCCTGATTGCAGGGCAAACCGGATTTCAAAGCGGGTTCCTTCTCCTGCTTTACTGGAGACTTGTATTTTTCCTTCCTGCAGCTCTACCAATTTCTTCACGATCGATAATCCTAATCCGGTGCCTCCGAATTGACGGGAGCGAGACTTTTCCACTCTATAAAAACGTTCAAAAATATAGGGGAGTTCATCTTCAGGAATACCTATTCCGGTATCCTCTACAATTAGCGTTACAGCAGCAGCTTCATATAACAAATATACCTTAATGCCTCCATGTTCTGTATAACGAATGGCATTTTCAAGCAAGTTCAGTACAATCTGCTCCATCCGTTTACCATCTGCCCATACGCATGAGGCCGTTCCGGATTTCAGAATCAATAAACTTAAATTTTTTACTCTGGCCTTCAATTCAACCTTCCTGACCGCATGTTCAGTGAGCTCAGACAAATCAACCCATTCAAGAACAAGTGTGATTTTCCCTTCTTCCATCTTTGCCAGGTCAAACAAATCATCGACCAGATGCTGAAGCCGGACCGATTCTTCGTAGATAATATCAAGGTATTGATTTTTCTCCGCATCGGTCTCATATAGCTCATCCTTCACCACTCGGGAATAACCCTCCAGATAAGTGATCGGAGTACGCAGCTCATGAGATATATTAGCAAAAAATTCCTGGCGTGTATCCCGGTAACGCTGAAGATCAACCGCTAAATCATTGATTGCTTCGGCCAAGGCGCCCATTTCATCCCGGCTTTTGAGTTCCAGTCTCGTTTCCAGCTCACCGGCGGCAATGTTGCGGGTCGCCTGCTGCATTTGCAGAAGCGGACGGGATAGAAATTGGGCGATAATCCACGTGATCCCAAGGGCCAGTAAGAATGCGCCCATTCCAGAAAGGATCAGTAAATTCCGCACACCCGATAACGATTGCTCCATCTGTTCCGTAGATGACATAACATAAAGAGCGGATGCTGCACCTTCGCCTCCATGAATGGGTTGCCCCGACACAAAGTAACGGTGTCCTGCAGTATCCTCGTACAGTAAGTTCACCTTTTTCCCGGAAAAAATCTTCTTTAGATCGGAGGTCCGGATAAAGGTTCTGTCTGATGGATCATGCACTCCCGAATGAAGAATCACCGCTCCATCCTGCCGAATATTAAAAACACTGACATTTGAGAACTCGGCAAACGTCTTCATTGTCTGCTCAGACGTTGCATCAGTGGAGTCCGCCATTACCGCAAAGTGGGAAGTAAGCTCCTCCGTTTCGGTCTGCATGCGGGCATAATAATAGTTAGTAAACATGCGGTCAATGGAGAATCCCAGAAATACCAGCACGATTAAGAATAAGGTGATGATAATCAGGCCAAGTTTCAATCCGATCCGGTTGTTCCTCATTCCTGTTCCCCGGAAGCATAAAACTTATAGCCAACTCCCCACACCGTTTGAATAGGATTGTAGGTCATTCCCGCTTTGTGCAGTTTTTCACGTATATTCTTGATATGGGTATCCACGACCCGGACTTCGCCCTCATAATCATATCCCCATAACCTTTCGACGAGTTCCTCCCTGCTGAAGGCGCGCTGCCTGCTTTGGGCTAATACAGCCAGCAGATCAAACTCCTTCGGGGTAAACTCAATCAACTCATCTTGAATCCGAACCTCCCGCGCGTCGGGGAATATGGTCATTTGCGGAAATTCAAGCACCAACTGCTGAGGCAGTGAAGTCTGTGTAATCGTTGATCTGCGGATTAATGAATATATTCGGGCCAGGAGTTCTTCTGAATCAAACGGCTTGGTTAAATAATCATCCGCGCCTATCCCCAATCCATGAATCTTATCCTTGGTTTCAGTACGCGCCGTCAGCATTAATATCGGAACCGTTTCCGTTTCTCTGATCGCCTTGCATACTTGCCAGCCATCCATATCAGGCATCATGACATCGAGCAAAATAATATCAAAGGAATGCTTCTTGACCATGGATAACGCCTCCAGCCCTGTAGACGCCTCCTGAATCTGGAATCCTTCCTTCATCAAATAAATCCGGAGCAGGTTCCTCATATTCCATTCATCATCCACAATTAACACTTGGAGCTTCGGCACAATGCCCACCTTCTTCGTTCTCTATGATTTTAAGCCCTGTATTTCTTTGCGCATCCGCTCATTTTGTGCCTTCAATTCCGTCAGTTCTTCCTGAAGCTGTTCTGTTGTCACTTGTTTCTTATGGCTTCCATGATGATGTCCCCCACGCATTCCAAACATCATAAATATCATCATTAACGGGCAAATCAGCGTTAGCAGCCAAGACCAATTCATAATAAATACCTCCCATACGCTTTGTTATTTATACTCTTATTGTAAGGAGAGATTATGGAGAAAATATGTTGAAAAATTGAGGTATCCATGTACTTGGGCTCATACGATACAATATAAACAAGCAGGGGGTTGTACTCATGTCCAACTGGATTATCGCAGCTATCTTCTATACTTTTATTATTGGTTGGTCGTTTAGCTTTATTTATCGCTTCCGCTCCGCCGTAACGGGCACAATGGCAATGATTTCGCCAATGGCAAGCGGAATGATTGCCGGCTTTGGCAGCGGGACGATTATTGGCGCCGGATTTTCATCGAACATTTTCCTGTCTTTGTTGCTCAGTGTGCTGACAGGCATCCTCGCAGGAGGGATCATCGGCTCTGTTATCCATATCGGAGCATTTCTGAACGGGGCGCTATCCGGCATGATGGCCGGTTTGATGGGGGCGATGCTCATTGTTATGCTGCCTTCGTCCGAGTGGAATCGAGTGATTTTTATTTTTATGGCCGCCTGCGGTTTCCTTCAATTTGTTCATACCCTGATGCTCCAAGGTCAGATCGAGGAATCTGTTCTGAAACGCTCACCTTGGATCTTTCGTACTCCATTCCTTATGTTCCTGGCTATTGCTGCTTTCATTTTTCTGTACTCCACCGGCAGCTCACCCAATACCATAATTCCTAGCCCTAAGCATCCAAACCATTCTATGATGAACATGAAATAATTTCCGTTGACGAGGACTAGGAGGAATCATGAAGCATGAATGAAAATAGAACAGACATCATTAGAAAACGGTATGACCGGATATCGGGAATCTTTGATCTAATGGATCGGATGATCAAAAAAGAATGGCGGACTGAACTGCTTAATGGTGTGGACGGTGAGGTGTTGGAGGTAGGCGTGGGAACTGGAGCCAATTTGTCCTATTATCCGGCACACACAGCGGGCGTTACCGGTATTGATTTCAGCCCGGGCATGCTTCGCTATGCCAAACCAAAAGCAATCCGCGCTCCATTTCCGGTAACGCTTTTGGAGATGGACGCCCAGCATATGACTTTTCCCGACGATTCATTTGATTATGTCATTGCGACCTGCGTCTTTTGTTCGGTGCCTGATCCTGTAGCCGGTTTACTGGAAATCCGAAGAGTGTGCAAGCCGGGCGGGAAAGTGCTTCTGCTGGAGCACATGCGCAGCGAGCAGCCGTTTGCAGGATTATTAATGGATGTACTTAATCCAATTACAGTCAGACTCTGGGGAGCTAACATCAACCGCAGAACACTGCAAAATATTGAAAAAGCAGGCTTTATCATTGAGGAGAACGTATCCTTGATGGGTTCCATCATGCGAAGACTCGTGCTAAAACCGAATAAACGTGCAAATTAAAATGGTGATTGCAACAAGAAACCGAAGGCTAGATGGCCTCCGGTTTTTGTTGTTCAAGATATTCATGCCGCTGATGCGGCAACCATTAGATGATGAAATAAAGTTGTTTCAGGATAGATTAGGAGTTGTTGATCTTGTGCGCTCAATCCGCGAATATACGAACTCGGCATCCATTTATGAGATGGCTAGTTCCGATACACAAGTATCGTTATACTTGGAGCCTGGAACAATATCCAATATGGTGAACGTAATACTGGTTGTCATTTTCTCTTCTGGCAAGTCAAACCTGGATCCCTTCGTGAAATCAGCAATGATCGATGTTCCATCAGAGAAGGTTATTCTTGCTTTACGAACACTGTTGTTTTCCAGATAAGTGGAGATGGATTTCCCATAGCCCGGCAAAATCTTGAGGCTGCCGATTTCAATTGTTTTGGTAAATCGAATCGTAAAGCTCTGCCCGATTCCGTTCCCCTTAACCCCTTCGCACCAGCAGGTGGCCGTATCGCCATCGATTACTTGACTTGAATTATGGGAAGATACTTTCGATTTGGGGAGTGTGGAGGACGCTGTAATTTTTGAAGCCTCGATTTTGTCAAAAGATTGATAGGCTTCCGACCATGAATCCTTTAAATCTGTTGCCTTATAGGTGTGAAGATTCACTTTATATTCGGTTAGGAAGATACCTCTTACATACACGTTGACATAGACAATCCAATTTTTATTGCTTTCATTGTCTGCAACCGGGTAATCGAACTTCACCAAATTTGATTCCTTGCAGTTGCAGTATTTGGATACAACACTTAAGGCATCCCCAGGCTTTGGAACCCAGTTAGCATAAGGATCACGAATAAAGCTCCGCGGCTGCGCAAAGATCGGGTCTATATCGGATGGAAGTACTCCCATCCGAAGTACGATTACGCCTGGTTTGAATTGAATAATACCCTCTCCTCGAAAGGTCCCTACTTCCCCGTGCTGGTTATAATCCTGATATTCGTAGGTGAACTTCACAGGATTTTGTTCATCAATTGTTATGGGTGTCACCGAATGAAAGATGTAGGTTTCCCCTGAACCCCAGGCATCATAATCCAATTTAGCCTTGCCAGTTTGCTTGTTGAATGTAATGTTGATCGTACCGTCAAAATCCTCGACCTCGACCAATGCTTTGTCAACCCACTCGCCTCCATAAGATGAAGCCAATGAGCTGGCAGTTGGAGACGCCGCGTACGTACTTAAGGTGAAAAGGGAGGAAAAGACTAGAGCGGTTAACAAGAGATTGATAATTAGTTTTCGAATTGACATTCTCGTCCTCGTTTCTATTCTGAATAACATTCCTATTCGATGAATAGCAACGATTACCTCCTGGTTCTTAATCAGACCACTAATTATGATGATCCTCACCCCATCCATCTCCATTTGGTTAACTTTCAAATTCTTGATCGCCAACCTTTTGATGCTTCTCATTTTCAAAAAACCGGAAACCTTATTTTCACGGGACCTCCCACTCCTCCTAATCCCTACGAAATGGGATTAAAAGAGTTCGGCCCCCCTTTTTACGTTACATCCGTTATAGCCCTTTTTGGACCCTTCACTGGGCGTATGTATGGCATTGTCACATGCTGGAGCTTGAAGATTACGAAATGATGCGTCCCATTGAGCGTTTTAAAGCACACTGGTGAGGGGTATAGATAACAATAGGTTGCTTAGTTTGACAAAGGAGCAATGATTATGGCATGTGCAGAGAGCCGTTGGGCTCTTTATTCTTTAGGTTCTGTTTTCGTTTATTGTTGATTTTCGACCAAAAGAAAACCGCCCCTTGAAGAGGCGATTAATTTGATTTTCTTAAGTTTAGGTCTTGATAATTTTCATCTGACATGCGTTATTCTCATTCATCTATTCCGGTTTGTTCGCTGCATTAGAAGGGGGAGTGTAACCGGGCTTATAATCGGTATAAGTCAATTGTTGCGCCATTCCTCCCGCAGCATGGTGAAGCTCATGGCAGTGAATCATCCAGTTTCCGGGATTATCGGCCTTAAAGGCGACTACGATCTTCTCGCCGGGCTTAACTAGAACGGTATCCTTCATGATCGTACTTTCCACCTTCACCCCATTTTTCTCAAGGACTTGGAAAAAGTGGCCGTGTACATGCATCGGATGATCCACCGTGCTTTTATTCTCAAACGTCAGCTTTACATAGTCGCCGGTTTTCACTTGAAGAGCCGGGAGTTCTGAAAAGACTTTATCGTTGATCGTATACACTATCTGGTTCCCATTCGTCTTGGAATTCAGCACGGCTGTATACTCCAGCGCAAATTTTTGGACCTTGCTTAATTCGGATTCGGCAGGCTTGCCGTACTTATAAAGATCAAACGCGGTTAATTGATCATGCTGTGTTTCCATTTCTTCGCCCTTGCTTCCCGATACCTTAACCGGAATAACCAATTGATCGTTATATTTATTGTCATCATGCGCATCAATGGAAAAATCCTTTTGCGAGTCAATGTTCAACTCCACATCATACCGTTCCCCGGGAGCGATGGTCACGATTTGATCTTGGAGGGTAGCCGGCTCCGCTATATCCTGTCCATCCGTACTGACTACCCGGAATTCTCCGGGAATATGGATTCCATGGGAACGATATCCGGCGTTAATGAAACGCAAGCGAACGGTGTCTCCTGGTTTAGTTTCCAGAGGCGTAATCAGCGAACCGGATTTACCATTAACGGTATAAATGTTGTACATGGCGGCCATCATTTCTTCATCACTCATGCCTGCTGATCCGTGAGCACTGTGAGCATTGCCACCTGCATTCATCCATTCATCCAGAATTAAGGTAAAGTCTTTGTCCGGCTGCTCGGATGGTTTCGGTTCCACGATAAGAGCACCGTAGAGTCCCTTGTCTACCTGCGTGGAGCTTTCTTGGTGGGAATGGTACCAATAGGTTCCCACCACATCGGCTGAGAACCCGTAGGTATAGGTTTCCCCCGGCTTAACCGCATCTTGTGTAAGTCCGGGCACACCATCCGATCCGGCGGGTACAGGATAGCCATGCCAATGAATAGTTACGGGTACACTAAGTTCATTTTTCAGCGTAATCCTTACAAAATCCCCTTGAGTAACACGGATTTCCTGTCCAGGGACCGTACCATTGTAAGTCCAGACCGCTTGGGTCACACCCGGCGCTAATTTCCAATTGCTTTCCATAGCAGTCAGAGTAAACCCTTTTACCGGCTGCCCGGCTTTAGGCTGCGGCAAAGTTGCCGTTCCCTCTTGAACCGTACCTGCAGCTGCTTCAGGGGAAGGGGAAGGACTGGGAGGGATTGCTCCCTCCGTACTGCCAGGTGCAGCTGTATTGGTCATGACATGGGAACTATGGTCCATCGGTTGGTTTGTTGCGCTGGCATCTTCTTGAACCGTACTGCCCGTAGCCGCCCCACCTTTGGAACCCGAAGTTTCAGTTATAAAGATACCGGCTGCCGTCCCGCCGATGATCAAGGCCAGGAAGAATAGCCATACAAGACTTTTGCTGCTCAAGTCTCATTCCTCCTACATCATTCCCATGTTGCTGCCATTGTTCATGTTTCCGCCGTTGTTCATGCTGCCGCCGTTATTCATGTTTCCGCCATTGTTCATGCCGCCGCCGCCCATATTCATCATGTCCATGTCATCCATCATACCGCCCGAGCCGCCCATGCTGCCGGACGATCCCATGCTGCCCGAATTGCCCATATTCATATTGGACTGCCCGCCGCTCATGTACTGCTGCTGCATACGCATCATATCCTGCTGCAATTGGTTCATACGCTGCATCATTTCATTCATTTGATCCATCGGCACGGCGCCGCCCATTGTTCCCTGCATGGTCGCTCCGACTCCGGCCGTTCCGTTAACATGAGCGTTATGCAGATTATTCGTTGACGTAGTCGAACCAGAGTTTGCAGGATTCGTTACATTAAGCAATACTACAGAGATAATTAAACCGACGAACGAGAAAATTGCTAATTTCAACCAGCCATTCGTTTTCATTATTGATATTCCTCCAATATAGCCATACGTTTTTTTTAACAGATAATAAACCGTAAAGAGCAAACCAACGACGAGAAGAATCAGCAGAGATGCCATATACAAGTTTCCAAAGGCTCCAAGAGCATTCATTTTGAGTTCCTCCATTTAACGGGCTTCGGCCATACGATGGCAAGAAACACGGCCCCTGCTATAATGATTGGCAGCGTAAACACAAGAAGTGCTGTTGTTATCAGATGAATAGCATACAGTCTCCCTGTTTGGTCATGGTGCCCGCTATGCCCGCCATTGCCTGATGATGCTTCCGGACTGTCCATTGTACCGATTGTGAACAGATCGGGAATGGTTGCAGAACCCAGAATCTCATTGCTCATCATGTCTGCCATAGAAGCATCCATTTGCGCCGCATTTTCTGCCGGGTTGCTCCAGGAAAGCGCCAGCACTAGCATGATGATGACTGCAAACACGGAGCTGAGCTGCCAGAACGGCCGTTTTTGTTTGTTGAACATGGGTTACACCTTTCTTCTGCACCGTACGTAGACGCCGCCTGCAATGCTGATCGCTAATAGAGGGAATGCGAATTGAACGCTCTCATACAATAACCTTTGTACATTTGCATCTTCCTTCACTTGCATTGACAATCCCATCAGGGAGGTTTCCATGGCCTTCATCATACCCATCATGAAGCTCATAGCCTCCTGCTCGGTCGGTCCGAAGCGGAACATCGAGATCAATATTGCGCCAACAGCAAAGAAAAATGAGGCAGTCACAAACCAGATAAACAGCTTAAACCATTTTTTCTGCATCCACATGACAAAGGCCCCTCCCTTCTTCGATCATCTTGCCTTCCGTTCCTTGTTCTTAGGCCACTTTAATGCATGGGACTTCATATAGATGTGCCAGATCACGCTCGCTGCTGCCAGATAAGTCAATTTTTCATGAATCCATAGTGTAAAAGCCGTTGCGGCGTGGTTGCTGTCCATGAAGAGCCAGATCACAGCTCCGGTAATAATAAAAATCAGAGTGGTAATGAAGGTAAAGAGTCCATAACCGGATGGGCCGAACACAAGCCATGGCTTTAGAGTCTTATCCCGTCTTAGGATTCGAATGATTTCGTAGAGGATGACAATCAGGGTCAGCAGGACATAGACAACCGCAGCCAAGCGGTGTACGATATCCGCCGTCGCAATATCATACTGCATCACCCAACCATATTTCGCTCCTGCCATTGCAATTCCGCTCAGTGCCAAGATGGAGAACACAAGCGCCCATAACCAGTGAAGGATAAAATCAAACTTCATTACCCGCATCAACCTCAATCCGTTTTAGTCTTTGTTCGTTTCCGGCTCATCCGGACTTGCCTTTGCGGCATGTGTTGCTTCCTCGTTTTGATTGGAATTCACTTCATTTCCTGCTGGAAGTGCTGCCCCACTAGAAGAGGCGACAGGAGTCTTATTGATATTGTGCTTCACATAACTGTACAAGAACGCGATCAACGCTACTACAAACAGAACGGTCAGCAGTTTTACAAAGAAGGTCAATATTCCCGCAACGCTCCAAGCGGATACAAACCCGATCCGGTTCGGATGAAATCCGCCATTCATCAAAATGCCCAGCAGATACAAAATGATGATTACGCCGACAAATGTGGATGCCAGCACAAAAATCGTTTTCAACATCGGATCATTGCTAATCACCTGTTTTCCTTTGTTATAGGACTCTTTGAAGTACGTGTTTTTAAGCCATACGGCAAGTCCGACAACCAGACTGATGATCAAAGCCACCAACAGCAGTTGAGTTACGGCCGAGAGTACTCCGCTGATTACACTCCCTGTGCCTCCATAAGTCCCCATATTCATTGTGCCTTGAACATTTCCGGACATATCCATATCCATCATTTCTTGTTTCTCCTCCTTCTAAATCAAATGTTCTCTTCCACGTTAGCCGGTTCCGGCCGGGGTACGACCAGGCTTCGAATCATTCCAATGATTCCGACCGCCAGTAATACTATGAACAATACGGCAATCGACGTCATGAGCCCAGGAATTTGAATGCCCTTAATGCTGAATCCGCTGGATTGGCTCTGGGAAGCTGCATTAGATGCCTCGGTTGCAGAGAGATTCCGGGCCTGTACAACGGTTTGTTCCATTTCATTGTCGACCCACCGGTTCAGGCTATCCATTTCCATAACAGTTTGTGCCATTTGATAAATAGCCTTGTTTGCTTGCTGGATATCACCGGGCTCGTTATAAGCTGCTGCCGGTCCTGCGGCGTTGGACAAGAACAAATCTTTGGCATCATTGAGCTTGACATATACGTTGTTAAGCGTCGTCCGGCTCTGAACCAGCAAATTGTAGCGGTTAACATACGTCTGATAAGTTGGACTCGCCGATTCGGTCAATCCGGTCTGAGATTTTAGCGTTTGATCAAGCTGATTTAACAGATATACACTTTCAGACAGAATATATATGCCTCTCTGATTGTTCTGAACCTGTACCGGATGCTGTACTCCCGCCTGTCCGCCGGTTCCGCCTGATCCATTGCTGCCATAAGTAGCTGCGCTCGCCGGAACAGCATAAGGGTATTCCGACATCAAGTCCGCCATCTGCTTAACCGTTTGATTCGCGCTCGATACTTTCTCCTGCAGCGCATTGGCAGGATTCACCTTCGTACTGGAAGTTGTCTCCGCTTGCTGCATGGCAGCGTGCTGGCTGTGCGCGCTTGTTTCATTCGCTGCGGTTCCAAAGTTATTCCAAGATATGAGACCGCTCTTTGAAACGAACCATCCGATATATCCAAGGCCGGATAAAATAATGATGATGAGAACAAAACCAATGATGCTGCGAACTGTTTTCAAAACATTCTCACCTCCTTTTATGAAGAGTACATCGATGTCTTGTCTGTAGCTCAAGAATACCAATTCACTTTGGAGAAAGTATGAAGAAACCATGGGGAAAGCATGTTTTTATCTGTGGCTGTCCAGCCCACCTGCGGCATACTCTTGACGTTCACCCGTCAGCACGATGTGCCGGGCAACCGCAGAGGCAGAGGCTGTCCCATAAGAGCGCCTTTCTTATTCAAAATTACAAATAGGAGTTAAAAAGCCAGCAAGTCTTTCGGTTATTGAAAGACTTGCTGGCTTCTGTTGTTCTATTCTTCAATTCCTCCATCGAACCTTGGTTAGGAATCAGGGTAATCGGTTCAACATCAAGTGACGAGGTCAGGTTGGTTGTGATTTTAGTTCAACGTCTTGCAAAACAGCTAAAATACAGCTTTTTTTAACCTAAAACGTTTATTCATAGGGAAATCCTGAAAATATACAGGGATTTGAGACTGTGCTGACTGAATGTAAGGCTGAACAGGAAAAAAACTGTATTTTTACAGGCGTGTTATACAATTGGTGTTCTCAGACAGCCAAAAGATGTACAATCTCAGGTTTTCTGCCGAAGAATGTCCCGATCCCATTCGGGTGGGAATGCATCCGATGTTCTCCGTCACAAAGATAGATCGCCGTTATTTGGGTATGATGCCGATTACCACGCCGACCGCAGCTTCCAGATATCCAGCGACGTGAGATTCACACTGCCGCCGCTTGCGAAGACTTCCACCATGACACTAGCCGGTTCCGGATAAATATTATTGGTCATGGCGGTCCGATAATCATCGGTATAAGCCTCTACTACACAGGTATCGACAAAAATATGAAGCTTTAGCGGCTCTTCTCCCGTTCGCTCCAGAACGACCGAGCGAACGCCCTCACTCCAGCCGTCGGAGCGGGTCCGGTCAAAGCGCAGCGCGCCGGTCTTCGTATTATACACGAGCAGCGTCTGCTGCGCGCCGTCACCTGCGCCCCTCAGTACGAATCCGATTTCTTCGGCCGTGCAGCCTGACATATCGAACTCCGCCTTGATCTCCAGGCAGTCGCTGCCCACATATTTGGGGATCACCGGAGCGTCCGGTGTGACGGCGGTCTGCTCGATATGGTAATGCTCCCTGAGCAGAACCTCCAGTTCCTTGACCGGTATAAATTTCAACCTTCCATCGCCATCCAGTTCCACGGTCCGCGGCGCCGACATGGCGCCGCACCAGTGATTGTTCGCAGTCGGTCCGAAGTCCTTGAACCACGGCATCCAATCCCAGGCATTCAGCCAAGCGATGATAATCCGTCTGCCTTTGCCGTCCAGGAAGGACTGCGGAGCATAGTATTCAAAGCCGTGATCCACATCGCCCATCGTGTCCCAGGTAAATCTTCCGGTTTCATAGTCCATGTCTCCGACCAGATAGATGGTTTTGCGTTCCCCCATGCCCATCGGCGAGAACATAAGCACATAACGCCCATCCAGAGGGAAGAAATCCGGGCACTCCCACATCGTCCCCATCGTTCCGTCACTTTCGGCAAGAACGCCAACGTAGTTCCACGCGCGAAGGTCAGGCGATTTGTAAAGCAGCGCTTTTCCAATCCCGTCCTTGCTCGAGCCGACGACCATGTACCACGTTCCATTATGCTGCCACACTTTCGGATCACGGAAATCGGCGGAGCCATCCTCCGGTGGACCGGGAATGACCGGGTTGCCCTCGTACTTCTCAAAGGTGATTCCGTCCTGGCTGGTAGCGAGACATTGGGACTGTATGAGAACGCCGTCTTTAATGACCGTCCCCGTATAGAGCACGGACAGAACGCCATTGTCGTCGACCGCACTGCCCGAAAAGACGCCGCCCCGTTCATCCAGATCATAAGGCTCGCTTGGGGCAAGCGCGATTGGCAGATGCTCCCAGTGGACGAGATCCTTGCTTTTGGCATGGCCCCAGTGCATGGCGCCCCACTTAGCGGCGTAAGGATAATGCTGATAGAACAGATGATATTCGCCTTTGTAAAAAATCAGGCCGTTCGGATCGTTAATCCAATAGGCAGGGGCCATAAAATGATATTTCAGCCGGCCCGGGTCCTTGCCGACAGTGTCCTTGATCTTGGAAATGGACTGTTCCGCTTTCAACAACGCTTCCCGGTGCAATAACGCTCCTTTAGTTGGCAGCTCCACCGTTATCCCTCCTAATTTAGCAAGGCTGGAGCCTGTAACGGCTCCGCCCAACTTCTCTTTTATTTGGTCAAGAACGAATCGCGCACGCTCTTACTTTGCAGGATATTGCCTTCGGAATGCCAGGACACCCGGTCGACTTTGCGCTGAACCTGCTCTTCGCGTCCTTTGGCATAGCCGTCCATTCGTTCTGTGGCCAGCCTGTAGGACTCCTCCATCTCTTCGTTCAGGATGGCCTTCTTAAGCTCGCCGGGGCTCGGGAATTGCGGCATCCGCTGAATTCGCTCTTCTACCGGCAGAATGCCGAACGGCTTGGACGGAAGCGTCTGATACCAATATGCGGTTGATGACCAGTCGTCGGACAGATGGTTGGCATGGCCGTGCTCGATCGTTACTTTAAGACTCTGCGAGAAATGAACCGGATCGGTGATATGGAACCGGTAGGATACCTGGTAGCCCGGAACATCGCTCTCATGCACAATGGAGCCGTGGAACGGGAACGCGTTCTTTTGCATCCCCCAGGCATGGTTGAAATAATCCTCTGCGCCCGTGCCAACGATACTCGGCAGCTTCTCTCCGTCGATGAAGATCATATCGTCCCCCTCGCCCCACCAGCTGCCCTGGAAATGGGTAACGGAGAGATTGCATCCGATATAGTGGCCTTTGCCCTCTGCCTCCAGAATGACATAGTTTCCTTCGCCGTCCAGATTGGCCACCCGGTTGACTTCCGGCGTGTTCACCTGAAGATCCGGCCCCCAGCCGTCGCATGGATTCTCACGCCGCCACTGCGCATGGAAATAAGCGGTATCTTCCCCAAGCGGCTGCTTGTACAGCTCATAATCAATGTGGAAGTACAAGCCGAACGGCACATCGTTCTCGTTAATAATCTCGATCTTGGCCCGTTTGTTGAAGGGCATCGGCAGATAGCAGTTGACTGAAGCCACGCCGCCGAATTTGAACTGCTCCTCCGGTTTCACCGACACGGTGAACGGAAGAGAAGCGAAATTGCCGGGCATCGAATGGCCGATACAGAAGAAGTCGCCGTACGGCACAAGCACGCTTGGATGAGATGCATCGTCCCAGGTCATTCGGATCAGCACCTTTCGGTACCAGGCCGGATCGGCCGACTCCCAGGTCACGCCGAGCGCGTTGTGAATTTCGTTGACAGGCGCGATATTGCCGCCCCACTCAGGATGCATTACGCTTGGCCCGTGTACCCGGCGGCAGAACGAGGTCATCCAGATATGACTGATGCTGCCCGGTCCTTCCATATCGCCAAGCACGACGGTGCCGCCGGCCGGAATCATCCAATAATCCTGATTTCGTCCGTCCTGATCCCAGCTCGATAAGCGCGCCGTGTGGACCTCCTTCACCTGGGTTAAATTCCCGAGCAAGTTCAACGATTGAGTATGCATGCGTAATTTCTCCTTTGCGCTAAATAATTTTTCTATAATAAAAGAGTTGTTGCCGCATGTTATCGGCAGGTACCCGTCAGGCTGCCGGTTAACCCTTTACAGCCCCGGCCGTCATGCCTTCGATAATGAATCTTTGAAAGACGGCGAAGAACACCAGCTGCGGAATAATAAGCAGCGTGCTTGCCGCAATGATGCCGCCGTAATCAATGTTAAAGCGGCCCTTGAACTGGGAAATGCCAAGCGAGATCGTAGTCATCGTTTCATTGCTGATTAAGGTTACCGCGAACGGGAACTCATTCCAGATATACAGCATGTTAAAAATGAACACTGTAGCGACCACCGGCATAATAATCGGGAATACGACCGACCTGCCCAGCGTAAAGAGACCGCATCCGTCGATGATGGCCGCTTCCTCCACCTCTCTCGGAAATCCGCGGAGAAAGCCGGTAAACAGCAGCGTATTGAAGGAAATCGAAGTCGCGATATAGGGAATGATCAGCGAAGCGTACGTATTGAGCAGCCCGAAGGACAAGGTCAGGCGGTATACCGGGAACAGCAGGATGAACGCCGGTATGGCTAATCCCGCCAGCAGCAGCGCGGTCAAGGACCGTCTCAATCGTTCCGAGCGGAACACCATACGCGTCAAGGCATAGGAGCTCATGAAGGTGATTAATACTTCAATCACGATGGTGATGACGGCAATAATGAACGTATTTTTATACAGCAGTCCCATATTCAGCGTCGTAAGCGCCCGCTCGTAATTGTCAAAGCTCAGCGTCTCGGGCAGGCTGAACGGATTATTCAGAATATCGCTGTTCGTTTTGAACGACAGCAGAATCATCCACAGGAAAGGAAACAACACCAGCAGGGTGATGATGTAAGCCAACACGGTCATGCCCGCATTGCCGCTAATGCGCCACCTTTTCACACGCTTTGCTTCCTTCACAGCGGAGCCTGTCGTGGCACGGGATATAGAATTCATCTGCCTCTCCCCCTATTCCTCAATACTCTTTCTGCTCAAGCTCATGTAGACCAGGGAAAAGATCAAGGTCAGCAGAAAGGTAACCGTGGCGATGGCCATACCGTAGCCGTACTCGCCCGAGGTAAAGGTTACATTGTACATGTAGGTAACCATGACCTCCGATAAATGATTGGGTCCTCCGTTCGTCAGCAGCAGTACGGTTTCAAAGATTTTGAATACGCCTGTAATGATCAGAATGACATTAATTTTGACCGTCTCGTTCATCATCGGAATGGTGATCCGGAACATCTGCTGGACCTTGCTGGCCCCATCCATGGAGCTGGATTCGTAGACATCCCTTGGAATCATCTTGAGTCCGGCCAGGAAAATGGTTGCCAGAAATCCGATCATCTGCCAAGTAAACACAATGCCGATAGAATAAGGAGTTAAGGTCTTGCCGCCAATCCAAGACTGAGCCAACTGCCCGAGTCCCAGCTTGGTCAGGATCACGTTGATCATCCCCATTTGCGGGTCGAGAATAAACACCCAGATTAGGCCCACCAGGATCGGAGCGACAATGCTGGGCGCAAAATTCAGCGCTTTCACAGCATTGCCTCCTTTAACCTTTACGTTGAGCAGCAGGGCGAGCAGGAAAGCTCCCGGCAGAAGCAGCAGCAGAGCGACAGCCAGAACAATCAGCGTATTCTTAAGCGATATCCAGAACAGAGAGTCACTCAAAAGCCTGCTGAAATTATCCAATCCGATAAATCTCGCCGCGCCGATTCCCGTATACTCGGTCAGACTATAATAGAAGGAGATAAGCACCGGCATGATGATGTAGCCTATATATACAATCATCGTGGGGATCAGCATGAAAAAAATGGTTCTTCGTTTACTGAGCCAAATCATCTCTTTCTCCCCCAAACCTGTAAAATGGCTTCGGATCGCATGGAGCTCGCCGCTGCAAGGAGTAAGAGGATCAACGCACCAAGAGCAAAGCTTCCAATCATGACATCAACCGCCTTTCCGAAGGTTTTGGATTGGCTGCTGCCGGGCACCTGAATGCCGGCAGCAGCCGATGCTTTCCTGTTACTTCGCCACTTTCTGGTCGATCAGATCCAGCGCCTGTTCCGGTTTGTAAATGCCGTTGATGACGCCGTAAATGCTGTCGTTAAGCTGGTTGGCTACCGCCTCGCTTACCACTAGATCAGGCTGCGCCTTTGCCCGTTCCCAGCCCGGCTCATTCAGCTTACTGATCACTTCCGCGTATACCGGATATTTCTCCTTGTCCACAGTTCCCGTATATTTCACGACCGGCGGCGCTTCGTTCTCGGCCATCACCGCCGCGCCTTCCTGGCTATAAAAGAAAGCGAAAAACTTCTGAACCGCGTCATACTTAGCAGGGTCATCTTTCACTTTAGCGCTTGCAACCAGCGGAGCCGCGGCGACAGCCATCGCAATCTTCTGATTGCCGACGCCGTCGGAGAAGGTTGGGCCCCAGGAGAAGCCGGCCGTCTTGGCAATCGGACTGCCTTCAATCTTCTTCGTCTCCCACACGCCTGCATCCAGCATCGCCGCTTTCCCCACCGTGAACATTTCGACCGCCTGAAAGTAGGACAGCGTCGAGACATTTTCCGGGAAAGCCCCGTTAACCCGAAGCTCGTCAATCTTGTTGAACAGCTTCAAAAAGTCGGGATTGTTGAACTTCTCTTTACCGCTCTCAATGTCGGCGATTTTGTCAAAGAATCCATAGCGGGTCAGCATGCCGAGGAAAGCCCATGTGCTGAACGTATCCTTCGAGCCTTTCGCAATGGTAACGACGTTGTTGGCTTTGAACACTTTTGCCGCCGCCAGCAGTTCCTCATACGTTTCCGGCACTTTGACCTTGTATTGATCGAACAACGCTTTGTTGTACCATAATCCGGTCACGAGCGCCTGATAAGGCAGCCCGAACTGCTTGCCCCCATCCTGGTAATCGCTTACCATTTGGGAATCAATGCCTGCCGTAACTTCAGGATTGCTCTTCAGGAAATCGGTCAAGTCGAGCAGCAATCCCGCCTGATTCATTTCCTTGGCCGGAGCCGGCAGCATCCAGAAAATATCCGGAAGGTTCCCCGACTGGGACATCATTTTCATTTTCTTGACATGCTCCTGCGTTTCCGCTCCCGTAAGATCGATCTTGATATCAGGGAATTTCTCCTGGAATTTTTGAATGATGCCATACATATAAGGCTCTTGTTCCTTGACGTTGGCTACGTGCATGGCGATTGATAAAGTAATCGGACCCGACCCTGATGAAGCGTTTTCATTTTTAGGGGCGTTATTGCTGCCGCAAGCTGCCAAACTGAGAATCAACAAACATGCCATCAGAATAATCGAAAATCTGTTCTTCATGGTTTGCATGTCCCCCTCTGTATCGTTATTTTTTCAAGATGGCAAATATTGCTTCTACCTTTGAAGTACATCTTTATCGTAACCCTATTTTTAGGCTGAGTATTTAGCATAGCTTATTTTTTATTTATCATTTATTGCTTTTGTGATACGCTTTCATAAAAGGGGAAAGGAGCTAGATTTTCATGATTCTGCACCAGATTTCGCCTTACATCCGTGTAGCGATGGATAATATTGTCGAAGGTTCTTGGGTTATAAAAGAGAGGCAATTATTCGATTATGAGCTGCTGTACATTATGGAGGGGAAGGTGATTGTGACGATCGAGGATGCGGTCTATGAAGGCGTTCGGGGCGACATTTTTCTGTTCCGTCCGAAGCAGCGCCATAAAATTAAGAAGGTCGGCAAACAGAGACTCCGCCAGCCCCATATCCATTTTGACTTCTTCTATACGGAGGACAGCGAGAAGGTGAAAGTGTCTTTCCGGCCGATTGAAGAAATCGAACCGGAGGAATTGGCTTATTTCCGCCCGGATATTATCGATGAAATGCCCGTTCCCTTATCGAGCCACCTCCGGCTGAAGAATCCCGTTTTTATTGAAAAAATGCTGCTGGACATCATCTACGAATACGAAACGAAAATGCCGTTCTACGAGTTCAAGGTCAAAGGCCTATTCATTCAGCTCTGGACTCAACTGCTTCGCGAAAATTATTGGAGTCTCAACTCCCATGTCGAAACCAATATGCATGCCCTGATGCACATTAAACAATATCTAATGCACAATACGAACCGCAAAGTAAGCCTGGATGAAATCGCAAGAATGTCCGGAATCAGCAAGCACTATCTCGTCCGCCTGTTTCAGCAGGCCTTCGGCATGAGCCCCATTCAATATCATCAGCTCATGCGCGCGCACGCGGCCAGGCATATGATCCAGTTCACCGCTGACCCGCTGACCATCATCGCCGAGAACATGGGGTTTTCCAGCATCCACGCATTCAGCCGCTTTTTCAAAACGGTCGAAGGCAAAAGCCCTTCTTATTACCGCCGGAAAGGGTAGTGCTGGCTTTGTTGCATAAACACATCTTCCGGTTAACTCGATACAACAGCGAATTGATTTGAGAGAACATTCCTATGTGGGTTATTCAGCCCTCATTTCCAGTTAATGACTCTTCTGCTTGCCGTACTGCCGATAGTAAGCTAGAATTATTCCTTAAACGTGATCAAATGGTCAATAGGATTCAATATACTAAAGAATGCGCAGGTGACAAATTATGATTGAGATAAAAATTTCCAAACTTAGCAATGGGGAGTTCAACAGAGGGTTATTTGCAACACGGGATATCGCAAAGGGTGAACTTATACATGAAGCACCGGTCATCCCTTACCCTAATGAGGATCATGAGTTCATAGAGAAAACAATACTTTCAGATTATGTATTTGAGTATGGCGCTAACCACACTGCAGTCCTCTTAGGATATGGCAGCTTGTTTAACCATTCATATACTCCTAACGCCACGTATGATATTAACTTTAAGAATCACACATTTGACTTCTATGCGCATACGGAGATAAATGCAGGGGATGAGATACTAATTAACTATAACGGTGATGTTGATTGCGATGATCCTCTATGGTTTACTGAGACGGATTGAAAATAGTTCATCAAAGCCGCCTCCTTGATCTGCACATTCAATAGTACGAGCTATAGAAAAAGGCCATGTTCGGCAGTATAACTGCATGGAACACGGCCTTTGCCGTCTATCGCTTATTTTTTAGTTGCTCTATCATAACCGTCCTGTTTGATCTTCAGCCATTCATCCAAGCCGAGGCGTTTCAGCTCTTTCTGATAATCGCCCCATTGCTCATTTACTTTGCCGTTCTGGTACCATTCGGTGCGCATTCTGAGGACATAGGCGAACAGGTCTGCTTCAATCGTCGTCAGGCGGTTAAGCTCTTCAATCGAGTTGAATACGCTTGGCATTACGTTATCCTCTTTCATATGCGGAGCCATGATGTTCTTGATGATATCCATTCTGCCTTTGGCATCATCCGGCACGGTCGTGTACTTGCCATAGTAGGAATTGAGAACAGCCAGCGGCCCGCCGATACTTGTTTTATCACGAAGTTCAACCGGAGCCGCACCTTCAAGCGGCAGATGCTTCAGCATGCCCTTGGCTTCATCAAATTCAAAGATATTCTGCTGCGTGGTGTCCCCGTAGGTTCCCCAGTTGTCCTGCACGGACTGAATCGGATCATACAGCTGATCGACCCATTTTGCAGTCGCTTCCAGGTTTTTATTCGCGCTCGTAACAACCATTTTACCGCGGCCAAGGCCAATACCGTTTGTTCTGGTTACGTTAATTTGACCACCCGGACCAGCGAGTGGCGGCACTACTTGATAACTATCGTTTGGTCCGGAGATATTGGCCTTATCCCAGGAGAAGTAAAGACCGTATTTCTGAGCCTTCCCTTTGGCAAGGTAAGTGCTCCAGTCTTGTGTATACGCTTCCACATCAATCAGGCCTTCTTTATAAAGCTCATTGATATAGGAAACCGCGCTTTTATAGCCTTCATCCGCCGGCGCAAAGATCACTTTGCCATCATTGCTTACGACCGCATGGTCAGGGTTCTCGCCTTCTCCGAAAGCAGCAAATAGGTAAGTCAGATCTTCCGCACCCGGCTTGTTAATAAAGGACAACGGAATTTCATCCGCCTGACCGTTGCCGTTCGGATCTTGTGTCTTGAACGCGGTCAGCACTTTCTTCAGTTCTTCCGTTGTTGTCGGCATTTTCAGTCCAAGCTTCTTGAGCCAATCCACATTAATCCAAGCCATGCTGTCTACAGCCTGAATTCGTTCTTTTCCTTCACCCAGCTCTTCAATCCACGGAAATCCATAAATGTTGCCGTCCGGCGCCGTAATCATGGCCTTGTATTCAGGGGCTTCTTCCAGCACTTTTTTTAAGTTCGGCATATACTTGTCGATCAGATCATTCAGCGGAATGAGGGTGCCGTTCTTAGCGAGCTTGAGCAGCTCATAATCGCTGTAGTCGGCATTGAAAATCGCATCGGGAAGAGAGCCGCTTGCGACTGCCAGGTTTCTTTTTTCAACAAACACGTCTTTAGTAAAGTTTTTCCAATTAATATGCACGTTCGTTTTTTCTTCGAGACGTTTATTGATCAGCTTCTCATTGGGATCGGCTGGTGCAAGCGGTGAGCTTTGCGTAATAAAATTCAGGGTTATTTTACCATTGGGATCTTGTTTTTCACTAGCCGCATTCCCTCCCCCTCCGCTGCTGCTGCAAGCAGTAAGGATCACGAGAGAAGCAAGTACAGAGACAGAAGCTGCTTTTGCTAAAACTTTTGATTTCTTTAATCTTTTCATAGCATATGACCTCCAAATTAGGATGAATGAAAATATTCCATCTATGTGCAGCCCGTTTCCTATTTAAGGGAACCGACCATGACACCCTTTTCAAAGTACTTTTGAAAGAACGGATACATAATAAGGAGAGGCAAACTGGACACAACAATCGCGGCATACTTGATGATTTCAGACAATTTTTTCATTTCCGCCATGGCGAGCTGATCACTGATCATGCTTGGGTCTACCTGATTCTGAATCAGGATGGAACGCAGAACGAGCTGCAGCGGATGAAGGTTTGGATTATCCAAATAGATCATGGCATCAAAGTAGGAGTTCCACTGGCCCACAAAGGCATAAAGAGCAAGCACGAAGATAATGGGTTTGGAGAGCGGCAATACAATGCGGAGGAATATCCTCGCCTCCGATGCCCCGTCCACATTGGCGGCTTCCCTCAGTTCATTCGGCACTCCTTTGAAGAAGGTTCTGGACAAAATAATGTTCCATACGTTGACTGCCCCCGGAATGATCACGGCCCAAACCGTATTAAGAAGACCCAGATTCTTGACCAGCAGGTAAGTTGGAACAAGTCCTCCTCCAAAGAACATCGTAATGATGAACAGTGTCATAAATATGCCTTTTCCTCTTAGCCTGTCATCCGACAGGGCATATCCTGCGCAAATAGACACCAGAACGGTAAGAATAGCAAATGCGGAGGCGTAAAATACAGCGTTTCCAAAACCCCGTATCATGGCCGGATTGGAAAGAATCTTTTGGTATCCTTGCAATGACCAGTCCGAGATTTTAAACGATAATCCTTGGCTGAGCAGTACCGACGGATCCATTAAGGATGCAATAACCACATAAATGAGCGGAAGTATCACCATCAGTACGGCCAGAATCAAAAAGGTGGAATTCAGTGCGAGAATAAAGCGGTCCAATCTGGAATGTTTGATGAACATGACCTGTAACTCCTTTCTTAGTAAAGACCTTCACCCTCATTCAGTTTCTTCACAATGAAGTTAACCGTGAGAAGCATGATGACGTTGATGACAGAGTTAAACAACCCTACTGCGGATGAGTATGCGTAGTCGCCTGACTGCAAACCAATTTTGTAAACGTAAGTCGGAATAATCTCAGCTGCCGGCAGGTTCGTTGTCGTTTGCAATAGATATGCCTTTTCAAATCCAATCGACATGATGCCGCCCGCAGCAAGGATAAAGACAATGGCCATAATCGGACGAATGGTTGGAAGATCAATATGACGTATTCTTTGAAGAAGATTAGCACCATCCAGATTTGCTGCATTATGTAGTTCCGGATCAACGTTGGCAAGAGCCGCCACATAGATAATTGAGGCCCAGCCCGCACCCGTCCAAATATCCGAAAGAATATAGATCCACCGGAAGTACTCCGGACGAGACATGAACATAATCGGTTCATCGGTAAACAAGTTAAACAGCTGGTTGATTGGTCCTGTTGGGGACAAGAAGATAAACAGCATCCCAACCACGACTACGACGGAAATAAAGTTAGGGGCGTACAGCAATAATTGGATGTTCTTTTTGACTCCAGCTCTACGCACCTGATTCAGCATCAAGGCCAGCAGGATGGGAACGGGGAAGCCCAAAATCAAACCAAAAAGACTTAATTTAAGCGTATTCATAAATATAACTGTAAAATTAGGGGAAGATAGGAATTTCTCAAAGTTATAAAAACCTACCCATTCACTTCCCATAATTCCTTTAATCGGGCTGAAATCTTTAAAGGCAATAATTGCACCATACATAGGTCCGTATTTAAAAATAAGGGTCAGGATCAGAGCCGGTGCGAGCATTAAATAAAGAAAGTAATGCTTCTTCAAATATTCAAACGTAGAGCTCTTTTGTTTTATCACCGTTTTTTTTCTGTAATCCACTTCTACTGAGTTCTGCATTGCCTTTACCTCCATTCTTGTACAATTTTATATTTCAATGCAGTAAGAGAACAAATTAAAGGGCTTTCATTAACACTTATTTCCTTCTGCATTTACAATTTATCAAAGACTTCAGCCTCCGTCAATACATTTTGTAAAAAATAAATTGTTCATTTGACAATTGAAATGTTTACAAAACAGCATGAATAATTTGGTTAAATCACAATAAATACTACTATTATATAGATTAATCTATTGATCCACCTTAAAACATCCAAAATTATCAGGGATAAACATATAATATTTTGCAAACTAAAGAAAATGCAAATGTAAACTAAATTGTGCATTTTTCCGACAATCATCGCCACGAATTAAATGGAGGATCTCCAGTTAAGAAGCGCGACAATAAAACCTGCCACTTTCGCACATGGGCTTAGCCGTCATACGGCATTTGCGCTTGCGGTTTGCGGCAGGTTTTTGCAGGCCTCGATTTATTATTCTGGATATTGTCATATTAATTGCTTAAATACGGACGGATCGCCGATTCCAACTCGTTTTCACTGTCCATCGACAAGCTTGCATTTCCAATCAATTTCCAACTTTCCGTATGCGATACTGTCTCCCGCGGCGCTACGGTCTTTAATTCCCCCAGTGTCTCCAATTCCAGAAAAAGATGATTCGTATAGCATTCAAACGAAACTCCATAATCGGGATAAACCGCATGAACGTTGTGCCGGTAGGTTTTGATAAATAATTGGCCCTTGTTGAAATAGGCGGCCCAGCCCTCATCATTATTGGTTCCGAATTTAAAAGGTTTCGCTGTTGCATCCTGCTGCAGCAGGATATAACGCTCCCCCCAATAGACACGATGGTCGTTCATTTGACTTTCGGGCCATAAAGCGAGCACACGATTTGGAAGTACGAGCGTCTCTCGTTTCGCCTGAGGAATAATCGCTTTACCACCCTCAGCCATGACCGACAAGGCCCAGGGAGCAAAGGTGACCGGCCAGGCCCCCGTATTGGTAATACGATGATGAATCGTAACTTCGCCGCTTTCGGGATTCATCTGCACCTCAATCTCTTTTTGCATATGGGTCCAGGTTTCCGCATCAGGGGTTAGCACAATGCCATTTCCGGCCGTTCGCCACCGCACGGGTCCATTATCCGGGTATGTCGTTCGGGGGACAGACTCCGGGCTCGTCCACAGCCGATGTCCTCCGTAAATATGCCATTCGCCTCCGCCGACAACCGAGAAATCCCCGCCTGTTTCTGTAAACTGCCGCTCGGTATCTTCAAAGAATACATTATCGCCGCCAGTAAAGCCAAAGCGGATAATTCTCGGTCCGAACTCTACCGTTGCGACGAGGCTTATCGTGCCGTTTGTAACTTCCACACATTTTCCATAGTTCCCATAAATAATGGGCCGCACGCATAGCTCTGCCATTTTGAACCCCTCGCAAGTTATTCCTCAGTAATAGCCTTCGAATTCCGCTGCGCAAACAGTCTGCTGCCCGCGATCGCGATCAGGCCTAACGAGAATAAGACGATCAACGTATAGACCGCATTAATCTGCGGCGAATAGCCGTGACGGATCATGGACCAGATGAGCATAGGCAGGGTATTGTCCGTTCCAATCAGAAAGAAGGATACAATAACTTCGTCGAACGAAATCGTCAGCCCGAGCAGCGCTCCGGCCAGCACCGCGCCTTTGATATTCGGGAGTGTAATGAGCAGAAAGGTCCGCATCGGCGAGGCGCCCAGATCCATAGATGCAAACTCCAGATTCCGATCAAATCGTTTCAAACGGTCCATAACCAGAAACATTACAACCGGCGTAATAAACGTGATATGCCCGATAATGACAGTCATCAGAGAAGCATCCACCTGCAGAAACTTGAACAGCAGATTGAGCGATGTCCCAATAATAATTCCCGGTAAAATGTACGGAAGAAGAATCAAAAATTGCAGGAATGATCCCCCGCGTATCCGGTACCGCTGAAACAAGTAGGCCGCCAGTGTACCAAATACAATGGCGCACAACGTGGCAGGCAGGCTAACCAATAAACTGTTTTTCGCGGCAACCCAGAGCTCCGTATTCGAGAACAACCCCCTGTACCATTCGAATGTCAGCTTCTTGATCGGGAGCACCTGGACTTTCGATTCATTGAAGGAGAACAGGATCGTCACCAGAATCGGAAGATACAAGAAGGTGTATACGATGAACGCAAATAGCAGCGCCCCCACATATTTCAAATACTTCATGAACAGCCTCCTTACTCCTCAAAGATAGCCTGTACGTTCCCGATTCTGCGCGCTGCCGCAATGACCGCCAATAGGAACAGCAGCATAATCATCGAAAGCGCAGCGCCGAGCGGCCAGTTATAACTGTTGCCGAATTGCGTTTGAATCATGTTTCCATACATAATTCCCGATGTGCCTCCGACCAGCGAAGGTGTCATGTAGTCTCCGAACGAGGTGATGAAGGCGAACATAAACCCCGTCACGACACCCGGCATACTGAGGGGAAAGACAACCGTCCAGAACGCCCTTGATCCGCCTGCTCCCAAATCTGCCGCAGCCTGCAGCAGATTGCCGGGAATTTTCTCGATGGCACTATAGATCGGGATAAAAGTGAACGGAATCGCGATGCACAGCATCGTGATGACGACCGCAGAGCTGTTGAACAATAGCGACGAGGAAGGCTGTTTTAAAATCCCCGTCATTACCAAGAGCGAGTTAATGAACCCGGATTCTCCCAAAATCGACCTCCAGGAATAGATCCGCACTAAATAACCCACCCACAAAGGAGCCAGCACCCCAAGAAACAGGATCGTCTTCAAGATTCCTCTCTGGTGATTGACGAACAATGCCAATGGATAGCTTATAAGCGCCGACAGCACCGCGACAATCAAAGCCAGCTTGATCGTTTTCCAAAGCAATGACAAGTATATCGGGTCTTGGAAAATTTTCGAGTAATTTTGAATACTAAAGCTGTGAATGATCTGGAAATTTTCAATACTCCAGAAGCTGAACAGCAGCATCGCAGAAACAGGCAGGACGATGAACAAGAGTACCCACATGGAAATCATAATCAGCATCAGGTTTTTCCCGTACATCTTAGCTCCTCCACTCTTTGACGATAACCGCATCCTCTGGACGGAAGAACAGATCCACGCTCTCTCCCTCAGAGAATTTCACGTTCCCGTCGTCCTTCTGCTGCTTCATCAGAATATGTGTTCCTCCCGCCTCTCTGAACGTCAGCTCTCTATCTGCGCCATAATAGGTTTCTTCCACGAAGACCGCGCTGAGACGGTTAACATACCGTTCATCGTCTTTGGAGATCCGGAGCTTCTCCGGACGAACCGAAATGTAAACATGCGGCTCTCCCGAGAGATTCGAAGCCTCATTTGTCATCGCTTGAAGCCCGGCGTCACTCACAAAGCGGGTTGGCCCTTCCATTCTTCCTTTAATCAGATTGGATTTTCCGATAAAACCGGCAACGAAGCTCGTTTGGGGCATTTCGTAAATCTCCTCTGGCGAACCCACTTGATGCAGCACGCCGTTCTTCATTACGGCAATACGGTCCGACAGGCTCAGCGCTTCCCCCTGATCATGCGTGATGTACACGAAAGTGATGTCCACTTCCCTTTGCAGATGCTTCAGCACCCGCTGCATTTCTTGCCTTAGATGAAAATCGAGCGCGGAAAGCGGCTCATCCAGCAGCAGAACTTCCGGTTTGGAAATGAGTGCCCGGGCTAACGCGACACGCTGCTTCTGTCCGCCGCTGAGCTGATTTGGAGAACGATCAAGAAATTGGTCCATGCTTACCATTTTCAAGCTTTCGATCACTCGGGAACGAATCTCATTCTTCGGCACCTTCCTGAGTTTCAGAGGATAGGCCACGTTGTCATAGACTGTCATATGGGGAAAAAGGGCATAGTTTTGAAACACGGTGTTCACATTCCGCTTGTAGGGAGGAATATGGTTAGCCGAGGTTCCGGATAGATACACCGCCCCCTCGGTCGCATGATCAAATCCCGCTATCATTTTCAGCGTTGTCGTTTTACCGCAACCGCTCGGTCCCACAATGGAAAAAAATTCCCCTCTTCTGATCGACAAGTTTAAATCTTTGATTGCCTCGTAATTGCCAAATCGTTTCGATACCTGGCGCAGCTCCACTACAGCCTGTTCTTGATTGATCATGAGGTCTCTCCTTTCCAAAGCAAGGCTGCGGCCGCTAAGCCGCACCCTTTCATGCAGATGATTCGGTTATTGAGCCGCTTTGACTTCATTCCACAGCTTCACGCGCTTTTCAAAGCTTTCCGGGAAAGCTACGTACACAAGATTGTTGAAATAATTCGGATCATCCATATGTGAAACCTTTTTCTCCTCGTCGGTCAGCTTGTTTGCCGAATCGGCATTCACCCCGCCATAGCTCGTCTTCTTGATCAACTGCGCCTGAACTTCCGACGAAATCAGATAATCGATATATATGTGGACCAGTTCGGGATCTTTGGCATCCTTGCCGATGACCGCATTGTCAATCCACACCAAAGCCCCTTCTTTCGGAATCACTTCCACGACATTCTTTCCTTCTTTTTGAAGATCTGTAATCATTGTCGGTCCCATAGAGAAGCCGATCCAGCCTTCGTCGCTTGCCATCAGATTTTTTCCGTCTTCAAAGCCGGCGTAATAGGTACGAACCAGCGGTTTCTGTTCGAGCAATTTGCTCTTCACTTGTTCCATCTGCTCGTCCGTCAGGTTATACGGATCTTCGAAGCCAAGAAGCATCGCTGTCATTGCCGTTTGATTAGCCGCATCGTCCAGGGTAACGATCTTTCCGCTGTACTTCGGATCCCACAATGCGTTCCAGGAGTCAATCGGTTCTTTGATTTTATCCGCGTTGACCATCATAGGCAGCGAACCCCAGGCAAACGGAACCGCATAGGTCTTTCCGTCCTTTACTACGTGCTTATCGTTGAGCGACTTCATATTTGCGATTAGCTGATTTGTATTCGTGAGCTTCGCCAAGTCAATCGGTTGAATCAAATTCATTTTGTGGTAACGGCTCACGGACCCGCCATCCATGAAAATCAGGTCGTACTTTACAGAACCGGACGCTGCTTTGGCGAACATTTCATCAACGCTGCCAGCATAAGTGACTTTAACGGTTACGCCGTATTTTTGCTCAAAAGGCTTCACCCATTCATCTTCCTGATATCCTTCCCAGGACAGCACATTAATCGTTTCACCTTTGAACTTCGCCAGATCCTCGCCGCCATTTGCAGGAGCCGCAGAGCTTGCCGTTCCGGCGCCTGAATTTGTGGAGCTTGCGTTGCCGCCGCATCCGCTGAGCCCAACCAGAATGACTACAGACATCAGAACAATCAGTACATGTTTCAGTTTCATGTTCTTCCTCCCTTAATTAATCTGCCCAAGAAATGATTGTCTTTAGACCGTTAAGGTTGCCGGCAAGCAGAATCTCTTTCGCCTCTTCCGGAGATACCACCCGTTCGACCAATGGATTCAACTCGATTTGATTACGTGCTACGCATTCGATCGCCCTGGACCAGACGGCAGGGGAATTGGTCCGACCGAAAATACGGATACCTTTAAAAATGATTTCTCTGTGCGGAAAATGATCGGTATGACTATCATTAAAACCGTACAAGATAATCCTTCCGCCTGTGCTGGCATATCGAACCGCATCTTTCACGGTATCCGACAAACCGACGGCGTCGATGACCAATTGAAAGCCGCCCCTGTCACGTATGCTCGGATGCTCTTTGAGCGCGGCGGCCTGCTCATCGAATGGGATCAGGTCGTCTGCTCCGAATCTTTGAAGTAATTCCGCGCGCTCCGGAAGCTTGTAAACGACGCAGATGCGTCCGGCTCCCATCATTTTGGCGATTTGCGTATAGTACAAGGCGGCGGGACCGTCTCCGTAAATGAGCACATGCTCCCCGGGCAGGAGGCCTGCATTATCCACAGCTCCAAAGGGACAAGCCATTGGTTCGAAAATCGCAGCCGAAACATCGCTCATTTCAATTGGAATTTTGTGTGCGCTTTTTGCCGGAACCCTGACATAATCGGCCCATCCGCCGTTTTCGTTGATCCCAAGCTCACAATAATTCGCGCAAAATTCCGGCTGTGAAGCTTTGCAGAAAAAACATTCGCCGCAAGGCACTCCCGGATCAATTACGACCCTGTCTCCCTCTTTCAATTCTTTGACATTACTGCCCGTCTCAATTACTTTCCCGGTTATTTCATGGCCTAATATATAAGGCGGGGAATAGGGGAACTTGCCCTTTATGATTTCAACATCCGTGGCGCAGACACCGGTATAGCTTACACGAACCAGTACCTCGGTGGGACGAATCTCGGGAATCGGGACCTCTCTTAGAGCCAGAATCCCGTCCCCTTCCCACATAAGTGCTCTCATCATGCCCGCCATTATATCTCCTCCATTGGCATTCTGGCTTTCAATTGACGCTTTTACGGAAATAAGCCCCTGGTTCTATCGGTCACAGCGGTATTTCTCCAGCGCCTCTTCATTCAACTCAACGCCCAAACCGGGCTTGTCGGTAATTTCGGCATACCCGTCCTTGACGGTAACGTCGCTGAGCAGCATTTCCTGACGGATTGGCGTCTCGGCTACACAGTATTCCAGCAAAGCGCCGTTCGGTATGGCCGTGACCAAATGCAGGGAGGCGGCCACTACGATTCCGCTGCTCCAGGCATGGGGCACACAGGTAATATGATGCGCATGAGCAAGCTGGGCAATTCGCTTGGCTTCGCTGAGCCCTCCGCAGCGGGTCACATCCGGCTGGACAATATCGACTCCGCCTTGCTCGATCAGTTCTTTGAAGCCATAGCGCGTCGTTTCATTTTCTCCTCCCGCGATGCGGATAGAGGTTGATTCCGCCAATTTGCGGTAACCTTCGTAATCGTCGGCGAAGAGCGGTTCTTCGATCCAGTAAGGAGCGAAAGGCTCAAGCTCTTTGACGAGCGCCATACGTGAGGCGGCGTCGATCGGGTGGTCGTCGGAGGGAATAAAGCCGAGGTCGAACAGCAAATCAATGTTCGGGCCCGCCGCTTCGCGGGACGCTTTTACCAATTCCACAATCTCCCGGTTCCCCTGCTCGAATCCGCCCCAGCCCAGTTTGATCGCCGTATAGCCTTGCTCGACCCACTTCTTCGTTTCGTCATAGGCCTCCTGCGGGGTATAGGGCATCAGCGTGCTTGCATACGCCCGGACCTTGCCGCGCTGCGCGCCGCCAAGCAGCTTGTACACCGGCAGATTGAGCGCCTTGCCCATAATATCCCACAGGGCGATATCAATCCCGCTGATGGCATGGATGACAACTCCCCTTCTACCATAGAAGGTACTTCCCACATACAGCTTCTCCCAGATGCGTTCAATCTCGAATGGATTCTCTCCGATGAGCATTTCTCCGAGTCCTCGGCAAATGCGGTGGGAGGAAGGAGTATCAATAATTGATTTGACTACCCACGGAGCCGAATCCACCTCGCCAATCCCGGTAATTCCTTCATCCGTATGCACCTTAATAATGATTCCATCTTGGGCGCTGTCATTGATTAATTCAATCGTGCTGCTTTGTCTTACTGGGATTGCTTCGACTCTTGTGATTTTCACGTCATATCTCCTCCTGCTGAATGTGATGTTTCATGACAATAATATAGAGTGTCATTTGTAGATTGTCAACAATCTATTTTGGTGTATAATATGCTTATCACTGCTCACAGGGTAATTAATCTCGTTGACAGTATTTTATTGAAGCAAGTACATTGTTTATTGTAAACAATAATCAGATCGGAGATTCTTATGACAAATCCCAATGATTTGGAAAGCTTTCAGTTTAAAAAAAATGATACCGTTTCTTTGCGTCAATTTGTTTACCAGGAAATTCGCGAAGCCATAATCAAGGGGCATCTCGAACCGGGGGCCCGATTGCGCGAGGTGGAGATCTCCAAGCAGATGAACGTCAGCCGCGGTCCGATTCGCGAGGCAATCCGAATTTTGGAACAAGAAGGCTTGGTCATTTCCCATCCTTACCGGGAGACGGTCGTTGTTGACCTTTCCGAAGAGGAAGTTATTCATTTGCTCGTGCCTACCCGGCGCAATTTCGAATTGTTTGCGGCACAGAAGGCTGCCAGCGTGCTGACAGCCGACGATTTTGCCTTTTTGGACAACATTATTCTGAATATGCAGGAAGCGAGCGACCAGGATGATCTGGACCGTCTCTCGAATCTGGATCTGAAATTTCACGAACGGATTGTAGAACAATGTGTTTCACCTGCCATGTTCCGCATTTGGAACAGCATCTCCGGCAAGCTCCACGCACGTTTTCTCATTCAGGGCTACAGCCATTCCTCCTTGCAGACCGTAGTGGAAGAACACCGCGAGATGCTTCAACTGATTCGCAGTGGAGATAAAGAACGCATCGAACAGCATTTGCAGACACACATCAAGTAGCATAAGGAGGCATGAGTTTAGATGCAGGATGGCAAAAAAATATGGGTTGGTTCCGAAATCTTACATGTTCGGGCGGTAGCTTTCGATAAAGACGGCACCTTGTTCGATTCCGTGAAATTCTGGTCCTATATTGATGAATTGAGAAAGAGCGAATTTACACGTCTTGCAGGTCCCGAACACGGTGATGAGTGGAGCGCCATGATGGGGTTTACGCAACCGGATCACGTTGACTACACCGGGGTGCTGGCGGTAGCCACGACGCTGGAGGAAATCATTCTGACTGCGGGGCTCCTTTATCGTCTGAAGGGATGGTCCTGGTTCGAATGCAAGCAAAGAGCGCAGCAAATTTTCGCGAACGCCGACCGGCAGCTTCAATTGGAGCATGCTTTCCACTCTACTGATAACGTGCCTGATATATTTCATAATTTGCATTCCCAAGGGATATCCGTCGGGATCATGACATCGGATGCTTACGAACGCACATCACGGCTCATGCAGATGCTGAAAGTCGATCATTTGCTTGATTTTGTCATAACCCCCGAGCAAGTAAGCAAAGGAAAACCGGACCCGGAAATGGTGCAAAAAGCTTGCGCGATGCTGAAGATTTCACCCGGGGAGCTGGCCATTGTCGGTGATTCCGTGGCGGACGTCCAAATGGCGAAAGCTGCCGGCAGCGTCGGAATCGGCCTCATTACGTACGAAGGATCGGAAAAGGATTTGTCTCCGTATACAGATTTTTTAATCCATTCTCTATCGGAGATCCAAGTAAAATGAAAAATAAGCGCCTGAACCTGTATAAAGGTAGAGGGCGCTTATTTTTTATTGATCAATGCTCGGCTGGTGCCAGCAAGGAGCCTTGCGCAAGCAAGTCAAAGGCTGCTTGATGATCGGACTTTATTGTGCCAAACGATATTGCAAATCAGTGCCAATCTAAATTACAATTCACAGGCGGGTGTGATTATATGACCTTAAAGAAGAGTTCAACCGAGAAAAGGAGTTTAAAGAATGAGAAAGAAGATTTTTATAGCTGCGGCTTTGATTGCTGTCGCATTGGGAGCATACATCATCGCAGGCGGGGATAAAACAAAGGAGACCGCAAAACAGACGGCCCCGAACATCAAACAATTGGTGAATGATTACAGTTCGAGAAAACTTGACGCGAAATCTGCATCGATTACATCGCATGAACTTACCGTGACTGCAGACAACAATGACAAATCGACCTACAACCTGCCCCAGAACGAATTTTTCGTTTCTATTGCTCCATATGTCAATAAGACGCATCCCTGTGCCACTCATAGCTTGACGGGCTGCCAGGGCGAAATGACGAATGAGAAATTCAACGTGACCATAACGGATCGGGACGGCAAGGTCGTAATTGAAGATGCACTCCAATCTTTCGACAATGGATTTATCGATTTTTGGCTCCCGCGCGACCAAACCTTCCACGTCAAAATTGAGCATGGCGGCAAAAGCAGCGAATCTGACATCTCTACTTTTGACAGCGACAATACCTGTATTTCCACCATGCAGTTGACTTAGTCCCAGTGATCAGGCAAAAAAACGCCGGTTACAGGAAGTAACCGGACGCTAACTTTGTACATTATGGGGCTGTCAACACTCGAATCGTGATACCGGACTTTATTGTACCTTAAAATCGTCGACGTTCAGATGGCCCCAACCGCCGGTAGCGGTATCGACCACCTTGATATAGACGACTTCGCCCAGATAGCCGGAAGCGTCCAGTGTCATTCTGCGGTAGGTCTCGTCATCTTCAAAACCGACGTTCGTCGTTTTCAGCAGCACCTGATCATCCGACGCTCTTACCAGGGCGACATACAGGTTCTCATAGTCGTTTCCGCCGCCCATCAGGAAGCTGATCTCCCCGCTTCCGGACACCTTGAAATTGCCCGATTTCAGGATGCCGGTCGCGGCGTCGCCGCCCGCTTCCTCGTTATATCCCCAAAGATGATATGTGCCGCTGTGGTTGAACGGAAGGACGCCAAAGAATTTTTTCTCCTGCGAGACATGCTTGTCGCTGAACGCATTGCCGCTCACAACCGTCCATCCGGTCAGGTCGCCCGTTTCAAAATCCGGATTAATCAAATCCGTGGCGGTCGTGTCAACTGGCTTCGGAGGAGCAGGCTTAAAATCCGTTTTTATACCGGGTAGCGATATCATTGCCCCCTCCGATCATCAGGTTGATTTCACCCGAACCGCCCAGCTTGAAATAGCTGGAATGGAGCTCGCCTGTCAAAGCGTCATAAGGAGGAACCGCCGCTCCCCATAAATGGCTGTTTCCCTGCTGTCCAAAAGGTCCGCCCCAATATCCCGTCGCTTCCGAGACATGCGCGTCCGTGCAAGCGTCTCCTCTTACAACTTTCCAGCCCGTTAAATCGCCTGTCTCAAAATCATGGTTCTCGATCTCGGCAGCTTCCGTGACAATATACTTTGTCTGGAGCACGCCCTGGAATTGGACCGAAGCATCCGAAGCGTGCAGGCCGAGCAGGCCTGCTGATCGCACTTTTGAAGCGCTAGCCGTGGCCGCATACGGAGCGGCATCCAGGATCCGGCTATGCAGACGTAGCGCGCCGGCCACGGGCCGGACGGACGGCAACTACGACATCAATCGCTTTATTTTCTCTTCACAACTACAAAAAAGACGGATACCGGGTTAATACCTGGTCCGTCTTTGAAATATAATTTATTCAATTAGAATTACTTATTTTTCTTTTGAAAAAGAAAAACGTAAATGACAGAAAATAGTAATGTAACTATAAATATAGTGTAGAGTAACCGTTCAGTTTGTAACTCATAAATGGGATTGAAGCCATTAATATCTTGGCTCTTATTGGTCAGTCTCCAAAGTGGAGCATATATTACATCTTGAACGGTAAGATTATTCTCCGGGCCCCATACTTTTTTAACCGGAACAAATAAGACACCGAGTATAAAAACTAATACACCATATATGATAAGCAAGATATTCCTCTGGTTACCCATCACAATCCTCCCTCCATCCAAATTGGTTCTTCTAATGTAATTTATACATTAGGAGCACCCGTTGAAGGAGTTGGGGTTGTGGCATTGAGGTCATGTGTAGTGTTGGTACGGGACCAATACTCATTCGATTTTGTAATAAGTTTTTTGTTTGTTCCAGTCACGGGGCCTTCAATTACTTGTACGATTCCACCAGTCGAATCAATATAATAATAAATACCTTCCCATTCTTCAAGGTTATATTTAATATAAGGTCTCATCCCCCAAACTGTCCAAGCCGGAACATTAGCTCCTTGTGTAATAGTCGTAGTTTGTTCGACATTAAAGGCTGCCGAGAAACCCAATTTGCTCTGTATAAGATTTGATCCCGTAAATCCCAATGTGGCCGATGTTTTTAAAGTTTTAGTATAAGTGGCAGTGATAGGTACGCTTGACCGATAATTATCTTCTGTAATCCATGACATTGAATAAGTAACTCGGTCTTGAGAAAAAGTAACATGCGGGTCTGTTGACCAACCCTGACCAACAATATAAGAAGGAGAGATTTCACCAAAAGAAGGAGCTACTTCTTTTTGATTATTGTTCGTGCTTTTGCCCGATTGTGCAGCTTTATAGTTATTAACAATAGAATCAATTTCTTTAATGCTTCCAGAATATTTCTCAGGACTCGAATTAAAGAAATTTAATAGGGATTTCTTAAACTGCTCTTCGTTAATAATACTACCCGTTTCTTTGTCCACTCCCTTTACATCAATTTTGGCAACCTTTTTTTCATGAATTTTCATCGCTCCTCAAATTTTATATGACAGCTGGGCCCAGCGTATCAACAAATGGAAATATTATTCCCATTATCGCTACAAGATTCCAAAGCAGCCTAAGTTATACCTTCATACAATCGAACCTATTAACAACTTTTTTGAAAAATAAAAATATAAAATGTAAATTATGTAAAAATCCATTTGATTTCATCATAGCAAATTTTTCCATAAAGTACAACAAGTATTTACGACGGCTAATTTGCTAGTAGATAAGGAGACATCATCCGAACTCTCACGAAAAGAACCTCTAATCTTCAGATGAAGGTTACCCTAGTAAATCGCCCATGTTCCCGAAACGGGTGTCCAGCCGGAAATATTGGTCACAAAATTTGAAGTGTTGGTAAATTTTACGTTCCGGAAGACCGCCGACGAGTTCCAGGACGACAGGCCGAAGTAGCCGCTTTCGAAAGACGAATCCTGCTGGTCGATAACCAGCTTATCATCCACATAAATTTTCACCCGTTCGTCAATCGTCTCGACTTTCACATGATACGTCGTGGAAGCACGGAGATCGGCGGGTTTAGAGACAATTTCCGTAATTGAATCGTTTCCAATTTTTCCGAGCGTAACTTTATCAGTTTCCGTATTCAGCATGGCAACATAGCCGCTCTTCATTTCCGGGTCTGCCCGGAATACCAGTCCTCCTGCGCCGATCAGCGTGTTGTTCTCAATAGGCATCACGTCGGCTTCGTACACAAACGACTGCCCGCGCTGCGTCGATACGGCAAAGGAGTAGCCCCCGGCTTTCCCGGTTCCCTGAATGCCTCCGTCGGGGCCGAATTCGCTCTCGTAGGTCCACTCTTTCAAGTTGGGCGAAGTATAGAACATGATTCTGTCTTTGGATGCGAGAGTCATCACCCACTGGTTCGATTCTTCATGCCAGAATACGTTCGGATCGCGCCAGTCGGGAACGGGCGGATTCGGCATGACAGGGTTGCCTTCATATTTTGTCCATGTCCGGCCTCTGTCCGTGCTGTAGGCGAGACTTTGAACCTGCCTTGGTCCATTGGCGTGAGTGAAGATGGCCACCATGGCATTTTTGCCGAACCCGGCTGTATTGTTATAATCGATGACCGCACTTCCCGAGAAAATGACACCGTTTTCATCTGGCACCAGGGCAAATGGCAGCTGCTCCCAATGAATGAGGTCCTTGCTGACGGCGTGTCCCCAATGCATGGGGCCTTGAGTCTTCTCGTAAGGGTCGTATTGGAAAAACTGATGATACTCCCCCTCAAAATAAATCATTCCGTTCGGGTCATTCATCCAGTTCGCTTGAGGTGAGAAGTGAAACTGATTTCGGTGAACCTCGTTGTAATAGTCTGAGCCGGCGGTCTGCCCGGAAGCGTTAGCGGTCAAGCCGGCCGGAAATGCCAAGGCGAGCGCCAGTGTTAAAGTGGCTAGCGTTTTTCCCTTTTTACTCAAAATGGAACCAACACCTTTCGCTGCAAATGTGGACATCTACTTTGACACGTTATCATCCTATTCACTGCCGAAATCTTTCATTCGTTGTTTGTTTTAAAAAAGATTAGAAGCGATTTCAATATATTATTTTGTATGAAGCGCTCACCTTTAAATAACACACTAATATTCGAACATTTCGTAAAATCTATAATCAAGTCAGACACATTATTAAGTGAAGAGCAATATAAAAAAGTCCTGAAAATCAAGGAATTCTTGATTATCAGGACTGACTTTGTTGTGCCAAAACGATATTCCCAATCGATGCCAAACGAATTTCCGAATAGTGCGCCTACGCCGCAAATCATAACAGCTGCCCTCTTCATGGAAGCCGTTTCTCTTTTCAGTCGCAGACCCGCTGCGTCCGGCGTAATAAATTTAATTTCCAACATCGATTATTCGGAGCGGTATAGCTGGCCGCATGCCGCGTTAATGTCCGATCCGAATTGAGTTCGGACCGTGACGCTTATACCTTTTGAATTCAAGATCCGAACAAACGCTTTAATCTGATTAGGATCAGATTGCCGATAGCTGTCTGGCGTAACTTCGGTCGAATTGAATGGAATCAGGTTAACGTGGTAGAGATGTTCTCCAGGTCCCCTTCCCCTTAACAACTCGGCAACTGCTTCCGCATGCTCCGTCGAGTCGTTGACTCCTCGAAGAAGAATGTACGCAATATACACCTTTCTCCCTGTATGCCGGATATGACGATCCAATGCCTTCAGCACGTCGCGGACTGGGAATCGGTCGTTAATCGGCATCAGCTCGCTTCGCTGATCGTCGAACGGCGAATGCAGCGAGAAGGTTAGATTGACCTGCGGAAACTCCCGTGTCAGCTTGTCGATCCCCGGCAACAGGCCGATAGTGGAAATCGTAATTCGTCGATGCCCTAAACCAAAGAGATGCGGGTCGGTCAAAATCGTCATTGCATCAAAAATATGCGGGTTGGCGAGAGCCTCCCCCATGCCCATGAATGAGACGCTGTCCAACGCGTGGCCGTTCAAGCGAAAGTGCAGCAATTGGTCGGTAATTTCATCGGCGGTCAGATTTCGTTTCAGGCCGATGGTACCCGTGGCGCAAAACCTGCACCCGAATCCGCAGCCGCACTGCGTGGAAATACAATACGATTTCCACCCCCGCTCATAAGTAAGTCGTACAGCCTCCACGCGTTCATCGCCCGCAATGGCAAACAGCACCTTGCTGATCTGTTTCGACGTGAGTTCCTTTACCGGAACGATGCTGCAGACGTTCGGACCAAGCATCCGGGTCAACTCGTCGCGTAAAAATTTGGGCAGTATGGTCATCCGTTCGTATTCGCAGACGTTTTGTTTGAAAATCGCGTCCATAATCTGAGCATACCTATACTCGGGCTGCTTGAAGTCGGACAACATTCGCCGAATCGTTTCATATTTTGAGATTAGTCTCATGTCTTCTCCTTACCGCCGGAGAAAACGTACAAAAGTAACCGTCAGTTGGCGCTTTGACACGTCATTAACAAACTATACAGAAAAAGCGCATACGTTTGCAGACGGATCGCTACGTGCACCTGTCGATAGATTGGTAAACCTCCGGCAACCGATTTGTTTTTTTGTGAACCGCTTCAACTAACAGGAACCGGTTCACACAATCATCTGCGACCTCAATCTTCATCGCTTTCATCCTCCTAGAAATGGTTTATCTCTTTCAGTTCCACAATCTTTGTTGCGATATGCTTGCAAAACTCGCTGTCATGCTCCACAAAAAGGATGGTCGGAGAATGCTCCAGCAGCAGTTCTTCGATTTGCATCCGGGAAATGACATCGACAAAATTGAGCGGTTCGTCCCAAACATGCAAATGAACCCGCTCGCAGAGGCTTTTCGCGATCAGCACCTTCTTCTTCTGACCACCGCTAAAAGAAGCGATGTTCTTTTCGAATTGCAAGCGCGAAAAATCGAGTTTCCTCAAAATTGATTTGAACAGGCTTTCGTCAATTCCGCTGTTTTTGGCGAATTCCGACAAATTGCCCCGCAAGTGCGAGGTGTCTTGCGAAACGTAGGAAATTTTCAACTGGCTCCCTATTCGAAGCGCTCCGGAATAAGGAATTTCCTCGCCGCAAATCAGTTTGAGCAAGCTGGATTTGCCTGAGCCGTTCGGACCAGAGAGCGCAATGCGGTCCCCTTGCTCCACAGTAAAGCTGACGTCGCGGCAAACTTTCTTCTCGCCATAATGAATCGAAACGCGGTCAAGCTCGACTAATTGCTGTTTGTGATACGCCAGCTGAGATATTTTCAGGCTTTCCGAACTTTCGACGTTGTTAAGGAGCTGGGATCTTTCCTCGATTGCGGATTGTTGTCTTTGTTCGATCGATTTGGACCTCTTCATCATTTTGGCGGCCTTGTGACCGATGTACCCTTTATCGACCTTGGAGCCGGAGTTGCGGGTGCCGTTTTTTGTTTTTTCCACTTCGTGCGACCAGTTGCTCGTCCGCTTGGCCGCTTCGGACAGCCGCTTGATGTCCTTCCTCAGCTTTTCGTTCTCGGCCATCTCCATGTTGTCCTGTTGTTGTTTGTTCTCCCACCAGTCGGAAAAACTTCCCTTCTGGATTTCGATATTGGTCTTGTTGATCGAAAGAATGTGGTCCACGCAGTTGTCGAGAAACGAGCGGTCGTGCGACACCAAAATAAACCCGCTCTTGTGGTTCAAATAATCGCTGACCAGCTTCCGAGCATGCAGGTCCAGATGGTTGGTTGGCTCGTCAATGAGCAAAAAACGGTTTTCCTTCAAAAACAGGGCCGCCAGCAGCACCTTCGTTTGTTCTCCGCTCGACAACGATTCGAACGGTTGGTATAACACGTCCTCTGACACCTTCAGCAGCGAAAGCTCGCGAAGAAGCCGCCAGTGCTCGAAGTCCGGATAGATGTCGGCGACGACGTCAACGGTATTGTTCTCTTTGTGTTGAACGTGGAATGGGAAGTACTCGAAGCTGACGCCCGCCGAAATCGTTCCGCTGTATTCGTACTTACCGAGCAGCAAATTGAGAAACGTGGTCTTGCCCCGGCCGTTTCTCCCCGTAAAGCCCAATTTCCAGTTGGTATCAATTTGAAAGCTTACATTCTCAAAGATGTTGTCATAACTGCCGTCATAAGCAAACGTCAGGTTCGTTACCTTGATCAATGACATGTTTAGGAACCTCCTTTGTCAAAATAAAAAGAGCTACAAGAAAGTTACCTTTCTTGTAGCTCAAAAAATACGGCACATCCAACCCGGTGCAGGGTATGAAAAGGGGATATATTTTTTGAGTGAAAAGAATAAGGTAACTTTCTTGCCAATAAAAAATAAAACAATTCTGCTTTATTCTTTAAAAAAAGTGGCAAGAAATATTACATTATCCTCTTCAACTCCAATCGTTAAGTGTCAGCACGATCTTAGCATACCCGCTTCAACATTGCAACATCCTAAAATGACATTATCAATTCAAAAAAATATTCAAAATAGACATTTTACATACTTATTGTTTACTTTGTTTTATTCCAGTGATATACTCTGATCAGGTTAAGATGAAGGAGTGGTCAATGGACATGGAATTGAATTTAAAAGGCAAACGGGCACTTATTACAGGTTCGAGCAATGGTCTCGGAATGGCAATGGTAAAAATGCTGGGAGCTGAAGGAGCAACCGTTATTGTACATGGACGCGATGAAGCGCGCACTCGCGCTGTAGCAGAGTCCATCACGTCCAATGGTGGAACTGCGACGATTGCACTCGGCGATCTAACTACTGATGAAGGAGCAGATGCAGTAGCTGCTGCTGCGTTGGCCGATGGTCCAGTAGACATTCTCGTTAACAACGCTGGCTTCTATCGTCATTTCTCCTGGATGGAAGCTACAGCCGACGAATGGGCTGATACCTATAACGTTAACGTCATTTCTGGTGTGCGTATGATTCAACGTTTGGTTCCAAAAATGCGTGAACAGAACTGGGGTCGTATCATCACGATCGGTGGGGGACTTGCTCTGCAACCAATGAATACCCACCCTCAATACAACGCAACCCTGGCTGCCCGCCATAATCTTGCTGTATCTTTGGCACGTGAGTTGAAGGGCACGCGAATTACTTCCAACGTTGTTTCGCCAGGAGCAATCCTTGTGGATGCGGTTAAGGACTTGGTTGAGCACATTGGACCTTCTCGGGGCTGGGGCCAAACCTGGGATGAGATTATGCCTAATGCGGTTAACGAGCTTATTCCTAATGACCGGGGACGCTTCGGCTACCCTGATGAAATTGCAGCGGCTGTAGCCTATCTTTGCAGCGAATATGCAGAATATGTAAGTGGGGCAACCATTCGCGTTGACGGTGGTTTGATTCGAGGAGCATTCTAACATGTGCAAAGCACAAATTAAACCAAATGGAGTTGAATATATCATGTCTAAAGTTTGGCTTATTACCGGGAGCTCCCGGGGTTTTGGCAAGGAGCTTGTGAAAGCGGTGCTGGCAAGCGGGAATCAAGTTATAGCCACAGCACGCAACTCAAAACAGTTAGACTACCTTGTGGAGGAATACGGGGATCAAGTTCGTACGTTCTCTTTAGATGTTACTGATCCTAAGGCTGCTCTTTCGGCGGTTAAACTGGCCGTTGACTCGTTCGGGAGACTCGATGTGGTTGTGAACAATGCCGGCTACGCGAATAGTGCTCCCATTGAAGAAATGACCGATGAGGATTTTCGAGCACAAATCGAGACTAACTTATTCGGTGTCGTAAATGTGACCAAGGCAGCACTACCTGTGTTGCGCAAGCAGCGTTCCGGTCATTTTGTTCAGTTCTCCTCCGTAGGTGGACGGGTTGGTGGTACGCCTGGCATGGGGGCTTACCAGACTGCAAAATATGCAGTCGAAGGCTTTTCAGAAGTATTAAGCAATGAAGTCAAGCCCTTCGGTGTCAAGGTCACCATTATTGAGCCGGGGGCATTTCGAACCGACTGGCAAGGGGCATCTATGGACATGGCGGAGGTGAGTGAAGATTACCTTCAAACCGTTGGTCAAATGCACCAGTTCCGCCTTGCCACGGAAGGTAAACAACCAGGAGACCCGGCACGGGCAGCCAAGATCATCATGGATATCGTTAACTTGGAAGAGCCACCGCTTCGTCTACTTCTCGGTGCCGGGGCTGTTGAAGCTGCAGAGAAATCCTCAAGATCGCGCGCAGAAGAAGTGGATACATGGGCTGAAGTAAGTCGTTCTGCTGATTTTCCGACAGAAACAGACTAAGCAGGCTGAAACATAGGGTTTACCGAACTCCTTAGTTAGACCACTGACGGAATTGACGCCACGATTTATGGTGCTTCCATTCGGTCAGTGGTCTCTTCTTTTTTCAATAAAAAGAAAGCCTCGTTCCAAATGAACAAGACTTTGAGACTTTTATATATTCTGATTTATAAAGCACGATTGAATTTCTCGACAATATGTTCAATGACGGGTTGAATCCGTGAGTCGTCCACTAAGGATATCTTTTCCGGTTTGAACAATTGAATTTTTTTTAATTGATAATAATCATCGAGGGCTTGTTGAATGGTCATTTGGTTATAAAGCAAATACTTCACATTCATGATTTCCCGGAGCAAAATATCGTCTTGAAGTAAAATGAACTTCTCGTTAATCGGATTAAAAATCCCCTTGTTCTTCCCATCTCGATAAAATTTAAGGGTCTGTTGTTCCCTTTTATTCAACGCAGTCTTCAAAACATCGTACATTTCTGGAAATACCATTTGTAAATCCTTCAGAAACACATCAGATATTTTGCCAACCAACGTTACCGATTGTTCAAACAATTGCTGAAACCAAACCCCAAACGATCGATCGTCATCCTCATTGGTACGATCCTCTAGCTGTTCTATATAGTCAACAAAAATGCGAACGACACCCTCGATGATTTCTTCTTTTGAAGAAAAATTCTTGTACATCGTTGCCCTGCTAACATCCATAAATTTAGCAATATCGTCCATCCTCATTTGTTGAAACCCGTCCTTCATGAGGGACGGAATCAGTTTTTTCAGCAGCTTGTTTTTTGCTTTATCTTGCTGATTCTCCATTGACATTACGCTCCCCCTTACCTGTTCCTTCTATTATACACGGTTTCAATAAAATATAAACAAAAAATATTATGTAGACAATTTATATATATTTTGTTTACTTTGTTTTCGTTGTGTGCTATCATTCTTTTTAGCAAGAATCCCAAATAAATTCAAAGGAGTTATTAAAATGAGAACAATTAATCAAGTTTATATTAACGGGGAATTTGTAACGCCTTACGGCACAGAGGTACAAGAACTTATTAATCCTTCAACTAGGGAAATCATCGGACGTGTCACTTTAGGGAACGAAGAGGATGCCAAACGAGCAATCTCGGCAGCAAAGAAAGCCTTCAAGACTTTCTCACGAACTTCAGTGGAAGAGCGCATTCAAATGCTGCAAAGACTACATGACGCAGTTATGAGAAAATTAGAAGTAATGATGGAGGCTAACATCAATGAATACGGTGCTCCGAAGCCCGCTGCCATTGGCCGAGTTAAACTGGCAGCTACGAATTTTTTGGACACGAAAGAAGCGCTTGAGGCTTTCGATTTCGTTAAATATATCGGGAAAGCGAAAGTAGTAGCAGAGCCAATTGGAGTCATTGGAATTATCACTCCCTGGAATGCAACCTATTCTCAGATTACTGCAAAGCTTGCTTCTGCCATAGCTGCCGGCTGTCCAGTGGTGATCAAGCCAAGTGAACTTAGCGCGATTCAGGCACATCTGATCACTGAATGTTTCCATGAGGCTGATATTCCAGCTGGTGTGATCAATGTAGTTCATGGACTTGGCCAAACGGTTGGATCCGAATTGACCCGCAATCCGGATATTGCAATGATCACCTTCACTGGTTCCACTCGAACAGGGAAAGAAATTCGGAGAGGTGCTGTAGATTCCATGAAGCGGGTCACGCTGGAACTGGGCGGCAAATCGCCGAACATCATCTTGGATGACGCCGATTTTTCCGTGGCAATCCCGACTGCTGTAAGACAGGGTTATAACAATAATGGGCAAGCTTGCGTTGCAGGGACCCGCCTTTTGGTCCCCAAGCATCGGCTTAAAGAAGTGAAACAGATAGCTAAAGAAACTGTGGAACGCATCAAAGTCGGCAATCCCTGGGAGGAAGGCACAGAACTTGGCCCAATCATAACAGAGAAGCAATACAATCAGGTTCAGCGATATATTCAGTCTGGTATTGATGAGGGTGCTGAACTGGTCATCGGAGGTGTGGGGCATCCAGAGGGTTTGGAACAAGGATATTTTGTTAGACCAACGATTTTCGCTCAGGTGACAGAATATATGACGATCGCCAAGGAAGAAATCTTCGGTCCCGTCTTATCGATTTTAACTTACGAGACGGAAGAAGAAGCCATTGAGATGGCTAACAATACAGATTATGGTCTCGGTGCCTACGTGAGTTCCTCGGACATTGAGAAAGCCAATGAAGTGGCAGCCCAAATTGCTGCTGGTGTTGTGCTCATTAACGGGGCAGGTTTTGAAATGAAGGCTCCGTTTGGGGGATTCAAGCAATCGGGTATCGGTAGAGAATACGGATTATATGGGCTGGAGGATTGTTTGGAGACGAAAACCATAACAGGCTATGACTCGGCCAAATAATCAAACACAGTGTTCTAAAATGGATATATGGAGGATATGCGATGTCTAAAGTATGGCTTATAACCGGTAGTTCACGCGGCTTCGGCCGCAGTCTAGCTGAAGCTGTTCTAGCTCAAGGTGATCAATTGGTCGCTACTGCACGTAAACCTGAGCAGCTCGAAGACCTTGTAGATCGTTACGGAGAGCAAATCCATACGATGGAATTAGATGTAACCAACATGCTGCAGGCAGAAGCAGCTGTTCAAGCGGCTGTAGCTACATTTGGCAGACTGGATGTATTGGTTAACAATGCAGGGTATGGAAATATCTCAGCTATCGAAGAGACTACTATGGAAGATTTTCGTTCTCAAATCGAGACGAACTTTTGGGGAGTCGTGCAAGTTACGAAAGCAGCATTGCCTGTTTTACGCCAACAAAGATCGGGCCACATTTTTCAGTTTTCTTCGATTGGCGGACGATCAAGCGTCCCTGGTTTGGGCCCGTACCAAGCAGCAAAATGGGCCGTGGAAGGGTACTCCGAGGTATTGGCCAAGGAAGTTAATCCGTTAGGGATAAAGGTAACGTTAATCGAACCGGGTGGATTCCGTACGGATTGGGCAGGGTCATCCATGGAGCATGTTACCCCAAGTGAAGATTATAAAAATACTGTGGGTTTATTATTGAAATATGTCCGGGAATCCAGTGGCAATGAGCCTGGAGACCCGTCGAAAGCAGCCCAAGCCATTCTAACGATTGCTGATGAAGCGTACCCTCCCTTGCGTCTTTTACTTGGCAGCGATGCAGTCCAAATCGCTAAACAAGTGGATCAAGATAGACTTAACGAAACCTTACGTTGGGAAAAATTAAGTGTATCTACCGATTTTTATAATAATGACTTGGACGATGAAATTTCGAGGTTAATGAATCTTGAATAAAGGATAGCAGGTCGGTATCTTTGTTGTCGTATACTGATTAATTTTGTTTATAACAACCGCCCAACAATGGGTGGTTGTTATTTTTGGCATGCTTTCTTAAAGCATCTAAATTTCTAAAGCACTTAAGGAGAAAATTCTTTTTTCATGAATCAAATATTATATCAATGATTTTAGATAATCAGGACTTTTTTTATAGTGACAAAAGAACGTTCTAAATGTGTGACAAACTAAATTACAAATGGTAACCATCTATATTACAACTCACAGGACAGGAATTACTGTTTATTCAAAACCCACGCTGCCGCATCGCCTCGAACAATAAAATCGTCGCCGCCATCGCCGCGTTCAGCGATTCGGCGCGGCCCTTCATCGGGATGATGATGCTCTTGTCCACCATCCGTGCCGTTTCCGGCGAGATGCCCCGGCCCTCGCTGCCGATAAGCAGCCACTGGCTGCCGCTGCGGAAATCGTGGCTGTAGCAGGAGTCCACGCCTTGCAGCGAGGTGCTGACCAGCAGCACGCCGCGCTGCCGGGCCTGCGGCAGTATCTCCGCCAGATCGCCTTCCACAACCGGCAGATGGAACATCGAGCCCATGGTGGAACGGATGGTCTTCGGATTGTAGAGATCGGCACAGCCGCGGCCCAGAATGACGCCGTCCGCTCCAGCCGCGTCCGCGCTGCGGATAATGGTGCCGACATTGCCGGGGTCCTGCACGCCGTCCAGCACAATAACGAGGCTGCCTTGCTTGTCCAGCGCCGCTTCCGCTCCATCCCGCTCTTTGCGGATAACCGCGAACACAGGCTGCGGCGTATTGGTGCTGCTGCATTTGGCAATGACCGCCGCCGAGACCGCGATGGTCTCCATGCCCTGAGCAGCTTGCAGCAGACCGCCAAGCTCCGCAGGCATTCCTTTATCGATATCGTAAGCCAGGATTTCGACGTCCGCTTCCGCCAGCAGCGCCTCCTGGACAAGATGAACGCCCTCGACGATATATTTTCCGCTCCTGTCGCGGTGTTTCTTCTCAAGTAATCCGGCCCACTCTTTAACCCGCGCATTTTGCGGAGATATAATTTCCATCGATTTCAACCTTTCCGCTCCATTGATTCTTATTGATAGGCCATTTCCAGCCGGGTCAGATTATCCTTGTGTCCGACAATGACCAGCACGTCGTCGCTTGTCAGCCGGTCATCCGCATTCGGAGTAATGTTCATTTCATCCCCCCGGCGGATCGCAATCACGTTGCAGCCGAATTTGGCACGGATATTGAGTTCCTTAAGGTTTCTGCCAAGCATCGCTCCGGGCACCTTCATATCCAGAATACTGTAATCCGGCGACAACTCGATATAGTCGAGAATATTCGGCGAGGCCAGATGATGCGCAACCCGCACCCCCATATCCCTTTCCGGATAAATGACCTTGTCGGCTCCAATCTTGCTCAGCACTTTACCGTGCAGCTCACTCTTGGCCTTGACGAGAATGGCCGGCACGCCGAGATCCTTGAGAATAAGCGTGGTCAGAATACTGGACTGAATATCCTCGCCAATCGCTACCACGACCACATCAAAATTACGGACGCCCAGCGCGCGCAGCGCTTCCTCATCCGTCGAATCCGCCGATACGGCATGCGTTACGATTGCGGAGATTTCCTGCACGCGCTGCTCGTCCGAATCAATAGCCAGCACATCATAGCCCATACCGCTGAGCGCTTTGGCAACGCTTGAACCGAAGCGGCCCATTCCGATTATGGCGAATTGCTTCTTGGCCATCTGTTCTCCCCCCGTATGCAGTCGATTATCTCAAAACAGTATAGCACAAGGCGAATTAAACTTGAATTTTAGGCCCCAGCGCAGGGCATATTATGTTCAGCATATACACATTTTTTTGAAAAAGGAGCCCTCCACATGTCCATTACGCTCGACTTGCGCCAGGCGGTCATCCATAAAATCCAGGGTCATTCCAAAACCGAACTGCGGGAAATGATCGACGGTTCGGTGGACGGTCCGGAAACCGCATTGCCGGGACTCGGCGCCGTCTTTGAAATAATCTGGAAAGACCTCGATCCCGCTAAAAAAGATAATGTCGTCACGATGCTGCACGAACATCTGAAGTCCTCCGCTCCGGGTCCGACTACCAGCGGCATTTGAAGCATTGGAAAAAGCCTCCGTACCCCTGCGCAAAACGCGCGAGAGACGGAGGCTTTTACTTAATTCCGGCATAACTTGCCGACTATCTTAAACTTACGGCGCCGTTTCCAGAAACTTGGCTGTCGGATTTTTCTCGATCGCCGTCCGCATCGCGTACTCGTTCTCGAACAGCACGACGAAATTGCCCTTTTTATCCGTAACGAGCGTCGAATTGATCCGGAACTTGCTCGGGTCCGGCTTGTTCTCGTCCACAATCCAGCGCGCGAACTGATATGGCATCCGCTGAAGCTGCACATCCACGCCGTACTCGCCCTTCATCCGGTACTCGAACACTTCAAATTGCAGCTGTCCGACCACACCCAGCAGAATATCGTCGAAGCTGACCGTACGGAACACCTGAATCATGCCCTCTTCCGTCAGCTGATCGATTCCCTTCTGGAACTGCTTCGACTTCAGCGCATTCTTAATGCTGACCTTGGCAAAAATCTCGGGGGAGAAAGTCGGCATCTCGTCGAACACCACATCGCCCGCTTGACTGAGCGAATCGCCGATACGGAATATGCCGGGGTCGAACAGACCGATAATATCTCCCGGATACGCCTCCTCGACGATATCGCGGTCCTGGGCAAGAAACTGCTGCGGCTGCGACAGCTTGATATCCTTGCCGGCGCGCACATGCTTCACGCTCATGCCGCGCTCGAATTTGCCGGAAACGATGCGCAGGAAAGCAATCCGGTCGCGGTGGGCCGGGTTCATATTCGCCTGGATTTTGAACACATAGCCGGTAAACTTCTCGTTTGTCGGCTCCACAATACCCGCCGTGCTGCGGCGCGGCTCCGGCTTAGGAGCGAGCTGCAGGAAATTTTCCAGGAACGTCTGCACGCCGAAGTTGTTGATCGCACTGCCAAAGAAGACCGGAGTCAATTCGCCGCGCAGCACCTTCTCATAATCGAAAGGATCTCCAGCAACATCAAGCAGCTCAAGATCCTGGCACAACTGGTCATGCAGATAGTCGCCCGCCATCTCGCGGATTACGGGATCATGATAGTCATCCACCTTCTGCACTTTAATGACCGAATGATCGTCGCCTTGGAACAACTCCACCTGATTCTTCATCCGGTCGTAGACGCCGCTCAGCTCGCGTCCCGTACCGATCGGCCAGTTCATCGGCACCGAACGGATACCCAGCACCTGCTCCAGCTCCTCCATCAGCTCAAAGGGATTGCGGCCCTCGCGATCGAGTTTGTTGATGAATGTAAAGATCGGAATGCCCCGCTTCGCGCATACCTGGAACAGCTTGATTGTCTGCGCTTCGACGCCTTTGGCGACGTCGATCAGCATGACCGCGCTGTCGGCAGCAGTCAATGTGCGGTAGGTGTCTTCACTGAAGTCTTGGTGACCCGGCGTATCCAGAATGTTGACCCGGTGGCCTTCATAATCGAACTGCATAACCGAGGAAGTGACGGAGATACCGCGCTGCTTCTCAATCTCCATCCAGTCACTTGTCGCGTGCTTGCTTGCTTTGCGGGCCTTAACCGTTCCCGCCAGCCGGATGGCGCCGCCGAACAGCAGCAGCTTCTCCGTAAGTGTCGTTTTACCTGCGTCAGGGTGGGAAATAATCGCGAATGTTCTGCGTTTATCCACTTCCTGCTGCAAATTCTGATCCATCGTTTGACTCATTGCACATATCCCTTCATATCTGAATTGTTCATGTTCCGAATTAGCGCCTTAAGAATAAAACTGTATCAAATCGGCTTAATGGCCATTATTCTTTGCTCCTATCGCTAAATTAGCCGTCCTTTCCCGCAGCCTGTCGGCCTTTATCTCTCACAGCCGAAGGACATATTAAAGCGGGCATCCTTTAAAGTATATCAAAATCGGGGCGGCATTATCTACCTAAATACAAGCTCCGAGAAAAAAATCTCCCCGCTCTAGGGCTCTAGGGCAGGGAGATTTCTGAATATCTATCTGGTTAACAATATTAATTGTTCACAGACCATACAACGTTGTCTTCTTTCTGCCCGTTGACCGGCCACCATTGGAAGCCATCCTGTTCAAGCAGTTGAGCCGCTTCAACCGGACCCCAGGTGCCTGCCGGATAAGAAGCCAGATCGCTGGCATCCTCTTTCCAGGCTTTGGCGATATGGTCCACGAACGACCAGGCCGAGGATACTTCATCCCAGCGGGTGAAGTAGGTGGAATCCCCACGCGCGGCATCATGCAGCAGGCGCTCGTAGGCTTCCGGCGAGTTGATGCCGATCAGACAGCTTTGGCAGAAATCCATTGCCAGCGGCTGAATTTCCGACTCCGAGCCCGGCTTCTTGGCATTAATCTTCACATAAATGCCTTCCATTGGGTTAACGCGGATAACGAGCAGGTTCGGTTCAAGGTTATGCTTCTGACCCAAGTAGACATTGGTAGGCATCCGTTTGAACTCCACGACCACCTCGGTCGTCTTTGCCGGCAGGCGTTTGCCTGTGCGGATGTAGAACGGTACGCCCGCCCAGCGGAAATTATCTACGAATACCCGGGCCGCAAAATACGTTTCCGTGGTGGATTCCGGGTTTACCTTGTCTTCCTGACGGTAAGCAGGCGCAGACTTGCCATTGTACAGACCCTGTGAATACTGCCCGCGCACTACGTTCTGGCGCACTTCTTCCCCGGTTGCATACGGACGAAGCGAACGCAGCACCTTGACCTTCTCGTCGCGGATATCTTCCGGCAACAGACGGCTTGGCGGCTCCATCGCAATCATGGTCAGCAATTGAAGCATATGGTTCTGAGCCATATCCCGCAGCGCTCCGGCATGGTCATAATAGCCGCCGCGCTCTTCGACACCGACGGTTTCAGCAAGCGTAATCTGGATGTTGGCAATATGCTGCTTGTTCCAGAGCGGCTCGAAAAAGGCGTTGGCAAAACGGATCACTTCGATGTTCTGCACCATTTCCTTGCCAAGATAATGGTCGATCCGGTAAATTTCCTCTTCCTCAAACACCTGGCGGATCTGCTCGTTCAGCTTCTCGGCCGATTCCAGATCGTAGCCGAAAGGCTTCTCGATCACCAGACGGTTCCAGCCCTGTCCGTTCAGCATGCCTCCGGCTTTCAGGTTGAAGGAGACGCCGCCGAACAGCTCAGGGGCGAGCGCCAGGTAGAACAGCCGGTTACCCGGAATGCGAAACCGCTCTTCCAGCGCTTCCGTCTGCGCCTTAAGCTCGCGGAACCCGTCAACATTGTTGATATCAAGCGACTTATACTCAAAATGATCGACAAATCTATTCCATTCGTTATCGTCGGTCGCCTTGTAACGGCTAAACTCGGTTATCGATGCCTTTACATCTTCTTTAAATTCTTCGGGAGTCCGGGGACGGCGCGCCACGCCGATTACCGCAAAATCCTCAGCCAGCTTTCCCTCGCGGTACAAGCTGTAGATGGCCGGAAAAAGCTTGCGCCGGGCCAAGTCTCCGGTCGCACCAAAAATAAAAAAAACAGCACCTGGTGTAGTCAATTCGTCAAAGGTTTGATTTTCAGCCATGGCTCCTCATCTTTCTCTATGATATAGTTTATTAAAATCCATTTTCACGTCTAATGTTAGTAAAAAGGTTATAACGACGTGATGCCATTTTATCATATTCCGAAAAAGGATGCTATTACATTCCTGACAGTTTCTCTCGGATTTCGGCAAAGTTCGATTACTGTTTCTTATCGTTCTCTATAATTGAGCTTATAATAGCTGAAAAAATCAATATTCAATCGTAATCAGCGGGAACCCGAGAGTCACCCGGCTGCTGCCTTTGGCAACGTCTTTGTGAATCGCTGCTTGTACGGCAAGACGATGCGCTCCGCTCTGCACCGTATGCAGTATAGATGGCACGGTATAGGAGGTGCTGGCGGTTGTCTCGTCTTCGTAAGTTTCAGCAGCACTCATGCCCTGCAGCTTATCTGCAAGCGTATGCTTCGTCAGCTTCAGCGCCTGACTGGCATCCCCGTGCTCCTTGGCAGTTCCCTGCAGGGAGACATTCCAGTCGGCGGCAACGCTTGCGGATGTCATCATCATCCCGGCCTGTTGAACAGACCCGGCGAGTCCCGTAGTACGGGACAGATCGGTCGTTTCCAGCGTCACGATGACGTAGCTCTCTCCCTCCCCCATTTCGCTCCAGAATAATGAGGTCTTCATTTCTCCAGACTTGGAAGAGGAACGGTAAGCGGTATGGCCTTCTTCTTCCGACTTAACGACAGTCTGGAGCCCGAGAGACTTCGAGAGGGAGTTTGCGGCAGAGAATGCTTTGCCCGCATCCCCTATATAGCTGCCCTGCCATTTAAAGACAAGCCGTATCGGTGAGTCCGGTTCTGTCACGCTGCGGCCGAGATCCGTTAGCAGCAGTACCGCTGCGGACGGTGTACCCGCCAATCCAGCACGGTCCTCCGTTTCCAGTGCAGCATTTGGCTGCTGAGCCTTGGAATAGACCCCAGCAGCAGGACTGGCTTCCACTCCGTTCCGAAAGCCCGCCAGCACCAGCGCCGCACAGCACAACCCAATCAGCAGCAGCGTTCCCTTGTTTGAGCTCTTTCCCCGGTTTTCCATTCGTTTCTCTCCCTCTCGGTTCCGTTCTAGCAATCTACTAGACAGGATAACCGTTTTGGGAGATTTTATACCGAAGCAAAAAGAAACGTCTGACAGCGTCCCTGATGGGCGCAAGTACGTTTCTCATAGAAATATAAGGCCATATTTGCAAAAAAGGCTCGTTTTGACTGACGGCATTAACGCTTGTTACGTAAGCTTGCCCGGTAATGAGAATATCGCAGCAGAGTTGATATACGTGATGAAAGCGCCGGTCCGCATCGCGTCAACCGTCCGGTTAATGATCGGCGTGCGCTATGCCGGCGGCCGCCTGTCCGGCAATACTACTCAGCCAGTCCGTTCTTGTAAGCGTAGATGGCCGCCTGCGTGCGGTCCTCAACGCCCAGCTTGGCGAGAATGTTCGTGACATGGAACTTCACCGTCTTGATGCCGATAATGAGCTGGTCGGCAATATCCTGGTTGGACTTGCCCTGCGCCAGCAGCTTCAGCACTTCCATCTCCCGGTCCGTCAGCTCCGAGTGAGCGGGAGCTTCAATGCGTGCATCGCTGCGGAACCGGTTCATCATTTTGGAGGCGACCTCCGAGACCAGGACCGATTGTCCCCGTGCCGCCGCCCGGATTGCATCCGCCACTTCACTGGCGCGCGAGGTTTTGAGCAGGTAGCTGAAAGCGCCGGCCTCGATGACCGGGTACATTTTTTCATCATCCAAATAGCTTGTCAGCACAATCACCTTACACTCGGGGTACAGCTTCATTACCTGCCTTGTTGTCTCAATGCCGTCCATCCCTTCCATCACCAGGTCCATGAGCACGACATCCGGTTTGTACTCCTGCGCCAGGCGAACACCTTCCTCCCCGCTTCCGGCCTCGCCGACCACTTCAATCCCTTCCTCAGTCCCAAGCACCGCAGCCAGTCCGATTCTGACCATTTCGTGGTCGTCCACAAGCAGCACTTTAATCGGTTCGCCATTCTCCATGGCCAATCCCTCCCAAAAGTTTGTGAGTCCAGTTACCTTCCACTCCGAAAGAACGGCCCGGCAAGCCTCCAATTGGAGTGCTGTACCTATAAGCCAGAGTTCTCCCCTCTAATTCTCCTAAACTGGACGCGGCCTGTAATCTGACAGATGATTCATCTTATAATCCCGGGCCGGCTGATCCTCTCCTTTGTTCGAAAAGGCTCTATTAGCTGAAAATTAGACGACAGAATTCCGGCGGATTCAGCGGCATTCTCCGATGATACTTACTGAGCCGCGCCCGCAGGACCATGCCTAGGATCTAGATCCCCTTGTCCTCGCTAAGCAGCGGCACTGTAATCTCGATACGGGTACCTTTGCCCGGCGCCGTGATGAACTGGATCGACCCTCCAGTTTCCGTAATACGCTCCTGCATATTGGACAGGCCGTACGACGTCTGCTTGTAATCATCCATTTCAAAACCGATGCCATCATCGCGAATGGTCATCCGGACCGTGTCGCCGCGGCGGTGAATGCGAATCTCCAATTTTTCCGCTTTGGCATGCCTCAGCGTGTTGGAAATGGCCTCCTGAACAATGCGGAACAGATGGTTCTCGACGCCCTTTACCAGTTGTATGCCGGAATCCATCTCGAACAGGATGTCTATTGGCACCTTCACCTTCAGTTCCTTGATCAGCTCCCGAATACCCTGGTCCAGACCTTTTCCATCCAGATAAACCGGACGCAGATGCAGCAGCAGCGCTCTCATCTCTGACTGGGCCACGGCAGCCATCTCCTCGATCAGGGCGATCTGGCGCTGGGCCTTGTCGAAGTCCTTTTCGAGCGTCCGGCCGACCGCGGTCGCCGTCATCGAGATAGCGAACAGCTGCTGGGAGACCGCATCATGCAGTTCCCTGGCCAGACGCTGCCGCTCCTCCACAATTGCCGTCAGCCTCGCCTGTTCGGCAAGCTGGGCGTTATTCGTCGACAGCCGCTGAAGCGTCGTCACCTGATTCTCCCACTTGCCGCCGATTACGTTGAGCTGTTCTGCGAGCCTGCCCAGTTCGTCCTCGCCGAGTGGCGGCATGGAGAGCGTCAGATTGCCTTTTTCCCAGAGCAGCAGCGTTTCCCGCATCCGTTCAAGCCTGCGCTTAACGCGGAAGCTCTGATAGAATCCGAAGCCCACGCCAAGACCGACCGGCAGAAGCACGACCGAAGCCGTCTGCAGCCCATAGCTCCAACTTTCAAAAGGGCGCATAAATCCATATGTATACATCATATACAGGATAACCAGCAGCAGGACAAAGGAGAACAAGGCTCCCTCGCCCATACTGCGCGACATGATGTTGGCATTCTTTTTATGATCCATCCGGAGTTCTCCCCTCCTTATCCGCTATGGCATTCTTACATCCAAATCTCCCATCAAATAGGAAACGCTGACTTTAACCCGATGTTCGCTGCTCTCATAGCCCGGCGATTTCCAATTCAACCGGTTCAGCATGCCCGCATCGCGCTGGCTGCCGAATTCAATGGAGCCGAACAGCACGAAGGCCTCGATCTCCACGCCGTAGCCATCCGCCAGATGCAGGTCCATATCGCCAAAAATCCCCTGAAACAGCATAATCGTTTCCTTATCCTCCGCCATCGCGAGCGACAGATCCAGATCCGTTTCTCCCAGCACATGCCAGGCGCTGAGACTATGCATCACCCAAGGCGACCGGTCCCAGTTAAAGCTTGAGGAGAAATTCTGCTTCTGAAGATGGTTTCTCCCCTGCTGCAGCCCTTTGGATTTGACAAAAAACATGCCAAGAGAGATCAGGCAGATTCCCAGCACCAGCACCAGATGATCCAGCAGCAGCAGGACCGCGCCAATTCCCAGCAGCGTATAGCCCTGTTTGATCTTACCCGACGTTGTCAGATAGATGCCCAGCAGCAGAAATAAAAGGGCGACAATGGAAAAAAAACCGATCCATCTGCCAAAAATCATCAAGCATCCGACAGCAATCAGTCCTATGGCTATCAAACGGTTTCGCTTCTCCATCCTCGCACCTCCTGATGTATTATAGTTCGGACAACCCCGCACAACCTGGGACCAAACGGCCGGAAAAGCCATGACGGCATGGTGATCCATCCGTATGGCTTTACCCTCGCTTCAGCATATCATATCAACCTGTATTTTTGGAACAGTCTTTATCCTGTTGACCGTATATTCCGCCCTATTCTTCCTTGCTCACGGAAGGAGCGGCGGAGCCGTTCAGCTTGCTCTTCAGCGCGTTCAGCTGTTCCTCCACCTTCAGCTGCTTCTCGGCGTCGACAGGGCTGTACGCGGCTGCGGCCGTTGGCCGGTAAGGAGCGCGCAGCACATCGGCTTCGGCTTCAAGCTGCATGATCTTCTCTTCCATGCGGTGGAATCCAAGCGAAGCGCTGCCGCTTTCGATACTGTGGACGCTGCTGATTTGCGACATTTGCTTCTTCGCTTTCGCCATTTGGGCCCGGGACACGAGCTCATTGCGTTTGTTGCGCAGCTTATAGAATTCATCTTTCATGTCGTGCAGCTGCTGAACCAATTCCTTGGCATGGGCATCCGCTTGGGAATGCAGTTCGCTGTATTCGCCATATTTTTGGTCGAAGTAAATTTTCTCCTCAAGGAGCTTGCGCGCCACTTCTTCCTGGCCGTTCTTCAAGGCAAGCTCGGCTTGCGCGCCGCGCTGTCCGGACAATTTCCCGGCTTCATCCACACGCTGCTTCATCCGGCGTTCATTGGCCATTTGTTTGGCAACCGTAACCTCCGCCTCGTGAATCTCTCCCTCCATGTCGCGCAAATACTGGTTCAGCATGACAACCGGATCTTCCACCTTATCCAGCAGATCGTTAACGGATGCTTTGGTCATATCTTTAATTCTTTTAAAAACTCCCATGTTTTACACTTCTCCCTTCTTATCTTCGTATTTGGCAAGCTTGCGTCTAAGTTCTTCGATTTCTTTTTGCATGGCTTTTTTCTCAATGTCCTTCATCATATCGTCCAGACCGGAGTCCTGCGCGGTGTAGCCTGTTGTTTTACTGTATCGCGGATCATAATAGTCGCTGCGGCTGTATGGCCGCGAGCCGGATGGACCGGAGTGGCCGAATGGGCCTCGCGGACCGCATCCCCGGCGTCCATATCCATCTTCTCCTCTATAATGCGGACCGTAACCGCCGTCCGCCGTTTCAGGACCAAAGCCGTATGGCGGATAAGGCCCCGGCTCCTTCGGAAAGATCAGCGCTGCGATGAAATACACTGGAATAACAGCGCCGCCCGTAAAAGGAATGCTGATCAGCAGCAGTATCCGCAGCAGGGTGGAGTCGATGCCGACCGACTCCGCCAATCCGCCGGTGAGTCCTGTCAGCACTTTGTCACGGGTAGATCGATATAACCTCGTCATAACGCTACTCCTTTCCATCTTTGTTCAGCTTCTCCTTCAGTTTGGCCAGTTCCCGCTCCAGAACAGTAGCGACCGTCTCGCCTGCCTGAACCGCGTACTCCTGGCCCATTCGCCGCAGGTCGCGAAGACTTTTGGCTTCGAGCTCCCAGTCGGTAAGCTGGTCTTCCAGGCGCCCGAACATTTTTGGAATGTCGCCTCCGCCGTAAGCGGCCGCCCGCTGGTTCATCCGCTGCTGCAGCCGGAGCGTTTCCATCCGGGCCGCATAATACTGACGCTTGCTGTAGACCGACTGATACTCCATCTTCAGTTCGCCGAGCTGCTGCTCCAGTTCCAGCAGAGATTGCCGGCTCTGCTCCAGAAGACCGCCGTACTGCTCCAGCTTTTCCTCGTAAATGATTTTCTCCTGCAGAGCCAGCTTTGCCAGATTGTCCTCGCCCGCTTTCAGCGCCAGCAGCGCCTGCTCCTCCCGTCTATTCCTCATGGAAGTCGCCTGGTCTACCTGATGCTGAAGCTGCTTCGTATGGTTCGCGTACTGCTGATACAATCTTTCAGCTTCGCTGATTTCCTCACGGGTCGTGTATAGAAATTGATCAATCAGCTTCACGGGGTCCTGACTTTGTTCAAGCTTTTCATTTAAATTGGCTACGGTAATGTCCCGCATGCGACGAAAAACGCTCATAGTGTGCCGCTCCCTCCTTGCCGTTAATTTGAGTTCTGCTTAAGCTTTAATAATAGGTGCTTTTCTTGCCCTTAAGTACCGATATTCCCCATACAACCAACGCCACGCCGAGCAGCGGTCCGATCAGCCACGACAGTTTGGCGATCAGGGACATGACCCCGATAAACATTACGATCCAGCCGATCACCTTGCGTCCGCTCTTAATTCCGTAGTAACCAAGAACAACCAGCAGTACCGGGAACAGCAGCCTGAAAATCCCGTGTATCAGCGGAAGCGCTATACCCAGCAGCATAATAGCGCCGATGACAATCAGTACAACCGCAAAACCGTTTCCTCTGTTTCTTTGCATTTTTTTCACCGCCTTTCGTTGTCCTTCACCTTATGCTCTTATTGTAGGCTGAATCCAGTCCGCCCAAAACGGACCGGGGACGGTTTTTGGAACTGGACCTTAGGCGGGGCACTTGTAAGACTGCCGTCCAAAAGTAAGGTAATAACACAAACAGGCTTGTAAAACAGCTGATCCAGCCGTTTTACAAGCCTGTTCTATTAATCTATGGGCAATCGCAGATATTCTCTTCGATTAGGCGCCGGTTGCTTCTTTAGCTTCCAATTTCTTGATAGCCGTTTCTTCGTCTTCTACCACACCGAAATCGATCAGCAGTTGTTCCAGTTCGTCCATTTCGATCGGAGTCGGAATATTCAGCATTTCGTTGTGCAGGATTTTGTCAGCCAGCTGCTTATACTCTTGAGCTTGGTTATGCTCAGGGTTGTATTGAGTAACCGTCATTCTTCTCAGCTCGGCATGTTGTACGACGTTGTCGCGAGGTACGAAGTGGATCATTTGCGTGTTCAGACGACGCGCAAGCTCCATGATCAGCTCATCTTCACGGTCGGTGTTACGGCTGTTACAGATCAGGCCGCCCAGACGAACACTGCCGCTTTGTGCATATTTCAAGATACCGCGTGCGATGTTGTTGGCAGCGTACATAGCCATCATTTCACCGGAACAGACGATGTAGATCTCTTGTGCTTTGTTCTCGCGGATTGGCATTGCGAAACCGCCGCATACAACGTCACCCAGTACGTCGTAGGAGATGAAGTCCATACCTTCGTATGCGCCTTGCTCTTCCAGGAAGTTGATGGAAGTGATAATACCGCGGCCTGCGCAGCCTACGCCTGGTTCCGGACCGCCGGACTCTACGCAAAGGATGTCGCCAAAGCCGGTTGCTACTACGTCTTCGAGTTCAAGGTCTTCTACGGAACCCAATTCAGCGGCCATGTGAAGCACCGTTTGTTGAGCTTTCGTGTTCAAGATCAGACGAGTGGAGTCGGCTTTAGGGTCACAACCTACGATCATGATTTTTTGGCCGAAAGTTGTTGCCAGCTGAGCCAATGTGTTCTGGGAAGTCGTGGATTTACCGATACCGCCTTTACCATAGAATGCGATTTGTCTTGCTTTAGCCATATTTCTCATCCTCCATATTTAAATTATTCAGATTATTATCAATGCAAATGAATGCAAATTTCTGACGGACATCATTTTGATAGACCCAAACTGGCGTAGAACTCGGCGCTTTCCAGCAGCAATTCTTCAATGTCCCCTTTGCCGGAAATTGCTGCTATTCCTCTCTGCAAAAGCTTACTGCGCGGGGAATCGCCAATTCCGGAACAAAGAATCGCCTGGCAGTCCGCGAACAAAGCGGCCGTATCGTCAAAAATCTTCTTCTTGTCGACCGGTTCGCCACTCTCTGATCTCCCGGTGCAATAGGCCTCAACGTGACGCACTTCCAAAAAGGTCGTTGACTGGCCCGAAACATCGTAAACCCAAAATTCACTCGCATGTCCAAAGTGGACATTAACCTTGCCGCCGCCCCGTGTCGCAACAGCTATTCTGATTACCGGGGGCTCGAAGCCCAGATGATCGGCCGATTCATTCTTTCGCTCGGCGTCCACATTGGTTACCTCCGTCTGATTCCGGCTTGCTTCATCGTCACCGATTAATTCCACCCGACCGCCTCTCCTTCAAATGAGATTTGCGAATCATTCAGATACGAGTGTAACAAATGTTACATTTCTTAACTTGTCATGTAGACGTTGTTGTTCTTAAGAGATATATTATCCTTTCAACTCAAATCCCGTCAATGAATGTTAAGCGCATACATTCATCGTTGACAAATCGTTCAAGATTGGCGTTAGGTTATATAACATATTCCAGCGATTTTCCACTTTTTCCACCTGAAGGTACCGCTTTCATAAATCCTTTCCAGCCATTGATATATTTGTGAAGGGATAGCCATGCCTCTCTGACGTTCCTAATGGGCATTAATTGTTCACAAACCCGCCTTATCGACTGCTGTTAGCGGCGACAAAAAAGCCGGAATGCGACCCTTCTGCAGCAGAACGAAATTGATCCGAGAGAGTCTAAGCTTGTGCTTTGTCCATGAAACCCAGATCATCTTAAGCTTTCGATGTTCATCGTCATGAATACTATCATGATCGATCCTCCTTATTCTCTTCAGCGGCTACATTCCATTTTTTCATTTTATTGTTTCTATTTTTGAAACTTTTCAGCAAATTTTGATATGTATCGTTTACCTGGCTACCATAGAAATCAGATTTATCAGCTGCGTATTTCCAATCAAAGCCGCAGCCAATTATCAAAGAAGGGAATGAACAACTTGGGACAAATTAAAACAAGCACACGCGGATTTCTGGCTCCGGCCAAGTATATTCAAGGCTACGGGGAAATAAGCAAGCTTGAGAGCTACACTAATTCATTTGGCACGAAGTTCCTGGCTTACATTGATTCCTTTTTATTCGAAGCCTTATCTTCCAGACTGTACAGTGCATACGACACCGCCAGCATTATTTGTGAACCTTTTGAGGGTCAGGTTTCCATTGAAAATTCGGATAAGTATATCCATACAGCCCGCAGCGGAAATTATGATGCGATTATCGGAATCGGCGGAGGAAGAACGCTTGATATGACCAAGCTGGTGGCTAATGCCCTGGATTTACCGTTAGTCATTATACCTACATCTGCGGCAACCGATGCACCCACCAGCGCCTTATCTGTCATTTATTCCCCTGCGGGAGAGCATATCAACGAAATGTTTTACGACAAAGGGCCCGACCTGGTTATAGTCGATACCGAAATCATCTCGAGCGCTCCTGTTAGGCTGCTGGTGGCTGGTATGGGCGATGCGTTAGCGACCTTCTTCGAGGCTCGGGCGTGTAAGGAGTCCGACTCGCAGAATAACATCAAAGGAGAATTCAAAAGAACCCTCGCCTCCTATGCCATTGCCAAGGAATGCTACAACGTTCTACTGCAAGACGGGTTAAAAGCGAAGCTGGATGCGGAAGCGGGCATTTGCTCTCCATCCATGGAAAATATTATTGAGGTCAATACTCTCTTGAGCGGCATTGGAGCCGAAAGCAACGGAGCGGCAGGCGCGCATGCCTTTCATGACGGCTTTACCGCTTTGGAGGAATGCAAGCCTTATCTCCACGGAGAACGGGTTGCCTTTGGCGTGTTATGCCAGCTTGTGCTGGAAAATCGGGATACAAACGAGCTTGAGCAAGTGATCCGGTTCAGTCTAAGCGTCGGGCTGCCTGTGACATTGAGAGAAATTGGAGTTTCGGAGCCGACAGAGGAGAAAATACGGACGGCTGCAAAAGCGGTGCTGCAATCCCCCCTTATTTTGCGCGAGCCGCTTGATATAACGGAAGATATGCTGTACCATGCCATCCGCTCTGCCGATATATTGGGGAATCATTACAGGAAGAGAGGTCATCAGTAAATCTAAATGTCCACGAAAATATATATTGCCTTATTTTCTCTTGCCCTTAGCGCTTTCGCAATTGGCACGACCGAATTTGTCTTAGTTGGATTGCTTCAAACTGTAGCGAGTGATCTTCATATTAGCATCACGCGTGCAGGGACACTTATTTCCGGTTATGCAGTCGCCATTGCCGTTGGAACTCCGCTTATCGCTATCCTCTCGGGGAAAGTGCCCAAAAGAAGATTTTTAATCATTCTGATGGCTGTATTTACCCTGGGTAATTTGCTAAGCGCGTTCTCTTACTCCTATCATCTGCTTATGCTGTCACGGGTTCTAACGGCCGTCGCTCATGGAGTGTTTTTTGCGGTGGCGGCAACTGTTGCTATGGATCTGGTTCCAGAGAATAAAAAAGGGACTGCGGTATCCATCATGTTTACAGGGCTGACCGTAGCAACCATTGCGGGTGTTCCGCTAGGAACATATATTGGCCAACATTACGGTTGGCGAGCAACCTTTGGTGTAGTAGCTGCACTTGCGCTGATCGCTCTTGTCTGCAATTTCTTGGCTATTGACAAAATTAAAGATCAATCGAGCACCCTCCATCTTAGAGATATTGTAAAAATAATATCGAATAGCCGAATCTTGCTGGCTTTATTGATGACTGCATTAGGTTTTGGCGGAACTTTTTCCTTGTTCACATATCTCACGCCTATTTTGGAAGACATCAGCGGATTCTCTGCAAGCTCGGTCACCCTTTTGTTGTTGGTATACGGGATTGCAGTAGCTGCCGGTAATCTGGCAGGCGGAAAAATCGCCAATACTCACCCTGTCAAAAATTTAAGACTCGTATTTCTATTTCAGAGCGTTGCCTTGTTGTTGCAAATCCTGCTATTACCAAACAAGATGCTGACAATCGCAGGACTTATTATCATGGGTTTCTTTGCCTTTATGATGTCTCCGGGCGTGCAGGCTTATATCTTGGCACTCTCAGAAAAGTTGGCTCCCTCCGCCAAAGACCTAGCGTCAGCTCTGAATATTTCAGCATTTAATATTGGCATTGCCGCTGGCTCCACACTCGGGGGCTACGCTGTAGACTACCTGGACTACCTGGATACGGCTTGGATTGGAGCAGTCATGGTGATTGCAGCCATGCTTCTAGCTATAATCAATTATCGATTGGATAAACAACAAAATCTTTTTTAGGAGTGAATCTAAATGAATCTGCAAACTTTGGAACAACTGGAAAATGAACTTGAATTGACGCAATTCACAAACGAAGATGCTCTGGAGCTGGGATTGACGATTATTAACTATGCAAAAGAACAAGGAACCGCGGTCGCCGTCCATATTGAACGAAACCGGGTTCCTCTGTTCACCCATTTGATGGATGGCACCTCTGAAGAAAATGTCCATTGGCTGTATCGAAAAAAACGGGTCGTAGATCATTACAATAAAAGTTCCGCCTATATTGCCGCACGCTTCGAGCAAAACGGAACCACTCACGCGGAAAGCTCGCTCCTGCCGCCTGCCGAATATCAGGCTGTCGGAGGTTCACTGCCTCTGCGAATAAAACATTCAGGCAGCATCGGTTCCGTCACGGTTGCCGGATTAACCGGCCCATTGGACCATGATTACGCAGTAGAAGGTTTGAAAAGATTTCTGGCAGCACGCAAGTCTTAATGGATGCTACTTGTCCAGCAAGCTTGAAATTTGTACGCTGCATGCCAGCAGCTTTTTGCTTAGAGCCCGGTCCTTCTTTTTCGTCAGACGCGCAGAGGGACCGGATAAAGCAACCGCAGCGATGGCCTCCCCCTTGTGAAAGATGGGAGCGGCAATACAACGAAGTCCGATTTCCGTCTCTTCATCATCAATGGCATAGCCTTGCTGCCGAATCACCTTCAGGTGCTCCCTTAATAAATGCAAATCGGCAAATGTATTTTTCGTATTTTTTTGCAGCGTTATGTTGTTCAGAACGGTTTCCCGTTTGCCTTCATCCAAATGAGCCAAGATGACTTTGCCAAAAGCACTGAGATGAACATACGCATAATCGCCCACCTTGGAATGGATACGCATTGAATGGGTGCCCTCAACGACTTGGGTTGTCACCACATTGATGCCGTTCAAGATGCCGATATATAGGGTCTCTCCAACTTCTTGGCTTAGTTGATTCAGCGGAGGGACAGCGATCCAGTCAAGCCTGGGGTTGGCAGAAGCGGTGGTCCCTCCGCCCACTTTTTCAGTAAGGCTGTATAAATGCTCTTCCTTCTTTACATATCCTGCAACCTCAAGTGTGTACAGCAGTCGAAATGTAGTCGATTTATTCAGGCCAAGCAGCCGCATGATGTCTGTCAGCTTCATCGGCTCCGATTGCCTCAATGCCTCCAAAATCGACAGCCCTTTTTTTAATGTGGCCGATTCATATTGCTTCATCATTCCACCTCTTTATATGTGAAGCAATAATAAATCAAACGCAATTAAAGATCAACTATCGATAGACTGGGAATCGGAGAAAACCACGGCAGTGATAACGAACCCATAATACCTTTAATCATTCATTTTATTTGACGAACAAATTTTGGAACTGTTTTACTATTCCAGCCGTAAAGACATCCGCCATTTCCAGCGCCTGCTTCTCAATCTGATCGTATGTCTCAATATCGGATTTATAATTTCCGGATAGCCGGAAAACTGCTTCATCTTTGGTCAGCCGCAAATGCTCATGCAGCATCTTCATCAAGACTCGCTTGGGCCAGTTTGGGTTGATACTGCTTAGGAAAGCAGCGATTTCATCCGCATTGGCATACCATTTTTTCTCCGCTTCCGCGGCTGCTTGGGTGTTGCCGGCTTTCGCCGCTTTAACAAGCTGCGCTGCTAATACAAGATGCTCTTTCATTAAAGCGCTGAATCGGGAGGCGATCTCGTCGCCATAGTAACGTTTAATCACGGCAGCCATATCCGGAACATTTCGCAGAAGACGTTCAGTCACCTGCGCTTCATCCGGCAAACCCGCCGCGATGCTTATGATAAGCATCCTCGTCCATGCAACATGCTGTTCCCAGAGCATTCGCCAGACTTGGTTTAATTCTGCTTCTGACTTACTGATGCACGTAGAGCTTTGTACTGGGTCAGACTTACTTCTTAAGTATGGGAATAATGGTTGCGCATAAGGAATACCATTCATCTGCCCGTAATGAAAACTGTACGGATAAATCCCTGGATAGACACCGTCCACTGAATAAAACGAAGGTTGATACCGCGGATCTGCTTCCCACGGTGCTGAGTAGAACATGCTTTTTTCCTCCCCAACATAGTTATTTGCCTAATATCTATATGTGGGGGAGGGGTTGTTGGGCACTGATTTTATTTATTGAGAACATCCGCGTCTTCGGAGTAATGCTCAAATCTTCCCTTGGCAAACGGACATAAGGGTATAATCTTAATACCGTTTTCCCGAGCGTATTCAACCATTGCTTTGAAAAGCTTGTCGCCAAGCCCCTGTCCCCGGTAAGCATTGTCCACCAAAGTATGATCAACAATATATAGTTCCGGACTTGAGGGTACATACGTCATTTCGGCAGCAATTGCGCCGTTATCTCGGATAAGAAATCTTTTATTAGCTGTTTCATGATCTACAATATACATATTTATTCCTCTTTCTTTAGTGAATTTTCGGTGTCCAGACGTTTATACGTCAGTGCTCCGCTTGGACATTTGTCGATATGCCGGGCGATTTCCTCTGCAGGGGCGGCATCGGGATTAACCCATGGGCGCTTGCTTAAATCAAAAACAGCAGGAAACCCCTTTACGCAAATACCGGAATGCGTGCATATCTCCGAATTAAACATAACCTCAATATCTTTACCGTAGTATAATTTCTGTTGACTCATACTCCTTCACACCTTTCACTTTTAAGATTGCTTAAAGATTAAGATCCATTGTTCGAAAGCTATCAGAAATTTTTCCAAATGGCGAAGCGTTGCTTCATCCACCAACTCCCCGGTAGTTTCATTCAGTTTTTCGTGAACGCTGCCAATGAGAACTTTCGGTCCCGGCATCGTATAGGCATTCATGGCAAGCAGTGTTTGCCTCACCTGTGCTTGTGACTGTGCTGTTCCCCCACTCCCTGGTGTTGCTCCTGCAATCGCAAAAGGTTTTTGAATCAGCACCGAGCTTCTAGCCGGACGAGAGGCCCAATCCAAAGCGTTTTTCAAAACGCCCGGAATTCCCATGTTATATTCGGGGGTGACAATCAACACACCATCCGCAGTTCGAATGCTTTCTTTTAATTCAACAACCGACTGCGGATCGCCGTGGCTCTCAATGTCCGAATTGTAAAGTGGGATCGCCGATATATCAACGTGATGAATCTCCCAATGCTTTGGCGCAAGCTCTTCCATTGCCTTTAACACTCTCCGATTGAAGGAACCTTCACGAAGACTTCCACATATGGCAGTGATAGTAAGTTTGTTTTCGCTCATCCTTGCTCTCCTCTTCTTGGTTTAGTCTAAGTAGTTGTTAATTTAGCATAGACGACAAAAAACAAAGTTAATTGTGCCAGTATTATGATGTTTGGAACGAACAGAATCAAATTGACGGTAAGAAAAGCGGCTAAAATCGCTGTAAACAGCCCGAGATGATTGATTTTTAATCGTTGATGCTCGTACTTATATTTATGGAAGACAAGGGAAGTGGCAATGAAATAAATAAACACAGAACCAAATAAGTAGTACTGGATAAATGAATAATGGACCTCCTGCAAGTACAATAGCTGTATAGACGAGGCAATCATGCTCAATGACATTAAAATAAACAGGTGCCCGTAAATAACCGTTTGGCCGGCAGTTTGAACCGACTTGTCCACTTTCTTCTCCACATTATCGTAATACTGCCACCAGATGGAGACAATCAGAGTAAATGCAAGGATCGAAAACGAGATCGAGTCCCAGTCCCCTTTTTGCGGCTGCAATACTGAAAGTGTACTGACTACAGACTCGCCAAAAAGAATTAGAGTCAATAAACCAAAACGTTCTAACAAGTGCCCCGTATGGGTCGGCGATTTCACCAAATGCTTGCGTCCCGCAATGGGCACGATCATTTCAACAATAATACCTGCGTACAAGGCAGCATATCGAATCCATGAATCAAAAAAGAGGGAAGATAAGGAGATAATAATTCCAAACCAAAAGCGCGTTCCCAAATAGTGTGCTGTATTTCTTCGATTTCCTCTTTCTTCTGATCTCAGAACAACGAGATATTGGACCGCTGTCATTACTCTAAGTCCAACATAACCAGTAAGAAAGGAAATATAGTATTGATCAAAATCTACCGACAGGCTGGATGTCATGATAAGAACAAATAACATTTGTAAAATCAAAAACATCCGCTGATGCCAAAAATCCTCTCCAAAGCGATTAATAAACATCGTCTGTCCGACCCAAGCCCACCAGATCGGGATAAAAATCAAGACAAATTTTAATAAATACTCTAGATGAATATACCCTTCTTCAACATGAAGTAAAACATGCGTTGATTTCGAAAAAGCGGCCACAAATATCAAATCATAAAAGAGTTCTAGCCATGTAACTTTCTTTTCTCCCAAGCTAAAACTCCTTTCTTATTTCGTATATGACTATTATATATTATTTTAAATCATCTGTATCTGCATCTTGCAAACTCAAGCGTACACTTCAACGTCATGAGCAGCTGTTTGAGAATATAAAAAAATAGACTCATAAAACCGCTTAAAAGCAATTTTATGAGTCTATTTTGATGATGCCGGTGAGAGGACTCGAACCTCCACGGTTTCCCTCACGATTTTGAGTCGCGCGCGTCTGCCAGTTCCGCCACACCGGCGCAGAACAAATTAGAAACATATGCTTATTAAAAGCAATGGAGGCGCCACCCAGATTCGAACTGGGGATAGAGCTTTTGCAGAGCTGTGCCTTACCACTTGGCTATGGCGCCGTATTAAGATGGAGCGGACGACGGGAATCGAACCCGCGACCCTCGCCTTGGCAAGGCGATGCTCTACCGCTGAGCCACGTCCGCGAAATGGCTGGGGATATAGGATTCGAACCTATGCGTGACGGAGTCAAAGTCCGTTGCCTTACCGCTTGGCTAATCCCCAATGCATTCCAATTGGAAAATATGGGGCGATCGATGGGACTTGAACCCACGAATGCCGGAGCCACAATCCGGTGCGTTAACCCCTTCGCCACGACCGCCATATAATATGGAATGCTAAATTACATTGGCAGGGGCAGCAGGAATTGAACCCACACTAACGGTTTTGGAGACCGCTGTTCTACCTTTAAACTATGCCCCTAAACTGGTGGAGGATGATGGATTCGAACCACCGAACTCGTAAGAGAACAGATTTACAGTCTGCTGCGTTTGGCCACTTCGCTAATCCTCCAAAAAATGGTGCCGGCGAGAGGACTTGAACCCCCAACCTACTGATTACAAGTCAGTTGCTCTACCAATTGAGCTACACCGGCTTATTCAATTATTATACTTATGGTGGCTCGGGACGGAATCGAACCGCCGACACGAGGATTTTCAGTCCTCTGCTCTACCGACTGAGCTACCGAGCCAAACATTGAGATTCATAAAATGGCGGAACCGACGGGATTCGAACCCGCGATCTCCTGCGTGACAGGCAGGCATGTTAGGCCTCTACACCACGGTTCCACGAGGCACTTCTTTAATAAGAAGATTTGGTTGCGGGGGCAGGATTTGAACCTGCGACCTTCGGGTTATGAGCCCGACGAGCTACCGGGCTGCTCCACCCCGCGTCAGTAATATATCTATTTAAATTGTATAGATGGTGGAGGCTGAGGGGATCGAACCCCCGACCCTCTGCTTGTAAGGCAGATGCTCTCCCAGCTGAGCTAAGCCTCCGTATAGTTGGTGACCCGTAGGGGATTCGAACCCCTGTTACCTCCGTGAAAGGGAGGTGTCTTAACCCCTTGACCAACGGGCCACATTAAAATGATGGCGGAGAGAGAGGGATTCGAACCCTCGAGACGCTTTTGACGCCTACACGATTTCCAATCGTGCTCCTTCGGCCAACTCGGACACCTCTCCATAAATGGCTCCCCGAACAGGACTCGAACCTGTGACAACTCGATTAACAGTCGAGTGCTCTACCAACTGAGCTATCAGGGAACAATATTCAATTCAGGCTTGATCACCTGAAAACTGGATCGAAACGAAACATTGCGTCTTCCCCATTCCGGGGCCCCGCAAAGTACTCGGATTCAGCTTCGTCAGCCTCATCTTCACTTTGTGGGGTGAATTTGGATAAGCCCTCGACCGATTAGTATTGGTCAGCTCCACACGTTGCCGTGCTTCCACCTCCAACCTATCTACCTCGTCGTCTTCAAGGGGTCTTACATACTTGGGAAATCTCATCTTGAGGGGGGCTTCACGCTTAGATGCTTTCAGCGCTTATCCCGTCCGTACGTAGCTACCCAGCCATGCTCCTGGCGGAACAACTGGTGCACCAGCGGTACGTCCATCCCGGTCCTCTCGTACTAAGGACAGCTCCTCTCAAATTTCCTGCGCCCACGACAGATAGGGACCGAACTGTCTCACGACGTTCTGAACCCAGCTCGCGTACCGCTTTAATGGGCGAACAGCCCAACCCTTGGGACCTACTTCAGCCCCAGGATGCGATGAGCCGACATCGAGGTGCCAAACCTCCCCGTCGATGTGGACTCTTGGGGGAGATAAGCCTGTTATCCCCAGGGTAGCTTTTATCCGTTGAGCGATGGCCCTTCCATGCGGTACCACCGGATCACTAAGCCCGACTTTCGTCCCTGCTCGACTTGTAGGTCTCGCAGTCAAGCTCCCTTCTGCCTTTGCACTCTTCGAATGATTTCCAACCATTCTGAGGGAACCTTGGGACGCCTCCGTTACTCTTTAGGAGGCGACCGCCCCAGTCAAACTGCCCGCCTGACACGGTCCCCGTACCCGATGAGGGTACCAGGTTAGAACCTAGATACGATCAGGGTGGTATCCCAACGTCGCCTCCACCGAAGCTGGCGCTCCGGCTTCCAAGGCTCCCACCTATCCTGTACAGATCGTACCCAAGTTCAATATCAAGCTGCAGTAAAGCTCCATGGGGTCTTTCCGTCTTGTCGCGGGTAACCTGCATCTTCACAGGTATTAAAATTTCACCGGATCTCTCGTTGAGACAGCGCCCAAGTCGTTACGCCATTCGTGCGGGTCAGAATTTACCTGACAAGGAATTTCGCTACCTTAGGACCGTTATAGTTACGGCCGCCGTTTACTGGGGCTTCGGTTCACAGCTTCGGACTAAATCCTAACCGCTCCCCTTAACCTTCCAGCACCGGGCAGGCGTCAGCCCGTATACTTCGCCTTGCGGCTTCGCACAGACCTGTGTTTTTGCTAAACAGTCGCTTGGGCCTTTTCACTGCGGCCCCCTCGGGCTATTCACCCTACCGAGGCACCCCTTCTCCCGAAGTTACGGGGTCATTTTGCCGAGTTCCTTAACGAGAGTTCTTCCGCGCGCCTTAGAATTCTCTTCTCGCCTACCTGTGTCGGTTTGCGGTACGGGCACCTTCTCCTGGCTAGAGGCTTTTCTTGGCAGTGTGAGATCATGACCTTCGCTACTACAATTTTCGCTCCCCATCACAGCCCAGCCTTACGGTGTACGGATTTGCCTATACACCAGCCTCACTGCTTGGACGGACATCCATCAGTCCGCGTCACTACCCTCCTGCGTCCCCCCATTGCTCATAACGGATTATGGTGGTACAGGAATATCAACCTGTTGTCCTTCGACTACGCCTGTCGGCCTCGCCTTAGGTCCCGACTTACCCTGAGCGGACGAGCCTTCCTCAGGAAACCTTGGGCTTTCGGCGGATCAGATTCTCACTGATCTTTTCGTTACTCATACCGGCATTCTCACTTGTGTACGCTCCAGCTGTCCTTACAGTCAACCTTCAATGTATACACAACGCTCCCCTACCCCTGATGCAAGCATCAAGCCATAGCTTCGGTGGTGTGTTTAGCCCCGTTACATTTTCGGCGCAGAGTCACTCGACCAGTGAGCTATTACGCACTCTTTCAATGGTGGCTGCTTCTAAGCCAACATCCTGGTTGTCTGTGCAACTCCACATCCTTTCCCACTTAACACACACTTGGGGACCTTAGCTGATGGTCTGGGCTGTTTCCCTTTTGACAATGGATCTTAGCACTCACTGTCTGACTCCCGGCGACAAGTAGATGGCATTCGGAGTTTGACTGAGCTTGGTAACCCTTGCGGGCCCCGCACCCAATCAGTGCTCTACCTCCATTACTCTTATTCACCGAGGCTAGCCCTAAAGCTATTTCGGGGAGAACCAGCTATCTCCGAGTTCGATTGGAATTTCTCCGCTACCCCCACCTCATCCCCGAACTTTTCAACGTTCGTGGGTTCGGGCCTCCAGTGCGTGTTACCGCACCTTCACCCTGGACAGGGGTAGATCACACGGTTTCGGGTCTACGCCCACGTACTAAGTCGCCCTATTCAGACTCGCTTTCGCTGCGGCTCCGGCTCCTCGCCTTAACCTTGCACGTTAAACGTAACTCGCCGGTTCATTCTACAAAAGGCACGCCATCACCCCTAAAATGGGCTCTGACTTCTTGTAAGCACACGGTTTCAGGACCTGTTTCACTCCCCTTCCGGGGTGCTTTTCACCTTTCCCTCACGGTACTGTTTCACTATCGGTCGCCAGGGAGTATTTAGCCTTGGCAGATGGTCCTGCCGGATTCATACGGGGTTTCACGTGCCCCGCACTACTCGGGATCCGTCTCGGAGGGAACGACTTTTCAGCTACAGGGCTTTTACCTTTTCCAGCGGGCCTTTCCAGACCTCTTCGCTTAAACCGTTCCTTTGTAACTCCATGTGAGACGTCCCACAACCCCGAAGAGCAAGCTCTTCGGTTTAGGCTGTTCCGCGTTCGCTCGCCGCTACTGACGGAATCACTCTTGTTTTCTCTTCCTCAGGGTACTTAGATGTTTCAGTTCCCCTGGTCTGCCTCTACCTCTCCTATGAATTCAGAGAGGAGTGACTGTGCATTACCACAGCCGGGTTTCCCCATTCGGACACCCCCGGATCAAAGCTTGCTTACAGCTCCCCGAGGCCTTTTCGTTGTTCGCCACGTCCTTCATCGGCTCCTGGCGCCTAGGCATCCTCCGTGTGCTCTTACTAGCTTAACCAACGCTCCAATTTCCGCCTGATCGCTCCGTCTTGTTTGAAAGGCTGCTTCCGGATGTCTCCGTTCGCTTTCGCCTTTCAAGCCAAAAGTCGCTCTCATTCGAAAATCTTCGCTCTCAGCTAATAACTATTTCAACTTGTTTGGACACAAGCTCAGCTAAAAGATGTTCTAAAACGCAATTTTCGTTTCGGTATCCAGTTTTCAAGGATCAAGATTTGAGAGATTGAACTCTCAAAACTGAGCAACGAGTGAGTGTGTATTTGAATGTTTCCGCTACGGGAAACGATTCTCCATAGAAAGGAGGTGATCCAGCCGCACCTTCCGATACGGCTACCTTGTTACGACTTCACCCCAATCATCTACCCCACCTTCGGCGGCTGGCTCCTTGCGGTTACCCCACCGACTTCGGGTGTTGTAAACTCTCGTGGTGTGACGGGCGGTGTGTACAAGACCCGGGAACGTATTCACCGCGGCATGCTGATCCGCGATTACTAGCAATTCCGACTTCATGCAGGCGAGTTGCAGCCTGCAATCCGAACTGAGACCGGCTTTCTAAGATTGGCTCCGCCTCGCGGCTTCGCTTCCCGTTGTACCGGCCATTGTAGTACGTGTGTAGCCCAGGTCATAAGGGGCATGATGATTTGACGTCATCCCCACCTTCCTCCGGTTTGTCACCGGCAGTCACTCTAGAGTGCCCAGCTTCACCTGCTGGCAACTAAAGTCAAGGGTTGCGCTCGTTGCGGGACTTAACCCAACATCTCACGACACGAGCTGACGACAACCATGCACCACCTGTCTCCTCTGTCCCGAAGGCCGCGCCTATCTCTAGACGATTCAGAGGGATGTCAAGACCTGGTAAGGTTCTTCGCGTTGCTTCGAATTAAACCACATACTCCACTGCTTGTGCGGGTCCCCGTCAATTCCTTTGAGTTTCAGTCTTGCGACCGTACTCCCCAGGCGGAGTGCTTACTGTGTTAACTTCGGCACCAAGGGTATCGAAACCCCTAACACCTAGCACTCATCGTTTACGGCGTGGACTACCAGGGTATCTAATCCTGTTTGCTCCCCACGCTTTCGCGCCTCAGCGTCAGTTACAGCCCAGAAAGTCGCCTTCGCCACTGGTGTTCCTCCACATCTCTACGCATTTCACCGCTACACGTGGAATTCCACTTTCCTCTTCTGCACTCAAGCTGTCCAGTTTCCAGTGCGACCACAGGTTGAGCCCATGGTTTAAACACCAGACTTAAACAGCCGCCTGCGCGCGCTTTACGCCCAATAATTCCGGACAACGCTTGCCCCCTACGTATTACCGCGGCTGCTGGCACGTAGTTAGCCGGGGCTTTCTTCTCAGGTACCGTCACTCTTGTAGCAGTTACTCTACAAGACGTTCTTCCCTGGCAACAGAGCTTTACGATCCGAAAACCTTCATCACTCACGCGGCGTTGCTCCGTCAGGCTTTCGCCCATTGCGGAAGATTCCCTACTGCTGCCTCCCGTAGGAGTCTGGGCCGTGTCTCAGTCCCAGTGTGGCCGTTCACCCTCTCAGGTCGGCTACGCATCGTCGCCTTGGTGAGCCGTTACCCCACCAACTAGCTAATGCGCCGCAGGCCCATCCCTTGGTGACAGATTGCTCCGCCTTTCAGCCTCCTAGCAGGAGCTAAGAGGAATTATCCGGTATTAGCTACCGTTTCCGGTAGTTATCCCAGTCCAAGGGGCAGGTTGCCTACGTGTTACTCACCCGTCCGCCGCTAAGCCTCATCGGAAGCAAGCTTCCGATGAAACTCCGCTCGACTTGCATGTATTAGGCACGCCGCCAGCGTTCGTCCTGAGCCAGGATCAAACTCTCCAATAAAGATGTTGCAGAGCAACATCGGCCGAATATGAAATCGGTCCAACTCGGTTGAGCGGATGATTTCGTATTCAGATATCGATAGAGCGATTAGCTCAATTTGAAACATCTGACGAGAATTTGCATTCTCAAGGATGGCATTTCAAAAGCGTGAAACACGCTGTGAAATCCATCTTATTTTTGGAACTCGCTTAAAGCGAATTCCCACTCACTCGTTGTTCAGTTTTCAAAGATCAATTTCTCTCTCAGTGCATCACCGTGTCTCACGCGGCGACCTTTATAATATATCACGTTGCCCCTGAATTAGTCAACCTTTTTTTAAATTAATTTTATTTCGGTTGCCTCTGCGAACGTTTTATCGCTGTTCTCTCTCGAGGGACGAGTTATAATGTATCACATGAACGACCAGGCAGTCAACCATAAATATGTTGTTCATCCTTCCCGATATCCGCAATATAATGAAAAAAAGAGAGCGCTACGCCTCTCCAGTTCATAAACAAGCTCAATATTTAAGATTAGAAAATTGGACTAAAAAGTATATCGCACCCGATACCCGCCGCCGCCTGCGTCGCTCCACGACGCAATCTCCCGAATTAGTGATCGGGATGCCAGCTTGCGAAGAACAAACGGCAGTTCCGCTTCAACATATTTTAATTCGGAAAATTCGAGAATCTCCTCTATACTCCACGGTCCCTTCCGCTCCTTCAGGAGGTCAAGGAACCATTTGCAGCAGTCGCCCATTTTGGACACAAGGGAGAACTCACAAGCAAGCTGAACAAGCTGAATTCTCTGGTCCATCGTTTCACCACTGATTGTCAGCTCCTCGTAAAGCTTATAGACTGAGTTGTTCAGACTCTTCACTTGTTCCCATACCGCCGGTGTCGGATAGTGGCCAGCCTCGCCGACCTCCATTCGTGCCCAATGATACAGAGCCATTAGAATACAATTATAGGAATCCATTGTACAACCTGCCTGCAAATAACGTTTCGACTTCACATACATATGCAGAAACCGGGCAAATTCTATAAACAGTATTCTCTCTCTTAGCGGCGGCTCAAAGGAAATCACTTCTGCTCGAAGCTGCTCCAGAACTTCCTGAGGGTCCCAAATAATATCGCCTTCCAGCAGACAGGTGATAAGCTCGTTATTGTCTCCTGTTATAATGGAGCGCTTCAACATCGAAAGCCCAACTCTGAGAGTCTGGGTACGCAACTCGCCTGCAATCATGTTGCCAACAAGCCGATTCGCTCCCCCATCGTCGCGCAGAAGCATTACAACCCTATCGAACTCATGAAGAAGGGCGCTCTGAAAAGGAGCCTTGCCTTGGGAATCCAAAGCAATCGCTCCAAGGGCGTTCGCGTCAAAAATATCTCCATTTAATAATGTCAGATTGGATAATTCCATTATCGTCCTCCATCAAATTTGGCGATTTTGCGTCAATTCAGTTATAATTCTCTTATCTTATAATCTAATTATTCTACATCTCCATGTTAGTTCCTTCCGGACGACCGAACTATATTTTAGCTGGGAGAAATGACTCATGACCTTTAAATCCGCCAAGATTAACGCTTTTCGCACATGGGGCCTGCTGCTGACGATGTTCGGCATGGGGCTCATGATACTGGGAACAGCCGGCATTGTATTTTGGGGTCAGACGGGCAAAATTTTCGCGGCATTCGGGCTTGTGATTGGCTTGGTGTCCATGATGGCTAGTCTTGCAATTTATTTTTGGGCAGGCATGCTGTCTACAAGCGCCGTTCAGATTGAATGCCCGGAATGCGGCAAGCTGACCAAAATGCTCGGAAAAACGGATCGCTGCATGTTCTGTCATACGATTCTTACCTTGGACCCGCAGCAGGCGACCATAACCTCCGAACAGTTAAAAAGCGAACAACTCAAGCAATAAACCCCAGAATCTGGCGTACCGAGGAAACTAAATCGGCAGTAGAGTCAGAACCGGCTGTAACAGGAAAAGAGGCCCCCGATCCGGGAAGCCTCTTTTCCTGTATATTATTATTCATGAATTCCGCTCAGTGTTTCCCATGCCCCATCTCCTGCAAAGCTGCGGTTCCAGACCGCGATACCTCCCAGGTTCAAAGTCTTGGCCAGCTTCACTCTCGACTGCAGCGATACCTTGTCCTCAATCCATATTTTGCGGAGAACTCCGTCTTCCTTGTATTCCACATAGTTTTGTCCAGAATCTTCGGAAAGGACGGGTACCAGCGTCTTGGAGCGGATAATTTCGGCAACGGCGTCCATGCTGACCGCTTTGGAGCTTACTTCCGTCTTCCCTCCGGCCTTTTTTTCTGTCCAAATACGGGTATACAGCGGTACGCCCAAAACAAGCTTCTTCGCCGGCACCGCGTCTTCTTCAAGAATGCGCTCCACCGAGTTCCGCGACCAGGAAAGCGACGCCACCGAACCGGCCACAGGACTGGAAGCCCAATGCTCATCATACGCCATTACAATCATAAAGTCGGCCAATGCTCCCAGCGAGCGCCGGTCGAGAAAGAGCGACCACATTTCGCTATTCGATTTGGGAGTGACGTCGATAGATAAAATGAGATTTTTCGCTTGGGCCATCGGCTTCAGCTCGCGCATAAATTGCGTAACATTCCCGCCATCTTTGGTATATACATTTTCAAAATCGATATTAATGCCGTCCAGATTATAAAGATCGCAGTATTCCAGCATTTGTACGATCGTTCGCATCCGTTTGTCATAGGTGGACAACGCTTGTGTGGTCAAATCGGGATCGAAGTCATTACTTAGAAGTCCCCATACTTCCATCCCTTGACCGTGTGCCCACTTCACATAAGCTTGATCTGCCTGGCTGCGTACGTTTCCTTCACTATCCACAATTTTGAACCATGTAGGACTCACAACATTAACACCGTTCAGCTTGCCGATGGAACCAGGATTCGGATTCCGGTCGTACACAGCTTCCCAGGTCAAGCTCACGGCTTTGCCGTCCCAACTGCGCTCCGCCCGGGTTGGTTCGGATGTTGTCTTCTTCACCGTCTTGATTCCGGTCTCCGCAATACCCGCCGCCTTCACATAACCGGCAAAACCGTTATTCATTTGAGCGTACAGCCACTCCCCATGCCGGCTCCAGATTCTTACCTTCGTCCCGGGCGTCATTTTGGCTAGGACGGGCGCGTGAATCGTCGCCTCGGTGCGCAGCACGGCCTTATCTTCCTTCACTTCTCCGAGTGGGACCGTCTCACCGGCGGCCATTAACAGAACCGCTCCTGTATCCGCGTTCTCCTGCACATCAAGGCCATATAAGCTTTTAAGCGGTTCGGCCGGCAAATAGGTGACTCCGTCCCGTTCTTCGGGAGCCAGCCGAAGCTGAATCGGCTTATTGTTAAGGCTCGCCGCCTTCTTGTCTGCCTGCATATATAGAAGCTTGCTGTCCGTAGAAAGAATGACCGACTTCGTCCCGGATTCGTACCGGATAGAGGGATCTATCGCCTTCTCCAACAGCGGAAGTGGCAGCAGTAAGTTCTCCCCAGTTCCGGAAGCGGAAAATCCGGTATACTGGCCTTTGACGAAAATAGGCTTGTCCGTTCCCTTCCACTCCGGATCGACGTGAAGAGGATTGGGCAGCACATAAAAGATTAATGCGTATACCGCCGCCGCAATAATTAACAATCCTGCAAGTCTGCGAAGAACACCGCTTCGCCTAACGGCGCGTCTGTGTCCATGCTTCTGTCTTCTGTTCAAAATAGGTCCTCCATACTCTGCTGAATTTAAAGTGGGGAAAATGCTGCCAAGAAGAAACGCCTGACGGCGTCCTTGAAGGACGCAAGTACTTTTCTCGTAGAAATATAAGGCCATTGATAAGACTGAAATTTATAAATTTTATATTTTAAAAAAAAGAAAACGTGAGTTATCCGCTATTTGTTCGGACTCCGCACGTTCTCGTTACTTTTTTGGTAAAAGCGTCTCCTGCCTTCCAAGACGGCGGAGTCTTACGCTATGCATCATTAAGCTATAGTTCAACATCAGTGCCGCTTGCCCGCACAGCAGCTGCAAATACCGTAAAGTTCCATACGCAAACCGTTCACGATGAAGCCGGTAGTTAACTCCGCCTGTCGTTCGACCTCATGCAGCGGCGGATAACTAAAATCCTCGATTTTGCCGCAGTCCTGGCATATGATATGGTAATGATCGGTTACATTGGCATCGAAGCGGCTGGAATTGTCGCCATAGGTCAGTTCGCGAACCATTCCGGCTTCCATGAACATTTTCAAATTATTGTACACAGTTGCTACGCTCATGCTCGGAAACTTCGGCTCCAGCGCACGATAAATCTCGTCTGCGGTAGGATGATTCATCGATTCCATCAAATAAGTTAAAATCGCATGACGCTGAGGCGTAATACGGACACCGGTTGTCTTCAATTGTTCCAATGCGTGCTGTACGCCGCTTCCCATCCCTATCACCGCCTTTACATGTCGATCTTGTAGTAAGTAAACGCTCTTGTATTTATTGTAAGACCGACCTTTCAATGTTGTCAACGCAGTCAGTTAATTATATTGATTATTATTTAATATAAATTAGTTTGTTCAATTTTCGATCACATTTAAATTGCTGTTCCCTTCAACCTCCACCTTATATTCGCCCATACCCACTTTGCCGGAGATCGTTTTTTTGTCAACGACGAGCCCGGGTATGTCGGAAATGATGTCGCCATAGCTGCTGGAACCCTTCAAGGAATAGCTCCCTTCCGCAGGCAGGTGGAGGTTGATATCGCCAACGGCGCTGTAAATATTCCAGTCACCCTGTACATAAGGAGAACGGATGTCGATGATTCCATTTAGAGATTGAGCGGTAAGTGACGATCTGGCCTCGTTCACTACCACATTGCCATTCTTGGTGGAGACGTCGATATCGGTTCCGCTCCGATCAGCACTGATATTACCGACCGCCGTTGAAAGCTTCAAAGCCCCCGTAACGTCCCAAGCCCGCATATCGCCCCCGTTTGTGGAAAGGTCCACATCGCCCTCAATATTTCTGACTTTTACTTCTCCATTATGGGTCTTCCCTTTGATACTGCCGAATACCTTATGCAAAATGATCGGTCCGTTGCCGGTTTCAAGTGAAATGTCCTGGATCGCCTCTGTATTTTGCAGCGTAATACCGCCATTCATTGTTCTGATATCCAGATTAAAACGGCGGTTGTCCGGAAGGGCAATATCCAAATCGATGCGCGGCTGACGCTTGCCCGATTCACCATAAGCTTTACCCTTGGTCGTCAGCTTTATGGTGGGCCCTTCGGTAACTTCAATGAACGATTGATCCGAAATGGCTTCCGCTCTCGCCCCTTCCAGCTGGTCAACCCACACCGTAGACGTAACCTCTATTTGATCAATCGGACTTCGGTGCACCACGATATCCCCATTGATCGCGTCAACGGCAAGCTTGGCGGATTGCAATTCCACCGGAACCGTCAGCACAGGCTTCTGAAATTTGCTGCCTTTCGCCTCACCGTAGTCAACGGCTGCAGCTGTCAAATTCAGGCTGACCTTATTCCACAGATGCAGGTAATGCTCCTGCTCCGATACGAAAAACACGCTTGCACCAAGCAGGATAGCAGGCAGAAGCCCCCGAAAATCCAGACGAAATCTTGGACCGGTTGCGGCTTTGCCGGGACGCCGGGAGATAAAGAAATTAGACAGGTACTCCAAACCCAACAATACGGGAAGAGCCGGCCACCATGTCAGCAGCAGCAATAGATTGTCGGCACCCCATTGCCAGTCCCGGAACAGCAAAACGCCGACTCCAATCAGCAGGAAGGAAGCGGTATAGCGTCCGATCCGGTCTTCATGCCGCCGGCGGAACATTTTTATACCAATCTCCCTTGCCGCAAGGAACACTCCTCCCGCAATCAAGAGAATTCCCGTTGCCGCGCCTGCCTGATGCTCGATAAAATAGTGAAGCCAGACCGGTCTTTGCCGAAAAAAGAACAGCATTATTCCTCCGAGCAGCAGGAGCAGACCAAATGAAATTCCCGGTTCGCTGATGAAACGCCGACGCCGCTCCTGAGCGGAATCCGTGGCGGTTCCCGCAGCATCTGGCATTTTACGGAGACGAATCATCCGGTCCGCCGATTGCAGGGCATCATATACATTATAGAAATAGACGGCCGGAATAAACAGGGCCAGCAAAATAAGAAGAGGCACATTGATCTGCATGCCGATGGAGGAAAAGTACAGCAGCGCCGCTATATCCAGCACAATTACAAAGGGAAAGGAAATCCCTTTCCTAAGAAGGCCCAAATACAAATGACCGGTCCCGGGAACCATAGCTGCCAGCAGACCGGCTATGAACTTGCGCTTGACGGGACGCTGCTTTTTGCGGGGAGGAATAACTTCTGTGCCGCCGCTCTCTTCTACAGGGACAAGCTGCTTGTCACCGCGTTCCATTACGGAATAACTTTCCTGCTTTCTCGCAGGCAACGTAATACGGGGTTCATTTTTCATTCGGGCCTTCTCCTTTCTCGTGTAATTTCGCCGAATCAACGTTTGCCGCTCCTGTTAAATTCGATCAGTTCGACGCCGGGGGCTACTTCCGAAGAAGTTATCGGGACAAAGCCATGCTTGCGGTATAAAGAGACCGCCGGCGCATTCTTTTTGCCCGTGGACACGATAAAACGCTCCTTATCCGGATAAAGCGCAAATACATGCTCCAGCAGCCGGCCGGCAATTCCTCTACGGAAATGATCCGGACTAACCATCATACGTGTAATCGTTAAAGTCTCCGGACGCTCTGCTTCCGTGGCTACGGCACCCGACAGCTCCCCGTCTTCACTCAGGCAGCCGTAAAAATCCTCACCGCAATTTCTGAGTGTATCCCGAGTCTCAAGCAGCGGAGGAATGGAATTAAACCCGATCAACTCCGCTTCCAGGCGGTAGGCTTTATGCTGAAGGCTCCATAGGTCACTAAGCGTCCCCTCATCCTGCAGGTCCAGCTTTACTATTTGGCTCATACCGGGTATCTCCTTATATTGCTGAAGGCCTGCCGCTGCCGACAAGCCTTCAGTATTAATTACCCATTTATTGTATCTTATGTCAACCGTTCAATACTTCAGTCAAAAGCTTGTTAACAAGCCCCGGATTCGCCTTGCCTTTGCTTTCCTTCATGACTTGTCCCACAAGGAAGCCAATCGCTTTCTGCTTGCCTGCCTTGTAGTCTTCCACGGATTGCGGGTTGGCTGCCACGACTGCTTCCACGATTCCCTTGATCGCGCCTTCGTCGCTGATCTGTACAAGCCCCTTCTCTTCCACAATCTGTGCCGGAAGCTTGCCGGATTCGAGCATTTCTTTGAATACGGTCTTGGCAATCTTGCTGCTGATGGTTCCCTTGGCGATAAGCCCGATCATTTCGCCGAGTCCTTGCGGCGTGATCTTAACCTGGGACAGTTCCAAGTTGTTTCCGTTCAAGTAGGCGAGCAGATCGCCCATAATCCAGTTGGCGACAGCTTTGGCATCGCTGGTGAAATTCAAGCTGCTTTCAAAGAAGTCGGCGACCGGCTTAGATGCGGTGAGTACCCCTGCGTCGTATGCGAGCAGACCGTACTCTTCACTGTAGCGGACCCGCCGCGCATCCGGAAGCTCAGGAATGGAAGAACGGATGGCTTCCTTCCAAGCGTCATCAATATGCAGCACAATCAGGTCCGGATCGGGAAAATACCGGTAGTCATGGGCTTCTTCCTTACCACGCATGGAAAAAGTCTTGCCCTGGGCGTCATCCCAGCGGCGGGTTTCCTGCACGACTTCGCCGCCTCCATCGAGAATATCCGCCTGGCGGAACTCCTCATACTCCAGACCGCGCTGCACACCGCGGAAGGAGTTCATGTTCTTCAGCTCGGCGCGGGTGCCGAATTCCTTCTGGCCTACGGGCCGCAGGCTGATGTTCGCGTCGCAGCGCATGGAGCCTTCTTCCATCTTGACGTCGGATACGTCGCAGTACTGTATAATCGCCCGCATCTTCTCCAGATAAGCGCGGGCTTCTTCAGGGGAGCGCAGTTCCGGCTCGGAGACGATTTCAATCAGCGGAGTTCCTCCCCGGTTTAAGTCGATAAGCGTGCCGAATCCGCCGTCCACATGCGTAAGCTTGCAGGCGTCCTCTTCCAGATGAAGCCGGGTAATGCCGATTCGCTTCGTTTCGCCGTTCACTTCGATATCGATCCATCCGTTCAGGCCGATCGGCTGATCAAACTGCGAAATCTGGTAAGCCTTTGGCAAGTCGGGATAGAAATAGTTCTTCCGGTCAAACTTGCTGACGTCGCCGATCGTGCAGTTTAGCGCCATAGCGGCTTTCATTGCATAATCCACCGCCTGGCGGTTCAATACGGGCAGTACGCCCGGATGTCCCAGGCAGACGGGACAGGTATGTGTATTGGGCGGCGCGCCGAATTCTGTGGAGCAGCCGCAGAAAATTTTGGACTTCGTGTGAAGCTCGACGTGAACCTCCAGTCCAATGACTGTTTCATACTTGGATGATGGCATGATATTCTTGTTCCCTCCTTATCGACCGTTTACAGCTGCGGACGCTGCTTATGGTAATCGGTATGCTGTTCATAGGCGTGCGCGACGCGCAGCACCGTGCTCTCATCGAATTCTTTGCCGATAATCTGCAGCCCGACAGGCAGCCCTTCGGCAAAACCGCAAGGAATGCTGACGGCAGGGATGCCCGCCAGATTAACCGGAATGGTCAAAATGTCGTTCAAATACATGGTAAGCGGGTCCTCGGTCTGAGAGCCGAGCTTGAATGCCGTCGTCGGGGCGGTCGGTCCAATTACCACGTCATACTTCTTAAATACTTCATCAAAATCCTGCTTGATCAGTGTGCGCACCTTCTGTGCCTTCAAATAATAGGCATCGTAATAGCCCGAGCTTAGCGCATACGTTCCAAGCATAATCCGGCGCTTGACTTCCGGGCCGAAGCCCCGGCTGCGCGAATTAAGATACAGATCGAGCAGACCGCCGCCCTCGTCGACACGCACGCCGTAGCGCACCCCGTCAAAGCGGGCCAGATTGGAGGAAGCCTCCGAGGAAGCAAGCAGATAATAAGTCGCTACCGCGTATTCGGTATGCGGCAGGGAAACCTCTTCCCAGACTGCGCCGAGGTCTTCCAGAACTTTAAGCGCTGACAGCACCGTCTCGCGGACGGAGGCGTCAACGCCTTCGCCCAAGTATTCCTTCGGTACGGCAATACGCAGGCCTTTGATGTCGCCGGTAAGGGCGCTCAAATAGTCGGGAATATCGACCTTGGCGGACGTGGAGTCCTGGGCGTCATAACCGGCAATCGCTTGCAGTACATAGGCGGAATCCTCAACGGTCCGCGTCAGCGGCCCGATCTGGTCAAGCGAGGAGGCAAACGCCACGAGGCCGTAGCGGGAAACAAGGCCATAGGTCGGCTTCAGACCGACAACGCCGCAGTACGATGCGGGCTGGCGGATCGAGCCGCCGGTATCGGAGCCAAGGGCAAAGAACACTTCGCCCGCAGCCACTGCCGCAGCGGAGCCGCCGCTGGAGCCGCCCGGTACGCGCTCCAAATCCCAGGGATTGCGGACCGCCCCGTAGGCGGAGTTCTCATTCGAGCCGCCCATGGCGAACTCGTCCATATTCAGCTTGCCGATCGTCACGGCGTCCGCCTGGCGCAGCTTGGCGGCAACGGTCGCGTCATAAATCGGCTGGTAATTATCAAGGAAACGGCTCGCGCAGGTCGTGCGCAGCCCTTTGGTCACAATATTGTCCTTAATGCCGGCAGGCAGCCCAAACAGCAGCCCCCGGGACACTCCCGAAGCTAGCTTGTCGTCCAGGGTACGGGCATCGGCGCGGGCGCCATCTTCATTCAGCGTAAGAAAGGCGTTCACCTTATCGTCCAGCCGCGCAATAGCGGACAGCGATTCCTCGGTCAGCTCGCTGACCGAGGTTTGTCCCGCATGCAGCATGTTATGTAATTCGGATAACCGATATTGAAACAGGCTCAAAATGTCATCTCCCTACCTATTTAGATTATTCCAAAACCGCCGGAACTTTGAACTGTCCGTCTTCTTCTTCCGGCGCGTTAAGCAGTGCTTCCTCAAGCGAAAGACTCTCCTTTACGACATCCTCGCGCATTACATTGCTGACATGCAGCACATGAGTCGTCGGCTGAACGCCTTCCGTATCCAGTCCGCTCAATTTCTCCGCATATTGTAAAATGGCGTTCATCTGCTCCGTAATCATAGCCTCTTCCTCCGGGCTTAACTGCAGACGGGCCAGACCGGCCACATGCTGCACATCCTTGACGGTAATGCTCATTTTGGGTATCCCTCCTGTTTAAAGGGCTAAAGCGCCCGGATAACGTTACTAATTATATTGTAGAAACGTAGACAATTCAATGCAGTTATACCAGCAGATGACGGGAACAACCCCTTACAGAAACCGATGAAAACAAGAAAAGCACCGATGGGTGCTTTTGTAAAAGGCTGCCGAATCCTTCTTTAGCCTAGCTCTCAGATATTACAAAAAAACCGGCTTGCGCCGGCTTTTCTTAAATCCAGGCCCGAAGATTCACCTGCTTGATGAATTCCGCCTGGGACATGTTCTCCTTGGGACTGGTCTCTACATCTTCCGCCTGTTCGGCCTCACCGTTCATCAATTGGTAAAACAATTTCTCGTTGTGCGTGGACAATGCATAATCGATCAATGCTTCTTGCGTAGTTCTCTCCGCTTCCTCAGTAAGCAGATCCGCTTCCGTCTCAACGTCTTCCGCCGTGACGTAAAAGTTCCGGTTCGCCTGAGGGATGCGAACGACATAGTCAAACGCATTATCAGGATTACGGTCGTAAGCAATCACGTACCCATAGTCCCCGATAGGAAGATTCTGCTCGAAAGCGTCCGCGACAATGACAACCTTTTCTCCTAAACGCAGCATCGCCCTACCTCCTGAGCCAATATCTTTCTTGTTGTGCTTTTTCACAGTCTACTAAAAAAAGATAGACCTGTCTACAGGAAGAAACGGCGCAAAATTGAAAATATCCGCAAAAATATGAAATTGAAAAAAAGTTGTTACATTTAGCAGCCGGGCCTAAAACCGTGGCAGTTTATTGCGGCCTAGGAGAAGCGAAGCGCCCAAAAAGCAAAGAACAATCAGCGCTATGCCCGACAGTACCGGAAAAACCCAAGTATACGCAGCGGCCCCCTGCTGCATAAGCGCCTCCGCCGACAGCTGCGGCAGAGCAGCGGGCGACCAGCGCAGCGGCCGGGGAAGCAGCGTGTGCAGCAGCCCTAAGCCCGCGGCCGCTGCGAGCGACAGAAAAGCGGCAGCCGGAGCGCGGAGGCGGGCGCTGAACAGAAGCGTAAGAGAAACCACGCATAGAAGCCATAATCCGTATAGCGCTGATGCCGCCAGCACCGCACTCCAGGAGAGGCCGCCGATTAATCGGACGGTATAATAGCCTGCACATGCGGCGCCAAGCCCCAAAGACAGCGCGAGCAGGGTCAATTGCGCCAGCCATTTGGGGGAAGCGGCTGCAAGCGGAGTCAGCGGCCTGGCCAGCACCAGTTCCGCGGTTCCTCCCTCCCGCTCGCCGGCAAAGCTGTTCATCGCCGAAAGCGCGAGCACCAGCAGTCCTACCATGCCATACTGCCCGATCGACTTAGCCATGACTTCCCCCGCTCCCGGCATTTTATACAATTCCAGCAACCCCTGCGGCACATCACCTGACATTTTCAGAATCTCGGGCATATAGTAGGCGGAAATCGGCTGCATGATGCCAAGGATAATGAACACGACCGGTATCCACAGCAGCTTGTAGCTGCGGATCATCTCCAGCATTTCTTTACGAAAAAAAATCCAAGCGCTTCTCATCCTCCCACCGCCTCCATAAATACATCTTCCAGCGACAAAGAACCTGCTTCGAAACGCAGCAGCGGGATTCCGTGTTCCGCCGCTTCCCGGAGAATCACGGACCTTGCCGACTCCATGTCCTGGACCTTTAAAAGCACGGAGCCGTCAACTTCCATACGGCTCTCAAGGATGAAAGAGCGGGTGTTCAATGTCTCCAGCCACTGCAAGGCTTCCTTCCGTTCTTCTATGCGCAGGGTAATAACCGGCCGGTTGTACTTAGCTCTAAGGGTAGACAGCGTTCCGTGCTCGGCAATCCTTCCCCGGTTCATCATAATAATGTCGTCACAGACTTCTTCGGCGTCATGCAGCACATGCGTAGAAAAAATCACACTGGTCTCTCTGCCGATTTCCCGCAGCAGATCCATAATCTCGCGCCGGCCGATAGGATCAAGCGCCGATACCGGCTCATCCAGCAGCAGCAGACGCGGAGTGTGGACAAGCGCCTGTGCCAGCCCTAAACGCTGCTTCATGCCTCCGGAGTAGCCTCCGATCCGCCGCCTTGCAGCGTCTTGAAGCCCCATCCATTCAAGCACAGCGGCGGCACGGCCTACTGATTCCTTCCTCCCCATGCCGCTGAGCCTTGATGCGAAAAGGATATACTCTTCTCCTGTCATCCAATTATAGAAAGAAGGCGATTGGGGAAGATACCCAATCTGCTTGCGGTAATCCTTCCCAATCGGTTTCCCTTCGAACAAAATACTGCCCTGGCTGGGGTTCAAGAGACCCGCGAGCATGCGCAGCGTGGTTGTCTTCCCGGCGCCATTAGGTCCGAGCAGCGCGACGCAGCGTCCCTGCTCCATATCAAAGCTGATTCCGTCCACAGAAGTCTGCCCGTGAAAAACTTTCTGAAGCCCCGAAACTTGAAGCAGCGGCTGCATTATTCTTTCCTCCCTATCGTAAAATAGGCTAGGCTGCCAAGCAGATTACCAAGCAGAATAATGAATACCCACATCCATTTCGGTCCGCGCACACTGCGCGCCCTGGCCAGTGAGACAAGTCCGATCACGGCCAGCAGTGCCTGCAGCGCAAAGAGCGGCCACAATAATGACAGATCGATTGTCTTCATTTACGCATTCCACCCTTGGCGTTTATTTGCCGATCCTATTGTCTTGTTCCGCGACTTCTCTCTATTTCCGGCGGCGTTCGGGATACACAACAAACAGCAAGTAAAGAATCGTCGGCAGCGGAAACGTTGTCATCCCCCATAATCCCCAGAACCAGCGCCATCTCCCGAGGTCGCGGGCGGCACGGAACAACAGCGCGCCCTGGGTCATCAGCAGTACAGCCAGGACGGCCCAAGCCCAAAGCGGCAGATTGGAATGCTCTTTCATCTCCATTCACCGCGTCCTTTCCGTCCGGGACGCATTACTAGCGCTATAATTCCTGCGATGGGAATAAGCCCCTGAACCATCCAGTACACCGGCGGCGCAGAAGTAATCGCCAGCAGTGAGAACCCCAGAAGAATCAGGGAGATAAGCCAGAATAACAGCCATTCCTTCAGCATGCGGCGCCTATGTCTGTCGGATGCGGCAATAAGCTGGGCCTGAAGCTCGCCAAGCGAAGGCGGTGCAGCTTCCTTGGCATATGCGCGGTCCAGCCGTTCCAATCCCGCTATAAGCTCCGGCAGCGCAAATTCCGAGAGTGCGTGTTCCTCTGCCGACTTTGCCTTGCCGTCCTTGTCAGGCGTTTCTCCCCATTTACTGCCGTTATCCGGTCCGGTATTATCCTTCGTCATCCTCTTTCAACTCCTCTCGTAGCTGCCGCAGCCCATACGCCGCGCGCGACTTGGCCGTCCCTTCGGGAATTCCCAGAATTCTGCCGATCTCTCCGTAGCTGTAGCCGTAATAATGCTTGAGCAGAAGCGCTACCCGCTGCGGCAAGGGAACACGGGACAGGGCATCCAGCACATCACTCCACTCTTCGCCTTGAGCTTCGAACCGCCAGCGGATCGACCGGATGCCCTGCTCGCGCCGAATCCATTCTTCTTCCCGGCTGCGTCGCCTCATCCTGTCGATATACAGCCGGGTCGCAATCGTAATCATCCAGGAAGAGAAAGAGGACGAGCCGTTGTATAACGCGATCTTTTCCATACATCTGACTATCGTATCCTGGGTGACATCTTCCGCGAGCGCAGGGTCCATCGTCAACTTCAGCAAATATTTATACATGAAGGAATAATGATTCTGAAGCAGCTGCGCCAGCGCTTGACGGTCACCTCGCTGCGCCTTGCGGATGATTTGAGATTCCTCGTCGCTCATCGGTTCTCCCGCCGTTTATTTTTTTCATATGTAATACGTCTGGCCCGGTTGAATCGTTCAAAGGCTTCAAGAAAAAGTTATAACTGGTCTCTCTGGTGCTCCCACAGCCTGATCCGCCACGGCTGCCTTACTCCTCTTCCTCTCGGGAAGCTCCAGAATAAAGGGAGGGTTGGCTGCGGTGAGACGGATTTACTGTGATCCCCGTTGCCATCATAGGCTGCCGTTTCTTCCCGGATGCTGTCCCCACCGTTTGATGCCGCATGCTCAACTACACCGTTATCCATTTTTTCTTCATCGCCGGCAAATGGGAGTTTACCGCAGTACTCATCATAATCAAAAAGATAGCGTATCCTGCTCTTCAACAAAAGCTCCTCCGTTCGATCTTCACCTTAAAAAAGACAAAAAAAGAACGCAAACCGGGATGATTCCGCAGTCTGCGTGCTTCGCTTAGGTAAATGTTACATTTAATTAACGTCATTGTAGCAAGTTTGTATCCTTTTGTCCAGCCTATTTCTCGCTTTTTTGTCGATCACCGTTGTCTTCTGTCAAGACACATAAGGATTGTTCACCCGCTCAAAGCCAATCCTTGTGCGCGGGCCGTGTCCCGGATATACCGTGACATCGTCATCCAGCTTGAACAGCTTGCCCTGAATGGAATCCAGCAGGTCGCGCTCTCTTCCGCCCGGCAGGTCGGTCCTCCCAACCCCCAGCCGGAAGAGCACATCGCCGGCGAACAAGTCGTTTCCGCACAAAAAGCTTACGCTTCCCGGAGAATGCCCCGGCGTGTGGAAGACGCGGAACGTATTCCCTATCAGCTCAAGCGTCTGTCCCTCGTCCAGATCGAACTCGGCAGGGTCCGTCGTAATCGGAGGCGATACGTTCGGCCACATAAGCGAACCGTTCAGCTTGGCGCTTGTCAGCCAGTCGCCCTCCAAGGCATGGAGATAGACCGGGCAGTTCTTCAGCTTGCGAATTTCGTCAACACCGCCGATATGGTCAAAATGAGCATGCGTCAGCAGAATCGCCTCGATCTCCATATCCTGAATAGCCCGCACCAGCGAGGCAGGGTTCATTCCGGGGTCGATAATAATGCCTTTGGCGGGGTCCACTCCCGTTAGCAAATAGGCATTGGTCTGCAAAGGGCCGAGACTAAAATTCCGAATGTTCAGCATCGCGTTAAAACCCGGAAATCAGTTCGCGCAGTTCCTTGGCGATCACTGCCTGATATTCCGTTCCTTCCCCGTAAGCTTGGCCCATCGCCTTGCGGACCTCCGCGATTTTGCCTTCGTAGTCCGGAGCCTCGCGGTCCGGATTTTCTCTTTTAAAATCGTTCATCAGCTTCTGCACATGCTGCGGGCGCGGACCCCAATGTCCCAGAACATGGCCGCCCGTATCCGCGATAATGACAATCGGCACGGCGCGTCCGCCCATCGTCAGATAATCGTCCATCACATCCTGATTATCCTCCAGAATAAGCACTTCCGCCCGGATGCCCGCCGTCTCCAGAATGTGGAATACCGCAGGCACATTACGGACGACATCGCCGCACCAGTCGGCAGCCAAAATAAGCGAGCGCAGATCGTCGCGGTGGTTAAGGCTTTCAAAAAACTCCCGGTCGCTCTCGTCCTGCCAGGAAAAAGCTTCATACCATGATTCAAACGCCTGCTGGTTCTTGGTCATACCCTCCACAAATTGACGGGGCGTCAGGCCTTGTCCGAATTTGGAAGCGAGATTTCGCTTCATGCCGCATTACCTCTTTTCTTTTTGGATTGGAGCCACTTGAACAGAAAATAAACGACGATAAGCGCGATGGCGCCGATGATGATTTCATGCGTATACGCAGCTGCTTTTTCGTCAATATTCTTCCAATTTTCACCCAAGCTCATGCCGAGATAGACAAATAATACGCTCCAGGGAATAACGGCCAGCGTTGTAAGCATAATGAACCGCCAGAGCGGCATGCGGGAAATTCCCGCAGGGACGGAAATGGCGTGCCGGACCACCGGTATAAACCGCGCCGTAAAAATAACGCCCGTGCCGTACTTCTCAAACCAGGCTTCCGCGTGGTCGATATGATGCTTTCTGATTAAAATGTATTTGCCGTACCGCTCCAGTACCGGCCTGCCGCCGTAACGTCCGACCCAGTACACGAAAATCTGGGCCACCACTCCGCCAATCGTACCAAAGAGAACGGCACCGAAGAAATTAATCTCTCCCAGGTGAACCAGATATCCGCCGTAGGCCAGGACGATCTCGCTCGGTATAACTTCAATCATAAGTCCAATCATAATACCGAAGTAACCCAGACTCTGAATCCATTCGAACAGCTGCGCGACTAAATCAGAAATGACATGCAACTCTCGTTCCTCCTCCCGTTATTTTCGGAATGCTATCCGTGCGCCCTATGTACACCTATGTACAACCCCGGACCCCCGCTCGCACCCTTGTCTATGCAGTAGGTTTCTACCATTAGCTTATTCTAGCATAGGGATGCTTACGACTTCTAGTTTGGCGGCGGGAAGGTCTAAAAACGATTGACAAAGCGAGCAGCAACCCATTATTATATATTTAAATAATTATCTAAATATCGAAAGGGTATTGAACACGATGAACGAATCCTTCAAAGCACTGGCTGACCCCACACGCCGGCAAATCATTCGCCTGCTGCGCGATAAGGACCGGACTGCCGGGGAAATCGCTGAATTTTTCAACATGTCTAAACCGAGCATTTCCCATCATCTGAACGCCCTTAAAACTGCGGGACTCGTACAGGACGAGCGGCAGGGACAGTTCATCCGTTACACGCTCAATACCACGGTGCTGGAAGAGGTGCTCAGCTGGCTGCTGGAGCTGACGGATGTTGCCGGTGACAAAAATGGAAAAACAAAAAAGCGGGGAAATTCAAAATCCGCAAAACCGGAAGAGTAATCTTCCAGGCTGCTCTTAGGAGGACTATGAGATGAAAGATTTCAAATGGAAATGGCAGGATACCCTGGCCGTTGCGGCGGGTCTGCTTACGGTCGGCTTCGCGCTAGTCAACTATCACCGGCTGCCCGCGCAGCTCCCGGCCCATATCGGTATATCGGGAGAATTCGACGAATTTTGGAAAAAGAGCTCGGTCATTTTGCTGTTTGGCGGGCTTGGGGTTCTGCTGCCGGTGTTGATGCAGATTACGCGTTCCCTTGATCCGAAAAAAGAGCGCTATGCCAAATTCGAGAATGCCTATGCGATGATCCGCCTGGCCGTATCCCTGATCATCGACTCCGCGCTTGCCGCTTCCGTATTATACGGGCTTGGCGTCTCCTTGCCGAGTTCCAGAATTGTGACCGTCGTGCTCGGAGCGGCCTTTATAGTCATCGGCAATTATATGCCGCAGGTTAAGGACAACTACTTCCTCGGCGTGAAGACGCCCTGGACGCTGGCCAGTCCGGAAGTGTGGCGCAGAACCCATCGTCTCGCCGGTGCGCTCTGGGCTGTGGCGGGCGTCGTTATCATTATCAGCGCGTTTCTTCCGGGAAAATGGTTCACCTATACCATGATCTCTGTGCTGCTGATTGCCGTCGTGATCCCGTGTATATACTCTTGGGTCGATTACCGCCGTTTAAAAGCATAGTCTCCGGTCCCCCTGCTGTTCCCCTTCAGCCCTGAAGCTTCCCGCTTCAGGGCTTCCACTCGTTGATCAAGGATGTGGGCCGCCGCGGTAAAACGGAAATCCCGGTCATTGTGCTGAGCTCTTCCCGCTGTTCCAGCCGCAAGCCTAAAATACTGACTTAGCAGTCCTTGTCCCATTTCCGCGCAGCGCAGCGCTTCGTTCCCGTCTCCTTTCGCCAGATAGCGCTCACCCATCGTCAGCATTCGCTTGACCGCTTCTGTTCGTTTAACGTAATTAAAGACGTCAAGCTGCTGGCTGCGGCGGAGCCAGTATAATGCTTTATCCGGAGGCCCTTCCTCCGAGACGGCTTTGGCCATCGCCCAGGTTAATGCAGGGTTTATCGGCGAATAGCGCAAGCCTGCCGCTAATATTTTCTCCCTTTGTTCCGGCTCAACAAAAGTAGACAAGGCCAAGGCGCTCTTCGGAGACAGCGGGTTCCAGGAGAGCGACCGTTCCAGCAGCGCAAGCGTCTCCTGCGGCTGGCGGGCCGATGCCGCAGCGCGGTACAGCGCTTCGCCCTGATATGCCCGGAAAGACAGCAGGCTGAGCGCAAGCAGCAGACCGCAGACCAAGGCGGCCGCCAGCCTTCGGGCAAGCGGGCACAGGTTATGGCGACGGGCTTCGCGACCCGCCGAAACCTGTTCCCCAGGCAAAAACTCCGAGGCTGAATATTTAGCAGGTAAAGGATCTGCAAGCTGATGATTCGAGATGAAATATTTACCGGGTAAATATTTCATCGGCAGAGGCTTCAAAGTTAAAGATTTACCACGTAAAAGATTAGCAAGCCGATACTTCGGAGCTTCTGAAACCTTTATTAGCCAGTGCTCCGCAGGGGGAAGCTTTGCTGGGAACAGCTTAGCCGGCATTACCCAATCGAAAGGCCGCCGGCTGGAAAGGCTTCCGGCCCTGACGGCCTCGGCTTTAGCCAGCGCAGGCAGCCAGAAGAGCAGCAGCCAGAACAGACCGTAGCTCCAGTCGAAATCGACGGCGCCGTGCAGGACGATGACCAGATACGCAGGCAGCAGCCGCCGGGAATGGGCGCTGATCAGCCAGCCCGCCGCCGCTAGGGTTACGGCGGCGGCCGCTGCTCCGATGACTCCGACGTTCAGGAGGAGATCGAGGTATCCGCTGTGCACCTGGCTGCCCACATAGGGGCGGGACTGGACAGCGAGCCAGGCGCTGCGCCAGGTCTCCCCGCCCCGGCCCAGCCAGGGCGCCTCCGCCGCGAACCGCAGGGCGTCGCGGTACATCAGCCCGCGCGCGGCGACCGTCGAGGACGGTCCCGTTCCCCGCGCGCGCACGATTGCCAGGACGGCGGCTCCGCACGCCGTCCAGCCCAGCGCCGCCAGTATGAGCGCGGCGGTGCGCCCCCGGCCTGCCGCGTGCTGCGCGCGGCGGCCCAGCCACAGGCCGGCGGCGAGCGCGCCGGCCCAGAGCCCGGCCAGCAGCGGCAGGCCGGGCAGCGGAGCCGCGGGCAGGGCGGCCAGCCCGCGGTAGAGCAGCGCCGCCGCCGCTAGGGGGGCGGCGCCGGCGGCCAGCAGCGGCAGGGCGAGCCGCCGCTGCAGGGGCAGGGCTGCGGCGGCAGCGCAGGCGGCCGCCAGCCACGCGCCGCGCGACTCGCTGAGCAGCAGCGCGGCGGCGTACGGGAACAGCGGCGCCAGGCGAAGCCACTCGCCGCGCAGCTCCCCGAATCCCACTCCGCCGCTGCCGATCCATCCCGAACGACCCCCTCCCCCGTCCCGTCCCTTCTGCCCAAGGCCCGTACCTCTATGACAAGTAAGCGCTGCGCCTACTACTCGTTCGGGCGGCCCGCTGCTCGAATCGGCGTAGCCTTGAGCCGCTGCAAACAGCCGCTCCAGCAGAAACACGGCCATCGCCGCCCCGAAAGCGTTCGGATATTGCAGCAGCCCGCCAAGCCTTGCGCCCAAGGTGCTGACTTCGGGCGAAGCGCCGTACAATACCGCGTACGGGATAGGCAGCGCCCTGAAGAAAGCCAGCAGTCCGCTCCAGCATAACATCAGGCCCGCTGCATGCCAAGCCCACCGGAGGAGACGGCCTGCGCTGACACTGGACGCGGCCGTCCATACCAGGATTGCGAAGCTGGCGCAGCTGCTCCAGCGCAGCAGCTCGTTCATTGTGCCCTGCGCGGATAGAGGGCCTCTGATCCAGGCGGCCGCGTACAGAATGATCATTGCACCGGGGCCGGACAGCATCACAGCCGTGGCCCAAAGCTCTTTTCTCGTCAGCCCGCTTCCCCGTGCATTTGAGGGACTGCCCGGCATTTTTGACTCCGCCGCCCGCAGCCCGCCGGTATGCCGGAATCCTCTCCGCCGCGCAACTCTCCCTTGAAGCAGGCTTGCCGCAGCAGCTCCGCACAGCAAGAACCAGACGGTCAGAACAGGATACCAATCCTCGGAGAAATACAGTCCACGCTTCAGACAAGCCGCAGCCCCAAGCCCTGTGGCCATGACCGCGCAAAGGTCTCTCAAGTCTAACTTCACAGCGCGCCCATTGTACCCGCCGCTTTTTCGCATCGCCCTGTCTCCCAAATGATTAATTAGCATCATTGTTGCCGGTTTTTCCCGGAGGAAAACATTTTTGATCCGGCACAGGCACTACGCCATAAAATAAACAGGAAAAACTCCAGCTTATTCAAGGGGAAAACCCGATATTTCAGAGATAAACGGGAATTCCTCCCTTTTATTTGGACCAAAACCTCGTCCATCCCCATTTCCTCCGGAATAAGCGGGAGAAATTCCATTTCAACCCCAGAAAAGAACTGATTTGTTGAAATTGGAGGGGAGTTTTTCCCTTTTAATTTCCAAGAACGCCGTATTTCCCATAGACGCTGTTAATCATTGGGACGGAAAAGACAGTCCAAGCTTCCACTTCAGATTGCGCCAAGTAATGGAGCCGTGCAATAGCAGCCGCAAAGCTTTTTTTCTGCAAGAACTCCTTGCAATTGTTGAGAGGGGGCGCTGGCCGCAACAAAAAAAGGGAGCCCTCCTGTTCGGAAGACTGCCCGTTTCATAACCGGTTATTGGCTGATCGGCGGATATAATATTCCGCTGGCTTTCAATTGCTCCTTGAAGCAGCTTCCCCCGGAAGCAGATCGGCGCACACACGCTCCAGATAAGGCTTCGCTCCCAAAAAATCGCGGAACGCCGCATATTCGCGCCATTTTACTTCGCGATCGCCGCTGCCGCTTTTGACTGCGCGAATCAAGATATTTTTGGGCGTGTGCTCCATGTCGATAAATTCGAGCAGTTGGGTGCGGTAGCCCATGAGGTCAAGCAGTTTCGCCCGGATGGCATCGGTCGCCAGAGCGGAAAATCGCTCCTTGAGAATGCCGTGCGACAGCAGCGGCTCCATGATTTCATTGTCAATCTGGGCGAACAGTTCATGCTGGCAGCAGGGAACCGACAGGATGACCGAGGCGCCCCAGCGGACCGCTTTTTCCAGCGCGGCATCGGTCGCGGTATCGCAGGCATGCAGCGTGACGACCATATCGACCCGGTCCAGCTCGTTGTAGTCGGCAATGTCGCCGACAAGAAAAGTGAGCTTGTCATAGCCCAGCTTGTCTGCAAGAGCGCTGCAGTGGGCAATGACATCGGCTTTGAGATCGAGCCCGACAATGTTCAGCTCCCGCTTTTCCCGAACAGCCAAATAGTGGTACAGCGCAAACGTGAGATACGATTTGCCGCAGCCGAAATCAACGATCGTCAGCGGCCGGCCCGACGGGAGTGAAGGCAGCACGTCCTCCACCATCTCAAGAAACCGGTTAATCTGGCGGAACTTGTCATATTTCTTGGCATGCACCTTTCCGCTGTCGTTCATTATGCCAAGCTCGATGAGAAACGGCACCGGTTCGCCCTCCTCCAGCACATAGCGCTTGCGCCGGTTATGGGAAAGGTCGGCGGCCGCTTTTTTCGTCGGCGGTTTGGTCAGGATCGTCACTTTTTGCTTTTTGCTGATCAGCACCTGGTAGTCCGCTTCCGCCGTACTGAGGAGCCCCTGCCGGAAAGTATCGCCCAGCAGCGATTTCAGCTCTTCCGCCGCTGAATCGGCGGGAATATTTCTATGCTCCACCTGGGTGCCGGTATAGTAAGCAAACTGGTAATGCAGTCCATTTTTTAGCTGCACGGGCTTGACGACTACCTTGGTATAAGCGGTGCCTTCCTTTTTGCGCAGCTGGCTCAGGGTTCCCGTGATCAGGGAACGGTCTTCAATTATGCGTTCAATCAACGTATTCAGGGATTCCACAATTACAACCCGCTTTCAATTTTTTAAGATGGAGCCAGGAGCGTATGTGCGGCTGACGGCTTGATCCCTTGGATTTCCGCTAAGGCCGGGCATGAAACAATCCGCTGACAACCGTCACCGCGTGTCCGGACAGGAAGACTTTGTCTTCGCTTAATCTAAGCTGGAGTGTGCCGCCGCGGCGGGACGCCTGGTAAGCGGTCAGTTCCCGGCGTTTCAGTCTGTCCGCCCAGAAGGGGGCCAGAGCCGTATGCGCGGAGCCGGTTACGGGGTCTTCGTTCACGCCGATGCCGGGCGCGAAGAAACGGGAGACAAAGTCGATCCCCTCCCCGCCGCTTTCGGCGGTCACCGCAACAGCACGGGACGGCAGGCTTTTCAGTGCGGCAAAATCCGGACTTAAGGTTCTAAGCACAGCTTCATCCCGGAGTAGAACAAGCGCATTATCCGCATAGAAAAACACTTCCTTAATATCTCCCTCTTCCACTCCCAGCGCGGCTGCCAGCCCCGGGATCGGCTCCGCCGGGACCAGTTCGTATGCGGGGAAGCAAAGCGTTATGCGATCGCCTTCCCGCTCCGCCGTAAGCACGCCGCTCAGGGTGTGAAATTCCGCTCGCTTGTCACGCGGAAGGCGTCCGGTCTCCCACAGGGTATGAGCGCTGGCGAGCGTGGCGTGCCCGCACAGCTTCACCTCGGCAGCCGGCGTAAACCAGCGCAGCCGGTAGCCTCCGTTCTCTGGCCACAGAAACGCCGTTTCCGACAGGTTCATTTCCACTGCTGTCTGCGACATGAATTGTTCGGAGGCGGGCTGCTCCAGCAGGCATACCGCAGCCGGATTGCCCGCAAAGGCATGCTCGGTAAAGGCATCTACGATATAAATGGGAACGCTCATTGAATACTTGTCTCCTTTGTCTGTCTATTCAGCTTGAGCCATTCTTCCCGTCCCTGTCTTACTTCCTCCAGGGGGAGATTGCCCCGCTCCAGTTCGGCGGGATCTTTGTCTATCAGCCGGTCATACAGCTCCTCGCCTTCCTTCGCGACAGGCTCGCCCTGCTCCATCAGACGGTACAGCGAATCCTCCGCCTTCCCATAGCGGCCGATGGATTCCATGTAGGACATGAGGAGCCGCTCGGTCTTCGCCGGAAGGCGGTAAGCTTCCACATTCTTCAGACAATCGTCAATCTCCTTCGGCAGGCCCAGAAGCTCGCGGTCGGCGCCATTAAGCGCGGCATACAGATACAGGTGCAGCGCCTTCATCATTCGCGGCAGCGCTTCGGGGATCTGGTCCGCCGCCGCATAAATAGTTCCTTCCTCATATAACAGACGGGCCATCCCCTGAAGCTTGTCGCTTTCTATTCCTCCGCCAAGGCGGAATATTTCGATAATATCCTCTACGGACAGCGAATTCAGCAAGCGGGAGTTCAGTCTGAAATGCTTGTTCAGCAGCTCGTCAACCTCCCATAACGCTTCCGTGGTCTTACGCTGCTGTTTCAGATCGAATACCTTGGCAATCATCGCCGTCATATCCTCGATCATACGGACGATATAATCTCTACGGAACATCCGCTTTTCCTCCCTCCGAAGTATAGCTTCACACGCCTTATCTTAAACGATTCCCCTGCGCAATTCCACCGTCCTCCCGTGCCCGACCGCTGCAAATCGAATCTCCTAAATTTTTTTATATTCTAGCGTATGAGGCTAATTTTAGATAAGTGACCGCAATGAAAAATCAGAAGAATGCAACGGATTTTCTTACGCTATAGTGGACAAAGACAATCATGCCTTAATGGGATGCATAAGTTTAAATCTGGTCAAACCGCATCAAAACGCGGAGCTTGGGTATTGGCTGGGAAGATCTTATTGGGGAATGGGCTACGTAAGCAGAGGCGGCAAAGCGGTTAATTCCTTTCGGGTTCGAAGATCTGCAGATGATGAACAAATCAGTGGGTAAGCGAAAAAGAGGGCTTGCGCCCTCTTTTATACGTTCATCGTCATTTTACCAGGACAGCCGCAAAATCCTTAATCACATCGGTAAGCTGCTCCGGCTCTTCAAACGGGCTCATATGGCCGGCACCGGAAATAACCGCCTTCGTTACGTTCCGGTTGTCCGAGGTGAAGGTCCTCTCCACCGGTACAAGGCCGTCCTTCTCCCCTGCCACAAGCAGCACCGGCAGCTCGCTGGCGGATATTACATCACGGCGATCGGGACGCTCCCGCATGGCCAGGGCGGCTCCAACCGCTCCTTGGGGCGGCGTCTTATAGCCGATTTCCCGCGCCCGCTGCAGCAGCTCCGGCGAAGACATCGCCGTCTCCGGCGCGAACAGTCCGGGCACAAGTCCATCCACAAAGCCGGTGATTCCCTCCGACCCGATCGCCGCGACCGCCTTAAGCCGCTTCTCCTTGGCCTCGGCACTGTCTGGATAGGCTGTAGAATGAATCAGTCCGAAGGCATTCAGTCGCGAGGCATACCGCTGCGCGAACGAAAGTGTAATATACCCGCCCAATGAATGACCCAGCAGCGTAACCTTTGGAATGTCCAGGGCGTCCAGCAGCGAAAGTACGTCATCGGCCATTTGTTCAATCGTATAGGCGCCAAGCGGCGCTTCGGAAGAACCATGCCCCCGCAGGTCGGGCGCAATGACGCGGTAGCTTCCGCTCAAAATCGGGATAATCTTCTCCCAGTATTCCGCGCTGCCGCAGAAACCGTGAAGCAGAACAATAACTTCACCCTGCCCTTGATCGCTGTAACTAATGTGGACTCCTTCACGACGTACTGTTTCCATGACAGCCTCCTTCTTTCTTCTTAATAACTACCTAATGATCTACCTAAATTCGGTAGTAATTATTTAAGCTAAACGGCTGTAATTGAAACGTTTTTAGCTTGACAGCCCGAATCCTGCGGCCGCTGCTGCGGCAATGGTTCCCGCCATGCCCATTACACGGTGCAGCGGCGTTGTCTGAAGCGTCCGGTACGGCTTCGGTCCGCTAGCGTCAACGACGGCGGCCAGGCTGTAATGCCCTACTGCGGGCAGAGTCAGTCCTACGGACTTGGCCGGGTGCAGCGGTTCCATAGAGGCGAAATAATAGCCTACGGCCGCGTGCGGACCAAGGCAGGCATCGACGGCGATCACGATATGCCCCGAAGGAATTTCGATCATCCGTTTCGTCAGATTATTCGCATCGCAAGGGGACGGAAGCGTGCCAATTACATGGGGAAATCCGTATTCCAGCAGCCGGCTTCCCGTTAACGGTCCAAGCGAGTCTCCAGTGGAACGGTCTGTGCCGACGCACAGGAAGGTAATCTCTTCCGGCTTATGCAGCCCTCCGATTTCGCGAAAGAAAGCAGTCAGGCCGCCGGCATCCAGCTTTCGCTTTCCGCCTCCCTGCCCCTGTTCCCTGATTGCCATGCCCTGCTTTCCCCCTTTGGTAGTATACTTGTGAAGCAGACTGCCGTTACCGCTTTAGCGGATAGCCGCTTTTTCAATACATTCTACAATAATTTAATTTGATCGACAAAATATGGTGTCCGCAGGGTTAACCATGGTAAAATACATAGATTAACGCGCAGAAAGGATGAACGTGAACTTCATGGATCTATCGACCCCGACCCAGAGCAATGTAGAATATATGATCGAAAGCATCAAGACCAAACTGAAAATGGCCAGCGCCGCCGCCATGCAGTCCTCCGCCTTCTCGCTGGACAAATATGAAGACATCCGGGATATTTACGAAGTCGTTATGGATAGCGACAGACTCAGCATCTCGCAGGTGGAGGCTCTCGTCTCCGAACTGGGACGTTTGCGGAAATAATAACGGCGCTCCCAGCGAACAGGCCCCTCGCCATCGATCCGTGAAAATAAGGTTCGACGGGAGGGGCCTGTGTCTTGTGCCCGGAACAATCAAATTAACTCCAGTTTGAATACCGTCTCCGCGCGACCGACACGCGTTCCTTCATCATTCTCGATATAGCCCGGGAAAGCCGCCGCAAGCTTACTTAACGTCGACCGGTTCGCATATCCGATCTGCTCCAGAATGCCGCGTACAATCAGACCCCACTCTTCTTCGGAGCCGTCAAGTATCTTAAAGGCAAACCCGAGACGTTCATTCCGCAGCCCGAAGCAGTAGACGCCCTTGAAGCCGCCTTTGGACACGATGTTGTCATCTTCCAGCAGTATGGAGTCCAGCCGTCCGTATCCGGCTACCATCTCCGGATGGGCATGCATGGCCGATGTGATGATCTTTACCGCTTCTCTCGTCGCCTTATCTTCGATCAGCTCGGGACGGGCCAGCTTCAAATAGGCATGGGCCAATCCGGTCAGAGGGAGAGCGAACACCGGCAAGCCGCAGCCATCCGTTCCCAGGCTGATATCCTTTGGCGCCAGGCCGGCCATATAGGCGACCGTCTGGAGAATCTCCCGCTGAATCGGATGGTCAGGCTGTGCGTATCCTTCGAGCGGCAATGCCTTTGATTTACTGTAAGACAGCAGCCCCAGATGCTTACCGGAGCAGTTATGGTACAGCTTTCGCTTGCCTTTGCCGCGGATTGCCTTCTCGCGGCTCGCTTCGTCAAGCGGATAGCTGGAAGCGCAGATCATGCAGCTTTCCGTTACACCCGTTTTGGCTGCTATGCTCTCCAATGCCTGAAGATGATAGCTCTCCCCGCGGTGCGAAGCGGTCATAAGGGCGATTTCGGCCGCACTCAGTCCATATTTATCCATAATTCCGCCGCGAATGCCCGGAATCGCCTGCAGAGGCTTCGCCGAAGAGCGGGTAAAGGAAACAAAGCCAGGGTCCCCCGCATATCCTTTTAACACTCCATTCTCCCCCACCATGGCAATATGCCCGCTGTGGGCGCATTCCATCAGATTGGCCCGATACTCCTTTACCAAAACCGTCTCCATGTTGCTCTCTCCCTCATGTTCTATGTGTTTTTTCTATAATATTGAATACTATTTGAACCATCTAATTTTGAAAGAACTATATAATCTAGCAATCAAGTGACGACTTTTGTAAAGGGTCAAAAAAGACGATTTACTCTATACTTTCGTATCCGTTCTTCTCTTTCAGCAGCTATGCTCCACCAGTCTTTCCCATGCGTCCTTGCTGTTTCAGGGCATACGCCAAAAGTTTATATACGAAGTAAGAAGCCTAAGTTGAATTCATCGTAATACCGACATCCAAACGATGGAGGCGATTCGTTACAGGGAATCACCATTAGTATTGTGATGACAATCGTCGTCGCTGCTATGCTATTGGTGATAAAAAAGCCGGAGGAGACATGCCCGGCGGAATCCCCGGTTCGATGATTGCCGGATTTACCGGTGCTAGGCTGGAAGCATACTCGGCAGCTTTGGCTCCGTTACCTGGCAATTTCGCCGTCGCTTTCGGCAATGATCGGTACCGTGCTATTCATATTCCCGCTGGGTCTGGTCCCCAGATTCATGCGACGCGCCGCCTGACTTTGGATTCTCATTATTCTACCCGAGGAGTGATTGTCATGAGTAACGAAGAACTGGAATATCCTGTGAATAGTGGAAAAACCTTCGCGAAAGGTCTTCTTATTGGCGGTCTGATCGGAGCGGCGGCTGCCCTCCTCTTTGCACCCAAGCCGGGACGCGAAATGCGCAGCGACCTCTCCGGTAAACTGAGCATAGCGACCGACAAGACCAAAGAATTCTCCGGTACGGTTACCGATAAGACGAAATCTCTAGCTACGTCAGTAGGTGGAAAAGTGGCCGATTTGGCCGGCACCGTATCCAGCAAGGTTTCCGATTTGGCCAGTACCGTGTCGTCCAAAGCATCCGGCATTAGGACAAGCGTCAGCGACAGCAAGCAGGAAATTGCCGCTACCTTGCAGGAAACCGGGAAGAAAGTCTCTGATACGGTCGAAGCTGCTTCCACAGAGGTAAGCGCAGATATTAAGGAGGCTTCCAAGGATATCTCCGAAGAAGCAAAGAGCGCTTCGGATGAGGTCAAAGCTGGCTATTAAGCGGCTTACTAATACGCGGTTGATTTAAACTTTATTCTTCCTCCAGCCGGCAGCCTGCTGCAATCAGCTGACTGCCGGTATACATGACGCCTTATTCCCAGAGCAGCCAACGCCCGCTCAGCTATAAGAACGCAGGAGGACTTTATGGGAAATTTGACAGGAAAGTCAAGAAACTGCGAAGTGGACGATCACCCGTTCGAACTCCGCCATGAAGTGAAGCGGCTCAACGCCCGGCTGGACCAAATCGCCGACTCCCTGGAGAAATCAGAGTTCAAGGATATACTCGAGAATTATACAGATCCCAAGAAGCGGATCATTACCAATCTCATGGCTGGTATTTCCCGGGGGCTCGGCCTATCTCTCGGCACCTTCATTGTGCTGGGCATACTGGGTTATATCGTCAGTCTGTTTGTTAACGTGCCGGTCATCGGCGAGTATCTCGCCGAAATTAAGAAGTATATTGACGCCAACAGTTAAAGGGCGCACCTAAATATAGGGCATGGTTCCGCTCCGGCGGTTCCATGCCCTATCCTATTTTAAAGAGATCTTTATCCATCAATAAGCCGAATTGGACATAATCTGTTTCAGCTTCTCGGTAGCCCGTTTCTGAATTCGCGATACGCTCATCTGCGATACACCCAGCTTCTGGGCGATCGCCCGCTGAGACTGCCCTTCCTGGAATGCCAGCAGCAGCACCTTCTGCTCCTGCTCCTTCAATTGTCCAAGCGCCTGCTGAAGGTCCATGCGCCGCTCTACGGTATCATAGTCGTTCGCATCCGAGCTGATCAGTTCGCCTAGCGTGGCGCCGGTCTCTTCCTGAGACAGCGGGGAATCGAGCGATACGTAATGGTAACATTCCCTTCCGGCAAGAACTTCCACCGCTTCCTCCACAGACAGATCAAGGTACCTCGCGATTTCCCCCACATCGGGTGAACGCTCCAGCTTGACGGTCAATTCGTCAATCGCCTGCTGGACCAAGGCGCCTTTTTCCTTGATCCGTCTGGGAACCTGTATGTACCAGGATTTATCGCGGAGAAAATTCTTCATATGCCCGATCATGCTCTTCATGGCATAGGGCTCAAAAGGAATGCCCAGGCTGATATCGTATTGCTGCAGGAGGCGGATCAGAGCCATCTGACCGACCTGATAGAGGTCTTCATAAAGATCGGGGCGGTTGCGGGCAATCTTGCCTGCGGCCATCTTGACCATCGGTTCGTATCTATGAATCAATGCGGTGGCTATATCATTATCTTTGGTCTGCTGATATTCCCAAATAAGAGAGACGGATTCGTCCAGGGACTCTGGGGGAGTCACTCTCTCATTCATACTCTCTCCTCGCTGAGATGAAGCTTTTTAGTCAAAGTTACGACTGTCCCCTTCCCGGACTCGCTTATGACGTTAACCTCATCCATAAGCGCCTGCATCAGATAGAAGCCGAGCCCCCCGACTTGAACATCGTTTAGTTCCTTGTCATGCAGGGTCATGCGCTCTCCAGATGCTTTCACATTGTCAAAGCTCTCCCCCTCGTCTTTGACGGTGATCGACAAGGCATCCGGACTTACTTCAAAGATGACGTCGACTAATCCATCCTCCTGCTCGTAGGCGTAGAGAACTGAATTGTTGCAGGCCTCAGAAACCGCTACTTTCATATCTTCTATATCTTCGTACGAAAAGCCCATCTTCGAGGCGATTCCATATAAATTGAGTCTCACAATATCGACATATTCTGCACTGGCCGGCAACTGGATTATCACTTTTTGTATATCATCACTCATTCTTAGTTCGGTCCTTTCCTAGTGGGAGTTCTCTTGGGAGGCAAAAAATTTGGCGATGCCGGTCATATCGAACAGCTTCTGTATATGCGGCGGAACTTCTTCCACGGTGAATTTGACATCCAAGCCGTGTCTTGCCTTGAGGATCGATAGAAGAATTCCGATTCCCGTGCTGTCGATATATTTCAATTCTTTCATATTAATGACCAGATTTAGCCCTGTATCCCCCACAAGCGGCTCCATCACCAACCGAAAATCGTCAGCAACCGACAAATCGAGTTCGCCGCTCAAGCGGACTGTGCAAACGCCATCCTCGGTTTTTGTCGTTGCATGAAACTTTTCGCTCTTATTTGTAGTCATAGACAATCTCTCCTGATTCATGTTTTCTTTAACAATAACCCTAAAGACATGCTCATGAAACAAAAAATCGGACTTCATACTCTGGAAATTGCTAGGTTATGCGGGATTGACCGTGGTATCACAGCCGTGGTACGGACTCCTTGCAAAGTGAGGAACCGGTTCCTTCCTCCTGATAGCCGCTTCCGCCCAAGTCCTCCTCCGGCAGCCCCGCGGTAATGGTAAATATGAAGGCGGCGCCTTTCTTCTCCATGGACTCCACCCGAATATCGCCTCCCATCATACCCACCAGCGATTTGCAAATAGCCAGCCCGAGCCCGGTGCCTCCGTACTTGCGGGCCATCGATGAATCAAGCTGGGAGAACGGCTGGAACAGACGGTCGCATTTTTCCGGGGATATACCGATGCCGGTATCCTTGACCATAAATTCCACTACAATTTGATTATCTCTTCTTTCCATGCCGGTGACAACCAAATATACTCCGCCGCGGCTTGTGAACTTGATCGCATTGGATATGAGATTCATCAGCACCTGGCGAAGCCGGGCCATGTCCCCGTGCAGCAGGTTTGGCATGTTATGGTCGATAAAATAAGCCAACTCGAGATTCTTTTTGCCTGCTTCCACCGAGAACAGGCTGAACACTTCCTGTATACAGCTGCGCAGCTCGAACATCTGGATTTCCGCTTCCATTTTGCCAGATTCCATCTTGGTGTAATCCAGAATATCGTTAATGACAGTGACGAGAGCATCCGCGCTTCTGCGGATAACATCCGCGTATTCCTGCTGCTCGGACGTGAGCGCCGTATCCATCAGCAGGTCGATCATTCCCACGACACCGTTCATCGGCGTGCGTATTTCATGGCTCATCATTGCCAAAAATTCAGTCTTTGCCTTAGCGGCGCTCTCCGCATCTTCCTTCGCTTGAAGCAGTTCCTTATTGATCCGCTCCAATTCCTGCGTCTTCTGCTGAAGCAGCATCGATTGGTTCTGGTGCTTCTTATTGGTCAGGAACATATCGGCAAAGCCTTCGATTTTCGATTTCAGAATCTGCGGAATAAACGGTTTGGCCATATAGTCGATGGCGCCGGCGGAATATCCGGCAACCAGCTGCTCCGCTTCCTTACTGCCCGCCGAAATAAAAATGATCGGAATATCCTTCGTCTTGTCCCGGGCCTTTATCAGCTTGGCTGTCTCAATTCCATCCATTCCCGGCATTTGAACATCTAGGACGATGACGGCAAATTCATGCCTTGTTAGGCAGCGTAAGGCCTCTTCACCGGAATTTGCTTTAATTAAATTGTATTTCTTGCTTTCTAGCACCGCCTCAAGCGCCAGCAAGTTCTCCGGACGATCGTCTACCAGCAGAATGTGAATCGGTTCTTGACCCACCATAGGCCCCTCCTAAACACATCATTTGATTTTACGATAGATCTTTTCCACTCTGCCCAGCGGCTCGTAACTGTCGCTGTACCTGGTGAAATGAATGGACTCTTTGGCTCCGAGAACAAGGAATCCGCATCGGCTGAGGCTCTCGAAAAACAGGCTGTGGACATGCTCTCGAAGCTCATCGTTAAAGTAAATCATGACATTCCGGCAAAATATAACATTGAACTCGTTGAATGAAGTATCGGTCGCCAGGTTATGCTCGGCAAAAATAATATTTTTGCGTAAGTCCGGCTGAAAAATGACCGAATTAGACTTCGCTGTATAATATTCCGAAAAGGCGCGCTTACCTCCCGCCTCCATATGGTTTTGGCTGTACTGCTGCATTTTACTGATTTCGTACACGCCTTCCTTGGCCTGCTGAAGCGATCTGTTATTAATATCGGTGGCGTAAATACGCGCTTTGCCGTACAAGCCCTCCTCCTTTAGCAGAATCGCCATGGAGTAGACCTCTTCGCCCGTAGAGCAGCCGGCATGCCAGATTCGGATATAAGGGTAATTCCTCAGAAGCGGAACGGCCTTCTGGCGGAACGTCCGGAACATGCCGGGGTCCCGGAACATCTCCGTGACCGGTATGGAAAGGCTGTAAATAAGACGTTCGAAGCAGGCCCTGTCATGAAGCACCTTCTCCTGCAGCGCGGAGATGCTGGACAGGTTCTCCCCATGAACACGATGCCAGATTCGTCTTCTTAGGGACGGCAGCGAATAATTTCGGAAATCGTATCCGTATAGGCGATGAATACCGTAGAGCAGAAGCTCGATTTCAATATTTTCCAGCTCATGCTTATCGGTTCCTGCAAGGGGCTGCTCACCGCTTCCTCGTTCTCCTGTGGTCATTGATTCCGGCTCCCTTGCGACGCCGTCTTCTTGGCAAACGGCTGATTATTCTGCCTGTAAGACTATTACCCCAAATCCGGAATTACGAATACAGGCATATCCGCATTAATGAGTTCTCAGTGAAATCCACACCAGACACTTGTCGTCATCACGGTCACCCGGGGCCTTGTTATCGAAAAAAGCAGCCTTCATCGGCTCTTCCCGCCACTCATGCTCCCCCGTAAGCTCGCGAATCAGGAATTTCAGCTGTTCCTCCTGATCCCCCTCCACCATCTCCATGAGGCCGTCGGTATACATCGCCAAATGGCCTTCCTGCTCATAAGTAAGGGTTTGAGGCGAAGCCTCGATTCGGTCGAACACCCCTACCGGATGACAGTTGCTCTTCAGCAGCACCGGTTCGGCGGCGTTCCCTTCAAAGAACAGGGCAGGGGGATGGCCCGCGTTCACATAGTCAATACGCTGCAATTTGGTATCAATAACAAGATAAATGGCTGTAAAATAGTATTGCACAAGCTGCTTTTCGATATAGAGCTGGTTAAAGCGCCGGTTCAGTTCCTGGATGACCTTCTCCGGCTCGACGTAAGTCGTAACCGTATCCTTGAGCACGGAAGCGATGAACATACAGAACAGTGAAGATGAAATGCCATGTCCCATCATATCCAGCAAAATGACCCCATAACGCCCGTCTCCCAGCGCGTACCAGGCATATAAATCTCCGGCCAGTTCAGATGAAGGCTGATAAATGGCATGCACTTCGAACAATTCCTCTTTCAGCGGCAGGCTGAGCACTGCATTCTGCACGAGCGCCGCCAGCTTCAATTCGTACTGAATGCGCTGATCCCGTTCCTTATGCCAATCCTTCTCGGCCTTCAGCCGCAGAGCCAAGCGAATTCTCGCCATCAGCTCCACCTTGTTGATCGGCTTGGTTACATAATCGACCGCGCCGGCATCCAGCGCTTCCGCCAATTTCTTGGAATCGCCGACTGCGGTTACCATGATAATCGGAATATCCTTCAAATTCGCGTACTGCTGCACGATCCGGCAGGCCTCGATACCGTCCATTTCGGGCATCATCATATCGAGAAGAATCAGATCGACATCGGGATGCTTGGGCCTAAGTTCGCTATTCTCGCCGCGGGCCCCGAGCAGCTCCAGCATTTCAATAGCGGAAGCCGCCGTAATCACATTGCGATAAGCCTCTTTTTTCAGGATTTCACGGATGATGATAATATTGGTAGGATTGTCGTCAACAATTAGTATTTTCATTACTTCACCTCACAGTCTCATAATTCGACCGAAAAATCCAAAATACGCATAATGTTATCATACGATATTTGGCCTGGTATTTTCCATCCGCAACATTTGCAGACATCGCCTTTTCTTTCCTTTAATAGACAAAAGGACATTTTCCCATTAAAATTAACCCCCAGTCCCACAGTGGAGCTGGAGGTTGCGTTATTGGACGTTTCTCATCAGGAGGCCTGAACGCTATTTCCGGTATCTTTGCCAGAGACCGGCGGCGACGTCGACCCCTTTGAGGACGGCGTCCAATCTACCCTTCTTGCTGTTTACCGCATTGTAGGAATTTACCGTCCGCTCCTCAGCAGGGGTCGCCTTTGCGCTGTTGATCGATACAAGCTCCGCTTTCTCTTTCAGCTCCCGGTTTTTGCGGAATCTCTCAATGACCGTTACCGATACCTGCTTCACGGTCAATGTCAGCTCGCTGAGCACCTCGCCCAAATTCTGGACCGAGTCCATAATAGGATCGATTTTCTCTATTTTGCCCTGTACATCCGCCGTAATCTTGTTGGCGTGTCTTACCGTAGTTTTCACTTCATAAGTGAGCTCATCGACCGTCTTCTGTACCTCCTGAAGCGTCTGGCTCATTTTGTCGAGAGAATCCTTGGCGGAATTCAGAGTCTTAATCAGAAAGAACACGAGAAATGCGAATGCGACAGCTATAAGCGCCACGCTGAGACTAATGATCATGGGTATAAACTCCTTCCGATTCCGTAATATTATCGGCCTCAAGTCTGCCTTAATATTGGATAGTTACCCCTAGGGTCTACAGCCGAAACAACCGTTCGGTCAGGCGCCTTACGCAGGGGCGGTCAATGTAATTGTATGATCGCATGCTGAAAAAAAGGGCATCCTACTGCTCGGCAAACTAAAATAAGCTGAAGCAAGTCCGGGCCCCCCCTCGGTAAAGGGTGGATTCCCAGGCTTATTTCAGCTTCATCAGCAAACGGAGAAGATCTCCCCAATCTACAGCAAAGGTGACGCGCATTCCGCTCTCCAGCAGTTCAATCTTGCGGACCTCGACCATAAACGGCATATGCTCCCGCAAGCGGACCGAAATCGGCGGAAAGGACAGAACGCCTTTCGGTACCTTCCGGTTCCGGATCGATGTATAGTCGTGATGCAGCTTAATCGTTCCGCCCGAATCCGGTGAAACCTCCATGATCATGCCGACTTCCGCACCGAACGGTACCGGACCGGCCTGCCCGTTAATATCCGCAGTCAGCCGGTCTCCGCTCTGCCGGAACCGGGCTCCGGTAATCCGGACTAGGGATGAAGGATGCTCGGACAGATAGTCGTTCAGCCCTTTTTTAAAGAGGTTGTTCAGCTCATCTTCGGTCAGCGTCAGCACGGGGCTTCTGTCTTTTGCCATTTGGAGCAGCTTCGGATCAAAATCTACCCGGTTATAAGACATATCCAGCTTATTCACCGGCGCGGCGTACCAGGCTGCGCCCGCTCCGGCAAGGACCAGGAACAGCACAAATCCGGCAAACACCCGGAAAAGAATTTTGCCCGGCGTACTTTTTTTATTGTTATGAGGCATATTTTCTCTTCCCTTCGTTGTCCAGTAGCGTTCTGCTCTAACTATCTCTAAGTATACCGGGCTGCCTGCCCCCAGCGCAAAAAGGGTATCCCCATTAGCCGAACATCCGCTGATGGAGACACCCTTTTTTCATGTACTGCACCCGTCACAAACTGTACTGCTGTCGCTTCCGCACTAGGCAAGCTGTATAATCAGTGGATAACCGGACCTCCGAAGAGGAACCGCTTGGTCCAAGAAGCGCTTAATTTATCCACCCTCACGCCCCCGGAAGATACGGAATACGTGTGGAGAATCTGTCCGTCTCCCAAATATAGAGCGACATGCGTAATCCTTTCCGCCGACTTGTCAATCCCGGCATAAGCGGCGGCAGAGCTTCCTTTGTAGCTCATAAAGAACATCAGATCGCCCCGCTTGAGACCCGATATATCCGTTACGGCCGAACTGCTCTCCCTGACCCATTTCCCCTGCTGTCTGGAATCGGCCGGAAGCTTAATATTCGCCGCTTCAAGATAAATCTGCCGGACAAAATCCGAGCAATCGAAGGTGGATGTGTCGCTGCGGCTTGACCCGAATTCGTAAGGTGTGCCGAGATAGGACATCCCTCTGGCAATGACCGGCTCGATATTCGCTGCGCTTGCCGCAGGAGCAGCCGGTAAAGGCTGCGGAGCCGCTCCGGCAGCCGGCAGAGCAATATACTTGTCCTGAGAGCTGCAATAGCCGATTTCGCCGTCCTTGTTGCGGACCTTATAGAAATAAGCATTCGTCTTTTCCAGAATCAGTACCTTCTCCCCTTCTTTTAAATAGGAGAGCACCTTGCTGCCAATGGAAGGCGCGCTGCGGAGCCGGACCGTTGACTGAATGACGGCTGATTGCGAGGCGGCACCGGGCAGAACAGCGGCCGGATTCTCTGCCGCATGGACAGGATTAGCTCCGAACTCGCCCGAAGAAGCGCAAACTGCGGTTGATAATAATAACGCGGCAAGTAGCTGCTTGGTTAATTGGTTCATACCGTTCCCCCGAATGGATATGATCAGAAATCAACAAAGGTGGCGCCGCCGTTATTGTTTTCTGCACTCATTATAGGCTCACCCGGATATGGGAACATGCACCAAATTTCACAAATCGGAATGCCAATTCATGGCAAATGACGGGTCTATAGTCTTGATTTCTACTTGGATTTGGCGGGAATTGTTAACATTTGGGTTCCACATGAACATGCACGCTCATAATGTTGTGCTTGTTCTGCATGCGCTCCTCGATGGAGTCGCTGATATTATGGCCTTCCATAACGGTCAGATCCGCATCAACTTCGACGACTACATCCACCAGCACCTGGTTTCCGTGAATCCGCGCCTTCATGTCCTTGATGGCTTCAACGCCAGGCGTCCGCTCGATGGTGCTGCGCAAATCCATCAGCCGGCTCTCGTCAAATCCATCCGTAAGGCGGTATGTCGAGTCGCGAAAGATTTCCCATGCCGTTCTGCAGATCAGCAGGCCGACCGCGAACGCCGCGACCGGGTCCAGCCACGGAAGTCCGAACTGCGCACCGATGATGCCGAGCGCCGCGCCGATACTGACCATCGCGTCCGAGAAATTATCCTTGGCGGCGGCCATCAGCGCGCTGTTGTTGATCTTGAGCGCAAGCTGGCGGTTATAATAATACACCCCAAGCATTGCCAGGGCGGACACAATCGCCACGCCCGCCGACCATAGGCCCGGAACGGATTCATGTCCCTGAAAGAGGGAACGCACCGATTCAATGATAACCTGGATACCGACCATCGCCATGATAAAAGAGGCAACCAGCGCGGCTACCGTCTCCGCCCGAAAGTGTCCGTAAGCATGATTTGAATCGGGCGGCTTGCGTGAAATACGCAGACCGATCAGAACGGCGAAAGAAGCGACAATATCGGTAAGGTTATTGAACCCGTCCGCGAGCAGCGCGCTGGATGCAAAGAGATAACCGCAGACCAGCTTGAAGGAGGACAGAATGAGATAAGCTGCTATGCTGATCATCGCCCCCCTCTCGCCTTTTCGAATGTCCTCATAAATATCAGCCAATTCCGACACTCCTTTTTAAAAATACAAAAGCACATATTTTCCAGTTTCACTCTATCCTAGCAAAGCGCATACCTGTGGGTCTAGAGCAACAGTGTTGGCCTGCTACAAAGATCGCCTCAATATAAAAACGCTTGAATCAAAGAACGCTTTTAACTATTCTTGCCCTTGTCGGCGTTTTCAAAAACCATTAAAATATTCTCATTACAAGCTTCAAGGAGGATTAATGCAAATGACCGAGAGCAGCAACAAGCCCAAAATCAACCTCGCCGATGCCATCCGGCAAAAGCTGGAGCAGAAGAAGCAGCAGAACAACTCCAAACCGGGCGCTTTTCAAGCGGGCGCAGCCAAAACGTTCAAAACCCAGAACAACAAGAAACCGAATAACCAGCGCCGCCGCACCGGCGGGTCCTGATCCGGGCGGTTTCACAGCAGGCTTGCACTGATGCAGCCTATTAAGGGATTAGAAAGTCAAACGAGGTCGTCCTAAACGCAGCTTTATTTAACTCCCGCTGCCTTCAGAACCGCCTCGTTTTTATTTTGAGGCCAAAGTAGAGGAGTCGAGAAGCCATGATCATTGATCTGACCCACCCCATCCGAGACGGGCTGCCGGTCTATCCGGGGGATCTGCAAACGCAGCTAGCAAGGTCCACCGAATTCTCCCGGGACGGCTATAACAATCATCTTCTGACCATCAACATGCACTCGGGAACGCATATCGACGGGCATATGCACATGACGGACTGCACGGAATATTTGAACGGGTACCCGCTGAGCACGTTTATCGGGGAGGGCTGCTTGCTGGATGTCCGGGGAGCCGGAGTAATCGGATACAAGCCCGAATATGAACAGCTCGTTCGAGAAGGGCAGATCGTAATTCTGTACACGGGACATGGCGATTTGTTCGGAGAACCCGCCTATTTTGCCGATTTTCCGGTGCTGACACCGGAGCTTGCGGAGCTTCTCATTCGAAAAAAGATTAAAATGGTCGGCATGGACACTCCATCGCCGGACAGACATCCTTTCGATATACACCGGATGCTGTTCAGCTGCCGTATTCCAATCATCGAGAATCTAACGAATCTTGCGGCGCTGCTCCCCTTATCCCGGTTTGAAGTGATCGCTCTGCCGCTGAATATCAACGCCGATTCTTCCATCGCCCGGGTGGTTGCCCGTACCTTCCAGTAAATAAGGCCGGCCGGAGATCATCCGGTCGGCCTTATTCTATAAAAAGCATATGCCCGCCCCAAGTGTGCCGCCGAGACTTCCCGCCCCGCGCCTGCTTGCGGCTTTATTTTACACTTCCACCGGATACATCCGCTGGCGCAGTTCCTTGATTTCGTCGCTTTCGAGGTACTCATCATAGCTCATCACGCGATCGATAATACCATTTGGCGTAATCTCGATGATCCGGTTCGCAATCGTCTGAATGAACTGATGGTCATGCGAAGTGAACAGAATGGTGCCGTCGAAGTCGATCAGCCCGTTGTTCAGCGCCGTGATGGACTCGAGGTCCAAGTGGTTGGTCGGCTCGTCGAACACGAGGACGTTCGCGCCGTTCAGCATCATCTTCGCCAGCATGCAGCGCACCTTCTCGCCCCCGGACAATACGCTTGCCTTCTTCAGCGCTTCCTCGCCGGAGAACAGCATACGTCCCAGGAAGCCGCGCAGGAAGGTCTCGTCCTGGTCCTTCGAGTATTGGCGCAGCCATTCCACCAGATTCAGCTCCACGCCGTCGAAATAATTGGAGTTATCTTTCGGGAAATAAGCTTGGGATGTCGTAACGCCCCAGGTGTATTCGCCCGATTCCGCCTCCGTTTCGCCCATGATGATATCGAACATCGTCGATTTAGGCAGCCCGTTCGGACCGACTAAAGCAATCTTGTCGCCTTTATTCACGACAAAGCCGACTTCGTCCAGCACCTTCTCGCCTTCAATGCTCTTGGTCAAATTGCTGACCGTCAGCAGCTGCTTGCCGGCTTCGCGCTCAGGTTTAAAGTTAAGAAACGGATATTTCCGGTTGGACGGACGGATGTCGTCGAGCGTGATCTTATCGAGCTGTTTCTTCCGCGACGTCGCCTGCTTCGACTTGGAGGCATTGGCCGAGAAGCGCTGAATGAATGCCTGCAGCTCCTTGATCTTCTCTTCTTTCTTCTTGTTCGATTCCCGCTGAAGCGTGAGGGCCAGCTGACTGGACTCGTACCAGAAGTCATAGTTGCCGACATACATCTGGATTTTGCCGAAGTCGATGTCCGCGATATGCGTACATACTTTATTCAGGAAGTGACGGTCATGGGATACGACAATAACGGTGCCTTCATAATCCATGAGGAAGTTCTCCAGCCAGCCAATCGATTCGAGATCCAAGTGGTTGGTAGGTTCGTCAAGGAGCAGGTTGTTCGGACGGCCGAACAACGCTTGGGCAAGCAGAACACGAACCTTCTCGTTGCCGCTGAGTTCCGCCATTCTTTTGTCGTGCAGATCACGCGGAATGCCAAGGCCGATAAGGAGCGCGGCGGCGTCCGGCTCGGCATCCCAGCCGTTCAGCTCGGCGAACTCGCCTTCCAGCTCGCCGGCCCGCAGGCCGTCGGCTTCGGAGAAGTCGGACTTGGCGTACAGCGCGTCCTTCTCCTTCATAATGTCATACAGACGCGCGTGGCCCATAATGACCGTTTCCAGCACCGGGTTTTCGTCATATTCGAAGTGGTTCTGCTTCAATATGGCCATGCGCTCGCCGGGCGTGATATGAACTTCGCCGGAATTGGCTTCAATTTCGCCGGACAGAATTTTCAGAAACGTCGATTTGCCGGCGCCGTTGGCCCCGATCAGGCCGTAGCAATTGCCGGGAGTGAACTTTATATTTACATCTTCAAAAAGTGCGCGCTTTCCGTAACGGAGTGTCACGCCGCTTGTACTGATCATTTTTGCATACCATCCTTTACACATAGGTTTCCGGCATATTATAGCACAAAAATGGACCGAAAAGCCCGTAAACTCCTTGATTTGCCGCGAAAAGGGCAAAAATGGGCAGACAGCGGCAATGAGATTCCGGGCTTGACGCCGCAGGCGGGCCGGAACGTGCCGGGCTGTTTTGTATTTTCAATCAAATTTGATGTAAAATTGCGAGTAAACACCCCTTGCAGGCTATATGAGTAAATGCGGCGGCTGCCGTCCTAAGGAGGTTTACCCGAATGAAGATTACATTTATTGAACCGACACCGAGTCCACATACGATGAAGCTTCATCTGGATGAAAGTCTGGAGCCGGGAATACGCCGAACCTATACCCAGGAAAGTCATCACGCCGCGCCAGCCTGGGCGCGTGAGATGCTGACCATTCCGGGAGTGGAAAGCGTCTTTCATACCGCCGACTTCGCGGCACTGGAGCGGAGGCCCTCCGCAGACTGGGCGGAGATATTCCGGGAGCTGCAGGCCCGCTTCGGCGGGGAAGCGGCCGGAGCGCAGGACTGGGCGCTAACAGGTGAGAACGACGGAGCGCATTTCGGCGAGGCGCAGGTGTTCGTCCAAATGTTCCGCGCTATTCCGATGCAGATCCGGGTAAAAAGCGGAGCGCGCGAGGAACGCATCGCGCTGTCGCCTCGATTCACCGAGGCGGTGACGAATGTGGCGAGCGCGGTCCTGATCAAAGAGCGCAAGCTGACGGATTACGGCGTCCGCTACGGCGAGCTGCCCGAGATCGCGCGCGAAGTCGAGCAGGAACTGGAGGCCGCGTATCCGCAGGAGCGCCTTGATTCGCTGGTGCAGCAGGCTATTGCGCATGGGGTAACCAGCAGCGAATTCATTGAGCAGCGCAGCAAGCGCGGTCAGGATGAGCTGCTGCGCGACCTGACGAGCGAAAACTGGCGGGTACGCTACGCAGCACTTGAAGATTTGACGCCTACGCCCGAGCTGATCCAGCAAATATCAGCGGCGCTGCGAGACCCGAAGCTGCTGATCCGCCGATTGGCCGTCGTCTACCTCGGCGATCTGCGCACACCCGAAGCGCAGGAACTGCTGTACGAGGCTATGAGAGACAAAGCTCCCGCCGTGCGGCGCACCGCTGGCGATACCCTGTCCGATATCGGCAATCCCGCCGCCACGCCGGTCATGACCCGGGCGCTGAAGGACAGCAGCAAAATCGTTCGCTGGCGAGCCGCCAGATTTCTGTACGAGGTCGGAACAGCTGAAGCGCGGGGAGCACTGGAAGCTGCGGTGAATGATCCCGAATTCGAGGTCGGGCTCCAGGCGCGCATGGCGCTGGAACGCATTGAGTCCGGTGAGGAAGCGGCCGGAACGGTCTGGCAGCAGATGGCGGGACGCGGACGCAGCTAAGGCTGCGGCATCAATAAGCAGCATCTGCCATTACTTCCCGGCAGCCGCCCACCTGTTAAGCATGAGCAGATCATGCCGTTAACCGAATGCGGCCTAACTCTGCATCCAGAGTGACACAGGCACTCTCAAGCCTATTTATGAATAAAGATCGCCCTCCCCCGTCCTTTCGAACGGATGGCAGAGCGATCTTTTTATGCCATCAGGATTATTGCCAGGAGAGCTCCACTTTTAAATCCCCTGTATCCTCAAACGCGGATGTCTTATAGCTCAAGCCCTTGAAGCCCTTCTCGTACAGCTGCTGCAGGTCGCTCACCAGCCTGCTCTCGCTTCCGTTATAGCGGAACATCAGCGAAGCTTCTCCCTTCTTCCGCGCCTGCTGCGCTAGTGCGGTCAGCTCGGCAGCGTTATCGACGATTCCGCTCTCTTCGTACAGGTCGTACCGGAGCTCCTTCTGCAGATTCTGATAGGCCACTTGCTTCTCTCCCTTTAGGCTGGCCAGTTCACTAAGCGTACGGGAGTACTCCACAGCCGCTGCCGGATAGGAACGGGTCCAAGTGTGGTCCCGGCGCATCTGGCTGTCTGTGCGCAGATAATAGGCCGTGCTGACGGCCCCCGCTTTATCCGGAGAGGGATCGTCCCAAGTCGTATCCAGATGGTACCAGCGTCCGTTCAGCTGAACCAGATTCCACGCGTGCGATTGGCCTGAGCCGTCCTGCCATGCGGTGCCTTCCACGATTTTATTCGGAATTCCAGCACCCTTCAGCAGCTTGTAGGTCAGCAGGGAATAGCCCTGGCAAACGGCGCTGCCGCTTTTTAAGCCTTCGTAAGCCGTATATTTGGTGTAGGTCGTGTCATATTTCAGGTGCAGCACCACCCAATCGTGGACCGCCTTTACCTTTTCATCGCCCGTCATCCCCGGGGTTATAATTTCGTTCAAAATCGTCTTGACCCGCCCGTTTACATAAGCGGTCTGCTGAAGCGACTCACGATAGGTAAGCTTGACGCTTACCGCCGCCGAGCGGGAACCGCCCCGGTAGGAAAAGCTGTAGCTGTTCACAATATAGTTCAAGTAAGGATCGTTCGACATCGCCTGATCCAGCGCGGTCTGCAGCTGCGACTTCAAGCGCGAGGTATTTCCCTCATATGTAAAAGCAACACTCTCTCTGCGGTTATTCATCGCGGCGGTCAGCTGCTGGGTCATATCGCTGACGGAACGTATAGGGGTTCCCTTCACCGCGGCGTAGGCATAATCCATCCCCCAATACACAGCCGGCGGCACAGCGGCGGCAACCAGCATGCCCAAAACAATCGCCTTCGTCATCTTACCCATTCTTGCTTTAGCCCTCCTTGGCGCGAGTTTGCCTGCTCAACAGTTGAGTCCTCGTTTACACTTCCATATATTAGATGCGTGCAACAACATTTCCAATACTTCTTAAGTGCCAAAATTCACAAATAAATTGCGTCTTAGTTACTCTATTATCGGCTGAAGACCGTATTTCCATAAGTCCTCAGATGTACTGAACATGCTGAAGCGGCGCTCAACATCTCGCGGTCCAAGAGTGAAAATGCTATATTAAACACATGTAATCGAGTTCAGCGGAATATATTTGAAAGCGGTAACTTCAGCAGCGCGCAGAGCGATCCCAACCCTATTGATAATATAAAATGGAGTGAGCGTTCATGACCTATGTAGATACTTCCGATGTTTCAGTCCGGATGTTTATCACCGTACTGCTCTTTCTGCTTATCATCGCTCCGATGATCAGTCTCGGCGTGCTGCGTCTATTCCAGTCCAGAAGAAAAGCGGGGCTCCTGCTAATCGGCAGCGGCATCGCCGTGTACGCGGTATTTCAGATCGCAATGTCCCTTATACCGGCCTAGCTGTACTTCGTCTCCCGTTTAATCCCTCGTAAAAAAGGGCGCCTCCGCTGCCGGAGACGCCCTTCCCTTTGACCAATAGCTGTATATTACTGCGCAGCCGCCAATACTTTGTCGAACTGCGTTTTGTTCATGCCCACGATTTTATGTTCGCCGATCACGGTGACCGGAACCGCGCGCATGCCCATATCCCATACCTGCTGCGCGAACTCTTCGTTCTGCTCGATGTTGCGCTCCTCGAAAGAAATTCCCTTTTCATTCAAAAAGCTCTTGACCTGACGGCAGTGCGGACAGTTAGTCGATGTATATACCACAACATTTTCCATAGTTGATTCCCTCCTAGTAATTTTTGCTTAATATTATATCACCTGCGGCGTTTCGATGAAACTTACAGCGCCACCGCGCTGTGCTCCAGGCTCTCAATGTATTTCTCAGCGTCCATAGCAGCCTTGCAGCCGCTGCCCGCAGCCGTAATCGCCTGTCTGTACCGGGTATCCTGAACATCGCCGCAGGCGAATACGCCCGGAATGTTCGTCTCGGAAGTACCCGGATTCGTTACGATATAACCGCTCGAATCGATGGTAATCTGACCGCCGAGGAAAGCCGTATTCGGGTTATGGCCGATCGCCACGAACACGCCGCCCGCTTCAATGATTTCTTCTTCGCCGGTCTCATTGTTCAGCACCTTCAGCCCGGTTACGCCGCTATCGCCCGCGATTACTTCAAGCGGTGTACGGTTCAGCGCCCATTCCACTTTCGCGTTGTCGCGCACCCGATCCTGCATAATCTTGGAAGCGCGCAGTTCATTCCGGCGATGCACCAGCGTCACCTTCGAGGCGAAACGGGTCAGGAAGCCGGCTTCCTCCAGCGCCGAATCCCCGCCGCCCACAACGATAATCTCCTTGTTACGGAAGAAAAAGCCGTCGCAGGTCGCGCAGGTGCTGACGCCCCGGCCCACATTGTCCTGCTCTCCCGGGATGCCCAGGTATTTCGCGGTAGCTCCGGTGGAAATAATCAGCGTATCGGTCTCAAGTGTGCCCATGTCTTCAACGTTCAGCTTGAACGGACGCTCTCCCAGCTCCACGCTGTTCACCCAGCCGGTAACGAATTTCGCTCCGAAACGCTCAGCTTGCGCGCGCATATTGTCCATCAGTTCCGAACCCAGAATCCCTTCCGGGAATCCCGGGAAGTTCTCGATCTCGGTGGTCGTGGTAAGCTGGCCTCCCGGCTGCGGACCTTCAATAACCAGCGGATTCATATTGGCCCGGGCCAAATAGATAGCGGCAGTCAGACCCGCAGGTCCGGTACCGACAATAATGGATTTATACATCATAACATCCTCCTCATAATGAACTACCACATATGTGAAATCTTAATTAGAATTATTCTAAAGTAATTCCATTATGCTCGACTAGGATGAAAATGTCAATATGCCAGACTCCATAGTCCGAGGAATATTTTGTGAACAATTTAATTTTTAAAAATATTTAGTCAAACGTGTTCCAATTACCGCAGCAGCCGCAATCCGTTCAGGATCACGAGAATGGTGCTGCCTTCATGGCCGATGACGCCAAAGGGAAGAGCGATTCCCTTGATAAAATTGCTTGCAATGAGCAGCGCAATGACGCTTACGGCAAAAATCATATTCTGCTTCACAATTCGCTGGCAGCGGCGGGCGAGCGAAATGGTCGAAGCAATCTCCTCGATATTGTCGTTCATCAGCACCACATCGGCGACTTCAAGCGCCGCGCCGCTCCCCTTCATGCCCATTCCCATGCCTACCGTCGCCTGCGCAAGCGCGGGCGCATCGTTGACGCCATCGCCAACCATGATCGTATGGCCGTACTGCTCCCGCAGCGAGGCGATATGCTTCACTTTGTCTTCGGGAAGCAGGTCGGAAAAGACGAGATCGACCCCCGTCTTCGCCCCGATGGCCTGCGCCGTGGCTGCCCGGTCCCCGGTCAGCATCGCGACCTTGATGCCCAGCTCCTGCAGCTTCCGCACCGCATCCTCCGCCTCCGGGCGAACCGTATCCTGAAGCGCGATCATACCGGCCACTATATCTCCGTCCAGAATAACGGATACGGTCTTGCCGTCTTTCTCCAGGCTAGTGCGTTGTTCTCTCCAGAACGCCAGATCTTCGCTGCGCAGTGCTGCCGGTGCGCCGCCGGTCATGCTGCCGTCAGACCCGGCTCCGTCAGCGGGGGCAGTATCCGCTGCTGTCTCTGCGCCCTGAACCGGAATTTTTCCATCATCCAAAATGTTGGATTTGCCGATCCTCCACAGCTTGCCGTTAACCATGCCTTCCACTCCCCAGCCAGTCAAGGAACGGGAATCCTGCACGTTCCATAGCTCCAGGCACTCATCTTCAGCTTTGCGGACAATCGCTTCGGCCAGCGGATGCCGCGACATACTCTCTATCGAAGCGCTGACCGTCAGCAGCTGAAGCCGATTGTATCTTTTACCGACGATGAAATCGGTCACCTCGGGCGTCCCTGCCGTTAAGGTCCCGGTCTTGTCAAAGGCGACGACGGCGGTACGCGCCATATTTTCCAGATGCGCTCCGCCCTTGAACAGAATGCCTTTGCGCGCGCTCCTCGAAATCGCCGACAGCATCGCGGGCATGATGGACGATACCAGGGCGCATGGAGAGGCGACAACAAGGAAGACCATCGCTTTATAGAACGTAGCGCCCCAAGACCAGCCCAGCGCAAATGGAGGCAGGAAAACGAGAAGCAGCGTCAGAGCGACCACAGCCCGGGCGTAAATGGCCTCGAAGCGCTTGATAAAGCGCTGGGATTCCGGAACCTCGGCTTCCGCGTCCTCCACCATTTTGACGATTTTGGCAAATAGCGAGTTCTCCGCTGATTTTGTCACCTCAATATACAGGGCGCCTTCACCGTTCAGCGTGCCCGCGAATACTTCATCCCCGTAAACCTTCTCGACCGGCACCGATTCGCCGGTAATCGAGGCCTGATCAACCGACGATTCCCCCCGGTACACGGTTCCGTCAGCAGGAATCAGCTCGCCTGGACGCACCAGCAGCAGATCGCCAATGGCGAGCTCGTCGATCGCCACCTCATTCATGGCACCCTTATCGATGCGCAGCGCCGTCGCCGGCTTGAGCGCCATCAGTGAAGAGATGTCCTTGCGGCTGCGGTCCATCGTATAGCTCTCCAGCGCCCCGCTGAGGGCAAAAATAAAGATCAGCATCGCCCCTTCGTTCCAGTAGCCGATCGACGCCGCTCCAAGCGCCGCAGCGATCATGAGCAGGTTGACATCGAGATCATGCTCTTTGACGAGTGTCTTCACTCCCTCTTTGGCTTTGATCCACCCTCCGACCGTATACGCGGCAGCGTAGACGACGACCGACAGCACCGGCAGCCAGCCGCTGAGTCCCCAAGCCAGAAGCATAAGCAGCCCGCTTCCAAGCGCAGCCTGCATTTCCGTATTTTGAATCATTTCTTTTGGATCAAACTTTCTTCCTTTGGGTGATCCGGGTTTCTTCGCTTGCCCCTCATATGAAGAGATACGCTGCAGTTGTTTCGTTGCTTGCATAGCAGACACCTTCCTCAAAGTTTGATGTTGGATCATTCCATACGGACTGTGCGGAACTTCATTGAAATTCATCCCCGCCTGATAATGAAAGCCATTCTTACAGCCCTTAAAATGACACATGCTGCCCCGGCTACGCCGGGACAGCATGATAAGTGAGAATGAAATTCATTGTTTTATTAGTACAACATGTTTGCCTTAGTGCAACTTATATAAATATAATATACCCCTATCTGCGGATTGTAAACCGTTGTACAAGCCTGAATTTTAACAAATTTTGGTGATCCATGTTCATGCCTGATTTTTCGATTGCCATTATGGGGAATGGGGAAGCGTACCTAATGAATACAGGAGGGAGCGTCAAATTGCAGCGCTCCCTCCTTGTATTCAAGCATCCTCCCGTTGTTCCGGCCAATACCGGACAGACTTCCCTGCTCGCCCTGAGCAAACGGCTTCGTCATAAACTTTCCATTAGCAGCAAATCAGCGTCTGGGTCGGTTCACCGAAAAACCGCGTTTCTCTCATGCCGTTACAGCCAGCCTGTAGCCGTGTCCGTGCTTTCGTGGCGGTCCATCCAGACCAGGCAGGCCGCCCGAAGCAGAGCCTCTGTCCGGTGTTCGGCGCCGCAAAAGATCCCGTTCAGGCCGATCCGGTACAGATCGGCCAGCGCCGCCGCCGCCCAGCCGCCCGCGGCGAACACAACCGCCGCCGGCTTCACGCCCCGCACGGCGGCGAGAATGCTCTCCGCCGCGTAGACCAGGTCCGCGGCGGCGCCTTCCTCCGGCGCGGACCCGTCCGCCGCGCCGTCCAGCACGAGGAAATCGGCGATGCGCCCGATTTCCTCCGCGGCGGCGGGACTAATATCGGGGGCGATCAGCGCCCCGATATGGCACGCCGCCGCGAAGCGGTGGCCGAGAGTCTGTTCGGCCACCGTCTCGATGAATTCGCGCGCAGCAGCGAATTCATGCGCGCTGGCGGGATGGGGCGCCAGCAGATCCAGGCGGCAGTCGCCGCCCTCGCGCTGCCGCTCCGCCAGTGCGTTAAAAAGCGCTTCCAATAATATGTCCTGAAGCTTGGCGAGCCGATCAGGACGGGAGTCAAGCTCCGGAGCGGCAGGCAGGCTCACCGCGGCCCACTCTCCGTCCGCCGATCCCAGCAGCGCGGCCGCTTCGTCGCGCAGCCGGTAATAAATCCGGCGCAGCGCCAGATCCGCCTCCTGTCCATTCCCGGTTGCAAGCCAGGCGGCAAAGAGCGGGTCCGCCTGTTTCAGCCAGTCTTCACTTCTAACCAGGCAGGGTCCTGCCGCAGTGGTGCCTGGTTCGCGGACAGACGGACGGTCCTCGCGGCCTTCCGGCAGCACTAGAAAAGCCGGACGCAACACGCGGGAAGAATCAAGCAAATACGGGCTTTCCGTGTCTGCCGGTTTTTCCGCCGCCGTTCCGGATGAAAACGGATATTCTCTGCCAGTTCTTACGTTATCCTGCCCAAGTTTATCCCTCATCTTCGCACCCACCTTTTTCGGTTATGAGTTGCCGCCGGAGCCTTTTCTGCCCTTACTTCCTCCGGCTGTTATTTTACGGCCTCTCTAATGCTTACGGAGCAGGGTCATGAAATATGCGGGTACGGGCTTTCCTTATTGAATGAGAATGTCTGCCTCCTCCGCAGCCTTCTCCCGGCGCCTCCAACAGGGAAGAGCTCAGGGAGCGGCGCGGACATATCATGCCGGACAGTATCGTCCGCGCCGTACGAGCTTAACGATTGCCGGATGTTGAAGGTTATGGCCCGGCAATATGACAGCCGGGCCTTTAAGAGACGGACCTAATTAGCCGACGGTTACTCCCTGACTGGCTGCAATGGCCTGCTGTAAATCATTCAATATATCTCCGATCGCCTCCGTACCGATCGACAGGCGGATCAGCTCGGGCGTTACACCCGCGGACCGTTGTTCATCCTCCGACAGCTGCTGATGCGTTGTGCTGGCCGGATGAATGATCAGCGACTTGGAATCGCCGACATTCGCCAGATGCGAGAACAGCTTCACGTTCTCGATCACCTTGCGGCCCGCTTCGCTTCCTCCCTTAATGCCAAAGGTCAGGATCGCCCCCTGTCCTTTTGGCAAATACTTCTGCGCAAGCTCGTAGGATGGATGGCTCTGCAGCCCCGGATAGCTTACCCATTCCACGTCTTCATGAGCTTCCAGGAATTCCGCCACCTTCTGCGCGTTCTGGCTGTGGCGCTCCACCCGCAGATGCAGCGTCTCAAGCCCCTGCAGCAGCAGCCAGGAGTTAAACGGCGAGATCGACGCGCCAATATCACGGAGCAGCTGAACGCGGGCCTTGATAATGTAAGCGATCGGCCCTACGGCGTCGGTGTAGACCAGACCGTGGTAGCTGGGATCGGGCTCCGTCAGGCCGGGAAACTTGCCGCTGGCCTTCCAGTCGAATTTGCCTCCGTCCACAATCACTCCGCCGATAGAGGTGCCGTGGCCCCCGATGAATTTGGTCGCCGAATGGACGACGATGTCGGCTCCATGCTCAATCGGGCGGAGCAGATAAGGGCTCGGAAACGTATTGTCAACAATAAGCGGGATACCGTGCTCATGCGCGATGGCGGCCACCGCTTCAATGTCCAGCACATTCCCCTGCGGATTGCCGATCGTTTCCGCAAACAGCGCCTTGGTATTCTCGGTGATGGCGCTGCGGAAATTCTCCGGATTATCCGAATCCACGAAATGGACCTTAATGCCCAGCTTAGGCAGTGTAGTGGAGAACAGATTGTATGTGCCTCCGTACAGGCTTGCCGAGGATACAATTTCATCTCCGGCTCCGGCAATATTCAGAATAGAAAAGGAAATAGCCGCCGCGCCAGAAGCTGTCGCCAGCGCTGCCGCCCCGCTTTCCAGCGCCGCAATCCGCTGCTCGAACACATCGGTCGTCGGATTCGTCAAACGCGTGTAAATGTTCCCAAACTCCTTCAATCCGAACAGATTGGCCGCATGCTCCGCATCCCTGAATCCGTAAGAAGTGGTCTGATAAAGCGGAACGGCGCGGGCGAACGTAGCAGGATCGATTTGCTGTCCGGCATGGACGGCGAGCGTTTCAAACGACAGATTAGCTTGTTCTGACATAGTTATTTCCTCCCTAATTTCAATTTGAAAAAAATGGTTAGAAGTAAGAGTTGCACCTATTCTCTCACAAAGAATGTCATTTGAAAAGACTTATTCTTATTATTCCACTAAGAATTATCAGAAAGAGTGAATAAAATTCAAAAAAAAGCTGCAGCCGAAGTGGTTTCCCGCTTCAGCCGCAGCTTTTTTTGTCCGAAATGCCCTTTAATAGCCGGAAATATTCTGTTCTCCTTTGGCGATCGCCACACCGCCGCTGGTGCCGATCCGCGTTGCGCCTGCGCCAACCATAACCAGAGCGTCTTCCACACTGCGCACGCCGCCTGAGGCTTTGACGCCGATGTCCGGTCCTACTATACTGCGCATTAGCGTAATATCTTCTTTGGTTGCCCCTCCGGTAGAGAACCCGGTTGATGTCTTCACAAAATCCGCCCCGGCTTCCACAGCCAGCTTGCAGGCCCGGATCTTCTCTTCTTCCGTAAGCAGGCTAGTCTCAATAATGACCTTGGTTAGCGCCTTCCCGCGCGCCTCTTCCACCACGACGGCGATATCGCGCTTCACCAGCTCGTCGTTGCCGTCCTTTAGAGCGCCGATGTTGATGACCATATCGACTTCTTCCGCGCCGTTTCGGATCGCGTTCACCGTTTCAAAAGCCTTTGTCTCCGGCGTCGTAGCGCCCAACGGAAAGCCGATTACCGTGCATACCTTTACCTCCGGCGTGTCCTTCAACACCTCATGGGCAACAGTAACCCACCCGGGGTTAACGCATACGGAGGCGAATTTATAGCTTTTGGCTTCTTCCGCCAGTTTTACGATGTCTTCTTTTCGAGCATCCGCTTTCAGCAGCGTATGATCGATCATTCGGGTCAGATTGATTTCGCTCATTTGCACGTTCCTCCAGAATAAATATGACTTCTTGCACTTCTATTAATCATACCAATTGGGCACCTTTTTGCAAAGCGGATAGCTTACAAAGGTCCTACAGATAGTCATTTTATCCCAAATCAGCCGGTTACAATAAAAACAGTTAAAGAACCTCCGATTCAGCTCTCGCTGCTCAGAGGTTCTCTTGTGGTTCAAGCTTGGTTCAACCATGCGCCGGTGATGAGGATCGGCTTATTTGGCGGCCAAAGGATTGATGTCGATAAACGGAGTCGCGCCTCCGGTAACGGCAGGCAGCTTCCCATCCCATTTGTCCAGCGCCTTCTCCTGAACCTCGATCTGCTTCAGCTGTACCAGCTCGGGCGTCACTTCCTGCTTCTTCAGTTTGAGCGACTGGGCTTCCGCCTGCGCCTGCGCGATCTTTTGCTTCGCCTCGATTTCAATCCGCTTCAGATCGTTCTCCGCTTTCAGCGCCTGCTGCTGAGCCACCTGCTTTGCTTCAATCGAATCGTTAAACGCTTCGGAGAATTTGAAATTCACAATATTAATATCGTTTACAATCAGATCGTATTTAGCTAGCCGGTTCTTTAAATGCTCGCTTATCTCGCTGGAAACCACGTCGCGGCGGGTAATCAGATCCTCGGCAGGATACCTGGCCGTAACTTCCTTGACGATTTCCTGGATAGCGGGATTAATGATGACCGAATCGAAGCTTCCGCCGATATTATTCATCAGGTTGTAAGCCGACTCCTTGTTCACGGAGAAGTTAACCGCTACATGCGTGGATACGGGCTGAAGATCTTTCGACGAAGCCGATGTGTCGGTTTCCGCCTTGGTCACCTGCGTGTTGACCTGGATGATGGACTGGATGAAGGGGATTTTAAAATGAATACCCGGCGACAGCACATTGTCATTCAGCTTCCCGAACGTCTTGTACAGCCCCACATGTCCGTATTCCACCGTCGAAAATGCATTTCCCCCGATCAGCAGCACGATGAGTATGGCAGCAACCGTACTGATAATTCTTCCGGAACGAAACGACCTTTGCTTTGGATTGATCTCCATATTCACAACCATTCCCCCTAAATAATTTGCGGGAAGCCCTTGCCGGGATATTGTGTGCCCTAATACCCAAAGTCATTTGTCCCAGCCTCTTCAGGCCTTCCGCTATAACCAAGTATACGGCCGACCCGCGTAAAAGGTAGCACGCCCGCAAGAAAAAAGGCTCGGGCCATTCATAAACGAAGCGCGCAAGCCGCGTATCCAACACGGTCCGGCGGCCCCGGCTCAATCCCTGAATGCAAAAAAGCGCAGGCTCAAGGGCTGTACAGCCCATGGGCTTGCGCTTTCCGGTTCACAAAGCACGGCTTCTGTTTTTCACAAAACAGCTTCCCAGCTATTTCTCCCGCCTTTTAGGGCGGCGCCGCTTTAGCGGGAATCCATAATCTCGCACATAAAGTCCAGCGCTTCTTCTTCATCCTTGCCTTTTGTGCGGATGGTAATGACAAAGCCCTTTTTGAGCGGATACAGCATCATTCCCAGCAAGCTTTTCACATCGATGACCGCATCCGGCTTGAGCAGAATAATCTCGGAAAGGTAACTTCCCGCTTTCATGGATATGCACTTGAGGTCATCGGAGGAAAAGTCGCGGGTCAAGGTAATATCATGCACGCGCATAAGAGATCCCTCCCAAGGTTGTTACCCCAAATTTTAGCACTGGACGCAGCAGCTTGAAAGGGAATCCGGCCTATTAATCATGACAAAATCGGGACATTCTACCGTCCGCCGGCTTCGGGTGAAGCTGTAAAACAGCCCCATGACGCTTTTACGGACGATTATTGACGATACAAGCCCGACGCCTTCACTTCGTCGAAGAACGTGTTGAACTCGTCGAAGTTAAGCTGCTGCGCCGCATCGGACAGCGCCGTCGCCGGATCGGGATGAACCTCGACCATAATGCCGTCGGCTCCCGCCGCAAGCGCAGCCTTCGCGCATGGAACGAGAATATCCTTGCGGCCGGTGGAGTGGGTTACGTCGACCAGCACCGGCAGATGGCTCTCCTGCTTCAGAATCGGCACGGCGGAAATATCAAGCGTGTTGCGCGTCCATTTCTCATAGGTGCGAATGCCGCGCTCAATCAGCATGACCTGTGTATTGCCGCGGGACATAATATACTCCGCCGCATGCAGGAACTCCTCCATCGTCGCCGCAAGTCCGCGCTTCAGCAGCACCGGCTTGTTCACCTCGCCGGCAGCCTTCAGCAGCTCGAAGTTCTGCATATTGCGCGCGCCGATCTGAATAATATCAACATAGTCAAGCGACGGCTCGATATGCGCCGGGTCTACGATTTCACTGATGGTCAGAAGGCCGTATTCATCTGCGGCTTCACGCAGAATACGCAGTCCGTCCATGCCGAGCCCTTGGAAATCATAAGGCGAAGTACGAGGCTTGAACGCGCCGCCGCGCATAACGCGAACACCTGCTTTTTGCAGCGCCGCGGCTACCGCACGGGTCTGCTTCTCACTCTCGACCGAGCAGGGGCCGGCCACCATCAGCGAAGCGCCTCCGCCCACCACAACGTCTCCAGGAAGAAGGATAACGGTGTCTTCCTTGCGGGTCTTGCGGCTGACCAGCAGGCTCTTCTTGTGCTCGGCGCTTTGCAGGTCAAGCGATGCCTTGAAGATCTGCTTGAACAGCGTGCGGATTGTGCTTTCAGAGAATGGTCCCTTGTTTTCGGCAACGAGCTTCTCGAGCATCTTCTTTTCCCGTTCGGGATCGAATTTCGGCACGCCCTGCTTCTCTTTGACAGCCCCGATCTCACGGACAATCTCCGCCCGCTCCGAAATAAGCGCGAGCAGTTCGCTGTTAATCTCATCCAGCCGGTTTCTTAATTGTTCCAATTCGGCATTACTCATAATGTGTTACACTCCTCTTCTCTTTTATACCAACGCAAAAAAGGCTCTCGTCAAGGGACGAGGAGCCGTGGTACCACCCTTATTTAGAGCCGTTCTTCCAAGGTGAAAGAATTAGCTCTGTCTTAAACCCTGTAACGCGGGGCGCGGGAATCCCTACACATACCCTGCAAAGGGCACTTCAGGAACCGACTACGAAGTGAACTTCGGCGGCAGTCGTCTCAGAGGCAGCTCTCAGTCTTCGGCATGCCTTCCCTGTCCAGATCCGGAATTTGCGCTTACTCTCTTCGTCAACGTCTTTACGGTTATTTCTTCTGGTATCTTAATGGATATTATGTCTTGTTGCAATAGATTTAATCAACGCGTTAAAGTGCCGAATAATTCATCAGGGCTAAAAATCCTTTTTCCCTAAAAAATGTAGTACCTGTCCATCGCGCTGAATACGATAAAATGTACCATCCATTCGGCTGACGAGGAGACGTGACCATGGAAATCTTTATCGGCTACATTATTCTTGGTCTATCCCTTTCCGCCCCTATAGGACCCATTAACGCCGCACAATTGGACAAAGGCATACGCAGCGGCTTTTGGCATGCCTGGTTTGTCGGGCTTGGCGCCATCTGCGCGGATATTTTATATATGCTGCTTGTCTATCTAGGCGTCATTCATCTGCTGGAGTCCCCTTATATCAAGGCTTTCCTTTGGCTGTTCGGCTTCCTTGTGCTGACCTACACCGGCATTGAAAGTATTAAGGATGCCGGGCATATTTCATTTTCCGGATCAAGACGGGAGGATAACCGGCTCAGCAAATCGCTGCTGTCCGGATTTCTGATGTCGCTGTTCAATCCGCTGTCGATTCTATTCTGGCTGGGTATATACGGTTCCGTATTGGCCAAAGCAGCCGAAGAATATCCAATGCGGCAGCTGCTTCTTTACAGCAGCGGCATAGTTCTGGGAATTCTTCTATGGGACGTCAGCATGGCTGGCGCCGCCAGCTTTTTCCGGAAACTCTTGACGAGTCGTGTGCTAAAAGGTCTGTCCGTATTATCCGGACTGTCGCTGGTCGGCTTCGGTCTTTACTTTGGACTGGAAGCGGCCAAGCTGCTCTTTCCCAACTAAAGCTGCACAGGCCCGGGGCAACCCGCATATTTAAGAGCGCGATTTACGCAGACGGATCGCCTTAATGCGAAGGCCGCCGCCCAAGCTTCCGTGCAGGGGAACATCGGCCTCTATCTGCTGTTCATCCATTTCCCCCTGCTTGCCGCTCCGGCCTTTGCGCACATGCTGGACAATGGCGTCACAGCCGGCAATCAGCGCCACAAGCAGCAGGCTGATGAACAACCCGGGCCGGCTCTCATGGTGAAATAGCGTCCCGGACGCCGCAACGAATATCAATATCAGCCCGCACCAGCGTTTGACGGCGCTGAGCTTGGCGGGCTTCAGCAGCTTGGCGGAAGACAGCAAAATAAACGCCCAATTGTAAAGCAGCATCAAACCGGCCGCCGTGGTGATGTATTCATATACTTTTCCCGGCATCAGGAGAGACATAACGATGGTCGCCGAAAGACCAGCTGCGATCAGCCCGAGCGCAGGCAGCGGATACTTGCCCTTCAGCTTCCGGGAGAACGCCCCTGGAGCATCGCCTTCCTGCGCAAGCGTGATGATCATGGAAGTAACGGCATACAGCGAAGCAGTCATCGTCGAGAAGCCGGCAACAATCAGCACCCCGTTAAAGACATGGGGAACAAAAGCCAAGTGGTCGCTGCTTAAAGCCAGTACAAACGGGCTTTCTTTCGAGTTGAATTTAGAATACGGCACCATCGTAACGGCCAGGGCGATTGAAAGGACATATACCACGGCCAGGGTCAGCAGCATGATCTTTCCCGCTTTGGGAGCTTCCTCCGGCTTGCGGAGCCGGTAAGACATGATGCCGAGCACCTCAATGCCTCCATAAGCGTAAAAGGCAAAAATAAAGGATGACCACAGTCCCACTGCGCCCCTTGGGAAAATCTCGGCAGCCGTAAGCGGCGGATTCGGCTTATACCGCCCGCCGTCGATCCACCCCGCAAGAAGTCCTGCCGCAATAATCAGAAACATGAGGATCGCGGCGATTTTGATAGCGGCAAGCACATTCTCAACCTTGTCAAACCCCTTGTTCCCAAAAAAGACGATAATCAGGCTGAGCAAAGCGAAACCTGCTGCGAATATCCACATCGGAACAGACGGAAACCAGAACCGCGAGAAGATGGACAAGGCCGTAAGCTGACTGCCCATAATAAGCAGCTCGGAGCACAAGTAAACATATCCGCTCCCAAGTCCCGCCCATCCCCCGAACGCCTTCAGCGCATAGGAACGGAACGAACCCTGCTCCGGGTGATCCGCCGTCATCCGTGCCAGTGCGTCAAAGACAACATAGGTTCCAGCCGCTGCCAGAAGATAAGCGATCAGTACAGATGGCCCTCCGATCATAATCGCCAGGCCCGACCCCAAAAAATAGCCCGTTCCGATCGTTCCCGCAACTCCCAGCAAAGACAGCTGCCACCACTTGAGTTTCCCGCTGTCTTTCGAAGCCGATGGTTTTCCCATATTTCTTTCCTCGCTTGAAGTCATTTTCATACTTTTTTATCATGCCTTCTTTGCGTTTTTTCATGTGTCAACTATTAAAATTTTCAAATAATAATTCGATAAACAGTATGATATACTTACTAAAATAGGTCTATTAGCCTACTTGCGAGGTGCTCTATATGAAATATACAGGAAGGATTCTAACCATAAGCATTTATCTTACGGCGCACAGCTTCTACCTCCTTTATTACGTTCTTAGCGGCAGAGGCATCACAATGCTGGACTGGTTAGGTTATCCCCTATTTACGGCGATATGCTACCTGGCGGGTCTTCAATTCGACCGGGCCGTTTTTAATTCCGAGAGAGATCCTTTGACAGGGCTATTTAACCGAAGAAATACGGAAGCCCGAATCGCCAAAATGATGGCGGCCGCAGACCGCACCGGGCATAAAGTATTTATTCTCGCCATCGACTGCGATAATTTCAAGTGGATCAATGATACGCTGAATCATGGGACCGGAGACATCGTGCTTATTGAAATCAGCAAAATCCTGCTGCTGGAGAAGGGCAAGCGCATAATTGCCATCCGCTGGGGAGGAGATGAGTTTCTGCTGTGCGGACTATGCTCCAGTTCATCCGAGGTGGAAGAGATCAAACTCCGGATCAAGAATAGCATCTCCCGCCTGTCTGGCAAGATGAATCTGCCCGTCAATATCTCCATTGGCTCCGCCCTCTATCCCGACGACGACAAGACCGTATCCGCACTGATTAATCTCGCCGACCTCAATATGTACACCCAGAAAAAGTCATGAAAATGGCTGCCTCATCCGTAGAATCGTCTACTTTGAGACAGCCTGCTATAGATCCGGCTTATATTCGAGCCTACTCCCGGATCGTCCCCTGTTCCTTTCAGCAACCCCGAGCACCGACACTCTTTATTAGAGCGCGAGCCCTCTCCCCAGAGCTCTATTGCTTACAATGAATTAACTCGAAGCAGCTAAACCTATCCGCCTCTTTCGGCAAGCAGTCCCTGTACGATTTCCGTAAAGGCCTTCACCCGAATGGGTTTGGTTATATATCCGGCGAATCCCGCTTGCCGCGCCTGGGCGATGTCCGATAATTGAGCGAATGCGCTAATGGCCAGAACCGAGATCCGCTCGGTACGGCTGTCCCGGCGCAGGCATTCCAGCGTCTCATATCCGTTCAGACCCGGAAGACCGATGTCAAGAATGATAAGGTCCGGCTGATGCTGCTCAGCCATTTCAAGTCCCAGTTCACCCGTATCGGCTTCAAGAAGCAGGACGGAAGGCAGGTTCTTTTTGAATAGATGATGCATCAGCGCCATATTCAGCGGATTATCTTCCACATACAGAACCTTCTGAATATGTTCCCCCACTCGCCAACCCTCCTAATAACTGTCCCGCTATTTTATGATTTCAGCAAAAATGAAAAAGCCGAAGAAAGGGATGTTTTCCCCTTCCTTCGACTTATGTTCGGCTCATTTGCATGTCCGACTCATTTCCGCCTTAACCATATATTATTTGAACGTATATGCGATGACGCTCTTATCTTTTTCAAAATCCCAGTCCACGTAGATATCGGCCAATTCTTTGCCAAGCAAAGGCGCGATGGTGGTCGTCTCCAAATAACGCTTCTCCATCTTCCGCTTGGTCGTCTTAAGCGTATTCTCGTAGCCCAGCTCAATCAATTCTTTCTCTAGCGGGATCATTATGCCTTCGCGCTTGATCATCAGCGTTCGCGGATTTATCCACCAGGAAGTCGTAAAATCAGGAAACCTCTGAACTTTACTGCTTACCTCATTAATCTGGTTATGGACTTCATCCTGCTTGGCATATTTCTCAGTGTAAGCTTCACCGCCCTTGATCAGAGCCACAATCATTCCTGAAGCATTATGTATACCCCAATCGTAAAAAATCTCACTGACCTCAATCTCCAGCTGATCCTTTACATAAGAGGACAATTCGGGCAGAAGGGATTTCATCAGCAGCTCGCGCGTGTAGCGGAAAGCCTGCTCTTCCTCCTTACTCAGTAAAAAACGCTCTACCGGTCCGATAAAATTGCGAATATGCAGTGCAATACATTGTTTCGCGATAGAAGCGTGCACGGACTCAGGTCCTCTGCCGAACCTTTCCCGAAGCAATCTTCCCGTATAACTGGAAAGCTGGCCCGCCAGGTCTATAGTGCTCATTCATTTTCCTCCAGCATCATTTTCTCAAGTTCTTGGTAGCCCTGGGGGAGGAGCCTGCTGAAAAAAACGGTTTGCTAACTTAGTATAATATCTTCTGCGCGCTTCGTATATAGAAAAATGCATTTGATTTCTCGGCCCAACAAAAGGAAAGACCGGGATTCCCGGCCTGTTCCTTTGGTTTTATCATACCCGCATTCGCTCAATTTCATTTTCCTGAAGCTGAATCTCTCCGCCAATTCCTGAAAAAGCCGGCTGCGGATTTGTTCCCTGCTCATCCCTGTCACTCCCCGCATTGCTCAGAATGCCGTCTCCCACATCCTCAAGCAGCGTGAACGCGCCGTCAAAGCCGGCATAGCCTTTCGTAAGCACGATTCTCTCGGCTAGCGGAAACGACACGGGAACAAACGGAATCCCTTTGCGCTCCGCCGCGCGGCGCTCAATCGAGCTTCCGAGCAGCAGCTCAATTTCTTCCGCGATCAGCAGTTCCTCAATGATTTTCGCATCGCTCTCAAACACAATTCTCGCCTCGGTATCCGGCTGCCATTCCTTCCACTGCACGACAATCGAATCGCGAACCTGCTGCGGGAGATCGTCGGTAACGACAATCAAGGAAGGTAACAGGCCGAGCGGATCGGTCAGAAAGCGGGCCGGACCGAGCACAGCTGCGCTGTCGCCAACGAGGGCGAACCTTTTCTGGAAGCCATACTTGTAGTAAGCATCCAGAAACTGCAGAATGTAGTATCTCTCGCTATTTTCCTTGCGGGCAATCCATGCCTCGACCTTCTCTTGCTCCAGATCAAGCTGCTTCCCGATGCATCTTAACAGCTCCCCAGTCTGCTGTGCGCCTACCGGATATCCGTCGAAGTGAACATAGGGGATGCCCGCGTTGCTTTCCAGCCATTCACAGACTTCCAGACTGTGCGCGGAGAAAGAGACATTCAGTGCCGCGTTAAAAATGGTTGTCCACTCCTGCGCGTCCGCTTCCGGTCCAAACAGCACATTCGCGTCGGCTCCGATCCCCTTCAGGCTATCCTTCAGTCCCTTCAGATTTCCGCGCCAGAACACATCCTGCTCGGGAATGATGCCAAGCAGATTCACAAGCCGGTCATTTTTCCGGGCAGGCTGCTGGTCTCCGTCCGTGCCGGCAATCTTGCCGAACTGGCGCAGCAGGCCGGTCAACGCAGCCGTATAACCGTTATGGACGCTCCCCTTAAAGCCGGGAGTGCTGATATGAATGGCTTTGTACTGCTGCTCCTGCAGCTCCTTGGTCATCGCCGGCACATCGTCGCCGACAAGCTCAGGCGTACAGCCGGTCAGCACCACGTAGAAGTCGCCGTCCTTGATCTTCACCGTATTTTTGAGCTGCTCTCTGAGTCTTGAGCTTCCGCCGAACACGACCTGTCTTTCCAGAAAATTGGTCGACGGAATGCCGAGCCCGCCCGTATAACCGGAACCGCCGTTTCCGCTTAGGCCGCTGACCCCGGCATACTGCTGAACGCCGCAGCCCGAGGTGGAATGGATGATCGGCACAGCGCCTTCAATCGACTTGATCGTCTGGACCGCTCCATGCAGCATGCAGCTGTTCCGGTTTCCCACCGTCGTCGTTTTCATCCTATTTCACCTCCTGCTTGATATGCCAGTTCGCGCTTTTACTCAGCCAGCCCGCTCGGTAAGAGGAGCCTCCGGCGCTTAAATAGCGGCTGAGTGACGGATTGCGCAGCGCTTTGGCTAACAGCGGGGCAAGCTCCTGAACGCCCCTGAATCCGTACAAATCCACCGAATCGACTGCGGCCGCGGTGATCCCCGCTCTTGCCGCCCATACGGCAGCCTCGCCCTTCCCGATATACAGAGCAGGCTTCAATTTCCCCAGCGCGTTGATCTTCTCGAAAGGCTGGCCCGGCTGAATGTATACCTGCGGATTGCTCCGGCTGGCCCATTCCCTCAGTCTTGGGGCATGCGAACTGTCGGCGTGAGTCAAACTTAACGCCGCCACAACTCCCCCCAGCTCTTCCACGAATTCCGCTATTCCGAACGCCTGCTCAGGAGGGAGGTCGACAATGACGGAGACTCCGTCCAACCGCAGCCGCTTCAAAGCTTGCTCTGCCGCAGCTTTCTCCTCTTCAATATAAGCCCGCGCCTGACCGGTTGAGCCCCCGGCTCCGGCGGCAGCGAGCAGCCATCGCTCCGTTCCGGCAAGCCCGATCGGCGCGATCTCCTCCAAATGAACGACGCTATGCGCCTCCTCCAGCCATTCCAGCAGGAAACGGGCGTCATCCTTATCAATGGCAATGGAGGCTGAGGCGCCCAGCGATCGCTGTAATGCAGAAATCGAAAAGCTTCCCGATACGTTGTTATACGAAATTCCTGCTCCGTTCAGATCTGTGATAATATTGCCCGTTCTTGTTCCGGCTGCGCCGATTAAGTTAACAACCGGGATGGGGGGTGCGCCAGGTTCACCCTTCAATACGTATTTAGCCAGCGCATGAAATACCAGATCATAGCCGTACACAGCAGTCCTGGAGCGGAAGCCTGCGGCATATACCGGTACTACCGGAATGTTATAGAGGTCTTCCTTTTCCGTCGCTGCGGACTGGATATCGTCATTGTTGATGGCCACCACGGGCGTCGCAAGAATAAAAATAATTTCAGGACGCCATGTCCGGTACGCAAGGTCCACCGCTTCTCTGAGCTTGTCATCGGCGCCCAGGATCGAGTCGTTCTCTTCAATATTCGTAATCAGCCAGGGACTGCCGCCTGCTTTAAGCTCATCTTCAAGCTTGATTGCGCCGCAACCCGGCGGGCTGTGAATAATGGTGACACTGCCGCGGATTCGGCCCAGAAGCCGAATGGCGAAGGTAACCTCGTCATCGTCCGTTTCCGAATACGTGCGGATTCTTTGTCTTGGCTCTTCCTTCTCCAGTTCATCCGCCAGGGCTGCGCTGTCGCCGTAGTAAGCGGTCAGCGCCCCCCTGCGCTTTTCCCTCGTACGGGGAAGCCGTTGTCTGATCTCGTTCATTATTCTGCTCCTTACCGCGCTGAGGCGGAGAAAGAAGCCGCCTCCTGGTTGATAGCGTCTCCCCAGCTTCTGGCCCAATCGCGAAGGTCGGTGACATTCAGCGGGCTCGGAACGGACAGGTTCTCGTTGCCGGCCACATGCGCGGCCAGCTTCCGGTACACATCGGCCTGCTCCGAGCCAGGGCTCGCTTCAATCACCGTTTTGCCGTAGAGCTCGCTCTGGGCAACGACTGGTGAACGCGGAACGAACCCGGCTACAGCTGCGCCTGTCCGCTTCGCGAAATCCGTAATCAGCGATTCCGGGTAACCGGGCAGAATACTGTTTCCGATGATGCCTCCGAGCTTCGCTCCTCCGGATGGAGCGTATTTGCCGATCGCCTTGAACAGATTGTTGGCGGCGTAGATCGCCATGAAGTCCGAGGAGCTGACCACATAGGCTCTGTCGGTAATCCCGTCGCGGATCGGTACGGCGAAGCCGCCGCACACGACATCTCCCAGAACGTCATACAGCACATAATCGGCTTCGTATTCTTCAAAGACATTAAGCTCTTGAAGCAGGCCGACAGCGGCGTTGATGCCGCGCCCGGCGCAGCCCACGCCAGGTACAGGTCCGCCCGCTTCGATGCAGAGCACACCCTTAAATCCGATCGCCGACACATCCTGCAGCTTCACTTTGGAACTGTCCCTTAGGCTGTCAATCACCGTCGGCAAATAGTCGCCGCCTCTTAGCGTATTGGTGGAGTCGCTTTTGGGATCGCATCCGATCTGGATCACCCGATAGCCCGCTTCCGCGAGAGCGGCGCTGATATTGGACGTAGTTGTCGACTTCCCGATGCCGCCTTTGCCGTAGATTGCAATATGCTTTGTTGCTTTCGCCATCCTATATCCTCCTGTCAGCATATCCTTCTGATCTGCCGGCCATTACTCCGGTCCAGCTCTGTAATTATTTGGCGGACGATGATTCGCCCGCGCCAATAACTTGCTCAGCGGCTGCCGCTTTTAACGCCTCCGCCTTATCTGTGCGCTCCCAAGGCAAATTCAGATCGCTTCTTCCAAAATGCCCGTAGGCCGCCGTCTGTCTGTAGATCGGCCGTCTGAGATCAAGCGCCTTAATAATGGCTCCCGGTCTCAGGTCGAACGTCTCCTTCACGATTTCCGAGATCCGGTCATCCGGTACAATGCCGGTTCCGAAGCTGTTGACCGTAACGGAAACCGGACTTGCCACTCCAATCGCATAGGCGAGCTGGATTTCGGCTCTGTGCGCCAGACCGGCTGCCACAATATTCTTCGCTACATAACGCGCAGCGTACGCGGCGCTTCTGTCCACCTTCGTCGGGTCCTTCCCGCTGAACGCGCCCCCGCCATGCCGGGCGTAACCGCCGTAAGTATCTACAATGATCTTTCTGCCGGTCAGCCCGGCGTCACCGTTCGGCCCGCCCACAACAAAGCGTCCCGTCGGATTGATATAATATTTGGTATTCTCATCCAGCAGTTCTTCCGGAACCGTCGGCTCCACCACATGCTGAACAATATCCTTCCAGATTTGATCGAGTCCGATTTCAGGGGCATGCTGTGTCGAAACAACGATGGTATCTACCCGGACCGCACGGTCTCCATCATATTCCACGGTCACCTGCGTCTTGCCGTCCGGCCGCAGATAGGGCAGCAGTCCGCTCTTTCTTGCCTCCGCCAGTCTTCTGGCCAACCGGTGGGCCAGCGAAATCGGAAGCGGGAACAGCTCCGGCGTCTCATCCGTCGCATAGCCGAACATCAGACCCTGATCGCCTGCACCGATTTCGCTGCCGTTCTCTTCCGCGTTCTCAAGCTGCCTGGTTTCCAGAGCGTTATCTACGCCTCTGGCAATATCAGCCGATTGTTCGTCGAGCGAGCTGAGAATGGCGCAGGTATTGCCGTCGAAGCCAAGAGAGGAATGGTCATAACCGATTCGCACGATTGTCTCCCGGGCAATTGCCGGAATATTGACGGTCGCAGAAGTCGAAATTTCTCCAGCGATCAGTACGAGCCCCGTAGTCACCGCTACCTCACAGGCCACCCGGCCGTTTGCGTCCTGCTCCAGAATCGAATCGAGGATCGCATCCGATATTTGGTCGCAAATTTTATCCGGATGTCCTTCCGTTACAGACTCCGATGTGAACAGATACTTCGTCATTGCTTCTACCCCGTTTCATTGTGATTTTATTCACTCCTGAAGACGACAATGATGTGTATGCCTCCGGATAATAAACAAGAAAGGCCCTGAATATTACAGCAGCTATACGCATAGATACAGTGCTGTTTCTTCAGAGCCTCCGGTTATCCGGTCAACTTTTATCCAACTAAGTTTATAGGATTAATAAACATATTTTACGATTGCCAGACAAAGTTTGTCAATAGAATAATTCGTGTTCCCTATTTCATTTTGAGACTGTCCGGCTCTTTGAAAGCCTGCACCTTTCCTTTACTCTGCACAATAATCATTCCGTTCACGGAGAGGCTAGGACCAAATACATTGCCGCCCGTCTTCAACTGCACAACCGGCTTGGCCGTACGGAGATGCATCGCGATCAGCCTGCCGTCGGTCTGAATAATATATACGCCGTGTCCGATCAGATCAAAGCGGGCAATGTCATTTCGGAGTCCTCCGTAATATACCGTCGATTTATCGGTAGTTTTAACACCATACAACCTGGAATTATTCGTAAAAAGAATCCGTTCATCATAGGGTCCGGCCGCATACCTCAAGTCCACGCTCTCAACGGAATATGTATCTCTGGTCGTCTTGGCGGGATCGGCATCCGCCGGGTAGCTGTATAATTTGTTCCCGGCGTTCAGATAAATCCTGTTGCCGCTATACCAGGCGGGGAAATCCCCTGCCCCAGGCCCTTGATCCTTAAGGTTCATATTCTGCGGATTATAGATCACCGTCTTGAGCACTTTGCCGGTCTTGCCGTCCAGAATATCGAGCGTGGTCAAGTCCACCGCCTCCACCAAAGTGCTTTCTCTTTGGGAAATGACCGTCCCGTCCTTGACTGCTGCGGGAAGATCATGTTTGGCCGCCTCCCACAACTTCTTGCCCGTCGCCGGATCATAGGCATGCAAAACATCGTATGTATAGGCTCCGGACACCGAATTTTGGCCCAGTACCAGGCCGCCCTCCGCCACAATCGGCCGGATGAAACCAGTTTCTTCATGGATACGCCACAGCATCTTTCCGTCCTTCAGCCCATAAGCCTGGATGTCTCCGTTGTTCACCAGCAACCGTTCCCCGTCCGTCACAAGCTGCACTGCGCCCTGGCTGGCCGCTTGAGAAGCCCACACCTTTTTGCCGTTCGAAGCATTAACCGCATATACCGCTCCCGTCTTCGATGCCGCATATAGCACGCCGCTTCGGTAGAGCAGCGGAGCCTGAAGACCCGAGCCGAATTTCCATACCCGCGCTCCGGTCTGCACATTGAGGGCCGCCAATTGTCCGGATTGAATAATAAACGCCTTTCCCCCGCCGGTCGCCACGACGCCCTTACCCATAGCATAATCGTCGGATACCGTATCCATTGCCGCCGTCCACTGCGCCTTGATTTCTTTCGCCGGGATGGATGCCGAGGACGTATCATAATTATTTCCCACGTACGAAGTACGTGGATCGCTTTGAGCCGACGCCGTTCCGGCTGCGGCCAGCAGGCATAGAGAGACCGCTGCCGCCGCTAGGCGGATTTTCCATGTTAAAGGTTCCATTGCTTAGTTCCCTCCCAATCTTTTCATCAAGCTTGCCTGATATCGGTCAATCCTCTCCGCTACGATCAGTCAGTCAAGCCCGTCATCCCAAAAGCCGTCCGGCCGATTATTCTCCATCCTACCTCATCCCTTCTATAATTTTTAATAAAAAAAGAAAACGGCCTGTCAATGCTTAAAGGCCTGAGCTTCAGGACCGACCGCATTCAGGCCGTAAAATCTTAATACCGTTAACACTTCACTTCGTTAGTAGCACACAAAGAAACCACTACCCGCTGCTCATCCGGCGATGCGAAGGTGGAACGGTATGCCTTCGTCCGGTGTGCGGCATAGGCATCACGAATAATATTCGTTATCCAAGCCGGTTCTCCAGCGTACCCAGTCCTTCAATCGTAACCGCCAGTTCATCACCGGCCCGCAGCCATATCCGCTCTTCCTCGGGATATCCAAGAATGACACCTTCCGGCGTGCCTGTAAAGATCAGATCTCCCGGTTCAAGTGTTATGTATGCTGAAATATAACTGACCAGCTCCGCGCAGCCAAAGATCATATCCCGCGTATTCGCCGACTGGCGCAGCTCGCCGTTAACTCTGCATTCAATGTTCAGGCTGCCAGGATCGACTTCATCAGCGGTAACTATATAGGGGCCAACCGGGGCAAAGCCGTCCAGCGATTTGCCGACCAGCCACTGGCTTGTGCGGAACTGCAAATCTCTTGCGGTCAGATCGTTACCGACCGTATAACCGAATACGCTGGAAAGAGCCTCCTCCTTCGTCACCCCGGATGTCCGCTTTCCGATGACCAGCACAAGCTCCGCTTCGTAATCTATCTGGGACGCTCCATCCGGCAGGGCGATCGTCTCACGGTGAGCGGCCAGACTATTGTTAAATTTACTGAACAGCACCGGATCAGAAGGCGCCTCAAGCCCCGATTCAGCCGCATGGCTTCTGTAATTCAGCCCTACGCAGATGATTTTCTGCGGGCGCGTGACGCAGGGCGCATAACGAATCTCCTCTTCCTTCAGCCACTGCGGGTCACCGCCCAGCAGCGCTTGAAGCCGGGGAACGGCCGCCGCTCTGTCCCTGATGACTTCTTCCATAGATAAAGGGAGCTCCAGCCCGCTGCGGCGAGCCGTTGATTCCACATCCATAATTCCTTCTGCGGTCTTTACTCCAAGTCTTGCCTGTCCGTTCTTCATAAATTGCAGCAGCTTCATTGTCCTTCCTCCTCATCTTTGCGTCCGGGACACTCCCTAAAGTTAAATCAATCCCACTTTCACCAGGCCGTTATAAATGCCGCCTTCGTCCACATGGCTGGTTACGTAATCCGCATAGGGAAGCAGCTCTTCATGCGCGTTCCCCATGGCAATGCCCATACCGGCCAGCTCCAGCATCTCCTTATCGTTCAAGCCGTCGCCGAATGCAACCGACTCCTCGGTGCTTATGCCAAGCATGTTCAGCATGGCTTCGATGCCCTTGGCCTTGGAGCTTCCCGGCGGCAGCACATCCATGGCAAGCGGATGCCAACGGATCAGCCGGAGCTGGGACAGCAATTCTTCGTACAGCGCTTCCTCATGGCTCTCACAGTGAAGGAACATCTGATAAATCTCGTTATTCTTCCAGAATTCGGGGTCATATCCCGGCTGATCCACCTTGAGGGTATCGACGGACTCTGTCACGAACGGATGGTTCTCGCTGTCCGCGAAATAAGTATGTTCGCCTTCGAACACCAGCGCATGTCGGTTCCGGGCCGCCAGCGTAATCAGCGCCTGGATCGTTTCCTTGGATAGAGGCCGCTTGTGCAGTGTCTTCCCTTTATACACGACATAGGCTCCGTTCAGGCATACATAAGAGTCGATGCCCAGCACTTCCGCCAAAGGCTTGATAAAATAAGGTGCACGCCCTGTGGCGATTACCGGTTCTACCCCATTTTGCTTTAGCTCGGAAACCGCTTTAAGCGTATCCTTCGGAATCTCTTTCTCCTCATTGACCAATGTTCCGTCGATATCAAAGAACACAATTTTATAAGCCATTCTTCCTGCTCCTATCCCTTCGCCCAGCGGGAAATGCCGGCGGTTTCTTATTCCTCTCGCAATCCCTAACTTACCATGATTTATTTCCCAAGGGCAAGAAAATGAAGGCGTTTCACCAGGAAACTGTTATAATAATCACAACCAATCAAGTTCATAGACCGCAAAAGGAGCCATCTTTATGACTATTCAAAATAATGCATCGGCACTTCCCGGCAGCTTCGAATTGGGTGTATATACCTTGGGAGATATCGTCCCAGACCCCGTAACGGGACAGGCCGTGAGCCAGCACCGCCGTCTCCGGGATATCGTAGCCGCCGCCAAGCTGGCCGACGAGGCGGGACTTGACGTATTCGGCGTAGGAGAGCATCACCGGCTGGATTTTGCCGTCTCTTCGGTTCCCGTCGTGCTTGCGGCCATTTCCCAGGTGACGAGCCGGATCAAGCTGGCCAGCACAACGATGGTGCTTGGCACCATTGATCCCGTCAGACTGTTCGAGGATTTCGCCACGCTGGACCTCCTGTCGGAAGGACGCGCGGAAATCATGGCCGGACGCGGCGCGTTCACGGAATCCTTCCCTCTATTCGGCTATGACCTGAATGACTACCAGCAGCTCTTCGCCGAGAATCTCGCTCTCCTTCAGCAGCTTGGCGAGCATGAGACCGTGAACTGGAAGGGCTCGTACCGTCCGCCGCTCAAGGACGCCGAGATTTCTCCCCGCCCCCTGCAGCCAAGGCTGCCGCTCTGGATCGGCGTAGGCGGCACTCCGGCAAGCGCGGAACGAGCCGGAAGACTTGGAACCGGTATGGCGATCGCCATCCTCTCCGGCCGTCCGGAACGGTTCAGGCATCTGGCGGAGCTGTACCGGCAGACGGGCGCCGAGGCCGGACGCTCGCCGGAGAGCCTCAGGGTTGCCGTCACCAGCCACGGGTATATCGCCAAGTCTTCCAGGCAGGCGCTTGATGATTTCTACCCTTACTATTTGAATTATCTTAACGGCTTCATGGCCCGGCCGGGTACTGAATTCCGGTTCACGCGCGAAGACTTCGAAGGCTATACCCAGCCTGGCGAAGCGCTGGCCGTCGGCAGCCCGCAGCAGATCATCGAGAAAATTCTGTACCAGCATGAGCTGTTCGGACATACCCGCTTCATGGCCCAGATGGATGTCGGGGGCATGCCTTTCTCCAAGGTCGCCTCGGCCATCGAGCTGCTCGCGGCGGAGGTCGCGCCGGTCGTCCGCCGGGAGATTGCCCGCAAGAAGAGTTCTTCCCAGTCTTAAATTCCAACATAAAGCGAGGCTAAAGATGAATAAACAATTATATCATTTACTCAAACCGAATGAGGCCAAGCAGCCGACCTGGCCTGACCGTCCAGCAGTGTTCAAGCGGATAGCCGCCGCAGCGGGCGCAGCCCTTCTAGGCATTATACTTACTTCACCTACGGCACAGGCGGACAGCTATACCGCCAAGGTATACGCAACTTCGCTTAATGTTCGCAGTGAGCCGGCGGGCGGAGCGGCGGTCACAGGGTCGGTCAGAGGAGGAACGCTTGTTACCGTCTCGAAGGAGCAGCATGGCTGGCTCAAAATTCAGACCGGAAATACAACCGGATGGGTAGCGGGTTATTATCTCAAGAAGGCTGGCGGCACAGCGGCTTCAAGCCAAGCAACCGTTACTGCGGCGAAAAAGCGTACAAGCCCCCGCTCCACTACGGCGGTAGTTACGGCAGACTCGCTGCGCATCCGCAGCGGACCCGGGACCGGCTATGACGTTATAGGATCGCTGGAGGCCCGCGACGCCGTTACCATCCTCTCCCGCCGATCCGGATGGCTGAAGATACGGACCAAGGGCGGCGCGATCGGCTGGGTCGCGGAGCCGTATGTGACCGCCGGAGCATCGGCAGCCTCCGCCGCCGGCATAAGGCGGACGAGCAGCAGCACCGCAGTCAGCAGACCTGCGTCAGCCGGTCTTCGCGGCAAGCGGATTGTCGTCGATCCCGGCCATGGCGGAGACGATCCGGGGATGATCGGCACGACCTACGGCACGATGGAAAAAGACTTAAATCTGCAGACGGCGCTGTATCTGCGCGATTATTTGGAAGCGGCAGGCGCACGGGTGACCATGACGCGTACACGGGGCAATGAGCGGCCTGCGCTGTCCTCCCGGGCAGAGCTTGCCCAATCGGTTTCGGCGAGCGCTTTTATCAGCGTGCATTTCAATTCCTCGCCGAAAAAAATATCGGGAACGCTGACATTTTTCTATTCGGAATCGGATGATATGAAGCTGGCCCGGGCCATTGAGAACCGGCTCAGCGAGGGCATCGGCCTAAAGAGCAACGGGTTATCCTTCGGCAATTATCTAATTCTAAGGGAAAACGAAACGCCGGCGGCCTTGGTCGAACTCGGGTTTCTGACCAATTCAGCCGACGAGTCCATCGTCCGGAGATCTTCGTACCAGAGGAAAGCGGCCCGGGCAATCGCAGACGGCATCGCCGACTACTTCTCACAATAGCCTTTCAAGCCGCAGGAAAGCGAATAATGTCCCAGTACCAGGCAGCATCCGGTATCAGAGGGCGCTGTCCTCATCAGCCTGAACGTTTCTGTCCAGAAAGCGTTCAGGCTTTTTTTCATCCATTCATAGAAAAAAATGCGAAAATCTATTGACTAAATTCATGAGATCGGTTAAATTTACTTTATCGCCTAAAAGCACAAAAGCATAAAAGCTTAAAAGCATGAAAGAAAAATTATTTTATTATATCCGGGAAAGGGAGGTTTCAGTTATGATGATCGTTGCATCCAATCAAAAGGAAGAACTGCAGGCCATTGTTAACATTCTTGAAAGTGAGGGTCTGAAGGTCTATACGCAGCGCGAAACCCACCGGACAATTATTGGCATGGCCGGAAGCATCAAGCCCCGTCTGGCTGATCTGCTGTCTCAGATGAAAGGCGTAGAGAACGTCATCGCCAACAGCTTCGCCAATTAGGCGCATACATTATTACAAAACAACCCCGTTCCAGGACACTCGTCTTGAAACGGGGTTTTCGGTTTGCTGCGGGCTTAATGAAACTTGTAATCCGCTCTTATCTGAACAAGGAGAAGCCGCGCTCATACTGTCTTGGAATTGCCGTCTCCTTATGCAACTCGACGGCTGCTGTCAGAGCCCAGTAAGGGTTCATCAGCATGCCGCGCCCTACGGCAACCAGATCGGCTGCATCGTTGCCGATGACAGCATTGGCAAGGGCGGAATCGTCCAGACGGCCAACCGCGATCACCGGAACGTTCAGTCCCTCTTTGATGGCTCTTGCGAGCGGCACCTGGTAAGCGGCATGCGTTCCCGGGCGGCCGGCCGCAGTGATCGGGCCTTCGCCTCCGGCGCTGATATGGAACATGTCTACACCGGCATCCTTAAATACCTTGCTGAATTTTAAGCTATCCTCGATGTCATAACCGCCTTCAACGTACTCCTGAGCGGAAATACGCAGAATGAGCGGCATGTCTTCCGGCATTTCGCCCTTGACCGCAGCGATCACTTCACAGCCGAATTTCGTCAGATCCTTCCCGTACTCGTCACTTCTCCGGTTGGTAAGCCGTGAGGTGAACTGATGGATCAAATACCCGTGAGCGCCATGCAGCTCGATGGTATCAAATCCCGCCTGCACCGCCCGGCGCGCCGCCAGCCGGAACTTCTCCACCATCTCTTTCACTTCATCAGTCGACAGCTCGCGCGGCGTCTTCGACTGCTCGTTGAACGGAAATGGCGAAGATGAGACGGGAACCGGCGCATCCTCAGCCTTGCGGCCAGCGTGCGCGATTTGGATGCCGACCTTCGCGCCATACCGGTGGCAGTCCTCCACAATCAGGGCAAGAGCCGGAATTTGCTCGTCGGACCACAGCCCCAGATCATAATCCGTAATCCGGCCGTCAGGCTCGACATCGGTCATTTCAATAATAATTAGTCCAGTCCCGCCAACCGCCCGGCTGACATAGTGGGTATGATGCCACTCATTGGCTATCCCATCTTTGTTCGCTACCGAATACTGGCACATCGGGGGCAGAACAATCCGGTTCTTGAGTTCCAACCCTTTAAGCTTGTACGGAGTAAATAAATCGGTCAATGGAATCTCTCCTTATTATGCAAAATGCATGTTCATGCATATAGTATCGCATGAAGATAGCGAAAGTCAACTTGCCTTCCGGCAGTCTTCTCCCGCATTAAACAGACGGCGATAGATCAGCGCTGATTTACAGTTGCTGCGGCTATGACGCCTTCCTTTAGGTTGCATCCCTAACCGCAGATGTCCCGGTAATATTCACCTTAAAATCCACTTCCAGTTCCGTATTTTCAATAATGTTCTTCCTATTGTCCGACGGATATTTCCTTTCAAATTTTTCCTGGACGCCAAAAATATCGATTTTTTTATCCTTCCATTCCCGAAACATCTTCTGGCAGTTCCGCTCAAGCTTCTCCTCCATCGTTTCCTCCATTTTAGCGATTGTATCGTCCGTCAGTTCAAGCTTTCCTTGGACAGCGGAAATGTCTGTGCTGAGCTTTAACTTGACTTTCAGCTTCAAGACATCATTTTCAAGCTTCACCTCAGACTTATAGCGCTTGTTATTTTGCAGCATCATCGATACCGTCTTCGTCTCGTCTTCGGGATTTTTAGTGTTGATATTACCGGAAACCTCTTTGCCCACCAAAAAGTTATAGTAACCGGTCTCCTCGCTGTTTAGTTTGCCTACGAGCTTATATTCCTTGATCAGCCCCAGGCCATCGAGATAATACTGTCCCTCAGTTACCTCGTCTTTGGACACATTGATAATCGGGACGGAGTTTATGCGGCTCCCAATGTATTTTTGGCTCATGAATTCCTTAATATTGATCTTGACCCCATTCGATGTCACGGACTGCATATCGCCCAGCATGTCGTACAGGTACAGTCCTGTTATCGTTTCGTCCTGATGGTTCGGTTTAACATAGAAATCGGTAGCCCCCGCGAAAATCCCCAGCAGGGTGCGCGCACTGGAGTCCTGCCATCTTTCGAACAGTTCAAAGGCTTGGTCAAGTCCGCCGCGGGCAAATCTTTCCGTAAACATCAGCACTTTATTATGAGCCAGGGTGACAGGTGCGCTCGTATGAGATTCAAGCTCGTTGAGCGCATCGCCGGGGTTCTGAATTCCTATTTTGTAAACAATTCTTCTCTCCTGGTTCGATTCCATTGAAGAACTGCGGATAGAGTTAAGAGTTTCAAAATAGAACACGATATTATTCTCTTCATCCCGATCAAGCAAAATGGAGGTTACAAACACGATATGATCCAGATCCCTGTATCCAAGGCACGAGGTCAGCAAGCACGACGGGATCGATAGAATCAGCAGGAGCACCGCTATTTTTCTTATGTACCTCATCATTTTCTACCCCTGTAAACAAAAGATTTGGATATCTTTCTCAGAGGACCCCGTACAAATATATCCTTGTTCGCAGCACGAAATGACTTCTCGGTGCCAAGCGGGAATAAATAGGGGTAGTCACAGCTTCTAAGCGAAGCCAGATGAGCGACCAGCAGAATGAAGCCCAGATAAAATCCGTGCAGCCCGAAGCAAGCCGACATAATGATCGAGAAAATCGACCACACAGACACCGCGGAGTTAAATCTCGGGTTAATAAAAGAGGTTATGGCATAAACCCCGGTGACCACAACCGTAGTTTGCGAAGTAAGCCCCGCGCCTACGGCGGCGTCTCCCAGAATCAAAGCGCCGACAATACTGAGCGACTGCCCAATCTGATTCGGAAGCCGCCGTCCGGCTTCTCTTGAGAGCTCGAAGAATAGAAACATCAATATAACCTCAACGACAGTCGGAAAGGGAACCCCTGAGCGGGATACCGCAAGCTTAAAGACAAATGCCGAGGGGATGAGTGAAAAATGATGGGTGGTCAACGCGACATAAAACCCCGGCAGCAGCAGCGAGATCATAACAGACCCCAATCTTACGAAGCGCAGCAAGGAGGCAAAGAGCATGTTCGTGGAATAGTCATCCGTAGCCTGAAGGTTCTCAAAAAAAAAGCACGGCGCGGTCAGCGCAAAAGCCGTTCCGTTCACCATAACTGAAATTCTCCCCTCAAAAAGCTTGGCGACCACTGAGTCCGGCTTGTCGGAATAACCGATGGTGTCAAACAAAGTGCCCCCCGGACTTAACGTTTCCGCTACATAGTGAATATCCAGCACAAACTCATTGTCCATATCTTGCAGCTTTTTTCGTACCGTTTCTACAAGATCATCGGGCGCAGACCCTTCAACATATAACAGCACCGCCTGCGTCTTCGATTGCTTGCCCAGTAGATAGCCCTCCACCTTGAGCGTTTCTGTAGCCATTCTTTTTCTTATTAAGCTGATGTTGTCGACCAAAAGCTCGTTGAAGCTTTCATTGGAACCCACCAGGGAGGACTCGAATTGTGATTTCTCGATAGCTCTGGTTTCAATTTTTTTGGCGTCACAGGATATGGTATAATCCATTGCTTCAAATATGACCACCGGGCTCCCTGACAGAATATACTCAAATGCCTGCCCGGCATCCGATACTTCGTCAAATTTAGCGGCAAGTATGGCCGTGGTGATATCTTCTTTGGCCACAGGGTACTCCTGCAATTGAGCTAAAGGATCGATGATATATTGGCTGATATAGGTTGAATCGCAGATGGTCTCGATATAGAACAAGATGATCTTGCTCTGCTTAACATAAATTTCCCGCTTAATAAAATCGAAACAACCGTTTAGCTTGGCTGTTATTTCAGCTTCTTTTACTGCCATCATCCTCCCCGCCCTTCTTTGCCTTTTGGTGTAGTATGCCAAGATTCCGGAATAATATTCCTGATAGTTGACGATACTGCTGACAAGATGTATCTCTTTTCTGAAAGAAGGTATCCGATGTGGGAAGCATGAATTCAAAACATTTATTTTTTATTATCACCAGTCTGGCTGTTGTAACGTTGAAGACATTTCCTACGGCTTTTATCAAGCTTGGCGGGAGAGACACCTGGATTGCGATGATTCTGGCGTCCCCGATCATCCTTTTGTATATCTGGCTGCTTCTGAAGATCCATAAGAAATCAGGAAACTATAATCTGCTGGATATTTATTCAAAAACGCTGGGGAAGTGGGTCGGGGCTTTTTTCTCATGCTTATTTCTGCTGACCATTCTATTAACTATATTTGAAAGCGCCGGGGCGGAGGCCATTGTCATTCATTCGGGCTTTCAGTTGCTTACTCCGGTATGGGTGTTTATTGCCGTTACTGCCCTGTCTGCGGTTTATATTGTCAAAAAGGGGATTGCCTCCGTCACCATTACGACGATCATTGTCATCTTTTTCATCAGCATATCCGGCATCATACTGGGATTCCTTACGCATAAGTATAAAGAAATGAAGCATATCTATCCCATTCTGGAGCATGGAATGACCGTCGGTTTCTTTCTATCCACCATGAAAATTTTGGGCGCGCTCAGCTGCGTCATTATTTTCGTTCCCTATCTTGACAGTGTGCGGGACAAGACCAAGCTCATCAAGCACAGCACCCTCGCTCTATTATTCATCATCCAGATGCTGATTTTCTCCATGCTGGGGGTTATCACTACTTTTGGCCCTGAGCGGGCGGAAGACCTTCTCTTTCCTAAACTGATCCAGACACAGATTATCAGCGCTTTCGGCTTCTTGGAAGCCGGTGAGCTGTTTGTCATGCTGCAGGTTGTCGCGGGCTGGTATATCCGGTACGTCGTCTGCTTGTTTGCGCTCATGGAGCTGATCAGGCAGTCGGGAATGAAGATAAGATTCAAAGAGTATTATATCTGCGCGCTGACGATCATCTTCTCTTATCTGTTTTCCAAAAATCTGTTCGATATGTTTCACATTCTTGACTACCTGCTGTATGTTCAGCTGATCAATTTCTTCGTGATTCCGCTGATCATCTACATTCTTTACTATTTCAAGGAGGCGCGGGCCTCTGAAAGCTTAAATTCAAACAAAAAGAAACGGCTGCCCGCTCCTTAGAAGGGTGGCATCCGTCTCTCTTAGCTTGCTAGTGGCGCATCGACAGTCCGAACCTTAATTTGTGCTAGAATGCGCTTTTGCCGGATTTATAGTATTTCTGCTTATACTCGTCAAACGTAATATTCTCCGTCTGGCCTTCAGCATACGATTCATGAACGAACTTCCAATAGGATACGAGATCCGCGTGTCTGCCCTGGTAGTCTGCCGGAATTTTGTATAAATATTCGACTGACTTCTCATCGTCCCCGTCCTGCCCGTAAATATTGTACATGGCGAAGTTATATATGGCCGTAAGGTCTTCGCTTGGATGGGGAACTTTCTTAAATTCCGCCTCAATGGAGCGGTAATCTTCACTTTCGAGCTGTTTATCCACTTTCGCCCAAAACTCCTCATCCTCCCCAGCCGCCGATGGAGTTGTCGGGACCGCCGATGGGACTGCAGATGGAGCTGCCGTCGGGACCGCCGATGGGACTGCCGTCGGAGACGCTGTTGCTGCTGCCGTCGGTGCTGCCGATACGACTGGTGCCTGCGCCGCCGACGGGACTGCCGTTGGAGCCGCTGATACGGCCGCCCCCGGAGCCGCCGTTCCGTCTGGACCCTGCTTCGACGCTGAAGTGGTACCGTTACCGCATCCGGACGAAGCAAGAAGGATAATAAGAATCAAAACGCATTTCAGTAGTTTCATATCAACGACCCCTAGCTTGAACTTTATCCTGATAGGACAAGAAGAAACGGCTTCGCCGTCCTCGCAGGAGGAGGGCATCCGTTTCTCGTAGAAATATAAGGCCATTTATAAGCGTAAAACTTATAGATTCTTATATTTAAACAAAAACCAGCCATGCACTCTGCCTGCGCATTGACCGGTTGCTTGTCCTGAATCCTGTTTCAATGAAGCTTATTAAAATGCCAGCTCTACCGCACCGTCCTCGTAAATATCGACCCGCTGGGCGCACATCAGCATGCCCAAACCGTTCGCAAAACCCTTTTCCTTAATATCTCTTTCTCTGCGTTCCCATCTCTCGCGGTCATGAATAATGTCGTACAGGTAGTAGAATTCTGTTTCATTCGCTGCTTTCGTCTTCTCTACAAAGATGAAGTCGTCCCCGAAAAGCTCCTTGAACCAGCCCGCTGCCTCCTCATGTGTCGAAAACTTAGGAAGATCAACCTGAAATTGTTTCGTCAGAAAATTCTGCTGCAGTCTGCCCTTCTTCTCATAATAGCTGACGAGCGTCTCTTTATTAATCATCTAGATGCCTCCTCTATAGCTTTGCTACTGTGGTTTCCATCAAAAACCATCAATTTTTATGAAAATTTTATCGTATTTCTGAAAATGATGATGTGACATTGCGCATGCAGGGCGGCAGTTGCGGATGAAATACAGCCATCGGATACGCTATGCCGGCAATAAGGTTGCTTACAATCTGTTCGATAACCCCGGCCTCACGTATTTCTTTCGGGTCCCAGTCTATTAATTCGGGTACGCTCACCCATCGGCTATCTATAATAATGTTCTCTTCCAGTTGAAGAGAGCCTCCGACAATTATAATGCTACATAGAATCTAGACAGCAAAAAAGGAGATTCTTAGTTGTGCCAACATCAAGACGAACATTCACGCCGGAAGAAAAAGCACGAATTGTACTGGAGATTCTAAGAGAAGAAAAGTCCATTTCGCAGCTGGCTTCGGAAGAAGGAATCCATCCCAATGTGTTAAATCGCTGGAAGAATGAAGCGACTCAAAATCTGGCTCAGCTCTTTGTAGACGACCGGAAAGGGATCACGAAGATGAAAAAAGAATACGAGCAGCAGATCGAAGACCTCTACGCCGAAGTGGGTAAACTGACCACCCAATTGTCGTGGCTCAAAAAAAAATCTGGCCGATAATCTCAGCCGTGCCGAACGGTTGCTCCTCGTCGAGTATGGGAACGCTGAACTTTCCATTCAAACGCAGGCGGACTTGCTCAGCCTGAATCGTTCCAGCCTGTATTACAAGCCGGTCCCTCCCTCCCCGGAGGAAATTCGCCTCAAGCACCGGATTGACGAGCTTTACACCCGCCATTCGTTTATGGGTTACCGGACGATTGCGGCCATCATGAACCGGGAAGGGGATGCTATTCATCCCAACACCGTACGGCGGTATATGCGGGAAATGGGGATCATGGCGATCTTCCCCGGTCCTAACCTGAGTAAGCGAGACCTACAGCACCGGATCTACCCGTACCTGCTGCGTAAGCTGCCGATTACAGCGCCGGATCAGGTCTGGAGTGTCGATATTACCTATATCCGCATGAAACAGGGCTGGATGTATCTGTATGCCGTCATGGACTGGTATTCGCGCTTCATTGTGGACTGGCAACTGGATCAAAGTCTGGAAATTGACTTTGTCCTGGAAACCATGAAACGCGCCTTGGCCCGTCGTGTTCCGTCCATCGTGAACAGCGACCAGGGCAGCCACTTCACCAGTCCCAAGTACTGTTACTGCTAACCCATAATGACCGGAGGTTGACGGTGTAAGCTGTCCTGCTATTGACGGCCATGCTGTCCGCAGTAGGATAGAAAAGCAGGGAGAATCATGACAATTCTCCCTGGATCACGCGCTTTACCATATGGTCGTCCACAATCCGGTGCTTGTTCTGTGCGCCGTAGATCAACGCGTGGGTACAGAGCTTGTTCACCAGCCGGGCGGCTCCGCTGGAAAAACGGTAGATTTCATCCATCGCCGCCTCCGTAAACAGTTCATGCTCGGCACCTGCTGCACTCAGATGCCTCTTCATATAGGCCCCCACTTCCGCCCGGTCCATATGCGGAAGATAACACTGCATATCAATTCGCTGGCGGATCGCCGCATAGGCTTGCAGCCCCAGCCGGTCCCACAGTTCGCTTTGCCCCACCAGAATCAGGGCCATCGGACTCTGTGAATCCATTTTCAGATTTAGTAGAAATCGCAGTTCCTCCAGCATCTCCCGGTCCAGCAGATGGGCTTCATCGACCACGACCACGGGCTGTAGCCGGTGAATCCCACGCATGAGTTCAATCTCCCGGTGTAACTGCCGTTTTGCATCCCCCCGGTAAAATTTCGACTCACAGCCGAGCTGCTCCAGCAGCCCTTTGTAGAAGTGGCGCGGGGTCAGTTTCGAATCGGACAGGTAGAGTAGCTTAAAGCGCGCCTCGTCCAGTTCCTTGGCTAACCGCCGGATCGTAGTCGTTTTCCCGGTCCCGCAGTCCCCTGTGAGCACGGCAAACCACTGGCGTTCCGCGACATAGGCCAGACGCCCGAGCATTTCTTCCTGCGACGCAGACGCATATAACTCGTCTACCGCAAGATCTCTGGAGAACGGAGCACGGTGCAACTCGTAGAAGGACTCAAACATGGCCATCCTCCGCCTGCACTCTGCGGTACGTCACCGCAGGTGCTTCCCGCTGTTTGCGCTGCTGGTGTCGCTGCTCTGCCGCCTCCAGCAGTCTCGACGTGTCGGTCATAGATGCGCCCAGGTGCTCCGGCAACGCCGGACGGGTTCCCGCCCGCTGACCGATTTCCATCTCGCGCACCCGCCACGGCGCTCGTCCCTCATACTCAATCGTCAGTTCCGTGGGGTCTGCCGGGTCATAAACCACCTCGACCGTACAGCCAATGACCGTCAGGCCCACTTCGTACTTTCGGTTCATGAAGCTAATGCAGCCCGACTTGTCGACCTTCCGCTTTTCACTATGCAAGAACGCGTCCGCCAAGGTATCCGGGTCCATGAACCGCAGCGCTTTCTTGTCACTCCGAAACGCCGTTTCCGGGCTTTGCTTGTCCGGCAGGGCGGAGTGGGGCTTGTGCTGGTAGCACTCCGAGAGCCATACCTCGAAGCGCTCATTCAACTGCTCGAGTGTCTTCGGCTTCTCCAAGGCGACTTCGCTCAGAAACGAATCGACGATTTGGTTAAACCGTTCGACCTTGCCTTTGGATTCAGGCGAGTAGGGCTTCGCATAGAGCAGCCGGGTTCCGAGCTTGGAACATATCCGGGTCATGGCTTGGGTACGGTACTGCTTGCCGTTGTCAAAATAGACCGCTTCTGGTACCCCATACTTCTGGATCGCTTGGCGAAACGCCGATTCGACCAGCCGCTGGTCCATGACCGGCACAAACTCCCCATGCAGAATAAACCTTGTAGCGTCGTCAATGAACACGACCAGATACACCTGTTTCATCGTCCCGCTTTCGCCAAGGGGCAAATACGGTCCGTATTTGAGGTCTGACTGCCACAGCTGGTTCCGGTGGCGCTGCTGGAAGCGTCTGGCGGCAACCCCGGATTCGGCGTACATCCGCAGATGGCGCGAGCTGTAGCCACAGGCAGTCAGTCTCTCCTGCAGGGTACTACGCTTAATTTGGCCCGGCGAAATCCGCCCTTCCCATTCTAAAATCTGAATGAGCTGTGCGACGCTGCGGCCGGGGACCTCCCGGCGCAAGAGAATCGCTTGCTCGAGCACGGCGGTAGGAAGAATCTCTTCGGAGGGCTGCCGCCCTTTGCCTTTGGGCTTCAGGCCGGTAAATCCTTCGCTCCGGTAACTCGCCAAATACCGGCGCAAGGTACGTTCGGAGAGTCCGGTTTGCTTACAAATCTGCGCTTTCATCTCCCGGGCTTTGGCCGGGTCCAGCCCTTCGGCAAGCAGGGGAGCGAGAAGCTGCATCCGCTCTGCGGCGAGGGCTTCGGCTTTCTTTTGGTCTTTCATGGGTCGGTAAACTCCTTCCTGAAATGAACTCAAGGAGAGTCTACCGTAGAGCCGGGGCGGACAGATAGGCAAAACGGGTATGTACCCACAAATGAGCGTTTGCGACGGGGCGGACAAGTCTGGCCAGCCAGCCGGGTCCTTGCTGACGAAAGGCGGGGGCGGAGGTCATACGCAGGTGATCCGAAGCTTCGGGGGACCCGGGAGCGAGGCCGGACATCCGAGCCTCCAGCGCCTGCAGAACGAGGATGAAGTAGATAGAGAGCACGCGAAACCAGACCTTCCAACGCCGTAACGTAGAGGTTTCCGCGCAGGCGGTCACGGACGCCTCCGGCTCCGTGACCGCCTGTTCGATACAACGGGAATCGTACCGTTTATAGGGAATGAGTAGATCCGGGAGCTCATGGTGAATCCTGCGGCATCCCGCACACCGGAGTCTGCGAATCACCAGTTGGCGCAGCTCACCACCCCCACCCCGGACCTTCCGCTCCCGGCTACCGATAATCTCCAGGTTCTCTGTGCAGCACGGGCAGGGCACCTCCTCCGCACCCCTGACGAAAAACACCAGGGATCTTTTCAACCAGCGCATACTCTGTTACAATGACCATGTCTAATGATGAAGGATATTTCCGGTGCGGCCTGTGCTAGCAGGCATACACGCGATGGAAGTATCCTTTTTCCTTTGCTAGAATACGGTCATTATATCTGGCAACTTCCGGACAGGCAATCCCGCCAGCTTCGCGGCGTTATGCTTTAGCAGAAACACAAGTACATTGATCTGCTCAAGGAAAAGGAGATTCGGATCAGCATGGACGGGAAGGGCCGAGCGACAGACAATATTGTCATTGAGCGCTTTTGGCGCAGCCTAAAGTACAACGAAATTTACATCAACGAGTATGGCAGTCCAAGAGAGACCCGGCAGGGTGTAGGAGGATATATCCATTTGCATAATCACTACCTGCCTCATCAGTCCCTGCAAAACCATACGCCGGCTGCTGTGTATAACCAGGAGGTCATGCTTTCATCCACATAGGAATAAGGTGAAGGGAACTTTGTTCCCCTCCCGCGCCTTCGCTTGGGCCTTGTCCTCCACCTACAACAGCTCTACTTTTCACTTTGCACTTTTTTTCACACCTTAAATATATTCAAATCTCTGTCTTGACATCTTGTAGCACCATAAATTTCCCCGGTAAAATGAAACAAAATAACCTGATCACCCATGCTGCTGACAAAATTATAGATCCCCGTCGCCGCTGTAAGCCTGACCTCATATCCGGTTTCCTCTTTGACCTCACGCCGCGCGGCCTCCGGAATATCTTCTCCCGGCTCGATCCGGCCAGATGGAAAATTCCACATATCCCGGACGGACGGTTTATTTTCCTTGATCATCAGCACCTTCCCGTCCCGCAGGATCGATACGCTAACGACCAGAACTGTTTTTGATGGTGGCATATTGATTCCTTTCAGGATGTTAAACAAATCTAACAAAATCAACATAACTTTTCTCAGTAGATTACTGACTATTCATATTATTATCACCTGTAAACCGTTTAAGACTGCGACAACCCAAAATTAAAAATAGAACACTAAAAAGGTAAATCTAATTGTATCTCCTCTTCACTTCCAGGTTGAATGATGACTTGAAAAGAGCTATCAAACCATTGAATAAGAAGAGTCTTGCGACCGGTCTGAAGAATTTCATTCCTGTAACGATCTAAATCATAAATCTCGAAAGGTTCTAAGGATGCACCATTGATAACACGTGATAGGACAGCAATGATTTTACAATCTCGATCCTCGATCTCTATAGCCCAATTTTCATCTAGACTCATCTCCATTTTGATTATTTTGTTCCCTTTTATATTTGAGGAGTTCGATTGCTGCATCCTTTTCATCATTATATTTAACAATACTTCATCCAACTCTACTGGTTTTCCATCCATCACGATATGATTATCTTTAATTTCTATTGCTTCTAATCCTCTCTCAGCAAAAATTTGAAATTTCCCGTTTAGTACATACTCTCTGGGTTCAAAAATTTTTTGAATTAAATAGGCTATCCAATCTAAAATATAATCAGAGTCATCAGGCCCCTCCCATATTAAACTGCGACCATCATTAGCAGGTATCCAAAACAACCATAGGTCAGGCTGGCAACCCGGAGGGGTATTGTAATCCAGAATAGAACCATCTATTGTTTGACCATTATTCCTGAAATCATTGGGATCAAAATAAAACTCTCCTTCTACACCATACTTACCCTCGACATCCCCCTGTAATTGCAGCATATTAACGTCTCTCTTCATTCTGCGTGTACGTGCTAAACCAGTAATAAGAGCATAAGTCTCATAGTCTAAGCGTTTATTGAGGGCCAGTTCTTTCTTGTGCTTATCTTTCAACAAAATCCCAACTCCCTTACAGGATCTCCAAATTTAGGTGCGTTATGGTTTCGGGATGCAAGTATATTATTTAACTTTAATATTTTCCTTCTTTTCTTTAAATTCTGGTCCCTCATAGTATTCAATATATAAAGTATTTTCTAATAATTCTGCTTTATATATTGCATTAGAAGGTACAGCAGTTGGGGAGAAATCCCTAATAATTTTTGTATACAATAAGGATTGATCGAATATATCTCTAAAAATCAATTTTCCTTCATCGTCTAAAAATAATATATTCCCGCTTTCTATTAATATAGGATTGTAAAACGTATTCGAAATTTTAGTGCTTTCTGTATCATAAAAAAACACATAGCGATTGGGGCTGCCTAAACTTATTGTAACTTGGATTACATTGTTACTTAATATTTTGGTCATAGGCTCTTTTGGATATTCTTCTTCGAAAATGACTTGGTGGGTCTTATCAAATAGAGTTAATTTGAAGTTATCCTCACTTATTTTTTTAATCTGCATATAATTTTCATTACTTAGAGAAATAGTACCGGCTGAATATACAATTTTTTCGTCTCGATTTCCGCAGGAAATGCAGAAAAAAATAACGGATATAAATACTAGAACTGTGAAATAATTTGATTTCTTCATATATTCACCTTTTATGTCGTTCAAAATTAAAGAGGTTGAAGATACACTTCTCCCAGTCTTTTCCATTTAGCTGGTAAGTTCCCCAAAGTATTGTGGTCAATAGATCGATGATTTTATTTCTTTTTTACTAATTCAAATATATCCCCACCTTCGTCTATTAAGAAATCTCCCTTATCACTAAGATAAGTTATATTCCCACTACCATAATAAAAATCTGTTAATGACTCATCATGGTAAATACTAATTTCTTTAAGCGTTTCAACATTAAGATCAGTGCTTTCCTGTAACCAATAAATATCAGACAAAAATTTTTCATCTGAACTCTTACTAACCTTGTAATAAATAGGCTTTACCTCTGCTTCTCCACCAAATTTTATTGAATTCGAAGAAAAGGAAATTTCCGTTCCTATAAGTTTTTTAATATCGTCCTCATCATTACTTGATCCACCTTGACCATATGCATAGACATGAACAATCTTCCACGTACCCATAATGCTTTGTATCGAATCAAGCTTGGGACTTAGAGAGGAGTCAGAAGTCTCAGCAACAGTTGAAGGTATAACCGGCTTTGTACTCTCTATCTTTGTTCCACATGCGGTACTTAAAAAGGTATTCATAATCAGTATTACTGCCAATAATCCAATTTTCATATGGCTAGTCCTCACAATAAACTTAATTTAGGAAAATTATCAAAAAAGGCCGCCAAAAAAATATTACGACAGCACTAAAAGCATATTACATAAGACTTATCGGTTATTCCAAATCCTTTTCCTCAGACCAGATCGTCTCTCCATGAGCATTGATCTCAAAAGCAACCACTGTTTTTGCCTCCGAACATGGAACATTCCGTTTGCTCTCATTCAAATACATTTTCAGCAACCGTACCCCTCCATGTTGACAATTTTGCGTGAAAATCTCAAGGACAGGGTCGTGATCCTCCATTCTGCATTGTTCATTTTGACGTAAATGTTCTACATTGTACCTGCCGGGACTCCTCTTTCTCAACATCCTCTACCGATTCGTATAATTGAATGAATATGGAGCCATTATCGAATACCATCGTTTGAAAAGCCTGCTTAAACTGAAGAAGGCGTTCGCGAGGAATATATTTATAATACTCCGGACCAAACCACATCATCCAAGTTGAACCAAACCATATTTCATCTACATACATTGGAAATCCGGGAAGTGTCTTAGGGTTGATTATTGTTGTGGACTTATTCTTTTGAATGGTTTGAAGACCCTCCGTTGATTTTCCATACTTTTTATACTGACCAAGATCGGTATTACGCTGCCAAAAGAAATCGTCCTTTGGATACACACATGCAGCAATCCCTATTTTGCTCTCAAAGAATCCATCCGTGAATTTTAACCAGTCCTCAAATGTTCTTTGTGTTGTTAAGGAATGAAGACTTATAGATAAGCAAGTAATCTGTCTACCCTTGTTGATTAAAATCTCATGACCCTTTTTGTCAAATATAGTTATATAAATTGGCGGTTTTTGCAGCATATCTTTCTCAACACACTTTGTAAAAAGTTCCTCCTTAAAGGACAACCCATCGTGTTTCGTAGAGGTAATGGAATGAAATTTATATGCATCAAATTCCGGAGCTGTCCGCAGCCAATTTGAAATATTAGGAAGATGTAGATGCTCATTTTTGAAGAAAATAAGAATTTTTGAATGAGTTTCGCACATGAATTAGAACTCCTTAACAAACAGACTATAACGAGGTAGCCAAAAAAGAACTACAGGCAAGAGTTAGTCTCGTTTATGGCAACTTATAACAAATGTCCATTTATGACTGTTTTATCAATAAATAGAAATATTCAAGTCAATTATCTATTGCCATATTGTTTTTATTACTTTTCTCAGGTCATAATCATAGATGTTGAGATAGCTTTTAGGCGTAATGTATTGTCTAATAGATGCTCTCCTGATCGGATATACTATTTTCCATTTATCCACATTTAGATTGGCATATAATATAGTTTCGAGTTCCTTATCTTCCTCAAAACGTTCAACTTTACCTATCAATAAAAATCTATTTTCTACTTCAAACCATTTAAAATCGAACTCCTTTTCAGATAAATATTTGTTGGGGCTATTTCCAGACATTCTTACAGCAAGATCTTTTTCTAAATGTGAATTAATGTCTGTTTTTGCAATCCATCCTGTATCATCTACATATTTAGACTCTGTTACACAAATATATCTTCCGAACTCTAAATTTTGTTGTGCATCATCGAGCTTAACCGCAAACTTTATAGGAATAAAGTTTAGTACAATTGGAGTTACTATTACAATTAACGCAAATGTAAATATTGTTCTTTTCACCCTACCAACTATTCCCAGTACCATTTATATCCCCCTTATCTTGTAAACTTCAACAAAGTCGCTCCACTTGCAGCTTCGGGATATCTTATGGATCCAGTTAAGGAAAATCTATATTTCATCCTCAATACTTCAACAGCTTCTGAATAATCAGCCCATCCAAGCTTGAGCAAAACTATCTTTTCCACCTGTTCCTGTATTGCACGAATAAAACCATGAAGTAGGATTATCAAAGCATTACTATTCATATTTTTATTATCATATCCTGCATGTTCGGAATCGTCAGAATAATCCCCCCGAACTAGTCTTTCATGTCCATTCGGATCAATATATCCCAAAGGATTATTCTCCACATACGTATACAAATTCAAACTCTTCAGATTCCAAATATCCCCTCTATACGTATCATAGTTTATAAAGCGGAGCTTTGTATTAGGAAGGTGGCAACCGAGAAAACTTTCACAATCACCAACAATTCTATCATCCTGCTTGCTATATAAGTATATTCGGCATCACCTATTTAACTTGTTCTTCAACATGGCGCAAGATGGAGTTTGCTCTTATATCCTTCAATTCCAATAATTATATTAAATTTAACCTGTATCCGAATGGTAATAAGCTACTTCATAGCGGGGGGCGGATGAACAATGGACATTATTGAATCAAAATATCCTGTCCAAATCTTTAAGAAAGCCATTTGTCCATGCGGCTCTTGATGAATAAAACGAATCTCTGGTTAGCCCTCAAACCCACAAAAAATAGGACTTGGCACATGGAAACTAAATTGTCGAACTACCAAACCCCTAATGTTATTATTAACCAGACAATAACGTTTGGTCATTCACGCTTGTATCTTTAAATAAAAAGGTCTCGGTAGTCGTAAACTACCAAAACCTTTAAAATAGCTAAGACATATTATTCTTTTTTAGCAATAAAAGTATAATATAAAACTCCGTCTATTTTTTCTCTCTTTCCTTCTAATTCAGCTTTTTTAGAAGTGAAAATTACATAATTAGGATCTTTAGGTTTTTTTTCAATAGTATACTGTAATTTATTGGGATGTTCTGGGTCATAGGGTACCCTTTCTTCATGAACAACTTTATTTTTTAATACAAAAATCATTCCACTCATTAAATCCGTCTGGCCGGTATATTCTATACCTAAAGCATTACTTATTTCAGTATTGGAACTTCCCACCTGGAAAAAAACCATTTTATCCCATTCAAAATCCGTAAAATCATCAATGGAAATAACGCAAGTATTATTTGTAGAACATTTACTATCTATTATCTTATCGCTCATTTTAATATTAAAATCACAGCCTACAATAAATATTAGTGTAACTATAACAGTTAACATTTTCATTTTGAAATGCTCATACTTTTAAAAATTTTGAGCATGCTTTTCCCCCATCTCTTAACTAACTATATTATTTATACAGTTTGGCTTGTTCCTCAGTAAACCCATTGTCATCAAGCAAATTCAGCCTTGCTTTTGCTGCTTGATATTGTTTAATCCGTGATGATTCGTTCCTCACTGTCATTTTCGTCAGAATACTCTTCATCTTTGCCGTCTGATTTCTGTTCACTCCGTATATGGTTGCCGACAGGATCATACGAATACGTCAGTTGCACCATGATCTTCTGGAACTGATTGCTGTGTGTCAGTTTTTGGCAATGGAAAAGTGCCGAGATTTGCAGTGACGATTTTTGTAAATATGCAGCAAGAAGTAGTGTTTATGCATAGGTTGGACATGGAGCCTCTGTGGGCATGATTCCTTGCGAAGGGGCGAAGCCATGGGTTTCGTAACGGCTGATAAGTTCAAATCTCTGTCTTGACATCTTGTAGCACCATAACATGTAGTTTATCCCCGGCTCAATCCCCATGAAACGGGGCCCAGGGCAAGCTGGATTTCCCCACGGTCATGGTCGTGGAATCCACCAGCAGCAGTTCTTTGGGGATACGATTCGGCGGGTTTCCCGATTACATTTACGGACGATGAGGTGAAAAAGGTCCTTGAACACCACAAAAGGTACCTCGGCTGCTTTTCCCGAAAAACTGGAATAATGAACGGCAGGCAAACCGCTGGCTAATGCACAGTCCGCTCCAGCACGATACCCGAACCATTCATGGATTGCTGCGACACACCAGTACTGCAACAAGGTATGTCGCGTGAATTTTCGTGCCTTGTGATGATAGCCCGCCGTTTTGACTACGGTTGTCACTTCTTCCGGCGTCAAAATCGATTGAAGGATGAACGGGATCGTGATAGACTTTTTCATGAGAGTCGTCATCTTTCGGTTGAGTTTGTAGGGGTACAAACATTTTACCGAGTTGACGGCTCTTTTTCTACCATTTAGTGGTTAATCAACAGGCGTGACCCTAGTTTAAATAGTAAATTCGGTCTTCATATCCGTTATATATTAAAATTTTCTCTTTAAAATAAAAAAGACCACATGGAGACTTTAGCTCGCATGTAGCCTTGTAAAGTAATTATCAATCTTTATCGTAGTATTAAAGAAACTTCTTTTACCATCCGTACGTATCGTCTAAAATATTTATTTTTTTTATTGTATAAACAAAAATAGTATGTGAATGTAGCTCATCATCTAACTCCACACTGCCCAAATATGGATTATTATAATGTGAATTTGTCAGCAGTTTACTATATTTTCTAAACCAAAGACTATTAATTCTCCTTCCCTCAGATATCATAAGTAAATTTTCATTATAATTTATTGCAGGCAGCATTGAAATGTAATTTTTTAATTCGGAATCATCTTCTGGATTACTTACAAACCCCCAAGCAGTACCAGGTAGTTCTTCATCCACTTTTATTTCCGTGACAAGATTTAAGCTGATATAATTTTTTTTGACATATTCCCATGAAAAAATAAAAATAATAGCAAAGATAAAACAAATAGATGTAAATACTATTTTTTTTTTATATTCGTAATAATTATCTCCCCTGATGGTGGATTTTTCATGACTCAGCAGAAGTATAATGAACGGTAAAGTATCCCTTAGCATTCTTTGTATATACTACTTCTCCAACCGGCATACGGAATGCTCCTTTCATCCATTTTGTAAAGAATGACCATTGATTCCCTCCTAATCTAGGTATATATTTATTTCCTTTTTTTGTATAACCCAATTCTCCATCCCAAGCAGTTACTTTTTTGTTGTAGGATGACCATGAAATAAAAGTGAAACTCCTTCTATTTTTATTTCCTTTCCATTTGCATCATATCCCCCCATGGAGTTCCACCCATTTTCAAATCCCTTCGTGTTTGAAATTGCTGTCAAATGGACTGGGGTTCCATATAATGCTGTTAATCTTGCAGCTTCGGACTCAGCCTGACCAGACCAATCTTTTGGCTCATAAAATACGTAACTATCATGTCCGCTCGGGTCAATTCTATTTATTGAATTATTTAAGGCATACGCATAAAGATTCAAACTCTGCGGATCATCAATCTGCCCTCTATACGTATCCTCACTTATAAACCTGCCAATCTTAGGCTCGTAGTAGCGCGCTCTAGCATACGTATTGCTGCTGGCAAAATCATACCCCAGTCCTGTGTAACCGAACAAGTTATCCGGTCCTGGCCAGTTGAGATCGAACTTCTTCGCGTCCTGCGGCACGCCGAATTCGTCGTAATGGTAGCGGGAGGATACGCGTCCGTCTTTCTCCACAAGTCCCAAGGTGCTGCCAAGCGCATCCTGCATGTACCACAGCGTCTTCGGCTGTACGCCCGGTTCGGTTCCGCCGGCTCCAGGCCAGGCGTCGGTTCCCAGCCGTTGTTATCATCGTAAGCCGGCAGGTAGGTCATGCTGAGGCGCTCGCCTCCGGCTCCGTAGACATACGACTCTTTCCATTTACTGCTGTCTGCTTCCGTAACCTGAAGGGCAAGTCCCAGCGGGAAAGCCCGGCGGTACGACTTCAACTATGGCTTTAAACAAAAACGTTCATGACCCTAAGGTCACAGGCTATGATGAAAATTAGTCATCATTGCCTTTTTCTTTTATCCTTCCATCCGGCATACTGAAAGGAACCAGAACCAGTTCGTGGGTTTTTGCGGTGGATCATACCCCGAAACAAAAACTGCATGGATAGCCCCTGAAGCACAAGATATTGGACTGCGAGTCCGGATAAAAAATTTTCATCTCTCGGGTTATCTTTCTGGTCCCCAATTTCAGAAGGAGGTCGATTTTCATGATGGAAGCGATTTTTGAATGTTGTGCCGGACTCGATTTTCATCAGGAAACCGTCGTCACCTGTGTTCTTTCCAGTCCCCTTGACCAGCGGCCTCGCGCTGAAATCCGCACCTTTGGCACCATGACGGACGAATTGCTGGAACTGGGCGAGTGGCTGACGGAGCTAGGCTGCACCCATGTCGCCATGGAAAGCACCGGCGTGTACTGGAAACCCGTCTGGAATGTGCTTGAAGCGTTCGATCTGGAACTGCTTCTGGCCAATGCCCACCATATCAAAAATTTGCCTGGACGCAAGACCGTTATGAAAGACGCCGATTAGATCACCAAGCTTCTGCAAGACGCCAACGTCAAGCTAGCCTTCCATATGTCGAAACTCTTTGGTGTGTCCGGACGCTTGTTACTCCAAAAGATCGTAGACGGCGAGGTCGTTACGATGGACTTTCTGGAGACACAGATGAAAGGCGCTCTGAAGCACAATTCCTCAAAACTTCTCCAATCCCTAAATGGCCGGCTTCGCCCCCATCATCGCTGTATGATCCGTCTCTCCTGGGAGCACCTGCTGTACGTCGAGAAGACCATCGCCGATGTGAAGGAACAGATCCACTAATATTTGGCCGACAAGCAGGAGGCCTTTAAGCTTCTGCTCACGGTTCCGGACGTGAATGAGAACGCAGCCGCGATTATCTTGACCGAAATCGGAACAGACAGGAGTGCCTTCAAAAGTGACCACAGCCTTGCCGCCTGGGCCGGAGTAAGCCCCGGTATCCATGAAAGTGCGGGTGGGCAAGGTCCGGAAACCGCATGCTGAAAGCCGTCCTCTGCGAATGCGCCTAGGCCGCTTCCATGACCCGGGAAACCCGCCTTTTGACTCGCTACTGGTCCTGGGTCAAACGATTAGGAAAGAAGAAAGCATTGGTCTCACTTGGACACACCCTACTACGGATTATTTACCACATGCTCCTTCACCAATGTCCCTATGAAGAATTCGGACCCGAGTATTTGGATCATTTCCGCTCTCAAATGGCACAGCGTAAGCAGAGCCAAATGATTAAACAGCTTGAAGCTAATGGGTTTGTGGTGACGAGAGTCCGCCCCTCTATTTACATTAACTTCCATTCAAGAACTGCTAATGGATAGTTCTACTTTGTCATGCACTAGAATGGGCATACCTGCTTAGAGATTTTCATAAAAAAACCACATGGAGTATACACTCACATGTGGTAAGAATGCATTTATATTCAATTTAAGTTTCATATTCGTAAGTTCTTCGGGATAACTGTTCAGTTGTATCACAGGCATGGAGTTCTGCTAAATGTTTGGATTCTTAGTTAGAGTTTGCTGAACAACATATCGGTTTTGGTTAACACCCGGTAAGTGGCCTATAGAAAATCCAGCCGAAAAAATGGACAAAAAGAGCCCGTAACCGGCGCTCCAAATTCATGACCATGAATGAAAGGGCGATTACTGTCAGGCTTCTTGCCGCGCCTTTCGCTCGAATCAAGCCTAACCCGTAGCGGCGTTTGCCTTCTCCAAACTTGCCTTCGATCGCATTGCGTTCCGCTGCATCTTGCCGTTCTTGCTTACGGTGTGTCGCCTGGTTTTCTGTTGAAGGCCTGCCCAGTTTGGGGCCGCTGAGACGAATGCCCACCCCTTTACAGTAGGCAAGGTTCTCTCGATTCCGGTAGATCTTGTCTGCCAGGATCACCGCCGGATACGCGCCAAAACGCTCTTTGTACGATTTCACCGCATCTTGCAGGGTGCCCGATTCGTTAAAGTTGTCCCATTGCATCGTTTCGATCCAGGCGTATCCGTTGGACAGACTGGCTGCTATCTTGGCTCCAAACTCGACGGACGCTCCGGCTTTTCCCCGGACAATCGGTCGGACATGCGGCTGTTCGATGCTTACGATTCGATGCTCCACCCGGTGCACTCCGCCATTCATCATTTCTTGTTGCTGCCGGTGCAGTTCGCGAATGACTAGCAAACGGCGATAGGTCATTTTGCTCAAAGTACTCAGCGAGGTTTGCTGGCTCAGGTTTTCAATGATTCGCAGATCCCGACCCACATAGCCGAGCTGCTTCTTGACCGCTTTGCGGATCGTTTTACCTTTGGGCTGGCGTTGTTTAGATACAAGCAGGTACGCTTTACGGGCTTGTCTGCGGTACGTGCGCGGCTTCTCCGCCAGACCGATCAGCGGCTGATGCAATGCGTCAATGATACCTTCCAGGATTTCACGAGCATGATTCAATAGCCCCAGATCTGTCGGATACTTGATGTCGGCAGGCGCACAGGTTGCATCCAGCATCAACGTGCCGCGATGGGTTTGTGCGTCGGGATTGGGAAGAAGACGAAAGAGGGACTTGGCCTTGCCCTTTTGTTGAGACTTTTCCGGCGTGGTATCCACTTCCAGAATCGTTAGGGTGTCGTCCATTTTCATGACCATTTGTCCACCCCCCGGGTGATCATCGTCGTCATCACGTGTTTGTTCCTTGGCTTTAGCCGCTGCTTTTGCTGCTTCCTGCTCGGCCTTCAGCCCTTCTTTTATGATCCAGTCATTGATCTCGTGAAGGATGTCGGGACCCAACCGGTCGCGAAAGTGAGTCATCAAGGAATGATGGAAGGGCTCTTTGTCCACGTAACCGCCAAAACCCAGAAAATACTGCAAATAGGGGTTTTCCATGATCTGCAAAGTGGTTTCCCGGTCGGTTAAGCCTAGACGTTCCTTGATCAACAGGGAGCCCAAAGCCAAACGTACCGAATACGCCTTTTGCCCTTCGTCGGGTGCGCCGAACACCTTTACATATTTTTCTTCCGCTTGCTCCCAGGGAACGAGCTTGGCCAGCTTCACCCACCGATTGTTGGGGTTCAGTTTGCCGCCAAAGGGCAGGTAAAAATCTTTGAGAAGATCGTCGGTCGATTCTATCCGTTCAAACATGATAATTCACTCCATCTGCAAGGTTTTTTTGCATTTTTCGAGTATTTCCTTGCAGATGATTTCGACAAAAACGGCTTCTATTCCTTGTGGGAGTAAGAGTTTTTGTTTATTCAGCAAGCCCTAGTTAGGAACACCTCCATAAAATTCTTAGCCCATTTACCACGAGCAATGCCATAAATTCCCTAAATTCTCTTCAAATTAAAATAGACACCTCCTATAAGCAGCACTAATCTGTCTTTATCTAATACAATAAAAGTGCCTTGTTGATTTGTTGTATACCAAGCTTCATCTGATTTCGTATATACCTCCACGAATTGGACCTGGTCTCCTGTAAATTCCAATTCTTTTAAGTTAACATAATTTAATGTAAAGAAATCTTGTTCTGAAAGAGTTGTTTTTTTATACACAGGCTCCTCAAGAACGACTCTAATCATTGAATATTATTGATTGAGAACTATATGTTAGCTTTTTTCCAAGTAATTCGTTTATAGCAATGTCTTCCAGTGTAGAAACTCTTCCATATGCGGCAACAGAATCAATTTTCCAATCCCCAAAAAACTCCTCGTCATTCACTGCTTTAGCTTCAGTCACCTTACTTTCTGCCATTTCAGTTTGAGTTATATTATTATTGCCCACATTATTTACACAAGAGGAACTAAGCAGTGATACAATGATTAATATTCCGATCGCATTCAGAACCCTCATACTTCTATCCTATTATTGATAACCTTTAGGTGCAGTTGGATAATCTCTTCTATAATCTCCAAATGTAAACATCTGCCACTCATCCATTCTTCTTCTATACAAGCCTTTTGAGTTGACTCGATAAACTTTACCTGTATCTTTATCTTTTACCTTTACCTTAACCCATAATAAAAAGGCTCCTTTAATTTTTTCTTGTGAAGTCACCCCAGATTTAAGTAAATTTGTTAAAGTGGTTGCTTGATTTAATGCATCTTCACCTGCATTATATGAAAAAGAAACTAGCGCATCAAATTGCTGTTGGGTTAAAGTGATATTATTATCCTCCATCCAATTCCTAACAGCATCTGCATATTTTCCGTTCAACTCATTCTTCAGTAATGCTAACGCCTCTTCTTTGGTAATTCCATTACTGAAATATTCGCCTGGTTGAATAACATGCCCATATCCGATAGTTTGATTTAGATTATCCTGCCCTCGGTATGCAGTAGCATGAAATCTCTCATATTCTGCAATAAATGCTACTAGATCGTCACTAACTTCATACTGACTGCTCACTATATAACCTTGTACTACAGCCGGCTTACTGGGATCGTCTTTAAACGTATAGTGTCCAGTAGGGTCAGTATACAATAATGGATTATTCTCCACATACGTATACAAATTCAAACTCTTCGGATTCCAAATATCCCCTCTAAACGTATCCTAACTTACAAACCTGCCAATTTCAGGCTTATAATACCGTGCTCTGGCATACGTATTTCTGCTGGTAAAATCATAACCCAGTCCCGTGTAACCGAACAAGTTATCCGGCCCTGGCCAGTTGAGATCGAACTTCTTCGCGTCCTGTGGCACGCCGAATTCGTCGTAATGGTAGCGGGAGGATACGCGTCCGTCCTTCTCCACAAGTCCCAGGGTACTACCCAGCGCATCTTGCATGTACCACAGCGTCTTCGGCTGCACACCCGGTTCAGCTCCGCCATCACTCGGCGTCGGTTCCCAGCCGTTGTTATCATCGTAGGCGGGCAGGTAGGTCATGCTGAGACGCTCGCCCCCGGCTCCGTATACATAGGACTCTTTCCATTTACTGCTGTCTGCTTCCGTAACCTGAAGCGGCTCAGGCAGCGCCAGACTGACGTCATTGGTGAAGTTCAGTTCCCAGTGCTCTTTCTTATACTGCTTCTCCCATCCGTCCCGCGGTCCGCCCGGATGCAGATCCGGATATTCTTCATCCGTCTGACCGCACTTCTTGGCAAGCCCTGGTGGAATGAAGCCCGGCGGTACGACTTTGCAATTATCCCACCCATTGCCGTTTCCGTTTCCATTGTTACCGTTACCGTTGCCATTTCCATTACCATTGTTACCTTTACCGTTTCCGTTGCCGTTACCATTGTTACCTTTGCCATTACCATTTCCGTTGCCATTCCCTGTTCCGCCATGGGCGTAGTCGATGGTCATCTTCATCCGGTTTCCATCGCCGTCGTAGGCGTAGCGGGTAATGTCGCCTTTGGCATTGGTCTGCTGGATCAGCCGGTTGGCTCCGTTCCATACATATTGCTCAATGGCTTCCGGTTCCGACCAGGACTCAGCGTCCTCAGCGGCAAGAAGCGGGTCAGTACCCGTCTCATCAGCGGCCGTCCCGGTCGGCGTCTCATAAACGTCATCGGTTACCGAAGGATGTTCATCATCACCTTCTACCTCCGGCAGCTGCAGACGCTTCTGCAGGACCTCCAGCAGATTGCCGCGCGGGTCATACAGATAGTTATTTATCTCGTCATCGGTCGCCAGCTCCGTCAGACGATCCGCCTGATCATAGGTGTAGGATTCCGTCTGCGCCAATTCGCCCCACTGGCTTGTCTTCTGCATCCGGTTCCCCACAGCATCATACTCATAATGAGTGATTGCAGGCAGATCGGCGGATTGCGGATTCTTCGTCTGCACCTCTACCAATTGGTTCAGCGCATCATACGCATAATCCGTTACGATTCGTTCCTCACTGTCATTGTCATCGGAATCTTCTTCATCGTTGCCATCTGATTTCCGATCACTCCGTATCCGGTTGCCGACAGGGTCATACGAATACGTCAACTGCTCCATGACCTTCTGGAACTGATTACTGTGTGTCAGCTGAAGCAGCTGGCCAGCGTCGTGAATTTATTATGATTTCATTCAAATGTTTCCACCTAATCCAACTATTTTTTGTAAATATCATTCTTGGTTCTTCCTTTCTCTATTTAATACATCAAAGATTCATAACCTACAACTAAACTATACAACTGTAAGATTGGTGTATCTTCCTGTTGGAACAATTTAACGGGCTTGATAACCCTGTTTCTGGATTGATCTTTTTCTATAATCTCATTTGTATTAAAATCGGAATTAAATTTCTCCTAGTCGCTGATTCTAACAGTCGATGAAGACCATTGTAGGATGCTGTTTGTGAAGGTATATCCAACGTTATGCTCTTACTGAATCCGCCGCGCTAACAAAAAGAAAACCACAATACGAGGTTATCGCATTGTGGCAGAAAAATTAATTTTTCAATTCATATTTATTTTTCAACTTCAAAATAAAATAGTCCATTATTTACATCGAGATAAAATTTCCCAATGAAACTTGAAGACTTAATATAGTTATTAAACTCCTCACTAAATGTCCAACTTGGTTCATGTTCCTGATCGAAATCTAAATTGAAATACGGCTTAAAGTTAGATACATCTTTCCAAGTATAAGAACTTCTAAATCTCTCCATCACCTCATTGTTAAGATGTACATACCCCTTCATCCAGTATGAGCTTGGTCCAAAACCGTGGTCACCAATTACTTCAGCTTTCCAGTAAACTTTCTCTACTATCTCCAATCGTGGGAATCTATCAACTACTGGTTGTATCTCTGTTTTATATTGATTATTCGACTCAGAATTTAATACATTAACTTTCACTACGAGAATAATAATGATAATAGATAATAACACTAGTATTATACTAAAGATTCTTTTTTTATCCATTAATTTCTTCCACCACCGCCCGATACAGTTGATGAACCAGATATATCTCCTATTGACCATGTTACTGTCCTAGTCATAGAACCAACCGTTAAAAACTCTTTTGCCCAACCCAATTCAGCGAACCGACCATTCACATCATCAGGGGTCCCTGATGCTATGTCACTCATACCTTTATTAAAATTATACATATCCTCCATATAAAAAGTTATAACCATTGTTGCCATGCCAGTTTGCTGGTTAGTACTCACTTGAGAATGAGCATAAACATAATGTGCACCAATCGTCTTTTGCCAATTTTCAGAACTTCCATTTGGAATACCTATTAAATCACTTATCATCTCAAAGCTATTTCCAACGCCTTTTCCAAAATAACCCTCTGCACTCTTCTGAGCGAAGACAATTTCAGCATCAATATATTTCCTTATAATACTATCGTCTTTATAAGCTTTCTCGTAGTTTATTTCCAATTTTTCCCCTGAACCTGAACGATAATGGCCATAGGATCTGGCAGCATCTTTTCCAATTTTTAAATAAGCTCCCTTTTGAAAAACTCCCCACTTAACCCAATTCGCTCGATCACTAAAGGTTGCTTTGGCTTTTGGATCATAAGTAAAATCACTATCGAAGCGAAATTTAGGTTTTAAGGAAAGTCCTCCGATTTGATATTTTGTGTTTCCTGTTGGATCAATATATCGAAGAGGATTATTCTCCACATACGCATAAAGATTCTGACTCTGTGGATTCCCCAAAGTGCCACTATACGTATCCTCACTTACAAACCTGCCAATCTCAGGCTCGTAGTAGCGCGCTCTGGCATACGTATTGCTGCTGGTAAAATCATAACCCAGTCCCGTATAACCGAACAGGTTATCCGGCCCCGGCCAGTTGAGATCGAACTTCTTCGCGTCCAGCGGCACGCCGAATTCGTCGTAATGGTAGCGGGAGGATACACGCCCGTCCTTCTCCACAAGGCCCAAGGTGCTGCCAAGCGCATCCTGCATGTACCATAGCGTCTTCGGCTGTACGCCCGGTTCGGCTCCGCCATCACCCGGTGTCGGTTCCCAGCCGTTGTTATCATCGTAAGCCGGCAGGTAGGTCATGCTGAGGCGCTCGCCCTCGGCTCCGTATACATAGGACTGTTTCCATTTACTACTGTCTGCTTCCGTGACCTGAAGCGGCTCAGGCAGCGCCAGACTGACGTCATTGGTGAAGTTCAGTTCCCAATGCTCTTTCTTATACTGCTTCTCCCATCCGTCCCGCGGTCCGCCCGGATGCAGATCCGGATATTCCTCATCCGTCTGACCGCACTTCTTAGCAAGCCCTGGTGGAATGAAGCCTGGCGGTACGACTTTACAGTTATCCCACCCATTACCGTTACCGTTTCCGTTTCCATTGTTACCATTACCGTTGCCATTTCCGTTTCCATTGTTACCTTTGCCGTTGCCATTACCATTTCCGTTGCCATTCCCTGTTCCGCCGTGGACGTAGTCGATGGTCATCTTCATCCGGTTGCCATCGCCGTCGTAGGCGTAGCGGGTAATGTCGCCTTTGGCATTGGTCTGCTGGATCAGCCGGTTGGCTCCGTTCCATACATATTGCTCGATGGCTTCCGGTTCCGACCAAGACTCAGCGTCCTCAGCGGCAAGAAGCGGGTCAGTACCCGTCTCCTCGGCGGCCGTGTCGGACGGCGCTTCATAAACGTCATCGGTTACCGAAGGATTCTCCTCATCACTTTCTGGGTTAACCTCCGGCAGCTGCAGGCGCTTCTGCAGGACCTCAAGCAGATTGCCGCGTGGGTCATACAGGTAGTTATTAATCTCGTCATCGGTTGCCAGCTCCGTCAGACGATCCGCCTGATCATAGGTGTAGGATTCCGTCTGCGCCAATTCGCCCCACTGGCTTGTCTTCTGCATCCGGTTCCCCACAGCATCATAATCATAATGAGTGATTGCAGACAGACCGGCGGCCTGCGGATTCTGCGTCTGTACCTCAACCAGTTGGTTCAGCGCATCATACGCATAATCCGTTACGATTCGTTCCTCACTGTCATTTTCATCAGAATCTTCTTCATCGTTGCCGTCTGATTTCCGTTCACTCCGTATACGGTTGCCAACAGGATCATACGAATACGTCAGCTGCTCCATGACCTTCTGGAATTGATTGCTGTGTGTCAGTTGAAGCAGCTGTCCAGCGTCGTCATAGGTGTAGGTGCTCTCTCCCAGAGTCGGAAGCTTCTTGGAAACAAGCAATCCCCGGGCATCGTAGTCATAGGTCGTCGTCCGGCCCTCAGCATCGGTCACGCCGGTCATTCTGTCCAGCAGATCATACTGGTAGGTGACGGAAGTGCCATCCGGATATTCGATCTGGCTCCGCTGACCGGTTGCCGTCCAGTCATACTTAATCGTTCTCTGGTTAGAATCTGTAACCTGAGTCAGACGGTTCAGGGCATCGTAAGCATACGTTGTCGTTCCCAGCTCATCCGTCATCCGAGTTCTGCGGCCGGCAGCGTCATACTCGTAACCGACTTGTTTTCCATCCGGGTATGCAATACCCGTCAATCTGCTCAATTTGTCATAAGCATAACTGGTTAGCTTACCATCCGGCGATGTCATACCGGTCATGTTGCCCATACTGTCGTAGGCAAGTTCCGTTATACGTCCCAACGGACCCGCTTCACGAGTCAGTTCACTGCGGCGATTATAACCATATGTGGTGACCCGGCCCAAAGCATCCGTCTTAGATGTAATATTGCCTAGCGCGTCATATTTATAGGCTGTCGTATGACCAAGCGCATTCGTTACCTCAAGCAGGCGGCCCAGCGCATCGTAGCCATATCGGGTCGACTGTCCCTTGACATCCTTCAGACCTGTCAGTTGTCCACGGGCATCATAGGTAAGTTCCGTTGCATGTCCCAGAGGGTCAACAAGTCTCGTTACCCTGCCAAGCGCGTCATACTCATAAGACGTTACCTTGCCGGCTTCATCGGCCAGTCCGGTCACTTGGCCCAATGCATCACGATTCATTGTCGATGTCTGGCCAAGAGGATCGGTAACCTTCACCAGCATGCCCCGGGCATCGTAATCCAGCTTCCATTCCGCACCGTTCGGTTTCACAGTTCGAACCAACTGGCCGGCTTCGTCATATCCATAGGACGTAACTTGGCCCAGCGCGTCCTTCTCCTCGGTCAGCCGTCCCAATGCGTCATAAGCATAGTGCACTCCGTGACCGAGCGGGTCGATCTCCTGCGTTAGCTGGCCTGCCGCATCGTAGCTGAAGGTGGTTACTCCGCCAGCCGCATCGGTCATCTTCACAGGCAGATTTCGTTTGTCATATTCAATCCGGATCGTGCTGTCATTAGGCTGATTTACGACAATTACGTTCCCGTTGCCATCGTACTCATATGTGCTGACATTCCCTTCCGGATCAGTCATGGACGCGATCCGGTTGCTCGAATCATACTCATAAACTGTCTTCGAGCCTGCTGCATCCGTCTGTTCGATCATATTTCCGACCTTATCATACGAATAACGGGTCGTGTTCCCCAGGGCATCGGTCTCGGACGAGAGCCTGGTAAAGCTATCGTAGCCGTATGCGGTTCGGGAACCGCCAACATCGGTATAGCCGATAAGATTGCTGTCCTTATCGTACTCATATCGCTCCGTATGTCCCAGCGCATCAATCCGTGCCGTAACCCGGTCCCTCGGATCGTATTGGAGCTTCGTCCGGTGCCCGAGCGCATCCATGATCTCGGTAACCCGGTGAAGCGGGTCACGCACCAACTCCTGCCGATTGCCAAGCGGGTCCGTAATCAGGCTGGCGAATCCGTTCGGATCGTTCTGAATCGATGTCGTCTCGCCCTTGGCGTTAATGGTTGATTCCGCAACTCCCTTATCACCGACAGTGATCTTGGAAACACCACCGAGTGCATCGGTGATGGCGGTGAGATTTCCTTTTCCGTCATAGGCCATTACTGTCTTGCGTCCGAGCGGGTCGACAATCTCCTCTGGAAGATTGAAGGCATTGTAGCGGATTTCCGTCTGATAGCCTTCCGGGTCCTGCGCTCGAATAAGATTGCCGTTTCCATCATACTGGTAATCCCATTCCGAACCGTTGCGGTCGGTCATTCGAGTCACGTTGTCGTTCTTGTCGTACTGGAACCGCTCGGTCGTGCCATCGTCATAGGTTACCGATGTTTTACGATACCGCTCGTCATACTCGTATACGGTCTTTCGGCCAAGCGCATCCGTTGTTACTGTCTTGTTGGAATCAGGAATATATTGCATGTCTCCCCAGACGCCGGCAAAATCCCGCTGCCGCACAACCCGGTCCTGATCGTCGTACTCGTTAAGCAGCTCCGACGTTTCATTCGGGTTCTTGATGCCTGTCATGCGGTGCTTCTCATCGTAGGTATAGGCGATTTTGGCGCCGTCCGGTAAAATCATCGCCGTCAGATCATGATTTACGGCGTCGTATTCATAGTCTGCGTGCCGGCCCGTGTGATCGGTTACCCGGACGATTTTGCCGCCCGATCCGTAAGTGAGCGTAAGCTTCGCGCCCTCCGTGGCGATATCGGTAAGCAGACTGCCATGATAAGACAGCTGAATTCGGTTCCCGTTGCTATCCTCGATACGGTACAGTTTCCCGTCTCTGCGATAGGTATACGTAAGCCTATCCGGCGTTTGCTGTGTATAAGTACCGTCGCTATTATGGACAAGGGTATCGTACAAGTCATCCGGTCCTTCGTAATGACCGTCACCGAGCGGGTCGAACCGGTGGCTTGCACCTTCCGGGGATACGACATACAGCACGCCGTTCTCCCGGAATTCGAGCTTACGCTCATAGGTGTGATGCCAGCCCACTCCAAAATCACCGTCATACCGTTCCCTGCTGTGGTAGGTAAGCGTCATGTCAAGCGGCATGACCGCTTGTACGCTGATATTCGTCTGTGTGAAAACAAAGTCGCCTGTTGCCAGGTTAACCGGGTCAAACGCGTCAGAGATCGGATATCCGTTTCGGTTTGCAAACTCTTCTTTTATTCGCTCATCGTCTTTACGCCCGATCTCCCCCGCCTGCTGCGGGTCTATGATCAACAGGTTAACGCCCTCATCAATTGGACCGTAGCAGATCTGATCGTTGCAGTCCTCAACCGGGAAGCCGTTGAAGCTGGCAATATCGCCGATTTTTCGCACGATATCGTTCTTCTCGATTACATTATAATAATAGCTCGCTACAACAGCCCAGTTGATGCCCCAGGAAGGAGCGGGATAACGAAGCACACGAAGCGTCTCCGATCCTGCTGACCGTTTGTTGTCAAAATCCCTTACCGCAAAGGCCTGAATCTCCGCAATCTCGTACGCGGGAAGCTTGACCTCTATTTCCCACTCCCCGATATATTTTGAGGCCGGGTTGTCCGCCCGTTCCGGGAACACACCCTCGCCAAAGTAAGTCATGTCAGCAGGTATGTCCAGCGCCCAGGAAGACGTTCGGGGCTTAACCTCAACTCCCGAAACCAAGGTCTCCACCCGGCCGTCATCAACGGTCGTATTATTGCCTTCCCGCCGAATCCGCTTCATCTTGAGCTCAACTTTGGTGCCGATCTCGGCAATGCCGCGGATGATATGCGTCTCACTTGCCGGGTTTGGAATAACCTGCAAGCCTTTGGGCGCCGGCGGATTCGGATTGACAACCTCAACCTGTCCCGAATTGCCGTTATTGGGAAACCGGGTGGGCGCTACTCGAATCGTATAGCTGCCTTCCGGTGCGGGCTCGCCGCTTATCTTGCCGTTCCAAACAAAGGTGTTATTCGTCTCGGTCGGATAGCTGCTGGAATTTAGTGTAGCCACCGTGGAACCGCTACGCTCAAGTTTGATGACCGTATCATGGGATGCCTGCGTTGGATCCGTCGGATCAGGATTGTCAAAACGGAAATTTACCGCTGTCTGTCCGCCATAAACCGAACTAAAGCTGGCAGGGTTAATCTGCAGCGAAGTGTCCGCATAGGCTCTCGGCAGTTCTTGACTCGGCAGCAGCGGCAATCCTGTCAGCACGATAATAACGGACAGAAAATATCTCATTGCCGGACCAAGACGCTTGACCCGCCTCCGTAATACGCTTCTTCCATACCTTCTCTTAGTCATTGAAACACTTCCCCTTTCTTACCCAGCCATCTGTAAATAACGGCTGCAGCCTCTGCTCTTGTGCATGTAGCTCTTGGATTCAACCGGTCGCCGCTGCCTTGAATAAGTCCGCTCTTGATCGCAGCCAATACAGACGGCTGGGCCCATGAATGGACCTTGGCAGCATCGGCGTAGGCGTTCAACGCTTCGCCTGCCTCTTCCTTCCGTAGTGACGCGGCATTCGTCAGCATGATCATCATTTCCTCACGAGTGATGGAGGCGTTCGGTTTAAACAAACTTCCTTCGTAGCCTTTGATCCAGCCCGCCGCTGCCGCTTGTTCCACGGCATTTGACGCCCAGTGGCCCGCAGGAACATCTTTAAATGAGGCTGTCCCCTGCGTTGGGCCTTTGAGACCCGCAGCTTCAACCAGCATCTTGGCAAACTGGGCGCGCGTAACCGATTGTCCGGGCTCGAAGCGTCCTGTATTCATGCCATTCACGATCCATCTGGATGCCAGCACTTCGACCTCGTCTTTTGCCCAATGGCTCTTCATATCCGTGAATGAAGGCTCGTATAGGAACAGAGCGTACAAACTAGGCTCTTGAACTTGGGTCCGAATGTTCCGCCAAGAGACGTCGAATGTTCCGCCGGCATAAATCCACTTTCCGGTATCCCCGTTATAACGGTAAATGCCTGTCCGGTTAGCACGGCCAGCCGTTGCGGCGGCTTGCTCCAATTCAATGGTAAGCAGGGCCGGCTTTTCAAGCTTCGCTTCGGACGTCCATGTCCAGGCTACTCCAAGCCATGTCATTTCTTTATTAGGCGCTGTGACCGCTCCGCTTGGCTTCAATACGACTCGTGACTCCCTGCCGAAGGTTCCCGGTTCGAACACGAGCCGTGCGGCTTGTCCTCCTGCGGCCACTCCGCCGCCCGGACCAATTAGATCGCCTTCCTGCTGAAGCGCAGCAGCCCCAATGCTTCCAGGCGTCGAAGCAGCCGATTCGCTCCGAACGATTTCCCGGCTAATCAGCTTGCCGCCCGCAATAAGAGCAAGCTCTTCTCCATTGAAGCCGATGAATTGCGACGGCGCGATGACGCCCAAGCTGTACAGGTTCCCGGTCGCTAAATCCGCACTCCGCACAATTGCCTTGTCGCCGCTAGCCTCCAGCCAGGCTGCCGTTCCGCCCGAAATACTCATTTCCGCGTATTCGGTTTTGCCTAGCGGAACCGGCTGGGTCAAATCCACCGGCTGCGGATTACTTACTCCCAGATCAAGAAACGTATACTTTCCATTTCCATCCAAATCACGCTGCTTCCACAGAATTTCTTCGCCATTGAATACGAACCGCTCTACATAAGAGGTGCCCGGCAGGTCAAGAAGCTTCCGGCTCGTCCCGGACGAAATCCCGTATTCATACAGATCGCCGTCCAAAGCCCCTTTGTAGACAATGCGCCCTTTCCCAACAACCGGGTCTCGCCCTTCCCCTAAATCCTTCAAGGTACCATTCGCCAGGTCATACAAGTACATTTCGTATTGAGGATTTGTCTGCCAGACAACATAATTGCCGTCTATGGAAGGTATGCGATGCTGGCCGGCATCCGTATTTAGCTTGGACTCGGTTTTTGTACTGACATTGTAGCTGTAGATATCCCAGTTCAGATTGCCGGCGCCGTCGTTTTGATCTCTTTTGTCGGCCCATACCACGATTGGCTCCCCTTTTCCATTAACGCCGACGACAGGCGTATCGGTTGGTTTGCCATGGCTCGTTATCTGTAGCTGTTGACCGGTACCTCTATTGCCGTAATAGATTTGTCCGGCATAATTTGCGGCATTGGACCGCCAGACCACATGTGTCCCCGATATCCGGACATTGCTTCCCTCAACAGTGAACGAGGTCAATTCATCCTTGTAGGTGTAGACCGTCTCAGCGGATACCTGCTGCCCGGAGGATACTGTCCCTGCCGCCATTAATCCCATGACCAGTAATCCTGCCACCCATTTTTTCAAGCCGTTCCTCATAAGTCTCCAATCCCCCCCACTAACGACAACAAAAAACCAAGCCTCTTGAGCAACCCGGCTGCCAGGTCATGATTGGATCATGACGGAAGGCCCGTGGCTTTGCGTCCCCGACTTTCGAACGGGTTTGCCTTTGTTCAAGCACTTGGTTTCTTTGTGACTAGTGCTTTATATGTAGTCAAAAAGTCTGACTTTCCCCAAAATTGTACAATAGGTTACAAATTTTTGCATGCCTTTTTCCTGAAAATAATACTTTATTACCAGAAGGGATGAACGCCAAAATACTAGCCTTGACCTAGAGTGAACTCTAGGTATTATGATGATTTTGCTAGGACATAATCAACCAGCAAGGGAGAGATGAAGCATGAAATACAAACAGCTAGGCGGCACAGGTCTGATGGTATCGGAATTCTGTCTCGGCACTATGACGTTCGGCGGCAAAAATGATCCGATGAGTTCTGTAATGGGGGCTCTTGATGAGCAGGCGGCTGGGCTGCTTGTGAATGAAGCGCTCGAAGCAGGCATTAATTTTTTTGATACCGCTAATGTGTACGGCGTGGGTGAGTCGGAAGAGATTTTGGGACGTTCGCTTAAAGGCAAGCGGCATGAAGCGGTGATCGCGACCAAGGTAAGATTCCGGATGGGACCGGGTCCGAACCAGGTAGGATTATCGAGGGGTCATATTATCCAGCAAGCGGAAGAGAGCCTCAAGCGTCTTGGAACAGATTACATCGACCTGTATCAGATTCACGGCCCCGATCCGCTTACGGATTGGGAAGAGACCTTGCGTGCGCTGGACGATCTCGTTCGCAGCGGCAAGGTTCGATATATCGGCTGCTCCAACCTGCAGGGCTGGCAGATGATGAAGGCGAACGGCATTTCCCGGCAACTAGGCCTGCATGACTTCCAAACAACCCAATCTTATTATTCGCTGGCCGGGCGCGATGTTGAGCGGGATATTATCCCTGTGCTTCAGGATCAGAAGATGGGCCTCCTCGTATGGAGTCCTTTGGCCGGTGGATTTCTGTCGGGCAAGTATACGCGGGGCAATCAAGGCGGGGCGGATGACCGGCGCAACAAATTTGATTTTCCTCCGGTTGACCGGGAGAAAGGCTATGTCCTGATTGACGTCTTGCAGGAAATCGCAAAGGCGCGGGAAACCTCGGTCGCCAGAATCGCCCTGGCCTGGCTGCTGAATCAACCTGCCGTGACGAGCGTTATTGTTGGAGCCAAACGGCCTGACCAGCTTCAGGACAATCTTGGGGCATCCGGTATCATTTTGAACGAGGAAGAATTGTCCCGTCTTGATCAAGTCAGCCGTCTGCAGCCGGAGTATCCATTATGGAACCCCAGCGTTTATATTGAGGATCGTTACCCGAATCAGAACTAAGCAGCAGAAAAAAAGGGATGGGCCGAAATACTTCGGTTCGTCCCTTTTAGCTTAGATTAACCTGGTTGTCCGGTGCTTTTGATTCCGTCTTTTTCCTTGGAATACATATCGATCTTGAAGTCAATCATCCCGATGTAGGACATCAGGGTGTTGACCTGATCTTGAACGGTTTTCTTCTGCAGCTCAAGCATTTGTATACGCTCTTCAGTGGTTGCGTCGCCCTGCACGGTAAGCTCGACAAATTCCTTCAGCTGTGAAATGGACATGCCCGTTTCGCGGAGGCAGCATATGAATTTAAGCCACTCGATATGCTCATCTTCATAAATGCGGATGCCGCTTTCGTTGCGTTTGATGAACGGCAGAATGCCCTCTTTTTCATAATATCTTAAGGTGTGGATCGACAAATTGGACTTCTCTGCCACTTGGCCGATCGTATACTGCATTTTGAGGCTCATTGGTTTGACCTCCGCCTTATTTTAGGTGAACCTTGGATTCAGGTACGTTATCTTCATTATAGGTCCTAGAGTAAGATCGAAGTCAAGCTTCCAATGGGGGGCGGCGGGCTGGTCAATACCCATCGCAGTCTTCCCTTGCCGGCTTGCGCCGAAAAAGGCCTTGAACTCTACTCGCGCAGACATTCATGGCCTTTTGTGATCATTGAAAAAATGTTGTCATTTAAGCACCCTTTTACTCGCGCAGCGATTTCGCTTCCATAACAGCGGCCTTTTTTTGCTTAAGCCCAATAAACGATACGAGAATGCCAATAATCGCAATCACAGCGTCAATAATAAAGGCCATATGAATCGCTCCGGTTAAATCCGAGGGCTCCATCGTTTCCAGAGTAGCGTTAGTACCGAGGCTTGCCGAGATAATGGCCATGATGACAGCCAATCCGATCGCTCCGCCAATTTGCTGCCCGGTAGAGACGATAGCGGATGCAACCCCCTGTTCTTTCATATCAATTCCTGTGCTTGCCGCAATGAACATCGTTGTAAAAATAAAGGCCTGACCAATACCGATGATAACGGTACCCGGAATGATCCCCCATGCCGATCCGTGTTCAGAGAGCTGGGTGAGCAGCATAAAACCAATCGCGCCAAGTCCCATACCGCTTGCAATGGTACCGGCTGTACCTACGGTTGCCAGCATTTTGTTAATCAGCTTCGCACCTATAAAAGCGCTAATGGTCAGCGGCAGGAAGCTTAAGCCGGATTGAATGGCAGAGTAATGCAGTACCTCTTGCGTGTATAGCGTGAGGAAGTAGTATAGCGTACCGAATGATGCGGAGAACAACGCTGCGGTAATCGCGGCCCCAGTCAAACTCCGTATCCGAAACAGTCTGAAGGGGATCAAAGGATCTCTTGTACGATTTTCAATGACCACGAACAGCAGTAGCAGAATAGCGCCGATAATGCCAGGAATAATAGCTGATGGATGAAGCCAGCCAACGACCGGGGCTTGAATAAGATAATTTACAATCAAGATCATGCCGGCCGTTACGGAGATAGCGCCTGCTGCGTCAAAATGGCGTTTTACAGATGCCGCCTTGCTCTCCAAAAGCGTGATCGGAGCGAGGATAATAACGAAAATAGCTATTGGCACATTGACAAAAAAGGTGGCTTCCCATCCAATAAAGCTGGTTAACACGCCGCCAAGCAATAACCCAATGGACATGCCCACTCCACCCATTGCCGCCCAAATGCCTAATGCACGGTTGCGTTCCGGGCCTTCTTCAAAGTTGGACATGATCAGTGACAGCGTAGCCGGTGACAGCAGCGCTCCGCCTAGGCCTTGGAGTCCCCTTGCAATAATGAGGAACAGCTGAGAGTCTGCGAGACCGCCAAGCAGAGAGCCTAAACCGAAGATCCCCATGGCAATAATGAACATCCGCCGTCTGCCCAGCAAATCAGACAATCTTCCGCCGATAAGGAGGAATCCTCCAAAGGCCAGGGAAAACGCGCTGATGACCCACTGCAGCTGGTTCGCACTAAAGCCCAAGTCTGCTGCAAGGGAAGGCAGAGCTACAAAAATAATCGTGTAATCAAGAGCCAAAATTAATTGGGATAAAGCAAGAATCGTCAAAGCCAATCCTTTGTGTCTAGTCGAATTCATGAAATCCACTCCTTTTTTATCAGACCTTTCAGTCTAATTAATACAGCGGGAATAGGGTCAACAAATGGTCGACTCTACCCCCGAATTCCACCTACATAAGAGCCCGTCAAATTCCAGACCAATCGATCTAAAAATCCGAAAATATAATGAAGCGTCTTTTATGCGCTCCATTAATTATCCAGCTTAGAAAGTGTAACGGCAGCAATATCATCCAAAACTTTAGGATCGGTGGTTAATTTAGCCACTTGGGTCAGCGAATATCTTTCATGGTACAAATACCGTGCAAGAGCAAGCAAATCACGGTCTCCGCTTAGTTCACCCTGATTTCGGGCGCGAACCAGCGCTTCATAAAAGGCTTGTACCAAACGTGTCATATCCCGTTCAAAAAACGCTGCGATTTCCGGATCATGAGGAACCTGATCAATGGCGCTATGCATAATGAAGCATTCCTTGCGGCGTAGCTCATCTTGCAGAACGGCCACAATTTCATGAAAAATATCAGCAATCGCTTTTTTTACCGAATCTGAGCGTTCCAAATACGAAATGACTGCATCCGATTTCTCATTTACATAATGTTTTACAGCCTTGATGAAGAGATCCCGCTTGGTACCATAGGTATCGTACAGACTTTGGCGCGCTATCCCTAGCCCATCGAGTAAATTTTGCAGCGAAGTGCCTTCGTAACCGTAATGCCCAAATACCTCCATAGCCTTGTGCAGAACAAGCGTTGTATCGAATTCCTTGCTTCTTGCCATTGCCTAACGAACACTCCTCCCTTGTGACATTTATATTATCTTTTCCAGATTATTCAGTCAATATTATTTTTAAACCCCGGAGAATTCAACGGCTTCATTCATACTGCCAACCGATTCAATCGCCACCAGCGGATTCCAGAAGTCCCGGTAGCGCGTAATGAGGCCATCTTTCGTTTCAACGACACTAATGTACGTCTGATTGTAAGGGTTCCCCGTCTCTCTGTGCTTCCCGGCGGATTTGAATTCCGCAATCACAAGCTCGGGGTCAACGGCCGGATGGAACTCGAGATCTGTAAATTGCACCTCGAAGTGTTTCGGGAAGTTCAGCATATATTCGTACATGTCGGCTTTACCTTGTTTATATTCAGGAAATCCTGCCGGGCCGTAAGGGAATTCCAGGATACCGTCTTTGTGCCAAAGGCTGATCCACGCTTCAATATCTCCACCCGACAAATATTTCAAATGATTCCGAAATGTCTCCTGTGCCCGCTCGCGAATGACTCCTGCTGTAAGTTTGTTGTTGTTCATTTTATTTTCCTCCTTTTAATTTAGACTATTCAGTCTGTAATGTTCAAAAAAATAACATCTTCCATTAAGTATTAAAATTCCCTACTGTGATTATCGTTGACCACCTCCTTGTGATTTCATCTTACACTTTCCAGATCGTTTGGTCAAGAATTATTTTTAAATGATTTTCTGCCTTAAGAAAAAGACCATTCCCATGAGGAACAGTCTCTCAGCTTCATATGTGATCACTTGGATGGATACAAGCCCTTCAGCACATCACGCATTTCTTGTTTAATGTTGATATCCGGGCGCTTTTCTTTGGCAAAGCCTTCCGCCTCTTCCACGGTAGCAGCCAAACCCAATTCCAGTAATAGACCAGTGGCTACTGTTCCTGTCCGGTTTCGTCCTCCTGAGCAATGAAAATACACCGTTTTCCCGCTATTCACGGCTTCTTTTACAGCCTGTATGGCCGCATGCACAGAACCCTCCTGGCCGGTTTGATCCTCCACAATCGGATAATGATGACGGGTTACTTGTACCGGAAAGCCTTCCGCCTCTGTTCCGTTATCTCTCAAATCAAAAACATCTGAAATCTCCTGTTCCTGCAGAGCCTCAAGCAGCCCATTCTCCCCGCCAATATATACTTTGCCTTGAACAAGCTCATGATAATTTGCCATTGCAGTTCTCTCCTATGCGTTATTATTAGTCTTTCTGTCCAGGAATACTTTCAGCAAGCATCTTCAGTTGTTCATAACCCGCAACTTCATTCGGTTCCCAAGGAATAATTGCAGCATGGCCGTCAGAAACTTGATTAACCATCCTGATCCATTCCAGCTCGGCATAACCACGCCCGCTAAGGATTGGATCCGTTGTTCCTGCTGCGGCAAAGCTTTGATTGATCACCCACCAATTTGTAGGGATACCAGCACGTTTCAGATCTTTTTCCAGACGCGAGGCTTCATAGACAGGGGTGGCCTCCGCTAACGTGACGATAACAACACTCGTTTCCTTCGGATCACGGAGCCTTGGCAGCAAATGCTGAACCGAATCCGGAATCAAGCCGGAGGAACGGGCAATCTCCTTGTGATACACCTGGGTCGCATCCAGCAATAACAGGGTATGACCTGTCGGCGCCGTATCTATTACTACAATTTCTTCCTTGGAATGCTCCACCAAATTGGCAAATGCCCGAAATACAGCGATTTCTTCTGTGCATGGGGATCTTAAATCCTCTTCCAAAAAGGCGAGCCCTTCTTCATCGAGTGAATCGGCATTTTGGCTCAAGACTTCATTCTGGTATCTTTCCAGTTCAACCTTGGGATCGACCCGGCTGAGGGTGATCCTATCCGCAGTCTCACCAAAAACATGCTGCAAATGCGCAGCAGGATCAGTCGTGCTCAGATGAACCCGGTGTCCGCGTTCGGCAAGCCCAACCGCAATGGCACATGCAATCGTTGACTTTCCTACACCGCCTTTTCCCATTGTAAAAATGACTCGGATACCATCGGTGTCCAGATCATTAATCAGGGTTCCAAGCGGCGGGATCGAACTGCCAATATCTGCGGATGCATTATTTTCGGCAGCTGCAGGAGTCGGGTTGAAAAAATCACGAAGGCTCTTAATCCCGGTCACGTTAAAAGGAGCTAATGGAATGTGGTACATTGGCATCGCTAGGAGTTCAGTCGGCATTTGCTCTAAAGCCCGTACCTGCCTCTTAACAAATCCTTTGGATACAGGATCTTCTTCGGTGCATGAAGAGAGCAAACCATTAATTACCAGAATCTGGTTCTCAATCCCGGTGCTCTTCAGCTCGGATGACGCGCGGGCCGCCTCCATTAAGGGAGAGTGTTCCAGACGGGTAACAAGAATCAGCGTGGTCTGTTCATCATCCGACAAGGTTTGAACGGCCTGTTGGTATAATGTTTTCTTAGCTTCCAGACCGGCTAGCGGACCCAGGCAAGATGCGCCATGTGTACTCTCATCCAGGAATCCGCTCCACGCCGCGGGAAGCTGCAGCAGACGCAGCGTATGGCCCGTAGGTGCGGTATCGAACAGGATATGATCAAATTGGGATTTTACATGTGCATCGGTCAGAAGTGTCGTAAATTCATCAAAAGCAGCGATTTCTACCGTGCATGCGCCTGACAGCTGCTCTTCCATAGTGGAGATAACCGAATCAGGCAGGACACCCCGGTAGGGAGCGACCACCTTCGCTTTATACTCTTCCGCAGCTGACTCCGGGTCTAAATTGGCGGCAAAAAGATTGGGAACACCCTCAATTGATGCCGGATGATTGGAGAGCTCCATACCAAAGACATCCTGCAGATTGGAGGCGGGATCGGTGCTAACAAGCAGGACCCGTTTACCCGAGTCGGCCAGCGCTACCGCCGCTGCACAGGCTGTTGACGTTTTGCCTACCCCTCCTTTGCCTGTAAAGAACAAATATGGGGTGCTCAGGATATTAAGCGGATCAAACCGGATGGACATGCCGCCCTCTCCTTCCCTTATAGTGATTTCACCTTTAACGGCAGACGCACTTTAGGCTTCTGTATGAGTTCGGATGCCGGGAACCCCGTCCACTCTTCCAGTTCTTCATTCGAGGGGTATCTTTGCTTTTTAACCACTTGTCCATCTACGATAATTACAGGCAATACATCCGGACCTTCATCAGCAAGCAATTGTCTTATCACATTGTTGGCCACAAAGGCATCCGGCTCACTGGTCAAATTATATCTGGATACGCTAAACTCTCTCTTCTTCAAATTATGAACCACCGCAGAGATACGGATTAATTCCGGATCAACGACAGGGCCGCAAACTCCAGTGGAACAGCACATGGCCGGATCATAAATCTCTATGGATTTCATAAACACGGGTCTCCCTTCTTTGAAAAAAGCCGGGATCTCTCCCAGCCTGACTTTTCATTATTCGCCGGTTTCGGCAAATTGTTTAATGCGTGCTCCAACCTGATCACGGACCCGCTGGAACACCGCCCATTTCTCTTCTTCCGTTCCTTGCGCCTTGGCGGGATCGTCAAATCCCCAGTGTTCACGTTTCACCTTCGGAGGGGTAACCGGACATTTGTCCGCGGCATCTCCGCATAACGTAACGACCAGATCGGCGTTATTCAGCAGCTCAGAATCAATAATATCAGAGGTCTGCCCCGAGATATCAATGCTCACTTCACTCATAGCTTGTACAGCTTTCGGATTAAGGCCATGGGCCTCAATACCGGCGCTATAAATATTCCACCCGTCACTGAGGTATTTCTTTGCCCAGCCTTCCGCCATCTGGCTTCGACAGGAGTTTCCTGTACACAAAAAGTAAATGGTTTTCTTGTCCATCGGTAATTATCTCCTTTAAATTTAAAATAGGGTTAACCTTAAATAGAGGCCCAAAAGGGTGATAAACAGGGTAGGAATCGTCAGGATGATGCCTGTTCTAAAATACGTCCCCCAAGAGATCTTCACACCTTTGGCCGAAAGCACATGCAGCCACAGCAGTGTGGCGAGCGAACCGATCGGCGTAATCTTCGGCCCTAAATCCGAACCGATGACATTCGCGTAAATCAAAGCTTCCTTAATAAGTCCCGTGGCATGCGAAGCATCTATGGCCAGCGCGTCAATCATAACCGTAGGCATGTTATTCATCACCGATGAAATGACCGCTGCAATAAAGCCCATCCCCATCGTCGCGGCAAACAGCCCTTGACCGGCAGCGCCTTGAATCACGTCAGCCAGGACATCCGTGAGACCGGCATTTCGCAGCCCGTACACCACGACATACATCCCGATGGAGAAGAACACGATCGCCCAAGGCGCCCCTTTAACCACTTCCATTGCAGGTACGAAAGGACTTCTTCTTGCCATAAGCAGGAAAATGATCGCGATCACCCCGGCTATAGCGGAAACGGGAATATTCAGGAACTCACTGACGAAGTACCCGGCCAGCAGAACCGCAAGGACAATCCAGGACAGCTTGAACATTTTCTTGTCTTTGATAGCCTCTTCGGGATTTTTTAGCTGTGAGCCGTCAAACTGTCTCGGGATGCTTTGGCGGAAAAAGAGGTACAGAACCAAGATGCTGGCCGCCAGGGAAAACAAGGTAGGCATAATCATATGCCCCGCGTATTCCATAAAGGTCACCCCGAAGAAATCAGCGGACACAATGTTGACCAGATTGCTGACGACGAGGGGCAGCGAGGTTGTATCGGCAATAAATCCACTGGCGATGATGAATGGAAACACCTTTTTCTCATCAAAATGGAGCGCACGCACCATAGCCAGCACAATCGGAGTCAGGATGAGCGCCGCACCGTCATTGGCAAAAAAGGCGGCCACAACCGCACCAAGAATGGTGACATAAATGAACATCCGGATTCCATTCCCGCGCGCCGCTCTCGCCATATGTAGGGCAGCCCATTCGAAAAACCCGATTTTATCAAGGATTAAGGAAATGAGAATGATCGCAATGAAAGCTAACGTGGCATTCCACACAATCAGGGTCACATCGAGCACATCGTTAAAAGTCACTACACCCGCAAGCAGAGCCAAAACCGCCCCGCCGCATGCCGACCATCCAATCGATAAATTCCGGGGCTGCCAAATGACAAAGATTAAAGTAACAACAAAAATAAAACCCGCTAACAATACTGAAACCAATCCGCCGACCTCCAATTAATCACATGAAATTTTCATGCCTTTCATACTCAGCTCTTCCAGTGCATGATCTTGTGAAGGAACGAAGGCAATTAATTTTTGAATGAGCTCATACTGAGCATTGCTTGGATTAATCGAATAAAAAATCCACTGGCCCTTCCGATTCTCCTTAACCAGCCCCGCATCCTTCAGCTTCCGCAAATGCTGACTGATTGACGGCTGACTCGTCTTAAAAAACTCAACGAGCTCGCATACGCAGCGTTCCTGCTTCTCCAGAAGCTTCATGATCGTCAGCCTTGTCTTATCTCCCAAAAGCTTCAGCGTCTGCGATACTTCGTCTAACTCCTTCAGATCAAAACTCATGCTCCGCCTCCTTTCACCTCATCATTATATAACTATATGCTTATATAAACAATGACTAATATACAGGCTGTCTCCGGTCTAGAGTTTGGCTTCAATCACAATCGGCCGGGGTATAGTTTGGCTTTAACAGGGACAGCAAGGTTTGAGTATCCGGCAATTCATCAAGAACGGCTTGAATATAGGGTTTATCCTCCACATTTAAGGAGTAGTACACCCACTGCCCGCGTCTCGTCTCATTGACAATGCCCTGAGCTTTTAACTTTCTCAAGTGCTGGCTCACGCCTGGCTGCGACATATTTAAGATTTCGACCAAATCGCAGACGCACCATTCTTTGTCTTTTAGCAGTCCAAGGATCGTCAGTCTGGTTCTGTCGCCTAATAATTTGAGTTTGTCGGATATTTCCATATTGAACATATGTCCTCTCGAGAGTACGAACGTAATGCTGCATAAAAATATAATAATATACTAAAATTCATTTCATTTAAAATCAAGAAAGGTAAGACGAAACGGCTGCGCCGTCCTCTTTAGGGGAGGCCTCGGTTTCTCGTAAAAGTATAAGGCAAAAAACCTCGCCGAAAGCTCGAATGGCTTTTCGGCGAGGTTCCTATGCCGGTGCTTATGCTATGATGCCGGTCTGCTGCAGGGTGCGCGCGATATCCGCTCTGGCTTCCTCCCCCAGCGTGCGGAAAGGCGCCCGGACCGGCCCCGAAGGCAGGCCGATAATGTCCAGCGCGGCCTTGACCATCGCGGGTTGTCCGTATTTGCGGGCCAAATCCCGGATCGGCTGCCAGCGGTAGTACCGCTCAATGGCACGGGCATTTTCGCCTTGCTGGAATTCGTTGTAGAGCGCGACAAACTCGGAAGTCATGAAGTTGGCGTTCGTGGATGTGCAGCCAGGCAAGCCGGAAGCCAGCCCGCCCAGAATGAGGCCGTCCGAGCCGCACATAACCGAGATGTCTTTACCGGCGTATGCGACGGTCCGCACCAGCGCATGCAAATCAGTAGCACCCTGCTTGACTCCCGCGACGTTGTCCAGCTTGGCCAGCTCGGCGATTTCTTCCGGCGACAGATGGACGCCGATGCTCGCGCTGTTGTAGATGAAGATCGGCAATTCGGCCGCTTCGTTCAGCAGCTGGAAGTGATACAGAATATCCTGTGGCCGCACCTCGGATACATACGGAGGAGTTACCATCACGCCGTCGGCTCCGGCCAGCTTGGCCGCATGTGCCAGCTCGCTGGCTTCGTCGGTGCCGCTGGCCGCCGTGCAGCACAGCAGCGGAACCCGGCCGGCTACCGCGTCCGCAGCGGCGGTGAACAGCTGCTTCCGTTCGTCGATCGTCAGACTTGGATACTCCGCGTAGGTGCCCCCAACAATAACGCCGTGAGCGCCCGAGGCGATATAGTGGTCGATATTCCGGCGCAGCGCGTCCGGGTCGAAGGCGAGCGTTTCCGTCATCGGAGTGATGGCGAGCACGTAAATTCCTTTAAGCTTATCTTTCAAATCAGTTGTGGACATGTCTTAAACTTCCTCCCTTATTTGCTCCCTAGAATCGATTCCATGGCCGCGATTCCGTTCTCCATTTCTTCCCGGGAAACGGCATAGGACAGGCGGATATGATACGGGCTGCCGAACCCGGTTCCCGGCATCACCGCGACTCCAGCCTTCGTCAGCAGGATATCCGCCAGATCGTCGGCGGTGGATATGGTTCGTCCCTCCAAGGCTTGACCGCGCCAGGCGGAGGCGTCAACCCATACATAGAAGGCGCCGTCCGGCACGCTGCACTCCAGACCCTTGATCCGCCGAACCCCTTCAACCAGAATGTCGCGGCGTGCCGCGTATTCGTCCCGGATATCCGTCAGATCGTCCTGGGGGCCATCAATAGCGGCCAGCGCCGCTTGTTGGGCAATGGATGATGGGTTGCTCGTCGTATGGGACTGCAGACGAAGCATCGCCCCGGTAACAGCCGCCGGTGCGGCCGAATAACCGATTCTCCAACCGGTCATTCCGTACGACTTGGATACTGCGTTGATCACGACAGTCCGCTCCCGCATACCGGGAAATGATGCGATGCTCGTATAGCCTTCCGGCTTAAACACAAACGCGGAATACACCTCGTCGCTGATGACCCAAAGATCCCGCTCGCGGCAGAACTCGGCTAGCCTGAGCAGCTCCTCTGCGCTGTATACCGCGCCGGAAGGATTATTCGGCTGGTTGAGAATCAGCAGACGGGTCGACTCATTCACCAACGGTGCGAGCGACTCCGGCGTCACTTTGTATCCGGCGGAAGCATCGGTCTGAACGAAGACCGGCTTGGCGCCGGCGAATTTAACCTGCTCAGGAAACGACACCCAATACGGAACCGGGATCAGCACCTCGTCCCCCGGACGGCACAGCGTGCAAATCGCGTTGAACAACGCATGCTTGCCTCCAACGGTAACTACAATCTCCCCCGGCTCATAGCTGAGTCCCATATCCCGGTGAAGCGCTCTGCATATCGCTTCCCGCAGAGGCAGGATGCCGCTCGTATCGGTGTATCCCGTGAAATTATCTTGAATCGCCTGAATCGCGGCCGCTTTGGCCCGGTCAGGCGTTGGAAAGTCCGGCTGTCCGAGGCCCAAGCGGTACACGGTTCGGCCTTCCCGCTGGTACTGCGCCACCGTGGACTCCAGCATTGCAGTCGGGGACGGCAGGACGCGCTCCACCCAATCCGCCAACTGAACATGTTGGTTCAACAACGTCCATCACCTCTTCTATTTATCTATACGAGCCTGCGACTTCCACCGCAATGGAGGTGTAGACCCGTGTTGCATTCTCCAGTTCTGACAATGTCACCCATTCGTCAATTTTATGAGCCACGCTGAAATCTCCTGGCCCGTAGATGACGGACGGAATTCCCCGTTTGACGAAGTGGGTCATATCGCAATTGGCCGTAAGTCCCGTAAGCTCCGGCTTACGTCCGTATACCCGTTCGATCGCGGCGGAAGCCAGCTCGACCATCGGGTGATCGGGACGGGTTTCCGACGCCACCCCGGTTGTCAGAACGAGCCGGTCGATGCGGACCCGGCCGTCCAGCGCGGGCAGACCGGCAATGATCTGCTCGATCTCCCGCAGAGCGTCATCTTCCGCTTCGCCGGGAATAAGCCGGCGGTCGATCAGCGCCTCGCAGCGGTCCGGGATCATCGATTCCTTGATTCCCCCGTTAATTATCGTGACAGACAAGGTCGACTGTCCCGTCAACGGGTGAATCCGTTTCGTCAGCTCCTGTTCGGCGAAGTCTTCAAGCGCTACAAGCGTCCGCGCCATAAGGGACACGGCATTGACGCCAAGATGAGGCGTTGACGAATGGGCCGAAACCCCTTCGGCGAGGAGAACCGGGCGTATGCTGCCCCGGTGCGCGATCGCAAGGCTGCCATCAGTAGCCTCGCCGATCACCGCCAGATCACCGTGCAGATCATCCGGAAGCCTGCGGGCTCCTAGGCTCGCCGCCTCTTCATCCACGACCGCCGCAAGCACGATGTCCCCCGGAAGCTGCGCGCCGGATGCGGCAATCGCTTCGACGGCAGCCATCATGGCGGCCAAAGGTCCCTTCGCATCCATGACGCCCCGGCCGTAGACCCGGTCACCCTTGCGGAGCATGGTGAACGGATCGGAGCTCCAGCCTTCGCCGGCCGGCACGACATCCATATGCGTATTCAGAATAATCGTCTTCCCGCCGCCCGTACCCTTCAGGCGGGCGATCACATTCGGCCGTCCCGGCTCGATTTCTTGAAGCTCGACTTCACAGCCCGCTTCCCGCATGACTTGGGCGACATAAGCAGCCGCTTCTTCCTCCGTACCGCTAGGGTTCACGCTCTGAAAGCGGATCAGATCGGCCAGTATCTCAACCGTTCGCTCGGGGTGAATGACCGGCTCCACTATGCGAACGTCTTCACTCATAGCGATTTCACCATCCCGCCATCGACCAGCAGCGTCTGGCCCGTTACATAGCTCGCTCCGTCGGAGCAGAGAAAGGCTACCACGCGGGCGAATTCATCCGGCTGCCCGTAACGCCCAAGCGGAATCTGCTTCTCGCTCTGCGACTTTATCGCTTCCGGGGTAACCCCAGCCTTGTCCGCCCGTATCCGGTCCAGAGAACGAACCCGGTCCGTGTCGATCCGCCCCGGAGCCACCGTATTCACCCGGATGCCATACGGGGCAAGCTCCTCCGCCAGCGTCTTGCCGAGTCCGGCCACGCCGGTCCGCATTACATTGGAGAGCGTCAGCCCGGGGATGGGCTGCTTGACCGAGGACGAAGCCAGATTGACGATGGCGCCGCCCTGTTCCTTCAGATGCGGAAGCGCGCCCTGGACGAGACGGACCACACTCAGCACGTTCAGCTCATAGGCGTACTGCCAGTCTTCCTCTTTGAGCGACTCGAAATTCCCGGCAGGAGGGCCGCCCGCGTTGGTGACCAGAACATGCAGCCCGCCAAAAGCGGAGACCGTTTCTTCCACGCAGCGGGACAGGTCGGAAGCGGAGCAGACGTCGGCCTGAACGCCGAGCGCGGGCATTCCCGTTTCGGCGGTAATTTCCGCAGCCACGTCTTTAGCCTCCGCGCCATTTCGGCTGAACAGCGCCACCTTCGCCCCGCCGCGCGCCAGCTCGAACGCCACGGCGCGGCCAAGCCCCTTGCTTGCCGCCGCTACCAGCGCGGTCTTCCCAGCGAATTGTCCGCTCATGCGTTAACCCCCTTCGCCAGGGTCAGCTCGCGCGGCAGCTTGGTCAGCACTTCGCAGCCGGTTTCCGTCACCAGAATCGTCTCGCTGAATCCGACGCCGTAGCGGTTCGGAACGCGAAGCGCCGGCGGGATGTGGAATATCATGCCCGGCAGCAGCACGCGGTCATCGTCCCGCTGAAGGCTCATAATATGGCCTTCGCCCCAGTCCGGCGCAAAAGCGACGCCGATCGAGTAGCCGGTGCGTTTGCGAAACTGCTCATACAGTCCGGCACGCTCAATTGTTCCCCGGCAGGCTTCGTCAACCTCTCCGGCGGTAACGCCCGGACGAACAGCTTCAATCGCGGCGTTCAAGGAAGCGATGCACACCTCGGTCACCCGCTTGATTTCATCGGTTGGCGTACCGGTATAGGCAGCCCGCATAAGCGCCCCATGGTACCGGTTGCGTGCGCCCGCCACTTCCAGCAGGAGCGTCTCGCCGTCGCCGATGACCTTGTGCCCCCATGCGGCATGCATGTTGCCCGAACGGTAACCGGAGGAGATGAACGGCTCCATCCCCAAATACTCGCCCCCGGCCAAGATCATGCCGGAGAACATCGCTGCGGCAGCCTCGTCTTCATTCACCCCCGCCTGGATTGCATCCAGCCCGGCCTGCATCGAACGGTCGGCCACCGTGCAGGCTTCACGAATGTAAGCGATCTCCGCCGGGGACTTGATCACTCTCAGCCCTTCCACCGTGCCCTGGGCATCCGTAAGACGGAAATCGCCAAGCATTTTCTCAAACTTCTGGTAATTGCGGACAGGCAGGAACCAGGAGCCCGTCTCCAGGCCGATTGCTCCGGGTGCGATGCCGATCTCTCTGACCGTATCTGCGGTCAACGCAACCGGGTCGTTCGTGTCGTCATAGGTTCTGACCTGGCTTTCAGGCAGCCAGCTGTAGGTTTGAACGTTGGACAACTCGCCCCGTCGGAGCACAAGCACCGGATCGCCGAAAGCCGGCACGACCAGACATTGGTACATATAATAGCCCGGGCTCTGATAGCCGGTTAGATAAAAAATATTTTCAGGGGTGTGAATCAGCATGCCGCTGAGCCCCTTGAGTTCAAGCTCGCGTTGTACATTTTGAAGGCGGGAATCGAATTCATCCCTGGAAAATACCAATGATATGGCGCTCAATATCGTCTACCCCTTTCCCTGAACTCATCGTTGTCAAGCCTGATAGCCGTAAGTATCCATTCTCAAATCTCTTAAATAGGGTGTGAGCTTCGAGCATTCGTCCGCTTCATCCAGATTGATCTCCAGCACCTGCATGTCCTCTTCATTCAAATGGCCGCTGACGATGAGCTCGCCCTTCGGATTCGCCAGCTTGTTGTTGCCGAACAACCGCAGATCGCCGCCCACGCCATTGATGCCTGCCACAAAGCAGGTATTTTCAAGCGCTCTTGCCGGATAATAAATGTCCCATCTGTGCTTGTCTTCAATCGAAAAAGCGGATGGAGTCACGATCAGCTTCGCCCCTTGCAGAGCAAGGGTACGCGCAGCCTCCGGGAACCCCGCATCGTAACAAATCAGGACTCCGAGCTTGCCGAAATCAAGCTCATACGGTGAACAAACGTCACCGGGTTCAAAATATTTTCGCTCGTCCTCCCAGAGATGAACCTTGCTGTACGTACCCGCGACGGCTCCGGTTCGGTCAATAATCACGGCGCCGTTGGCGGTCCCTCCTTCGTCCAGCTTCAGTGCCATCCCAAGCACGATGTTAATGTTATGCGCTCGGGCGGCTTCCCGGAATGCCTGAACCGTCGGACCGCCGGTATCCTCGGCCAGCTCATGATAGCGGTCGCCGATCACGTCGGTATTGTATCCGGTGATGCACAGCTCCGGGAACACGATCAGATCGGCGCCCTGCCGAGAGGCCTGTTCAACGAACTCCAGACCTCTCCTGACATTCGCGGCAACATCCATCAGTGCGCTTTCGAACTGCACCAGCGCCAGTTTAACGGTTGCCAAGCCTCTCCCCCCTTTAAAGCCTGAATTCCTCATTTCAAACAGCTGATACACAGACTTTGTCCCGTCAGTACTGGGTAATCTGGTTAAGGAACTGCGCCAGGCGGGGATGCTTGCCGGCTTCTTCCATCTGCGATGAAGGCAGGTCTTCGACAACCTTTCCCTGGTCCATAAAAATAATGCGGTCGCCTACCCGGCGCGCGAATTCCATCTCATGCGTAACGATGACGACGGTCATGCCGTCTCTGGCGAGATCCGAGATCACGTCCAGAACCTCGGCCGTCATCTCGGGATCAAGCGCTGAGGTCGGCTCGTCGAACAGCATCAGCTTCGGATTCATGGCAAGCGCCCGCGCAATCGCGATGCGCTGCTGCTGCCCCCCAGACAGCTGTTCGGGATAATGCTCGGCCCGGTCTTTCAGACGTACCCGTTCCAGCAATTGAACTGCGCGCGCCCGGACCTCATGCTCTTTTTCCCTGCGCACTACTTTCGGAGCCAGCATAATATTCTGGATCGCGTTCAGGTGCTGGAACAGATCGAACGATTGAAAAACCATGCCGATCTCCGCCCGCACATGCCGCGATACCCCCACATCCTGTCCATTGTACAGAATCTGTCCGCCGTCGATGGGTTCAAGCCCCGCCATGCATCTCAGCAGCGTTGACTTGCCCGAACCGGAAGGTCCGATAATAACCACACGTTCACCCTCGCGGATATCAAGAGAGACCTCTTTTAGGATCGGATCACCATGGTATTGCTTGGACACCTGCTCGATTTGCAGCACAATGTTCGACCTCCTTTCCGTTTTTCAAGCTATAAGATTGACTTCCCTCGCTTCATCAGCGAGAACAGCCGGGGCTTGCGGGTTCGCGAACGGGTAATATCCATCCGCCGCTCCAGGTATGTCTGCACGAGCGTGAACAGCGCCGTAAAGGCAAGGTAGTAAATGACGGCCGCAATCAGCGTATCGACATAATCGAAGTTGGCGCTGGCGGTCTGCTGAGCGGTCAGCAGCAGATCGGTATAGCCTACGACCGAGGCCATCGCCGAGGTCTTCAGCATGCCGATGAACTGGTTGGCTGTCGGCGGGACGATGACGCGAAACGCCTGGGGAAGAACGACGTATCTCATCCGCTGCCAGCTGTTCATTCCGAGGGCGTTAGCCGCCCGGTGCTGCCCTTTGCCGACCGATGCGAGACCGGAACGCACGATTTCCGCCATATAAGCTGCCTCATTAAGCGCGAGTGCGACGAATGCCGACTGGAACCCGGTCAGCCTGATCCCGAACTGGGGCAGCGCGGTGTACACAAAGATCAGCTGCACCAACACGGGAATCCCGCGAAAAATCCATATATACGAAGCCGCCAAGCCCTGCAGAAGCTTCCACCTTGACATTTTGGCAAGGGCAATGATGAATCCAAGAAGGACGGCGACAATCTGCGACACCAGCGTGAGCTTCATTGTATTTACGGCTCCATCCAGAAAAGCACGGGAACCCAGATACGCCCAAACGCCTTCCAATAATTCCATTCTTAAACCTCCTTTTTACAGCTTCCGTCAGATTCGCGGGGTAAAAAGCGTTCACGCGAATCTGACGGCTATGATTATCTTAGGTGACGGATATCACTTGAAGTAGCTCATTTCAGCAGGCAGATGATATTTTTCCATCAATTGTGTATAGGTTCCGTTCTCAACGACTTTCTTCAGCGCTGCTTCGATGGCTGTCTTCGTTTCCGTGTCGCCCTTGCGAACAGCGATTCCGATCTTCGTATCCGCACCGAAGGAGCCGGCGATTTCGAATACGCCCGGTTTCTCCTCTTGCAGGTAAGCCGCTCCGGGAGAAGAGTGAAGGAATGCGTCGGCACGGCCCTGCTCGGTTGCAAGGACGGCGTCATTGGCAGTCGGTAGCGCCAAAATTTTAATTTCTTTCTTTCCGGCTTGCTTCAGTTTTTCGTTATGTTCACGGACGTTGATTTCCTCGACAGCTCCGCGTGTGACGGCAACCGTCAGATCGGACAGATCATCCAAGCTTTTGATCCCCTTCGGATTGCCGCTCTTCACGACGATCGAATCGGCCAGACCCATATAAGGGATGAAGTCTACTTGCTCTTCCCGCTCGGGCTTGATATACATGGCGGAATTGATGATATCGATCCGTTTGCCCTGCAGGGCCGGAATCAGGCCGTCGAAGTTCATGGACTGGATCTTGACCTCTACGCCCATCTCCTTCGCAATCGCTTGTCCCAGTTCAATATCGAAGCCGGTGAATTCATTGTTCACCATGTATTCGAAAGGAGGAAACGTTGCGGCCGTGCCATAGGTCAGGAACCCTTTTTCAACCAAAAAAGATGGAGCGGCTGCGGCTGCCGTCTCTTGCGGCTTGCTGCTTTCGGCCGGTGCAGAGGCCTGCCCTCCGTTTGCACTGTTTGTTCCGGAGCATGCGCTCAACACCGCAACCACCAATACCAACATCGCACAGACAAGCATCTTGGTGTTCTTCATCATCACGTTAATCTCTCCTCATCAGTTCTGGTTGTTTTGCATTACACTCAGTACAACTTGCTGGGTCTTCCGATTGTGTTCGACTAGATAACGGCTGGCTTCCTCCGCCTGCTTGAGGGTCATGAGCTCCACCAGCCGGCGATGCTCGTTAAGAGAACCGTCAACCATTCCGGGCTGGATTAAAAGAATGCGGCGATATCGTTCGCTCTGCTCCCATAACCGTTCAATGATCGACAACAGCACAGGACGCTGTGCAAGACTGTAAATGAACATATGAAACTCGCGGTTGGCGGCCAGAATGGCTTCGGTGTCGAGGCTGTGGTGATTGGCCAGTTCCTCCTGCTTCTGAATCATGCCGTTAAGGACGGCAGCATCCTCCGGCGTTAGCAGCTCTGTCGCAAGCTGTACGGCCAAGCCTTCCAGATTACAACGGACCAGATAAATATCTTCGAGATGCTCCGCCGACAATGGGGTGACCGTTACGCCCCTGTGTGAATGCAGCAGAACCAGATCCTGGGCTGCCAGCTTGTCCAGCGCGCTGCGGACGGGCATTTTGCTTACCCCGAGACGGGCAGCGACAGCATCTTGGTCGATTTTCTCGCCAGGAGCCAATTCGCCGGATAACACCCACTGCTTGAGAACGGAGTACACATGCTCCGACGCGGTAACAAAGGTTGGGATTCTACTCAATCATTCAGCATCTCCTTTCTAAAATTTCAAGATCGGATATTTGATCAAATATCAACGATCAATGATTACCTGTGATATAGGTCACATTGTAAGGGGCAATTCGACAAACTGTCAATAAAAATATCTCAAATTGTAAATATTCCTGTCACAAGGTCGAAATAACTGACATGAAGTCGAAAATATAGATATTTTGTCGATATTTTAGTTGCAAAATAAGATTTTATGTGACTATAATTACTGTGATATTTGATCAAATATCAATTTCTCATCCATTTTTTGCATCAAAACCTTTAATTGCGTTAGATTTCATAACATCATTTTCTTCTCTGCCGAATGAAAAAACGAGGTGTAGGTATGCTTATTTCACAAATTGATGTGTTCAGATGTGACCTCCCGCTCTCTCCCCCATTCACTCATTCTTCTTCCGGAACCGTCACTCATCTAAAAGAAATCTATCTGCGCATTACAGCCGATTCCGGCGTTACCGGCTGGAGCGAAGTGCGCGGAAACTGCGAATATGTTACCGGCGATACGCCCGAACGGGTGGCGGCGGTTCTTACGCATACACTGGGCCCCGCACTGCTCGGAAAGCCCGTGATGAACAGAAATAGGATCAACGCCCAGCTCGATAAGCTGATTAACGGCAACAGCGCGGCCCGCGCCGCGGTAGATATTGCCCTGCTCGATCTCATGGGCAAGCAGTTGAAAGTGTCCGTCGCCGATCTGCTGGGGGGACGGCTGCGGGATTCCATCCCGAGCGATGCCACGATCGCCTTCGGCACACCGGATGAAGCTGAGGAGGAAGCGGTCCGGTATTTGCAGGACGGCTTTCGGACCATTAAGGTGAGAGTCGGCCCGGACCGGGCCGCTGATCTTGAACGGGTGCGGCGGGCCAGAGCCGTCATCGACTCACTCGGGCTTGGCGGAGAAGTTCTTCTGTGTGTCGATGCCAATCAGGGGTGGACGCCCAAGCAAGCGTCCCTCCGCTTGAGGGAACTCGAAGCGCTTGGTGTGGAATGGGTAGAGCAGCCCGTGCCTGCTGACGACTTCTCCGGTCTGAAACAGGTCCGGCAGCAGACACGGGCCGCCGTTGTGGCCGATGAGAGCTGCCGCACCTGCGCGGATGTCGCCCGGATTGCCGCCGAGGGCGCGGCCGATATTGTTCACTTGAAGCTCGTCAAGGCGGGGTCTGTCGCCAATCTGCTGCGGATGATGGCGGTCGCCGAATCCTTCGGCATCCCGTATATGCTCGGGCAGATGGACGAGGGTCGGCTCGCTACCGCCGCTCTGCTGCAAATCGCGGCGGCTTCGCGCGCCAGCCACTTTGAAGTATGGGGATTCCAGCGGGTCCGTCCCGAAGACGATCCCGCCGGCGCGCTTACGGTGTCGAACGGAGCTGTATCGGTTCCCGAAGGCTTCGGACTGGGCGTCACCGTCGATGAATCCCGTTTGACCAATATCGCCAGCCTGTCCGCTGGCGCAACGTAGGCCGCCTCTAGGATTTCCAATATATTATAGAAGCAAAACAGCAAGCCTCCGTTTGATTGGAGGCTTGCTGTTTGTATTTTCCGACCCCTGGCACCTTGATTATTGAATCTTCAAAACGATCTTTCCAATGGTATTCTTCTTCTCCAAAAGGAGATGTGTCTCCGCTACCTGTTCCAATGGATAAACGCCTGACACCTCGGAGTGAAGCTCACCGCGCGCCAGCATGCCTAGCGCTTCCTTCGCCGCTGCTCCTACCTTGTCCGGAGCGGTCTCAGCGTACCCGCCGAGCGAAAACCCGGCAATCGCTTGATTGTTGATCCATAAACCGTTCGTTGATTGAAGCATGTCCGGTTCACCGCTCGCATTCCCCACAACGACCAATTGTCCGAGAGGGCTAAGTACTTGGAGACTGCGGGAGCGTGCTTCTCCTCCCACCGGATCGAAGACGGCATCAACGCCTGCTCCCCCTGTCGCGTGAAGAACACGTTCAACAAATTCATCCCGGAGAAAGAGCTCATCATAACCAAGAGATTCGGCAAGCTTCAATTTCCCGGTACTGCCGACCGTACCCATCACATGCTTTGCTCCCAGCCGCTTTGCTACTTGACTAAGAAAGCTTCCAAGCCCTCCGGCAGCAGCGTGAATGAGCACGGTACTCCCCGCCTGCATCCGGTTCACGTCTTTTATCGCCATGTAGGCGGTCGTTAAATTGACGATGGATGCGGCTGCTGTTGCCAGGTCAAGCTCCGAACCGAGCGTATCCAGCGGTACGGTCAGCGAAGCTCTTACACTCGCCATTGCCGCGTAGCCCCCAAGATTCAGCAGCGTCATCGATGCAACGGGCTGACCGACATAAAAGCCTTCTACTCCTTCCCCAATCGCTCGAACATATCCGGACACTTCGAGTCCAGGTACAAGCGGCATTGAGAATGAAGAACCGAATTCGCCCCGGCGCAACAATATGTCCGCGTATCCAACGCCTGCATAAGCCACGTCAATCGTGAGATTCCCGGGAGCTGGACTGAGATCGGGCAATTCCATGAGCCGTAATTTTTCTGCACCGCCAAATCCGTCTATAACCATCGCTTTCATTACCTATTGCCTCCTTCAAATCTACCGGTTGAAACTATCTTAATTCGCGCAGAAGAAGGCAGACAGTGTTTAATTATACGGGTATACAATTTGATAGGATAACGAAAAAGAACGCTGCTGCAAGAACGGTTTGGCGCCCAGTTAAAGGATGGATTGCCCGGTAAATTCCAACATATGCTGTTCGGTCAATGTACCCTCTTCGGGAGTGTAGACACAGAGGTGGATATCGGAATTGCCGTTTATATGACTGAAAGAATTCAGTGTAAAGGTTAGCGGTCCAGCCTCGGGATGGTTTAATTCAAATCGGACGGCCTTTTTATCCTGCACATCATGCAGCTGCCAGAACTCTGCGAATAATGGGCTGTCGTTACATAGTCCTTGAACGAATTCCTCGAGCACAGGATCATCCGGATGCTGGTCGTAATAAGAACGGAGGATCGCTAAGCCGTACCTGGCGAACTCGTCCCAGTTGGCTATGTTCTGGCGCAAAGAAGAATCGGTGAATACAAGACGTGTCATATTGCATTCTTCCTTGGGAAGCGAATCGAAATCCGTTAAAAATATAGAAGCCATACGGTTCCAAACCAATACATCTGTCCGGAATGTGGCGATAATGGCAGGATAACGAATCTGTTCGACAATCTGCCGCAGCCCCGTGTCTATTCCATTCATTGGTGATGCGCTGGGGTCGGTCATCCGATCATAATTTGCCAGCCGCTTAAGGTGCAGGTGCTCTTCCGGCGATAGCAGTAGTGCTCTTCCTATTCTTTCGATAACATCTTTAGATACACGAACTTCCCGGCCCTGCTCCAACCACGTATACCAGGTCGTGCTCACTTCAGCTAACTCGGCAACTTCTTCCCGGCGAAGACCTGGAGTTCTTCTGCGGCCATACTTCCCGCTGATACCAACCATGGCAGGCTGTATCCGCTCCCGGCGCGATCTCAGAAACTGGCCTAGCGCTTTAAGCTTCCGTACTTCCATTGACACGGCACATCCCCCCCATTTTAAGTTATTCCAATACTGCAACCGTTCCTAATCTTAGGATAACACAACCCTATTTCCCACCGAAAAAATCCAACCCTCTTTATCACACGCTCTTATTTAAGGGGAAAATTATGCATCTATCTGAAGTCACGGGCGTATTCAATGGTATACCTTTAATGAAATCATAGCCCTAAATACTGGAAGTAAGTTATCATAAATAAAGGAGGTGCGTCTTTTGAACAGCTCAAGATTGATGAAGCTGCTGGGGCTTATTGCCGGAGTTGCAGTCTTGGATATTGTAATTTTATCACCAGGTTTATTAGGAGTGGAAATCGGAGGTGGAAGTCCTCTTGAGACAGCCTCAGGAGTAACCTTACTGGTTATTAGTTTCCTTGTGCTGCTGTACGGGAGTTATGCTCTACTTTTTAAACCTCCTGTTCTGGCGCCTGTAAAAAACATGAAATCGCATGAGGACTATATAGCAGCGCTTAACCATTACAGAAATGCAAAGGGGTTAAAGAAGGATATTGCTCTCGCCCTGGATCAGTTGGATCGAATAGAGAAGAAGAAAACCACCTTGTCAGATGTCCTTGGTCAAAGATTTGATCAAGCAGAACTAAGCTACAAGAAGTTCCATTCTGTCATTGATGCGGTCGAACAACTTTTTTACCTGAATATCAGGGGTATCCTGAATAAGCTTAGTGTATTCGATGCTTCAGAGTTCTCCACTTTCACTAGTGAGAAAAAACTCACGCAGTTTTCCAATAAATTGGTCCAAGAAAAAACAGCTCTAAACAATGAGTACTTAGCCTCCGTAACGGGATATCTTGGCGCCAATGAAGAAATCCTGCTGAAGTTAGACAAGCTGCTGCTGGAGATCTCTCAATTGGACAGCACAGATTATCAAAATATTGAGGATATGCCCTGCATGAAGGAAATGGATGCATTGATCAAGCAGACCAAGTTCTATAAGCAATGAAAGGGAGATGAGCATGGCTAGAAAAGGTAAAGCGTTCATGGTGTTAGGGGTTATCGCAGTGGCCGTTTTTGTTCTTGTGTATTTTGGGATCAGTTTAACATCCAATTTAGGCAAAACCGAGACACAGGTAACTGCAGAAGGCGCAGCCAAGCAACTGGATAAACTGTACAAAAGCATTTCTTTAACTGCCGCAGAGCCAATAAAGGGTCAGATCGATCTTGATCCTGCGACTGTCGGCGATTCATTGCCCGATATCTCCAAGTTCCCTATTTCGGTGGCCAACACAACGGACAGTTTCGTAGAGATTTTCTCTTCCACAGAGAAATCAGGGACTGGTGTTGACGGGTGGTTGAATGAAGTAGCGACAGATTTCAATAAGTCCAATATTGTGGTGAATGGGAAGCCTGTTTCTGTCAAAATCCGTAATATTGCTTCGGGAACAGCCGCAGATTACATAAAGTCGGGCAAGTATGTGCCGGATGCCTTCACTCCTTCCAATGAGCTCTGGGGAGAAATGGTTAAAGCGCAAGGTATCCAAACTCAGCTTATATCTAAGCGTCTTGTCGGCAATGTAGCTGGTATTGTATCAACCAAGAAAAAATATGATGAGCTGGTGGATAAGTACGGTTCTTTAAACGTCAAGACGGTTACAGACGCTATAGCGGATAACGAGTTGGCTTTGGGGTACACCGATCCTTTCGCCAGTTCTACGGGTTTAAACTTTCTGGTGACTACCCTTCAGACTTTTGACAGCTCTGATTTGCTTGGAGAAAAAGCGGTTCAGGGGTTTGAGCGATTCCAGGCCAATGTCCCTTTTATCGCATCCACAACTTTACAAATGCGTGATGCGGCTAAGACGGGGATGCTTGATGCTTTTGTCCTGGAGTACCAAACCTATGTCAATGCGCCGGATCTGAAGAGCGGCTATGTATTCACTCCTTTTGGGGTAAGGCATGACAGTCCGCTGTACGCTTTGGGGAATTTGCCTCAAGATAAACTGGATATGATTAAGAAGTTTGCGGAGTTCGCGAAGCAGGATAAGTATCAGAAATTAGCTGAGGACAAAGGATTCAATGGTCTTAAGGATTACCATTCAGAGCTTGATGCGGTTGACGGTACTCTCCTATCCTCTGCTCAAAAGTTGTGGAAGGAAAAGAAGAACGGGAATAAACCGATTGCGGCGGTATTTGTAGCCGATGTGTCCGGGAGTATGGATGGCGAACCGCTAAACCGGTTGAAAGAGTCGTTATTAAGAGGTCAAAAGTACCTCGGCAGAGACAACAGCATTGGTTTTGTTTCTTACTCCAGTGAAGTTTCAATCAACCTTCCGATTGCGAAGTACGACGCGAATCAGCAGTCTATGTTTGTTGGAGCAGTCAACAGCCTTCAGGCCGGCGGCGGCACAGCTACTTTTGACGGTATTGTGGTGGCAATGAAAATGCTTCGGGATGAGCTGGCGGCTAACCCTGATGTTAAACCTGTGATCTTTGTCTTAAGCGACGGGGAAACGAATGAAGGGCATTCGCTCGATGATATCCGGGGGTTAATTGAGACCTTCAAGATTCCGGTATACACGATAGGCTACAATGCGAATATCAAGGCGCTTCAAAGCATTTCAAGTATTAATGAGGCGGCCAGCATCAACGCGGATACAGACGATGTTGTGTATAAGATCGGTAATTTGCTCAACGTTCAAATGTAAAATCTATTCTAGGAGGGGTTACCATGTCATTTTCAATGGAAGTCATCAATCCGGAGAAGATTAAGTCGGCTATTGAGGAGCAGGTTAAGCCTGTGCCCGAGGAAGTAGCCCAGCTAAAGGAGCTGGCGGTAAACAATGTCTCCACGATCCTTGAACTGGATATTGATTCACTGGAGAAGCGGAAAGAGATCCTGCAATCCATTGATAATTTCGGCATAAATACGATGCGGTCATCGTCGGAGAAAAATTCTCTTTTGCAGGTGTCTGTGGGGAACCTATCCAGAACGGGCGATGAAGGCGGTCAAGTCGCCAAGGGGTTAACCGAGCTGCAGCTCCAGTTGAAGGATTTAGACCCGAGTGTTGTGGATTTTGCCAAAAGCGGATTTCTGGGCAAGTTCTTTAACCCATTGCGCAGCTACTTTGCCAAGTATCAAAAGGCGGATGCTGTCATTTCGGACATTATTACTTCTTTGGATAAGGGCAAGTCTGTATTAAAGAATGATAATACGACTTTGGAGTTTGAACAGCAGGCGCTTCGGGAGCTCACTAAAAAGCTGCAAAAGGAAATCCAGCTTGGCATGTTGATGGATGAAGAAATTGAGTCTCAGATTGAAGCGGCAAAATCACGTAATGAGTCGGAAGATAAAATCCGGTTCATTAAAGAAGAAGTGCTGTTTCCGCTGCGTCAGCGCGTGATGGACCTGCAGCAAATGCAGGTGGTTAATCAACAGGGGATCATGGCGATCGAAGTGGTAATCCGAAATAATAAAGAGCTGATTCGCGGGGTGGACAGAGCCCGAAATGTCACGATCTCCGCCCTAAAAATCTCGGTTACCGTAGCCAGCGCGCTTTACAATCAAAGAATTGTCTTGAAAAAGATTGAGCTTCTTAACCAAACCACTAACGATCTGATAAGCGGCACCTCCAAAATGCTGAAAGATCAAGGCGCGGCGATCCATAAGCAGTCTCTGGAAACGAGTATTTCGGTAGACACTTTAAAGCAGGCTTTCACCGACGTGCTGTCCGCTCTAGATTCTATCAGCACTTACAAGCAGGAGGCCCTTCCCAAAATGCGTGAAACCATCAATCAGTTCAGAGAGCTGGCGGATACCGGAGAACAGCAGATACAGCGTCTGGAGAAAGGGCAGAAGCTGGGTCTGTAGCCGGTGAACGAATGAGCAAGAGTGTGTAGAATTTACGCACTCTTGCTTTGTTCTTTAATCGACTCTTTTAACAAATATTTTGACCATAACACACAGAAGCGCCAAATGAAATATAAGCCCAACGCCAAAATCCGCAATAGCAGTATAAGGTCTGCCTTGTTCTATAGCAAAAAACGCTTCAGCCGGCCAATACGTAGGAATCCATGCTCCCAGAAGCTGCCATGCACCTGGTACAAAATAAGCTGCCGCAGGCCCTGCTATAAGTAATCCGCCTATCTTGGCTAAAGCCAATCCCTCCACCTTATTGGCAGCAAAGGCTGCAAGGAACAAGGTGTAGCAAGGTGCTTCAATGGCTAATAACAGGAGTATGAAGATTATTCCCGAATGAATTTCAGATCGTCCCGAGAAGATTAAATAGGAGGATGAAAGCAAGATACAGAGCATGGATGGCAGAATTAATCTGTATAGCATGTAGCCTCTGCGCATCAGCGGCGTAATCGCATAATAGGAAATGATATTTTCATCGCGTTCATCAAGCATTAGCAGCCCGGTCATCATGCCTGTAAGCATTGGGACAGTCATAACCAGGAAAACTGCGGTAAAGCTGCTGTAGTTATATATATCCAACGAATAGCTGCTCATAAGCCAAACTGCGACAATCGGGAATATATATCGCGAAATAACAAGAAGAGCCATAGGAGCTAAGAATCCTGTCATCAGCACCGGGTCCAGACCGGCATGGCGAATATCATGGATAAGAAGCGACCGATATTTATTCATTTCCCCGTCCCTCCCCTGCCATCAGAACATGGTGTTCACAGGACCGCTTTGCCCATACATAGATTACTGCATTCCAAATTAGCAATATCCATAAGGAATACAAATAATCGGTTGTCGATATAGCTGAAAATGCCCCATTCAGCAATCTCAATGTCCCTTCGGTCGGCAGCACCAGAAAGAGCTTGGAATTCCATATATTCAAATAACCAAGCAGCGGAAGCACAAACGGCAGCGCATACGCCTGAGAAAGTAGAATAAAGCTGTTAATGCTATGACAGCGAGCCACAACTCCAATTGACAGAAGCGTCATAAAGCTTGATGTTAAGATGATTCCAACCGAGAAAGCCAACGGAGATTCCGGAATTCCGCTTGCGGCTGCATGTATACCCCAAGCTGCCAACAAAGACAACACGGATAATGAACCTGCTTTTGAGAGCAAATATTCCCTAACACGAATTGGAGTGACAAATAGAGGATCATGGATACCCTGATCCCTTTCCAGCAGCACAATCCCTCCCGCTAGAATAAGACCGAGTGCACTTGGGTCGCTAAACGTTAACAATACGATTACATTCTCCCGATATCCATCAGGAATAAAATGCAGCAGCACCAAATAGAACGCACAGACAACGATATAGACCCAATAGAAGCCATGGCGCCATTGAAAGCGGATGTCAAAGGCAAACGCAGCCCGGAATCTCATGTCAGCTGCCTCCCGGTAACCTCAATAAATATTTGTTCCAGTGAAGCTTCCATTGAATGAATCGTTTCTATGGGATATTCCCGGATAAGCCGCAAAAATTGCTCATTCTCTCCAATACCATCCAGAGAATATTCTGCAAGACTTATCCCATTCTGATGGCGGTACTCTAACCGCACTCGCTTGTTTCCTTTTTGAAGCTTCAGCTCACGGGGAGAATCAATCAGCTTGATCTGACCGTCTACAATAAAAGCGACCCGGTCGCAGAGCTCCTCCGCGGCTTGCATGTTGTGTGTTGTTATGATTATCGTCTTCCCATTTGCTTTCTTTTCCAGAATTAGATCCTTCATCCGTTTGGCATTAACAGGATCGAGCCCGGAAGTCGGCTCGTCCAGAAAGAGGATACTGGGGTCATTCAGGAGTGCCCGGCAGAAATTCAGTCTCATCTTCATCCCTTTCGACATTTGGGAAACCTTCATGTTGGCGGCGTCCGCCAGATCAACCTGCTTCAAAAGATGCATCGGTTCCTCTGTACGTCCCGCATAGAGTGACCGAAAGAGCTTCAGGTTTTCCATTGCCGTAAACTTCGAATAGAAATTCGGAAATTCGAAGGCTACTCCAATTTGCTCGAAATATTCCGGCCCGGTATTCCTTATTTCTGTGCCCATAACCATTACGCTGCCCAGATATTTTTTTAAGACTCCGATTAATATCTTTTGCGTCGTGCTCTTGCCCGCCCCGGATGGACCTAGAAATCCAAACACCTCCCCCTGCGGTATCCTGAAGTTAAGTCCGCAAAGAGCTGGCTCCTGCTGGCCGGGATAGGTATAATAAAGGTCCTCCACCTGAATCATGATATCTCCCCCTTAGGATGAAAATCCTTAACCAATTAGCAGTTTCTCTTCTGGATAACGATATTTTTGCTTCTTATTTCGCTGTGCTAGCGCAAAAGCCAAGGTTAATGGGCCGAGTCTGCCAATAAACATAGTAATAATAATGACCAATTTACCTAAGGGTGAAAGTTCAGGGGTTAATCCCATGGACATCCCTACCGTTCCGAATGCAGATGTTGCTTCAAATAGCAGCACTAAAAAGTCTTTATGCAGCCGATATTCTGTAATCGTTAAGAGAAATGCAGCTGCAATTACTACTCCCACGGAAATAGTCATAACTGCCAGTGCTCTGAATATCATTTTTTGAGATATGCGTTTTTTTAAAAGCTGCACATCTTCGTTCCCCTTCACTGTTGCCATAATGCTTAGTACCAGTACAGCGAAAGTGCTTGTTTTGATGCCTCCGCCTGTCGACCCGGAGGATGCCCCGATAAACATTAAAAAAATCATGAAAAACTGGGAAGCAGGCATCATACTGGCAACGTCAATCGAATTAAATCCAGCCGTCCGAGTAACTACACCCTGAAAATATCCGGCCCAGAGTCGTTCGGTCCACGATAGCCCGCCAAACGTTCTGGTATTAAAGAGTTCAATTACGAATATTACCAGAAAGCCAACTAAACAAAGGAGTCCGGATGTAATTACAACTACTTTTGAATGAAAGGCAAGGTCTCTCCACCGTCTCTTTCGGTAAAGATCCAGAATCACAGTAAACCCGATGCCCCCGATGATAAATAGAGAAGTGATTACCAGGTTAATTAATGGATCTCCAACATAGCGGCTCAAGCTATCGGGCCACAACGCAAATCCCGCATTATTAAATGCTGAGACAGCATGAAATATCCCGTAGTAGATCGCCCTTGTCAGCCCTAGTTCATCTGTCCATCGAATGGTTAACAATGCGGCTCCAAGAGTCTCAACAATAAAAGCAATAAGGAAGATGCTAAGTGATAAACGGACAACCCCTTGCGTAGTAACTGAGTTCGCTGATTCCTGGATGAGCAGGCGCTCTTTTAATCCAATCCTTCTCCCCATTACAACGGCGATCAGCACACCAAATGTCATAAATCCCAATCCGCCAATTTGAATTAAACATAGAACCACAATTTGTCCGAAGGGAGAGAAGGCCATACCCGTATCGAGAACAACCAGTCCAGTTACGCATACGGCTGAAGTCGAGGTAAACCATGCGTTCAACCAACCCACACTATTCCCCGTTGAAGATGATATCGGCAAAGCAAGTAATAAAGCACCTAAAAATATTGGAATAGCAAAACCCAGCAGTATAATCCTCGAGGAAGTCAAGCTGAGTTTACCTGTAACCATCGACCAACCTTTTAAAAACATATTCAGGGCTCCTGTGGCATTTATTTTTGATTTCCAGAGTGCATTTCTCGTTCCAATACCGGCTTCATATCGTCCTGAATACTGTTCTCCCACAGCTTAACACCCGAACGGTAGGCAGCTCTTCCGTTTAAATGTCCTGCTACCGGTGATGTGATGAAGACGAACACAATGGCGGTAAGCAGCTTGAAGCTGACAACCTCCACATAGAACATCATGTAAAGAAAGGCCCCTGCGAGAACACAAAGCACGCCGAGGGTCGCACTCTTGGTTGCCGCGTGCGAGCGTAAATATACATCCGGCAGACGGACCAATCCAAACGCGCTTAGCCCGCAGAACAGAGCGCCAAACAGCACCAGAACGGCGATAAGCAGTTCACCGGCCATGTTCATCATCTCCGCGTTCAATCACAACACCTCTTTCGATATATCTGGCCAAAGCCGCTGTTCCTATAAACGTTAGAATACCTATAACAAGGATAATCTCGATAAAATCCTGTGTTCTCAGCAGCATACAAATTACCGCAATCATAGCCAGAACATTAATGCCTATCGTATCCAGTGCGGCAATCCGGTCAGGACGGGTAGGGCCTTTGATCAAGCGGTAAGTGCAGGCTAATACGGCTAATGAGAGAATGACCAGCGCAGCCGTCAGAAGGGCTGAAACCATTACCGTGTCACCTCCCTGATCGCTTGTTCAAATGTGCCTCTAATTTGCTCGGAGAGCAGGTCCGCATCCTCTATATCCATTGCATGGATATAGAGGGTCTGCCCGCTTCCGGATACTTCGAGGGTCAGCGTTCCCGGTGTCAGACATATCAGGCATGAGAGAAGGGTAATCTCCCAATCCGATGTAAGGCTAGTCTGATAGGCAAAGATTCCCGGACGAATGGTCAGCTTCGGACGAAGAATATGTCTCATGACCGTAAAGCTGGATACTACCAGCTCCCGCATGAACAGCAGAAGCAATTTCAGAATGGCCCACACCCGCTTAAGGTAGAAGGGTTCGAACCAAAACCTCCGCAGAAGCAGCAGTACGGCAGCGCCCAGCAGCAATCCCACTGTGAAACGGGAGCCGGACCAATCATTATTAAGCAGCATCCACAGGAAGGCAATCATCAGGTTGAGTATAATTTGCAAGGCCATCTTCATCTACTCCTTCATTACGGCTTCGATGTAAAGTTCGGGATGGGCAAGCACGTCGCCGGCCTGCGACACATAGGAATAGACCCATTCCGCCTGAGTTCCCATAAGGATGATTAGAACGAGCAGTGCAGCCGAGACGGCGGCCGCGCCCTTCAGATTAACCCTTGAACGCTCTCCCTCAGGCTCATCTCCCCAAAAAGCCAGCCTGAATATTTTGATTAGCGAGTACAAGACCAGGAAGCTGGACCCGAGACCGATCAGGGATAACGTGAGCATGCCGGCGTCAAGCCCGCCGCGAATGAGCAGCACTTTGCCGGCAAAACCGCTGAGTGGCGGTATCCCCACAATCGCAAGCGCCAACGTAAAGAACATCCAGCCGATTAGGGGATAACGTTTGATGAGGCCCCCCATATCTTTCAATCGGTCCGTTCCCCCTATTGTGATCACCATCCCTCCGAGAATAAACAATAATCCCTTGGACAGCATATCGTGAAGCAAATAAAAGACTGCGCCGTTCAGCGAATCCCCGTTGGCCGCTGCCAGGCCGAAAGCGACAAAGCCCACACTTATCACCACGTTGTAGTTAAGAATGCGCGGAATATCGTTATAAGCGACGGCCCCCAGTCCGCCCAGAATCATGGCACCCGCTGCCATCCAGGCTATCCACGTATGGGTTACTCCCGGATCTTGAATAAATATCAGTGTAAACGTACGAAGAACCGCATAGAGTCCCACTTTGGTCAGGAGCGCGCCGAACAACGCTCTTACGGCTGACGGAGGAGCACTGTACGATTCCGGCAGCCAAAAGAACAGAAACAGGCCAGCCTTTATGGAGAATACAATCAGGAACAAAACAGCAATCACACCCAGCACGCCGCCCTGTCCCGCCTCGGCAACACGCTGCGACAAATGTGCCATATTGAGTGTGCCGGCTGCAGCGTACAGGTAAGCTACAGCCGCCACGAAGAGTGTGGATGACACGATGTTAATTAGCAGATATTTCAATGACTCCCGAAGCTGAAGCCTCGTTCCGCCAAGGGAGATTAAGGCATACGACGATATAAGCAAGACCTCAAAGAAGACAAACAGATTAAAAATATCTCCTGTAAGAAAAGAGCCGTATACGCCAACAAACAGAAAATTGAAGAAGACGTAGTAGTAAGCCTTCTCCCGCTCGGTCTCAATGCCGCCGAAGGAATAGAGAAGAATCCCGAAGCTTGTCACTGCTGCGGTCAGCACAAGCAGCGCGGCGAACATATCCCCCACAAAAACAATCCCGTATGGCGGCGCCCAGCCTCCCATATGCAGAGTTTGAATTCCGTCCGCACGAATGCGGGAAACCAAAACGATTGCAATCGCGATATTAAGTAGGGCGCTGACTATACTGATGAAACGCTGGAGCTGAACCTTCTCCTTCAGAAAAATCAACAGAACAGCGGTACATAGAGGGATTAAAATCGGAAATACCAACAGGTTGCTCATGGTTTATCCCCCTTGATGCTGTCCATATCATCCGTTCCCAAAGTTTGGTGCGCCCGGTAAGCAAGGACGAGGAAAAAGGCGCTGACTCCAAAGCTGATCACGATCGAGGTTAGAATTAACGCCTGCGGCAGGGGATCAACATAGGCTTCTGCTTTATCGCTGAGCACCGGCGCTGCGCCTGTCTTAAGTCCGGCCATTGTCAGAAGAAGCAGATGGACGCCATGTGTTAGCAAGGACGTGCCCAAGATTATGCGCAGAAGGCTCTTCGACAGAATCAGATATACTCCAATCATAAATAAAATCCCGACCGCAACGGCCATTATTAATTCCATTTCACTCATCCCCCCTTATTGTAAAAATAATGCTCATGGTCACCCCGACCACAGCCAGATAAACGCCAAGATCAAACAGCACGGCTGTAGCCAGCTCGGTGTCGCCCATAATCGGCAAATGGAAATGGCCAAAGGAATGGCTTAGGAATGGTGCTCCGAAAGCGAGAGAACCTGCGGCTGTAAGAATAGCAATGAGCAGGCCCATGGCTGTAATCATACGGTAATTCACCGGCATCGCCTTGCGTACTGTATCCATCCCGAAGGCGATAGCCAACAGAATAAGAGCGGCCGAAGCCATAAGCGCGGCAATAAAGCCTCCTCCGGGATGATTGTGTCCGGCAAAGAACAGATAGACCGAAAAGGTGATAATAATGATCACGATGACCTTGGACATCGTCTGCAGGATTACATCATTGCTCCTGAAAGGATAAGCCGGTCTTCCGGGTTTGGCCCCGGCGTACGCCAAATTTCCGGGTTCCATTCTAAGGCTGATCAGGCCAAAGATCCCGAGGGATGCAATCCCCAGCACCATGATTTCGAATAAGGTATCGAAGCCCCGGAAGTCAACCAGAATAACGTTGACTACATTCTTGCCTCCTGCCAAGGAATAGCTTTCTTTAAGGAAGAACTCCGAGATGGGAGCAAACGGACTGCTTCCCATAGCTGCCAGCGCGATAAAGGTCATTGTTATGCCGACGCCCGCGGCAATGATGAGATTCGGCAACTTTAAGCGCATGGGCGCTTTTTCCTTGCTCAACTTCGGAAGATACCTGAAGCAAAGCAGGAACAGAATGACTGAAACAGTCTCCACAATCATTTGCGTTAAAGCAAGATCGGGTGCGCGGAAGATGACGAACAGCAGCGTCACCATATAGCCGACAGCACCGGTGAACAGAACCGCATTGACCCGGGATTTGGCAAAAGGTACGGTAACCGCTGCCAGCAGCATAACGGCAATGACGGCCATTTCATAGAAGGACAGCGGAGCATAATGGTTCATTCCCAGCGATATGCCCTTTTCGCCGAGCATAACACTCGCCAAGGCAATGATAAAAAAGCTGAAGATATAGAGCAGATAGTGCCGGTTGGAGCCGGTCATATAAAGATTTGTAAAGCGGCCCGAGCCGCGCTCCAGCAATCGAAGAGATCCATCATACATACGGTTCAGTAAATTTCGTGTGTTCCATTCGCGGTCCAGCATCCGCAATCGGCTGTATCCTCTGAACAACAGCGTACCGGCCGCAATAACGCCCAGCGTCATGAAGACCTCAGGGGTCCAGCCGTGCCAGAAATGGATAGAGACGCTAAACGTTTCCTCTGGCGTCAGTAATCCGTTATGGACGGCGGCCATGGCCGGCTCGATTAATGAATAAGACAGCAGTCCTGGAAAGAAGCCGAATACCACAGCCAATGAAACCAGAACCACCGGGGAAATCAGCAGGCCAAGCGGCGCTTCATGCGGTATTTTATCCAATTTGTCTTCTTTAAGCTTTCCGGTAAATGTCTTAAAAACCAGGATCATGCTGTAAACAAAGGTGAACACGCTCGCGATCCAGGCAACCGCTGGAAACAGGATCATCCACGAGTGTCCATCCAGAACATCGAACTCCCGAATATTCAGTACGGCTGTAAAGAACATTTCTTTGCTTAAGAAGCCGCTAAGCGGAGGCAGTCCCGCCATGGAGAATGCCCCGATCACCGCTACGGAGAACGTGACTGGCATCAGGGACATTAATCCGCCAAGCCTGCGCAGATCTCTTGTATTCGTTTCATGATCGACAATACCTACAACCATAAACAGAGATCCTTTAAACACGGCATGATTGATCAAATGGAAAATAGCCGCCGCAGTCGCCGAAGCATAAAACAGCGGTTCCTCCGTGCCGGAAGCCAGCGAAGCGGCTGAGCCGAGTCCAAGCAGGCACATGATCAGCCCAAGCTGGCTGACGGTGGAATAGGCAAGCATGGCCTTCAAATCGGTTTGTTTAATCGCTTTGAATGATCCGTATAAGAGCGTGATTAGACCCGTGAGGGAGACCAACCACAACCAAAGGGACTCTCCGGCGAAAATGGGGCTAAGCCGCGCAACCAGATACAGCCCCGCCTTCACCATCGTGGCCGAATGAAGATAGGCGCTGACCGGAGTCGGCGCCTCCATGGCATCGGGCAGCCAGATGTGAAACGGGAATTGCGCCGATTTCGTGAAGGCTCCCAGCAAAATCAGCAGCATCGCCGGAATAATAAGCGGCTCCTGGGCCAGCATTTGTACCTGGCCGGTCATCTCGCGAATACTGTATGTTCCACTCATCACATAGAGCAGATTGAACCCGGCGAACATCGCCAGCCCGCCAAAGACGGTGATAAGCATCGACTTCAGCGCACCGTAACGGGATCTTTCCCGGCGGTGCCAAAAGGCGATCAGCAGAAAAGACGTAATGCTGGTTAACTCCCAAAATCCGTAGAGCACCATTAAATTATCAGACAAAACGACACCAAGCATCGCTCCCATAAACATGAGCAGATAGATATAAAAGCGGGCGAGCGCTTCCGTTTTGTTCAGATAATAGATGGAATACAAGATCACTAGAGCGCCCATACCGGTAATCAGCAAGGTAAACAAAAGACTGAGGCCATCCAGATATAACGAAATATCGATACCCAGCGAAGGCATCCAGTGTACGCTCTCCCGCGTGTAGTTTCCTTCCTGCACGCCGGGAATTCTCGTTAGAAAATACAGGAACAGCGCAGCCGGAATCGGTATAACCATCCAACCCGGATGAATGCGCAATAGACGCTTGACAAGCGGAATCAAGGCAGCCAGCAAAAATGGAATCAAAATGGCAGCATGCAGCACAGACGAGCACTCCTCCTATACAGACATTATTTTTTATGAATCTTGAACTAATGCGGCTTTACCCATTTACCCTGTACAATTCTTAGGTACTGCGGTTCGCCATTCGTCACCGTTTTGAACAGCCCATTATTAAAATCCGTGTGCAGTTCCCGGAAAAATATCCCATTGATCGTCTCTCTTCCCTCTTCCTGTTCACTAAGCACATAGATCTCCCCCTGCTTCACCAGAAAAGCCGGAATCCCCTTCTCATGGGTTTCCTCCAACATATCGGGATATCGCTGAACGGCTACAATATGAAGATCAATAGCACCAAGCTGCTCAATCAAATCGTTAATAAAGCTGCCTTGGGTTATCTCCTCCCACAGGGTCCGGCCGGACTGTCCAATAACGATTTGTGTGATTCCCCTCTCTCGGGCCGTTTCCGCAATGACATCCGCCGTCCTTCTTCCAAGGCATTTACGGATCAGAAATTCTCCGCCAACCTCTTTGGTCAGCTTCTCCCATGCCGAGAAATACCGCTCCCTATCCGCGTTGTACTCATAATCCCTGGATGAGTCCACCGTAAGTACGGTTAAAGGGGCTCTGAGCAGCAGGGCCAATCGGCTTCCTCTTTGAATTAAACGCTGGCCGTGCGGTCCGTAATGGACACACACCATGATACTTTCATTGTTCTGTTCCACAGTCATTTTCTACGCCTCCTGCTTCAGTTTTCCCAGAAAAACGCAAAAAGAGCCCGCAATTGGCAGGCTCCTCCTAGTTAACGAATATACAATTAATATAGATTATATCGATCGCAGAGGGGGTTGTAAAGAGATTCTTACAGAAAATAACGGTATGCCCGATCATCTTACAGGGAATCCTTCGTACAAAGGAGTGATTTCCATGTTCATACGCAAGGTTACACTGCACATGAAAGCTATAGATCCCGCTCCGCAACTGACGCTGTACCTGCTCCTGTCAGTATGCCCTTTCTTCCGCGTGAATATGTACGGATTGTACGCAAGACGAGTTTAGATCCTCGCCCGCTTTCCGAGTAAGCGTCCGGATCCATTCAAGCTCAAGTTGACCCTGCCAATGCCGCCGGCTGTGTGTCACAGCCGGAATAACAGCTTCACGACAGGAATCTTTTTCAGCAGCAGCACAACTCCAAGGGAAAGAATCAGGACGGCGGCTCCATAGATCAGGTTGGCAAGCAAATTCGTACTAAAGGGCAGCAGTTTATAGTAAGGAAGCGTAAACCAGCCGACAATGACATGAATGAAATAAATCCCCAGCGTATTCGAGCCGATGACTTCCATTCCCTTAGACAGCCGGGGAGATTTGCCCTGTTTGTAGCGGGAGGACAGGATAAAAAGACCTGCGGTAACGATAAGGGTCATTAAGGTATCGTACCCGTCAAAAACCGTATCGAATACTTCCCCGTTCGACTGACTCATGATTATCCCGTATCCGAGCAGCACAATCAGAGCGGTCAGAATGATCCCCGTCAACACCGGACTGCCGGGCCTGCGGAAACGGTTATCCTGCAGCTTGGCCTGCAGCCAGCCGCCTAAGATGAAGTACACGATCGAAAAAGCATAGAAGCCGTTGAATACATTGAATTTATTGAAAAAGTTATAATTCTTCTCCAAATAATTGACCTTCATTACCCATTCTGCCGTATTGGCAATATTACTGAGGAGAACATTCCCGAAAGTAAGCAGAAAAGCCGTACCGAAGAAAAAGTAAAGCGGCCCTTTGTCATCTTTGTCATAGATTTCTTTAATCAAGGGAAACAGGATATACAGACAGACCAGCGTCTGCAGAAACCATAGATGGTTTATTCTAAACATCTTCCATTCGATCAAGGCTTTGGCAAACTGAACTGGCGTATAGCTGTCGCCGTTGATCGGAATTAGGATAGCCAGGGTAAGAATGCCCCAAACTACCGTCAGAATGCAGATCATGATGATTTTATGTATGTGCTTGCGGAGATTATAGCTTCTGTTCAGCATCAGCGCCCCGTTTACCATAAAGAACAGCGGAACCCCGGCACTGGCCATGCCTTTTACAGCATAATTTAAATACGTGAAAAAAGAAGGGTTGGCCAGAACATCGGTAGGAAGATCGTTGAAATGATAAAAACAAACCAAATAAATGGCAACCACTTTAATCAGATCCAAATAAACCAATCGCTCCCGGGGTCTGATTTGGGGCCTGCCTTCGTGTTGAGCCGTTTGGGCAAGTTTGACAGGTGCTCCAGCCGCCATCCCGCTCACCTCGATTTCACATTATTTATTACCTGTCCGCTCCGGCGCCAGGCTGCTTTCATTTATTATATCAACGGAACCTTTTTACAACATTGTCCTTTTAGATGTCATGGAATAACTCTATGTAGTGATGCGGGAGTAGGAACGTTATGTTAGGGAGCACAGCGAAGAATTATAGTCACACGGGGCATCGTAAGTTCAGGACCGCTGGGAATAAAATGCAAGCCCCCTCCTCATACTATGTGCAAGAAGATGGAGGTGAATGTCATGCCCAAAAATAGCGCCGATCCCAAATACGACCGCGCAGATAATCATGCGGATAAGAAACACAATCAGCAGAATAACGATCATTTCACTGAAGAACCTCAGACACTTAGGAACCATAAAGCTGCCGATTACGTCCCAAGTTTAAATGGTATCCCCAAGAATGAAAGTTAAATAGCAGCAAGGCTGCTCTCACGTCGAATGATGGGGAAGCAGCCTTTTCCATTATTTGAAGACAGTAACTGACACCAGCCTGCCATTTTCCTTGGATTCCTCATAAGTAATCGGCACCGTCCCGGCCGGGAACGGCACTTCGAATCGGTAGACGCCCATTTCCCCGCTGCTTTTCTCCGCTAGTTCCCAGCTCTCATAGCTCCCCTGAACGCCGGCCTTCGTCATAAACTCCAGCGTTCTCCGTACACTGGCGCCCTCGTATTGGCTCCGTAAGTAATAGGTCCACTTCCGCTCATCCCACTCTGGCGCGTTTACGTGTACTCCGGCCGTCCGCATCGTCTCCAGAATTTTAACGAGCATACGCCCGTCTCCTTCCTGCATAGCCGCAGCGAGCGGCAGGTATGCCCGGTTAAGGGTTGCCAGGAAATTGGTTTTGTTTTTGGCGGCGAGCAGCTCAAACACCTCCTCTTTCCGTTGTTCCGCGGTGAACCAGTATGCGTGAAAATCCATCGGATTGATCTGGCTTGTACCTGGGATCAGATACCGCCCGTTATCCGAAACACGGAATACCTCTGTTGATCCGAAGCGCGTCGGGTATTGCAGTACAAATATGTTGCTGCCGTTCCCGCTTACCATCATTTGGACAGACAGCGGCTCACGGGGCCGCTCCCCTCCAGGCAGGATCGACGCGGAGCCATTCAAGCTGGAGTAGTAAAAGCTGCCGTCCTGCGCTTTCTCCCGGACAAGCCGGTACATCAGCCGGCTCTTGCGCGTGAACGGCTGCACGCTAATATTAGTCGTATTTCCATATACAGTCCTGATTTCCTCATTAACCAGCCAATTTATGTCGGCAATGCCTCGCAACTCCCTCGGGGTCCGCCCGCCGGACAGGTCTGGAAGCCGCATGTCAATGCGGTAATCCCCTGTACGCCATTCGTAAGCCGTATAGCTCTGCTCCGACGCATAGAAGACATCAGAGAAATTCGTATTGTAAGAGATGCCGGCGAGCCGCATTTTACCGCCAAAATCAAACGCGCTGAGGTGCCGGCCGGAAGCCGATAGAACACCCGCCGTGACCAGCACCGGTACGAGCAGAACGGTAATATAGGTTGATACTCGGCCATTTCGGGCCTCCCCGAAGGGCAGATGCGGAGTCGTTTCACCATCATCCCGCAGCTTCCCTACCAGCCGTCTCATAAGCTCGGCGATCAGCAGGGTTCCAATCACTGAATAAGCGAGCAATGGTATCGCATACCCCATAGGCTGCGGCAGAGACCGCAGCAGGCTGATAATCAGCGTGCACAGCATGGCTAACATAGCAAGCGGAAGCAGCGTCCTGAAATAACGCCGGAACAGGCCCGGCGCCTCGGCAAAGGCTTCACTGAGAGAGAGGTCCTGAAGAACGATCAGATAAGGCGTAAGCGCATAGAATAGCAAGGCAATGATCAAGATGATCCCAAGCGGAAAAAAGACCGCCGCCAGGAAAAAGGTCACCGCGCCCAAGACGGTCTGAAATACCGACCATCCCAGCATATCCTTGAAATACCGGCGTCCGCACTGGATCAGCGGGACCGCCCTTTGGCTCTGGACCCACCCTTTGAGACCGCCAAGGTACATGCCTCTGATAAAGCTCTGGACCACCAACACCGCCGCCGACACCAGAATTGCCGTTATCCCCCATACCGGCTTCCCGGCTTGAAGCTGCGTGTAAGGGACTTTCAAATCCGAGAGAGAAGGCATATAGAGCGGGATGGTCGCGTGAAACCCGCCCGTCTGCGCAGCAGCACCCGATGCCGTTACCGGCATCTGAGAGAATGGAAATACCGAAAACCCGACATAAATGCCAAGGCCAACTACAGCCGTTATAAACACTTCGAACGCCAAAACCAAAACAATCAATCGTATGTACGCCAAGCCGCCACCTCCACAAATCCATTAACACCGTAACCTGAACGCTTTCCCTACTTAAACCTTCGGATAATCGACCACGATAACATTTTCCAACAGACCATCCAGCGATTTCACAAATTCCTGATGAGCGGGATGCGGTCCATAGGAGCGCAGCGACTCCAGGTTATCGAATGTGACCCGTAGTCCGAGCGTGTAGCCGTGAATGTTGTCCGTTTCTTCCGTTACGTTAATGCCTGCACTGATATCGGATATACCCGGGATACGATCCCGAAACGAGAGCAATTGATCCAGCAGTTCCTGTTGTTTGGCGGGTGTAACGTTTGTGTTTAACTTAAATAAGACAAGATGTTCGTACATCGTTAACCTCTCCTTTATGTATGATATTTTTCAGGAAGCCCCGAAGAACCGTTCCATTACAATATAATCCTTACCGCCTTTAGTAAAGGTATGTTCTGTTACAGTAAATCCAAATTTCTCATAAAACGATACTTTGCCGCTCCTGGCATTGCAGTAAATCCGCTTTACGCCTGCGCGCTCGGCTTCCCCGAGCATATAGGACAGAAGTCTGCTTCCATACCCCCTATTTTGGTGAGAGATCAACGTTGCGAATTTCCGGAACTGCGCTTCTTCTCCATTAACAAAAAGAGACACAACCGCAATCAACTGCTCCCCTTCAAAAAGCCCAAAGTGAGTCCCCTCATCATCATCTTTAAGCTTTACATAATCGAGATCCTTTTCCGGCCACATGACCTCATGACGCAGCTGCCAAGCTTGCTCTTTTTGAATCATCCTAATATCCAAACGGCATCATCCTCCAATTTTAAAAAGGTCATAGAAAAAAGGGCCAACTTGTCCGCCCTCTTCTGTAACACGATTATAAAGTTTTCTTATTCGTTGGTCTAATGCTTTGTATCAGGTGCCGCAAAAGGTTCGGTAAGGACAGGCGGATGGCGCCGGCGGCGCCGAATAATCAACCTGTTCGGGGGAATGCGCAAAGGGTCTCGCAAGAACATCAAGAAGACGCTCCATCACGCTGTAGTCTCCTTGCACCGCAGCCTCCAATGCCTCTTCCACCCGGTGGTTGCGCGGGATCAGCGCGGGATTGCTGCTTCGCATCAGCTGTTGCGAGGAGTCTTTGGGTTCCTGCTGTCTGCCCTGTCTCGCCTGCCACCGCTCATGCCACTGAGTAAATTCCGAAGTGCCGTGCAGGACCGTATCCTCCAGCTTATCAAATGTTAATGCGCGGAAGGTATTGGTGTAGTCCACACGATTCTTTTGCATCATATTAAGGAGATCTTCAATCAGGGATTCATCCTCCGGCTCTTCGTTAAAAATCCCCAGCTTGGCCCTCATTCCCGCGAGCCAATTCCGGTGATACAATTCGGAGAAATCCGCAATCGCATCCTCGGCCAGTTTGACAGCCTCTCCTTCGTCCTCATGCAGCAGCGGCAAAAGCGTCTCGGCAAATCTCGCGAGATTCCACGCGGCAATATGCGGCTGATTGCCATAGGCATAGCGACCATGAAGGTCAATGGAACTGAATACCGTTTCTGGATCATACGTATCCATGAAGGCGCAAGGACCATAATCTATGGTTTCTCCGCTAAGGACCATGTTGTCGGTATTCATCACCCCGTGAATAAAGCCAACGAGCTGCCACTTCGCAATCAGCGAAGCCTGACGCTTGATCACTTCCCGAAGCAGGCCCAGGTAGCGGTTCTCATCTATGTCAGCTTCCGGAAAATGTCTTTGCAGCGTGTAATCAGCCAGGGCTTTGAGGTCCTCGGCAGAGCCCCATTTTGAAGCGTATTGAAAGGTGCCAACGCGCAGATGGCTTGCAGCCACTCGGGTTAAAATCGCACCGGGCTGCATGGTTTCGCGGATGATGGACTCACCGGTTGTCACCACGGCCAAGCTCCGGGTGGTCGCAATGCCAAGCGCATGCATCGCTTCGCTGATGATGTATTCGCGCAGCATCGGCCCAAGCGCCGCCCGGCCATCGCCTCGGCGGGAGTATGGCGTTCGGCCTGAACCTTTTAGCTGAATATCTACCCGCTCGGCGCCGGGAGTGATCTGTTCGCCAAGCAGCAGAGCCCGGCCGTCCCCTAACATGGTAAAATGCCCGAACTGATGCCCTGCGTAAGCTTGAGCAAGAGGGTCAGCGCCTTCGGGAACCTCGTTGCCGGCAAACACCGCTGCGCCATCATGGCTACGCAGCGCTTGAACGTTTAACCCCAGAGAGGCGGCCAACGAATCATTAAGGATGACCAGCTTCGGCGAGCGCACAGGAGTTGGGTCTTGTCTGGTAAAAAATGATTCCGGCAGACGGGCATAGCTGTTGTCGAAGTTCCATCCTGTTTCAATGATTGTGTTTTTCTCTGTCATCGTATCTCCATTTTTCATTAGGATATTTTACTATCTACTTATTATATAACCCACGGACTGCCCCTTTAGTGTCTGCTTCAGCTGATTTATTATTCCCTTACCGTTCTTCTGCAAAAGCCATCCTCCGAATACACTTGTTACAAAAGGTTTAAGGAGGAGGTCATCCTCGTGCAGACGTTTTATACCGTGAGACCCGGAGATTCCGTGTCGGCCATCGCCAAGAGGTGGGAAGTGCCTGTCCCTGCGCTCATCGCGGCGAACAACCTCTCGTCTCCCTATACGATCTACCCCGGTCAGCAGCTCTCGGTTCCGTCCGGCGTGACAACCGTTCTGGTTAGATCCGGTGACTCCGTCTACTCCCTTGCCCAAATGTACGGCGTCCCTATGACTGTTATTATCGAAGCCAACCGGCTGAGTCCGCCATATACGATCTATATTGATCAAATACTGACAATTCCGCCGGGCGTCCCTTACTATGTGGTGCAGCCCGGGGATACACTATACGAATTGGCTGGCAGATACAATGTAATGACAGGCGGTGTCCGAAGACCGGATCTGATCCGCCAAGCGAACGGGCTGTCTTCTGACTTGATCAACGTGGGCATGCGCCTTATCATCCCTTATGCTCCTCCGGGCGGAATCGGCCGGCTTGCCTATGTTTCAAACTTTGGCGGCGAATATGATGTTTGGCTATTCGATCCATTGAGCGGCCAATCCACAGCGGTTGGAAATCAGCAGGCCGATGCCCATTCCGTGCCGTATTGGTCGCCCGACAATCGCCGGATTGCGTTTATCGGGAAGCAAGGCGTCCTTTTCATCTTGGACGTGCTGCAGGGAACCTTGATGCAGATCGATCAATTAGAGCCCTATACCACTCTTACTTGGTCCCCGGACAGCAAGCAGATTGGCTACACGAAGCAGGGACGGATCGTGCTCTATGAGCTGGCCGCCTTCTTCGCCAGAACGCTCCCCGTTTCCGGCGCCAAGCATGTGCAGGGGTTTCCCTCCGGCGACAAACTCTTATTCGCAGCTCAGGACAGCACGGGGAACGATCAGCTTTATGAGATTCAAGTCGACGGAACCGGCCAGCGCCAAATTACGCACGATACACTCAGCCCTAAGAACGATGTAAGGCTCTCCCCGAGCGGCTCCCACTCTCTTTTCACCTCTCCCGGCGCAAGCATTTCCATCATTTACGTGGCGGAAATCAGTACAGGGAACGTAACCGAGCTCACTGGCGGGCCATTAGCGAAAAATTATTTCCCGGCCTGGGCTCCGGGCAGCGCCGCCATCGCGTACAGCGCAACCGATTTCGCCGAACGCAAAGGCTACTTCTCCACCATCCGGACCGAGCGTCCGCAAGGTGGGGGCCAGCAAATTCTGGCCGTCTCCGATTGCTTTGCGACTCCTGTCACTTGGTCCCCTGGCAGCGAATCCATCGCTTACTTGTCCGGCTGCCGAGGAACGGGCTTATCCAATGAGATTTGGATCGTCGATATCCATCATCCCGCACCAATCCGTGTTGTTTCCGGAACAGGCGCCATCACCTCCGTACAATGGTCCTACGCATCCGTTCCGGCGGATAACTACGCACAGTTCCGCAGTGCAGCGTACCGGGTCAGCTTCCCCTATCCTGCCGCGTGGCAAGCGGTGAGCGAGACCCGGTACGAGGGCGCCGACGGTTTCTTCCAAATCTCGGCTATAGCCAGCGATCTGCCGTTTCCAGAACTGTGCCGCGCTGAAGCTTATCACCGGTTAATGCCATACGGCTCTTCGCCGCGGATCGTTCCGGGACGAGTGGAGGGTCAGGAAGCCTGCTATATCTTCCCTTCCCCGGACCAAGCGCCGGAGTTTCGGCGGCAATCGGCGTTCATCGCCGTATATCCGCAGCCTGTTGTGATTAACGGCAGCACGTATCCGTACTTCATCCTCTGGGCGGATCAAGATCATCTTCAAGCGATGGTAAACGGCTTGCGATTTCTTGGATAGGTAGAATGTGGATCGGCTACACTAAGTTAGACAGAAAAATAAGGGCTGGAGCTATAAAAAACTTGCTCAGTACCAAAGATCAGCCGTTTGAATTTCTTGAAGAGCGGTCAAGAACGCTTTATGGTTATCAACGTATAGTTCAGTATCGAGATAGTACAATTTTTTATCGTTCAGGCACTGCTTGATATAATCCTCATTCACTATACTTTTGTCCTTTACATTGGCCGCAAACGCTTGAAGCTTGGGGAGTGCGGTTTTGGGATATTCGAGCCATGAATGATGAAATCCGACAGGTTCTTCCAGGCAAAAGATGTCTTTATACAACCCTTCGGCAATCCCCTTCTTCCTAAGATAATCCGATGAGTAAGGCATGCTTTTGAAAAAACGGCCGGTCATCGCGAAGACGCGATAGCTCCAGTGAGGAGCGCCATGATTAGAGTGGCAAAATAGATTCAGAAAAAATACGGAATAGTACATTTTAACGGTAATAATTTGACGTCTCTTCACTTCCGAGACAATCCGGTCCGCCAGCCGGCTATCGATAATCTCGTCGAAATCAGCCAGAATGATCACATCGTCATCCTCCACCCACTCACGCAAGATGTAGGAGCACATATTTCTTTGGCATGCTTCGTTATGAAACGCGCTATTGTAGCTGAGCAAACGCCAATACCATCGGTCAAAGTTAGCTGCATGACAAGTGCTCGGGTTGAAGTACAATTGGTGCCCCTCCGGTTTACGAAACAGGTCATCAGCATGAATCGGATGATAGATCACCTTCGGGCCGAGATGAGCCGGATTGAAGTTTTGAGGCTTATCCGAATAGCTGAATGTCTTGTTGGCTTCAATCACATGGAGCTCGTCGATCCAGCGGGCATTCTCTTTCACTTTAATATCCGCCACCCGATTTTCATTGAAAAAGGGGCAGAATTCATAAATTTTCATGACTGGAAACTCCCTTCTACTGTAATTGTGGGCGTGTGCGCATACTGACGCAGTGGCGTAGATGTTCGGAAAACAGACGTACCAGCCTGACGATGGTCTGTTCTTCATAGTGCAGCGAACTATAATAGCAAGTCAAATTTAGGCTGTCTCGCTTCAAGCAAGCCGTCATGTTTAACCAGTAAGCAGAAGGGTTGTTCGGCGCATTGGTATTTCCGCAAGGAATGGTTAAAGGCTCGTAGAAATCGTCGGATTGCCAAGCCGTTTCCTCCGATTGGTAGTGAAACAGCATGTGACTTACATCAACCAACGGTTCCGCTTCCAGATGAAGATCCGGAAGCATATGCCGCAAAGTAAAGTAGTCCATTCCTTCCAAGGGGACATTTTGCAGCGTCTGCTTGATGTGCTCCAGCAGAGTCCCGTTATTCTCCGCGAACTCTTCTTCCCGGATTCGTATTCGTACAGGATAAGCCCCGGCAAAAAAACCGATCGTACGGTAAATCGCGATGTTCGGCAAAAAGGACTCGCGTTGATATGACATCAGATGCAGCAGTAGGTCCGACTGCTTTTTCAAGTTGAAACAAGCCCGGGACAATGCCGTTAACACGATTCCGAGCGGTGTGGTTTGCCGCTGTCCGGCCAATGCTTTCAATAAGCTTATATGCTCCTCGCCTTCAAGCAAATCATACGTTATCGTTGCCATATGACGATGAACGGGCCATTCCTCCGATTTCCTGTCGACCTGCAGAGACTTGCCCCCTTCTACAACGTTCCTCCAGTAGTCTGACGCCTTGGACGAAATACCTTCTGCCGCGTATTGCGTTAGCGCCAGACACCAATCCCGGTAACTGCTTCCCGCTTCCCTGTCCAACGCCTCATCGGTCCCAATTTCCGATATGAGAAAATGTCTTAATTCATCGAGAAAGATGTTCATCGACATACCGTCAAAAATCAAATGATGGAACAAGAGCAGCAGTACCTGCTGACTTCCGCCGCAATAGCGGTCAAACAACACGGCTTTCCATAAAGGGCCGACCCCGATGTCAAATCCATGCTGAAGGTTCGAACAGTAATCCGATATGAAGGTGTCATGGGGCGCCGCGGCCTCTCGAAGATCCACGTAAGTAAAAGTCCGTTCCACTTCGATTTCCTGCTCATATTGATACCATTCCCCGTTATCGAGTTTGGCAAATGTCAACCGTAACGCCGGATGTTTATTGATTAGAATCTGCAGCGCATGGTTCATCGCTTGCTCCGAAATGCGTTGCTTGAGCAAAGCCAGGTAAGGCACATTAAACATGTTGAAGTTCGTCAAGTCTCTTTTAAAAAACCGTCTTTGCACAGCTGACAGCGGAAATCCGTCATTTGGGTACGCATGCCTCGATGGAATTTCCGTTACCGGCCAAGCGGCGGAAGCCGCATCCGAAGGCCTTCCGCTCAAGGAGCGGGCCAAACGTTCAATAGTCAGTTCCCGGAATATTTGGTTGACCGTAACCGGATAACCGTTCTTTTGCAACAAGCTGGCTATGCGCAGCGCATGAAGCGAGTGCCCCCCCAACGCGTGAAAATCTTCATCCTTGCTGACGTGCTCAAGCTTCAGTACACTGCACCAGATTTCTCCCATCATTTGTTCTAGCTCGGTTTTGAAACCGAGGTCGGCTTCTTTTTCACGGCAGCCGACTTCCGGCAGAGGAAGTCTTTTCCGGTCGATTTTCCCGTTAACCGTTAACGGAAACGAATCTAGCCGAACGTAACGAAAAGGAAGCATATAAGAAGGAAGGACTTCGGCCATAAAGGCTTGAAGCTGATCTCCCCACTCATCCTGTTCGGACGTATAATAAGCGATCAACCGCATGTCTCCATGGAACTCACGGGCGACTACCAGGCATTCTTTGACGTTGGGATAGCAGCTAAGACGGAACTGGACTTCTCCGGGTTCAATCCGAAAGCCGCGAAGCTTCAACTGGTCGTCGTTCCGTCCGATGTATTCGATGTTACCGTCTGGAAGCCATCTCGCTCTATCTCCTGTCCGGTACAGAACCAAATTTCTTCCTCTTTCGCGATCTTCGATAGAAGTGTACGGATTCGGAACAAATGCATTCCGTGTCAACTGGCTTTGCCTCCAATATCCCCGGGCGACGCCGTCCCCACCCACGTATATTTCCCCGGCTGCTCCGACAGGCTGAACACGGCCTTGTTTGTCCAGAATATAGCAGGTCGTATTACTCACCGGTTTACCGATTGGGATATCGCGTTCAAAGGCCCGTTCGATCGGGTAGCTCGTCGAAAAGGAGGTGTTCTCCGTTGGACCGTATACGTTGAGGATTGAAAGTGTCGGATAAGCCAGTCTGATACGGTTTATAGTCTTTGGCGATAAAACTTCTCCGCCTACGAGCAGCCTTTGGAGTCCGACGAACATTGTTTCGTTTTCTTCAATCCATTGATTGCATAATGCGGCGCTAAGCCATAACGCATTAATGCCCCATGCTTTTATTCGCTGCTCTAGTAGGCGGACGTTCATAAGATCGTCTTTTGAAACAACAAACAGACGGCCCCCGTTCAGCAGCGTTCCCCAAATTTCAAACGTGGAAGCGTCAAAAACAGGCGAACCGGTATAGAGCAGCTTGATGTCCGGGGAAAACGGGAAATAATTGGTATTTTTCACCAGGCGGACGATGCTGCGGTGCTCTACCATGACACCTTTCGGTTTGCCCGTCGAACCGGATGTATACATAAGATAGGCAAGATCGCAAGCGGCGGCAGTATCGGCCCCCTCCTCTTCATCCCCCTTATGTTGAACCTTATCGAAATCATCGGTGCAGATCAGGTTTAAGCGGATTCCTTGACAGGCTTCCGCAATGCTTTCCGCTCCAACACGTGAAGTGATGATCGTATCCAGTCCGGCGTCCCGGATCATTTCGCGCGTTCTTTCTGCCGGGAAATCGGGATCGATTGGAACATAGGCACATCCCGCTTTCAAGATCCCCAAGATTGAAACGACAAACGCAAAAGAGCGCGGCAAGCACACGCCGATGAACTTCTCACGAACCTGTGCATCTTCCGCCAGCAAGTTCGCAACGTGCTGGGACATTTGGTTTAGCATACGGTAAGAAATGACCCGGTCGTATGTGACCACCGCCGGTTGGGAAGGTCGGAGCCGGACCTGTTCCCTGAACAGCTCAGGAATAGAACTCTCTCTTGGGTACTCTGTGAACGTATTGTTCCAATCGTAGACGATCCGATCATATTCGTCTTTGGCTAATAAACCAATGTCTCCAACTACGCTATCCGGATATTCCACCGAAAATTGCAAAACAATGCGCAGATGCTCCGAAAACCGGCGAACCGTTTCTTGATTCAGCCGATCGGCATCATAAATGAGCTTGATCACGATCCGATCTCCGTCGTTGGCGATGGTGATCGTCAGCGGGTAATTCGTTTTCTCGTGTTCCTCCATCGCTGACATTTTCAGTTCATTTGCCGGCTGCCGATAGTCATTCAAATAATTCTCGAATGCGACGATGCAGTGAAACAGCGCATGGCCGTGTAAGGAACTCCAGTTTTTCAATTCGCTCAGGCTGACGTAGCAGTAATCGTTTAGCTTTTGAATGGTTTGATGAAGCTCTTTTACATAGTCGGCAATGGTTTGTTCCGTATTCCAATGCATAACCAAGGGAAGCGTATTAATCAGCAACCCGGTGATGCGGTCCGCTTTTGCAAGGTCGGACCCTCTGCCGGATACGACCATACCGAATACGGTTACATCCACATCATGATACACTTGCAATACTTTTCCCCAAGCGAACTGGACCAAGGTATTCAGTGATATTTGCGTTTGCTGCACAAATGCCGCCATGCGCCCGGTAAAGTTTGAATCAATATGAAGCGTTTCGGTCTGCTGCTTGTGGATTGGTTGGTGCGCATCAAATCGTATGCTTCTTTTCTCCATCGGCAGCCGGGTCGGCTCGGTAACGTCAGCCAAATAAGCTTTCCAGAATGACTCGGCTTCCGTCCGATCCTTAACCTTCAGCCATCGAATGTAAGTTTCGAAGGAGAGGGACGGACCGCGATGAGGCATCATGCTTTGCAAGCCGCACTCATATATTTCGTGAACCCGATTGAGCAGCAGCGGAAGGCTCCATCCGTCCAACAAAATATGGTGGTAACTCCAGACAACAGTCCATTCCTCTGAAGCGCTCCGAATCAGCGCAAGGCGGTATGCAGGGCGGCGCAGGTCGAAGCGCCGGTCACGATCCAGCGTTAGCCACCGTTCGAGGTACTCTTTACGCCGATCTGGAGGTCGTGAGCTGATATTCAACACCGTCCAATCCACTTCCGCGTCTTGAACAACACACTGTACCGGCTCGTCCAACTCTTCCCAAACGTAACACGTCCGTAAACAATCATTTTCGGCAATGATACGCTGCCACGATTCCCGGTAACGGGTTACATCCAGCCTCCCTTCATATTTCCAGCTGACCTGTACGAAGTATTGATCGGAGGATGGGTGATCCAAATAATGGAAGATAAGACCTTCCTGCAGCGGACTGAGCGGCATGATTTTATCCAGGCCATATTGCGCATGGTATGTATTTACGATCCGATCCAGCGAATTTTGTTCAAGGGAAACCCATGGAAAATCGCTTGGTGTAAACTCTTCGTGTTCCTTCCGTCTGCAGTGTTCGATAATGGAAAGCAGGCGGGAGACGAAGGATTCCGTCAAGCGGGCAATGGTCGCTTCTTCGTAATGACGTCTGCTATATTTCATGAACAAATGCAGCTGGCCGTGAACGATGGAGCTGTTGAGTTCCAAAAGACTTGTTCCGTGGTTCCGCGGTGAACTACGATCTTGTGCCGCATCGCTCGTGAAACTTAGCCATTCGTTCTCCTCCCCTGTTTCGGCATGATCGAACTGACCCAAATAGTTGAACAGCGCCTGCGGTTCGGAAGCTGTCAATGCGGTTCGGATCGCCTGATCCGGATGGCAGTACCGCAGGGCCCCATAGGATATGCCCCGATGAGGAATACGGCGCAGCTGCTCTTTGACGGATTTGATCGTCTCTCCTAAAGAACGGTTGGCTGAAACCCGGATACATACGGGAAACATCGAGGTGAACCAACCGATGGTCCTGGTCAGATTCATGTCGGATACGCAGTGTTCACGTCCATGACCCTCCAGCCGGAAAGCTACCGTTTCCTGCCCGGACCAGGTGGACAGAGTCAGCGACCAAGCGGTGAGCAGCAGATCGTTGATCTGCGTATGGTAAGTATGGGCGCACTGTTGCAGCAGCCGTTGCGTTTCGCTTGGCGACATCGTTGCGACAAACTCTGAAGACTCGGCGCTGCTTCTGTTATCCGCGCAATGGTCCACGGGTAATAGGAACGCGGAGGATCGGGTCTGCACTTCGGTCCAATAGTTCAAATGATCAAGAATATCCTCTTTCTTTGCATAATCCATCATCGCGGCCTGCCACTTTTTGTACGGGCTTGGAACCGGAGGCAGCTCGGCGCCGTGATACAAGTGATACAATTCTTGAAGCAAAACTCTCCAGGAGACCCCATCCATGACCAGATGATGAACCGTAATAAACAGACGGGCTTTGCCGTCGGGGTGTCCTTCGATCACACCGGCACGAATCATGGTTCCCGACTCATAATTCAGTTGGCTATGCCACTTCTCGCAAATACCTGAAATTTCCAAATCCGGGCAATCTGTCTGTTGGATGGTGTAAGAGGCAAGCCGAGCGACGGTATCCATACGGTAGCGCTGCACATACGTATGGTCACGCGTTATGATTTCCGCCGCAAGCTCCGGATGCAGCCGGACCAATCGGTTCAAGGCAACCTCCAGTTTCGCAGGGTCGCAATGGTTGAGCAAAATCATTTGGGATTGGTTGAAATAGTTCGGCTCTTCGAACCGCTGCTTGAAAAACCAGTGTTGGATCGGCGTCAGCCCAAATTCGCCCGCTAAGTCGACGGCACGATCCGTCTGCTTCTCGCCGTCTACCCAAGCGGCCACGGTGGCCAAATCCTTCACAGTCGGATGCTCCCCAACTTGTCTGGGAGTAACAATAATACCCTGATCCCTGGCCATGGATATCGTTTGAATAGCGAGGATCGAATCTCCTCCGACGGCATAAAAATGATCGTTGACGCTGATACTTTCCCGTTTTAACAGGTGGCGCCAAATCCGCAGCAGCCGCCTTTCCATTTCGTGTTCGCCCGCTTCCGCCGCCTCTTCTGAAGAGGGAATCAAAGCCTCGTTAGGATGGGGGAGCGCCGACCGGTCCACTTTGCCGTTTGTATTCAGAGGAAACGCGTCCAGACGGCAAAAGTAGGACGGAATCATATAGGCCGGTAAAACGGATGTCAAGTATTGCGTCAGATCGGCCTCTTTTAGCTTTTTGCCGGAGATATAGTAAGCCGACAATTTCTGATAATTCCCGTCTTGCCATGCCCGGACCAGACATTGACTGATACCGGGATATTCGCGGAGCCGATGTTCGATTTCCCCCAACTCAATGCGATAGCCTCTAATCTTGATCTGATCGTCGCAGCGTCCAATAAACTCCAATTCCCCGCCCGTTGTCCATTTCACCATATCTCCGGTTTTATATAGCCTTCCGATCTGTAGATAATACTCATCGCCCATAACAATCTCTTTGTGTATGAAGCGTTCTTTGGTCAACTCTTCACGGTTCAGGTATCCTCTGGCAAGCCCGACGCCGCCAACCCACAGTTCGCCGGGAACGCCAACCGGAACAGGATTGCCGAACGGATTCAATACAAAAAGCCGCTTGTTATAAACGGGCCGGCCGATCGTAATTTTTCTTCCCGGTCGGCATGGAGCGGCGGAACAAAGAACGGTCACTTCGGTCGGGCCGTAGGCGTTCATGAATAACCGATCTTTTCCCCAATACTTCACGATATCCGGCGTACAAGCCTCCCCGCCCGATACGATTGTTCGCAAGCCGGGCAAGTCCCGCTTATTCATCGCTCTCAAGACGGACGGCGGCAGCATGGCAATGTGAATATTTTTTTCTTCGAGTACATCCGAAATATCGGCATAGGGAGGCAGCTCCTCTTCCGATAGGACAACAAGAGTCCCTCCGACCGTTAGCGTTCCAATCCATTCGTAAACCGACGCGTCAAAGCTGATGGAAGCGAACTGCATCACCCTCGTATCCGCAACTACGCCAAACTTCTCGACAAGGTAAGGGATCAACGCGACAAGTCCGGCGTGTTCAATGAGCGCACCCTTCGGTTTTCCGGTGGAACCGGACGTATAGATGACGTATGCCAGATCGTCCGGCTTAACCCGAATGTTCAAATTTTCAGCGGAACCATTGGGATGCCCAAGACATTCATCAACAGAAATAATAGACGGCGCTTCCACGCCGATTTGAGAGGTCAACGGCTTCAGCTTAGCGGCCAATTTGCTATTTGTAATTATTATTTTGGCTTGAGCGTCTTCCAAAATAAATCGAATGCGCTCCTCGGGATATTGGGGATCGACCGGGAGGTAAGCCCCTCCCGTCTTCATTACTCCTAGCATTGCCGGTATCACATCCGCACTTCTGTCCATGACGATGGCAATCAACGTGCCGGGCCGTAGATCGCCCTGCTCTTCCATCCGATACGCGTCCAAAATAACCCGGCCGATTCGGTTGGCCCTGCAATTTAATTCGGAATAGGTCAACTTCTGCCGACGAAACTCCAATGCGACCGCTTCCGGTGTTCTGGCTGCCTGTTCCTCTACCAATTGATATACGGTTTTATGCACGGGATACGTCATGTCCGTATCATTCCATCGGATGAATTGCTTCCATTCCTTTGCGGTCAGCATCGGGTGGGAAAGTATGGGCTTGTCTGGTAAATGCAATGCGTTCGTCAGCAATACCCGGAAATGCCCAGCGAGCCTAATAATCTGCATTTTGCCGAAACGCCAGCCATCATACTGAACCGCACATTCCAATTCATTGAGACTATGACGATAGCTGAGTGCGATCTCCAGCCGATCCATTCCGCACGGAGAGATTGACGCCTTCGATTTGGCGCCCGGAAGCCGGCTCCTTCCATGCGTCTCTAAGATGCCGACATTGAAGAAATCCCCGGATCCCAACGCTGGAGAGCTTCCTTCGGTTTGCTGCGTCAACGTTTCGCTCCAAGCGCTGCCACTTCTTTTACGATCATCCAATTGCATCTTTACCTTGCGTACCAACCGGAGAAGATGGTCTTCTTTTTGAATGTTTATTAGGAGCGGGTAGCGTCGGTGGAACTCGTCCTCGATTTCGTCTGAAATCACGGAATACAACACGGGCACATCGTATTGATTGGCGTAATGGGATAGAAGTACGGACCATATAGCCGTTAGAAAAGAAGGCATGCAAAGCTTGTGCCTGTGAACGAATTCTGTAATTTCTTTGATCTGTCTTTTCTCTAAACGGATTTTCTGATAAGCTTGTTCTCCCCTTGGTCCGCCTTGATCCCTGTTATTCGAAAATAACGGCAAGCAACATTGGCTGCTGCCCAAAACATCAGACAAATTCGGGGTTGGTCTGCTTGCAGGCATCATCGCTCACTTAATCCCCTCTCGTTTATATTCCGTACATGCCGCCTCGTGAAAAGCAGCTCTGACTTGCTCAACGTCAATCCTGTAACTACAGCGAATGGATAAAATAAAACCGCTGCCGCAAGATGAAGTGATACAATTAAACAGCGAATAAATCGGCAGTGGATTCGGTTGTTTAATGACGGTATCGTTGAATAGGCTTCCCTGCAAATTACCCCTGGTGCTGTTGTCCAAATAATTAAACATGAACAGATCGAGGTGCCCGTACCTCTCACCCAACCGTACAAACTCCTTTGTTCGAGCCCAGTTGTTATTGCAAAAGGGGGCTGTAAGTAGGTGCATAAAATTGATGTTCTTAAGTTCAATAGATCCAACCTGTTTCTTACGCAATACATCGACTCGTTCTGAATCAGCCTCGCATCAATCAAGAGAGGCACCTAACCCCTTAACCATAATTGGAGTTCTTCTGAAACTTCCCACTCAGTTGGTCGTGCTTTGTTTAGGAATGCTCTGTGTACATCGACTACTTACTTTATTTCTTCAAAAGCTTCTTCTAGGGTCATAGCATATCTCCTCATGAATAGATACTTCATTGACTAATTCTATTTTTTCAAAAAAAATCCTTCTTTCAACTATCCTTCCAGTCCGTATTATGAGGCCAGCCAATTCTTTATGGTTAATCCTTTTTGCATTTGCTTTGAGGATTAAGGTAGTCGGGTCGAACGTTCCTGCCCGTGGGACTTGATCCCGAGTGCTATAATGTTCACCCCTACTTGTCATGACCATGATTGAAGCTGGTGCTGCTTCAAGTTGTTCAGGACCTTGAGCATGCGTCCAGACAACGTCCTTTTTAAATTGTGCAACGTAACCGAGCTCACTGGCGGGCCATTAGCGAAAAATTATTTCCCGGCCTGGGCTCCGGGCAGCGCCGCCATCGCGTACAGCGCAACCGATTTCGCCGAACGCAAAGGCTACTTCTCCACCATCCGGACCGAGCGTCCGCAAGGTGGGGGCCAGCAAATTCTGGCCGTCTCCGATTGCTTTGCCACCCCCGTCACCTGGTCCCCTGGCAGCGAGTCCATCGCTTACTTGTCCGGCTGCCGAGGAACGGGCTTATCCAATGAGATTTGGATCGTCGATATCCATCATCCCGCACCAATCCGTGTTGTTTCCGGAACAGGCGCCATCACCTCCGTACAATGGTCCTACGCATCCGTTCCAGCGGATAACTACGCACAGTTCCGCAGTGCAGCGTACCGGGTCAGCTTCCCCTATCCTGCCGCGTGGCAAGCGGTGAGCGAGACCCGGTACGAGGGCGCCGACGGTTTCTTCCAAATCTCGGCTATAGCCAGCGATCTGCCGTTTCCAGAACTGTGCCGCGCTGAAGCGTATCACCGGTTAATGCCATACGGCTCTTCGCCGCGGATCGTTCCGGGACGAGTGCAGGGTCAGGAAGCCTGCTATATCTTTCCTTCCCCGGATCAAGCGCCGGAGTTACGGCAGCAATCCGCGTTCATCGCTGTATATCCGCAGCCTGTAGTCATTAACGGCAGCACCTATCCGTACTTCATCCTCTGGGCGGATCAAGATCATCTTCAAGCGATGGTGAACGGACTCCGGTTTCTTTGACCGTAAGAATGTTTCAAAGACCACAAGAGCCAACCCGAAGGTTGGCTCAGAGGGATTAATATTAAGTTTCGCAGCAGTCCCGATGAAAATAACTTCGTCAGGACTGTTATTATTCCTTTAAAGGTTCACCCCATTCGTCAAATCCGCCTTGGTACAGCACATTCCCCTCGGGATCATAGAGTGTGCCGTTAATGAACCGGTCTTCCGCGAAATCTCCTTCAATTTTAACCTCATCATTGGCGTAATACCAGGTTGCCTTTCCTTCTCGCCGTCCCTGTCTTATTTCTACGACGAGATATTCGCCTGTACTTCGATTCAGAACAACCTCTTGCCCCTCCCAGTGCAGCGCTCCATTGTAAGAACCCTTGTACCGAAGTCCTCCGCCGGGGTAATATTCGGTACCCTCGACCTGCATTCCATCTCTCATCGTTCCTTCGAAAAACAGTTCGTCAGCGAAAAGATAGTACATTTTCCCTTCGCCATGCATTTTATCGTTCTTCCATTCCCCTTCATAGAAAACACGTCCGTATTCGTTGTATTGCGTTCCATACCCCTCACGGATACCGCCTACCAGTCCGCCATGATACCGAATGGTGCCATCTTCATTATAAAGGGTATCCTTGGTATCTTTCAGGCTGATGTACACCGTCTGCTTTGCTCCATTCCAGCTTATTTTACGATCAGCCGCTTCACCAATAAGTCTAAGAGGAACATAGGTTGTACCGTTCCGAGTAACCGGCGCAGAATCGGTTTTAATAACTTTTCCATTAACAACCATTTCTTTCTTGCCAATAGTCAGTTTAATTACCAGGCTTCCCTTGGTGCCCATGATCTGGCGCGTTTTGTTATCCCATTTAATGCCGAACCCCATCCGCTCGAACAGGGAACGAAACTCGACATAGGTGCTATTATTAAGCGAAATTGGCGCCGTACGTAGGGGAACCTCCACCCCATCCATAACGACATGAATCGGTTCTGCATTCCGGTCTGCACGGGTACTCGGAGGAATGATGGTTCTTTTGACGATAAAACCGCCTTTATTTAAATAAATCAGCGTATCGCCGGAGAGTCCGAGTACATGATTGTATGTCGCTTCCAGCGGTATCGAAAAGGACTCCTTATGCAAAAGGTCCACACCTGTTACCTTCGCTTTATCCCCCTCTCCTTTTTCAACCCAAAGGCCATAGGACAACCCTGTGAATACTTTTGACAATTTGAAAGGAGAATCTTTTTGCAGGACGATTCCCTTCTCAGACGGAGTAGTTGCGTTCAGCTCAACATAACCCTGATTTTCCCTGAGTTTGGTCTTAAGCAAAATGTATTTGCCATTGAACGAATAATCATATGGAAAGCTCGCTCCGTAAAAATCATTTTTACTCTTGGTTTCCAGATTATAGGCTCTAATTTCATCAGAATGGTACAGGTAGATAAGCCGGCCCTTACCAAGCTGGGGATTACTCCCTTCCTCGATCTTCTGCGACTCTCCGGTTGTCAAATTAAGAACATGGATTTCGTAATTATTAACCCATGCCAGATAATTTCCATCACCGACGGATTCCGTTAGGTGGGACGACCCGCCATCAACCAGTTTCTTTTTTTCCTTACTTTTTAAATTGTAGCCCCATATATCACTTCCCTGGAGTTCATTACTCTGAATCCAAAGAACCATAGGACCTTGAATGGTATCCGCTATAACCGGGTTATATTTGTGGGCCTTATCGGTAGTCAATCTTTGCGTGTTTCCGTTGTCCAAATTTAATGCGTAAATTGATTCATAGTAATCTTGAGTTACACTCCAAGTTAAGTAACGGCCGGCGAGTTCAGCATCCTGGAGATCCCCGAAATCGACAGGTCCGACTTTGAATTTCGTCACCTCGTCTTTCCATGTGTAGTTCAGCCCTGCTGCCGCACTAGCAGTCATCCCCCTTGTTTCCATTTCTGTTAATGCAACGAGCATCCAGACCACAAGTACACTCCAAAAGATTCGTCTCATTTTCGTTGAACCATTCCTTTCTTCTGCTGTAAGAACACGCAAAAAAACAAGCCTCTGAGCAACCCGGCTGTCTGGTTATAGTTTCTATAACGGAAGACCCGTGGCTTTGCGCCCCCGCCTTTCGAACGAGTTTGCCTTTGGTCAATCACTTGTTTCGTGATTTCTTATAGTTCTTTTGCACTTCTTTTTTTCAGTATAAATCCAGACTAAAAATTTACCAATTAAAAATTTTGTTTGTCACCTAAACACCGTCAATTCACTTGAGATACGTACTTTAAAGTGCGTACTACCTTAAATATTTTTGCCGCTGTAAACTTATAGAAATAAACTCTATGTACAAAAAGGAGAAGTGAAAATGAAATATACCGGCCCCGTTTACCGTCCGCCTTTTGAAGCGAACTCGCTCTTATTGCAAGTTACTGTAGGATGCAGCCATAATGAGTGCAGCTTCTGCACCATGTATAGCGATGTTCCTTTTCATGTCGAAACGATGGAACAAATTGAGCATGATTTATGGGAAGCCAAACGAATGTATCCTGAGGTCAACCGTATATTTTTAGTCAATGCCGACCCTTTTGCCCTGAGTGCAGACCGGCTTAAATCGATTGCGGTTAAAATAAATGAAATCCTGCCCGAAGTGGAGACCATAGCGATGTATGCCTCCGTTAATAACATCATAAATAAAACCGATGAAGAGCTTAAAGAATTAAGAGCCTTAAAGATTAATGACCTCAATATTGGCCTGGAATCCGGGATGCCGGAGGTCGTGGAACATTTTAATAAAGGGTTTACGGTGGATGAAGCGAAAGTGCAGTTACAGCGTTTAACCGATGCCGGAATAGACTTTAGTGTAAATATTATCATCGGAGGAGCCGGCAGCGAAAAAACACGTGAAAATGCAATAGCAAACAGCAAATTGCTAAATGAAGTTAAGCCAAAGCTGATCTTTATTGCCACTTTACATGTGGATCCCGGCAGCCCGCTTGATGAAGAAGTCAATGAAGGGCTTTTTATAGAAAACACCTTGCGCCAAAATATTGAAGAGGAAATCGAAATGTTAAGCGGATTGAACCTGGACCATACCTATTTCTTCGGTCTCCATACCTCCAATGTAATCCCCGTTCACGGAATGCTGCCAGACAAGAAAGACGAAATGATTGCGGCACTAAAAGAAGGCTTAGACTCCATTGGGGTCGAATATTTAGACGGTCACCTGCAAAAAGGTGTGGAAGGAGCGGTTTCAATCCCTAGATAAAGGGTGGCGGAAGGAGATTTTGAATGAAAGAATTATCGTCAAAGATCGCAAACATCGAACCGGCTAAAATCAGAAAAATGTACGATATGGCACAAGGCTTGGACAATGTGATTAGTTTTGTCATAGGCGAACCTGAATTTGATACTCCAGAGCATATTATTGACGCTGCAAAAAAAGCGATGGATCACGGGCACACGCATTACACGCCCAATTCCGGTATTCTTCCTCTACGTGAAGCGGTAAGCGCGCATTTTAAAGATTTTGATAAAGTCAGTTACAATCCGCTGGATGAAATTATGATTACCGTTGGGGGTATGCAGGGGCTTTACCTGTCCCTTCTGGTCCTTACGAATCCCGGAGATGAGGTCATCGTCAGTGACCCGTGCTATACCAATTATTATGGAATGATCGAAATGAATCATGCCGTTCCGGTGACGGTTCCGGTGTACGAAGAAGAAGGGTTCAACTTTACGGAACAAGGTTTAAGAGCAGCGATAACCCCCAAATCCAAAGCCATTCTATTGAATACGCCATCCAATCCAACGGGAGCCGTGGCTGACCGGGAAACGATAGAAATGATCGCGCGGATTGCCATGGAGCATGATTTATATGTGATTTTTGACGAGGTGTACAAGTATCTTACCTATGATGAAGAAGCATTTTTCAATATCGCCCGTATTCCCGGCATGAAAGAACGAACCATTATTGTTGATTCCGTATCCAAATCCTACGCCATGACCGGGTGGAGAGTTGGGTATTGTCTGGGTCCGGAGCAGGTCATCTCTCAAATGCAAAAAATCCAGGAGTTCATGTTATCATGCGTGAACACTCCAGCACAATATGCAGCGATCGAAGCCCTGACGGGACCCCAAGACGCTCTTACCTACATGAATGAGCAATATAAACAGCGTAGAAAGATCATGGTCGACCGGATCAACAGCATCGATACCTTGTCCTGCCTCATGCCGAAGGGCGCATTTTACGTATTCATGAATATTAAAGAAACGGGCCTAACCTCAGATCAATTTGCAATCGAGCTCCTCAAGGATCAGCATGTCGTTGTGTCCCCTGGAGATTGTTTTGGAGCTATGGGCGAAGGCTATGTGAGACTGTCCTATGCGACCTCCGTGGAGAATATTAATGAGGGATTCGATCGAATCGAGAAATTCGTAAAGAAATTAAGCGAAAAAAGAGTTAATACTAAATAGCGGCCCTCATAGGCAAGGTTGATTCAAGACCAGGAGATATCGAAATGTTCCCTGGTCTTTTATTTTTTCAGCCCCAAGTACGATTAGGTTCCACTATTGGCCGCATCGCGGTGCCTTTTCTGAATTTCATGCATTCCCATAATCACCGCCACAAGCTCGTAAGTATCTAAATGATCGCTCTGATTGTTCAGAACATAAGCGCCTGAAGCAAACCAACCATTCACTTGTTTAAAATAGGCCACAATCTTCGATTCATCGGACACCTCATATTCCCTTGAAAATGCCGGAGAGGTTACCTCGTAACTTCCTCGTCCTTCGGTTTCGTATGTGAATTTCTTGGTGAACAATGCAAATCTGCTTCGCAAAACGCCTACCTGTCCCCCGCTGGCATCGGTAACCTCCCATTTGCCTGAAAAAAGCGGAAAACTCCCCTTGTACAGCAGCTGTCCATTGTGCCCATATACATCGATCGCCGAGCCAAAAGCACTTTTCAAGTCGATCTGACCGATACTTTCTTCCTGTTCATTAAGAATTTCCGTAACACCCGCATTAAAAAAATTATCTCTAAAATAAAGCTCCATTGCACCATCGCCTCCTTGGGAGTAATACGATGTAGAGCGATAACGGGTTACATTGATTCCACATAATATCCAGTTAGTGAATTATTTTGTCTTTTTTTCAAAAAGGGAATGTATTTATTTTTATATCATGATAGCATTCGAAATGTATTGAATATGAATAGAGAAAGGAACACGAAACCATGAATATTACAGTTGAAACCCTCCCGAATTATCGCATCGCCTATGTGCGGCAAGTTGGTCCCTATGGACCTGCCAATACTCAAGCTATGAAGAAGTTAAAAAAATGGGCGGAGGAGAAAAATCTGCTTACTGAATCGTCAATCATACTCGGCATTCCGCAAGATCACCCTGAAACAACACTTCCTGAACACTGTAGATATGATGCATGTATCGTCATTTCAAAGGATTATCCAATGGATGATTCCATTTGCGAAAGTGAATTTACCGGGGGAGTTTATGTTGTTTTCAAAGTCAAACATACAACGGAGGATATTCAACAAGCATGGGCGGATATTATTCCAGCCTTACAAAACAGCGGATATCAAATGGACAACAAACCGATTATAGAAAGATACACTGGTGAAATGATTAACCATCATTTTTGCGAAATATGTGTTCCTGTAAAACCGTTATAACCATTGGAGGAACAGTAAAAATATTTCACTTCTTTCTTGCCAAGACACAAAGCATATCGTTATCTTCAGTAAAAGGATCGCCGGAGAAGTTATTATAAAACTCCAGGTCAACAAATCCATATTTCAGTAAAATGGAGGATATCTCATCCCTTGTGTACGTTTTATCCCAGATGTTATATACCTCAAAACGGCTGGTTTCATCAACAATGATATTGACTTAAATGGAAGCCCGAGTCTTCATACCAATAACTTGAATTTAAACCTAAATGGGGACCGGGCCTCCAGAACCCTCCGTTTGCCATACTCCATGTTTTTGTTTCTTTATGGTTCATGTACCTTTGCGGGCGAAATACATCAAAAACAAATGCTCCTCCAGGTTTTAAAGCTGCATAGATCTTCGTAAGTAACGTATCCCTGCTCGATTCGTCGATAACGCCAAAATCACAGTAAATCATTACGATGATGTCATATGGATTGGGATAGTCATACGAAATATAGTCTTCTTTTACATAAGAAATCGCAAAGTTCCCCATGGTTGCTTGTTGCTTGGCATATTCAATAGACAATTTTGAAAAATCATTGCCCGTTACAGAATACCCTAATTTCGCCAATCGCTGTGCATATAGCCCAGGCCCGCACCCCAGGTCAAGAATTTCTTTGGCATGATCCTGCCAGCATAAGTAATGATCTATCTATTGAACGGTTGAATCGATTACTTCGGGTCTCCTGCAAGCTGCATCCGACATCGGATCTAAATGTGACGCCAACAGTTGGCGGGATATATAATCGTCCGTCCACATTTGAGAGGTTCCTTTTGAAAAATGCTCGGCTTTCCGCTCGCTTGAAGTAGTCTGGTTATCAATTTCTATGCAGCTCATTGTTTTCATTGACAGTAATGTAACAAAAATAAAGTCATATCCTTAAGATATTATTCGAGAAAGACCCAATATCTTCCTCCCCCCTCTACCCTAATTCCTATCCCCTGCAACAAAAGAAAAAGCCGATCAGATGTCAGGAAATTATCCTGAATCTCCTCGGCTTTGATAGTTTGGTTGCTCAATTCGAGTTTAATTGCTGGCAAAGGACTTTTATTTGCTTGTTATCAAGTTCAATTTATTCGAAGAAAATAAAGTTGTAGACTGGAGTTATTGATTTAATACAGTTTTCGAGTCAGAAAATCGTCAGCTATTGAAAAATAAGTTTTAGACGCTTATATCGCTAACGGACGCCATCAGATGATGAAATACAGTTATTTCAGGATAGACTAAACTTCCACCAATAAGAACCCAAATGAAAAAAGTATTAGACTCAGAGCAGAGTTCAAATACCGAAATAACTCTCAACTAATTCCTCAATCCAAGACATTGCCCCTCGAAAACTTAGCATTTCCGATTCTGAAATATCTGCTGAATGCGAGGAATAGTTCCTCACCTCTATTATTGCTTCCATTCTATTTTTTAACTTGTTTTTGTCCGTATCAAATACACCTTTAAAACCGGGATCCCAATTATTTAGTATAATATTTTTTAAATCTGATAATGTAGTAACAACTTTTTTAGGATCAAATAGTTCCTTGTATTGATAAACTGAATACTTTGCCTTTTTAGCTTGATCATAATTATAGTTATTTAGAACTTTGTTTTTAGCTGTTGCTTCTCCGTAGGTAAAACGAAGCTGATTGTATATTATTTGTCTTAGTTTAGGTTCGATTCTTCCGCGCCGTTCATCAATTTCTTTTCTCTTTTCTTCGGTATTCATATTTAACTTCTGATATTGGTTACTTTTAATTATGTACTCTTTTAGAGATTCGATTTTGAAACCATAATACTCTCCTGTTTTCTCAATAATCCCATAACCAAGTAGATGATTAGTGTAGTTATTTGATCGCTGGGCGTATTTAGAGAAATTCTCGAAATCACCCAAAGCTAGATATACTAATACTTGATACTCATCGTAATAAAATTCCTTTAATACTTCTAATATCATTTCATAGTATCGTTCAGCATACTTCTCTTCAAATACCTTTTTAGATTGGTCGTAAATTGTTTTGTTTACCCTTAATGGCTTCGATAGTGTATGGTTTTCTTTTATTAGTTGATTAACTGTCTTACATACATGTCTTATAAGAAATGGATGTCCGCCATAATCCTGAGTTAGTGCCGCGCAAACAATATCATCGAACTCAAGACCCATGTATCCGCCTAACTTATTAACCATTTCTTTTGTACTTTTAGTATCAAAAGCTTTAATGTAACTCTCAGGATCAAATTGGCTATAGATAGGATTATCTACACCAGCAACTCTTGTTGTTTCTATACATTTAGGGTTTGTGCCTGCAATAATGTAAGTAAAAAGCTCTGGATATTTTTGAGAACAAGATCTAATAACTTGCCAGAATTTTATATAGTCTCGTCCTTCTTTCCAATGATCAGATATAGAGATGCTGAAAGTTATGTGTTCAATTTCATCAAAAAAAATCAATATCTTCCCCGTTGACTTATAACAATACAGCATATCAGACTCAAATAAACCAGGTGCTTTTTCTTCACTATAGTCATCTTCACTTCGAATTAGATCTATATTGTGATCACTAATTATTGTAGAAATGATGGCGTACAATAAACGATTCCATCGTTTAAAGTGATGATGCTGAAAATCAATCCAAATTGATTTACCGTTTTCTCTTTTTAAAGCTCTATCAACTCCATATAAAATAGAAGTTTTCCCCGTTTTTCTTAACCCAAATACACCCGAGTGTTCACCTGAAAGATGTCTATTCAATAATGAATGTACAACATCTGTTCTACCAAAGAAATATAATTGTTTTTTTATTGGAGCCTCAAATTCAAAAAGATCACGTTCATAAAAGTGTTTTTTGATTCTGTTAATGATAAACCCTTCGCTAAAATCATTGGTTAGTTCAGAATATGAGAAAGGAATAATAATTTGCATTTCTGTATCTTTACTCAAGATCTCATACAGTTTTGTTTCAATGCTCGTATCCTTACTTACCACAACACTACATATTCTATCAATTCGGAGACGCGTATGTTTTTTAAATGCAATATCTATGGCGTCTAATGTTCTCGGTTGGAAGACAGGATAAGGACTAAATATAACTATAATTTCACGATTCAAATTAAACATTTCTTGATATTTATTAATTGGCTTTATAAGAAAGTACCGGTACTCGCTAGTGACTCCTAAATATATCGTTCCTCCACCATTTGTAACATAAAAAAATCTACTTAATCCATTAATTATCTTTTTTTCCTCATCAGTAAAGTGTTTTATATTTAAGAAAGCATTTTTACCGGGTGTGATAATTACTTCTGAGTCAGAATTATCATCTAATTCATCCAGATTCTTATTCGTTTCTTCGGCCAAATGCCGAATATTTTTTGCAGCAATTCCTCGATCTTCTAATACTTTCTCAAATAATACTCTTTGTCCTTCTTTAATCGATATAGATCTATCTTGAAATTCTGACATATGGAAAAATAAATCATCCTCATCACTATCCACCTTTATAAATCCATATTTTTTGATAAAGTTATACCATTTAATATATCCCTCAATCATTTAAGTTCTACCTTCCTGTATTTTATTTCGTTTATATCTCAAATAGTTGATTAATTCTCTCAAATAGTCTCTCAAATCGCTCGATAGTTTTTGAATCAACTTTACTAGCAGCAGGTGGCTTTGCAGCTAAGTGATTAGCAACTAAATAGTGATTAAAACCACCACTAGGCCTTAATAACACTGAATTGTTTTTCAAATATCTATTAATTCTATCAACAATTCTTTCTCCTTCAGGCAAATCTGATTCTAGTATCTCCTGTCCATTAAGTTCTTTACTATATGCAGTGTTAAACATGTAGAGGTACAGTTTGGGAGAAAGCATATCCTCTACATCAGTACTTTGCAAATTAGCCCCTTTTGAATTTCTAAACATAGCGTAGTTTAAAATATATTTATTAGCGATTATTTTGTCTTTAACTAATGTTTCGATTCTTGAATCTGGTTTGTTGCTGTAATCATGAAGCACAGCAAGCTCTAGATCATTTGCCCCCAAAAGCGCAATAAATGTTACAAGTTTATCTAGCCCTCCCGTTGGAATAATAGTAATGTCAGAGGATAAATATGTTTTGTTTTTTGATTCAAGAAATGCTGAGAAAAACTTTAAATATACTAGGTCAGCTGGGCCTTCAACAAGTAAATTTTTATTCGAAATAAATAGATTTTGAGCAATCGTATAACCTAATGCAGCCTGCAGAGGAAATAAAGTCTTGGGGTCGGAGGAGGAGAGATTACTTGTAACCTTCGTCCCTTCTTTTATTTTATCTTCTACCATTCGCACTTGATGTAGACGGTCACTAGGTACCATAAAAGGTGAGTGAGTGGTATAAATAATTTGATGATTCTTTGTTAAATCATCAATATAATTTAAGAAATCTGCTTGAGCTAGAGCGTGTAAACTCAGACCAGGTTCATCAAGCAATAGAATTAAATCTCTATTAATGTCCATTTGTTCTTTAATACTGTCAAACCAAACAATAAAGCTAAAAAACCAAATAAATCCTTTACTCCTTTGATTAAAAGGAACCGTTACACGATGTCTTCGATTTTTTATCCGAATATATAGGTTATTCCCATTATTATATGGAGCTTGATCCTTGGGGTCTTGGCGAATATCAAACTCTACATCTAATTCTTGATTTTGTCTCCAATATTCAAACACCGTATCAGTAATCAAATTTGAAATAGATTCAAGTTTAGCTTTAATATTTTCATACCCTATAGAATTATTAAGTTCAGATAGTTCAACTCCTGCCATTTTTAACAAACTAAGAGCAGTCCTGTCCTCATCCTTTAAGATATTAGCATCATTCTTACTCACTTCTACTTTTCTTTGTAACTCTGGAAGATTAATTTTTCCTGGTAACACCCTATAATCATCAAAATATAGAAAACGAGGTACACATGGTTTTAAATGTATTCTCCAAATATATAATGCTAGTAAATTACTCCAACTTGTACTTTTACTTGAATTGAACTTTTTATTTATTGATTCAAGAAATTCATTTTCTTCCCCATTTAAATCAAGAGATTGCAGTTGCTCAATTAGTGTTTTTAAGGTATCTACCTTAGAAAGAGCTTCTCTAACTTCAACTGAAACTCTAGAGTTTTGTATAAGATACTGTAAAAACAAACCTTCGGGTACATTAAGAGAAATGGTGTAGTCCTCATCGTATGTATAATTGAGCGTAAAAGATAATTCCCTTAGCAACTCGAAACCAATGTCAGAATTAATAGTCTCAATTTCTTTTGAATCCAAAGTATATGTTAGCCTTGTAACAACTGCAGGATTACTTTCATGCTCCTTCTCATACGCATTTAAATATCTACGAGGGTAATCCTCAGTAATATTAAAACTAATATTCGCTTCTACAGAGGCAGATTTATGAAGGGCTTGTAAAAATGCCGTTTTACCAGACTCATTTTGGCCAACAAGTATAGTAACATTTGGATCTATCAATACTTCCCTACTGTCATCAATAGATTTAAACGAATGCACTTGAGCTCTCGCTAAAAACATGAAGTTTCTCCTCCTGTACAACATTAATTGGACTAAGTCCAGCATTTTTTGTTTATTTGCAGCCAGATAACAAGGCCAAAACTAATATTATAGGTCTATTATACCAATCATCTATTTATTCCCATAGAACTATTTGGGATACAATCATTTATTTAGGATATGTCCCAACTAGATATATATGTGAATAACAAGTATGATGAGTCGATAAGAAATAATTGATACTATGTAAGTTGAACTGAAAATCTTATACCTGAAGAAGTAAGCGGTTGCAATCGGGCGTATTCCTTGAGAAAAGGCTGAGTTTCATCGGCATGATGAATGTGGGCATTATCCAGCACAACCACGACCTTGCCGGAATACGTCTGTAAAATGTCGGTCAAGAAGCGTTGGAACGCTTTCGCATTCAACTTTTCTTCTTCCCGGTGAAGGACATGGCCGGTTTCGTAATCGATCACTGCGAACAGCTTGGCACCCTGATGCTGGCCATACGTCTTGATTTTTCGCTGCTGTCCTCTCGGAAACCAATTGTACTGTAAGGCTAGATAGGCCCGAATAGCCGACTCGTCTTCAAATAGCAAGTGATCCACTTTTCATTGATCTAACTGATCTTTGAGCTCAGGCAGCGTGATTCAGCATTTTGGAGACGCCTTTGAGCGTGTAGTCTTCGCCATATTCCCGAAGAATCTAGCCTCGAATGAGTTTTAATGTCCAGGTATACTTCGCTTCATAGCCGACATCGGCCGGACGTTTCTCCGCGATGACTTGCTTTAGCTGTTCCTCTTGCTCATCCGAAAGTCGCTTGGAGCCACCCGGATATTCACCTAATTCGAGACCTTGCAGTCCATTCTTCCGGTAGTTCTTCCAGTATCCGCTGATAACTTCTCATAAAGCGAAAGTAATTCGGCCTCTTTCTCACTGATACTCGTGATTCCAAACGCTTTATCCGCCGTAGCTTCTCCCCCTCGTACAATCACTTAACATTCGTATCTAATGCCTCAGCAATTGCTAATAGTGTGTCTACTGAAGGCTTATATTTATCTAGTTCCAGCTCGCTTAGCGTAGCCTGAGATATTCCAATTCTAGTAGCAAAATCAACCTGATTGATCTTATTGAGCTTTCTTATCATTTTTAATCTGCTACCGATTGTTTCGATATGTATCACCCCATTCAGAAAGAAAGTCCCGATGAATATAATTTCATCGGGACTGACAAAGCGGTTCACGAGTTTTATTACTGGTTCCAAACTTTTTTATCACCAGACACAAGTTCAATTATCCTTTATTCCCCTTACTCCACCGTCACGCTCTTCGCCAGGTTTCTTGGCTTATCGACGTCATGGCCAAGGGCTAGGGAAGCGTAGTAAGCCAGCAATTGGAGGACGACTACGGACAGGGCGGCGGTCAGCATCGGCAAGGTCTTCGGAATGGCAAAGGCCTGGTCGACGGATTTCAGCAGGTCGGTGACATGCTCTTCATGCGTGATCGCCAGCACGTCTGCGCCGCGGGCTTTCACTTCCTTGATATTGCTGACGGTCTTCTCCAGAACGGATTCTTGAGTCGCCAGCGCGATAACCGGAACGCCTTCCTCGATCAGTGCCAGAGTTCCGTGCTTCAATTCACCTGCCGCATAGGCTTCGGAATGAATGTAAGAGATCTCTTTCAGCTTGAGCGAGCCTTCTTGGGCAACTGCGTAGTCCACGCCGCGGCCAAGGTAGAATAAGTGATCATGCTTCGCGATTTGCTCGGCATATGCTTTGATCGCGTCTTTCTTCTCCAGGATGGCTTCCACCTGCTCCGGCAATGATTGCATAGCCGCCAAAATATGGGCTACTTCTGCTTCAGACTGCGTGCCGCGCACATCAGCCAGGTACAGAGCAAACAAACCGAAGGCGATAATCTGTGAAGTGTAGGCTTTAGTCGAAGCTACAGCAATTTCCGGTCCCGCCAGGGTTACGAGCACATCATCCGCTTCGCGGGCGATGGAGCTGCCGACTACGTTGGTGATCGCAAGCACATGAGCACCATTGGCATGACCTTCGCGCAGTGCAGCCAGCGTATCCGCCGTTTCACCCGATTGACTGACTACGATAACCAGCGTCTCCGGCGATACGATCGGCGAACGATAGCGGTATTCCGATGCGATATCGTTCTCGACCGGAATGCGAACCAGCGATTCGATCAGATTGCGTCCGACGAGACCGGCGTTATACGCGGTGCCGCAGGCTACGATCTGAATGTTCTTGATGTTCTTGATTTGCTCATTTGTGAGCTTCAGCTCCGGCAGAATCACCTTGGTTCCTTCGGGGTTCATACGGCCGAGCATCGTGTCGCGGTAAGCCTTCGGCTGCTCATAAATTTCTTTCAGCATAAAATGCTCAAAGCCGCCTTTTTCTGCGGTTACGGCATCCCAATCGACAGTAATCATTTCCCGAGAAATAAAATTCCCCTCAATGGTCATTAATTCGACAGCATCTCTTGTAAGTACGGCCATTTCACCGTCGTTCAAAATATATACGTTACGGGTGTATTCCAGCAGAGCCGGAATATCGGACCCGATAAAGTTCTCCCCTTCGCCAAGACCGATAATGAGCGGGCTTGCCTGACGTACAGCAACCAGTTTATCCGGTTCGTATTCGGTCAGGACTCCCAGCGCAAACGCACCGCGCATGAATTTGATCGCTTTTTGCACAGCTTTGACGATATCCCCTTCATACTCGCGCGCGATGAGGTGTGAAATAACCTCGGTGTCGGTTTCGGAAGAAAAATGGCATCCTCCGGCCATCAGTTCTTCTTTCAGTTCCAGATAATTCTCGACAATGCCGTTATGAACGACCGAGAATTTATGGCTCTCATCCGTATGCGGATGGGAATTGGCGTCCGAAGGCTTACCGTGCGTCGCCCAACGAGTATGACCGATGCCGGCGCTGCCGACAAGCGGAGAATCTTCCAGTTTAGACTCCAGGTTCGCCAAGCGGCCAAGTGCCTTCACGATTTGCAGACCGTCTTTAGTGAACACAGCAATGCCTGCCGAATCATACCCCCGGTACTCCAGCTTTTTCAAGCCCTCTACCAAGATCCCCTGAGAATTCTGATTGCCGATATATCCCACGATACCACACATAAATAATTTCCTCCGTCCATTGGATTATAATTTAGGCGGCGTGAGGAAAGAAACGTGCCGTGCGGCATGCCCTGAGAAAAAGCAAATATTCTGTTGTCCGATTCTCAACAAAATAACCTGTCACATTGACTTATTTCCGGAAATGCACAGTCTTTTCCTCTGCCACGAGCAGATTTGTTCCGTTCCACATTAGATGCACACCCATGAATAAGTTCTTTTTGAGTTGCGCCCACAAAAACGTTGTCTGAACGGTTGCCCTGTTCGATTTCCGTTTCTGTTTACGGCTCTGGCGCTTCACCGGGAGGTCCCCGCCGAACATTTCGAACACCTCCACCTCGTCAGCTTGAGTTTGCTGTGATCGGGATCAGCTCTGGCCTATATAGGCGTTAATAGCTGTTCCTTCTCCCCCGCGCAGGTTCAAGCTCTGGCGCTTATAATACGTAACCTCACGACCCCCGCTTTCCTTCTCGAATAATGAACATAGTCTATTATATGCACGTCGTCCCGCTTTTGCAAATGAATTAACCAATCAGCCATAATGAAGATTCCTTTGAAATTTACAGAAAAATCCGCCCCTGCACAGTGTATGCCGCAAAGGCCGGATTTAGTAAGGCAAGGTCATTATCAGCAAAAAAATCTAATCAAACGCCGTCTCAATCCACTCGTTCAGAGGCCCGTTTTATACCAGCTCTCGCTGCACAACTTCCACAATTTGTCCCACAAACAGATCCAGATCTTCCTTGACTGGACCCTCTGCCATCACGCGAATCAGCGGCTCGGTTCCGGACGGACGGACAAGCACCCGGCCGTTACTGCCCAGCTTGTCTTCTACATCCATGATGGCTGCTTCAATGGCGGAATTATTCGGATAATTTCTCTTATCCTGTACGCGCACATTGACAAGAACCTGAGGGTATTTGGTCATCATTTTTTTCATCTCGCTAAGCTTTTTGCCGGAAGCCATCAATGTATCCACCAACTGAATGGCAGTCAAAATACCGTCGCCGGTTGTATTATAATCGAGGAAAATCACATGGCCCGACTGCTCGCCGCCCAGATTGTAACCGCCTCGGCGCATTTCTTCCATAACGTAGCGGTCACCCACTGCCGTCTTCGCAGTCTTAAGGGACAGCTTCTCAGCAGCCTTGTAAAAGCCGATGTTACTCATCACCGTCGAAACGATCGTTCCATCCTTCAACTTGCCCGCACGGTTCATCGCGTCGCCGCAAATGCACAGAATAAAGTCGCCGTCCACTTCTTCGCCCCGGTCGTCAATAGCGATCAGGCGGTCGGCGTCGCCATCAAAGGCAAGTCCCAAATCCGCGCCAAGACGCAGCACTTCCTCGCGAAGCTTCTGGGGATGCGTGGAGCCGAAGCCGTCATTAATATTTAGTCCGTCCGGTTCCGCACCAATCGCAATCACTTCAGCGCCAAGCTCACGGAACAGCTTCGGAGCCAGCTCGTATGCCGCGCCATGCGCGCAGTCCAGCACAACCTTAAGGCCCTTGAAGCTGTGGGAAATCGTCGTCTTTAAGAAATCCAAATAAAGATACTTGGACTCAAAATCCTCTTTCACCGTTCCAAGACCCGACCCTACAGGCCGCGGAAGCTCATCGGTCTTGGCGTCCATCAATTCTTCGATGCGCAGTTCTGTCTCATCCGACAGTTTAAAGCCATCGCCGCCGAAGAACTTAATGCCATTATCTTCTACAGGATTATGGGACGCCGAAATCATAACGCCCGCATCCGCCTTCAAGAGACGTGTAATATAGGCAACGGCAGGCGTCGTCACAACGCCAAGACGGATAACCTCCGCACCGATTGACAGCATACCGGCTACGAGCGCCGACTCCAGCAGCGGACCCGAGATCCGCGTATCCATTCCGATAACCACCTTAGGCTTCTCCACGTTGGCGGTAAGCACATATCCTCCGCAGCGGCCAATGCTGTAGGCCATCTCTGCTGTCAATTCGCGGTTGGCGACTCCGCGCACACCGTCAGTTCCAAAATACTTTCCCATTTCTTTTCTCCTTTTGCTATGCTGCTGCAGCTTAATATTCATAATATATGAGTTCGGGTTTCCCTGTGTTCTGGCGAGCCTCTAGAAGCGAGGTCTTGTCTACTTGTAACCTAACAACGGGCACTAAATTAATGTCTTTACTGCGCTTGCGCTGGCGGTACGCTATCTTCGCTCGTATTAACGGCACCATCCGGGGAAGCTGTCGGAGTCGGTTCCTCCGTGGCTCCATTATCGGCACTCGCAGCCGGTTCATCTACACTTCCGCCGCCGGAGTCGGGCTCCGTGCTTGGTTCCGGTGTAGCTGCGGACCCGCTGGCCGGAGTGGCTGATGGAGAAGCTGAGGAAGCTGGACTGTACAGTTGAACTGTCACTGACGGCCTCTGCTCATTGCTCAGCTCAATAAAGCTCGGAAGCGATACTTGCAACGGCACCACGTGGTTCCCCGCGCTAAGACCGCTTAAATCCGCGACCGCTTTAATATCGTCCTTGTTCAACTGGTTCAGCAGTGGGCTTGCCCCGGAAAGGGTAAGGGAAATGGTCCTCTCCGCAGGACTTGTAACCGAAGCTGACAGTCCGCTGCGTACTCCCTCCAGCGTTATGGGTATATCCTGAAACGTCCGTTCTGCCATTTCAGAAGCCACAACCGTGACATTGACAGATTGCGGAGCGATATCCTGGATGCCGTCAGGCGGCTTGAGATCCACCTTGAGCGTGGACGTTCCGGCGCCGTTAATGGAATCAAGATCAATCGTGGCTTCATATGAAGCGACGGACGCCAGCGCAGCTTCCTGCCCATAGATTACAACACTGTCCACCTCAGGCGTTACCTTTGACAGCACAAGCGAATCCGGCAGGCTGCCGGTATATCCGATTTTCAGCGGTACGCTTTTGTAGGGCAGCGTAACCGGAACTTCTACAGACACAGTTGCAGGCTCAATCACCGCATCTTTAATCTCTTTGCCGTTTGCGTCGTAGGCCGTGAGCTTCATCCTTTTTTCCGTTACTGTCTCATTCGCGCCATTCAGTTCAACCGTTCCCTGAACCTTCGCTACACGGGCCATCTCACTGGCACCAAGCGTAACCTTGACCGCCCCGGGATCTGCCACCGGTGTTCCGGGCTGATAGCCTTGCGCAGGAATCCCTTTGGCGACAACTGTTACAGGAAATGATTTCGTGATCCGTTGTTCGATATGGACATGAACTTCCTTAGGGGTAATTGAAATCAGCTCCACCCCACGGGGGAGCGAGTATTTCAGCGGTATTTCACTCGTTCCCGGCTCCGCTTTGCTCAAATCGATCGTTACTTTATAGGCGTCGGAGAACATATAGGTGATATCGCTTCTTTTCCCCATGACTTCCATCGTCACGCTATCCGCGTCCATGGAATATTCATATTTATCATCATCCTGCCCCGTCATCTGAATAGGGATATTCTCGATGATCTTGGATTCCAGACGGGCGGTAGATTGAGCGGTAGGGGCGCTGTCAATATGGACCATTGCCCACAGAATGATGCTAAAGGCAAGAGCAAGAATCTTGTTGAAATTATTGTTGTTCATCCATTTATCCATTCGTCCCGCCCCCCTTCCATTTCCAGAAGACGTTACGCTTCTCCGAGAGAGCCGAATGAGTTCGCAGCTCTTCGTAAAGCTTGGAAATCAGCGACTCTTCTTTGATATCCCTAACCACCTGACCATTGATCGCCAGTGAGATCTGGCCCGTCTCCTCCGAGACAATGACGGACACCGCGTCCGTCACTTCGGTAATTCCAATGCCCGCACGGTGCCGGGTTCCGAGCTCTTTGCTGATGAACGGATTCTCGGACAAGGGTAAATAACAGGCTGCCGCCGCGATCTGATTGCTCTGCATAATAAGCGCGCCGTCATGCAGCGGTGTGTTGGGTATAAAAATATTGATCAGCAGCTCTGAACTTACAATGGAGTTCATCTGAATTCCGGATTCTTTATATTCGTTAAGGCCCGTTGCCCGCTCAAAAACGATTAATGCCCCTATTCTTCTGCGAGCTAAATAATTCACGGCTTTAATCACTTCGCCGATTAATTTGCTCACTTCCTCATCGTTCTCCGCCGCCCGGCCAAAGAACTTGCCCCTTCCCAGCTGTTCCAGACCGCGCCGCAGCTCCGGCTGAAAGATAATAAATACGGCCAGCACACCGAAGGTGAACATTTGATTCATCAGCCATTTCAGCGTATACAGATCAAACAGCGTGCTGAACGCCCAGATGACAATGAGTACCAGAATCCCTTTCAGGAGCTGAATCGCACGGGTGCCGCGAACCATGTTGAGCACTTTATATATAATATAACTGACGATCAGTATATCGATAATGTCTTTAATAGAATCTTTCCAGGTAAGGTCCGTAAAATAACTCATTCCGTAAAACCCCCGTCAATTCATATTAGCTGGGTTTATGTAAATTATCTGTTAATTCTGTAACATATCTAGGTTATAACGTTCACGCCCATGTTGCAAGTTTACGCTTAAACAGACCGAATAACCCGCGATTTATCAGAAAAAGTTCGAAGTTCCACGCACAGTTTCAACTTTATGGGATAAACACACCAAAAAAGCGCCGTCTTTTCCGAGAAAAAGAGGCGCGGCAGTCCGTTATGTCCAGGCCGCCTTTCGCATTAGCGGTAGGCAACATCGGAGAACATATTGGTGACTTTATACCAGAACCAGCTTAATGCCTGGTCGATGCTCTTGACTTGCCCCGAAATGTGGGCGGTCGATGCCTGGTACAGTGATCCGTCAATAACGGTCACATTTCCGTTCACTTCCCCGTACACTTGAGTCTTACCGTTCTCTACAGTAAGGTCGCCGGAAACCCGTTTGCCGGAAGGAACGATTACGGTATCTCCCTTGATCACCACCTGATCGAGATCAGTGCCTTTCACGACAAGCTGTCCATCCTGTTTCCATAAGGTGACAGAGCTCATCAGCATGACCAGCAGAAACACCGAGGCCGCGGTAAGCGCGGGATGCTTCTTTATCCAGGCAATAAACCGTCTTTCCTTCTTGGAAGGCGGCAGCGCGCCCATAACACGTCCCACAAGATCATCAGAAACAACGGGACTCTGGTGCATAAGGGAAAAAAGCAGCATATCGGTTTGTTCCAATTCCTTGAATTTCGCTCGGCAGTCCGGACAGGATAGAAGATGCTCCTTCAAGTCCCGCTGCTGCTGTCCGGGCAAGTCGTCATCCAAGTAATCATGCATCATAGAGACGGCCAGTTTGCATTCCATAGGAGCCAATCCTTTCATCAGTGCTATTTAATTACCCAACAAAATCGGGTACACAATACTTGCTAAATTACATACGCGCCAAGGTCAACATGCGTTTCACAAAATAATTGGTTTCTTTATAATCTCGGGCCCAATTTTTTCCGCAAAAATTCCCGGCCCCTATGTACCCGGGTCTTAATCGTCGTAACTGGCATATCCAGCACATCGCTGATTTCCTGAAGCGACAAATCCTGCAAATACCTTAAGATCATGACCGAGCGGTATTTTACAGGCAATTCGTCAATCGCCTCATAGATCGTTCTCTGCGTCTCGGAAACAAGGAGCTCGCTTTCGGGCGTTACATTATCGCTTGGAATAAGAGAGTAGCCGTCGGTTCCCTCTTGATCGCTAAGTTCGGCATCCAGCGAATAAGTCGGCCTGCGCTTGCGCAGGCGGTCGATGCAAAGATTGGTCGCAATCCGGTAAATCCATGTCGAGAATTTCTGATTATCGTCGTATCGGTCCAGATTCCGGTAGACGCGCAAAAACGTCTCCTGGACAATATCCTCCGCTTCATGGCGGTTATTCAGCATCCGGTAGCCCAGATGATAGATTCTGTCTTTATATAATTCGACAAGTTCGGCAAATGCTCTTTGGTCGCCCTTCAAGGCGAGCTTTGTCAACCTGCCTTCCAAATTCTCCACCAGTTAACTCCCCCAGACTTGCCGCCCTTGGTATGTCGTAATCCACTATATTCACGGAACAAGCATTTAAATCGTAATTCAACAACGGTTAAAAATCAAGGCTTTATCTCGGTATTTCCAGGTATAGGCAGTATGCAAAAAAGCCTGTCTTCCACGCAAGGGAAGACAGGCTGGAATCTTTATGAAATGAACCAGATCGCGGTATCAGCCGGTATTACGAAGACCTGCGGCAATTCCGTTGATCGTAAGGAGCACTTCGCGCAGCAGCTCAGGGTCGTCCTGATCCTTATCCCGCAGCGCTCTTAGCTCGGTCAACAGCTGCACCTGCAAATAGCTGAGTGGATCGACATAAGGGTTGCGCAGCCGGATCGACTCCTGAATGACCGGTACATTATCCAAAATGTCCTGCTGGCCGGTTATCTTCAGGATTAGATCCGAGGTCAGCCGGAATTCTTCCTCGATCTGTCCGTAAATCCTTTGGTTGGCCTCTGTATTCTTGCCCATCTCCGCGTATTCTCTTGCGATAGTGAGATCCGCTTTGGCAATCGCCATCTGCAGCGTATCGATCAGGCTCGTAAAGAAGGAGAAATTCCCGTACATATGCTGGAGGATTTTCAAGTTCTCTTCCTTGCCTTGATAGAAGCTTTGCAGCCCCGTTCCCGCAGCATACCAAGCCGGCAGCAGGAAACGGCTCTGGGTCCAGGCGAATACCCACGGAATCGCCCGCAGATCCTCGAACCGGTCGCTGTTCTTGCGCTTGGACGGACGGGAGCCGATGTTGAGCTCTCCGATTTCCGGAAGCGGCGTAGACTCCTTGAAGAAGCTCAGGAAATCCGGGTCGCGGAAGATCAAATCCTGATATTTGTTCAGCGAAACCTCCGAAATTTCTCTGCAGATCTCTTCCCATTTGCTATCGTAAAGATCGCTATGCGGGGTTCTTGCGTTAATTGCCGCAATCACGAGCGCGGAAGTCGCCTGCTCCAGACTGCGGTAGGCAATCCCCTTCATGGCATACCGTGAGGAAAGAACCTCTCCCTGCTCGGTAATCTTAATGCCGCCTCCGATGGTAGAGGCCGGCTGAGCCAAAATACTGCGGTTCAGCGGCATTCCGCCTCTGCCGAGCGCTCCGCCGCGGCCGTGGAAGAACTTCAGCTTGACGCCATATTCGTCTGCCATAGCCGTGAGCCCCTTCAGCGCCACGCGCAGCTCCCAGTTGGCGGTTACCACGCCGCCGTCTTTGTTGCTGTCGGAATAACCAAGCATGATTTCCTGCAAATCACTCATTGCCGCAACCGCCTGGCGGTAGATCGGCATATTGAAGATTGTACGCATGATATCCGGCGCCTCGTGAAGATCATCGATCGTCTCGAACAGCGGCACCGCCTGCAATGTACAGACAACAGTTCCGTCAGCGTCGCGGCGGAACAGTCCCACTTCCTTGGCGAATACCATAACCTCCAGAATATCGCTCGCCGCCTCAGCCATACTGATGAGATAGCTGGTAATACACTGCTTGCCGTACTCCGCCTGTGCTTTATATACCGTCCGGTAAACTTCCAGGCATTCCTCGGTTCCTTCACTGTACTCCTGATAAGGGGAGGTCAGCGGCCGCGGATCGTTGAGCAGCTTCTCCAGAAGCTCAATCTTCTCTTGCTCAGACAGCTTGGAATAATCCGGCGTAATGTCCATCTTGGCCAGAATTTCCGTCATGGCGTTCTCATGCTCTTTGCTGTGCTGGCGGATATCGAGCGTCGCCGTATGGAAGCCAAACAACTCCATCTGGCGGATCAGTTTCTTAATATACGTGTCCGCCACATAATCAGCGAAGTGATGCCGCAGGCTTCGGTCAATGATATTCAGGTCTTGTATGAGCTCTGCCGGTGAAGTATAGTACTCCGACGTTCCTCTTTTTTCCTCGTCCAGCACGTTCTGCGTCTTCGAAATCATGTAGCTGAGCTTGATCCGATATGGTTCGTTATCGTTGCGCCAAGCATCGAAGCGGTCCAGTTTAATAGCCGCCCGGTCTTTGGCGATGGACTCCAGCAGTTCCGGCGTCACTTTTACAATGCTTGTGTTAAAGCTTAAATACTGCATCAGCTCGCGCATAATCCGCTGATATTCCCGTACCGCCAATATGCGCTGCATTTTCAGCGTCTGGAGAGTTACCGAGGACGTAACCGAAGGATTACCGTCGCGGTCTCCGCCGATCCAGGAACCGAACCGCAGATAAGTCGGAACATGCCAGTTCTGTCCCGGATAATACTTGCTAAGGCACCGTTCAAGCTCCTGATAGACATCAGGCAGCACATGAAAAATCGTCTCGTGAAAGTAGTACATTCCATTGCGCACTTCATCAAGCACCGTGGGCTTGCGGTCGCGCAGTTCATCCGTCTGCCATAAGGTAATGACTTCGTTCAACAGCTTCTCACGAAGCTGCTCGCGTTCCCTAAAGGTCAGTGTCGGGTTATCCAGGCCCGTAACATCGTCGGCAATCCGCTTGTGAATGTCAAGAATCGCGCGGCGCATCGCCTCTGTCGGGTGGGCAGTCATGACGAGCTCCAGCGACAGGCCGTTAACAATCTCCCACACTTCTTTAGGGGAGAAGTCCCGTTCTCTCAGCTCCTGAATAGCGCTCTCTATAGAACCAGGCTGTACGGTCTCACCCGCCGAGCGCTCATAGTCTCTTTTGCGGCGTATCCGGTGATTCTGTTCGGCAATATTCACCAATTGAAAATAAATGGCAAATGCCCGAATTACCTGATGCCGGTTCTCCGGATCCAGGGAGTCGATTAACTCCTTAAATTCGCTGTGCAGTTCAGGCAAACAAACTGAGCGCAATGACTTACTGGTCTCACGAATCTTCTCCACGATCTCCAGCAATTCATTACCGCCTTGATGTACCAAGACTTCGCCCAAAATGTTCCCCAGGAACCGTACGTCTCTCCGCAGCAGATTGTTCGAATTGACTTTGCTTGCGGTAGTCGTAAGTTCGGTCATGCTGTTCCCCCCATCCTTCTTCCGTATGAATGTCTCATCACAGGTCATGTTTGAGCTTTCCTCATATCATACAATAAAACGATTCGAAAATCTCCAACTATCTTTCACGGTAAAGCACTATAGTCTTTTAAGATTATACATCAATATGATTATTTATACAGGTATATTTTTTTACATTTTTATTAAATTATCGAGAAAATAGCTGGTATCGTTCTAAAATACGTATGAAATACCGGAGATAGGGCTTACATTTGGGGAACTTATTCATTGAGAAGACTGAAATTCATTTGAAAAAAATTTAGTTTTTTTCGCCAGGGAGCGTAATGTCTACCGTTCTCGTTGTCGGATCATAACTTATCTTGGCGCCAATCGCCTCCGCGAGCATACGCGCCGGAACATAGGTAATGCCTTTATCAAGCATACCGTCGGCTGCCTTGACGCCGTTAACATGAACCGCCACGACAGCTTTATCATCCTTTTTTATGGCTTCATTTTTCTTCAAAAGATCATTTACGGCTGCCATAGCAGCCCCAGAAGGCCGTTCTCCGGCACGAAGCCGATCCAAAGCCAGTCCAAATGTCATTTGCAAATGGGGATAATCTTTAAACCCGCTCCAGTCGCCGCCCCACTCGAAGTCGAGTATTTTGGCGGTTTGCACAACCTGCCGCCAGTCCGCAATCCGATCCTCGTTGCCGTCGCGCAGCATATCCCACGATACATTCTTTCCATCCGGCAGCAGCAGCGCAAAATCAACCGCAAGCCCGTAATTGTGGTAGCTGTAGCCTCCGCGCGCATGAGTCACAACGGTCCCCGGCTTGGTGCGCCCCTGAGCGTATAACGCCTCTTGCTCGGCCAGCGTGCGCAGCCCTTGGGTAATGAGGATGGGGATGCCGCAGGCATAGCAGCGCTGGATCAGCGCCACAGCCGCCGAATGCACAGCCGGATTTAGACCGGCCAGTCTGGCCGATGATTTATTTTGAACCTGTGTCAGAGTCAGCATGCCCTTCTCCTTTCCGGTCAATCCGTCTGAAATAGATAAATTGGTCGTACCTGCCTGAATACGTCAGCGCAGCCAAGGCAATCAATCCTGCGGTCGTTCCAAGCTGGGTGAGCGTCCAGCCATACAAGAGCCAGGTCTCAAGCTCCGGAGTGAAGAGTCCGTATATTTGCGCAAAATGGGCCGCCAGCACAATCAGCATTTTGACAGTATACGCCAGTAGAAAAAAGAGCATCGCCAGCATGAACACGCTGACCACGCCCTTTCGGAAACGTTCGAAAAAATAAGCTTTATGGCGATGAATAATATACAGCGAACAGCCGATAGCGGTGCTGTACAATACGAGCAGAACGATATCAATTCCTTTCATGGGCATCCCCTCGATCATAAATCAAGTATTGGGCGAACCGGTTGCGCCCGATCTCTTCCTGTATCTCCCGCGAAGTGTCACGGTAGCGGCTGATAGTAAGCGTAACACGGGTGGAAGCTTGCCGCAGCTCCCTTTCTTTTTCCGCATGCAGGGGGAGAAAAAAGCGCCAAATCCATGGAAACCGCATGCTTTAAGCCCCCCTGTCTTCCGTTTGATCGACTTTCAATTTTTTGAGCACATCGAGCGTCGGCTGCATGAAATCGGAACGTTCCTTATCGAGAATCGCCTGCAGCCGGTCGCGATCCTCCTCAGCCTTATCCAGCAGCTCCCGGGGCACCAAGCTTCCTTTGGCGATCGCCCGCAGCAGCATAATCACTACAATCATCAGAATCAACGCCACGACATAAGCGAGCCCGTATTTGTCCGCCAACGGCAGCAGCTTCTCCAGTTGCGCAATGTCTCCCTGTTCCATTTTCCCGTCCCTTTCTTTCATTAATGTAAAAAACCCCCGTCAGGCGGGGGCGAATAACGCTTGTGCGTCATGCTTGTGTGCGTCATGCGTGTTTTAGGTCATGAATGATTTATGCCGTGAAAGCAATACTTCATGCCATTACGATGATTTGGCGCACTTCCTCTTGTAAGGGTGACGGGACTTCATCCACCGTCTTTAAGCCCTTGCGGATCAAGTCCGCGTATACTTTAGCCATTAGGGTTCCCCTCCTTTAGCGCCAGCAGCTGTTCATATATCTCGGCCAGCGCAAGCTGCACATTCGTTGTCTCTTCCCCAGCGGCTTTCAGCTTACCGTTCGTATCTTCCAGAGCAGCCTTGGTATCCGCGAGTTCCTTACGCAGCTGTTCCAGCTCGCCTAGCTCCGCCGGCAGCTTGTCTGCTTCAGCTTTCTGATATGCTTCCCAGGCGGCTTGCAGTTCCTCTTCGGTCGGCTGCGGGGCATCCAGGTTCCAGACGGCGATGTATGGGCCTTTGCCGTCACTGTCGTCCCATACTTCAAAATCGCGTATCGGGTCCGCGCCGTGGTATAAATGCTGCAGCGTTAATGTTATGTTCAATTTCGTTTCCTCCTTTCGGAATTCTAAGCTATTCTTATAATTTCTAGTCTGGTTGCGTCTCCTCCAGGTTGTACATTTACCGCCGATCCTGCGTACGCTTGAATTTCGAGTGTGTCCCCGAATCCAAGATAAAGCATAACCTCGCCATTCAGTATGGTATCAAAGCTAAAAGGAGGTATTCTAAGGTCCATATGATAACCCACGGATGAATTCTGCAGACAACGGATCATATATTGAGAGTTGGAAGGTGCTCCAAGAAGATATATCTGCGCACTGATCCTATACCATCCGGATTGGGGGGATGTGAATACGCCTGTTGGCGGGTTATAACCGTTAAGCTGGTTCCCAATTACCACATCATTAACAACCCTAGTCCATACTCCAGCAGAAATACTCTGGATGCTGCTTCGATTAGCCCAAACAAGCGGTCTAGATGAAGTTGTATTATCTCCCCACGGATTCACAGATAATGATGGCCCTCCATACATACCCGCCCCACTGTGCAAAGTACCCTTTGTGTAAATGACAGAAGAATTATCTCCGTAAAGAACATAGCCATTACCCGTTCCTGAGCAGGTATCAACTGTAATAGTCGAGTTGTTAGCTGAAACGGCAGCACTTACTACATTGGAGATAACACAGTTGTAAATTATGGCACGCCCGAAGGCTACGTTAAACCCATCATTCGCTCCAGCAGTCGTCCGGCAGTTTGAAAATAAAGTATACGACGTACCCGCCGAATAAAAAGCTACTCCGCTCGTAGTTGTTGCGGTAAGTCCAAAAATATATACATAATGAGATCTAACGGATGTAACTGATTTTACAAAGGTTGATGCATCTACACCAAGCAAGGATAGCTGCCCTTTTCCGATAATTCCATATATAGAAACATCCTCGTTATATGTTCCAGCAGCAATACTGATTGTTACATCATTATTGATCACAAGAGGTAGGCTATTAATAGCTTTCTGGATGGTTTTGAACGGCGCTGAGCTTGTCAATCCGCTGTTGCTATCGCTGCCCGATGTACTAACATAGTAGGTTAAAGTACTGGAAGTTGTAGTTACGGCAGTTGCCGGAAGCTGCCCGGCGGGCAGCTTCGCCGAAGCGTCCAGCGTAGCGACACCGTTCGCCGCTCCCTTCTGAGTCAGCGGCACCGAGGCGGCTGTCTGGTCCTGCAGGCTCTTCACCGCAGAATCCAGCGTATCCATGTTGCCGTTCAGGTCGGCGATGTCTACAATATCGGTGCCCTCCGGTTTTCTCAAACCAAGGTTATTAGTCGTTCGCATAAGTCACACTCCTATTCATATACTCGTAAGTCCTCCCAGGTCTTGGTGTGCGCCTCGCTCCATGTCAGCGCCTTAAGCGCGGTCCACCAGGTGAATGTGTATTGGAAGGAATAAGCCAGATGAGCCGGCTTGATCTCCTCGATGATTTGAATGAGGTCGTCCAGATTGGCCGGGATGCCGAGCGTGCCGACGAATCGGACTTCGAAGCTGTACTCGCCCGGAACCTCCGCGACCTCAACCTCTCCCCCGGAAAAAGCGGAAGCCGTCCGCCGGATCATGTCCGGCGTCGTCGTCCCCGCCCCTCTCAGCTTCGCTGTGATTCGTTCCCTGCGTGCGGCGTAAGTCTTGGTCCGGTCGATGTTCAGCCCCAGCTCATTCTCCCAGCGGTCCAGCATCCAGGTTGCCGTATCTACATTAAGCTGACCTCGATGGTCTTCCAGAGCAGACCAGGCGTCCCCGCACTCTGCGGTATGAACGCCCTGCACCGTCTCCATCTCCAGGATGCCTCGATAATAGTCCGGCAAATAATCCATGAGGTCAGTAAACAACTCATTAGCTGCCATTCTGCACCTCCAACGTCACAGCGCCGAACAGCGGCACTTCTTCGGCTCCAAGTGTCACATTGCCCGCTCCGCTGCTCAGCAGCAGGTTTGCATAATCCGCAACCCCCTCGGTGCCAAGCAGCAGAGCGCCGATGACGGATTGGCTGATATACGTCGCGGTAAATCCTTTTTCCTTGCGGTAGTTCTCAAGAGCGGCTTGAAATCGCTCCTTCACCTCTTGCAGCTCATATCCGGGAGCCAGCGAGACCTCAGCGGAGACGGTTATGGTCTTTCCCTGAACCGAAGCTGCCGTAACCACCGCTCCGACGGGCGCCTGTCCTTCCCCCTGCCCCGGAGCCGGGTCGATATATTGCTGCACCTGATCCACAAGCAGCGTGGAGGCCGGTTTTTTCTCCGCGTCGGTAATCGTTACCTTCACCGTCTTCGGACCATTCCACAGCGGAAATACGCGCGCGCCGCCCACGCCCGGAATTTGCAGCGCCCATTCCGCATAATGGGCCTTGTTGCCGCTTGTCGCCGGACGCCTGGCCGAATCGAAATAACGCTGCCGCAGCGTCTCGTCGTCTTCCGCATCCTCTCCGGGGATTAGCAGGCGAACCGTCTCGCCCCGTGACAGCTGCGGAATATAGTCGATGGGCAGGAGCGCACCGGAATTACGGTTTCCCGCCGTTCCGGCCGTTTCGCAGGTAAGCCGGTAATTTCCGGGAGACAGCTTCTCCGCCGCCGTGTAGTTCAACTGATCGAGTGAGAAGCGGCTGCCGAGCGGAATGTCCAACCCTCCGCCGCCGTCCGCATAGAACGCCCCTTGAATTTCGGCCGGGCTTGCCGGACGTCTTGTGATGCCCGACCACACGATGCTCCGTTCCAGAAACTCGCCCGTAGCCGTGTCGGCAAAGAACAGATTCGTATTCAGCTCAAGCTCGACATACATCTGGGCCAGTTCCGCAGCCGCAGGAGCCAAGGCGTCATAAATGATGCTGCCTTCTCTTTTGTCCAGCTCTTCCGGCACTCGATCCAGCATCCGCTCCAGAATCGCCTCGAATGTCTGATCAGCCATTTGCATTCAGCTCCTTTCTGATTTGGATATCTCCGTAGCGCGACCTCGCCGTAACGTTAATTGACACATTCTCCCCGTTAAACGAAACCTCCGGCTGATTCACTCCCTCAACCCGGTCGTCCTGAAGCAGCGCTTCCGTCACAACCCGCCGAATCTCCGGTCTAGCGAGCAGCCGGTCCTGCCCCAGCACCAGATTCCACTCCGTTCCATAATTGGAGCTATAAATAAGCTGTTCATAGCGGAGCGTGCGCAGCGCCTTATCCACCGCCTGCTTTAGAGCCTCCAGACCGTCCACATAGCCGGTAATCCGCCCCTTTTTCCAGTCGATGCCATAGGTTAAGCTCGGGGATTCACTCGCTTCCCCATCCGCCTGCTCTGTAATGTAACCGGACTGTCCCGCTTCGGGAATCATGGCGACTTCACCAGCCTATCCAGCACGACATAGCTCTGGCCGCCCTGCATGCGCAGCAGCAGAACACGGTCGCCCGCTTCAAGCCCCCGCCGCAGCACGACTTCCCCGCCATCCAGCGGGATTTTGCTCTCCATGACCGATTCGGGCAGAACGAGCGCGTTCCCGGGCAAAATAAATTTTTGATCGATCTGGATTTGCAGCGGCGCTCCCGTAATTACCGTTCCATAAAAAAAAGCCACCGGATTGCTGCTGTCCACCGCTCCAAGGCTTGCTTTTTTAATAATATCCAACACGGTTTACACCACCTTGATATCAAGAGACATGGTATGCTCTCCCCCGGACAGATTGTGGGTACACTGATCGACCAGAAACAGCTGCACCTTAAGCTCGTCCAGAAGCACATAAATGAAGCTGCCTGCGCGCACGCGCAAATCGCCGATGGCCTGTACCGAAAGACTAATCTTTTCCCGGTTATGCAGCTTCAGCAGCTGTTCCGCCTTCTCCCGGATTTGCGCCGCGTTCGCATTGTCGTCCGCCTTCTGGGACAAGTGCAAGATCCCCCACCGTTTGACATTGTCCTTGTCGCTGGCCGGATAGAAATCGCGTTTCCCTGTCTCTTCATTGTTTTTGTACAAAATAATTGTGTTATACGTCTCGTCGTCGATACTCGTCTTGAGTGAATAGTCATATAAAAGGCTGCCCGCTCCGAGCGCCACATTCAGCAGCATGGATTCCGGACCGCGCAGCGTAAGCTTGCCAAAATCATCGTAAAAGGCCAGCAGCCGCCCCTTCTGCCGAAGCTCGGATTCGATCGCCCCCATAATAATATCGAGCAGCTTCTTATCGTCTTCAATTAAAGACGGCTGAACGTACTCCGTCTCTTCCAGCACGCCGGTCCTGAGTCCGTAATCGCCCGCGATTTTGCGAATGACGCCGGTAGCAGTTACGTTCTCGAGGGCATAGCTGCCGTTGCCGAGCAGATACCGGATCTGGTCGTAGGCCGTCAGCTTGAGCTGCCGGTCCTGGCCGGTCTCCAGACTGAACACAAATCCGTAAAAAACATTGACCCCGTCCTTACGGAACTGCACAATATCGCCATTAGCGATTGCAAATTTCGGATGCTGGTAAATCCCCCCGTTCAGGAGTGTGAGTTCCAGTGTAGAAGGCTTCCCGGAGCGGGCGGTTTTCCAGGAAATGTCCGAGGCGATCCCAGCTATATCCCAGATCCTTCCTTCCTTGTTCTTGACCAGCAGTTCCATGGCTTCCTCCTCTCCTACTGTAAAAATAGCCGGGATGCGTCAAGGCAGCTTGATCGTCTTGCCAACCGGAAGCTTCCTCAGCTCACTGTCGGGAATGTCGTTAAGCTTCTGGATTTCCTTCCACCTGCTTCCGTCGCCCAGCACCTTTTGCGCGATTCTCCACAGATTGTCGCCCGCTTTCAGCTTATAGACAGCCGGGGCTTTGCGGTCGCCTGCTCTCTGCTGCTGCGTTTTGGCCGCTCCCTTAACGACTTTTACGGGGGCCGCCTGGTAGAACACATACTTTTTCAGCGAGAGCGAATATTCGATATCTCCTGAAGTACCGGCGCTGAGCTTCCAGTTGAAGCTCTCAATGCTCATGGCCATGCTCACGGGTAAATCACTGGTTTGAGCCGACTCCCGCGTCTCCAGACCGGAAAAAACAAAACGGATCGGCCTGCGGCTCGTCATCCATTTTTTGATCATCTCCACATATTCAAAAGGTTTAAGCAACCGGTTCTTCCCTGTCTCCGGCACGAGGACGAAAGGATAGCGCTGCGCCGGAAAGATACTTTCCAGCGTAATTTCGGTCAGCTTGGGATAGGAAATAGCGTTGATTTCACCCAAATCGATAATGGTATAGCTTTTACCTTCACCCACTTCCTTGATTTCCAGCGTCTCGGGATTGACCGGCAGGCGGAAGATATCCTCCATATTGTTGTAGCTGAGAAAAAAACCGTACTCCTGGTGCGTATTCATGTATACACCCCCTGTGCGGTCGACACGAACTCCTCGCTTAGCTTTTGATTGATTTTGTTGATAATCGAGTCGATATCTCCGGCGTTATTAATATTTCCAGTTGTTACCTGCACCGTTGGCGTAAGCTCGACAAAATTTTGGATAGCCTGGATTTCGGCCAGTTCCCGCAGCATAGCCAGGTCGTCGCTGGAAATATCCACGGTATTTTTGACGGAACCGACCTCTCCAACCCGGTCAACGTTGTTGATGTTGCCCAGGTTGTTCATATTGCCCTGCCCCGGACTTTGAATCATTTTCGGCTGCTTCTGGGTATGGGTATCATCTTTTAATTCCTTTACCTTGGTGCTGAATTTGTCCACCATATCTTTTCCTACCCGGCCGTACTGCTTGGCGGCAATGGAAGGATCGACAAAAGCCTTCTTCTGGCTGTTTATAACCGGCTTATCGCTTACAGGCTCCGGTATCATTTTCCGCACGTTATCGATCATGCCGCTGAATACATGCGGGTCTTCCGGGTCAAGCAGATTGACTTTTACATTGGCCAGCTTTTCAAATCCCGGGATATTGCTCAGAAAATCCGTTACGTCTTTGAATTTGGTTAATACTTTGTTCACCGCCGAAGCGATCACCTTCACAAACCCGCCGGCAAAGTTCTCCGTCCCCAGCGCCATTTGATAAATGAAGTTCAGAAAGTTCATCGCCAGATCATAGAATAATTTCTTCACGGCAAAGCTGGGGTCAATGAACAGATTACGGAAGAAGTCCGCAAAAATAATAAAGGTGTTATACAAACCGATAACAATGTTCTCGATAAAACCCTTTAGCCAGCCGAAGCCCGTTGCAATGGCGACAACAACTTCCCTACGGTAACGCCCGACTGCATCAGGATATAAATCAGCAGCGCGACCGCGGCGACGATAAGCAGAATCGGCCAGTTGGCCACAAGCCAAGCGGCTGCGAGCGAATACACCTGAACAATCATGGCAGCCAGATAGACAAAGGCGATTGCCGCCAAGATCGGACCGATAACCGACCAGTTCTGCTGGATAACGCTGCCCATATAGATCAAGCCATCCACTACCATCGAAATGGCGGTTGCCGCGACTAAGAAGAGATTCGCCATGAGATTGATCGCAGCCGTCATCTGATCTGATTTAAAAGCATTATTCAGGGCATCAAGCGCAGGTCGCAGCGCCACAAGCGCCTTTTGCCCCATCAATGCATAAGCTCCGTCTATATTATCCTGGAGCGTTTTCCAATTCTTCTTATCATCATCCGTTGCCGCGCCCTTGATCACTTTCTCACCCATCGATTTCGCCTTGTCAAAGACAGAAGCAACATCCAAGCCCTTCAAAGCGCTGACTGTTTTGGACAAAAAGCCGCCCTTATCCGATCCGTTTGATGCGGACGCTCCTCCGGCTGTGGCGGCGCCTCCCCCGGCTCCACCCACTGATGCCCCCGAGGCAGCTTGGTTTCTGGAAAAGAGACGGGCTGCGGCCTTTTCGCCAAAATATTTGGCTACTTCGAACGTATTAATGTTCAGGATATCCAGCACATCGCCGAGCTTGTCCATAAAGCCCTTTTTCGCCTTCGCAGCGTCGCCGCCGCCGTCCGCGCTTCCCGATTGTTCAGAGAGCTTCCGCGCCGCTTCCTGGGCCTGCATAAAGCCTTCCACAAAGGACTTGTTCTTTTCTTCGTAAATCCGCTCCAGTATTTTCTGAAGGTCGTTCAGCGTATAAGCTGCTCTTTCAAAGTTCTGATTGAGCCGTTCCCATTCCGCGTTCACGTTACGCCAGACCGTCAGCGCGCGTACCGGCACCAATGCGGTGCTTGTTACCTCGTTATTCATCTATCCACCCCCTTCATCTCTTTCTTCCTTTGCCTCTTGAGCGCTCCCGCTTTTCTTTATCCACCCGGACGGCGATCATCGCATAGATAGCGGCCCGTTCGCGGACAGAGAGCGCCATAAGCTCATGGGGCAAAATATGCAGCTCATGGAGGGCGTAGTAGGCCAGATTGGCCTCTCCGTCGCCCTCGTTAATCAGTTTTTTACTTCGTCCACCAGTTCGTTCATATCCGTGCCGAAGCCGTTAAGCGCCTGCACCCGCTCGCCGAGAGCGGCGAATTCGCCGGGCAGAAGCATTTTGCGCAGCAGCGCCTCCGCGCCCAGCACGCCGTAAGAACGCTGCAGCTCCGCATTTTTCAGATCGGGATATACGACGCTCGCCGTCATCAGCTTGGCCATATAATCATTGGCATCGATTTCCGGCGTGTAGACGCCGTTCTTGCCTTTGATCTTCCGGGTGGCCGCCTTCCGGCATTCCTGATTCTCGTCCTCCGTCATGCTGCGCAGCTTCCAGGCCGCGGGCTTGCCGTCCTTATCTTTAAAGCGCGTGGATACGATAAATTCCTCGGTCGTGTCACAGCTTACATTTTGTGCAAAAAACAAACTAAATTCACTCATTTTCCAATCCTCCTATGATGATTGTGGCCCGCCGAGGGCAGGAGCCGGCGCTGAGACACCGCCCTCCCCCGTGAGCAAACTAATATGATACGCTTAAATGCCGGCTTAAGACACCGAACCGAACGGCTTGCCAATCTCTACATCCTCGAACGTGAAGCTGACCTCTTCCTCCAGCGCGTCCGACTCGGTATCGAGCGAAGCCATAATGACGCTGTCGAGGTTGACCCCCTTCAGATTGATCCGCTGGGCGCCAATGCTGGACGAAGGGTCCTCGTTGATGACTTCGATATCGAAATACTGGTCAACGCCCGTATTCATATAATCAAGCATCATTTGACGGAAACGGCTGGTCATATAAAAAATGGTCATCGAACCGCTTCCCGACCACCCCGTCGCTTTATGCTGGACGCCGCGGCGGCCCAGTGTTTTGACTTCCGCTTTTTGCTTCTCGACCGTAGCCTCCAGCTTTTTCACATAGAACATCTCTTCGATTTGGGTGCCGATCACCGCATAGGCGCGGCCTTCCTGACCGGAAATCGTATCGCTAGCTTTCAAGAACGCCATCTTAAACCACCTTCACTTTCAGATATACTTTTTCTACCGAATCCACCGGTTTTACAGCCGTTTCCAGCACTACGCTATCGCTGTCGGCGCCGGCAACGACGGAAATATCGGTCTGCGCGTTGAAGTTCTCAATGGCTCCGATATCCTGGAGATCGTTCATATAGGCGGCACACTGCGACCAGAACAGCGCTCGGCCGTCCTCATTATTGGATACCTTGCCAACAAAGTAGGTTTCAAAAATACGCTTCAGATCAACCGCAATACCGTCGAGTACACGGAGAACCCGGTTCTTCGAAAAAGCCTTGTCTTTTGCCGGTGTGAACGCCGTAAGCGTATTGATATCCTGCTCGACCACCGCCTTTGCGCCGTTGTAAGTAAAGAGCAGTTCACCATTCAAGAGCGCCGCTGTCGTCTCGGAATGGCTCAGACGGACATCGGCATCCACCGCATCATCATAGGCCTGATAGGTCAGTGATTCATTTACCGCAGCCGCTGCGGTCGCTCCCGCTGTCCATGCCACCGCGTTCGTCTTGTCCACTACGGTGCCGTCGCTTAAAACTACGCCGTTCTTTACGCTGATGACCCCTTCATAACCGGCGGTAGCGTAATCCGACACAACAGCCTGCACCTTCTTGCCTTCGGAATCGCGCAGCCGTTTCACATAAGAGGTGTAGAGAGCTTTAAGCGAGTTGTCTTGCGAGACCAGACCGACCGTTTGAAAATCCTGTACCTCCAGCGCGGCCAGAAAATCGCTGTGGTTCTGATTGGTCACCGTCCCGTTGCTTCCGCCCGTAAGCGGAATTCCGGCAGACGCTGTCAGTCCCTCCGGCCCGTTCGCCTCGAACGTGACATAGGCGTTATCCAGCAAATCGGCTGCGGCGGCGACCGTCTGCCTGTCCACTTCCGCCCCATCAAGCAGTGTCTTTACGTCGAACTTGGCCGGGTCCTCGATATTGCTTGCAATTACGAACGACAGATCATTGCCGCGTTCTCCGCCATATTGAGCCGTTGTCTTTAAACCACTGGCTGTTGCCTCCGCTTTGACGCCGGTATTCAGGCGGTAGAGCAGCAGCTTACCCGCCCGCTTGAGTGCTTCGCGTACCGGAAGCAGCGCTTCATGCGTCCAGTCATACCCGAGCAGCTTGGCGATATCTTCCTGAGGCGTAATGCCGATGATCTGACCGGCAGGCCCCCAAGAGAGCGCCAGAGCCAGTGCGGCGGTGCCGCGTTCTCCCATTTTTCCGATTACGCCCGATTGGGATGATACATTCACATACACCCCGGGACGTACCTTGTTTTGCGTTGTCCATGTTCCTCCAGCCATTAGATAACCTCCTTCGTTAAAAAGAGCTCCAGCTCTTGTCTAGCCTGTTCCAGCGTGTAGCTTTGATCCTGCTGCAAAATCACGTCAAGCGCATCCTTTTCCCTTGGCGTAAAAATCGCCGACTCCAGGATCTGTGTTTTGCCAAATACGATATTGTTCTCATTTATTGCGCTCATTTCAATCTTCCTTCCTCTGTGAATTGACCCATTGTCACTGCTTCAGGACGCTCGCTTTGCAGGTACAGCGAATACTCTGCCGTGAACAGATCCGCTTCTCCTGCCGCTCCAGCCGTCCAGGTCTGCCGTACACTGCGGTAGCTCACCCCGTCTCCTTGTACAAGGGTAAGAGCATCACGCAAAGCGTCCGCCATAACCTCCGCCTCCGATACCGGAACGCCTTCATAGCGGATACCAAAGCGGTACACCGCCGCATATCGGTCTTCCCGCTGCCGGTCATATGCCGCCGAAACCAGAAACAGCCGAAAGCCCGGCGTCTGCGGCGGATCGTCACTTGAAATAACGGGAATGTCCGCAAAACGCTGCTCCAGCGCAGCCGTAATGCAGCTCCGCAAATGCTGTACAGACATCATTGCCTTCCTTTCTTGCCCCGGCCGTCTGCCGGTTATTGCCGTGCTCTTTCTGTAATCCCATGCTTACCTATGCCTTCATCCCCTCCCGTCTTTTCCCGATAAGCAAAACGGACATCATCCTTTGGGATGACATCCGCTTGTTTGGGCAATGACCGAAAGAAACTTTCACCGCTCTCTTGGCTCTACAGGTGTAACTGCGGCTTCTGCTGAAGCATTCATGCTCCCGCGGTGTTCTTTCGCTTCATTTGCCATGGTATAATCATATCTCCTTTTTTAGCGCATGAAGACGGCATTAGGGCGAAGTTCGGAAGAAGATTGCGATGAAAAAAGGCGTTTTTTCGGTGGCGAATACATCCCTTCTTATTGAACCCTTCCAAGGGTTCAGAACGTCGTGAGACAGTTCGGTCCCTATCTGTCGTGGGCGCAGTAAATTTGAGAGGAGCACATGGTAAGACAAAAAGGAGACCGCCCTTTTCGGACAATCTCCTTCTCACTTACTATTCGCTTGGCCTATTATCGGATATTTGAAAGCACGCCGGTGCTTGCCTTTTTCGTTTTGGACGCCGCTTTGAGCATCGGACCCAGTGACAGCATGTTCAGCTCCTTGAAAGCCAGAGCCATTTTATAAAAAGCGCGCGTCCGGATTTTAACATAAGTATCCTTGCTGACGGGCGGGTCGAATACATGATTGTAAACCGTATAATCGAATACCTCATCCCTTCTCAAATACCTTTCGCGAACCAGCTGCTGTTCCCGGCTGTCCAGTCTCTCTACCACCGATTCCACGGCGGCACAGTAGGCCCTCCGGGCCGCAGGCACGTCCACATTATGCGCAGCGAGTGAAGCGGTCGGATCTGCAATAACATGCGTCGGTCCATGAAAACGTTCCGTGTAAGAATACGTAGTGGAAGCCTCTCTCGCCTCAAAAGTAATCGTTTTGAATATCCGGTATTTCTCCAGCATGCTTTCAATCGCTATTTGAGTTTGGCGCCGGTCAAGTTCAGGCAAGGAAGATAGATTCATCATCGTGTAGCGCTCCTTTAACGGTTTTCTAGAAATTTGTTTCAGATGCAAATGAAAAATGTGATAGAATGTTCTGTGTTCGCATCTTGTTCGCATTTTTCTATAATATACCACTTCGCATTGGTATTCGTAAAATCCGGTTTTCAGCCATTTCGCGCCGATAATCCCATAATACCTCCCGTTTCCTTGTCTTATGGCAAAATTATTATTACTTTATTTACCTTTTGGCAAAAATAGATTATAGTAATATCAGCAGACAATTGCATGACAAGGAGTGTTGCGGGATGGAACATGAATTTGGATTATATTTAAAACGGCTGCGCGAGAGCAAAGGTCTTACCCTTAGCCAATTGGCTGTGGCTGCCGGTATCAGCGGTTCACAGATCTCACGCATCGAGAACGGGCTGCGCGGCGTACCCAAGCCAGCAACCTTGCGCAGACTGGCAGAAGCCATGAATGCCTCCTATGAGGAGCTTATGGAGCGGGCAGGATATTTACAGGAATATGAACAAATGACTGAAGCGATACCGGAATGGGCGACCAGCAAGGACAAACGCGATTTCAAAAAGATGCTGGAGGATGACGGAGAGCTGATGTTTGACGGAGTTCCGCTTAACAAAGACGACAGACAAAGAATAAAAGACGTGCTGACAGGCTTATTCTGGGAAGCCAAGCAGATGAATAAACGCAAGCCAACTTCCAAACCAGACAAATCGGATGATTAATGCCCTTAACCAATACCTATGCTGCAGGTGAAGATAATGGATGAACTGGTCAAAAAGCTAATAAAAAAATATAAAACCAACTGTCCGTTTGAGCTATGCCGGGCTTTAGGTATCCATGTCCGATTCATGAACCTGGGCGAAGGAACCAAAGGGCTATACTATCGCAAGCTTCGAAGAAGATTTATTGTCATTCATAATGAGCTGTCCTTGGAATGGCAGCGATTTGTTTGTGCGCATGAATTGGGCCATGACCGGCTACATAAAGGCATTAACCGGTTCTTTTTGGAGGAGAGCTCTTATTTCGCCCCGGGCAAGCTGGAACGTCAGGCTAATCGATTTGCCGTTCTATTGTTAACCGCCGCCGCCTCTCCCGAGCAGGATGAGTCGCTGGAGAGCTATTATTCACGTCTAGGCATCCCGCCGGAAGTCGGCTTTTTTTTGGAGCCTTGAACCAAACATACATTCTCATCACATCATACATTCTCATCACGTTCATTTCGCCCGAGAACTAATGGACGCTCTCTCACTGCCGTTAACAGCATTACATAGCTAGGCAAAAACAAAAAAACTCTTACCAAAGTAAGAGTGTCTGTTCTTCATAAATGTTGCTTATGTAGTTGTTTAAAAACTGGAGCGGGTGATGGGAATCGAACCCACGCTATCAGCTTGGAAGGCTGAAGTTCTACCATTGAACTACACCCGCAAAGGTGAAAAAATCGGGATGACACGATTCGAACATGCGACCCCCTGGTCCCAAACCAGGTGCTCTACCAAGCTGAGCTACATCCCGTTAATATAATGGCGCGCCCTGAGAGATTCGAACTCCCGACCTTTTGATTCGTAGTCAAACGCTCTATCCAGCTGAGCTAAGGGCGCAAAATATGGAGCGGACGACGGGAATCGAACCCGCGACCCTCGCCTTGGCAAGGCGATGCTCTACCGCTGAGCCACGTCCGCATTTAAATGGTGCGCGTGGAGGGACTTGAACCCCCACGTCAAAGACGCTAGATCCTAAGTCTAGTGCGTCTGCCAATTCCGCCACACGCGCAAGTTACTTAAAAGTGAGCCATGAAGGACTCGAACCTTCGACACCCTGATTAAAAGTCAGGTGCTCTACCAACTGAGCTAATGGCTCATATAAATGGCTGGGGATATAGGATTCGAACCTATGCATGACGGAGTCAAAGTCCGTTGCCTTACCGCTTGGCTAATCCCCAATACTGGATACCTATATAATGCCCATATAATCCTCGAATAATCAGAAGGATATGGTGGAGGCTGAGGGGATCGAACCCCCGACCCTCTGCTTGTAAGGCAGATGCTCTCCCAGCTGAGCTAAGCCTCCATATGTTGGCAATCCATTTGAGTTAATTAAACCTGCGGGTCTCTCAACCCCAAAAACTAATAATAATGGTGACCCGTAGGGGATACGCCTCGCAAGCGAGTCGACTGCGATGTATTCCTAACGATGTCAATGCTAAGGCGAACCATTCGGGATTCTCATCCCCGGCAAAGAAGTAGTTGGTGACCCGTAGGGGATTCGAACCCCTGTTACCTCCGTGAAAGGGAGGTGTCTTAACCCCTTGACCAACGGGCCGAACAGATATGGAGCTCTCAACCGGGATCGAACCGGTGACCTCATCCTTACCATGGATGCACTCTACCTACTGAGCTATGAGAGCATGGCTCCCCGAACAGGACTCGAACCTGTGACAACTCGATTAACAGTCGAGTGCTCTACCAACTGAGCTATCAGGGAATGGTTGTCCGCTTGGCAGCGTCCTACTCTCCCAGGACCCTTCGGTCCAAGTACCATCGGCGCTGGAGGGCTTAACGGTCGTGTTCGGGATGGGTACGCGTGGAACCCCTCCGCCATCGCCACCAAACGGCAGGCTTGATCGCCTGAAAACTGGATCGAAACGAAACATTGCGTCTTCCCCATTCCGGGGTCCCCGCAAAGTACTCGGAATCAGCTTCGTCAGCCTCATCTTCACTTTGTGGGGTGAATTTGGATAAGCCCTCGACCGATTAGTATTGGTCAGCTCCACACGTTGCCGTGCTTCCACCTCCAACCTATCTACCTCGTCGTCTTCAAGGGGTCTTACATACTGGGAAATCTCATCTTGAGGGGGGCTTCACGCTTAGATGCTTTCAGCGCTTATCCCGTCCGTACGTAGCTACCCAGCCATGCTCCTGGCGGAACAACTGGTGCACCAGCGGTACGTCCATCCCGGTCCTCTCGTACTAAGGACAGCTCCTCTCAAATTTCCTACGCCCACGACAGATAGGGACCGAACTGTCTCACGACGTTCTGAACCCAGCTCGCGTACCGCTTTAATGGGCGAACAGCCCAACCCTTGGGACCTACTTCAGCCCCAGGATGCGATGAGCCGACATCGAGGTGCCAAACCTCCCCGTCGATGTGGACTCTTGGGGGAGATAAGCCTGTTATCCCCAGGGTAGCTTTTATCCGTTGAGCGATGGCCCTTCCATGCGGTACCACCGGATCACTAAGCCCGACTTTCGTCCCTGCTCGACTTGTAGGTCTCGCAGTCAAGCTCCCTTCTGCCTTTGCACTCTTCGAATGATTTCCAACCATTCTGAGGGAACCTTGGGACGCCTCCGTTACACTTTAGGAGGCGACCGCCCCAGTCAAACTGCCCGCCTGACACGGTCCCCGTACCCGTTTAGGGTACCAGGTTAGAACCTAGATACGATCAGGGTGGTATCCCAACGGCGCCTCCACCGAAGCTGGCGCTCCGGCTTCCAAGGCTCCCACCTATCCTGTACAGATCGTACCCAAGTTCAATATCAAGCTGCAGTAAAGCTCCATGGGGTCTTTCCGTCTTGTCGCGGGTAACCTGCATCTTCACAGGTATTAAAATTTCACCGGATCTCTCGTTGAGACAGCGCCCAAGTCGTTACGCCATTCGTGCGGGTCAGAATTTACCTGACAAGGAATTTCGCTACCTTAGGACCGTTATAGTTACGGCCGCCGTTTACTGGGGCTTCGGTTCACAGCTTCGGGTTACCCCTAACCGCTCCCCTTAACCTTCCAGCACCGGGCAGGCGTCAGCCCGTATACTTCGCCTTGCGGCTTCGCACAGACCTGTGTTTTTGCTAAACAGTCGCTTGGGCCTTTTCACTGCGGCCCCCTCGGGCTATTCACCCTACCGAGGCACCCCTTCTCCCGAAGTTACGGGGTCATTTTGCCGAGTTCCTTAACGAGAGTTCTTCCGCGCGCCTTAGAATTCTCTTCTCGCCTACCTGTGTCGGTTTGCGGTACGGGCACCTTCTCCTGGCTAGAGGCTTTTCTTGGCAGTGTGAGATCATGACCTTCGCTACTACAATTTTCGCTCCCCATCACAGCCCAGCCTTACGGTGTACGGATTTGCCTATACACCAGCCTCGCTGCTTGGACGGACATCCATCAGTCCGCGTCACTACCCTCCTGCGTCCCCCCATTGCTCATAACGGATTATGGTGGTACAGGAATATCAACCTGTTGTCCTTCGACTACGCCTGTCGGCCTCGCCTTAGGTCCCGACTTACCCTGAGCGGACGAGCCTTCCTCAGGAAACCTTGGGCTTTCGGCGGATCAGATTCTCACTGATCTTTTCGTTACTCATACCGGCATTCTCACTTGTATGCAGTCCAGCTGTCCTTACAGTCAACCTTCAACCCGCATACAACGCTCCCCTACCCCTGATGCAAGCATCAAGCCATAGCTTCGGTGGTGTGTTTAGCCCCGTTACATTTTCGGCGCAGAGTCACTCGACCAGTGAGCTATTACGCACTCTTTCAATGGTGGCTGCTTCTAAGCCAACATCCTGGTTGTCTGTGCAACTCCACATCCTTTCCCACTTAACACACACTTGGGGACCTTAGCTGATGGTCTGGGCTGTTTCCCTTTTGACAATGGATCTTAGCACTCACTGTCTGACTCCCGGCGACAAGTAGATGGCATTCGGAGTTTGACTGAGCTTGGTAACCCTTGCGGGCCCCGCACCCAATCAGTGCTCTACCTCCATTACTCTTAATCACCGAGGCTAGCCCTAAAGCTATTTCGGGGAGAACCAGCTATCTCCGAGTTCGATTGGAATTTCTCCGCTACCCCCACCTCATCCCCGAACTTTTCAACGTTCGTGGGTTCGGGCCTCCAGTGCGTGTTACCGCACCTTCACCCTGGACAGGGGTAGATCACACGGTTTCGGGTCTACGCCCACGTACTAAGTCGCCCTATTCAGACTCGCTTTCGCTGCGGCTCCGGCTCCTCGCCTTAACCTTGCACGTTAAACGTAACTCGCCGGTTCATTCTACAAAAGGCACGCCATCACCCCTAAAATGGGCTCTGACTTCTTGTAAGCACACGGTTTCAGGTACTCTTTCACTCCCCTTCCGGGGTGCTTTTCACCTTTCCCTCACGGTACTGTTTCACTATCGGTCGCCAGGGAGTATTTAGCCTTGGCAGATGGTCCTGCCGGATTCATACGGGGTTTCACGTGCCCCGCACTACTCGGGATCCGTCTCGGAGGGAACGACTTTTCAGCTACAGGGCTTTTACCTTTTCTAGCGGGCCTTTCCAGACCTCTTCGCTTAAACCGTTCCTTTGTAACTCCATGTGAGACGTCCCACAACCCCGAAGAGCAAGCTCTTCGGTTTAGGCTGTTCCGCGTTCGCTCGCCGCTACTGACGGAATCACTCTTGTTTTCTCTTCCTCAGGGTACTTAGATGTTTCAGTTCCCCTGGTCTGCCTCTAGCTCTCCTATGAATTCAGAGAGAAGTGACTGTGCATTACCACAGCCGGGTTTCCCCATTCGGACACCCCCGGATCAAAGCTTGCTTACAGCTCCCCGAGGCCTTTTCGTTGTTCGCCACGTCCTTCATCGGCTCCTGGCGCCTAGGCATCCTCCGTGTGCTCTTACTAGCTTAACCAACTAAGCACTCTTACTTCACTTGATCAATCGCTTGACACAAGTTCAGCTAAAAGATGTTCTAAAACGCAATTTTCGTTTCGGTATCCAGTTTTCAAGGATCAAGATTGTTGCATGTGATACAATTGGTGGAGCCAAGGAGGATCGAACTCCTGACCTCCTGCTTGCAAGGCAGGCGCTCTCCCAGCTGAGCTATGGCCCCATAAAAAGGTATGGAATTATTAGTGGTGGGCCTTAGTGGACTCGAACCACCGACCTCACCCTTATCAGGGGTGCGCTCTAACCAGCTGAGCTAAAGGCCCTTAGTCTTGCATATACTCTTATGGGAAACCCATAAGGTTGCGCTTGGCAGCGTCCTACTCTCCCAGGACCCTTCGGTCCAAGTACCATCGGCGCTGGAGGGCTTAACGGTCGTGTTCGGGATGGGTACGCGTGGAACCCCTCCGCCATCGCCACCAAACGCTTGAAAGAGGTTTGCTCTCTCAAAACTGAGCAACGAGTGAGCGTTGCCGGAAGTCAAGCTTCCGCATTTGAATGTTTCCGCTACGGGAAACGATTCTCCATAGAAAGGAGGTGATCCAGCCGCACCTTCCGATACGGCTACCTTGTTACGACTTCACCCCAATCATCTACCCCACCTTCGGCGGCTGGCTCCTTGCGGTTACCCCACCGACTTCGGGTGTTGTAAACTCTCGTGGTGTGACGGGCGGTGTGTACAAGACCCGGGAACGTATTCACCGCGGCATGCTGATCCGCGATTACTAGCAATTCCGACTTCATGCAGGCGAGTTGCAGCCTGCAATCCGAACTGAGACCGGCTTTCTAAGATTGGCTCCGCCTCGCGGCTTCGCTTCCCGTTGTACCGGCCATTGTAGTACGTGTGTAGCCCAGGTCATAAGGGGCATGATGATTTGACGTCATCCCCACCTTCCTCCGGTTTGTCACCGGCAGTCACTCTAGAGTGCCCAGCTTCACCTGCTGGCAACTAAAGTCAAGGGTTGCGCTCGTTGCGGGACTTAACCCAACATCTCACGACACGAGCTGACGACAACCATGCACCACCTGTCTCCTCTGTCCCGAAGGCCGCGCCTATCTCTAGACGATTCAGAGGGATGTCAAGACCTGGTAAGGTTCTTCGCGTTGCTTCGAATTAAACCACATACTCCACTGCTTGTGCGGGTCCCCGTCAATTCCTTTGAGTTTCAGTCTTGCGACCGTACTCCCCAGGCGGAGTGCTTACTGTGTTAACTTCGGCACCAAGGGTATCGAAACCCCTAACACCTAGCACTCATCGTTTACGGCGTGGACTACCAGGGTATCTAATCCTGTTTGCTCCCCACGCTTTCGCGCCTCAGCGTCAGTTACAGCCCAGAAAGTCGCCTTCGCCACTGGTGTTCCTCCACATCTCTACGCATTTCACCGCTACACGTGGAATTCCACTTTCCTCTTCTGCACTCAAGCTGTCCAGTTTCCAGTGCGACCACAGGTTGAGCCCATGGTTTAAACACCAGACTTAAACAGCCGCCTGCGCGCGCTTTACGCCCAATAATTCCGGACAACGCTTGCCCCCTACGTATTACCGCGGCTGCTGGCACGTAGTTAGCCGGGGCTTTCTTCTCAGGTACCGTCACTCTTGTAGCAGTTACTCTACAAGACGTTCTTCCCTGGCAACAGAGCTTTACGATCCGAAAACCTTCATCACTCACGCGGCGTTGCTCCGTCAGGCTTTCGCCCATTGCGGAAGATTCCCTACTGCTGCCTCCCGTAGGAGTCTGGGCCGTGTCTCAGTCCCAGTGTGGCCGTTCACCCTCTCAGGTCGGCTACGCATCGTCGCCTTGGTGAGCCGTTACCCCACCAACTAGCTAATGCGCCGCAGGCCCATCCCTTGGTGACAGATTGCTCCGCCTTTCAGCCTCTCAGCAGGAGCTAAGAGGAATTATCCGGTATTAGCTACCGTTTCCGGTAGTTATCCCAGTCCAAGGGGCAGGTTGCCTACGTGTTACTCACCCGTCCGCCGCTAAGCCTCATCGGAAGCAAGCTTCCGATGAAACTCCGCTCGACTTGCATGTATTAGGCACGCCGCCAGCGTTCGTCCTGAGCCAGGATCAAACTCTCCAATAAAGTATTGAAAGAGCGATTAGCTCAATTTGAAACATCTGACGAGAATTTGCATTCTCAATTTTGGAACTCGCTTGAAGCGAATTCCCACTCACTCGTTGTTCAGTTTTCAAAGATCAATTTCTCTCTCAGTACATCACCGCGTCTCATGCGGCGACCTTTATAATATATCATACTGTCTATCTGTTTGGCAAGTACTTTTTCGAAAAAACTTTTTCTCATTTTTTCTTGCCTGCGGCTTCTTAATATAACAAAAAGGAGCGCGAGATATAATGTATCACGCCGCCTCCTCTTTAGTCAACCCTTTTTTTATTTATTAAACATCCGCTTTTTATTAATGCTTGATTTGGGAAGAGCGGCCGCCCCAAGCGTATTTGGAAAGTTCCTTTTGCGGTGCGAAACGAGCATACATGCGAAAAACAGTTTTGTATCTGTTGGCAATAGCATGCCTGATATTTTGATCCAATCGTTGATCGCTTAGGTCGAGCAGCATTTCGTCCAGCTCTTTACGCAAAACATAGTCCAGTTCTTTGCATTCTTTTTCGTTGAACAACATACCCAACATATGCTTGGCCTCCTTTATTTACTCTGATTAAACCGGAGATTCGGCTTGAACTACCGCTTACACTAGATTAACCGAAGTGTCCAAATAATAACCATAATTATATTTTTTTCCTATAAAAACTGATATTTTATTTATACTGTTCATTACCCTGAATTTGCGTTCTTGCGTTTTACTGGTATGCGCAATTATTCGAAATTTTATGATAAGAGCGCAAAAGTTACCGTGCTCTCAATGACCGCTGCAATAAGCAGCAATATAACGATCCAAATAGACGCCGTCAGTGTCTGGCGCATAAAGGATGGCCACTCTCCCCCGCTTCGGGTTCTTCTCACCATGCTTGCCGCCACGTTAGCGCCAAACTGAAGGCCGAAAGCACAAGCTATAATGATGGCGGGGATTTCAATAATCCCATGCGGCAGCAGCCCCTTGACAATCAGTTCGAATACATCCCTTCCCTGAAGAACAAAGGTGTGCACCAAATAACCGATAACTGCTCCGTTGATCAAGAGAAAGATAGCCGGAAGAATGCCGAACAAGGCTCCCAGAAAAATTATCAGAACACCTTTAATGCTATTGTTCAAAAAGATAAACACAAAAAAGCTCAACTGCGGATTGGATGAGTCCCGTAATTTTTCACTAATGCTGCCCAGTCCCCGTAGCTGCTGCATCAGCAGCCGTTCCAGACTGCCCGTTCCAATCCATCCGGCTGCAACGCCGACTATGAATAACAGACATGAGAGCATGAGCGCCTTGCGTATTGTGTAGATATCACGGCCAAAAGTAAATATAGAGAACATGTCTTACCTCCTAGGAGTTTCGTTTTATACCAAGTCATAACCTTTCCGTACGAGCATACATTTATAACAAACAAGCTTTCGTATGGGAGAGGAGTCTTGAGTGAATGAATTCCTTCTATGTATTCAGCGGCAAAAAAATAAAGCGTTTCTTCTATATTTGCGCCGCTGCTTTGCTTGCTGCCGGAGTCATTTATGTAGAGCGTGGCAATATTACCGTCTTTTCCGAATCGCCTCCTTCCGCCATTTACAGTGTGCCTACGGAGAAAAAGCTGATCGCCCTGACCTTTGATATCAGTTGGGGAGAAAAACGTCCGGGGCCCATTCTTAAAGTACTGGAGGACAAGAAAGTCGACAAAGCTACGTTCTTCCTGTCTTCCCCATGGAGCAAGACCCATCAGGACATTGTGGCGAATATTAAAAATGCAGGGTATGAGATTGGCAGCCACGGCCACAAGCATGTCAATTACAGCACGCTGAGCAGCGAGGAAATTCGGACTCAGATTACGACAGCAGGTACGATTCTGAATGAATTAACCGGGAAAGAACCGAAGCTGATCCGCATGCCCAACGGTGATTTTGACAAAAGAGTCCTGCAGGTGGCAAACGACCTCGGCTATAAAGTCATCCAATGGGATACCGATTCTCTTGATTGGAAAAATATCGGCGTAGAAAATATAGTGAAGCGCGTGACCAGCAAAGCTCATCCCGGTGATATCGTGCTGCTCCATGCCAGCGACTCCTGCAAGCAAACCCATGAGGCACTGCCTCAAATTATCGATGCACTCCGGAGTCAAGGCTATGAATTTGTGACCGTCTCCGAGCTAATCAGCCAAGGCAGCACCGAAGGCAAGGAAGTAAGGGACTCGGCGTGGCTTAGTGATCGTCTGGAGGATGCCGCTGGTCTGTAATCCTTTTTGTGGGCAGGGACTTTCGGCCGATTAATGCCGCGGGGAAATCAGTTCGGAAATATCTGGAGTCAGCGTGTTCAGCTTGGGATAAGAGAGCTTCAGCTTCTCCAGTGTCTTAACTACGATGTTCAATGCCAAATAGTTGCGGAACCAGCGGTGATTGGCCGGAATCCAGTACCATGGCGCGTTATCTTTAGCAGTCTCTTTAAAAATATCTTCGTAAGCCTCCTGATAATCGTTCCAGTATTTCCGTTCTTCGAGATCGCTGACATCGAACTTCCAATGCTTGGCCGGGTCCTGGAGCCGCTCCTGGATTTTTTCCAGCTGTTTATCCTTCGATATATGAAGAAAAAGCTTGATGATAATCGTGTTCTCCTCCGTCAGCATCTCTTCAAAATGCCGGATGTGGCGAAAGCGGCGTTTGGTTTCAGCCTTATCCTGACCTCCATGAACACGGGGTACGAGTACCTCTTCATAATGGGAGCGGTTGAAGGCTGATATATATCCTTTTGCCGGGGTCTGTTTATGCACTCTCCACAAAAAATCATGGGCCGACTCATCCAGGGTCGGCTTTTTAAAGCTGGTCACCGTAAAACCCTGTGGATTGATTCCCGAAAAAACATGTTTTACCGTGCCGTCCTTACCGCTCGAATCCATTCCTTGAAGGACGATCAGCAGCGCATGCTTCTTTTGAGCGAAAAAAATGTCCTGGAGTTCGGCAAGCCGTTCCTTTAGTGGACCCATTTTCGCCTCGGCCTCTTCTTTATTTGTGAAGCCTCCCGTTTCGTCGGGGTTAAGCTTGGGCAGTATTTTGCCGTCTGTGTCTTTTATCATATAGCGGTCGATGTTCACATATACCCCTCCCAAAACGTATCAAGGTCTTTCTTTTTGTTTAACCCCATCCACCGAAACTCAATCGAACCTTACACAAATAACCCCGCTTCCTGATCCCTCAGGAACGGAGTATAGGCAGTTCATCCGGATGATTCGGCAGCCGGCCGCACAATATGGTGAAGTCGCAAAATTTGGAATGCATTACAGGCAATCAGAGGAACCACTATAAATAAGGTTGCATTATCCACACCAATCCGCAGCACACCGATCATTTCCACGATGGTAATGCCGGTCATGAAGAAGAACGTCGGAATCCAGGCTGAAGCGTTGGTATCCCGCACTTTGAAATAAGCAACAGCAATAGCTGCTATCAAAATGGAAAGCCCTAGAGTCAAATCGGATATCAGGCTCCGCTCCCCCCCGACGAACGAACGGAGAAAAATTAAATCAAACAAGGCGATAACCGCCAGCGCGAGCTGTATGTACTGCCATATTTTTCGTGGAAACACGCCAAATCCCATATAGTTCAGAATCAAATACGCAAAAAAACCAAGCTGAGAGTAGACGCTTACAAGCATCCCGTAGCCAAATAAGATAAGCGCATAAAGGAAGAAGTCCGTTAAGCTTGTGAATGGAACGGCGCCGCCGATTCCCTGAAGGGCCAGCCCGGCTGCGACAGCTCCTGCGGAACCGACCAACAGCGTTGTCCAGAACAGATGAAACCATTTCCTAATATTCAGGCCGCTCACCCCCGTGACAGATTTATTTTACCAAGGTTGCCGACAAAAAACCATGACCGCCGCAACATAAATGTGTTTTCTCTACGGCATACTACTACATATCAGTATCCCCAAAAAAGGAGGACGGCACCAATGAGACGGGCGGTATTACGGAATAGCGGAATTGCCCTCGGCCTAATTCTTGTCTTGACGGCCTGCGGAAGCGAGCAGAGCGGCTCTTCGTCACAACAGTTCAGCTACAAGGAAATGAAAACAATGGTCGTCGATATATTAAAAAGTGAAGAAGGTAAAAAGGCGGTTGAGGAAGCACTCTCCACACCCAGTAGAGGCGGTGGCGGGGGCGGCGGGAACGGTACAATGAGCATGAAAATGCTGCCGCAGACAAATGAGCAGATTCGTCTGGCCGTAAAGGATACAATTACAGCTCCCGAGTATCAGAAGGAAATCGAGAAAATTATGACGGACCCGCAGTTTGCCGGGGATTTTGCCAAAGCTATCAGCTCCCAGAGTAAGCAGCTGCACCTTCAACTGATCAAAGACCCGACTTATCAGAAATCGGTTGCCCAAATCATGAAATCTCCCGAAATGATGAAAATGTTCCTTGATCTTACCAAAACACCGGATTATCGGAAGCAGACAATGACTGTAATGCAGGAAACGATGCAAAATCCTCTGTTCCGGATGGAAGTGCTTGCACTGCTTAAAACCGTCGTTCAGGAAGAGCTTCAGCCAAAAGTTGAGAAAAAAAGCGGCGGCCAGGAAAGTTCAGGCGGGGATAGCGGTGGTGGAGATAGCGGTGGCGGCGGAGATAGTGGAGGCAGCGGACAATAGCAATAAGAATAAGGACGAAGGCGAATCTTTGAGGACAGGATATAACGGACTTGAGCTCGCTAATAAGCCAGGCGCTCCTAATGTAGGGGCCTGGCTTATTATTATTTACTCACATTTGATGATAAGCCGATCTGCAATTTCGTCGAACAACCGCGCAGTATCCGTTCCTGCTTTATAGACAGATGGTGAGAAATCGGGGTCGGAGACATGGTTGTCCGGCGCTCCAAGCGGAATTTGCCCGATCAGGTTCGTATGAAGGTTTTCAGCCAATTTTGCTCCCCCGCCACGACCAAAGATGTAATCTTTCTGGCCGCAGGCAGAGCATTGATAATAAGCCATATTTTCAATAACTCCGAGAATTTCGTGATCCGTCTGCAGCGCCATAGAGCCCGCTCTCGCCGCCACAAACGCCGCTGTTGCATGAGGAGTGGTCACAATAACCTCTTTGCTCTGCGGCAGCATCTGGTGGACGTCAAGCGCCACATCGCCCGTTCCCGGAGGCAAGTCCAGCAGCATATAGTCAAGCTCTCCCCAAGCGACATCGCTGAAGAATTGGCGGAGCATTTTGCCCAGCATCGGACCGCGCCAGATCACCGGGTTATTTTCACGGATAAAAAAGCCCATCGACATCACTTTCACACCGAAGCGCTCAACAGGAATAATCGTTCCGTCTCGGGCGACTGGCCCTTCCTCGATTCCCATCATGTCCGGAACACTGAAGCCGTAAATGTCAGCATCGATCAGACCGACCTTTTTGCCTTTTCGCGCGAGAGCAGCAGCCAAATTAACCGTAACCGTCGATTTGCCGACTCCGCCCTTGCCGCTCGCTATGGCAATAAAATGAACACCTGAGTTCTCATTCAGCAGCTCAAGCCCTTCCAGACCCGCCGCGTGACCTTTGAGCTTCTCTTCACCGCCGGCTGTCTCTCTCTGGCTCAATAAAGACCGTTCATGGTCGGTTGCGTCCCGCAAACGGATATGGACATTCTCAGCGCCGCCTTCCCGCAGACGATCCCTCACCTCCTGCTCAAGCTCCATCCGCTTTGTTTCATCCGTTTCGAGGCATACCAACGATAAAGAAATATGGTCCTCCTTAATCATAATATCGCGGATCAACTGCTGTTCTACCAGGCTTTTTCCGGTTTCCGGGTCGGTAATCGGCAGCAGTAATTCTTGTATTTGTTCCCTGGACAGCATTGGAAAACACTCCTGTTCTGTAGCCGGCAGTTTATTGACCGGATCTCATTTCTGTCTATTATAGCATTACCGTTTAGGGGAAGAGTAGTCCTTCGCCTGTTCGCCCGCTTCATACCGCAGAATGCCTCTGTAAACGCTTGTCGCCACTTTTCGTTGGTACAGGTCGTCGCCAAGCAGAACCGATTCTTGCGGGTGAGACAAAAATCCCACCTCAACTAAAATGGATGGTATTCGCAGTGCCTGCAGCAGATATACGGTATTTACCGTTTTCGCGGTTCGGTCCGTGTTCGCAAGCGTTGTCCGGATCTCTTCCTGTACCAGCCTGGCCAGTGCTTCGTTGCCCGTATGATTCGGATAGTAGAAGACTTGGGCGCCGCTCCAGCGGTTTGAAGGCATGCTGTTCATGTGTATGCTTATAAAAAGATCGGCTCTCTTATCCTCAATCGTTCTGACACGCTGTTTAAGGTCTTCTGTCTTGCGCTTGGCATAGCCCCTTGTGTCCGATCCGGCAAGATCATAATCGCCTTCACGCGTCATGATAACGACGGCGCCTGCCTGCTGCAGATAATCGCGTAAATAGAGCGAGACGGCTAAATTAATATCTTTTTCAATCAAGCCTTCCCGGCTGACTGCTCCTCCGTCGGGACCGCCATGTCCCGCGTCAATCGCAATGACCTTGCCGGACAGCGGCAGGCTCCAGTAGTTCCACGTTCTCGCGGTAGGCATATCATAAGAAATAATGCCCAGCAGCAGGGCCATAAGGGCGATACCCCAAATTCCCTTTTTCATGCCGCTCCAAGAGATCCAGACCGAGACCTTTTTACTCTTACGGCCGGACATATTAAAAAACCCCCTCGTCCCGATAGATTCTACTCATCTATATGGGACAAGAGGGTCAAATAGTACCTTTAATCCATGATCTTATGAGGTTGTAACTTCCTTCATGCCTTCAATGAGGATTTGGGCAACCTCCGGCCGGGAGAATTCCGGCGGCGGGCATACTCCTTCACGCAGCATAGCGCGAACTTTGGTACCCGACAAAGCTACATGATCTTCTTTGGTATGAGGGCATGTCTTACTTGAAGCCATGTTTCCGCATTTCTTGCAGAAGAAGCTGTGCTCGAAGAACAGCGGCGTAATGTCCAGTTCTTCAGCAGTGAAGTTCGAGAAAATCTCCTGCGCTTCATACGTGCCGTAATAATCGCCGACACCGGCATGGTCACGGCCTACGATAAAATGGGTGCAGCCGTAATTTTTGCGGACCATGGCATGGAAAATCGCTTCACGCGGACCCGCATAACGCATGGCTGCCGGGAATACGCCAAGGAACGTCCGGTTCTGCGGATAATAATTTTCAAGAAGGGCCAGGTAACTCTTCATGCGGACATTTGCCGGCACATCATCCGACTTCGTCTCGCCCACCAGCGGGTTCAGGAACAGTCCGTCTACAATCTCCATTGCAGACTTTTGAATGTACTCATGCGCTCGGTGAACGGGATTCCGGGTCTGGAAGCCTACAACTGTTCTCCAGCCTTTTTCCGCAAAAATTTTACGGGTCTTCGCCGGATCAAAATAAAACTCTCCGAATTTCTCCGGCTGCGGACGGTTCAGTACGGTAATCGAACCGCCGACATAAGTTGCATTACGGGCAAGCAGCTTACTTACGCCCGGGTGCTCCGGATCGGTTGTCTTAAATACATTTTGCGCTTCAACCTGCTGATCGACACTGTAAATGCTCTCGACATCCAGAAGCCCGTATGTTACGCCGTCCTCTTCACCGACCAAAGCCACTCGCTCGCCGATCGCCAAAGCGGCAGCTTCCTCATCGCTGAGAGACAGTGTAATCGGAATACTCCACACCGTTCCGTTCGCAAGACGTATATTCTTAACTACGGAATGGTAGTCCTCTTCGTTCAGAAAACCGGTCAGCGGCGAAAATGCGCCGACGCCAATCAAATCCAAATCGGAAATCGTCCATGTATTAATGGGTATCTTCTTGAATCCTGCCGCTTCCTTAAGCAGCCGTTCTCTCTCCTCGCCCTCAGCTATCCGATTAATCAACGTTCCGCCATGCGGAAGGATTGCAGTCATCTATTTTCTTCCCTTCTCTGTTGTAACGATTAATATGTCTTACTTGTGCAGCCCACACTCCGTCTTATCGGAGCCGGACCAGCGTCCCGCACGCGGGTCTTCACCAGGCATAACGGCGCGCGTGCAATGCTCGCAGCCAATGCTTGGGAAATGACGGTCATGCAGCGGGTTATAGATCACGTCGTTGCTTCGGATGTAGTTCCATACATCTTCGCTCGTCCAGTCCGCAATCGGATTGAATTTTACCAGACCGAATTTATAATCATATTCGATCTTCTTCGTATTGGCGCGAGTTGGGGCCTGGTCGCGGCGAATACCGGTAATCCATGCATCGTATTTGGACAGAATCCGCGTCAAAGGCTCTACTTTGCGGATATTGCAGCATTGGTTCGGTTCTGTTTTCCAAAGTTCCTCGCCATACTGCTGGGCTTGCTCCTCAGGAGTGATTTGTGGGGATACCCGTACAAATTCCAAGTTATATTTCGCTTCGATCTTATCTCTAGTTTCATAGGTTTCCTGGAAGTGAAAATCCGTGTCCAAGTAGAAAATATCGGTAGATGGACTTACCTTCTGCAGCATATCAACCAACACAACGTCTTCGGCTCCAAAGCTGCAGGCAAACGTTATATTTGGAAAAGTTTCCACCGCCCAGCGAATAATCTCCTCCGGCGTGGCATGCTCTAATTCTTCAGCCTTCACTTTGATTAGCTCTTCTTTTTCAAGCAAATTCATTGCATATTCCTCCATCCCAAAATAAAACTTTAGATTAAATTCCAACTAAGTTAATATGAAATAAGTATATAACTTTCCCATGGGATGTCAATGATATTTCAGCATTAAAACATTGCAAAATGACATTTCCCTATAAATTTAAAAAAATTTGCTTGGGTGATTCAGTTACCGTACTGTAGGAGCTTGGTAATCTAATATAAAAGCCCCCGGCTGCGAGGGCCAGAGGCTTGAATTCCTTGATACACAAGGGGAATTAACGTTTCGAGAACTGAGGAGCGCGACGAGCGGCTTTGAGGCCGTACTTCTTACGTTCCTTCATACGTGGGTCACGAGTCAGGAATCCGGCTTTCTTCAAGGAAGAACGGTATTCCGGATCTGCTTTCAGCAGAGCGCGGGAAATGCCGTGGCGGATTGCGCCGGCTTGGCCGGAAATTCCGCCGCCGTGAGCGATAACCAGAACATCGTAGCTGCCCAGTGTTTCAGTCAGAGTCAAAGGTTGTTTAACAATCAGTTTGAGTGTTTCCAAACCAAAATATTCGTTGATGTCGCGTTTGTTAATGACAATGCGTCCTTCACCCGGTACGAGGCGAACACGTGCTACCGAATGTTTACGACGACCTGTCCCATAGTATTGTACTTGTGCCATGAAACTGTCCTCCCTTATTCTTATCCGCGAAGTTCGTAAACTTCAGGTTTTTGTGCTGCGTGTGGATGCTCGGCGCCGGCATAAACTTTCAATCTCAGCTTCATCGCGTTACCTTGGCGGGTCTTCGGAATCATGCCGTGAACGGCGGATTCAATTACACGCTCAGGTTTGCTGTTCAGCAAGGTTTCAGCTGTGGTTACTTTCAGACCGCCCGGATGCAGCGAGTGACGGTAGTATTTCTTGTTTTGCAGTTTCTTGCCAGTCAAATGAATCTTCTCGGCGTTGATAACGATGACGAAGTCGCCAGTATCCACGTGAGGGGTAAATTGCGGTTTGTGTTTGCCGCGGATCAAAGCAGCGGCTTCACTTGCCAGACGGCCGAGTGTTTTGCCTTCGGCATCAATAATATGCCAGTTGCGTTCAACTTCGTTCGGCTTCGCCATGTAGGTGGTACGCATGAATAGTTCCTCCTTGTTCTCGTACGAAAATCTCGTATATCTGATTTCTCATCGAAATTACATTTTTGGTTGTTGGGTAAAGCATTTTCAGGGCTTTCTTGATCGGGGCTGTGGGATAGCCATCAAGAAAACACAACTTTTATTTTACAGGATAACCATACCAAGTGCAAGAGTTTTTCGATCATTAAATTGTCTTTTTTTTCAGTAAAATTACGTGAATCTCATTCTACATCCTGGTAGCTTACATTCCAAAGCGCCAATCCCTTGGCCACTGCGGTCGGGCCGGCGGCCGCCCGGTCGCATGCCGCCAGAATGTCCGCTATGGTCTCCGGTTTGCGTTTGCCCTCTCCCACTTGAATAAGCGTCCCCATAATGATCCGTACCATATGCTGCAAAAACCCGCTGCCGGTAATGTAAGTGTGAATGACTCCCTGATCGGACGAGCCGGGCCTGCACATGCTTCGGTCAATCTCCATATACGCCTCATAAATCGTACGGACATGAGAGGTCTTCGTCGATTTCCGCGATGCGAAGGAGGTGAAATCATAGGTACCGACCAGAGGGACGAGTCCTTCCTCCATGGCCTTCACATCAAGCGCTACGGGATGATGAAACTGAAAACGCCGCTGAAACGGATCCGGGAACCGGTTGCCATTGATCGTGTATCGATAGGTCTTCCGCTTGGCTGCCCGGCGGGAATGGAAAGAGAGCGGCACTTCGTGCGCTTCCGTAACCACGATATCTTCCGGCAGACGCGCGTTCAGCGCCAGACACCAACGCTCAAGCGGAATACACGAGGCTGTTTCGAAATTAAACGGCTGTCCATATGCGTGAACGCCGGCGTCCGTACGTCCGGAAGCGGTAATCTTCAACACTTCACCTGTCAGATGGGCAATAGCCTGTTCCAGCTTATCCTGAACTGTATTGCCTCCGGGCTGAGTCTGAAAGCCGTCGTAGTTCGTACCGTCATAGGTGACTTTCATGAATAGATTGCGCATTTCGGCTCTCCTCCCAAAAAAAAGAAGCCCCTTCGGGAGCTCCTTCCATTGAACAAGCGGATTTCCGCGGTTTACTGCACGACTGGCGGACACCTATGCAGATATCCGGTAGATCACGCCGTCGGTAGGAGCCGGGACATGACGCCGCCTCTCCTAAAGAAGAGCCGGGCCATATTCCACTGATACAATAACACGGATCATCCCCTACCCTTCTCCAATAAGAGATGAATAACAGGGGCAATCGGGAAATCAAGCTTGCTACTATTAACTAAGCACGGTCTACCAGTTCAAGGTAAACCATAGGTGCCGAGTCGCCGCGACGAGGTCCGAGCTTCAGGATACGAGTGTATCCGCCTGGACGTTCCGTATAGCGCGGTGCGATTTCAGCGAACAGTTTTTGGATTGCATCCTGCTCTCCGTCGGCAGTTTCGCGGCGTACGAATGCAGCTACTTGACGACGGGCATGCAGATCGCCCTTCTTCGCTTTCGTGATCAGTTTTTCGGCGATGGTACGAACTTCTTTAGCTTTCGCTTCCGTGGTTTGGATGCGCTCATATAAGAACAGGTCCGTTACCAAGTCGCGGAACAATGCTTTACGCGCACTGGAATCACGGCCCAACTTTTGGTATGCCATGTTTTTCCCTCCTCTACTTCGTCAATCTTACGCTTATTCTTCGGTACGAAGACCCAAACCGAGCTCTTCGAGCTTTTCTTGAACTTCTTCCAAAGATTTGCGGCCCAGGTTGCGGACCTTCATCATATCTTCTTCCGTTTTCGTAGTAAGCTCCTGCACCGTATTGATGCCGGCACGTTTGAGACAGTTGTAGGAACGAACCGAAAGATCCAGCTCTTCGATTGTCATCTCAAGCACTTTTTCTTTTTTGTCTTCTTCTTTTTCAACCATAATTTCGGCATCCTTCGCTTCATCCGTAAGACCTACGAACAAAACAAGATGCTCATTCAAAATTTTGGCTCCAAGGCTGACGGCCTCTTCCGGTCTGATGCTGCCATCTGTCCAGATTTCCATCGTCAACTTGTCGTAGTTGGTCACTTGACCGACGCGGGTGTTGTCGATTGTGTAATTCACACGGGAAATCGGAGTGTAGATGGAATCTACCGGAATGACACCGATCGGCTGGTCTTCGCGCTTGTTACGGTCCGCTTGGACATAGCCGCGACCCCGGCCTGCAAAAATACGCATGTGAAGTCTCGCGCCAGGTCCCAGCGTTGCAATATGAAGGTCCGGGTTAAGGATCTCAACATCGCTGTCCGCACGGATGTCACCTGCGGTTACGACGCCTTCCCCTTCAGCATCAATCTCGAACACTTTCTCTTCGTCTGAATGAATCTTCAGGGAAAGAGCTTTGAGGTTCAAAATGATTTCGGTCACGTCTTCCATTACGCCGGGAACGGTGGAGAACTCATGCAGAACGCCGTCAATTTGGACCGAGGTCACTGCGGCTCCCGGAAGGGAGGACAGCAGGATCCGGCGAAGCGAATTCCCCAGAGTCGTGCCATATCCACGTTCCAGCGGTTCTACTACGAATTTCCCATAGGTTCCTTCATCATTAGCTTCTACGGTCTCAATCTTCGGCTTTTCGATTTCTATCACGAGTGTAACCCTCCTTCAACGTCGCTCCTATATGAAACTGTCACCCCATCAGGTGTATCATGTAGTATGCCTAAACAACCATTATTAGCAGATGGTGCCGGATTTATACCACATTTACATCGCTGATTCACTATACGCGGCGACGTTTCGGCGGACGGCATCCATTGTGCGGAACCGGAGTGACGTCTTTAATGAGGTTAACTTCAAGGCCTGCGGCTTGAAGGGAACGGATGGCTGCTTCGCGGCCCGCGCCCGGTCCTTTAACCATAACTTCAACATTCTTCATGCCGTGCTCCATAGCTGCCTTAGCTGCAACTTCTGCTGCCATTTGGGCTGCGAACGGAGTCGACTTACGGGAACCTTTAAATCCTTGGCCGCCGGAGCTTGCCCAGGAAATAGCGTTGCCGTGAGGATCCGTGATGGTAACGATGGTATTGTTGAACGTGGAACGGATATGTGCCACGCCGGATTCGATATTTTTACGGTCGCGACGTTTCGTACGTACGACTTTTTTCGGTTTAGCCATTGTCTCTTATCCCCCCTTATTATTTCTTCTTGTTTGCTACCGTACGACGCGGGCCTTTCCGGGTACGGGCATTCGTCTTGGTACGTTGACCGCGAACCGGCAAACCGCGACGGTGACGAACACCGCGATAGCAGCCAATCTCGGTAAGACGTTTAATATTCAAGGAAATTTCACGACGCAGGTCGCCTTCCACTTTGACCGATTTGTCGATCGTTTCACGTAGTTTGCTGACTTCATCTTCCGTCAAATCACGGACACGTGTATTAACATCGATCCCTGTTTCTTTAAGAATTTTCTGGGAAGTCGTTCTACCGATTCCGAAAATATAAGTCAAGGCGATCTCAACGCGTTTGTCACGTGGTAAATCCACACCAGCTATACGAGCCATTTTACGCTACACCCCCTTCTTTAACCTTGTTTTTGTTTGTGCTTCGGATTTTCACAAATTACCATTACAGTCCCTTTGCGGCGGATGACTTTGCATTTCTCGCAAATGGGCTTTACAGAAGGTCTTACCTTCATGCTTATTACCTCCTCAAAGTTTTACGCAGTAAAACTAGGTTCGAAAACGCCCGTCAGTTTTACAGGTAGTAAAACTGGCTTCAAAAGCATACGTGCATGCTCTGCATAAAGCAGATCTATTTACGGTAAGTTATACGACCTTTAGTTAAATCATAAGGCGATAACTGTACGACCACTTTGTCACCGGTCAAAATACGGATAAAGTGCATCCGCAGCTTACCGGATACGTGGGCAAGAATCTGATGACCGTTCTCCAGCTCAACCTTAAACGTTGCATTCGGTAACGGTTCAATGACGGTGCCTTCCACCTCAATGACATCTTCTTTGGCCACAGCTATTCTCCTTTCTTCATAGCGCTTATTCCGGCGGAACGCACATAATTCATCACTGCATAACGCAGCTTTCCATTTGTTACCCGGCCGGTTTCATTCAGACTGTTCACAACCTCGCTGCTGACGACCGGAGTGAACTCCAGATGAAGAATGTTCTTCTTCTTCGGTCCGTCAAACTTGCGTTTGTCTCCGTCCGCAATATACACAAACCTGCTGTCCACAACAGCGATGACCACGGCAATCTCTCCGGCTTCCTTGCCTTTGAGTATTTTCACCAATTGACCGACCTGCGGGCTGCTCTCGGCATTCAACAAAGATCACCTACGCATTCAGTTTCGTGAAAATTTCCATGCCTTCAGGCGTAACCGCCACCGTATGCTCAAAGTGAGCGCACAGCGAACCGTCCACCGTCACGACCGTCCAGTTATCTTCCAGCGTTCGGACATAACGTTTGCCCGCATTGACCATCGGCTCGATGGCGAGCACCATGCCTGCCTTAAGCCGCGGACCGCGGTCAGCAATGCCGTAGTTCGGAATTTGCGGTTCTTCATGCAGTTCTGCCCCAACACCATGCCCAACATACTCGCGAACCACCGAGAATCCGGCTTCTTCGATATATTTTTGAATAGCGTGGGAGATTGTAAACAGGCGCACATCCGGCTTAATCAGCTCAAGGCCTGCATACAGGGAGCCCTCTGTCACATCCAAGAGCCGCTGGGCTTCTTCGGATATGCTGCCTACCCCATAGGTCCAGGCGGAATCGCCGTGATATCCCTTGTACTGCGCTCCAATGTCCAGCGATACGATATCGCCTTCCACCAGTTTGCGTTTGCCGGGAAATCCATGCACCAACTGATCGTTGACTGAAGCGCAAATGCTGGCAGGAAAACCATTGTAGCCTTTGAATGACGGCACAGCACCTTGACTGCGAATGTATTGATCGGCGATTCTATCGAGTTCTCCGGTCGTAATCCCAGGCTCGATGGCCTGTGCCATGAGACGGTGAGTCTCGGCAACAATTCGTCCCGCTTCTCTCATAAAGGCAAGTTCCTGTTCGGACTTACATATGATCATTACACTAACCTCGCAGTAAAGATACAATTTCGGCAGAAACGACATCGATTTCGTTTTCCCCGTTTACCTGACGCAAAAGACCTTTATTCTCGTAAAAGTGAAGCAGCGGCGCCGTCTTGTTGTCGTACTCATCCAATCGCTTGCCAACACTTTCTTCATTGTCATCCGGACGCTGATACAACTCGCCGCCATCGATGTCGCAGATGCCTTCCTGTTTCGGCGGGTTGAAAATCAAGTGATACGATGCACCGCATACCTTACAAATCCGTCGTCCGGTCAGACGGGCCAGAAGCAATCCGCGATCCACGTTCAAATTAATAACATGATCCAGTGAAGTATTCATGCGGGCAAGAAGCTCATCCAGCGCTTCCGCTTGCGAAAGAGTTCTTGGAAAGCCGTCCAATAAAAAACCTTTTTCGCAATCGGACTGCTGCAGCCGCTCTTCCACAATTCCAATCGTTACATCATCTGGTACAAGCAAGCCTTGGTCGATAAAGGATTTGGCTTTCAGACCGACTGGAGTTCCCTGCTTAATCGCGAGACGAAAAGCATCGCCCGTCGAGATATGGGGTATGTCCAGCTCCTTTACAATAACGGCAGCTTGTGTTCCCTTACCTGCCCCAGGCGGGCCCATGAAAAGGATATTCACCTTACGTCTCTCCCCTTTAGCTGAATCGCCACCAGGCAAGAAACAGCACAATAGGCGCCGGGAAGTCTATAAATGAGCTGCTTCACCGGAACCTATCGCCTATTTGTTAATGAAGCCTTTGTAATGGCGTTTAATCAATTGGCTCTCGATCTGCTTCATCGTATCCAATGCCACACCGATTACGATCAGCAGTGCTGTACCACCGATCTGCACCGACCTCGGCAAACCGGACAAAGAACCGAAGAATACCGGCATTATGGAGATCAAAGCCAGGAACAGCGCACCGGACATCGTCAGGCGTGACATTACCCGGGTTAAATACTTCTCCGTAGCTTTGCCTGGACGAATACCTGGAATGTATCCGCCATTCTTCTTCATGTTGTCAGCCATTTGCTGCGGGTTCATCTGGACGAACGTGTAGAAGAACGTAAATCCGATGATCATGATCACATAGAGGACCATACCGAGCGGTTCGGATATCAAGAGGTTGTGGGAAACCCACTGTGCCCAGGCATGTGTCGACCAGAAGTTGGCGAGGACAACCGGAAATTGAAGCAGCGACACGGCGAAGATAACCGGAATTACGCCCGCCGCATTGATTTTAAGCGGAATGTGCGTATTTTGTCCACCATACATTTTGTTTCCGACCACGCGTTTGGCATATTGTACGGGGATCTTCCGAATTCCTTGCTGTACGAAGATAACGCCCGTGATAATTGCCACAACCACGATAGCAATGACCACGACTTTAAGAATATTCAGGAAAGTCTGCCCCGGCTGGATAAAACTCGATTGCGCCGTTGCCGTAAAATATCCCGGAATGCCTGCGACGATTCCCGCAAAAATCAGGATCGAAATCCCGTTTCCGATACCCCGCTCAGTAATCTGTTCACCAAGCCACATCAGAAATGAAGTACCTGCCGTCAAAATAATTGCCACGAGCAGATAGTCGGCGATCGTTGCATTCGGCATCATTTGCGTACCATACATTCGGTTAAAACCGATAGAGGTTGCAAAACCCTGAATCAAAGCCAACACTACCGTACCGTAACGGGTAATTTGCGCCAGCTGTTTCTTACCGTGTTCGCCCTGCTTTGCCCATTCGGCAAATTTCGGCACTACATCCATCGACAAAAGCTGCACGATGATGGATGCGGTAATGTACGGGTAAATGCTAATCGCAAAAATGGAGAAGTTTTTAAGCGCTCCGCCCGAAAACGTGTTGAACAAGTTCATCAAGCCGTTTCCAGCCTCGTTGCCGGCCGATTCAAAAACCGTTTTGTCCACACCGGGAACCGGTACAAACGAACCGATGCGGTAGATGATAAATACAAACAGGGTAAACAGGATTTTTTTGCGCAAATCTTCAACATGCCATATATTCTTAAGCGTCTTAAACATTAGATCACCTCGGTTTTACCGCCGGCAGCCTCGATTTTCTCTACCGCAGATTGAGAGAACTTGTTTGCTTGAACTGTAAGTTTTACAGTGATTTCTCCATTGCCGAGAATTTTGATACCGCTCTTCGCGTTCTTTACAACGCCTGTTTCGAGCAGCAGTTGAGGCGTAACTTCCGTTCCTTCTGCAAAGCTGTTCAGTTCCTCCAGGTTCACAATCGCATACTCTTTACGGGTAGGATTGACGAATCCACGCTTAGGCAGACGACGATAGAGTGGGTTTTGTCCACCCTCGAAGCCCGGACGAACACCACCGCCGGAACGAGAGTTTTGACCTTTATGACCACGGCCGGATGTTTTACCGTTACCGCTGGAAGTACCGCGACCTACACGGTTGCGTTCTTTACGGGATCCTGGTGCCGGAGCGAGTTCATGTAACTTCATCGTTTGCACCTCCTTATGTCTATTAATGGGTAAAAGGCAACTTAGCCTTCAATTTCAGTTACGGATACGAGATGGCTCACTTGTTTGATCATTCCGCGAATTGCAGGATTATCGTTGTGAACCACAGACGAATTGAGTTTACGCAGGCCTAGCGTCTTAACGGTCACACGTTGTGTTTCCGGACGTCCGATCAAGCTGCGAACGAGGGTAATTTGCAATTTAGCCATTGACGTTCCCCCTCCTTAACCACGAAGCTCTTCGATAGATTTGCCGCGAAGTTTCGCGACCTCTTCAATGCGTTTCAGACGGGACAATCCCTCCAAAGTTGCATTGACCATATTCATGGAGTTCGAAGAACCTAAAGATTTTGTCAGAATATCGCCTACGCCAGCCAGTTCCAATACCGCACGAACAGGTCCGCCAGCGATAACGCCAGTACCTTGCGATGCCGGTTTCAGCAATACGCGTCCAGCGCCGAAATGTCCGTTAACCAAGTGTGGAATCGTCGTTCCGACGAGTGGAACGTGGATCAGGTTTTTCTTGGCGTCTTCGATGCCTTTACGGATCGCATCCGGAACTTCGCCGGCTTTACCGATACCCGCACCGACATAGCCTTTGCCGTCGCCGACAACAACCAGTGCGCTGAAGCTGAAACGGCGTCCGCCTTTTACAACTTTAGCAACACGGTTAATGTGAACAACTCTTTCTGTCAGCTCTAAAGTGTTTGGATCTACACGCAAGTCGTTAACCTCCTTTTAAGAATGTTTCTAGAATTCAAGACCAACTTCACGGGCTGCATCAGCAAGCGCTTGAATCCGTCCATGATACAGGTAGCCTCCACGGTCGAATACCACAGCGGTATGTCCTTTTGCTTTGGCGCGCTCGGCAACCAGTTGGCCGACTTTGCTTGCAGCTTCAACGCTGCCGCCATTACCGATAGAATCTTTCAATTCTTTATCGAGCGTCGATGCGGATACGATCGTTACGCCTTTAACATCGTCGATCAGTTGAGCATAAATGTGTTTGGAAGAACGGAACACATTCAGGCGAGGGCGTTCGGTAGTACCTTCGATTTTCTTACGTACACGCAGGTGTCTTTTGACACGAGCTTTATTTTTGTCCTCTTTTGTAATCATGACTTTCTTTTCACTCCCTTCAGTTTGCCTTAAGGCAGCTTCACGTTAAGACGCAATAAGCATCTTAGAATCAAGGACAGCCGGCTTATTTCTTCTTACCGGCTTTACCTTCTTTACGGATAATGCGTTCGCCCTCATATTTAATCCCTTTGCCCTTGTATGGCTCAGGTTCGCGTACGGAACGAATCTTCGCGGCGTAGGCGCCTACGCGTTCTTTGTCGATGCCTTTAACGATGATTTTCGTGTTGGCAGGAACTTCGAACTCGATGCCCGGTTCCGGAGTGATCTCAACCGGATGGGAGTAGCCGACGTTCAGAACGATTTTATCTCCGGATTTGTTTGCACGATATCCGACCCCAACCAGTTCCAGAGATTTGGAGAATCCTTCGGTCACGCCGCTTACCATGTTGTTGACAACGGAGCGGGTCGTGCCGTGAAGAGAGCGATGCAGTTTGTTGTCCGAAGGACGAACAACAAGAATTTCGTTATTTTCAACCGTAACCTTCATATCCTTGTGAAGTTCACGAGTCAAAGTACCTTTAGGACCTTTAACGGTGATGACAGTGTTGTTAACCGTCACGTCTACACCGCTAGGCACTGTGATTGGTTTGCGACCAATACGAGACATGTGTGTTGCACCTCCTTATCTTGTGACGTGATTACCAAACGTAGGCGAGAACTTCGCCGCCGGATTTTGCTTGACGAGCTTCTTTATCGGTCATAACTCCCTTGGAAGTGGAGATAATCGCGATACCCAGTCCGCCGAGTACACGTGGAACCTCGTTGCTCTTTGTGTACACGCGCAGGCCTGGCTTACTGATTCTTTTCAGACCGGTAATAACACGTTCTTGTTGCGGACCGTACTTCAGGAAAATACGGATAAGCCCTTGTTTGTTATCTTCAACAAATTCCGCATCACGGATGAAGCCTTCACGCTTCAGGATATCGGCGATTTGTTTTTTCAATGTCGAAGCAGGCAGCTCTACGGTTTCGTGACGCACGATGTTGGCGTTACGAATACGAGTAAGCATATCTGCGATAGGATCAGACATAGTCATTTGGTGTAAACCTCCTTCCCGTATATAAACTTCTTACCAGCTTGCTTTTTTCACGCCAGGAATCTGGCCTTTATAAGCTAATTCACGGAAACAAATTCTGCAAATTTTGAACTTTTGCAGTACCGAATGTGGACGACCGCAACGCTCGCAACGTGTGTATGCACGCACTTTGAATTTCGGCTCGCGTTGTTGTTTAACTTTCATCGAAGTTTTTGCCACTTTAGCCTGACACCTCCTAAACAGTTTCGGAGAATTGGACGACCGAACCTTACTTCGCGAAAGGCATTCCCAGTTGAGCCAGCAGCTCGCGGGATTCCTCATCCGTCTTTGCCGTCGTTACGATTACAATATCCATACCGCGGACTTTGTCCACCTTGTCATATTCGATCTCAGGGAAAATCAATTGCTCTTTCAGACCCAGTGTGTAGTTGCCGCGGCCGTCGAAAGCTTTGGTCGATACACCGTGGAAGTCACGAACGCGCGGAAGCGTTACGTTGAACAATTTATCCAGGAAGTAGTACATGCGTTCACCGCGAAGGGTTACCTTAACGCCGATCGGCATGTTCTCGCGCAGTTTGAAGCCGGCGATAGACTTCTTGGCTTTCGTGATTACCGGTTTTTGACCGGCGATCAGCTGCATATCGTTCACAGCGGAATCAAGTACCTTCGAGTTTTGCACGGCGTCGCCTACGCCCATGTTGATAACAACCTTCTCGATTTTCGGCACTTGCATAACCGTTTTATAGTTAAACTTCTGAATCAGAGCCGGCGTAATCTCGTTCAGAAAACGTTCTTTCATTCTTGCTGCCATGAAGAGTTAACCTCCTTTCTTAAGCGATATATTAGTCGATGATCTCTCCGGATCTTTTCGCTACGCGAACCTTCTTGCCGTTGTCCAGCACTTTATAACCGATACGGGTTACTTTGCCGCTCTTCGGATCGATGTGCATAACGTTGGATACGTGGATCGCAGCTTCCTGCTCGATGATGCCGCCTTGCGGATTTAGCTGGTTAGGCTTCTGGTGCTTCTTCACCATATTCACGCCTTCTACCAGTACGCGGTTTTTACGCGGATAAGCAGCGATGACGCGACCCTTCTTGCCTTTATCTTTTCCGCTGATCACCATAACCACATCGTCTTTTTTCACGTGCAGTTTGTTGTTATGGGATTCCAGAACTTTTTTCACTCTAGGCATTTGTTACACCTCCTATGACTAGCCTTTGCAAGCATGATTATAAACGTTCTCTATCGGGACCCCCGAAAAGTACCCGGTATCAGCTTCGGAGCTTCTCGTCACTTTTTGGGGAGTTTATTAGATAACTTCCGGTGCCAAGGAAACGATCTTCATGTAATCCTTGTCGCGAAGTTCGCGGGCAACTGGTCCGAAAATACGTGTTCCGCGCGGGCTTCTGTCGTCTTTTACAACAACTGCTGCGTTTTCGTCAAATGCGATGTAAGATCCGTCCTTACGGCGTACAGAGCGCTTCGTGCGCACAACTACCGCTTTTACTACATCACCTTTTTTGACAACGCCGCCTGGTGTTGCTTGTTTTACCGAGCAAACGATCAGATCGCCGATAGCTGCCGTCCGACGGCCAGTACCGCCCAATACGCGGATACACATCAGTTCCTTCGCACCGGAGTTGTCAGCTACATGCAAACGTGTAAATGGTTGAATCATTAATATTTCCTCCTTTCGGACAAACTGTCATGTGACGCATTAGATGATAACCGCTTTTTCCACCACTTCAACCAGTCTCCAGCGTTTGTCTTTGGAGAGCGGACGAGTTTCCATGATTTTTACAGTATCGCCGATTTGGGCGGTATTGTTCTCATCATGCGCTTTGAATTTCTTGGTGTATTTGATGCGCTTGTGGTACAGATTATGCTTTTTGTAAGTTTCAACGGCAACTACGATCGTTTTGTCCATTTTGTCGCTGACAACTTTACCGATTTGCACTTTGCGCGCGTTGCGTTCTTCGCTCATAATTAGCCTCCTTCCTGATGCGGATCATTCCATCCGTTTCACTTAGCTGATCCCAAGTACTCTCTCATGGATAACGGTTTTAGCACGAGCTATTTCTCTACGCACATCACGAATCCGAGTCGGGTTGTCCAGTTGGCCTGTTGCCAGTTGAAAACGCAGATTAAAAAGCTCTTCTTTGAAGCCAGCAATCTTTTGTTCAATCTCGGCAGTGGTCAAGTTGCGAAGTTCATTAGCTTTCATTTGCTTCACCACCCAATTCTTCACGTTTCACAAACTTAGTCTTAACTGGCAGCTTGTGAGAGGCAAGACGCATCGCTTCACGAGCGATTTCTTCCGACACGCCTCCGAGTTCGAACATAATCTTGCCCGGTTTAACTACGGCTACCCATTTCTCAACGTTACCTTTACCGCTACCCATCCGAACCTCGAGAGGCTTTTGAGTAATCGGCTTGTCAGGGAAAATCTTGATCCATACTTTACCGCCCCGTTTGATGTAACGGGTCATCGCGATACGAGCCGCTTCGATTTGACGGTTAGTGATCCAAGATGGCTCCAGAGCTTGCAGACCGAATTCGCCGAAGTTCAGTTCGGTGCCGCCTTTTGCCAGGCCCTTCATGTGACCGCGTTGTTGTTTGCGGTGCTTAACACGTTTTGGTACCAACATGATTAGTTGCCTCCTTCCTTAGCAGCTTGTTTCTTAGCCGTAGGAAGTACCTCTCCACGATAGATCCATACTTTTACGCCGATCCGGCCGTAAGTTGTATGAGCTTCAGCCGTTCCGTAGTCGATATCGGCACGAAGCGTATGAAGTGGAACTGTTCCTTCGCTATAGCCTTCCGTACGAGCGATCTCGGCGCCGCCAAGACGTCCGCTAACAGAAGTTTTAATCCCTTTTGCACCGGAACGCATTGTTCTTTGGATAGCCTGCTTAAGCGCACGACGGAACGATACGCGACGTTCCAGCTGTTGTGCGATGCTCTCGGCAACCAGAATAGCGTCCAGCTCAGGGTGTTTGATTTCATTGATATTGATGTGCACTTTTTTGCCGCCGGCGATTTGTGTAACCGCGCTGCGAAGCACTTCAACTTCAGCGCCGCCCTTGCCAATAACCATACCCGGTTTGGCAGTATGAATTGTAACGTTCACGCGGCTAGCCGCTCTTTCAATTTCAATACGGGAAACAGCGGAATCTTTCAGCTTGCCTTTGAGGTATTCCCGAATTTTGACGTCTTCCAGAAGAAGTGTTCCGAAATCTTTGCCTGCATACCATTTGGATTCCCAGTCACGAATAATCCCGATCCGGAGTCCGACTGGATTTACCTTTTGACCCACACGTTATCCCTCCTTATTTCTCAGATACCACCAAAGTAATGTGGCTGGTGCGTTTGTTGATCCGGCTGGCGCGACCCATCGCGCGCGGACGGAACCGTTTCATCGTTGGACCTTGGTTAACGAAAACTTCGCTAATAAACAAGTTGTTTACGTCCATAGAATAGTTGTGCTCGGCATTGGCGATCGCCGAGTTCAGCAGCTTTTCAACTACCGGGGAAGCGGATTTCGGAGTGTGGCGAAGGATGGCGATTGCCTCTCCCACCTGCTTGCCGCGAATCAAGTCAACAACCAGTTTCGCTTTACGAGCGGAAATCCGCACCGATCTTGCATGCGCTTTTGCTTGCATTGTTTTCCCTCCTCTCGAACAGAGAACCTGTTATTATCTTCTCGTCTTCTTATCGTCACCCGCGTGGCCTTTGTAAGTACGCGTCGGCGCGAACTCGCCCAACTTGTGACCTACCATATCTTCCGTTACGTATACAGGCACGTGTTTACGGCCGTCATACACACCAAACGTATGTCCGATAAATTGAGGGAAAATGGTTGAGCGGCGGGACCAAGTTTTGATGACTACTTTTTTGCCCGAAACGTTCAAGTCTTCAACTTTTTTCAGCAGGTAGCCGTCGATAAAAGGCCCCTTCTTCAAACTGCGACTCATGTATGAATCCTCCCTTCATCAAATGTTCAAGCCGCGATTTGACGCTTCGCGGGTTCAAGCTTGCCTTGAAGCGTCTTATTTCGTGCGGCGACGAATGATATATTTATCAGAAGCTTTGTTTTTCTTACGCGTTTTGTATCCAAGAGTCGGTTTGCCCCAAGGAGACAATGGCGATTTACGTCCGATCGGAGCGCGTCCTTCACCACCACCGTGAGGGTGATCATTCGGGTTCATAACAACACCGCGAACTTCAGGACGTTGACCCAGCCAACGGCTACGGCCGGCTTTACCGATCTTGATCAGTTCGTGGTCTTCATTGCCAACCGAACCGATTGTAGCGCGGCATACGCTCAGAATTCTGCGAACTTCACCGGAAGAGAGACGCACGGAAACGTACTTGTCTTCTTTACCGAGCAACTGCGCTTCCGTACCAGCTGCGCGAACCAATTGGCCGCCCTTGCCAGGCTTCAGCTCGATGTTGTGGATAACCGTACCCACTGGAATGTTAGCCAGGGGAAGAGTGTTGCCGATTTTGATGTCCGCTGCAGGACCGGACTCGATCTTATCCCCAACTTTCAGACCTTTAGGAGCGATGATGTAACGTTTCTCTCCGTCAGCGTAGTGAATCAGGGCAATATTGGATGTGCGGTTCGGATCATACTCAATCGTAGCAACGCTGCCTGGTATGCCGTCTTTCGTCCGCTTAAAGTCGATGATACGGTATTTACGCTTATGTCCGCCGCCGTGGTGACGAACCGTAATTTTACCTTGGTTGTTGCGGCCCGCTTTTTTGCTCAGCGGCGCCAGCAGCGATTTCTCAGGCTGGTTTGTTGTGATTTCTTCAAACGTAGACACGGACATTCCGCGTCTTGCCGGAGAAGTCGGTTTGTACTTTTTGATTGGCACTATGTTTCCCTCCTTGCTTTACAGGATATTATTCTACCGCTTCAAAGAACTCAAGCGGCTTGCTGTCCGGGCTGAGCTTCACGATGGCTTTCTTCCATTCCGGAGTGTAGCCGGAGTAGCGTCCATAACGTTTCAGCTTTCCAGGCACGCGCAGTGTGTTCACAGCAACGACTTTCACTTTAAAGATGGCCTCTACAGCCTGCTTGATTTCGGTCTTGTTGGCACGAATGTCCACTTCAAAAGCATATTTCAAATCGCTCATGTAGTCGGATGTACGTTCCGTAATCACCGGACGTTTGATGATATCGCGAGGATCTTTCATTACGCGAACACCTCCTCTACCTTAGAAACTGCATCTTTGGTGATGATCAGTTTGTCGTGCGTCAGCACGTCAAGAACATTGATGCCATCAGCCGCTACAAACTTCACCCCAGGGATGTTGCGAGCGGACAGAGCCACATTGTCGTCATAGCTAGGAGCTACGATCAGTGCTTTTTGAGCTACTTTCAGGTTGTTCAGAATGGCTACGAATTCTTTCGTCTTCGGAGCATTCAGAGTCAGGCTATCCAGCACGATGATGTTGCTCTCGATAACCTTCGAGGACAGAGCGGATTTGATCGCCAGACGACGAACCTTTCTAGGCAGTTTCCAGGAATAACTGCGAGGAGTCGGTCCGAAGACAACGCCGCCGCCTTTCCATTGTGGAGAACGAATCGAACCTTGACGAGCGCGACCTGTGCCTTTTTGTTTCCAAGGCTTGCGTCCGCCGCCACGAACTTCGGAACGTCCTTTAACTTTGTGTGTACCACGGCGCAGGGAAGCTCTTTGCAGAAGAACCGCTTCATTCAGCACGTGAGTGTTCGGCTCGATACCGAAAATCGCGTCGCTCAGTTCAACTTCACCAACTTCGTTACCGCTGATATTGAAAAGTGTTACTTTTGGCATTTCATGTTCCTCCTTTCTTCAAAAGTTATTTTTTAACGGTTTCTTTAACTTTCACGAAGCTGTTCTTAGGTCCCGGAATGGAGCCTTTTACCAGCAATACATTGCGCTCTACGTCTACTTTGATGATTTCAAGCTTTTGAATCGTTACCGTATCATGACCCATATGTCCTGGCAGGCGTTTGCCCTTAGGAACGCGGTTAGCTTGGATGGAACCCATCGAACCCGGTCTTCTGTGATAGCGGGAACCGTGAGCCATTGGTCCGCGGCTTTGTCCCCAGCGTTTGATAACGCCTTGGAAGCCTTTACCCTTGGAAATTCCGGTTACGTCAACAAATTCGCCTTCTGCGAAGACATCAGCCTTCAGCTCTTGTCCAACCTCGAGTGCCCCGAGGTCAACACCGCGAATTTCGCGAACGTAGCGCTTAGGTGTTGCATTTGCCTTCTGGGCGTGACCTTGTTCAGGCTTGTTGGTGTTTTTCTTATCGGAAAAGCCCAACTGCACTGCTTCATACCCGTCGGTATTGAGGTCTTTCTTTTGCAGTACCACACAAGGACCCGCTTCGATAACCGTAACCGCGATTACGTTACCTTCAGGAGTAAACACTTGAGTCATACCGAGTTTTTTTCCTAAGATACCTTTCATGTTGACACCTCTTTTCTTTTCCTGTTTCTAATAGAAGAATTACAATTTAATTTCGATATCTACACCGGACGGCAGATCCAAGCGCATCAAGGCATCCACAGTTTGTGGCGTTGGATTCACAATGTCGATCAGACGCTTGTGAGTACGCATTTCGAACTGTTCACGGGAATCCTTGTACTTGTGCACCGCACGGAGAATAGTAATAACTTGCTTCTCAGTTGGCAGCGGAATCGGCCCGGAAACACCTGCACCGGAACGTTTTGCTGTTTCAACGATCTTCTCAGCGGATTGATCAAGAATTCTGTGGTCGTATGCTTTCAAGCGGATACGAATTTTTTGCTTTGCCATTTTAGTCCCTCCTTCTATCGCCCAATTTATTATCGGACATACTCCGTGAAAATTTTCTGACCACTGGCTTCATGGCAAAGGAGCCGGGTGTGTCAGTAACCTCTCACATCATCGCAACGTCGCAGAACAACATTTATTATTATATAGAATCTTTCTGCCTATTGCAAGCAAAAAATAAAACAACGCATGATTTTATTCATGCGCCATTTTGTATAGTTTTTTTAGATTATAAATTGGCTGTCGCTGACTTAAAATATTCCGCCGATCCGGCTGTTTGCGCAGTTGTCGAGCCGATTCCTTCTATAATATGGATCAGAGTCTGGATCTCTTTTTCAACCGTTACGATCTCCTGGGTGCTGCTCTGCATCGTGTCCAAGATGTCTGAGAACAGTTGGCTGGTCTCATCCGATTGCTGCTTGCCGCTTTCACTCAGTTCCTGAACTTTTCGGATTTCTTCCACCACCTGTGTGGTCAGAATACCGGATTTGGCCGTTAATTCTCCGATGTGTACAACCGTGCTCTTGGTATCTTCCGCCAACCGGTTGACCTCTTGGGCAACTACGCTGAAGCCTCTTCCATGCTCCCCCGCCCTTGCTGCTTCTATTGTTGCGTTAAGCGATAGTATTTTAGTCTGATCCGCAATTTCCTGGACTGCTCCGACGATCGTCTGAATTTGCTTTGAAAATTGGCTAAGCTCTTTTACCGATTGTTCCATTTCATTCGTTCTTTCAAAAATATGTCCAATCTGTCCGTTCAGTCTGCTTAGCAGCTCACGTCCGTCTTTTGCTTTCTCTTGAGATTCAAGGGCTGAAAAAGCGGTGCGTTGGAATGAATTATTAACTTCGTTGCTGCTTGTAACAAGCTGCTCGATCGCTGCATTTGTATCAATACTGAGATCGACCAATTCGCCGCTGAATTCGGCAATTTTCTGCTTCAACTCACTTTTTACCGTTTCGTATTGCTCTTCTTTTTCTCTGATATTCTCTTTTTCGTAGGCTTCCAGAACGAGCTGCTGTTCCAGATTCAAAAGTTTGGTCAGAGTTTGTACCATTTTTAACCGCTCCGCGTCATTAAAAGCTTCTTTATAGATAACGCCAATAAATACATTTTGCAGATTTTGAAAAGCGGACAAGTACCATTTCGGCTCCAAACCGACCTTCTTATGAATATTTGCGATAACCAGCCGTTTCGTTATGTAACGATTGTCTACACTGCCGTCAAAAATTTCAACGATATGTTCTCGCAGAGTTTGCTTCAACCTATCGATACTGCTGTGCTTAACGATGATCTGTTCCAGCTTACCCACATCAATCACTGAGCTATAAAAATGGTCGGTAATCTCGTCTATATTCCGTACTATCGCAGGCTTCATTCTGCGCAGCAGCTCCAGGTCATCATCAGCCAAGTCTATCATTCTCATCTGCTCATTCAATTCTTCCTGGCCTTGTATCGAATGATGAGATTCTGAACCCGGGGCTCGTTCGCTGGCACGTAGGAAGGAATGAGGTTCATAGGGCGCCACTTTCTTCTTTTGAAAAGATAAACCATGTAAAAAAGCAAACGGACATTTCCCCATACAGATACCCCCATATAATCTAATATTTCTTGATACATATTTCTATTACGGCTTATATTTCTGGCATTATGTCGTTTTGAGTCGAAATTGGTTGAAATATGGTTGTATTTATATCTTCGGCATTTTATGTAATTTGCTGAATACACGAATTAGATTATTTAAATTTTTTATTCTTAATTGATTGTTATCTGGAAAATATATAAAAAAACAAGGACCCTTCATTATGAAGAGTCCTTGCATGTTAGTCCTTATCTTCCTCTTAAAAGAGTAAGAGTCCGAACTTATTTTTGAATTGTAGCTACAGTACCGGCTCCAACTGTACGGCCGCCTTCACGAATGGAGAACTTCGTTCCTTCTTCGATAGCGATCGGGGCGATCAGTTGAACAGTTACTGTAATGTTGTCGCCAGGCATTACCATTTCAGTACCTTCTGGCAGGTTGATGATACCCGTTACGTCAGTTGTACGGAAGTAGAACTGAGGACGGTATCCTGTGAAGAAGGGCTTGTGACGGCCACCCTCTTCTTTAGTCAGGACGTAGATTTGAGCAGTGAACTCAGTGTGCGGCTTAACGGAATTCGGTTTGGCCAACACTTGTCCGCGCTCGATTTGGTTACGGTCAACACCACGGAGCAGAGCGCCAATGTTGTCGCCGGCTTGAGCGGAGTCAAGAAGTTTACGGAACATTTCAACGCCGGTAACGACGGATTTCTTCGTTTCTTCTTGGATACCAACGATTTCAACTTCGTCGCCCACTTTAACTGTTCCGCGGTCTATGCGGCCAGTTGCCACGGTACCGCGGCCAGTGATGGAGAATACGTCCTCGACAGGCATAAGGAAAGGCTTGTCAGTGTCGCGCTCTGGCAGCGGAATGTAAGTATCGATCGTTTCGAACATTTCAACGATCTTGGCAGCCCATTCGCCGTCAGGATTTTGCAGAGCTTCACGAGCAGAACCACGAGTGATTGGAGTGTCATCGCCCGGGAATTCGTATTCGTTCAGCAGGTCGCGAACTTCCATTTCAACCAGTTCCAGAAGCTCTTCGTCTTCAACCATGTCGCATTTGTTCAGGAACACGACGATGTAAGGAACGCCTACTTGGCGGGACAGCAGGATGTGCTCGCGAGTTTGCGGCATTGGGCCGTCAGCTGCGGATACAACCAGGATAGCGCCGTCCATTTGCGCTGCGCCGGTGATCATGTTTTTAACATAGTCGGCGTGTCCAGGGCAGTCTACGTGTGCGTAGTGACGGTTAGGAGTTTCATATTCAACGTGCGCTGTGGAGATGGTGATACCACGTTCGCGCTCTTCCGGAGCTTTGTCGATTTGGTCGAATGCTACAGCGGCACCGCCATATTTTTTGGACAATACAGTTGTGATTGCAGCAGTCAGAGTCGTTTTACCATGGTCGACGTGACCGATAGTACCGATGTTAACGTGCGGTTTAGTACGTTCAAACTTAGCCTTTGCCATTTGAACAGTTCCTCCTTAATATTGGTTCTTATTATTGGAGCCGTCCGATCTTTAGCTGACTCTAAGATGACTGAAATGAACCAATCGGACGGCAAGTAAAACATGGATTACTCTGCGCCTTTATTCTTAGCCACGATCTCGTCCGCAATGGATTTAGGAACTTCTTCGTAGTGGGAGAGTTCCATCGAGAATACGCCGCGGCCTTGTGTACCGGAACGCAGGGTAGTGGAATAACCGAACATTTCGGAAAGAGGCACTTTCGCACGGATAATTTGGGCTCCAGCGCGGGAATCCATACCTTCGATCCGTCCACGGCGGGAGTTCAGCATACCCATAACGTCGCCCATGTATTCCTCAGGCACTGTTACTTCCACTTTCATGATTGGCTCAAGCAGGACAGGCTTACACTTGTCTTTAGCTGCTTTAAGCGCCATCGAGCCGGCAATTTTGAACGCCATTTCGTTGGAGTCGACATCATGGTAAGAACCGTCAACGATGGTTGCTTTGACATCAACGAGCGGGAAGCCGGCGATAACGCCGTTCTTCATTTGCTCTTCAATACCTGCAAGCGCAGGGGCGATGTATTCTCTCGGTACGGAACCGCCGACAACCTTACTTTCAAACTGGCTGCCAGTACCTGCCTCGAGAGGCTCGAATTCAACCCATACGTGACCGTATTGACCACGACCACCGGACTGACGAACGAACTTGCCTTCGACGCGAGCAGGAGCTCTGAACGTTTCGCGGTAAGCAACCTGCGGTTTACCAACATTGGTTTCCACTTTGAATTCACGACGCATACGGTCGATAATGATATCCAAGTGAAGCTCGCCCATACCGGCAAGAATCGTTTGTCCCGTTTCTTCGTCGGTGTGCGCGCGCAGTGTCGGGTCTTCTTCAGTCAGCTTGCCGAGAGCAACGCCCATTTTGTCTTGGTCAGCCTTCGTCTTAGGTTCAACTGCGATCTCGATAACCGGATCCGGGAAGTTCATCGATTCGAGAATAACCGGATTCTTCTCATCACACAGTGTATCACCTGTGCCGGTGTCTTTCAAACCTACAGCTGCAGCGATGTCGCCGGAATATACAATAGAAATTTCCTGACGGCTGTTCGCGTGCATTTGCAGGATACGTCCGATACGCTCACGTTTGCCTTTAGTGGCATTCAGAACATAAGAACCGGATTCCAGAATACCGGAATATACACGGAAGAACGTCAGCTTACCAACATAAGGGTCGGTCATGATTTTAAATGCCAGCGCGGAGAACGGCTCTTCGTCCGAAGAGTGACGCTCGGCTTCCGTACCATCTTCAAGATGACCCTTGATCGATGGAACATCAATCGGAGCCGGCAGGAAGTCGATAACAGCGTCCAGCATCAGCTGAACCCCTTTATTACGGTAAGAAGATCCGCAGATTACCGGGAAAATCTTAACTTCCACTACGCCTTTGCGCAGTGCAGCCTTGATTTCATCAATGGTAATCTCTTCGCCTTCCAGGTACTTCATGGTCAGATCTTCGTCGAGTTCCGCAACTTTCTCAATGAGCTCGTTACGCAACTCTTCGACTTGATCCAGAAATTCGGACGGGATATCCGTCACTTCAATATCACGGCCAAGATCGTCTTTGTACATATGGGCTTTTTGCTCGATCAGGTCGATGATGCCGATAAAGTCATTCTCGGCACCGATCGGCAGCTGAATGGCAACCGCATTTGCTTGCAGACGCTCGCGCATATCCTTAACTACGTTAAGGTAATCCGCACCGATGATATCCATTTTGTTAACATAGGCGATCCGGGGAACGCCATAGCGGTCAGCCTGTCTCCAAACGGTTTCAGACTGAGGCTCAACGCCCTCTTTCGCACTGAAAACGCCTACTGCCCCGTCCAATACACGGAGGGAACGTTCAACTTCTACGGTGAAGTCAACGTGTCCCGGGGTATCGATGATGTTGACCCGGTGACCTTTCCACGCAGCAGTGGTAGCGGCGGAAGTAATCGTAATTCCGCGCTCCTGCTCTTGCTCCATCCAGTCCATCGTTGCCGCACCTTCGTGAACTTCACCGATTTTGTGCGTACGGCCTGTATAGAAAAGAATCCGTTCTGTGGTGGTTGTCTTACCAGCGTCGATGTGCGCCATGATCCCGATATTACGTGTATTTTTCAAGGAGAACTCTCTTGCCATGAATGGGGTCTCCCTTCAAAATTGAAGTTATTTGATTGACCTTGATCCTACCAGCGGTAGTGAGCGAATGCTTTGTTCGCTTCAGCCATTTTGTGCGTGTCTTCACGTTTCTTGACGGAAGCGCCTGTGTTATTGGAAGCATCGATAATCTCAGCCGCCAAACGCTCTTCCATCGTCTTCTCACCGCGGTTGCGGGAGTAGTTCACGAGCCAACGTAATCCCAGGGAAGTACGTCTCTCCGGTTTAACTTCGATCGGCACTTGATAGTTCGCGCCGCCTACACGGCGGGCTTTAACTTCAAGAACCGGCATGATGTTCTTGATGGCTGCTTCAAATACTTCCATTGGGTCTTTCCCCGTACGTTCTTCAATCAACTTGAACGCGTTGTACAGAATACTTTGAGCGACACCTCTTTTACCATCCAGCATTACACGGTTAATCAGACGAGTAACCAGTTTGCTGTTATACACCGGATCCGGCAGTACGTCTCTTTTGGAAACTGGACCTTTGCGTGGCATGGATATCCCCCTTTCATTAGATTGTTCTTATTCGTTCATTTATTATTTCTTAGCTTTCGGACGTTTCGCGCCGTATTTGGAGCGAGATTGCATCCGGTTGTTCACGCCTGCTGTATCCAGCGCGCCGCGAACGATATGGTAACGAACACCCGGAAGGTCTTTAACCCGGCCTCCGCGAATCAGCACCACGCTGTGCTCTTGCAGGTTATGTCCGATACCCGGAATATAAGCTGTCACCTCTACGCGGTTCGTCAAACGAACACGGGCATATTTACGAAGTGCAGAGTTCGGTTTCTTCGGAGTCATAGTACCTACGCGAGTGCACACACCGCGTTTTTGCGGAGCGCTCAAATCCGTAGCCTCACGCTTCAGGGCATTAAAACCTTTTTGCAGTGCAGGCGATTTCGATTTTTCGATCTTGGCTTGACGGCCTTTACGAACCAATTGATTGATAGTTGGCATTGTTGTGCCACCCCCTTCCTCTAATAATGATCTCTTATAAACCGTCTTGCTAAGCCCACAGACCCAGGCGGTTCATAAAAGAACAAATGAAAAGTCTTTGCCACCGGAGTTACTCTCACGACACAAAAACAGTTCTTCACGCTATTATTTTAAGACGGCTGCCATTGCAGCGCCCACTTCGATTCCGCAGGCCTTGCCCAACTGCTGCATCGTATCGACATAAGTCAACTTGACGCCATGCTTATTGCAAAGACTAACGATTCTTGAAGTAAGCCTGGGATCTCCGTCTTCCGCCACATAGACTTCTGCGGCCTGGCCCATCTCCACCGCTTTGACGGTTTGCTTGGTGCCGATCTTGATCTGAGCGTCCCGTAGTCCTCTATCATCAGTCATTACAAAACCCTCCAATGAACAAAGATAACAAGGATACTCACGCACCTTAAACATATTATCACTGCCGCCATACAGTGTCAAGAAAATCTCGAAAAAAATTTCTCTGCAGACTTCCGCGCCGGGCTTAACGAAAGATAGCGCCGGCGCGGATAGTCTAACAGAGAATTCTTGCTTTATTCAGCCGGAACAGTTTCCAAAGCTTCCTCTTCGCTTTGCTCTTCTTCCGGATTGACCAATTTGACATTGCGGTAGCGGTTCATGCCCGTTCCGGCAGGAATCAGCTTACCGATAATAACATTCTCCTTGAGGCCGAGCAGCTGGTCGACCTTGCCTTTGATGGCGGCGTCGGTCAGCACGCGCGTCGTCTCTTGGAACGATGCCGCGGACAAGAAGGAGTCTGTTTCCAACGATGCCTTCGTAATACCGAGCAGTACAGGCTTCGCAACAGCCGGTTCTTTGCCGGACAGGATTACTTCCTTATTCGCAGATTCGTATTCATGGATATCCGCAAAGGAGCCAGGCAGCAGGTTAGTATCACCGGCATCAATGATGCGGATTTTGCGCAGCATCTGTCTAATCATGACCTCAACGTGCTTATCGTTGATTTCTACGCCCTGATTCCGGTATACGCGCTGTACTTCCTGAAGGATATAGTTCTGCACACCACGGATCCCCTTGATGCGCAGCATTTCTTTCGGATCGATGGAACCGTCGGTCAGTTCGTCACCGGCCTCGACCTCATCTCCTTCGCTTACGCGCAGGCGTGATCCGTAGGTAATCGAGTAGACTTTCGATTCCGCTTCACCCTGAACCTCGATTTCGCGGCGGTCTTTCGCTTCGCGAATCTCCTTCACGACGCCGTCGATTTCACTGATGGTCGCTTGGCCTTTCGGGTTACGCGCCTCAAACAGCTCCTGGATACGCGGAAGACCTTGCGTGATATCGTCGCCCGCAACGCCCCCGGTATGGAACGTACGCATAGTAAGCTGCGTTCCCGGTTCACCGATGGATTGTGCGGCGATAATGCCGACGGCTTCGCCGATCTCGACGTGCTTGCCGGTAGCCAGGTTGCGTCCGTAGCACTTCTTGCAGACGCCGTGACGGGCGCGGCAGCTCAGTACGGAGCGGATTTGCAGCTTGCCTACGCCGGCTTTGACGATCTCCTCCGCTTTATCGGAATCAATCAGATCATTACGGTGCACAATGATTGCGCCTGTTTCCGGATGGCGGACGGTCTCGAAGCAGTAGCGGCCTTCAATACGGTCATACAGGTCCTCGATAACCTCTTTGCCATCCTGGATACGGCTGACGGTAAAGCCTTTGTCGGTGCCGCAATCTTCCTCGCGGACGATTACGTCCTGGGCCACGTCGACAAGACGGCGTGTCAGGTAACCGGAGTCGGCGGTACGAAGCGCCGTATCCGCCAGACCTTTCCGCGCGCCGTGAGTAGAGATAAAGTACTCAAGGACGGTCAGGCCTTCGCGGAAGTTCGCTTTGATCGGCAGTTCGAAAATGCGTCCCGACGGCGTCGCCATCAGTCCGCGCATCCCGCCAAGCTGGGTAATCTGCGATTTGTTACCCCGTGCTTTGGAATCCACCATCAGCATGATGGAATTGAAACGGTCCATGGATTTCATGAGCACGTTGGTCAGATCGTCCTTCGTCTTGGACCAAATTTCAATGACGCGGTCATACCGCTCTTCATTGGTAATAAGACCGCGGCGGTATTGCTTGGCGACAACATCGACCTTCTCTTCGGACTCTTTCAGAATGACCTTCTTCTCTTCCGGTACGATAACGTCCGATACGGCGATCGTTACGCCCGCACGGGTAGAGTAGGTAAAGCCAAGCTGCTTGATTTTATCCAGAATGACCGATGTTTTGGTCGTATGATAAATTTCGAAACAGCGGGCGATAATCGAGCCCAGATATTCTTTGCCGACAGCACCCGCAATCGGAACCGCGTCAAGCAGTTCGCGGATGTTGGCACCTTTTTCATAGATGAAATATCTCTCCGGCGTACCCTGCAACAGATTATCACGTGTCGCTTCGTTGATGTAAGGGAAGCTTGCCGGGAAAATCTCATTGAAAATAATTTTGCCGACCGTTGTGATCAGCATGGCGTTCTGCTGCTTCTCGGTGAAGCTGGTCTTGTTAAGCGCCTTGACCGGAATGGCTACACGCGCATGAAGACCGGCAGTTCCGCGCTGGTAAGCGGAAACCGCTTCGTTCACGGTACGGAGAATCATCCCGCTGCCCTTTTCTTCCTTGTTGTCCATGGTCAGATAGAAGGAACCGAGAACCATATCCTGGGAAGGGGTAACGACCGGCTTGCCGTCCTTCGGGTTCAAAATGTTGCCGGACGCCAGCATCAGAATGCGGGCTTCCGCCTGTGCTTCCGCGGAAAGCGGAACGTGCACGGCCATTTGGTCACCGTCAAAGTCAGCGTTGTACGCTGTACATACGAGCGGATGAAGACGAATGGCATGGCCTTCCACCAGAATCGGTTCAAACGCTTGGATACCGAGACGGTGAAGCGTGGGGGCACGGTTCAGCAAAACCGGGTGCTCCTTGATGACTTCTTCAAGCACATCCCATACTTCCGGGCTTACGCGCTCGACTTTGCGTTTCGCGCTCTTAATGTTATGGGCAAGGCCTTTGTTAACCAGTTCTTTCATCACGAACGGCTTAAATAGCTCAAGCGCCATTTTCTTAGGCAGGCCGCATTGGTACATTTTCAAGTAAGGACCTACGACGATAACGGAACGGCCGGAATAGTCGACCCGTTTACCGAGCAGATTCTGACGGAAACGGCCCTGCTTACCTTTCAGCATATGGCTGAGCGATTTCAACGGACGGTTGCCTGGACCCGTTACCGGGCGGCCGCGGCGGCCGTTATCGATCAGAGCATCAACGGCTTCCTGAAGCATCCGTTTTTCGTTCTGCACGATAATATCCGGAGCGCCAAGATCAAGCAGTCTCTTCAGACGGTTGTTGCGGTTGATCACGCGGCGGTACAGGTCGTTCAGGTCGGACGTTGCGAAACGTCCGCCATCTAGTTGCACCATCGGACGCAGTTCCGGCGGAATAACCGGGAGAACGTCCATGATCATCCAATCAGGCTTGTTGCCGGAGTTGCGGAAAGCTTCGATCACTTCAAGGCGCTTGATCGCACGGTTGCGGCGTTGGCCTTGAGCGGTGCGCAACTCTTCCTTAAGGAATTCCAGCTCTTTTTCGATATCAAGATCCTGAAGCAGCTTCTTGACTGCTTCCGCACCCATGCTCGCCTGGAAGCCGTAACCGTACTTCTCGCGGTAGCTGCGGTATTCCTTCTCGGACAGAAGCTGTTTCTTCTCCAGAGGCGTATCGCCGGGATCGGTTACGACATAAGATGCGAAGTAGATAATCTCTTCCAGCGATCTCGGAGACATGTCAAGCGCGAGACCCATGCGGCTCGGAATGCCTTTGAAATACCAGATATGAGAAACTGGAGCGGCTAGCTCAATATGGCCCATACGCTCGCGGCGCACTTTGGCACGTGTGACTTCGACGCCGCAGCGGTCGCAGACTACGCCTTTATAACGGACGCGTTTGTATTTGCCGCAATGACACTCCCAGTCTTTTTGCGGTCCGAAGATCCGTTCGCAGAAAAGACCCTCTTTTTCCGGCTTGAGTGTGCGATAGTTGATGGTTTCCGGTTTCTTAACCTCTCCGCGGGACCAAGAACGAATCTTCTCCGGGGAAGCCAGCCCGATTTTCATGAATTCAAAATTGTTTACGTCCAACAAGGAGCAACCCTCCTTAACCTGATCCTGATTTGGTGCCGCCGTTCCTCTCCCGACTCCTTGCAGCGGGAGAAGCTGCGGTCATACAGCGGAAGGCCACCCCGGGGAAGGATGGCGCTGCCGCTTTATTGTTATCCTCACCAGTGGAGCGGCACCGCATAGCACTTGAAATAAACTCTGAGAGCCGCTTCACTTTATGGGGAAAATTTATTCCACTCCGACTTCCGCACCTTCCAGATTGAGGCTCAGCTTGTCGCTTGAAGTCTCATCCTCGTCGTCCAACTCTTTCATTTCGATCTCCTGCTCGTCGCCGCTCAGGATTTTGACGTCCATACCGAGAGACTGAAGCTCTTTGATCAATACTTTGAAGGACTCAGGAACGCCCGGCTCCGGCACATTCTCGCCTTTGACAATGGACTCGTATGTCTTCACCCGTCCGACAACGTCATCGGATTTAACAGTCAGAATCTCTTGCAGCGTATAGGCGGCGCCGTATGCTTCAAGCGCCCACACTTCCATCTCACCGAAGCGCTGTCCGCCGAATTGGGCTTTACCGCCGAGCGGCTGCTGCGTAACGAGCGAGTATGGTCCAGTGGAACGGGCATGGATTTTATCGTCGACCATGTGCGCCAGCTTGATCATGTGCATGACGCCGACCGTAACTTCACGTTCAAAACGTTCGCCCGTCCGTCCGTCGTACAGAATGGTCTTACCGTTACGCTGCATGCCGGCTTCTTCCATCGTGTCGAACACGTCATACTCACGCGCTCCATCGAATACCGGCGTTGCGACGTGGATGCCCAGACGCATGGCGGCGAACCCGATGTGAACCTCAAGCACCTGCCCAATGTTCATCCGAGAAGGAACGCCCAGCGGGTTGAGCACAACCTGCACCGGTGTTCCGTCCGGCAGGAACGGCATATCTTCTTCAGGCAGAATCCGGGCTACGACACCCTTGTTGCCGTGACGTCCGGCCATTTTGTCGCCCTCGGAGATTTTACGTTTCTGGGCGATATAGACACGAACCAACTGATTGACGCCAGGAGGCAGCTCGTCGCCGTTCTCACGAGTAAACACCTTGACATCGACGATAATGCCGTCACTTCCGTGAGGCACGCGCAGGGAAGTATCGCGCACTTCGCGGGCTTTCTCGCCGAAGATGGCGTGCAGCAGGCGTTCTTCCGCCGTCAATTCCGTCACGCCTTTTGGCGTAACCTTGCCGACGAGAATATCGCCCGCGCTGATTTCCGCACCGATGCGGATAATTCCGCGTTCATCCAGATTGCGAAGGGCTTCTTCACCCACGTTCGGAATGTCACGTGTAATCTCTTCCGGTCCGAGCTTCGTATCCCGCGCTTCGGATTCGTATTCCTCGATATGGATCGAAGTGTATACATCCTCTTTCACAAGCTTCTCGCTCAGCAGGATGGCATCCTCGTAGTTGTAGCCTTCCCAAGTCATGAACGCTACGACTACGTTGCGGCCGAGCGCCAATTCGCCCATTTCCGTGGAAGGACCGTCCGCCAGGATGTCACCTTTCTTGACGACATCGCCTCTCTTGGCAAGAGGACGCTGGTTAATGCAGGTACCTTGGTTCGAACGCATGAATTTGTGTAATTTATATTTAACGATGTCGCCTTTAACTTCTTTGCCGTCGACGGACTCAACACGCCGCAGCCAGATTTCATTGGCCGATGAGCGTTCGATGATGCCGTCATATTTGGAAACGATACATACGCCCGAATCTTTAGCCGATTTATGCTCCATTCCCGTGCCGACCAGCGGCGCCTTCGGAATGAGCAGCGGAACGGCCTGACGTTGCATGTTGGAACCCATCAGAGCGCGGTTGGAGTCATCATTCTCAAGGAACGGAATGAGCGCCGTCGCGACGGATACAACCTGTTTTGGCGAAACGTCCATATAATCCACGCGGTTACTCGGCATTGTCGTGATGTTGTCGGACAGCTTGTTATAACGAACGATAACCATCTCGTCCCTGAACGCCCCATCCTCCGTCAACTCGGCATTCGCCTGAGCAACTACATAATTATCTTCTTCGTCTGCCGTAAGATAATCGATTTGTTCCGTAACTTTACCCGTCTTCGGATCGACCCAACGGTACGGCGCTTCAATAAAGCCGTATTCGTTAATGCGAGCGAACGTCGACAAGGAGTTGATCAGACCAATATTCGGACCTTCCGGGGTCTCAATAGGACACATCCGGCCGTAGTGACTGTGATGGACGTCGCGGACCTCAAAGCCCGCGCGCTCACGCGTCAGACCGCCTGGACCGAGCGCGGACAGACGGCGTTTATGCGTCAACTCCGCAAGCGGGTTTGTCTGGTCCATAAACTGCGACAGCTGGGAGCTTCCGAAGAACTCCTTGATCGACGCGATAACCGGACGGATATTAATCAGCGCCTGAGGTGTGATCGCATTCGCGTCTTGAATTGACATTCTCTCCCGCACTACACGTTCCATCCGGGAAAGACCGATACGGAACTGGTTCTGCAGAAGCTCGCCCACGGAACGCAGGCGGCGGTTACCCAAGTGGTCGATATCGTCGGTATTGCCGATTCCGTGCAGCAGATTAATAAAGTAGCTGATCGAGGAAATAATATCAGCCTGGGTAATATGCTTCACAGACTTGTCGATATTGCCGTTAGCGATCAGTTTGATCACTCGTCCTTCTTCGATTGGAGAGAATACCTCCACCGTTTGAAGAGGAATGTCTTCACTGTCAAGAACGCCGCCGCTTACGCGGTAGGTCTTGGCAGCCATACTTTTCTCGAAATACGGCAGCAGTTCGTCCAGCAAACGACGGTCAACCATCTGACCGGTCTCGGCCAGGATTTCGCCGGTCGATTCGTCCACCAAAGGCTGAGCCAACCGCTGGTTAAAGAGACGGTTCTTGATGTGCAGCTTCTTATTGATTTTGTAACGGCCCACATTTGCCAGGTCGTAACGCTTAGGGTCGAAGAAACGCGCTACGAGCAAACTCTTGGCGTTATCAAGGGTCGGCGGCTCGCCCGGACGAAGACGTTCGTAAATTTCGATAAGCGCCTTCTCCGTGGAGTCCGTGTTGTCCTTGTCAAGGGTATTGCGAATATATTCATCATTGCCAAGCAGTTCCAGAATTTCGGCGTCGCTGCCGAATCCGAGAGCACGCAGCAGCACGGTAACCGGAATTTTGCGGGTGCGGTCGATCCGGACATACATGATGTCCTTCGCGTCGGTCTCCAGCTCCAGCCAGGCTCCACGGTTCGGAATAACTGTGGCCGTGTAGGTTTTTTTGCCGTTCTTATCCACTTTAGTGCTAAAGTAGACGCTAGGAGAGCGAACCAACTGGCTGACAATAACCCGTTCCGCACCGTTAATAATAAACGTGCCGGTCTCCGTCATCAGCGGGAAATCCCCCATGAACACTTCCTGTTCCTTGACCTCGCCGGTCTCCTTGTTGATGAGCCGTACCTTGACCCGAAGAGGCGCCGCATAAGTCACGTCACGCTCTTTGGCGTCGTCCACCGTATATTTCGGTTCGCCCAAGCTGTAATCAATGAACTCCAGCACCAAATTGCCTGTGAAATCCTGGATCGGCGAGATGTCCTGGAACATTTCACGCAATCCTTCCTCCAAAAACCAATCATATGATTTTTGTTGGATCTCAATCAGGTTCGGGACCTCGAGTACCTCGTTAATTCTCGCATAGCTTCGCCGAGTGCGTCGACCATACTGAACAAGATGTCCTGCCAACTTTACTCACCCCTCATGTCTACTCACTTAAAAATTGATTGCGAACCCCTGTTTGTAACCGTATAATGGAACCATGCAACAGAGATTCATCCCCCCAAATAAAGAAAAGCCCTTATCGAAATCTTTCGAAAAAAGAGCGCATTTCTTCACGGGCGGTATTACTCCATAATCAGTAGATTTGCCCAAAACGTACATATTATACGTTAACCAGCGTGTGTTTATGCGTTCCGGCCCTTATCAGCCCTCTCCTCAGAGAAAAACGGCTGTTAATAGGCGTTTGCGCGCAAACTTGCCCTCGGCATGCGCCTGCCGTTGACAATGTTGACGCTTGACATTTCAGCAAACTAAAGACATGGAGCCTAGCTTAATACTGACATTTTATAATAATACCACTACCAACATCCCATGTCAATAATGTCAGCCTATTTACTTTGTGATTTTTTCAGCTTTTAAAATACGGTATCCTTTGTCTTTGCCAATCTCCCGCACTTCACCGAACAGACTCTCGAGCTTCGACGCCGCCGATGGCGCGCCCTGCTTCTTCTGAATAACGACCCAGAGTGCTCCGTTTTCATTCAAATGCTCATAGGCTTCCTCAAAAATACGATGGACCACCGATTTCCCAGCACGAATGGGAGGATTGGTTAGAATAATATCAAAGGTCTGTCCAGCTACTGCAGCCAGCACATCGCTTTCCATGATCTTCACATTTGAAATTCCATTCAGTTTCGCATTTTCGCGGGCCAGCTCAACTGCCCGGCTGTTAATATCAAGCATCGTCACGATGCCTCCTGGAGCCAGGCGCGCCGCCGCAAGACCAATCGGCCCATAGCCGCAGCCCACATCAAGCACCGCGGAGCCGTCCGGAATTTCCATGGCTTCAATCAGCGCCCGGCTCCCATAATCCATATCTCCTTTGGAGAATACGCCGGCATCGCTTGTAAATCGATAACTCGTGCCCCGGAGCACTGCGTTAATAACGCGTCTGTCGTGACGGGCTTCCGGCTGCTGCGAGTAATAATGCTGGGACATACCCATTCCTCCCTCTTCTGGACTGCTCAGTAAATCCTTAGGTCCTTTGCATACAGCAAACCCCTTGAACATGTTCAAGGGGCTGCAATGAATGGGAGGAATCACTTCGCTCCCAAGGATGATGCTTACAATTACTTCACTTCTACAGCTGCGCCTGCTTCTTCCAGCTTTGCTTTGACAGCATCTGCGTCTTCTTTGCTTACTTTTTCTTTGATCGGCTTCGGAGCGTTGTCTACCAAGTCCTTGGCTTCTTTCAGACCCAGGCCAGTGATTTCGCGAACAACTTTGATTACGTTGATCTTGGAACCGCCAGCGCTTGTCAGGATTACGTCGAATTCAGTTTGCTCTGCTTCAGCAGCTACTGCTGCGCCGCCAGCAACTGCTACAGGAGCTGCTGCAGTTACGCCGAATTCTTCTTCGATTGCTTTAACCAGTTCGTTCAGTTCCAGTACGCTCATGCCTTTGATTTCTTCCAAGATTGCTTCTTTACTCATGATTAAACCTCCAATTATATTGATATTTTTATATTGAAATTCTGGTTTGTGTTACGCGCTTTGCTCTTCTTTGTCGGCGACAGCTTTGACTGCCAGCGCGAAGTTGCGCATCGGTGCCTGAAGAACGCTAAGCAGCATGGACAGCAGTCCTTCGCGGGAAGGAAGTTCTGCCAGCGCTTTGATTTGATCCGCGCCGATTACTTTACCTTCCACAACGCCGCCTTTCAGTTTCAAAGCGTCGTTCTTTTTGGCAAAATCGTTCAAAATTTTGGCCGGTGCTACTGCATCATTCGCACTGAAGGCGATAGCGGTAGGACCTGTCAGAACTTCATCCAGCTCGGTCAGCTCAGCCGCAGCGGTTGCGCGGCGAAGCAGTGTGTTCTTAAGAACTTGGAATTCAACGCCCGCTTCGCGAAGCTGCTTGCGCAGTTCGGTTACTTGGGAAACGTTCAATCCGCGGTAGTCCGCAACAACAGTCGTGATGCTGTTTTGCAGTTTGCCGGTAACGACATCAACCGCTTCCTGTTTAGCTTCAATTACTTTAGCATTTGCCAATGATTACACCTCCTGATAATTTATACGGCTCGCTTATAACGAAAAGCTCCGCCGATCCTACGCAGGCATTAGAAAAGCCTCCGCAGATTCACGAAGGCTTGATAAAACGATAGGTATACGGCAGGACCGTTTCCTTTGTTTCTATCATAACACCTCGGTAGGAAATTAAGCCTTGCGGCACCTACTGTCTACGGCAAGCATATTCAAAGTCAAGTAGAAGACCCTAACTCATCACAACTGTTATAGATTAACAAAGATTGTCCCGAGAGTCAATCCTGAATTATCTGTAAGCAGCCGTGCTTACACGAGCGCTTGGTCCCATAGTCGAAGATACGGCGATGCCTTTGAGGTATACCCCTTTGGCTGCAGCCGGTTTCGCACGGTTCAACGCATCGATAAGTGCTTTAAGGTTCTCGTTCAGTTGAGCAGCATCAAAAGACACTTTGCCGATCGGCGCATGAATTTGACCCGCTTTGTCCAGACGGTACTCGATTTTACCGGCTTTGATTTCTTGAACAGCCTTGGCAACATCGAATGTAACCGTGCCGGCTTTAGGGTTAGGCATAAGGCCTTTACCACCGAGCAGACGGCCCAGTTTACCGACTTCACTCATCATATCAGGTGTAGCTACGCAGACATCGAATTCGAACCAGCCTTGTTGGATTTTGTTGATCATATCTTGATCGCCAACAAAATCAGCGCCAGCCGCTTCCGCTTCCTTCGCTTTGTCACCTTTCGCAAATACAAGCACGCGCTGGGTTTTGCCTGTGCCATGAGGCAGGACAACAACGCCGCGAACGGCTTGGTCTTGTTTACGAGGGTCTACGCCCAGACGGACAGCCGCTTCAACGGTTTCGTCGAATTTGGCAGTTGCCGCCTTCTTCACAAGCTCAACAGCTTCCGCAGGCTCGTAAGTCGCTTCGCTGTCAATCAGCTTAACAGCTTCCAGGTATTTCTTACCATGTTTAGCCATGAAAATGTTCCTCCTTTGTGGTATTAGCGGAATATCCTCCCACATAATGCGGTCCCCAGGAGACCGGTCTGCACGAAGTCGAAATTAGTCTTCGATCGTGATGCCCATACTGCGGGCAGTTCCCTCAACCATACGCATAGCCGCTTCCACGGATGCAGCGTTCAGATCGGGCATTTTTTGCTCGGCGATTTCACGCACTGCGGCGCGGTTCAGCTTTGCAACTTTTTTCTTGTTCGGTTCGCCGGAGCCTTTTTCTACTTTCGCAGCGATGCGGAGCAGAACAGCAGCCGGAGGAGTTTTGGTGATGAAAGTAAAGGAACGATCCTCGAATACCGTGATTTCAACCGGGATAATCAGACCGGCTTGGTCGGCGGTACGGGCGTTGAATTCCTTACAGAATGCCATGATGTTGACACCTGCTTGACCAAGCGCCGGACCTACCGGAGGCGCAGGGTTCGCTTTCCCTGCAGGAATCTGCAGTTTCACCATCTTGATAACTTTTTTAGCCATGAGTGACACCTCCTTGACTTAAATACTGGACTTCGAACGGCAAGCCGTCCGTTCACAAGAAACCCTTGTGTTATATTTTCTCCACTTGAGTGAAATCCAACTCCAGCGGGGTTTCTCTTCCAAACATGTTCACATGAACCTTGATCTTGCTCTTGTCAGCCAAAATTTCTTCCACGGAGCCCACAAAATTCGCAAAAGGACCAACCATAATGCGTACGGATTCCTTGATTTCGAAATCGATCTTCGGTTTCGGCTCAACCATGCCCATATGCTTCAGAATTTGCTCAACCTCTTCCGGAAGCAATGCGGTTGGTTTGGAACCCGAACCCGTCGAACCTACGAATCCCGTAACGCCCGGCGTGTTGCGGACAACATACCAGGAATCATCCGTCTGAATCATTTCGACCAAAACATAACCGGGGTAAACTTTACGCATGACGGCCTTCTTCTTGCCATCCTTGTTTACCACTTCTTCTTCCATAGGAACAAGAACGCGGAATATTTTGTCTTCCATGCCCATGGACTCAACGCGCTTTTCCAAATTGGCTTTGACCTTGTTCTCATACCCAGAGTAGGTATGAACGACGTACCATCTTTTTTCCATATCAAGCCACCTAGGACCTCTCTAAATAATCGATTCGATCACAAAGGAAATACCGATGTCCAGAACCCAGAAATAAAGCGCGACAACTACGATTGTACCTAGAACGATCAATGTATAGTTGGTTAGTTCTTTACGATTGGGCCATCGAACCTTCTTAAGTTCAGTCCAGCTCTCAGTGAAAAAGGAAAACAAAGACTTGAAACTGCGTTTCACGCCGACTACACCTCCAACAAACTATCTAGTTTCGCGATGAGGAGTTTGCGCGTTGCAAAACTTGCAAAACTTCTTCAACTCCATGCGGTCGGGATGATTACGCTTGTTTTTGGTCGTCGCGTAGTTTCTTTGTTTGCAACTTGTACAAGCCAAAGTGATAATTACCCGCATGCTGTGCACCTCCCGAAACGTTCTCTCGATTCGCAGAACCGAAAGACGCAAAAATTGATCCCATGAAAAAAACGGCTGACCGCTCTTTTCGTGGATGGCATCTCTTTTTCAAAATATAATCAAAGCTCCAGCCAAAAGCCTGTGGCTTTGTTTATATCCAAAAAAAGCCGCGAATTTGGGCCTACCTAAAACACTTTATCATAACGCCAAGCCCAATGTCAACGAAAATCTGAAACAACTTGTCCAAGCGTGTCCGCATTCCTTATTCTCCAGCTTTCACTTGTATCCGCCGGTCTGACATCTAGTATTATATATTTCCTCCATAGTTAAACCATCCGACAGTTCTCCAATTAAAAAAAGACTCGTATACGAGCCTTTCCGGTTCATATTATATCACTAATTGTCACGCACTTCCAGATATCTTTCCAGTTTCCGCTTTACCCGCTGCAGAGCGTTGTCAATCGACTTCACATGCCGCTTCAAATCTTCGGCGATTTCCTGATAGGATCGTCCATCGAGATAGAGCATCAGCACTTTACGTTCTAAATCGCTGAGAATTTCGGCCATCTTGTCCTCAAGTCCGATGAATTCCTCCTGATTGATAATCAGTTCCTCGGGGTCCAGCACCTGCGAGCCGCAAATGACGTCCATCAGAGTTCGATCCGAATCCTCGTCATAAATCGGCTTGTCCAAAGAGACGTAGGAATTAAGCGGAATATGCTTCTGGCGTGTGGCCGTCTTGATGGCTGTAATGATCTGCCGGGTAATACACAGCTCGGCAAAAGCCTTGAACGAAGACAACTTGTCGCCCTTAAAATCACGAATCGCCTTATAAAGGCCGATCATGCCTTCCTGAACAATATCCTCGCGATCCGCTCCGATCAGAAAATAGGACCGGGCCTTCGCGCGCACAAAATTGCGGTATTTGTTGATCAGATGTTCCAACGCGCCACCGTCCCCGCTTCGAAAAGCTTCGACGATGTCTTCATCGCTTATGAATTCATACTCGGAAAGCACTAGTTCCTTGAGGTCGACACTCACCAAGAATCCCCCCGGCTGCAACGCAGGACGCATCGTTACTTCGTGAAATATACGAACAGTATATATTACGTTACCTTACACCGTCAACAACCGTTTAACCAAGTATTGATCATCAATAACATAAAATTACAGTTTTCCGGAGCTTCTCTAACATGTCCGGATACTTATTGTCTTCGCCAATCTTCCAGCCGGCTGCGCACTTCGGGCGGCAGCTTGTCCTCAAGAGTGTGCCGGGAGGAGCGGGTGTTTCGCGGTTCGATTGTCTTTTTGACTTCCCGCTGCATCTCTTCCACTTCCAGCCGAAGCTCCCTGGCCGAAACGCGCAGCGCTCCCTGCGCAAAAATAACATGCTGCTCGGTAGAATCGCTGGTGGCCACATAAATCTGCCGGCGGCGGTGGCTGTACTCTCCGACCAGCCGCTCGATGCACTCATCGGCTGTTTCTTTTTCCTTCGTGAAATAGACTTGAACTTTGCCCTGGACAAAAGAACGGCCGAGGCCCGGCACACGATAGGCGTCGAACACGGCGATGACGCGCCGCCCGGAATAGGCCTGATAATCGGCAAGCAGATCGAGCAGCCGGTCACGCGCTTCCTGCATGCCGGTCTGGGAAAGCGCGGCGAGCTCCGGCCAGCCGCCGATCATATTATATCCGTCCACCAGCAACACATCGCGCAGGTCTCTCATCGCTATTCCGGTCTGCGACGGCGCCGCAGCACCTCGTACATAATGACGCCCGCCGCTACGGAAGCATTAAGTGAGTTGATTCTACCAACCATCGGAAGCTTCAGCAGCATATCGCATTTTTCGCGGATCAGCCGGCCCATACCCTTGCTCTCGTTCCCAATCACTACCGCAACCGGACCGGTAAAGATATCGGAGCCGAACAAATCCTGATCCGTATCGACATCCGTTCCGACAACCCAAATACCAAGCTCTTTGAGCCGGTCGATTGTCTGCCCCAGATTTGTTACCCGCGCAACGGGCACATATTCCACCGCACCGGCGGAAGTCCTCGATACCGTGGCTGTTATTTGCGCAGAACGCCGCTTAGGCACTATTACACCATGCACCCCGGTGCAATCGGCGCTGCGGAGGATTGAACCAAGGTTATGCGGATCTTCTATTTCATCCAGAAGCAATAGGAACGGAGGCTCCCCCTTAGCTTCGGCGGCGGCCAACAGATCCTCGACTTCCGCGTAGGCGTAAGGAGCGGCCTGGGCAACCACTCCCTGATGCTGCAATCCGGGAGCGAGCTGATCCAGCTTGCGTTTATCCACATGCTGGATAATGACGCCCGCCTGACGGGCCTCGGCCACGATGGGAGCCGTCAGCGCTTTTTGCGCGTTCTCCGCGATCCATATTTTATTAAGAGTCCGGCCTGCGCGCAGCGCTTCAAGCACTGAATGCTTGCCGGCCAATATTTCTTCGGTCTTATCGTAATCTTCAACCATAGTTGTATCCTCCCGGTTCTAACTTTCCATTTGCTGAATGCCGCTGTGTATCAATTCCTGCAACCTTGCCTGCTGTCCCGTGTAATACAGATAGCCGATCAGACATTCAAAGGCCGTGGCGTAGCGGTACTCCAGTACATCGGCATTTTTCGGTATGGTGCCTGACTTGGCGTTGCGTCCTTGCCGAATAATATCCTTCTCCTCATCCGTAAGCTCCGGTTCCAGCAAACTGAGAATCTTACTCTGCGCTTTGGCCGACACGAACCCGGTCGCAGCGCGGTGAAGATGATTCGGGCGCAGGTTGGGACGCGAAATGAGATACTGCCGTACCGCCACCTCATAAATCGCGTCTCCGATATAGGCAAGCACAATAGGCGAAATCAGCTTGACCGGCTTGGAAGGCGAATAAGGAAACCAGCCTTCACTCATTTGCGCTTCCACCGCATTCCCTGCGGAGTGTCTTCCAGCACAATACCCATGCCGTTTAAAATATCGCGAATTTCATCTGCCCGGCTCCAGTTCTTCGCTTTCCGCGCTTCCACGCGCTCCTCGATCAGGCGCTCTATTTCGTCGTCGGTGCCCTCTTCTTCCGTTTCGGGAACAAGCCGAAGCACGGCGTTCATGTCTTCAAAAGCCTTCAGAAGCGCAGCCAGATCAGCCGCTGGCAGATTATTGTCCGCCATCGCCAAATTGGCCGCATTCACCCATTCAAATACAGCCGTAATTGCGTCCGGTGTATTGAAATCGTCCTGCATTTTTTCATGGTACTGCTTCAAAATGGCTTCGAGACTAGCCGCGAGCTCCGCACTCGGTTCCCCTGCGGCGTCGCCTTCTGCCAAATCCAGCCGGTACTTGACGTTTCCTGCGGCGCTTGCTATCCGTTCAACGCTTTTCTCTGCCGACTGCAGCGCCTCTTCGCTGAAATTCAGCGGGTTCCGGTAATGTGTCGAGAGCATGAAGTAGCGGATTGCCCCTGCTTTGTAGCGGCTGAGGAAATCCTTGACGAGCAGACCGTTGCCGAGGGATTTCGACATTTTCTCGTCGCCAATGTTAAGGAACCCGTTATGCATCCAATAATTGGCGAGCGGCTTACCGGTCAGCGCCTCGCTCTGCGCACATTCGCATTCATGATGCGGAAACGTCAAATCCTGTCCGCCGCCGTGGATATCGATAGTGTCGCCCAAGAACTCCCGCGCCATAGCCGAGCACTCGATATGCCAGCCGGGGCGTCCGTCTCCCCATGGGCTGTGCCAGAAGATCTCGCCAGGCTTCGCCGCTTTCCACAGCACGAAGTCTTCAGGATTCTCCTTGCGCGAATCAACTTCGACGCGAATGCCGAACTGCAGCTCTTCCAGGTTTTGGCGGGACAGCTTGCCGTAGCTCTCGAATTTGGCGGTGCGGTAGAAGACATCCCCGCCGCTTTCGTAGGCGTAGCCTTTATCCACCAATTCTTTGATAAATTCGATAATCAAATCCATACTCTGCGTCACGCGCGGATTACGAGTAGCCGGTCTAGCCCCAAGACCTTCAATATCCTCAAGGAAAGCCGCAATGAACTTTTCGGCCACTTCGGGTACAGTCATGTTCATCTCTTCGGCCTTACGGATCAGCTTGTCGTCCACATCCGTAAAATTGACCACATAATCGACATCGTTGCCCAGCTGCTCAAGATAGCTGCGAACGATGTCGAATACGATGACCGGCCTCGCATTTCCGATATGAATGTATCCGTATACCGTCGGACCGCATACATACATCTTCACTTTGCCCGGGACAAGTGGAATGAATTCCTCCTTGCTCCGTGATAACGTATTGTAAATAGTGAGCGCCATACTGCTCAATCCTTTCTCGCTCGGCCTTGTCAGGGCCGTCGCCAGTTGCCTGGTTAAATTTCGTAATCTCCGAAATACTGCTCGCTTTCCAGCCTGCGCTGCTCCGCCTTTTGCCCGTCTTCCCCGCCGATCTGCTGGCGAAGCTCTTCGATCTCTTTTTGCAGGAAACGCAAGGAATCGATAACCGGATCGGGCAGCTTCGTATGATCCAGTCTGTCCCTTACCCGCTCTCCGTTTCGCTTCACGATGCGGCCGGGATTGCCTACAACCGTACTGTTGTCCGGCACCTCCCGCAGCACGACCGAGTTCGAGCCGACATTGCAGTTATCTCCAATCCGGAATGAGCCGAGCACTTTGGCACCGGAGCCAATAACCACATTATTGCCAACGGTTGGATGGCGCTTCCCTTTCTCTTTACCGGTTCCTCCCAGTGTGACCCCCTGGTAGATGATAACATCGTCGCCAATCTCGCAAGTTTCTCCAATAACCACGCCCATACCGTGATCGATGAACAATCTTTTGCCTATACGTGCGCCGGGATGAATCTCGATCCCCGTCATAAACCGGCTGAATTGCGACACCATGCGTGCCACCGTAAACCATTCGCGTCTGTATAAGCGATGGGCAATCCGGTGCGCCCAGATTGCATGCAGACCGGCATAAGTAAAGAAGACCTCGAACCGGCTGCGGGCCGCAGGATCATTGTCAAGCACCACCTGAATGTCCGCTTTGATATGCTCAAACATCGCGGTTCCCCCTCCATGCTTCCTCGTCTCCTGTTGTCAGGCAGAGCGAAGAAGTTAATCCGCTTTTTTCTTGATCTCTATAAGCGGCCGCTGCAGTCTCTTATATTTCAACAAAAAACGCCCCTGCAGCATAAAGCTGCAGAGACGTCGTCGCGCGGTCCCACTCTGCTTGGACAATGACTACCCGCCTAAAAAACGACAGGTTCCTTGTCCCCCTTGGCATCCATAACGGCGATGTCTCCGGCGCGGCCTAAAGGTGCCTAATACAAGCAACCGCTCAACCGCACAGCTCACAGGCGCATTTTCCACGGTGTGCCATGAATAACTTCCAGCCTGAAAAGGCAGGCCTTTTCGCGGTTATTCTCTCTGTAAATGGCTTTTATACGTGTACTTCTCCTGATCGCAGCTTTTTCGATTATTTTCTATCTTTATCTTAGCGAAAAGCGCAAGGACTGACAAGGGCATTTGCCTATTCCCCAGGACTTTTAGGCCTCTTTTATTTGTGCCTTAAGGCGTTCGATGACACGGCTGCGTCCGATAAGGGTAATGGTCGCATTGAGGTCACGCCCGTGCGTCTGACCGGTTACAGCGACACGGATCGGCATAAACAGCGCTTTGCCCTTGTTCCCCGTCTCCTTCTGCACTTCCTTAATTAATGCCCCGATTGCAACAGGCGTAAACTCCCCGGCCGCTTCAATCTTCGCCAAAAAGGCGGAGAGCACTGCCGGAACTTGGCTTTCCGAGAGAATTGACGCCGCTTCAGCATCCAGTTCCAGATGAGTACGGAAGAAAATTTCCGACAAATCGACAATATCCGAAGCCGCCACCATCTGCTCCTGATAAAGAGCGACAAGGCTTTCTGCCCAAGCGCGCTGCTCATCGCTAAGCTCCGCAGGCAGCCTTCCGGCCTTTTGCAAATGAGGGATCGCCAGATCGGCAATGCGCTGCGGATCGGCATGCTTAATATAATGATTGTTCAGATGCGCCAGCTTGTTCGTATCGAATACGGCCGGACTCTTGGACAGGCGGTCTGCATTAAAAATAGAGATCAGCTCTTCTTTGCTGAAAATCTCTTCCTCCCCTTCAGGCGACCAGCCCAGTAGCGCAATAAAGTTGAACAGCGCTTCCGGCAAGTAGCCCAGATCCTCGTACTGTGAGATGAACTGGATGATCGATTCATTCCGCTTGCTGAGCTTCTTGTGATCTTCGCCGACAATCAGGGTCATATGGCCGAACAACGGCGCTTCCCATCCAAGGGCTTCATATATCATAAGCTGGCGGGGGGTGTTGGAGATATGATCTTCACCGCGCAGCACATGGGTAATCTCCATTAAATGGTCATCGACGGCAACCGCAAAGTTATACGTTGGAATTCCGTCTCTTTTCACAATGACAAAATCGCCCATCTCGGTCGTCTGGAAGGAGATTGGGCCCTTGACGATATCATTAAAGGAATAGGTCCGGTCTTCCGGAACACGGAACCGGATGCTCGCGACGCGGCCTTCCCGTTCATAAGCGGCGCGCTGCTCATCGGTCAGATTGCGGTGCTTCCCGGAGTAACGCGGCGTCTCTCCACGTGCAAGCTGCTCCTCGCGCTCCGCTTCCAGCTCTTCCTCGGTGCAGTAGCAGCGGTAAGCCAGCCCGCGGTCAATAAGATCCTGCCAGTATATACGGTACAGATCCAGCCGTTCCGTCTGGCGGTAAGGACCGTATTCGCCGCCGACATCTATGCTCTCGTCCCAATCGATGCCCAGCCATTTTAAATATTTCAGCTGGCTTTCTTCTCCGCCGGCGATATTGCGCTTCACGTCCGTATCCTCGATCCGGATAATGAATTTGCCGCCTTGGTTCCGAGCGTACAAATAATTGAATAAGGCCGTTCTGGCATTGCCGATATGTAAATGTCCCGTAGGGCTTGGCGCGTAGCGCACCCGGACTTGATCTCCCATATTAGTTCCTCCGCTCTTTCATTTCGTTGATTCGCTCTACTTGCAGTCATCTCATGATGATAGCATATTTTGGAGCAGGCAGACAATAGATTGAGCCGCGATGCCCTCGCCCCGTCCGGTGAAGCCAAGCTGCTCCGTTGTGGTCGCCTTTACGTTGACCTGAGACGGCTCCGCCTCCAGCGCCCGGGCGATAATCTCCGTCATTTGCGGAATATAGGGCGCCATCTTCGGCTTCTGGGCGATAATGGTGGAATCGATATTTCCCAGACGGTAGCCGCGCTCCTTGGCTAGCCCCCAGACATGCTCCAGCAGCTTCAGGCTGTCCGCATCCTTGAAGGCGGGGTCCGTGTCGGGAAAATGCCGGCCGATGTCGCCGAGTCCCAAAGCGCCCAGAATGGCGTCGCTGATCGCGTGCAGCAGCACATCGGCGTCCGAATGGCCAAGCAGCCCTTTCTCATACGGAATCGTTACTCCTCCTATGATGCACGGCCGTCCTTCGACCAGCTGATGCACGTCAAACCCTTGTCCTACAGCGATCATGCTTGTCCCTCTCTCCTCATGGTTACTGTAAATTCCGCATACTCCAAATCATCGGGCGTTGTAATTTTAATATTGCTGTAGCTTCCTTCCACTACGGCAACCGGTATCCCGGCCCGCTCGGCCAGGCTGGAATCGTCGGTGCCGACAAATCCTTCCTTGTCCGCCGCTTCATAGGCCGCTCGAAGCTGTGACAGACGAAAAGTCTGCGGGGTCTGGATCGCCCACAGACTGCGCCGGTCCGGCGTGGAGAGAACTCTCCCCTGCCCGTCAACCTGCTTGATCGTGTCCTTGACCGGAACAGCAAGGACAGACGCTCCCGTCCGCCCCGCTTCTTCATAGCAAGCGTCTATATCAGAAGGACGTACAAACGGCCGGACTCCGTCATGGACCATTACCCATTCCGTACTTAGCCGTTCCAATCCCCGGTATACCGAATGCTGCCGCTCGGCACCACCGGCCACGATGTCTTTTACTTTGCTTAAACCGTATTCATCGCACCATTTCCGGCAGCGCCCCATATCCTCAGCACCGGTAACAAGCACAATCTCCGAGATCCGTTCGTGCTGCTGGAACACTTCCAGCGTATGCACGACGATCGGCTTGCCCTGCAGCAGCAGATACTGCTTGCTTTCTTCCGTTCCCATACGCGTTCCTCTGCCTGCCGCCACAACGACGACGCCGACATTGTTTGCCATTCTTGTAAGCTCCTGTCCTTGATTCCGAGTATCCCGCATTGTGCATCAACAAACATTGCAGCAACAACGTTCACCTGGCGGGTTATTTCACGTATATCCCCATCATAGCGTGTTTGTCCGGCTTTTCCAAGCCAGGCGGCGGTTTGGAAGGCTTTCCTAACCGAGAGATACGGGACATACTCAGGAGGAAAAATAGGCGCTTCCTGCGAGTTCGCAGAAGATTGGGGAGCGTACGAAGAACAGTGTGCTGCGCTAGACGAACAGAAAGAAGGCGCTCAAACGGTTCCCCGTTTAAACGCCCTGGCGCTACTGCGCTTTTTCCAGAAGCTTAGGTTTCGCAAAAATCATCCGTCCCGCCGACGTCTGCAGCACGCTGGTCACAAGCACTTCCATCGTGCTGCCGATAAATTCGCGGCCGCCTTCCACGACGATCATGGTCCCGTCATCCAGATAAGCGACCCCTTGTCCGTGCTCCTTGCCGTCCTTGATTACCTGAACGATAATCTCCTCACCCGGCAGCACCACTGGCTTTACCGCGTTGGCCAAGTCATTGATATTCAGCACAGAGACGCCTTGCAGCTCGCACACCTTGTTCAAATTGAAATCATTGGTTACGACTTTGCCGTGCAGCACCTTCGCCAGCTTCACCAGCTTACTGTCCACCTCGGAGATTTCCTCGAAATCCCCCTCGTATATCAGCACCTTCACGTCCAGCTCTTTTTGTATTTTATTGAGAATATCCAGCCCCCGGCGGCCCCGATTGCGCTTGAGCAGATCGGATGAGTCGGCAATATGCTGCAGCTCCTCCAGCACAAATTCAGGGATGACAATGGTTCCCTCAATGAATCCCGTCTTGCAAATATCCGCAATCCGTCCGTCGATGATGACGCTGGTATCGAGAATTTTATGTTCCTCTGGCCCTGGGGCTTCCGGCTCCGCAGCTTGGCCAAACCTTCCGGTTGCCCAGAGCGCCGCCAGCTCCCTCTTCTTCTCAAGACCGATTCGCAGTCCCAAATATCCCAAGCCAGCCGTAACAGGCGCCTGAAGGAGCTCGCCAGCTTTGCCCAGCCATGTCATGCAAGGATAGAGCAGCAGCGCCAGCAGCAATCCTCCCAGAAGCCCCACCGTTCCGGCAGCCAATTCATCCATCGGCATCTGAGAGCAGTAACGCGCCGCCTTCCGCAGTCTTGATCCTGCCCAATCTGCGCATAACGCCACCGCGAACAAAAAAATAATGGCACCCAGCACCGCAAACAAAAGACTTCCTTCGATCGGCAGGCTATTTCCCAGCCTGGTCATGCCTTCCGGAAAATCCCGCTCTGCGGCATGATACAGCGAGTAGCCCGAAAAGCCACCGCATAGTGCGGCAAATAATAAAATCCATTTTTTCCACATGATTTACGCACCTCCCTTAATCTCACGCCTATCCCCCAGTATGTTCCAATTTTCGGGAAGGTAATCGTAGGAGACCCATTTTTTTAAATATAAGAGATGGACAAAAAACCGCTGCTCTCAATTTGTGGCTTAGTGCCCGTTGAAAAAGAGCTTTTGCGTATCATATAATGAACTCAATTAAGAAACGGAGGGAATGGCTAATGAGCGCACCGAGTTTACAGGCTTTTCAAGACCAAGTCTCCGAGCTGCTGCTAAGACACCGCAGTCTTCTGGATGTGCTGTCCAAGAACGGTCAAAGCAGCGCATCAGTTAACCGCGCCGTCGTCAAGGCGATAACGGAATGCGGCTGTATCGAGCTTCATGCTACCAAGCAGGTGTTTGAATCCGGCGTAAGTCTGGAAAAGGCGAAGGAAAATGCAGGCACTCATGTTAAGGGAGAGTTGTGCGAGAACTGTCGTGAGGTCATTGGCTCCGAGCTTGGCCGGGAGCTGTTCTACATGTCGGCGCTGTGCAATTTGCTTGGGATCAATATGGACGAGGTCGTCGTGAAGGAATCACAAAAGTGCGCAACCCTCGGACTGTTCAATTTGTCGTAAGGCCGGATCTGCCATCCATTCTTCCGGATGGTTTGCGATCCACCGTAACATAAACAAGAGCCGGTTACCACACCTTTCAAGCGTGGAACCGGCTCTTTAATTATCAGGTCGGAAACTTACCCGTTCTTGGAGTGATAAGCCTTATCATCCGAACGTCTTCTGTTGCGGCGACGGCGTCTGGCCGCCAGTCTGTCAACATTCTGCTTCAAACCGTACAAGGCGTACAAGGCCAGCAGGACAAATATCATTTTGGAAATCTGCTCCGGAAATACAACGGCAACAGCGACAGCAATGATAATGACGACCGGCGCTCCGATAACCGCTTTTTTGGGCAGCCCGACTTTTTTGAAATTCGGATACTTCACCGTGCTTACCATCAAGTAGGACAGCAGCAGCGCAGCGATAACCATAAATACCGGAGACACATCCTTATGGAACAGAGACAGCGTCGCAAGTACGCCTCCGGCAGCCGGGATCGGCAGGCCGATGAAATACCCGGGAACGCCCGGGTGAACGTTGAAGCGGGCTAAACGAAGCGCGCCGAACATTGGAAAAATAGCCGTAACCGACCAAGCCAACGCATTATGCAAATCATGCAGACTTGTCACGTACATTATAAGAGCGGGTGCCACACCAAAGGAAACGACATCCGACAACGAGTCCAGTTCTTTGCCGAATTCGCTTTCCGCGCCAAGAGCCCTAGCTACGCGGCCGTCCAGGCAATCGGCAAGCATCGCGATAATGACCATAATTGCTGCCATACCGATTTTACCGTTGAGCGCCATCATGATGCCGAACATTCCGAGTAATAAATTACCCAACGTGAACAAACTCGGAATTGATTTTTGTATCATTTCGTCACCCCCTATATTATTCGGTAAGGTCCTAAACTTTCTAACATTACGTGATTGTATGATATTTACATTTGCCTGTCAATAAGAACTTGTTTTTGCAGCCGTTTTAACCCGTCCTGAATTCCCCGCGCCCGCACCTCTCCGATTCCATCCACCTCATCCAGCTCCGCTATGCTTGCCACCATGAGATTGGGCAGTATTTCGAACCGTTCCACCAGATTACGGATAATGACATTCGGCAGCCGAGGAATTTTGTTAAGCAGCCGGTAGCCGCGGGGTGTAACCGACTCTTCGGATGCGACTGCGGTTGACGAAAAACCGAGCAGCCGGGCGATATGATTGTCGTCCATCAGCTCGTCGTCGCTCGCACGTTTCAGGCCGGCGATAATTTCGCGGATTTTGTCCTCTTCCTCTTCCCTTGCATAGTCTCTGTACAGAAGCCACGCCTCTTCCTCGGTATTTCCGACCAGTTCTACCATCTGCATGCTGATCAGGCGTCCTTCGTTACCCAGCTCGGTGATATAGCGCTTAATCTCCATCTTGATGCGGAGCACCATCTCCACACGCTGAATGACGCCAACTACTTCAGGCACGGTAACGATGCCTTCATACTCAGAAGCAGAGAGGTTCGTCAGCGACTGGGTAAGAACGGCCCTATACTTCTCCAAGGTCTGAATCGCTTGGTTGGCTTTGGTCAGGATGACGCCGATGTCTTTAAGCGCATACCGGATGGAGCCTTGATAGAGCGTGATGATGTTGCGCCGCTGAGAAATGGATACGACCAGCTTGCCCGTCTGTTTCGCAACCCGCTCAGCCGTCCGGTGGCGGATTCCGGTCTCAATCGAGGAAATCGAGGGGTCGGGAATCAATTGAGTGTTGGCATATAGTATGCGTTTTAGATCTTCGCTCAGAATAATCGCGCCGTCCATCTTGGCTAGTTCATACAAATAATTGGGCGAAAAATCACAGTTGATGGAAAAGCCACCATCCACTACTTCCATGACCTCGGGACTGTAGCCGACGACAATCAGCGCACCTGTCTTGGCCCGCAGCACATTCTCCAGCCCTTCCCGGAAGGATGTGCCCGGCGCGGCTAGCCTGAGCAGATCGTTCATATTTTCAAGTTGGTAATCTTTCATTCCTCTGCCCCCTAATTTAAAGCGACCGCTAATGCGTCTGCTACGGTACTTACCCCGATAATCTGAATATCCTGCGGATGCTTCCAGCCTTTCAGGCTCTTCTCGGGCATAATGACCCGGCGGAACCCCAGCTTGGCAGCTTCCTTGACGCGCGTCTCCGCGCGCGAGACGCCCCTGACTTCCCCCGTAAGCCCAACTTCGCCGAAGAACACGTCGTACGGCTTAGTCGGGATATCCCGAAAGCTCGAAGCAATACTGACCGCGACTGCCAGATCAATAGCCGGCTCATCCAGCTTAACCCCGCCCGCGACGTTAAGATAGGCATCCTGATTCTGCAGGAACATGCCCATCCGCTTCTCCAGCACAGCGATAATGAGCGCCATCCTTTGGTTATCCAGTCCGGTTGACATCCGCCGCGGCGAGGGGAAATGGGTAGCGGCGACAAGCGCCTGAAGTTCCACCAGCACCGGGCGCGTGCCTTCCATACTGGCTACAACCGTGGAACCTGCTACGCCGAGGGGCCGTTCGGAAAGGAACAGCTCAGACGGGTTGCCAACCTCGGACAGGCCAATTTCACCCATTTCAAAAATACCGATTTCATTCGTCGAACCGAAACGGTTCTTGACGGCCCGCAGCAGCCGATACGTATGATGGCGCTCGCCTTCGAAATACAGCACGCAGTCCACCATATGCTCAAGCATCCGGGGGCCGGCGATTGCGCCTTCCTTCGTAACATGCCCGACCAGCACGGTCGCAATGCCGCGAATCTTGGCGATCCGCATAAATCTTGTCGTACATTCGCGAACCTGCGACACGCTCCCCGGTGCGCTTGTCACTTCCGGCAGAAACACCGTCTGTATGGAGTCGATGACCAGAAACTTAGGCTGAACCGCCTCAATCGCTTCCTCGATCGCTTCCATATTCGTCTCACAGAGCACATACAACTCGGATGACAGGGCTCCGAGCCGGTCCGCCCGCAGCCGGGTCTGACGAACCGATTCTTCTCCCGAAATATACAGCACGCGCAATCCCTGCGTAGTCAGCGCATGGGAGGTCTGCAGCAGCAGCGTCGATTTCCCTATGCCCGGGTCGCCTCCCACAAGCACCAGGGACCCCGGTACAATCCCTCCGCCAAGCACCCGGTTAAGTTCTCCAATACCGGTCAATATGCGGGGTTCCTGATCGCTTTCTATATTTATGATGGACTGGGGCTTTTCTTTACTATGAAAAACAGGAGCGTTCATTCCCTGAGTTTTGACTACGCTTTCCGTTTCTTCCACCATGCTATTCCAAGCCTGACATCCAGGGCATTTCCCAAGCCATTTCGGAGACTCGTACCCGCATTCAGTGCAGTAAAATTTTGTTTTTGTCTTTGCCATAATTTCTCCTTCGAACCGTTTAACCATGCCGCCATTCTTCAAATCGCGGATATTTCCCTGTCAATCAAAGTTTACCATTTAAGGGCGGTGAACGAAAGAGCATTCGGAAAATGGGTGTAGCATATATATCCATATACACCCAAAAAAAGAGAGCCTGCTTCCGATCAAGGAAGCGGCTCTCCTTCTGTAATTACCCATGCCTACTCTCTAGGCTTGTATCTTATTCTCCGTCTTTCTCCAGCGATACCGGCTCTTTCTTACGCACGGTCAGTTCGCCGTTCTCTTCGTCAATCTTGAGCAAATCGCCCTTGGTAATATTGCCCTTCAGCATTTCTTCGGACAGACGGTCCTCGATATGCTTCTGGATTGCGCGGCGCAGCGGACGCGCACCGAATGCTGGATCAAATCCTTCTTTGGCCAGGAAAGCTTTCGCTTCGTCCGTCAGTTCGAAATCGACGGCGTATTCACGCAGCCGTTTGCGCAGCTCTTCGGACATCAGCGTAACGATCTCCGCGATGTGCTTCTCTTCCAGCGAGTGGAACACGATGATTTCGTCGATCCGGTTCAGGAACTCCGGACGGAAGCTCTTCTTGAGCTCATCCATGACCTTGCCCTTCATGCTCGAGTATTCGGCGCCGGCATCCTGTACCGCCGTAAATCCGAGCGTGGAGTTGCGTTTGATCGCTTGCGCGCCAACATTCGAGGTCAGAATGATCAGCGTATTGCGGAAATCGACGACGCGTCCTTTGGAATCGGTCAAGCGGCCGTCTTCCAGCACCTGCAGCAGGATGTTGAATACTTCAGGGTGCGCCTTCTCAATTTCATCCAGCAGAACTACCGAGTACGGCTTGCGGCGTACTTTCTCGGTAAGCTGTCCACCTTCTTCATAGCCTACATATCCCGGAGGCGCCCCTACAAGGCGGGAAGTGGAGTGTTTCTCCATGTACTCCGACATATCGATACGGATAACGGCATTCTCGTCTCCGAACATCGCTTCGGCAAGCGCACGCGCTAGTTCCGTCTTACCAACCCCAGTCGGGCCGAGGAAGATAAAGGAGCCCATCGGACGCTTCGGATCTTTCAGACCGGCACGAGCCCGGCGGATGGCCCGGCTGACCGCTTTGACAGCCTCATCCTGGCCGATAACACGGTCATGCAGCAGAGCTTCCATATTGAGCAGGCGTTCCGTTTCTTCTTCTTTCAGCTTATTAACAGGAATTCCGGTCCAGCTGGCTACCACTTGAGCGATATCCTCAGGGGTAACCTCGGAATCGGTACGTCCTTGTTTTTCTTTCCATTGATTCTTCGTCGTATCAAGCTCTTCACGGATTTTTTGCTCCGTATCACGAAGGGCAGCCGCTTTTTCGAACTCTTGGCTTTGAACAGCGGCGTCTTTCTCCTTGCGGATATCGTCCAGCCGCGTTTCCAGCTCTTTCAAATTCGGCGGAATCGTGTAAGAGTTCAGCCTTACTTTGGAGCCCGCCTCATCAATAAGGTCGATCGCCTTATCCGGCAGGAAGCGGTCGGTGATATAGCGGTCGGACAGCTTCACGGCTTGAACGATCGCCTCATCCGTAATTTTTACGCGGTGATGCGCTTCATAGCGGTCGCGCAGGCCGTAAAGGATTTGAACGGCTTCATCCGGAGTTGGCTGATCTACCGTGATGGGTTGGAAACGACGCTCCAGAGCCGCATCCTTCTCGATGTACTTGCGGTACTCATCCAGCGTTGTCGCGCCGATGCATTGCAGCTCGCCGCGGGCCAGCGCGGGTTTCAGGATGTTGGAAGCGTCAATGGCGCCCTCAGCCCCGCCTGCACCGATCAGCGTATGCAATTCGTCGATGAAGAGCACAATGTTGCCCGCCTGACGAATTTCATCCATGATCTTTTTGAGACGATCTTCGAATTCACCGCGATATTTGGTACCGGCAACGACCGAGCCCATATCCAGCGTCATTACGCGCTTGTCACGCAGCGTTTCCGGAATCTCGTTATTGATAATCTTTTGTGCCAAGCCTTCGGCGATTGCCGTTTTACCTACCCCTGGCTCACCGATCAGCACCGGATTGTTCTTCGTCCGGCGGCTGAGTACTTGAATGACGCGTTCAATCTCTTTGCTGCGCCCGATAACCGGATCAAGATGTCCGTCTTTGGCATAAGCCGTCAGGTCACGGGCCAATCCGTCAAGCGTTGGTGTGCTGACATTGGACGGGCCGCCGCTGTGGCTCGAAGTGGACTCGCTGCTTCCCAGCAGCTGCAGAACCTGTTGACGGGCCTTGTTCAAGCTGATGCCCAGGTTGTTAAGAACGCGGGCAGCCACGCCTTCTCCTTCACGGATAAGTCCGAGGAGGATATGCTCGGTGCCGACGTAGGTATGGCCCAGCTTACGGGCTTCATCCATCGACAGCTCGATAACCTTCTTGGCTCGCGGGGTGTACGCGATGTTCGTCGGCTGCTCCTGTCCTCTGCCGATCAGCGTTTCCACCTCGTCCTGAATTTTTTCCAGACCGAGACCAAGGGCAATCAAAGCTTTAGCAGCAATGCCGTCACCTTCGCGAATAAGTCCAAGCAAAATATGTTCTGTGCCGATATTATTGTGTCCCAGCCGAACGGCTTCTTCCTGTGCCAGCGCAAGCACTTTTTGTGCGCGTTCCGTAAATCTGCCAAACATCATAACCCTGCACCTCCATAAATAATAATATCTATAATTAATGTGTGGTCCCCAACGTATCCCGGAGCAGCTTCGCCCGGTACATATCACATTCGGCTGAGCTCAGCTTCTCGCCAAACATCTTTTGCAGAAATCCAGGCTGCGTCTTGACATTCAGCTCATTGAGCACCGAGATGGATGGAGCTTTCAGAATTCCCAAATCCACGCCAAGCCGAATATCCGACAAACGTTGGGAAGCTTCTTTCAATTCCATTACGGCCGCATAGGACAAAATTCCGTAAGACCGCATAATGCGATCCGTGATCCGCAAGGCGGAATCATCCAGCAGCCGCTGGCGCGCATTACTTTCATGTTCGATAATCTGGACAGCCACACCATGCAAGTTGTCAATAATCTCTGCTTCGGTCTGCCCCAGTGTGATCTGATTGGAAATCTGAAAGACATTCCCGGCAGCTTCACTGCCTTCCCCGTAAATGCCTCTTGCCGTAAGCCCCACCTGATTGACAGCCGAGAGAATACGGCTGATCTGCTGGGTCATGACAAGCGCCGGAAGATGCATCATGACCGAAGCTCGAAGTCCTGTGCCGACATTGGTCGGGCAGCTGGTCAAATAGCCTCTTCTGTCATCAAAAGCGTAATCGACCGTCTCCTCGAAGATATCGTCGATCGCGGTCGCCCTTTCCCAGGCCTCCTGGACCTGAAATCCGGGAAACAGACATTGAATACGAAGATGGTCTTCTTCATTTATCATGATGCTGACCGACTCGTCTTCATTCAGCAGCACCGCCCCGCTGCGGGAATCATTGACAAGATTGGGACTGATCAGATGTTTCTCGACCAGTACCTTCTTATCCAATTCTTCCAGCTCGTCAAGCTTTAGCAGGTGAAACGTGCCGTATCCCGTCTCCTGATTCTGGTCAACAACCGGAGCCAGTACATCCAAGATTTCATCGGCCTGATTCTTTGTAGCCAGAAGAGGAAAAGGGTGATGCTGTATATTGCGGGCGATCCGCACACGCGTGCTGATTACAATCTCGGAGTGGCTGCCGCCGCTGCGCATCCATTCACTAAGCGCTTGTTCGGTAAACCGGAGATCTGGCATCGTGCATTCCCCCTATATATCTTAAGACTTTACTCTTGTGCAATTTCTTTTTCAAGTTTTCGAATCTGATCCCTAAGCTCAGCGGCTCTTTCGAACTCTTCCTGCGCGATTACTTGCTGAAGCTGTTCCTTCAATTCATCGATTTGCCGTTTGAATTGAATTTGCGCGCCGATGCGTTTGGGAATCTTCCCCACATGGCTCGTGTTGCCGTGCACTCTTTTGAAGAGCGGATCAAGACCCTTGTCAAAAAACTTATAGCAGGAGCTGCAGCCGAAGCGTCCGAGCTTGCTGAACTGTCTATAGGTCATGCCGCATTCCTCACAGCGAACCTCTTGAGGCTTTGCTTCAGGAGAGGATTTCCCCTTGCTTGACCCCTCCAGATCCAATAAACCCGAAAGCAGGCTGTGAATGGAGAATCCGCCCGACGTACCCGGTATTAATTCACCCTTTTCCCTTGCACAGTTCTCGCAAATATGAAATTCCGTCTTCTCTCCGTTCACAATCTTCGTGAAATGAAGCGTTGCCGGTCTGACACCGCACTCTTGGCAAAGCATATAACGAAATCCTCCCTTTAAGCGCCGAATTATTTGCTGAGCAATGAGATCAGCATCGCCTTCATCATTTTGGAACGAATTTCGTCCCGATGGGGGAGCTTAACTGCAATGCATTCACGCGAAATGGCGGCGCGCATAAGACAGGCTTCGCGTCTGGTCAAAAATCCGGCCTCTTCGAGCTGATAAATAAGCCCCTCAGCCGTACTCTGATCGATGCCCGAGCCAATTTTCTGGTTAAGATGCGTATGCAGCGCCGAGTGCTGCGGAAGCTCAATGCGCTGAATGCGGATATATCCGCCTCCGCCGCGTTTGCTCTCCACCAAATAGCCCTTTTCAAGTGTAAAGCGTGTGCTGATTACATAATTGATCTGGGAGGGTACGCAGGAAAAATGGTCCGCCAGATCGTTGCGTTGAATTTCCACTGTGCCTTCGGGACTTTCATGCAAAATATTCTTCAGATATTGTTCGATGATATCGGAGATATTGCGCATCACTCATCCTCCAGATTCAGAGCTTGCAGATGCAGCCGATGGCACTGTTCCCTCTTTCGGCCTTAACCTTTAAGGGAACTTTAACCAAAGTGCAAAGAGCCGAATCCCGTATAAAGCCGGCTGACAAGCCCGGATTTAGATTCTGTTCAAGCCCTACTAGTGTGGCCTAAACTGTATACCGCATACTTGAAAAAGCGAACGGGAACGAATAAGTAATCACCTGCTGTATGCTCTGTTGACTTTGACTTTCTTTGACTTTTTTTATTATTATAGCACATTCTTCCGAAATGCCAAGTCTTTGTTCAAAAAAAATCAAACAATGCCGTCCGGGCATACGGAATACGTTCCCCACCCTTTTCTCTAACGATACATTACCCATAAGCAGTCCCGCTTGATACAGGTTCATCGGCTTTTTGTAACCTGAAGCGCCAGGTTGCCTGAGAATCATGATCAGCATAACAAGTCCGCAGCCCAAAGCGTTATTTATTATGAAAAAAACGGCTATCGTCCTCTTTTCAAGACGGCAGCCGCTTTCTTCCAGTATTCAGTTCTCGGATTGCTGCGAATCCGCTATAAAATGTTGTTTCGGGCAAGATAAATTCTTGCTTCGAAGGGGCGCAGCCGCAGCGCCGTAAGCGGTTCTTCCGCCGGGGGATAATTGGCCAGCAGCAGGCTCGGCTCCGAGGTTGGTTCGCCCAGATCAACCATCTGCTCCCGCTCGGAGAAGTTGGTGACGACAAGCAGCGTCTCATCATTCAGCGTTCGCCTATATGCGAATACTTCAGAATGCTCCTCAAGCAGTGGACTATAATCGCCGTAGACGATCACATCATACCGTTTGCGCAGCCGGATTAGCTCACGGTAGTAATGCAGAACGGAATCAGGATCGGCGAGAGCCTTCTCCACGTTTACTTCCTTATAGTTAGGATTAACATCAATCCACGGCTGCACGGTTCCAAACCCGGCGTATACACTGTCATCCCACTGCATGGGCGTGCGGGCATTGTCCCGGCTTTTAAGGTAAATATCCCGCATCACCACTTCGTGGGAGCGGCCTTTGTTCTCGCATTCGATCCGGTAATAGTTAAGGGTCTCCACATCCCGGTAATCTTGAATGCTGTCAAAACGGATGTTGGTCATGCCGATTTCTTCGCCCTGATAAATGTAAGGAGAGCCTTGCAGCATATGAATGCAGGTGGCGAACATTTTGGCGCTTTCCACGCGGTAACGGGAGTCGTTGCCCCAACGCGAAACGACGCGCGGCTGATCATGATTATTCAGATAAAGTCCGATCCAGCCCTTGCCCTGCAGCATGAGCTGCCAGCGTGTAATAATTTGCTTAAAGGCCGGCAGGGAGAACGGAATGGTCTCCCAGCGTCCGCCCGGGCCGTTATCGACATCCATATGCTCAAAATAAATTATGCTGTCCAGTTCCTTCCGAGTGGAATCCGTATAGAGCAACCCCTCCTCCGCAGACACCCCGGCCATTTCCGCAACGGTAAACATGGGATAACGGGAAAAGACCTCATTGTTCATCTCTTGAAAAATGTCATGAATCCCTTCGCCGTTGGCAATCAAATGCCCACACGGAGCTAGGCAATGATCCGGTTCGGCCAGCTCCGCGTCCTGCCATTCGCCTGGCTTGACCAGAAGATTGACCGCATCAAGACGAAAAGCATCCACACCCTTGTCCAGCCAAAAGCGCATCATGCTGTACATTTCTCGTCTGAGCACATCATGCGACCAGTTCAGATCCGGCTGCTTGACGGAGAAGAGATGAAGATAGTAGGCACGGGCCTCCTCATCGTATTTCCAGGCCGATCCGCCAAAGAACGATTCCCAGTTATTCGGCTCGCTGTCGCCTTCCCGCCAATAGTAATAATCGCGGTAAGGATTGTTCCCGGGAGTTTTGGAAGCCTGAAACCACGCATGCTCGTCAGAGGTGTGATTAAGAATAATGTCCATCATGATTTTCATGCCCCGGCGGTGAATTTCGCTGCATAGGCTCGTCCAATCCTCCATGCTGCCGAATTCATCCATAATCTCGTAATAATCGCTCACATCATAACCGTAATCATCATTGGGGGATTTATAGACAGGCCCCAGCCAGATCACATCGACGCCAAGCTCTTTCAAATAATCCAGCTTTTCTTCAATTCCTTTAAGATCGCCAATCCCATCGCCGTCGCTGTCCCTGAAGCTTCTCGGGTAGACCTGATAAATAACGGCTTCCTTCCACCATGTCCTTGTCACTGGCAGCCACTCCTTTAATACTGAAAAATGCAAGATATACTACAAATTAAGTAATTATTCTTTACATTTTTACATGTAAATAAATCATATTTTTGAATTAATAATAAGGACTAAAAAGAGCAGTGTCAACAAAATAAGCGAACGTTAAGAGTGAATCTGGGATTTAAAATTAGGATTTCCCTTGCATTTTACACGAAAACTTTAAAGAAATAAGTCAAATAGATAAATTTTTATTGAAAAAACAAATCACAAAAATGATTGACACCCCCGAATCACCTCTTGTATATTGAAACTTGTAAGGAACGGCAACGTCATATGTCATAAAGCCTTACATATCCCGGCTGAAGATAAGGCCAAATCCTTAGCTTGGTGAAAATTAATCGCTTCTATCGTGTCTGTCTGCCTTTAACATTTTGTATTCAAGAGGAGAGGTATGTGTATGAAAAGAAGAACCGGACTGATTTCCCTTCTGATTGTTGGTCTGCTCGCCGTTGCCGGCTGCGGCACCGCTTCGCCTGCGGCGAATCCTTCACCGCCTGCTGCAAGCCAATCCCCGCAGCCGAGTTCCGATACAGCGATGGACGAGCTGCAGCCGGAACCGGGGGCCGAGCTGGTCTATTGGGACAAAAAAGACGCTTTCTCTGAATATGCAGTGAAGGAATTTGAGAAAAAATACAATGTCAAGGTAAAGCTTGAAGATATGATGTTCTGGGAGACGGTCGGCCGTCTCATTACGGATGGTCCAGCAGGAACCGGCGCCGATGTGTTTGTCGCCGGAGCGGATCAGCTTGGTCCCAATGCGAACTCCGGTCTCTTCCTGCCAAATGATTATTTTGCAGAGGAAACAGCTAAAATTTCGGTTAAATCCGCCCTGGATGCGGTGACGGTCGATGGCATTCTTTACGGTTATCCGCGCAATATCGAGTCGTTCATGATGTATGTCAACAAGGACATCGTGAAGGATGCGAAGCTGGATACGTGGGACGATCTGAAGGCTTTTGCCAAGAAATATAATGATATCCCGAACAATAAATACGGCCTGTTTTACGAAACCAATAATTTGCTGTACAACTATTCGTTCATGGCCGGCTACGGCGCTTATATCTTTGGCAACAATGGAAAAGACAAGAACGATATCGGCCTGAACAATGAGGGCGCGGTTAAAGGGATGGAATTCTACCGCTCCCTAAAGGAAATATTGCCGGTTCCGAGCTCCGATCTTACTGAGGATGTCAAAGTATCCCTGTTCGAGCAGGGTAAAGTCGGCATTATTTTGGACGGAATCTGGAACCTGGGCCGATATAAGAGCCTGCCGTTCGAGGTTGGAATCATTGAAATGCCTAAAATGCCGGGCGGCGTCGATCCCAAGCCTTACGCGAGCGTGCCTGCCTATTTCGTAAGCGCCTATTCGAAGTATCCAAATGCATCCAAGCTGTTCGCCCACTTTATGACCACCAAGGAAATGCAGGTCAAGAACTATGAGATGAGAGGCGTACTGCCTGCATACGCCGGCATTGAGAACGATGAGAAGCTGAAGCCGGATGACATCATTCAAGTCTTCGCCAAGCATGTAGCGAAAGCGGAGATGCTGCCGGTCATTCCGGAGGTGCAGTATTTCTTCCAAAATGTAACGCCTGTGCTGGAACAAATCTGGAATGGGGCCGACATTAAGTCCGCACTGGATAAGGCTGTGGCGGATATGAAGGCAAACATTGCCGCCGCCAAATAGGAATGCTAACTACAAACGGCCGCTCCGCAGCTATCGGAGCGGCTTTTTCATAAGGAGTGAATATAACGGTGGAAAAACAACAATCCATAATAGAATTTCAGAGACCCTTTCTGTCCGGCCGCCGGACAAGCGCCGTCTTGTCGATTCTGGTTATGGGAGCGGGTCAGCTTAACAACCGTCAGTATGGGAAAGGGATCGCGCTAATGCTGCTGCATTTCACCGGTTTGTATGCGGTGATTGCCAAGCTGCCCCATGCGGTGTGGGCCCTGGTTACACTTGGAGAGAAGCCGACACGTCTCGAGAAGGTCGGCAAGCTGTATCAGCAGGTAATGGGGGATCATTCCATCTATTTGCTGGTAGAGGGTCTGATTATGATTTTTCTCATGTTCCTTCTTCTCGCCGTTTATGTGCAAAATATCAGGGATGCTTATCACTGCGCCAGACTGCGGGAAGAAGGTGTGCCGCTGCATACGTTCAGGCAGACGCTGCATTTTTTGCTCGATTACCGCTTTCCGCAGATTGCCATTGCCATTCCGGTGCTGGGTGTCGTGTTTTTTACGGTAATGCCGATTGTGTTCATGATTCTGCTCGCTTTCACCGATTTCACACGCAGCCATATGCCCCCTGCCCAACTCATCAATTGGCATGGCCTTGAGACATTCCGCGATATTTTTCGGCTTCGCGTTTGGAGCGAGACCTTCTACGGAGTAACCCTGTGGACCCTGATCTGGGCAGTAGCGTCGACCCTGACCTGCTTTGGGGCCGGATTTATTATTGCGCTGGCGGTGCAGCAGAAGGATATCCGGTTCAAAAAGTTCTGGCGGACGATCTTTATTCTTCCTTACGCCATTCCTTTATTCGTCTCTACACTCATCCTGCGCAACGTATTTAATGGCCAGTTCGGACCGGTAAACGACTATCTCGAACTTATGGGGTTCGGACGTGTTCCCTGGCTATCGGACCCGGAATGGGCAAAGCTCACGCTTGTCCTTGTCAACATGCTCCTCGGCTTCCCTGTAATCATGCTGATGATTATTGGCGTCCTGTCCACCATACCGGGGGATATGTACGAAGCGGCCGATATCGACGGGGCGGACGGACTGCAAAAGCTGCGGCTGATCACTTTTCCCACCGTGATGTACACCATGATGCCGATACTGATTATGCAATTCGTGGCGAATATCAACAATTTCAATGTGATCTATTTACTGACCGGAGGCAATCCCGTCAATGGGAATTATCAATTCGCGGGTCATACGGATATACTGATTACCTGGCTGTACAAGCTGTCCATGGAGCAGGGGCAGTATAATTTTGCTTCTGTTATCGGAATTTTTATTTTCGTACTCTTGTCGGGCTTTGCCATCTGGAGCATCCGCCGGACGAAGTCGTTTAAGGAGGAGAGGCTGTAATGACGAATCGCTCCTTGCGGAAAACGGTACGCCTAACGTCAAGTTACGTGCTGTTGTCACTCGCCGCGCTGTTCTGTATTTATCCCGCCCTTTGGGTACTGTTGTCCTCGTTCCGTCCGGGGGATATGCTCTTTAGCGAAACACTGCTTCCGACATCATTCACGCTCCTTCATTACAAGCAGTTGTTTGAGAACTATCCATTCGCCGAGTGGTACATTAACACGTTCAAAATCGCTATGATCAGCACCGCAATCTCCACTGTGCTTGTTATGATGACCGGTTATGTATTCTCGATGTTCCGTTTCACCGGCCGAAAAAACCTGATGAGCATGCTTCTGGCGCTCGGCTTGTTTCCTGGCTTCATGAGCATGATTGCCGTCTATATTTTGCTGAACCAGATGAATCTGCTTAATACGCATGCGGCGGTTATTATCGTATCTGCTGCGGCAGCGCCGCTGTTCTTTCTGTTCTCCAAAAGCTATTTCGACACGATTCCGCGCAGTCTGGTAGAGGCGGCGCGGATCGATGGGGCCGGTCATCTGAACACGTTCTTTCGGATGATTTTGCCTTTGTCCAAGCCGCTGTTGGTGTATGTGGTGCTGATGAATTTTACAGGTCCGTTCACGGATTTTATCTTCGCCAGGCTCGTGCTGAGAACTCCGGAGAAAAAGACGCTGGCCGTCGGGCTGTACGATATTGTTACGGACCGGACGAAGCTTCAATTTACAATGTTCGCTGCCGGCTGTGTGCTGATTGCCGTTCCGATTACCGCGCTGTTCCTTCTGCTGCAGCGCTATCTGGTTGCCGGATTGACATCCGGCGCAGAGAAAGGCTAACGAAAAACACGGGCAGAGAGCTGGAGGTTGCCTGTTCGGCCGAGGGTGTATCAGGTATAATTGAAAGAAGAGTATGCAATAATTGCAACGTACGGTTCCGAGCGGTCAGGGTAGGTCGGCCTCCGGGAAAGAAAGAAACGGAGGGTTATAGTATTGGCGACAATTCAGGATATAGCAGATTATGTAGGGATCTCCATTGCGACCGTGTCCAGGGCGCTCAATAAGCCGGCGCTGGTCAATGCCGAGACGCGCGAGCGCGTGATGCAGGCGGCGAAGAAGCTTAACTATTTCGACACGGCCAAGTTCAAGCAGACCAATGTGAAGAACACGAAGATTTCCCTCGGCGTTATTATTCCATATATTACATCGTTCTTCTTCGGCGAATTATTTAGCGGAATCAGCCGGGTCGCGCAGGAGAATAACATCGATCTGATTTTGTACGAACTGAAGAGCGGCAAAATGAACGAGGAGGGGCTGAGCGAGGCGTTTTCCTTCGTGCAGCAGCATTTGGTTGACGGCATTATTCTGACGAGCTTTCATATGCCAGCCGATTATGACAAGCTGGTTGATACGCTGCAGATTCCCGTCGTCCTGCTGCTGGACTCCCATGAGAGCGCCAAACTGCCCGCCTACAAGGTCGATGACATTCGCGCTTCGTTCGACGCCGTCGCTTATCTCGTATCGCGCGGACATCGGCGCATCGGCATGATTTCCGCCATGCTGACACAGCAGCATGACCGCGGTGAACAACTCCGGCTCAAAGGCTATAAGCAGGCGGTTGACTTCTATGGGCTGCCCTTTTCCGAGTCATATGTCGCTTACGGGGACATGCGTTTTGACGACGGATACAGGGCAATGAAGGAGCTTCTCGCCGAGCGGGAGCAGACCGGACTGACCGCAGTATTTGCGGCCTCCGACGAGATGGCGATCGGGGCGATGCGTTGCATTTACGACGCGGGGCTCAGAGTGCCGGAGGATATCTCGGTCATGGGCTTTGACAATTTGTCGGTAAGCGGAATCACGACGCCCAAGCTGACGACGATTGAACAGCCCTTCGGCGAGATTGGCGCAGAGGGCGTCAAGCACATGATCAGGCATTTTGCCGAGGGAGGAAAGTTCCCCGAGAAAGGGCAGTTCTACCTCGCCTATAAAATCATTGAAAGAGAGTCCGTAGCTGCGATTACGCTCGACAAATAGTAATATGCAAATAGGACGCCCTTTTCGAGGAGCGGCCTATTTGCATTTTCAGGACACGATTTCCGAAAGTCGCTCCCCAGTCTTCGGCAAGTATGGCGGATGGCGGGCGGACCCTTATTTGCCTGTCAATCCAATCGCCGCTAGGTAGCATTAGTTAAAAAGAAATACAAAAAAACCACTGCTGAGTTTCAGCAGTAGTTCATGTGCTTGGCAGCGTCCTACTCTCCCAGGACCCTTCGGTCCAAGTACCATCGGCGCTGGAGGGCTTAACGGTCGTGTTCGGGATGGGTACGCGTGGAACCCCTCCGCCATCGCCACCAAACGGCAGGCTTGATCGCCTGAAAACTGGATCGAAACGAAACATTGCGTCTTCCCCATTCCGGGGTCCCCGCAAAGTACTCGGATTCAGCTTCGTCAGCCTCATCTTCACTTTGTGGGGTGAATTTGGATAAGCCCTCGACCGATTAGTATTGGTCAGCTCCACACGTTGCCGTGCTTCCACCTCCAACCTATCTACCTCGTCGTCTTCAAGGGGTCTTACATACTTGGGAAATCTCATCTTGAGGGGGGCTTCACGCTTAGATGCTTTCAGCGCTTATCCCGTCCGTACGTAGCTACCCAGCCATGCTCCTGGCGGAACAACTGGTGCACCAGCGGTACGTCCATCCCGGTCCTCTCGTACTAAGGACAGCTCCTCTCAAATTTCCTGCGCCCACGACAGATAGGGACCGAACTGTCTCACGACGTTCTGAACCCAGCTCGCGTACCGCTTTAATGGGCGAACAGCCCAACCCTTGGGACCTACTTCAGCCCCAGGATGCGATGAGCCGACATCGAGGTGCCAAACCTCCCCGTCGATGTGGACTCTTGGGGGAGATAAGCCTGTTATCCCCAGGGTAGCTTTTATCCGTTGAGCGATGGCCCTTCCATGCGGTACCACCGGATCACTAAGCCCGACTTTCGTCCCTGCTCGACTTGTAGGTCTCGCAGTCAAGCTCCCTTCTGCCTTTGCACTCTTCGAATGATTTCCAACCATTCTGAGGGAACCTTGGGACGCCTCCGTTACTCTTTAGGAGGCGACCGCCCCAGTCAAACTGCCCGCCTGACACGGTCCCCGTACCCGATGAGGGTACCAGGTTAGAACCTAGATACGATCAGGGTGGTATCCCAACGGCGCCTCCACCGAAGCTGGCGCTCCGGCTTCCAAGGCTCCCACCTATCCTGTACAGATCGTACCCAAGTTCAATATCAAGCTGCAGTAAAGCTCCATGGGGTCTTTCCGTCTTGTCGCGGGTAACCTGCATCTTCACAGGTATTAAAATTTCACCGGATCTCTCGTTGAGACAGCGCCCAAGTCGTTACGCCATTCGTGCGGGTCAGAATTTACCTGACAAGGAATTTCGCTACCTTAGGACCGTTATAGTTACGGCCGCCGTTTACTGGGGCTTCGGTTCACAGCTTCGGACTAAATCCTAACCGCTCCCCTTAACCTTCCAGCACCGGGCAGGCGTCAGCCCGTATACTTCGCCTTGCGGCTTCGCACAGACCTGTGTTTTTGCTAAACAGTCGCTTGGGCCTTTTCACTGCGGCCCCCTCGGGCTATTCACCCTACCGAGGCACCCCTTCTCCCGAAGTTACGGGGTCATTTTGCCGAGTTCCTTAACGAGAGTTCTTCCGCGCGCCTTAGAATTCTCTTCTCGCCTACCTGTGTCGGTTTGCGGTACGGGCACCTTCTCCTGGCTAGAGGCTTTTCTTGGCAGTGTGAGATCATGACCTTCGCTACTACAATTTTCGCTCCCCATCACAGCCCAGCCTTACGGTGTACGGATTTGCCTATACACCAGCCTCACTGCTTGGACGGACATCCATCAGTCCGCGTCACTACCCTCCTGCGTCCCCCCATTGCTCATAACGGATTATGGTGGTACAGGAATATCAACCTGTTGTCCTTCGACTACGCCTGTCGGCCTCGCCTTAGGTCCCGACTTACCCTGAGCGGACGAGCCTTCCTCAGGAAACCTTGGGCTTTCGGCGGATCAGATTCTCACTGATCTTTTCGTTACTCATACCGGCATTCTCACTTGTATGCAGTCCAGCTGTCCTTACAGTCAACCTTCAACCCGCATACAACGCTCCCCTACCCCTGATGCAAAGCATCAAGCCATAGCTTCGGTGGTGTGTTTAGCCCCGTTACATTTTCGGCGCAGAGTCACTCGACCAGTGAGCTATTACGCACTCTTTCAATGGTGGCTGCTTCTAAGCCAACATCCTGGTTGTCTGTGCAACTCCACATCCTTTCCCACTTAACACACACTTGGGGACCTTAGCTGATGGTCTGGGCTGTTTCCCTTTTGACAATGGATCTTAGCACTCACTGTCTGACTCCCGGCGACAAGTAGATGGCATTCGGAGTTTGACTGAGCTTGGTAACCCTTGCGGGCCCCGCACCCAATCAGTGCTCTACCTCCATTACTCTCATTCACCGAGGCTAGCCCTAAAGCTATTTCGGGGAGAACCAGCTATCTCCGAGTTCGATTGGAATTTCTCCGCTACCCCCACCTCATCCCCGAACTTTTCAACGTTCGTGGGTTCGGGCCTCCAGTGCGTGTTACCGCACCTTCACCCTGGACAGGGGTAGATCACACGGTTTCGGGTCTACGCCCACGTACTCAAGTCGCCCTATTCAGACTCGCTTTCGCTGCGGCTCCGGCTCCTCGCCTTAACCTTGCACGTTAAACGTAACTCGCCGGTTCATTCTACAAAAGGCACGCCATCACCCCTAAAATGGGCTCTGACTTCTTGTAAGCACACGGTTTCAGGTACTCTTTCACTCCCCTTCCGGGGTGCTTTTCACCTTTCCCTCACGGTACTGTTTCACTATCGGTCGCCAGGGAGTATTTAGCCTTGGCAGATGGTCCTGCCGGATTCATACGGGGTTTCACGTGCCCCGCACTACTCGGGATCCGTCTCGGAGGGAACGACTTTTCAGCTACAGGGCTTTTACCTTTTCCAGCGGGCCTTTCCAGACCTCTTCGCTTAAACCGTTCCTTTGTAACTCCATGTGAGACGTCCCACAACCCCGAAGAGCAAGCTCTTCGGTTTAGGCTGTTCCGCGTTCGCTCGCCGCTACTGACGGAATCACTCTTGTTTTCTCTTCCTCAGGGTACTTAGATGTTTCAGTTCCCCTGGTCTGCCTCTAGCTCTCCTATGAATTCAGAGAGAAGTGACTGTGCATTACCACAGCCGGGTTTCCCCATTCGGACACCCCCGGATCAAAGCTTGCTTACAGCTCCCCGAGGCCTTTTCGTTGTTCGCCACGTCCTTCATCGGCTCCTGGCGCCTAGGCATCCTCCGTGTGCTCTTACTAGCTTAACCAACGCTCCAGCGCTCCAGTTTTTGCTCACTCGCTCCATCTTGTTTTGAACGGCACTTCCGGATGAATCCGTTCGTGTTTCCCTTCAAAGCCAAAAGTCGCTCGCAATCAAAAACTTACGCTTTCACTCTAAGCATCACTTACTTCACTTGTTTGGACACAAGTTCAGCTAAAAGATGTTCTAAAACGCAATTTTCGTTTCGGTATCCAGTTTTCAAGGATCAAGACACAACAAATAGATGAAGTTTGTTGGTGGAGCCAAGGAGGATCGAACTCCTGACCTCCTGCTTGCAAGGCAGGCGCTCTCCCAGCTGAGCTATGGCCCCGCAAATTCCATCAAAACTGAACAAATGGGAACACGTTAGTTCAAAGCTTTGCGAAGCAAAGCTGCTTCGAAAGCATAGGCTTGGAAGCTTACACTTCCATATTTGAATGTTTCCGCCACGGGAAACGATTCTCCATAGAAAGGAGGTGATCCAGCCGCACCTTCCGATACGGCTACCTTGTTACGACTTCACCCCAATCATCTACCCCACCTTCGGCGGCTGGCTCCTTGCGGTTACCCCACCGACTTCGGGTGTTGTAAACTCTCGTGGTGTGACGGGCGGTGTGTACAAGACCCGGGAACGTATTCACCGCGGCATGCTGATCCGCGATTACTAGCAATTCCGACTTCATGCAGGCGAGTTGCAGCCTGCAATCCGAACTGAGACCGGCTTTCTAAGATTGGCTCCGCCTCGCGGCTTCGCTTCCCGTTGTACCGGCCATTGTAGTACGTGTGTAGCCCAGGTCATAAGGGGCATGATGATTTGACGTCATCCCCACCTTCCTCCGGTTTGTCACCGGCAGTCACTCTAGAGTGCCCAGCTCAACCTGCTGGCAACTAAAGTCAAGGGTTGCGCTCGTTGCGGGACTTAACCCAACATCTCACGACACGAGCTGACGACAACCATGCACCACCTGTCTCCTCTGTCCCGAAGGCCGCGCCTATCTCTAGACGATTCAGAGGGATGTCAAGACCTGGTAAGGTTCTTCGCGTTGCTTCGAATTAAACCACATACTCCACTGCTTGTGCGGGTCCCCGTCAATTCCTTTGAGTTTCAGTCTTGCGACCGTACTCCCCAGGCGGAGTGCTTACTGTGTTAACTTCGGCACCAAGGGTATCGAAACCCCTAACACCTAGCACTCATCGTTTACGGCGTGGACTACCAGGGTATCTAATCCTGTTTGCTCCCCACGCTTTCGCGCCTCAGCGTCAGTTACAGCCCAGAAAGTCGCCTTCGCCACTGGTGTTCCTCCACATCTCTACGCATTTCACCGCTACACGTGGAATTCCACTTTCCTCTTCTGCACTCAAGCTGCCCAGTTTCCAGTGCGACCACAGGTTGAGCCCATGGTTTAAACACCAGACTTAAACAGCCGCCTGCGCGCGCTTTACGCCCAATAATTCCGGACAACGCTTGCCCCCTACGTATTACCGCGGCTGCTGGCACGTAGTTAGCCGGGGCTTTCTTCTCAGGTACCGTCACTCTTGTAGCAGTTACTCTACAAGACGTTCTTCCCTGGCAACAGAGCTTTACGATCCGAAAACCTTCATCACTCACGCGGCGTTGCTCCGTCAGGCTTTCGCCCATTGCGGAAGATTCCCTACTGCTGCCTCCCGTAGGAGTCTGGGCCGTGTCTCAGTCCCAGTGTGGCCGTTCACCCTCTCAGGTCGGCTACGCATCGTCGCCTTGGTGAGCCGTTACCCCACCAACTAGCTAATGCGCCGCAGGCCCATCCCTTGGTGACAGATTGCTCCGCCTTTCAGCCTCCTAGCAGGAGCTAAGAGGAATTATCCGGTATTAGCTACCGTTTCCGGTAGTTATCCCAGTCCAAGGGGCAGGTTGCCTACGTGTTACTCACCCGTCCGCCGCTAAGTCTTTTGAAGAGCAAGCTCTCCAAAAGACTCCGCTCGACTTGCATGTATTAGGCACGCCGCCAGCGTTCGTCCTGAGCCAGGATCAAACTCTCCAATAAAGATGTTGCAGAGCAACATCGGCCGAATATGAAATCGGTCCAACTCGGCTGAGCGGATGATTTCGTATTCAGATATCGATAGAGCGATTAGCTCAATTTGAAACTGACGATTCATTCACATGAATCATTTATATTAACGTGTTCCATTTGTTCAGTTTTCAAAGAACTTGCTCCCGGCATTTTGAATATTTCGTCTCATGCACAGGAATTATAGAATAACATATTCAACTTCGTTCGTCAACTCTTTTTTTCAATCGTGATTTTCAACTTCATCACAACCTCGCGAGCGACAAGAAATAATATATCATGCCTATCTTCAACTTGCAACACTTTTTTTAAAATTAATTATTTAGAGTTTGCTGAACAACATATCGGTTTTGGTTAACACCCGGTAAGTGGCCTATAGAAAATCCAGCCGAAAAAATGGACAAAAAGAGCCCGTAACCGGCGCTCCAAATTCATGACCATGAATGAAAGGGCGATTACTGTCAGGCTTCTTGCCGCGCCTTTCGCTCGAATCAAGCCTAACCCGTAGCGGCGTTTGCCTTCTCCAAACTTGCCTTCGATCGCATTGCGTTCCGCTGCATCTTGCCGTTCTTGCTTACGGTGTGTCGCCTGGTTTTCTGTTGAAGGCCTGCCCAGTTTGGGGCCGCTGAGACGAATGCCCACCCCTTTACAGTAGGCAAGGTTCTCTCGATTCCGGTAGATCTTGTCTGCCAGGATCACCGCCGGATACGCGCCAAAACGCTCTTTGTACGATTTCACCGCATCTTGCAGGGTGCCCGATTCGTTAAAGTTGTCCCATTGCATCGTTTCGATCCAGGCGTATCCGTTGGACAGACTGGCTGCTATCTTGGCTCCAAACTCGACGGACGCTCCGGCTTTTCCCCGGACAATCGGTCGGACATGCGGCTGTTCGATGCTTACGATTCGATGCTCCACCCGGTGCACTCCGCCATTCATCATTTCTTGTTGCTGCCGGTGCAGTTCGCGAATGACTAGCAAACGGCGATAGGTCATTTTGCTCAAAGTACTCAGCGAGGTTTGCTGGCTCAGGTTTTCAATGATTCGCAGATCCCGACCCACATAGCCGAGCTGCTTCTTGACCGCTTTGCGGATCGTTTTACCTTTGGGCTGGCGTTGTTTAGATACAAGCAGGTACGCTTTACGGGCTTGTCTGCGGTACGTGCGCGGCTTCTCCGCCAGACCGATCAGCGGCTGATGCAATGCGTCAATGATACCTTCCAGGATTTCACGAGCATGATTCAATAGCCCCAGATCTGTCGGATACTTGATGTCGGCAGGCGCACAGGTTGCATCCAGCATCAACGTGCCGCGATGGGTTTGTGCGTCGGGATTGGGAAGAAGACGAAAGAGGGACTTGGCCTTGCCCTTTTGTTGAGACTTTTCCGGCGTGGTATCCACTTCCAGAATCGTTAGGGTGTCGTCCATTTTCATGACCATTTGTCCACCCCCCGGGTGATCATCGTCGTCATCACGTGTTTGTTCCTTGGCTTTAGCCGCTGCTTTTGCTGCTTCCTGCTCGGCCTTCAGCCCTTCTTTTATGATCCAGTCATTGATCTCGTGAAGGATGTCGGGACCCAACCGGTCGCGAAAGTGAGTCATCAAGGAATGATGGAAGGGCTCTTTGTCCACGTAACCGCCAAAACCCAGAAAATACTGCAAATAGGGGTTTTCCATGATCTGCAAAGTGGTTTCCCGGTCGGTTAAGCCTAGACGTTCCTTGATCAACAGGGAGCCCAAAGCCAAACGTACCGAATACGCCTTTTGCCCTTCGTCGGGTGCGCCGAACACCTTTACATATTTTTCTTCCGCTTGCTCCCAGGGAACGAGCTTGGCCAGCTTCACCCACCGATTGTTGGGGTTCAGTTTGCCGCCAAAGGGCAGGTAAAAATCTTTGAGAAGATCGTCGGTCGATTCTATCCGTTCAAACATGATAATTCACTCCATCTGCAAGGTTTTTTTGCATTTTTCGAGTATTTCCTTGCAGATGATTTCGACAAAAACGGCTTCTATTCCTTGTGGGAGTAAGAGTTTTTGTTTATTCAGCAAGCCCTATTTATCTATTACACAAAGGTATTAATCGGTGTATATCTCATAGTTTTTGTAGAATGTTCATTGCAGTGAAACAGTAAAACGAGTTATCGTAATCCATATCGATTGCCCGGCTTAATATAGAAAGGAGCTGTTATGAGAAATCAATCAACGTCTACAATATCGCAGGTAAATGTGGCTGCCAAAGAGCAGCGCAATCTTCAGCAGGCCACGATCTATCGGATTCTGCTGGCCGTCGGTTTCGTCCACTTGTTCAACGATTCCATTCAGGCGGTTATCCCGGCTATTTTTCCTATCCTTAAGAGTAATATGCTGCTCTCCTTCGCCCAAATCGGATGGATAGCGTTTGCGCTCAACGTTACGTCTTCGGTTATACAGCCAGTCATCGGCTACGCCGCAGACCGCCATCCGCGTCCGATCCTGCTTCCACTCGGGATGGGCAGCACTTTAACGGGGGTTATGCTGCTGGCCTACGCCAATAATTATGTGCTGGTGCTGGTCTCCGTCATTCTGATCGGGTTCGGCTCAGCGACCTTCCATCCCGAAGGCATGCGTGTAGCGCATATGGCTGCCGGTCTTAAAAAGGGGTTGTCCCAATCTATTTTTCAGGTCGGAGGCAATGCAGGGCAGTCGCTCGGCCCGCTGCTGACGAAGTGGATTTTTATCCCGTTCGGACAGATTGGCGCTTTGGGCTTTACGATCATTGCGGCCGCCGGTGTCGTGGTGCAGACCTATGTAGCCCGGTGGTACCGGGAGATGCTGGATGCCGGCTATACGTTCAGCAAAAAAACCGTGTCCCGTGCAATGGATCCCGCCAGAAGGAAAAGCATTTTGAGGGCAACAATCGTTCTGGTCTTAATCGTCTTTGTTCGTTCGTGGTACGGTCAGGCCATCGGAAGCTACTATGCGTTCTATCTAATGGATAAATACGGTCTGGTGCTGGATAGCGCACAGAACTATATTTTTATGTACTTGGCTGCCGGAGCGCTGGGCACTCTCTTCGGAGGCCCGCTAGCAGACCGGTTCGGACGGCGGAATCTCATCCTGTTCTCCATGGTTGGAACGGTTCCGTTCGGACTTGCCCTCCCGTTCGTAGGGCAATTTTGGGCAGGCGTGCTGCTGCTCATCGGCGGATTTATCCTGCTGTCCAGTTTCTCGGTCACCGTCATTTATGCGCAAATGCTGTATCCCGGCAATATCGGCACCGTCTCCGGGCTTATTACCGGACTGGCTTTCGGCCTTGGCGGCATCGGTTCGCTGTTCATCGGCCGTATGATCGATATGGTCGGTATCACCCATGTCTTCATTGCCTGCGGCTTCCTGCCGCTTCTCGGCCTAATCGCCTTGCTTCTCCCGGGAGACCGGAAGCTGGAGGAATGGGCGGCGGAGTAAGCCATGGGAAGCGGAACCGCTGCAAGGAGGCTCATTACTCCTTTTTAAAGGGAGGATGCGCCTTTTCATGATAACGGCATTTTTGATGTCCCCGGGCAAGAAAAAGGAGGGGGCATGAAAACTGGGCACATTAAGGCTTATCAGAGCTTATCGCTGCGCCTGACGTAAGGCCGGTTCCATAACTCTGGCAAATAAGGCGGCTGCCGTGCCGCTGCCTGCGGTCATATAGTTATCCCTGTCGGTTCGGTCGAACCCTATCCACACGGCGGCCGTCCATTCTGGCGTATAGCCGACAAACCAAATGTCACGATTCGCCTTGCGATCGGTTGCCGGCAGATCCAGTTCCGTTGTTCCGGTCTTTCCGGCGACCGGTCTGTTCATTTGCGCTTTTATACCTGTACCTTCCTGGACGACGTTCCGCAGCATGGCGGTCATTTCCCCGGCAGTTCGAGCCGAAATCACCCGGGAAGCAGCCGGAGCATGCTCGTACAATAAGATTCCGTGACGGTCTGTAATTCGGCGGACGGTAAAGGCTTCCCGGTAGTAGCCGCCGCTTGCGAACACACTATAGGCTTGGGCCAGCTTTAGCGGAGACACCCCTTTATGCAGCCCGCCAAGCGCTATAGAGAGGTTATTGTCCTCGTCGGTCAACTCGATGCCAAGCCTGGATGCAAACTGACGCGCATAAGCAAGGCCCGTCTGCCTTAGCAGCCATACCGCCGGGGCGTTGGCGGATTTTCGAAGCGCCGCACTCATCGTTAATTGTCCCGCATAGGCGCTGTTTATATTTTGGGGCCGATAGCTTCCATAAGCGTACGGCCGGTCGGGCAGCACGCTCTCAGGCGTAAACTTCCCGCTCTCCAGGGCGGGGCCGTAAACGATAATCGGCTTAAAGGCTGAGCCGGGCTGGCGGGCGTCAAGTACCGCCCGGTTCAGATCTCCTTCGCGGGGATTGCGTCCGCCGGTCATAGCAACGATCTCGCCGTTATGGTGGTTTATAATGACCATGGCGGCCTCCGCCTTGCTGCCCTTGCCATCCGGAGGAAAGAGTTCCTTCCTCAAAAAAGCCTTATCCAGCGCCGACTGGGCTCCTTTGTTCATCACGGTTTCAATCATATACCCTCCCGTTCGAAGCTTGTTCACCGGTATGCCGGTTACCCGCGACGCTTCGCGGAGCGATGCCTCCATATAAGAAACGGCCGATGGTCCATCTTCAGCTTCTCCGGGCGGCTCATACTTGCTGACGACTGCCTCCCTCATTTCACCCTCGGTGATTAAACCTTCGCGCCGCATGATGCCAAGAACTATTTTGCGCCTTTCCAGCGACCTCTCGGCGTTATCCGCCGGATTATAAACGGAAGGCCCTTTTGGAATTCCCGCCAAAACAGCAATCTGCCAAATCTCCAGCCGATTCAGATCAGAGACACCGAAATAGCGCTCTGCCGCAGACTTCACGCCATACATCCCTCTCCCCATATAGATTTCATTCAAATACAGCTCCAGGATTTCATTCTTGGACAGATGCCTTTCCAGAGCGACGGCGATGGAGGCTTCATTAAGCTTGCGAAATATAGTTCTGTCTCTGTTCAGATAGAGACTGCGGGCAAGCTGCTGTGTAATGCTGCTCCCTCCCTCGGAAAGTCTCATCCGAGCGGAATTGTTCACGGCCGCTCGCAGAATTCCCTTGTAATCAATACCATTATGGCTATAAAAGCGCTTGTCCTCAACGGCAATAAACGCCTTGATCAGAAGCTCAGGCATTTCCTTCAGCTTGGCCGTTTGTCTGTAACCGGACCCGGGCAAAGGAATCCGGCCGATACGCGTGCCGTCCGAAGCCACGATGACGCTGGATTCGGGAAGAATCAGATGATCCGAATGACGATGAACAGTATATCTTCCGTAAACGAACATATATATGAGCGCCATCAGTCCCAGTATCACAGCGAGCACTCCCGCGTCAAACAGCCTGCACAGGAAGCGGAGAACACCGATGCGCCGGCTCTGAATTCCGTGGTTACGGGGATATGGCATTCCTCTCCAAACAGCGAATATTTTCTTCATGAGACAACCAGGCTTTCAAGCGAGCGTTCCATGTCCAGCAATTCCACTTGAATCGATTCCAGATGGGCATATAAAGCACTCTTCCGGTCGGGGATCTCTAATTCCGCCGCCGACAGCTCTCGAATTATTCTTCTCGTTCTTAGGACGAGAGCGATAGCCTCCCCGCCGAACACGCTGCCAGACGACTCCGGATCTGCGGATGAGTACGAACCGGACGAATCGGGTGAATTCTCCCATCTGCCTCTGCCGATTCGCTGCAAATTAGCAGCGATTTCCCCTAGTTCTCCTCCGGAGCGAACGGCGGCTTCCGAAATTTTGCCGCCTTCCGCCAGTTCCTCCGATGCCCGCAGGAGCACCTTCATATCACGGGCCAGCATTTCGGATCGAAGCATATATAGAAGACCGAAGCATGTTAAATACAAGATGACGGATAAAGGTGTCCGCCCAATAATATTGATGATCCCGTTCGATACCCGGATAAACAGGGAAGCCGATTCCGGCGAATAGCAAGCATACAGTAGGGCAAACATCCTGCGGACGACAAACAACAGGACGCCGCTCAACAGAGCGCATCCGCCGGTGATATATAAATAGCCGAACCGCACCGTATACAATCTTTTCATGGCTTTTTCCTCCTCGCATTTAGGCAACTGCCAACCTAAAGCTAAAGGATATCGGCTAAATCTTAAGAACCGCCAAGGTCTTTTCTTAAGATTTTCTTAATATTGGTTCAGGCGTCCCTTCCTCACATAAGGGGAATCGGGTAATAAAATCAGTCCGGCTCATATCGCTTTCTGCGGAAATGACGCCGTTGTGACGCTCAATAATCCCTTGGGCGATGGCGAGACCCAGCCCCGACCCGCCGGTATGCTGCGAACGGGAGCGCTCCGCCCGGTAAAAGCGTTCGAAAATATGCGGCAAATCGCTTTCCGCGATCCGCTCGCCGAAATTACGGATTCGCACCACCGCTTCATCGCCCTCACGGCTGAGTCCAATCTCCACTTTCTTACCTTCTTTTCCGTAACGGATCGCATTGGTAATTAAGTTCTCATAGGCCCGGACCAATTCATGGGGGGACGCCATGATCCACAGCTCAGCGGCGTCATCCACTATTTGATAAGTCATGCCTGCCTGCTCCAGCGCGGGGACTGATTCTTCCGCCAGTTGACGCATGAACGCCTTCAAATCAAGCTTTTGCAGCGCCAGCGTCAGTCCTCCGCCGTTCACACGGGTATATTCGAACAAGTCGTCAATCAGCTTTTGCAGCACCAATGTTTTCTGATAGGCAATGCTCACATAGTAACGCATCTCGGCTTCTTCCCGGCAGCGATCGCGCTCAATGTATTCCAGAAATCCGAGGATAGAGGTGAGTGGAGTCCGAAGATCATGAGAAACACCCGTAATCAGGTCGTTTTTCGCATTTTCCGCCCTTCGTTCCTCCTCCAGAGAGTGCTGCAGACGCTTGGCCATTTCGTTGATATTTTCAGCCAGCACCCCCAGTTCGTCTCCTGTACGGACCTCGATTCTATGCGCCATCCCTACTCTGGTCATTTGTTGAATGCCCTGTGTAATTTCCTCCAGGTACAAGACGATTTTACGTGTATAAATAAAAAAGAAGAGCAAAAAGCTGGCGATTCCCACCGTCGTCAGTAAAGGTACGGAGCCAATGTGGTTAATGATCCACCGGAGAATCCGGCGGTATGGAGCATTCGGAGGGCCCGAGTTCATATAAACCATTGAGTTCACCAACTGGTAGCAGGCTGTCAGCAGCGCCGCCGCAGTCACACTGCTAAGCACAAAAGCCAGGATAAACTTCCAGCGGATCGTCGCGATAAATTTGCCGTTCATAAGGGTGTCCCGCCTTTCCTCTATCTAGGATGGGCCATCCAGCTTATAGCCGACTCCCCAGACTGTTTGAATATAACGCGGGCGCTTCGGATTAAGCTCGATTTTTTCCCGGATATTGCGAATATGTACCATTACCGTATTCCCTCCGTCAAGAAAAGGCTCGTTCCACAGGCTGCGATAAATCTGCTCCATGCTCAGCACTTGACCCTGATGACGGGCCAGCAGCTCCAGAATAGCGAACTCCCGGGGTGTCAGCTTAACCCTTCGGCCATCCACGCTGACCTCATGCTTCGCGGTATCGATAAGCAAATCCTCGAACTGAAGCTCATGATCGCTTTTGCGGGAGGAGAAATCCTTGTTCCATTTATGATAGCGGCGAAGCTGGGATTTGGCCCGGGCCACGATCTCCAGCGGATTGAACGGCTTGCCGACATAATCGTCCGCGCCAAGGCTGAGACCTGTAATTTTGTCCATGTCGGTATTTTTAGCGGACAGCATAATAATCGGCATTTTCCGAGCCTCGCGAATTTTCAGGCATGCGGCAATCCCGTCCATATGGGGCATCATGACATCCAGAATGATCAGATCCACCTCCTCTTGCTCCAGCCATTTCATGGCCTCCAGGCCGTTGTAAGCTTTTAGCAGCCGATAACCCTCATTGTTAAAATAAATTTCAAGCAGCTCAACAATTTCTTTCTCGTCATCTACCAGCAATATCGTTTCCTGCTTCACCGTGGGCAGCCTCCTCTTGTGCCATAGCAATTGCCTTCTTCAATCTTACCAAAAGCTAGGAAGGTTCGCCCTTTGGATCTGTGTCCAAGCATTATTCAATGCCTGCTTTTTGCGTTACAATTAATTAAAACTTGAAATATCTCCGGTTCTGGGAAGGAGGAAGCACAATGCTAAAACAATCGCTGGCGCGCATTCGGAAAGGCTATGGGAAAAAGCTGATCTCCATTCACGCATGGAACGCCTGGCTTGTGCTGTTCTTGGCTGTAAGCGGTTTGATGCTGCTGGGCGCTTTTTGGCGGGAATGGCTGGGGGAAGGCAGAGTCTGGCTAAAATGGGGGCATATCCTGGCCGGGCTGGTCCTGCTTCTTCCGGTTGTCTATTATCTGCTGCTGGCGGCCAAGCATTGGAAGCGTCTGAAGGGGAAGCCGGCGCAAAAAGCCAACGTCATCACAGTGCTCACGCTGCTGTTCGGCTGGATTGTATCGGGGATTGTGCTTTGGCAGTATAAAGCCTTCGGTCCTCGGGCGGCCAATGCCGCGCTGCTGGCGCATGATCTCTTCACCTGGATTGGACTGCCGATTATTATTTACCATTCGATTACCCGCACCCGCTGGCTTAAAGAACCGGATAAGCGGTCGATTCGGCCGGAACAAGAAACCAAAGTCGCAGCAGTTTCCAATAGAACGGAAAAATGGCTCACGCAGCCCCAGCCCATCTATACGCGGCGCGGATTTCTCAAAGCCGCCATCGGCGCAGGGCTGGCGGTCACGCTTGGACCTACTTTTGTCCGCTGGATGGGCCAGTGGCTGCAGCTGCCTTCAGCGGGAGAGTCTGCGGCGGCTAATGCCAACCGTCTTCTGCCCGACCCCGTTCCGCTGCCGCAGTCTTCCCCGCCGATCGGCGGAGGCGCTGAAGGACATTTCCGCATTTATACGGTGACGGACATCCCCTCTTTCGACAATTCCAACTGGTCTTTTAAGGTCGACGGTCTGGTGGACAACAAGCTGAACTGGAACTGGGAGCAGTTCGTCAAGCTCCAGCGGGAGGTACAGGTGAGCGATTTTCACTGCATCACAGGCTGGTCGGTCTATAAAAATACATGGGAGGGCATCCCGCTTGCAAAGCTTATGGACATGGCCGGGGTGCAGAATACCGCCACAAGCGTCAAATTTTATTCCGGGGACGGCGTTTACACCGATTCGCTCACTCTGGAGCAAGCGCGGATGGACGATGTGCTGGTCGCCGTTATGCATGACGGCAGGCCGATTACAAATGAACTCGGCGGTCCCGTACGGCTTATCGTTCCGCAAATGTATGCCTATAAATCGGTGAAATGGCTCAACCGCATTGAGCTGATCGAAGGCGAGCATATCGGCTACTGGGAGCAGCGGGGGTACGATGTTGACGCCTGGCTGCCGGGGAAAGTAAAAATATAAGGCCAAACGATAGGCGCGAAGCTCATACAGTCTAATATTTCAAAAAAAGGTCTGTCCGCGAGAAAGATCTCTATCCCCGGACAAACCTTCATTTAGAACCAGTGTTACTCCTTGATTTCCTCAAAGGATGCATCGTACAGCCGGAACATGGTCTTATATCCCGACTCGTCGATCTTAATCCCCACCTCAAGCCGTCCCGTTACCTGCAGCGGACCCGATTTATGTCTCAGTTTAATATCGTCCGGCACAAATACAATCATAATCTTGTTCCAGTACGTTTCGTCCCCGTTGTCAAAAGGACATTCGGCTCCAGGCTGAGGGATCAGCAGGAACCAGTGCTTCTCGAAGGATAGCACCTCGCCCATAAAGCCTTTGATGGTCACTTTGCTTTTGCTCTCGCTGAGGTCCCAGAAACGCTCCGACGGCCGGGTCTGGTCGCCCCCGTCAAAAAATTCCGACCAACCGATCTTTACCGTGCCTGACGGGCTGCCGTTATCCGAGCTTTTGGCCGCCTCTTCTCCGGCATTCCCCGGAGCAGCGGAGGCCGACGCTTGGGTCTTGCTGCCGTTGTCAGCATAAGCTGACGGCGAAGGCGAAGCAGAGACCGGCTTGCGCGCAGGGGAAGGAGCGGCGGAAGCAGAAGCCTTCCGGTTAGAACCGGACGGCTTGGCCTCGGCGCTGTGGACAGGAAGCGCCGCAGGCTTGGAGCTGGCAATTGCCTTCTGCCCTCCGGAAGAAGGCGTTGCTTTGGCCGATTGTGCCTCTGACGCCGAATCTGAAGCTTCGGCCTTAGGGGCAGGCGTTGGCTTCGTATCCGGTGTAGCCAACGCAGATGACGCCGGAGATGGTGCCGCAGAGCCGGGAGCGGCAGCAGTAGAACCCGGGGACGGTTCGGCAGAGGCGATAGCGGCGGTGGCGGAACCCGGGGAAGGAGAAACGGCCGGGGAAACTTCAGGCGAAGAAGAGTCCCCGCCAGCAGCAGAATCTCCGGCTGCCTTCCTATCCTCGTTGACCTGGGAATGATCTTGTTCTTCAGCAGATACCGAGGTGTTCTGAACCGACGAAAACGAAGACGCCGACGTCTCTTGCCCATCCTTGCCGCATGCGGACAGCAATAGGGTAAGGCACACAGCCGCGGCGGTCAGAAACTTTTGTCTTGTCTTCATAAGGCAGCTTACCTCCTAAGATTTAAACAAAGCGAGCGGGTGAAGCCGGTACATCCGGAAGGCGGGAATCAGCGAGGCCAGCAGCCCGAGCGCGATCGTTCCCGCGGCTATAAAGCCGTGATCGGTGTTCCACAGATAAGGGTTGATTCGGACTCCCGCTTTGGCAAAGAGCACTTCTCTAAAGATCAGCGCGGCCAAGTGTCCCGCAAGAAAGCCCGCTGCAAGGCCGGTTAGCGTCAGGATCAGACCTTCACTGATCAGCGTCATCCATACATAGCTCTTAGGCTTGCCCAGCAGCCGCAGCAGACCGGCGTCTTTGGTGCGCTCTCCGGCGGCGGCGATCAAGGACAGCAGAATCGTAATCGCGGCAAGAAGCACGCACAGACCGGCTAATATTTCGACAAGACGCGAACCTTGGTCGATTGCGTTCACCACATCCGACACGGCCTTGCTTGTATAGGCTGCCTGAACCCCGCCATTGCCATCAAGCGTCTGCTTCAGATTATGCGCGCCAAGCAGAGTCGACGGCTTGACCAGAACGGCCGTAATCTCCCGTTCCTCGCCTTGAAGCTCATGAACCGCCCAAGCATAGTCAACGGTAGTGAACACCGCCCGGTCATCCGGTGTGTTCAGTGTGGGCAGGATACCTGTCACCGTATACAAAAAGCCTTCATGCGAATGTTCCTCTGCTTCGCCCGTATGATCCTCCGATTCTCCTTCACCGGCGTGGTCCTCTGATTGTCCTTCACCAGCGTGATTCTCGGTCTCCTCTTCGCCGGAATGATGCTCCTCTTCCTCCACCAGCCCATGGGCACCCGTGAACGTATCACCTACATGCAGACCGAGCGTTTCAGCGACATGCGATCCGACAACGGCTTCTCCCGTCTTGGCATACAACGCGCCTTCTTTCAGATTGCGGTCGCCGTACCGTGTCAGAAAATACTCCGGATCGATGCCGACTACCGGAAATCCGTTGTAATTATCCCCGGTCGTCATGGCATACGCCTTGTCCACGCCCGAATCGCGCCGTGCCTCTTCCAGTACGTTCGCCGGAATATTCCCGGTAGGCGCTCCGATATGATAGAACGTGTTCAGCACAAGCTGAGTTTCGCTGCCCTGCGCCCCAATGACGAGATCGAACGGACCGTATCCTTTTTCCGCCCCCTGCTCAACGCTGTCCCGGAAAAGCGAAAACAGAACGATAAAAGCGACGGTCGCCCCGATCGCGCAGACGGTAAGAAAAGAAAGAAAAAGCCGATGCCGGATATTGCGCAGCGACAATGAAAAAAGATTCATCCGTTGCTTACCTCCTGTTCGCCGCCTCTTCCTGCTTGATGCCCCGCATGCTTCCGAACGCGGTTCAGTTCCCGGATATCCAGACATTTCGGAAAGCGCTCCGCCATGTTCAGGTCATGCGTGACGACAATCAGGGTCTGCTGCCCGGAAGAGCTCAGATCAAGCAGAAGCGACGAAATTTCATCCGCAGTCTCCCAGTCCAGACTGCCGGTGGGCTCATCCGCAAGCACGAGCGGCGGATTGTTCACAAGCGCGCGGACAATCGCCACCCGCTGCTGCTGACCCCGGGATAGCTGGGAAGGCATATGCTTCGCCCGGTCCGGCAAGCCTACCTTCTCCAGCCACTCGGAGATGAGCGTCTTTCTCCGCTTAGCGGGTATACTGGCGTTCATTGCGATTTCGATATTTTGGCTGGCGGTAAGGGAAGGAATCAGGTGGAAATCCTGCAGCACATATCCGATGTTCGCAGCTCGAAGCCGATCTCGCTGCGATTCCGTCATGGTGTGCAGGAGTTGACCCTCCAAGTGGATCTCCCCCTTGTCAGGCACCGCAATTCCGCTGATTAAATGGAGCAACGTGCTTTTACCGGACCCGCTGGGTCCGGTAATCGCCACCTTATCACCTTTTTCCACCTGCCAAGAAGGAATATCCAGAATCGGAAGACTGCGTCCGTCGATCCGGAAGCTTTTGCTCAGGCCGGAAATTTGCAGCATGCTCACTCCCCCTTAGCGCAGAACAATCCGTTCGGAGAGCGAATCCCATTTCAGATTTTTGCCGGTCAACTGGCTGAAAGCGGACAGCGGAAGATATACGGTTCCGTTATCGTTATCTACCGTGAAAGATACAGCCTTGCCGTTCAGCGTTGCGGTCAGAGACGACATGTCGATGTTCAGCGTATTTTTGCCAAAAGAGGCTTTAGATACGGTTGATCCGCTGCTATAGCTTCCTCCAAGGGCTTTGATCAGCGAGGCAACAGGATACAGCACTTCGTTCTCGCGGTTGATTTTAAATTTCGGATAAACATATTTCGATTGAAGCTCGGCGGATCTCTTGTCCAGATTGACCCCTACAATGGCAGCGGAAGCTCTGGCAATCTGGGTGTTGTCCACTTGGCCTTTCACTTTACCCGCGATTGGACCATATGCCCAAATCCCGACATCAACGGCGGAGTGCCCGTGTCCGGACCAGCCGACCAGCAGTCTTTTGGAAATAACGGCATTGTATGCGCCCTCCTGTTTGTATGAGGAACCGTCCCCTGCCAGAATCGCTTGCACCTCTTCGTCGGTCAAATCGTTAATTCCGGTATTCTCGGCCACAATGCTGCGAATTTCCTCCGGAGTTTTGGCTTCTGCCAGCTTGGTAGCGATGGATTCCGAAGAATGCTTCTGCTTGTCCCACAGGTCGATATTGAGCTCATAGATATTGTCGCGCGACAGGGACAAACCGCCCGTCTCATGGTCTGCTGTCACGACTACGGATGTATTGCCATCTTTTTTAGCGAACTCGATTGCGGTCTTAAAAGCGGCGTCGAAATCGAGCGTCTCCTGCACGAGCGTCGGAAAATCGTTGGCATGTCCGGCATGGTCGATCCGGCCGCCTTCGATCATCATAACAAAACCATTCTTGTCCTTGGACAAAATCTTCAAAGCGGACGACGTCATTGCCGCAAGGCTTGGAATTTCTTCTGTACGGTCCGGGGTATAGGCAACATGGGAATTGCCGAACAGACCCAGCGCTTTCGTCGTGGAAGCCGGGAGGGCCTTCAGCGCGCTTGTGTTCTCGACAACGGTATACCCTTTCGCTTTGAAATCGGGCAGAATATTTTTATCCGTCCGCTTGCCTTTCTCATCCTTGGTCACAAAAAATTGCTTACCCCCGCCGAACAGCACATCCACGCCGCTATCCAGGTACTGGGTGGCAATAGCCGATTCGTTATCGCGGTTGCGAACATGCGACGCGTATACGGCAGGTGTAGCATGTGTGATCCGCGCGGTGGTCACAAGACCGGTCGCTTTGCCGCTTCTCTCCGCCGCTTCAATCACAGAGGCAAAAGGCTTGGCTACATCTTCATTGGATACGCTGATGCCCGCGTTGTATGTCTTATGGCCTGTAGCAAAAGCGGTTCCGGCGGATGCCGAGTCCGTTACGACCCCTGACACTACCTTTCCGCCGTCTTCGCCGCGATCCGCATATGTGGTAGCTTGTCCGACATAATAAGGATCGAGATTAAGATGCTTGACTCCTTTTTTATACTGTTCATAATAGCGTGTCGCCGAGATTTGCGCAGGTCCCATACCGTCGCCAATCAGGACGATCAGATTCTTCGATGGGGCTTTTACAGCCTTCTGTGAATTGGAGGAACCTTTCGCCGCGTAGGCAAAGCTTCCTGCGGAAAGGACAAGGCAGGCCAAACCGCCGATTGCAACCTTTTTCAGACCTTTGTTCATTTGTATATTTACCCTCCCAGTAGTAAGTGATCAAACCTAGTCTAAAGGGGGAGTATTTGCGCCATGTAAACGTATGGGCGGAATTGGGTTAATTTTTATGAAACGTTAAGAATTTAAAGGGTAATGGATTTAAGAGGGAATAATATTAAAGGAGAGTACAGCAAAGAGGAATTCAAAAGCTGCTCAAGAGCAGCGAACCTGGCATTGTTTGATCGTAACGCCCCACTTTACGAGTGCGGGAAAAGTTAAATTCGACCCAAAGAATTCAATTCAGAAAAAACAAAACAAGACCAGCACGAGGCAGCCCCTAGACAGAACCACAACACCAGTCTTTAACTAAATTATACTTTTATTAGTTATAAAGTCAAGAAGAATTGAGATCAGTACGAAGCAGCCCCTAGACAGAACCACAATACCAGTCTCACGCCGAAAATATTCATCTTCTTCTAGAATATACTAATTTCTGATCAATAATCTTAATGGAATTTTATATATTCCGTGAAGCTGTTGTGATCCATTAGGTGAAGGCACCAAACAAAATGCGTCTTTGTATAATCGAATATAGATTACTTATCCATGAGCTAAATGAACTTATTGGTGTTTCGTCGATGCATAATTCATGGTATTTTCTAATAATTCCAGCACAAAGATCAGCTAGCTGTATGCCTTCTTCAACACGGGAGCTTACGAAAAATGCAGATTCTACAATAGAAGTGCAGTCATTACCCTCATTTGATCTGAACAGATAATTTTTCATTTTAAACGAAATAAGCATATCATTACCTTCATCTTGCGAATCAAAACTGACAATACACTTTTTCCCTCTCATGTTAGAATAGCCGTTAATGCGTTGCAATAGAAATCTATAGTGGTTGGGGAAACTGTCACTTTCTACTCGTAAAGGCTCCTCTGGATGGTCCATTATGATAGCAAAAACCTTTAAATTTAGAGTATTATCAAGAACCTCATTTATAACGCGTTCTGCGAAAATTTTATTGATTGTATTACGAGTCATTGATTTGGGCTTTAAGACATTCACAGCCTTTAATTCCACATCATGTCGTCCAAAGAGATCCATTTTAATATTATACATCCGTTGCATAATACTTCTGACTTCATCTTTGGGTATACAAACAGCAGCAAGTACTGGATGCCTTGTTTCATCATTAGGGTGCGGAAACCCGCTCTCATCAATATATGCTAACAAATAACATCCTCCCACTATAAATTATTATTAAGCCTATTACTCTAATGTTATTAGATTCCCAGATATTAACTTAATCAGATACTACACTATTCATTTAACGGTCGCTTTCCACATATAACATCGGGGCTTACGGTTTAATTTGTAAACCGAGTACAAAAAGTCTTACGAAATCCTTCCCTTTCACATAAGTATCACATGGAAGGTCAAGCCGGCGCTCCGCCCTCCAGCAGCCGGATCAATTCTTCCTCGTCCTCGATGACTGGAATACCGAGCTGCTGCGCTTTGGCCAGCTTGCTGCCGGCTTTCTCTCCGGCAATGACGAGATTGGTCTTCTTCGAGACGCTGCCGGTGACTTTGGCGCCCAGCGCTTCCAGCTTCTCCGCCGCTTCGTCCCGGGTCAGCTTCTGAAGCGTTCCGGTCAGAACTACCGTCTTGCCGCTGAAGAAGGAATCGGTCACGACCGGAGCCGGCGCTTCCAGAGCCTTGGCCTGAACGCCTAAATCAAGCAGGCGGCGAATACCGTTAACGACGAACGGATCGGCAAAAAAGGAAACGATGCTCTCGGCCACAATGCCGCCGATATCAGGCAGCGCCGACAGTTCCTCCGCGCTCGCCGTCATAACGGCATTCAGATCACGGTAATGATCGGCCAGCATCTTGGTCGTCGCCTTGCCGGTATTCGGGATTCCCAGCGCATACAGGAAGGAAGCGAGATCCCGTCCCTTGCTCTCTTCGAGCGCCTGAAGAAGATTGGTTGCCTTTTTCTCGCCGAACCGTTCCAGCTTCACCAGCTGCTCCAGCGTCAACTCATAGAGATCCGCGGGCTCGCGGACGTTAAGCTCCTCGTACAGCTGCCCCGCCGTCTTGTCGCTGAAGGTCTCGATGTCCATCGCGTCCCTGGAGGAATAATGGGTAATCCGCGCGACGATCTGCGGCTTGCAGTTCAGCTTGTTGTTGCAGAACAGATGCGCTCCCCGCATTTCCAGCGGAGATCCGCAAGCCGGGCATTGCTCGGGATAAATGATCTCCCCGCCATCCTTCTCTTCGGTCACCTTCCCCAGAATCTCCGGTATGACGTCATTGGAACGGCGGATGAAGACACGCGTCCCGAGCGCATGCTTCAGATTCTTCCGTTCAATATCGCCGATATTGTTAAGCGTGCAGTTCTGCACGGTAACGCCGGCCAGCTCCACCGGCTCGACCCGCGCCAGCGGCGTCACTTTGCCGGTCCGGCCCACATTCCAGATGACTGATTCCAGAATGGTGGTCGTCTCCTCCGCCTCGAACTTGTAGGCGACCGCCCAGCGTGGGAACTTGTCCGTATAACCGAGCACTTCGCGAGTACGGAAATCGGTAATTTTGATAACGACACCGTCGATCAGGTAGTCCAGCTTGGAGCGGCCCTCCTCAATTTCGGCCAACTGCTCCGACACTTCGTCGAAGTTATCGAAGTAAGTCAGGTAAGGATTGACCTTGAACCGGTTGTCGCGTAAGAACTGCATCATTTCCTGATGGTCATGAAACTCTACGCCTTCCGAGTAGCCGACATTATAGAAAAAGGCATTCAGCCGCCGCTCCGCCGTCAGCTTCGGGTTCAGGTTGCGCAGTGCTCCGGCCGCGCCGTTGCGCGCGTTCTTCAGCGGCTCCGCCGCCGTCTTGTTGTATTCGGCGAGCACCGACAAGTTCATGATCCCCTCGCCCTGCACCTCAATGACGCCTTCCTTGAAGGGAATGGTCAGCGGAACGGATTTGATCGTCTTCACCTGCGCCAGAATGCCTTCACCTGTAACGCCGTTACCCCGTGTGGATGCCTGAACCAGCCGCCCGTCACGGTAAGTCAGGTTCAGCGTCAGACCGTCAAATTTCAGTTCTACGGCATAGCGGGGCTCCGGAAGAGGTTGCTCGGGATTCTTGCTGTTATAGTCGTTCACCAGCCGAAGAACCCGGGCGTTCCAATTGCGGAGCTGTTCAATGTTCTGCGCTTTGTCGAGGCTCCAGAGCGGAGCCAGGTGCCGGTGCGGGACAAAGCCCTTCAGCAGCTCGCCGCCGACGCGCTGGGTCGGTGAATCGGGCAGTATGAAGCCGCTCTCCGCCTCAAGGGCGGCGAGCTTGTCGTACAGGGCGTCGTACTCCTTGTCGCTGATGAGCGGCGCATCCAGCGTATAGTAATGATAGTTATATTTATTCAGCTCCGCCACAAGCTCTTCCATCGTATGCATTGCGTCCATACTTGAGACATCCCTCCGCCATACCAAATAGTTTCCTTATCCTTCAATCTGATCAAAATACCGGTTCTTTAATCGCCGGGCGGCGGCTCGCAGTTCCATGCCGGAGCCGCACCATCCACAGCCGAGCGCTCAATCTACCTTGGCGATCGGCGCAAATCCGGCCAGCAGCCGCTTCACGCCCACCGGCGCCGGGAAGGCAATTTGCAGCTCCATGTCGTTGCCGCTGCCTTTCACGGCGACAATGGTGCCGACGCCCCATTTGCCGTGCGAGACCTTGTCGCCCGCCTTGAAATCGGCGGACGCCCCTCCACCCGCCGGGCGGGCCGCAGCCCCGCCCGAGGTCACGGTCACGCGGCTGCGCCCAGCCGCCGCGGACGCCGAAGCGCCGCCATAGCCTGCGGCGGCGCCCGGCGATGAGGCGGCGGCTCCGCCCCGGCCGCCGCCGAAATTGCCGCGGCCGCCTGCGCCGAAGCCGCGGCCGCCATAGGCTCCGCCCGCCTCGGTGCCCCGGCGGAAGCGGTCGCTGCTCATGAAGGTGTCTTCCTTGAGTTCCTCCGGAATCTCGTCCAGGAAACGGGACGGCGGGTTGGCCGTCGTCCGCCCGAACAGCGTGCGCGCCCGCGCGCAGGAGAGGAACAGCTGCTTCTCGGCGCGGGTAATGCCCACATACGCCAGCCGCCGCTCTTCTTCCAGTTCATCATTGTCCTGGAAGGCGCGGCTGTGCGGGAATACCCCTTCCTCCATGCCGACGATGAACACGACCGGAAACTCCAGCCCCTTCGCGCTGTGCATCGTCATCAAGACTACCGCGTCGCTGCGGTCATCCTCCGAATCGTTCATGCTGTCGATGTCGGCAATCAGAGCGAGATCGGTCAGGAAAGATACGAGCGACTTGTCTTCGTTATTTTTTTCAAATTCCATCGTCACAGACAGGAACTCGTCAATATTCTCCAGGCGGGAGCGCGATTCAATTGTGTTCTCCTTCTGCAGCTCCAGCTTGTACTGCGACATTTCCAGCACCTTCTCGGTCAGCTCCGTCACCGACAGAAATTCCACCATCCGGTGGAGCGCCAGAATCATGTCGTAGAACTCGACCAGCGCGTTCCGCGTCCGTCCCGCAAATCCCAGGTCATCCACCGTTTCCAGCACACGGAAGATGGAGACGCCCCGGGATGCCGCCGCATCGGTAAGCTTAGCGACCGTCGTGTCGCCGAGTCCTCTTTTGGGAACATTGATCACCCGGGTCAGGCTGATATCGTCGTCGGGATTGGACAACAGCCGCAGGTAAGCCAGCAGATCCTTGATTTCTTTCCGGTCGTAGAACTTAATGCCCCCGACAATTTGGTAAGGAATATCCGATTTAATGAGAATTTCCTCTATTACCCGTGACTGCGCGTTGGTCCGGTACAGGATCGCATGATCCTGGTACGACTTGCCCTTTTTTACATTCTTGCTGATTTCTCCGGATACAAAATAGCCCTCGTCATGCTCGGAATCGGCCCGGTACACCTTGATCTTCGGCCCCTCTTCCGAATCCGTCCACAGCTTCTTCGGCTTACGTCCTGTATTCAGCGCGATAACACTGTTGGCGGCGTTCAGAATGTTCGAGGTCGAGCGGTAGTTTTGCTCAAGCAAAATGACTTTGGCTTCCGGGTAATCTTCCTCGAAGTTGAGAATGTTGGTGATGTCGGCGCCGCGCCAGCGGTAGATGGACTGGTCGCTGTCGCCGACGACGCAAATATTGTGATGGCTGTCGGCCAGCATGCGGCAGAGCATGTACTGCGCCCGGTTCGTATCCTGATACTCGTCCACATGGATGTACTTAAATTTCCGCTGGTAGAAATCCAGCACCTCAGGCACTTCCTTAAACAGTTGGATCGTTGTCATGATCAGATCGTCGAAATCGAGCGAATTGTTGCTCTTGAGCCTTTTTTGGTACATTGTATATATTTTGGCAACGAGGCCTTCAAAATAATCCCCGATCTTCATCTCATACTGCGCAGGCGTCACTAATTCATTCTTGGCCGTGCTGATCATTGACTGAACTGCTTTCGGCTCGAACTTCTTCGTGTCGATATTCAGTTCCTTCATGCAGCTGCGGATAACGGATAGCTGGTCCGTGGAATCGAGAATGGAGAAATTGGACGTAAACCCGATCCGCTCAATATCCTTCCGCAGTATCCGCACGCACATGGAGTGGAACGTCGATACCCAAATATCCCGGCCTTCCGGGCCTACGAGCTTGGACACCCGTTCCTGCATTTCTCTTGCCGCCTTGTTCGTGAACGTAATGGCAAGTATCGCCCAAGGCGGAGCCTTTCGACCTGCAATCAGCCAAGCGATGCGATGGGTCAGCACCCTCGTCTTGCCGCTCCCCGCTCCGGCCATGATAAGCAGCGGACCGTCTGTCGTCTCGACCGCCTGGCGCTGGGGAGGATTAAGCCGGGTTACGGCGTCTTGTATATTAACGGATTGCATGTAGGACATGCCCCTTTCTAGATAGCTTAAATCGCTTATTTCATAAGTAGTTCTGTACAGAACTACTATATTATTCACTAGATAGCAGCGTCTGATTTGACCGCCTCGACCGTCGACAAGGCCCGTCCGATATCGGTATAAATGATGTTGCCCACGACGACCGTATCGGCAAGTGAGGCCGCAAGCTTCGCTTGATCCGGCCCGGTAACTCCGCCGCCGTAGAAGAGACGCGCATGGCCTACAGCTTCACGTACGGCTTGCATTGTCTCCGCATCTCCAAAGCTGCCGCTGTATTCCAGATAGACGATGGGCAGCGTCATGAGCTTATCGGCAATATGCGCATAGGCTGCCGCTCCGTCTGCTGACAGCCCCGTGTCCGCGCCGGTCAGACGGGCCACGGCGGAATTTCCGTTCAGCACAATATAACCCTCGGTCAGCAGCAGCTCCCAGGGGATAAAATCGCCGTAGCGCTCAACGGCTCTTCGATGGTGGCCGACAATCCATGCCGGATCGGGTGAATTCAGCACCATCGGAATCAGATAGGCGTCAAAGCCGGGCACGACGGCGGACAAATCGGATACCTCCAAGACGCATGGTACACCGTACCGCTGTATTCCGGACATTAGGCGGGCGGTATTATCATAGGTGATGCCTGTAGAGCCGCCTACCAAAATTCCGTCCGTGCCAGACTGACAAACCGCCCTCAAGTCTTCTTCGCTAATCGCGCGGTCCGGGTCCAGCTTGAACACATGGCGCCAGGTCTCAATCATTTGTCGTACCACAGTCATGATCTTCCATCCTTATTCGGTTTAAATGAATAGGCCGCTCTTCAGTAGCGCCGCTTATTGCTTCTTATATGTTAAAATAGCCGGATGGGCGTGTCAATTTAAAGAAGCAAAAAACACGAACATTTTTTCGCTTTTTTTCGGGTGCACAGGATATGGTTGCGTTCTGCTTCATGTGCAGTATTCCTTTGGCAGCCGGGTGTAAAAAAATAATTCCCCGCCCCGCCTTGCAAGCGGCGGGAGCGGGGAAAGAGATGTATGATAGCCTCAGGTTAGTAAGCATTTTTATTGATGAAGCCGTTGCGGATCGTTTTGAAAATAATCCGGATATCAAACAGCAGCGACCAGTTCTCGATATAGAAGATATCGTGCTTGATCCGGTCCTCGATCGAGGTGTCACCGCGCAGGCCGTTGCTCTGCGCCCAGCCGGTAATCCCGGGACGCACGTGGTGCTTGACCATATACTTCGGAATTTCTCCCTTGAACTGCTCCACATAATAGGGGCGTTCCGGACGCGGACCGACCACGCTCATATGGCCCAACAGCACGTTGAAGAACTGCGGCAGCTCATCCAGGCTCGTCTTGCGGATAAACGTCCCGAACCGGGTGCGGCGCGGATCTTGCTCCGTGCTCCAGCCCGTATCCACTTCGCCGTCACGCTGCATTTTCATCGAGCGGAATTTGTACATCGTAAACGTGCGGCGATTGAGACCCACCCGCTCCTGCCGGAAAATCACCGGTCCCGGGGAAGTCATCTTCACTCCAAGCGCCGTAATCAGCATAATCGGACTCATCACTACAATGGCGAACAGCGAGAATATAATATCGAACAACCGCTTCGCCATCCGGTTAGCCGTCATATCGAGCGGGATATCGCGCACATTGATCATCGGCAGCCCGGCAAAATTATCGAAGTACGGACGCGCCGGCAGATAGTCAAAGAAATCCGGAATGATCAGCGTGCGAACCCCGGCCCGTTCGCAGGTCGCGATAATGGCGGGAAACTTGTGATGCACATCGAGCGGCAGAGCGAGAATCACCTCGTCGATCAGCATCGTCTCCAGCATAGCCGGCAGCTCGTCGAGCTTGCCGAGAATCGGCTTGTAGCGCTGGGAGTCGAGCGTATCCCAACTTTGGTAATCGTCCAGAAAACCGATAATCTCATAACCGAGCTCGGGATACTGGGCGAGATTATCGTAAATTCTTCTGCCCAGCGTGCCCGCCCCGAGAATGAGCACAAACTGGCGGTTGAACCCTTTTTCCCGGAATGACTTCAGCATCTTCTTCAGCACATACCGGTACAGCATCGTAGAGAGCATAATCGTGCCGATATAGATAGTCAAATACTGACGGGAGATATCGATTTCTCTCACAAAATACATCAGGCCAAGCAGGATGAAGATACCCATTACATGCACTTGGAAAATCTTCAGGAACTCATCGGCAAACCGCTTCTTCCGCTTGGGCATATAGAGCGTGAGCAGGATACCGATTAGAACGGCGACTCCGCCATAAATCAAGCTCCAGTAAGCATACGACTCCACCGCCATATGATTCTCGTAAGGCATCCAGTCACTCTTGAACTTGAGCCACCAGGAGAACAGAAAGGCAGCCTGAATGACAATAAAGTCGGCGACCATATAAAGCTGTGTCAAAAACCGCTGATTGCGGCGGATCATAATCTCACCTCGGCATTCGATTCGGAACGAGCTCCGGCTTCGCCCGCAGCAGTAAGGCTTGGCACAGGTACTTGCTTCCGCCGTCCGGGAGTCAGAGCATTACGCAGAAGGACTGCGGCAAGCTTAACGCCTACTCCTACGTATACGGCCCCATTGACCAGAAAAGAATACTGCTTGCTGTAATGCTTGCGGTGAAAAACTATCATGGCGCGGTGAAATTCATAAATGATCTTAAGCGGTCTGCGCCGTGCGCTGCCGCCCTTTAGATGCACAATGAATGCTTTGGGATAATAGTAAATCTTCCAGCCCGCTTCCTTGATCCGGTAACACCAATCGAGATCCTCGCCGTACATAAAAAAGGTCTCATCCAGCCCGCCGATCTGCTCGATCGTCTCCCGCCTTACCAGCATGAACGCGCCGACCAGACAGTCGACCTCATATTCCTTGTCAGGGTCAAGATAACCCAACTGGTATCCGTTGAACCGCGGGTTGTCAGGAAACATTCTGCTGAATCCAAAAGCATAATAGAAGGAAGCCGCAGGGGTCGGAAATCCGCGTTTGCATGCCTTATCCAGACTTCCGTCCGGCAAAATCACCTTGCACCCCGAAGCGCCAAGCTCCGGCCGCCGGTCCATCAAGGAAATCATCGTCTCCAGCGTATTCCTCTGCACCACCGTATCCGAATTCAGCAGCAGCACATAACGTCCTGAGGCAATCTCCATCCCCTGGTTATTCGCCCGCGCGAATCCGGTATTCTCCTGGTTGGCAATCAGCTTCACCTGCGGGAACCGCTCTCTTATGACTTCTACCGACCCGTCAGAAGAATGGTTGTCGATCACAATGATTTCATAGGTATACTGCGTTTCCGAGTCATACACCGACTGCAGACAGTCCACCGTCAAGCGGCATGTATTGTAATTTAGAATGATGATGCTGGCATCGATATTCACTTTTGCTTACGCTCCAGACAAAAATAGTAATCTATCGACAATATTATAGCATAAAACTGCGCTGAGTAACGGGATGCTCAAATAAGCATTTTACAAAAATGCCGGAGTACGATTATCCAAAATTGCCCGTGCAGGTGCTGCTGCTATTCCTGAACGTTCCCGTTAATCGGCCTCCGGTTGAGCGCCCTTTTCATTCATCATTTCGCGATGAAGCCGTAGTTCATCTTCTATAAAGGCCGACACAATGCCGCGATAGATTTGCTCGATGACATTCGGATCGCCGCCATGCTCCGCAGCTGTAGTCCGTACTTTTTCAATTAACTGCTCCACACGCTGCGGTGCTTTGACGGCGTCAGCGTCCTTTTTGAATGCGGCTGCTTCATTTACGTACAGATGTCTTTCGCACAGCAGCGCCACAATCTGCCGGTCCAGCCTGTCGATATTGGCCCTTACCTCTTCGATGCTGCCGCAAGATTTCATTGGTCTTCCCCCTTGGTTACATTCCGTATAGTTATATAGTTAATATCATTATTATATTACAAGAAGAAACGCCTGACGGCGTCTTTTTAAGACACAGGTACGTTTCCCGTAAAAATATAAGACCAAACGATAGGTGCGAAGCTTATAAGGTCTTATATTTCAAAAAAGCCCGTTCTCCGCAGTTTTGGGAAAACAGGCTTTTGCGTTTCTCGGATTTTGTCATGCCGCCCGAATCAAAGACCGCCAAGTTTAAGCAGCGAATCTGCCGTTATGGCCCCTTCCAGCCCTCCGTATACGGTCCCGTCCCGGTTTATGACGACGGTGGTGGGGTAGCCTCTTAAGCCGTATTTTTTAAAGAGGGAGGAACCCGGGTCCAGCAGAACGGGCAGGGTATAAGCGTTATCTTTCATATACTGCTTGACCGTCTCCGCGTCTTCGCCGGTGTTGACGGCAAGCAGAACGACTTCGCCTTGTTTCATCAGAATGTTCGACGCCTCATCCAGCTCCGGCATCTCCTTCTTGCAGACCGTACACCAGGTCGTCCAGAAATTAAGCACGACAATCTTCCCCTTGTAGTCCGCGAGCGACACCTGCCGGCCTGACAGATCGGGCAGTGTGAAATCAGGAGCCGGCAGCTTGCCGGACTTGGCCGGTCCTTCGTATCCCGATGCGGCCTTCAGCAGCTCGATCGGAACGCCGCCCGACAGCGGAGTCTCCGGAACCGCCTGCGCCCGGTTGTATACAAAGGCGCTGCCCGCAAGCAGGACAGCCAGCAGGGCGATCCACAGCCACAGTATCTTTTTCATGGAATTCTCTCCTATCTTAAGTTTGCAAGCCACTGCATCCGGTCCGTAAGGGTCAGAATTCCTGCGGCAATCATGACTGCTCCCGACAGTATGCCGATCAGCCGATTATGCCGCTGCAGAAAGCGAAACGTCTCCTTAAGCTCATTATAAATAAGCGATGAGAACAGAAACGGCAGTCCGAGTCCGAGCGAATAGAGCAGCAGCAGGATCATACCCTGAAGCACGGAATCGGAGCTTCCGGCCATCAGCAGCGATGAGGATAGCAAGTAGCCGACGCACGGAGTCCAGCCAAAGGCGAAGACCGCTCCGAACACCAGCGAGCGGACAAATGTCAGCTTGTCCGTCCGAAAGGGCAAACGCTTCTCAACGTGCAAAAAACGCAGCCTGAACACCCCGGCAAAGCCCAGTCCGAACAGAATCATAAGCAGACCGCCTATGATGCGGAACACAGCGAGATGTGCGTTCAGAAAGGCTCCGACCACCGTCGCCACTGCCCCCATGGAAACGAAAATCAATGTAAATCCGGCCACAAAAGCAGCCGCATTGCGCAGCAGCGGAAGACCGCTTGGCCGATGAGACTGAAAAATCCCGGCTTCCCGCCGCTCTTGCCCGGCTACTCCAGCCAAATAAAACAAATAGACCGGAAGCATGGGCAGCATGCAGGGAGAGACAAAAGTCAGCACGCCTTCAAGAAAGCTAAGGCCATAGTTGACGGTCATATTCAACCTTCGATATTTCCGGCAGTCATGATGGTAACGGTAAATTTTCCGTCATGAATCATACCGATTTGGCCGCGGATTTTCTCCGCAAGACCTCTCTCTGCCGTATGAGTAACCGCGACCTGCTTATCTTCCCTGTTGACCTCCACCGACTTGACGCCGGGGATGCCCTCAAGCTCCCCTTTGATCTTGGACTCGCACTTCGGACAATGCATGCCTTCCACTGTATATTCAGAAATGACGGTGCTCCATTCGTTCTCCATTCGTTTCCCTCCTTTATCCGGGAGTTCCCGGTAGCCTGTACGTGCACCATGTGCGGCTCATTCGGGAGCCTTTATATGATCTAATCGCAATCAAGGGTTCTCCCGGTTCAAAATTTTTCCGGCTTCCTCCGCCGTAAGCTCATAATGATAGAATTTGGAGTAAAACTCCCGCAGCTCCGCGTTCATGTCCAAATCGCCGAAGCGATCGGGGTGAAGGATTTTGGCCATTTCCATGACCAGCAGTATCTTTTGCAGACCCATATCCCAATAAAACACGCCGCTGGGCGTCAAATAAACCCGCTTGTTCGCAACGGCCTCGATGAGACCGTATCTGCCGTCGCTGTAGGTATTCTGCCGGATCTTCTCCGTCGTCTCCAGATCGTCCAGTCCCCCATGGTCAATAAAAATGTAAGCGGGATTGTACTGAACGAGCTGTTCGAACGTAATTTGGGAGTGATTACCCGCCTCGAAATCAGCAGTGACGGACCGCCCTCCGGCGGCGGAAATCACTTCGGTAAGATCGGAATACTTCCCATAGGTGGATAGAAGATCGATGGCGGAATAGTATACGGCGGGACGCTCCGAATCATCCAGCTTGTCCGTAACATCCTTAATCCTCTTCAGCTTCGCGTGAAAATAATCCTCGTATTCCCGCGCCCGCTCCGGCGCATCCCCTCCAAGGGCGGCGGCGTATACCTCAAGCTGCTTCAGCGAGCTTTCCAGGTTGGGTGTTACGGCCCCCGGCACATTGGCAATCTTCAATTTATCCAGCTTATTGCTCTCATTCGGACGGGGAAACCCGAGAACCAAATCGGGCTTATAAGACAGCAAAGCCTCGATGTTCACGGCGGTATGCACATTTTCCAGCTTCGGCAGCGAGATCATCCGTTTAAAGATCCGCTGCGCCCACGGGAAATTGTCCACCTGCACATCGGAGCAGGCAACGATCCGTTCCTCCGCGCCGAGCATGACAAGCGTTTCATACGAAGGTCCGTATACAGCCGCGATTCGCTTGGCTTCCACCGGGACTGTGATGCTCTGTCCTTTCATATTCTCGATTGTCCGGGTTTCCGGCCGGGAATCCGCGCAGCCTGCCGCCGCCAAAGATAATAGACAAGCGGCCAGAATGAGTGAGATGCGGCGTACAGTCATAGGCTTCCTCCTTTCAGCTTCGGGGGGTTAATTTTTTTCCTTCATAAATAAGTATAAAAATACGGGCGCTCCAACGATGGAAGTCAAAATGCCGAGCGGAATCTCCTGATCGAACAGTCCGCGCGCCAAGTCGTCGGCAATCAGCAGAAAGCCCGCGCCGATCAGCGCCGAAGCGGGGAGCAGCAGCCGATGGTTAACTCCGGCAATCATCCGGGTCAGGTGCGGAATGATCAGGCCGACCCAACCGATCATTCCGGCGGCGGATACCGCCGTGGAGGTCAGCAGCGTAGCTCCGACGATGAACGTCAGCCTGAGCCGCCGCACATCGACGCCCAGCGCCGACGCTTCTTCGTCTCCGAACGACAGCACGTTCAGCCGCCAGCCGAGAAGCAGCATCGGAACGGCGCCAATTGTCATCGGCAGCAGCTGGACGAGCAGGTCGGTGCCTGTGACGTAGCTGAGCCCGCCCATCAGCCAGAAGGTAATCGCCGGAAGCGTATTATACGGATCGGCAACGAACTTGATGATGGATATACCGGCTGCGAACAGCGCGCCTACGACCATCCCAGTTAGCAGCAGCAGCATCGGCCCGCTCCCCGCCATTCCCGCCACCGCTCTGCTTACCGCAAAGGTCAGCAGCACAGCTCCAAGACCAGTGCAGAAGGCAACGGTCTGAACGGCAAACCCGCCCAGGCCAAGCAGAATCGCCAGCGCCGCGCCGCCGCTCGCCCCCGCCGCGGCCCCAAGAATATCCGGAGAGACCAGCGGATTGCGCAGCATTCCCTGGTAAGCCGTCCCGGACATGGAGAGTGCGGCTCCTGTCAGTATGGCCGCGCCAATCCGCGTCAGCCGGACTTCAAATAGCACCTGTGCCGCAGCTCCCGCTCCGCCTCGTCCGGCGGCAAGGGCCAGCAAATCGGCGAAGGAAATGCTGTATCTCCCAACCAGCAGCGAGACCAGCGCTGTCAACAGCAGGAACACCCCGAGGATCGCAAGCAATCGGGAAGGATTTGAAAGCGCCTTTTGCAGCCTTCCCCTCGTTGCTTCGCCCTTAAAGCCAATATTTGTGTGGTGGCCGTTCATGCTCCTAATGCTGATGCTCCCCGGCATCCGCCAAATAGGCGGGAGCGCCCTTGGCCGGCAGGAACTTGTAGACATACAGGTTTTTGTTCTTCAGCTTCACACAGGCCAGATAACCGCCTCCGCTCATGTAATAATCGTTCTTCAGGAGCGGGGCCAGTTCATCCATTTTGACCGGATCGCTGACCACCGGGTTCGCTCCGAAATCTTTGGTCTGGATAAACTCCCGGTCGTTATCGGCGATATAACCGAGGAAGAACGGCGACTTCGGATCTTTACTCTTATTCATTCCGACATAAGGGTCATACGGCTGGAGGGTAATGCTCTCGATTTCTTCCGTATTTTCCAAATACGAATACAGTCCTGTTTCTTTTAAATATTGGAGGGTGTTCTTAAAAGAAGGCGTTACATAAATGATGCTGTTCTCCAGCCGATAGCCGAATTTCAGACTTTCCTGACCGCCGTCTTGGGTAAACATAATGGTCCCGAGCGCCTGATCTTTGGGATAATAGCGGTCTTCCAGGCTCTGGGCTTCGACATCATCGGCAATATGCCCCAGAAGCTCCTTGCGCTGGCTGTCCGACAGAATAACCTGTCTCGGATTGGTATAGGAACTGTTCGCCAGGTAAACCAGACCGTTCCGGAAGGCTCCCGCCGCCCAGTAGCGCGACTCGGTCGTTCCGGTAATCGTTCTGCGCGTCTGCTTCTGCACGGCCTCGGTCTTGTCGAGCGTCAGGAATTTGTCCAGAACGCTAAGCTTGGTCCGGTCGTAATAACGGGTAAGATGCGAGCCGTTATCCAGCGTATAGTTGACGATAATATCGTAAGGGACGGTCGTATTGGAGAAGTTCTCCGCGTCGCGCGCCAGCTTTCCTTTTCCTCCGTCGATAATTTGTTTGTGGAGTCCTGTAATCATCTCCAGATCACTCTTGGAGGAAAAGGTATAGTTGCTCATAACATAGTAGCTGCCGCCCGTGCTGACGCCGCCAACCTGACCGTCCAGATAGTTCGGCGATCCGGCATAGGACATCTGAACGCTGGCAATCCGGTCAACCTGCGGAATCCGGGAAGAATAGCCGAAGCCGCCGGTAACCAGAATGACCACAGCGGCCAGCACCGCGCCAAGTCCGAACGGAAGCTTCAGAATGCCCCGGCTGAGTCCCCGGGAGCCGTTCTTCTGCACCAGCTCGGTAATCAGAAAGATGACAATAAACGTCAGGGAAGCGGCCAGAATGGAATATCCCGTTCCCATATCCGCCCCGTACTCCAGCACAATCGCAAAGCCGAGAAGCGGCAGCAGGAACGTGGAGGCGATGCCCAGAATACGGCTTGTTCCCGAGACGCCGGCGATTTCCGCTTTGCGGCGGGACAGCGCCGCAGCTCCGAGCGCGGCAATAACCAGTGAGGCGATGACCCAGCCCAGAAGGGGTAGCGCGCGTACCGGAGGCTGGATAAATCCGTCGAACCTAGTGTATTGAGCGCAGTAATCTTTGGCCGCCTGATAGAAGAACAGAACCGGATTATAGCTGGCCAGCTTGTCCAGAAGGCTCGCGCCCACTTCGACCGTCCCCGTACTCGCGGAGAACCCGAACGAGTTGCCGAAGAGCAGCTGCTTCATCAGCGAGTTGGCTCCGTACAGCAGGATCGAAGGTGCGCCGATAGCCATAAGGGAGTAGAATACCGCTTCCGTCATGGTTCCGACCATACTGCAGACAAGCGCCGTGACGCAGAAGCTGACGATACCCAGAATCAGGTAACCGGCATAGAGGTAGACACCCCCGGTAATAGCAAGCCCGGCGTAGCCCAGACTGCTGAATGCCGAAATGTTCATCATGAGAGAGATCATGATCGGAATGAAGATCACGACGGCAAGCATAATAATTCCGATGACAAAACGCAGGCCAAGCTGCTTCCCTCGGGTAATGCCCTGGGCAAAATACGCGTCCGATGAACGCTTCACCAGCATGAACCGGAACAGAACAATCGCCAGCGCGGCCCCGAATACGATGACGGCGGCATGAATGACTCCTGTCAGACTCTCGTAATAGAACCGGTACTGCATCTGATTATGCGTGTAGTTCTCGTCAAAAATCGATTTTCCGGGAATAAAGGCGGTCGATACGGGAATCAGCAGCAGAAATACCGCCAGGCCGAGCGCAGCTACGCCGAGACTTTGAATGAGCGCCCGTGTAAAGGCGTGGAGATAGACCGGAAAAGCGCGGTCCCGGGAAGGCGCTGCCGCCGCAGGCTCGGGAGAAGGCTCCGTGATCACACGGTCAAAAGAAGGTTGCGATGTCATATTCCTTATCCTCCATCTCATCCAAAAAGATTTCTTCCAGCGTCATCGGCTCGTTCGTGATCCAGAGCGGCGACGCCGATTCAAGCCGCTTCCGCAGCTCATCGGCCCCTCCGTCCCAGGTGAAGATATAGCTGTCGTCATCCCGCATAATATTGCGTGCCTGGATGCCGCGGAGCTGCTCGATTCCATTGCCGCCTAAAAAAGCAACTCGGTACTTGGTCCGTCGCTTGCGCATCTCATTGACGGTCGTTGCAAAGGACAAGCGTTTGTCGCGGATGATCGCGATGTAATCGCACAGTCCTTCGAGTTCCCGCAAATTGTGGGAGGAAATTACGATGTTGGTGCCGTGCTTTTTCATATATTCGAACATGATGCTCTTAAGCTGATTGCGCTTGGACAGATCCAGGCCGTCAAAAGACTCGTCCATAAGCAGATATTGGGGCATCGTAGCAAACGCCAGAATAAGCGCAGCCTGACGCTGCATGCCTTTGGAAAATCCGCTGATTCGCGCTTCCGGGTCCAGTTCGAAGAAATCGACCAGTTCCCTGTACGTTTTATGGCTCCAGTTCGGGTAGAACCCGCTGAAAAAGAGCGCCATCGACTGAAGCGAGCCCTGAGGCAGAAAATACGGATCGTCTTGGGCCATGAACAGTCTGCGTTTGAGGCTTTCATTCTCGTATACCGGTACGCCGCCGATGGTGATTCTTCCGGCTTCAGGGCGGTAGATTCCCGCGATCATCTTGAGCAGCGTCGTCTTGCCCGCTCCGTTATAACCGACAAGCCCGCAAATGCGGCCGTCCGCGATCTCGAAAGAAATGTCCTCCAGCGCCGTAAAGCGGCCAAAGGTTTTGCTGACCCCTTCGATTGATATCAATCTCCACACCTTCCTTTGCATCTTTCTCTGTCGGCTTCGTCATCAAGCCGCTTCTTTAAAGCTCCGGCGTCTCTTCATGCCATTCAGAATCAGCGCCGCAGCTGCGGCAGCCAGAATCAGAAGCACGGCGACCGCAACGACGGTAACCATACTGCCGGATGAATACGATGGAGCGCCTACGGCCAGAACATAATCCGAATTATGGCTGATTGTAAAAGAGACATAGCCCGCCTGTACATTCAGATTCGTCGCCGCCGGAACCAGCCGCCCTTTCTCCGCATCGAGCAGATAGAGCGTCAAGTTGTCCGCATCGCTGAACCGGCTGCCGGTATTGATATAAATCTCGGCCGGACCGGGCAGCTTGCCGTCATGGGCGAAGGAAATATAGAATGGCTTGACCAGCGAAGAAGCCGCCTTCTTCAATACGGGAGCGGTCTCCGGGAAATCGATGTGGAAGTTGATATCCTCCGGCGTCTCAATCGTTTCCCCTTCAAAGGTCCAGGAGTAGAGGACATTGCTGCTCTCGTCCAGCTTTTGGAAGATAAGGCGCTCTTTCTTCTCCTTGGCCCCTTCCATCGCGGCTTTACCTGTCGGTATACCCGTGTCGGTTAAGGTAATCATCTTCATCGGTCCGCGCATGGTTTCCATGCTCTTCGTTTCCGGCTGATCCGCTCCTGAGGCTTCAGCAGTCGGAGCCGCCTGGATTTGTCCACCCACAGCGGACGTTCCGGCAAGCGGCTTCGGAGCCACCGGAGCCAGCGCCTGCATCTTGGAGATGACCTCCTGCTGTTCTTCCTTGCTGATCCCCGATCCCAGAACGGATACGAGCGGGACATAAGGCGCAATGACCGCCACATACGGCTTGGCCGCACTTACGTAGGGCTTGCCTCCGCCGCCATTGCCTGCCGAGAATCCGGTCTGTGCGCTGATCGCGCCGCTGGAGAAAGGAGCATTCCCGCCGCCTGCAATATTGCCGGCCGCACTGCCGCCTGCGGATCCTGGACTTCCCTGGCCTCCAGCCGGGAATGGCGCAACGACGTCAGCCGAAGGTGCAGGCAGAACCGGTGCCGATGAAGGCTGAGGCGCGTTCTGCACATATACGGGCCGGTAAGGCGCGGGCTGCGACCCTGCGGCCGGTGATGCAGCGGTCCCCGACGGCTGCCCGGCCGGAGCCGGACTCGGCGTATACTGCGGAGCATACGCATTCGGAGCCGGGGTGCTCACGCCGGGACTCGGATAGGTGACAACGGCGCCGCCTCCCGTATTATTTACGGGTTCCGCCGCATAGGACGGCTGAGGCGCGTAACTCGGTTCCTCGGCCGGAACAGGATTCACCGGTACGTAAGGATTTGCTTCCGCTGGAGCGGAAGGTCCAGCCTCGGAAGGTGGTTCCGGGTCTGGGTTCGGCTTCGAGCTAGGGGTAACCGGATCCTGGCCCGAACCGCCGCCCGGGTTCTCCGGCTCCGGATCTTGTCCGCCTGTACTTTCTTCCTCAACCGTTACGGAAATCGTCTCCGGCGAAGAAGAGGTATGCTGCCACAGCGTGCCGGTTACCGTTATTGTCGTGGTTCCTGCCGATTTCCCCCTAATCGTGATGGTTCCGCTCGAATAGGAAGCCGATGCGATGAACGGATTGGCGACACTGACGGTCGCGCGGGCTTCTTCCGTCTTTTGGCCTGGTCCGGCGCACTGGCATTGCCCGGTTACCTCATCCCCGCACATCCCGTTGCACTGCTGGGGACAGATGGCCTGTCCGCAGCCGATGACGCCGGTATACGAATCCGGGCTCAGCGTAGCCGAGATGGTTGTGGACGATCCGACCTTGACCTCCGCCGATGTGCTTCCGAGTGAGAGCTGAACCGTTCCCCGGTTAAAATAACCGTAAGCTTCGGGCGTAACGGACAGCGACACCAGCACAGCGAAGGCAAGCAAGATCATTTGGATTCTCCACTTTACTTTGGTTTTCATATATCTCGCTCCTCGTATGATTTCGTTCAGAGATAGCAGGTCCTGAACATGTGAAGGTCCAAGGCCGCCATCCCGCGAACTATTTCAGCTTCAGCGCTTTGACCAGCACAGCCGCCGCTTCCGCGCGTGTCGCCGTATGAAGCGGATCAAAACGGTTGCCCGGCTGTCCGGATACAATACCGGCCTGCACCGCCGCTGCCACAGAGCTCTGCGCCCAGGCCGCAATGGAGCCACTGTCCGCAAAGGCAAGGGGAGTCCCTCCGGTAAACCCGAATGCGCGAACCGCCATTACAACCATCTCCTGGCGAGTAATGGACTGATCGGGCCGGAACTGTCCGCCCCCGTAGCCGGAGACAATGCCGTGATCCGCTGCTGCCAGCACCGCTTCTGCCGCCCAATGATGATTCATATCCCCGAATTGGGAGCTTCCCGTCGCTTTAAGATCAAGCGCTTTGACCAGCATCGAGGCATATTCAGCCCTCGTAATCGTCCGGTTCGGGCGGAAAGTGCCGTCCGGATAACCTCCCGTAATGCCGCGAGCCGCAAGCTCCTCGATGTATGCCGCCGCCCAATGTCCTTCGATGTCCTTAAGCGATACGGCCGCCGGCTGCTCTGCCACCGCTGTCTTTTCGGCAAACACGGCGAACTTCGTGAAGTGGGTGACTTCCGCTTTAACCGTGCTTCCGCTTACTGTGCCGCCGATCCGGGTCCATGCACCGGCGGCTTCATCATAATGGTAGATTGCCGGTGCATAACCTGCCGGTATTTTGGCGGGATCAAACGTCAGGGTAAGCGTTACAGGCTTGGCAAAAGTGTAGGAGGCCGCATCGCCCGCCGAAAATTCGTACACGGTTCCGGCCGGAACCAGCTCCGCCGGGGCGGCTGGAGGCGCCGTTACCTGCTGAATCTTGACGCTTAAACTCTCGCTGCCGTTCAGGGCATTTGCCGGAATATCGACAACAGCCGCATCTCCAAGGCCGATTCTTCCGCCTGCCGCCGGAGGTACCGACGCCGACCCGCTGGAGGATTCAACCGGCGCCACAGAAGATGATGACGGAACTGCGGCTGGTGCTGTTCCCGAAGGCGGCGACGGATTGAACGGCGCGGATGGAGTCGAAGCCGCCCCTTCCAGCGCCGCGATCGCCTTTTCCGCCGCCTTCAGCTTATCCAGCACCCCGGCGGGCACCAGCGCTTTCTGCGCATCCGTCAGGCTATCGTACATCTGCCGCGCTGCCGCTACCGCCGCCTTGTCAGCCAGCGCTACCGGGTCAGGAAGGGCGTTGATCTTGTCAGCGATGGCTTTCGCTGCCGCCTGGTCCGCCGCGGCCTGCTGCGCCGCCGCTTCCAGCGCCGCAATCGTCTCTTCCGCCGCCTTCAGCTTATCCAGCACCCCAGCGGGCACCAGCGCTTGCTGCACTTCCGTCAGGCTATCGTACATCTGCCGTGCTGCCGCTACCTCCGCCTTGTCAGCCAGCGCCACCGGGTCAGGAAGGGCGTTGATCTTGTCAGCAACCGCCTGGGCGGCCGCATGATCCCATGCTTCCTGCTCTGCTCCTGCCTCCAGCACAGCAATTGTTACTTCCGCAGCCGCCAGCTTCTCCACCGTGTCCGCAGATACCAGTGCTTTCTGCGCATCCGTCAGGCTGTCATACGCCTGGCGGGCCGCTGTCACCGCCGCTTTGTCAGCCAGCGTCAACGGATCCGGCAGATTATTGATTTGGTACGTCGCCTGCCAGGCGGACTCCCGGTCCGCTTCTGCCTGCGCTTCTTCCAGCGCGGCAATCGCAGCGATCGCCGCCGTCAGCTTGTCCAGCGTTTCCGCAGACAACAGTGCCTGCTGCTGCGCCGTCAGGCTGTCGTACGCCTGGCGAGCCGCCGCGACTGCCGCCTTGTCGGCCAGCGTCAGCGCGTCCGTCCCCGGAAGCGCGGCGATGATTTGCGCAGCTGCATCAGCCGCCGTCTGGTCCGGATCAATCAGATCATAGCGGGCGACAAAAGCGTTGTAACCGCCGTCGGCTCCTGAAACCGGCGATGCGCTAGCCAGCGCAGCCAATTCTCCGTCGGAAGATTGCGACGCGCCGTACAGCACGAAGCCGTTCCCGGCCGCCTCCAGCATCGGTACGGCAAGCGTTCCTCCGTAACCCGAGCCCTGCAGCGGCGCTTCATTCCGCGTTCCTCCAGCGAGATACGCCCATTCGGTGTTCAGATTCCCGTCGCTCTTGAGCACAAGCATATCCTGACCGCCCTTGGCCGCTCCCCCATTAGGCACGGTTCCTGAGGAAGAGCTCGGCAGGCCGTTCGCTGTTCCTCCAAGCCAGTAGCCGCCGCCCTCGGCCGGGACGATTGTCGTCAGGCTGTCCGGGTTCTCAGCGCTCGATCCCAACACAGAAACGTCCGTCGGCTGCGAATAGCTCTTCTCGGCTTCCACCGACAAATCGTCAGTCTTGAACTTCACGGAGAACGCGGAAGAGACGGAATTCACCGTCGCAGAACCAACAGCCAGAATGCTTGCCCCGTCAGTGGTCACTGCGATATCGTTCAAATTGGCATCCGCTGCCGGGACCGGGGCGTAGGTCGTCATTTTCTGCAAAGTGCCATCCGCCGACAGAATGCCGATTAGGCCTTTATGCTGAGAATTGTCGTTATTCAGCGGAAAAGCAATGTTATACTCCTCGGCGTCTTTTAGAGGACTGCCATTTTTATAGACTTTGGTAAAGCTCTGTGCCGAGGACCACCCTGATACCGCATAGCCCCCACCCGGCAGTTCGGCTACAGACAGCAGTTCCGTCGTTTTATTGGTTACATTATTGTCTTTATCATAGAAATGAGTCAGCCATTGCCGAGCCCCAGTTCGGGTATACTTCACAATAAACGGCTCCATCTTGCTTCCCATAGGTCCGAGCATTCCATCCGAGCTTCGGGAATAGCCGATAACGATATAGCCTCCATCCGAGGTAGCCTGCACGCGGCCAAGCTCGATATCCCCGGAGATTGAAGCAGTGATCGCGGTTCCTATGGCGGTGGCGGAGCTAAGATTGCCCTCAGCGTCCATTTTGACAACCAGCCCGTCCGCCGGAACACCCGAATCCGTATAGTCAGAGGCGAACTTGTTAATGTAATGCTGCAATACTTTAGAGGTCCCCGCAGAATCCTTGAGCGTGATTTTATATCTCATCATATCGCCAAAGTCATCATTTTCATTCGGCACACCCATGCCTACGGCTATCAGGCTTCCATCATTCAATAGAGTCAATGAATTGAGGTTAATCCGGTAATTCTTGCTGTACGGAGAGACATCCATTCCCATGTAATTGAGTTCCTCGGGCATCTCCGTCGCATAAATCGCTTTAGCCCACACACGGTGTAAATTCCCTCCTTCATCGCTAAGTTTGATGATATAGGCGGGATTAGCTGTTCCCTTGTCCGGCGCAAAGCTTAGTCCCAAGCTGCCCCCGGCTCCGACATCCGCGATTGCAAAATATTCGTTATATCCATCCCTCGGATTAACAACCAGACTTCGAATCGAGTTCGCAGGCAGTCCCGCCTCCCCTAATCCCCAAGCACTCTTAAACTGAGGTTCCAGGTTTACCGCTTCTGCTCTAGCCTTATGCCCGGCTGCGCTGTACACCATCGTCAGCGCCAAAACCATAATCAAGAATACTTTTTCAACCTTGCGAACACTCTCCCGAACTGCTCCCCCCACAGCTTAAAGCCTCCCTTAAATAGTTATTAGGCGTCCGGCGGGTGCAGCCGCCGGGACGCTCTACGCATTATTCCAGTTCCAGCGCCTTCACCAGCACAGTTGCCGCTTCCGCCCGGGTCGCGGTTGCCTTCGGCGCAAACCGGTTGCCCGGCTGGCCGGATATAATGCCCGAAGCTACTGCGGCTTCCACCCCGGATTTTGCCCAGTCCGAGATCTCCCCGTTATCCCCAAAGGCGAGCGCAGTCTTTTGTGTAAGCTGAAAAGCGTACACGGTCATGACGACCATTTCCTCCCGGGTCACCGGATAGTCAGGCAGGAACTTTCCGTCCGGATACCCGTTCACAATCTGATGGCTTGCCGCCGTCAAGATCTCTCCCTTCGCCCAGTGCCCTTCAATATCGCTGAATCCGGCTTCGCCCGTCCCCTTAAGCCCGAGCGCCTTGACCAGCAGCGTAGCGAACTCGGCCCGCGTAATCGTCCGGTTCGGCTGGAAGGTGCCGTCCGGATATCCGCCGATCACTCCCCGTTGTCTCAGGTTATCAATATAATTTTTAGCCCAGTGGTTCACGGTATCTTTCAGCGTTCCCGTATTCCCGCTAGTCTTCGCCATCTGCGGGAATTCCGCGAATACGGCAAACTTCGTAAAGTGATAGACTACCGCCGAGATTCCGCCGCCGTTCACTGTCCCCCCGATTCTTGTCCATTTGCCCGCCGCGTCGTCGTAGTAATACATCGCCGCCTGCTTGCCATTTGGAACCTTCGACGGGTCGAAGGCAAGGGTAACCGTTACCGGCTTGGTGAATCGGTAAGTGGCGGCGCTGCCCGCCGTAAATTCATAGACCGACGAAACCACGGTCAGGGTAAAGGGAGCCGCCGGAGGGTTGTCCACCTGCCGGATCTTCACATTGACCTTCGCTTCACCGCTTAGTGCGCCAGCCGGAATCTCCACAATGGCCGACGATCCGAGACTCACCGTTCCTCCCATTTTCGGTACGACTTCTGCAGATCCATTGACGGATGTCACCGGCGCGGCAGATGATGACGCGGCAGGCTTGCTCAATATTACGCTAATGAGTGCCGACTGCAAGCTATTGCGTTCCGCCTGCAGCGCGTTCACCTGGGATTGCTGAATATTGATCTGCGCCTCCGCGTTCGTCAGCTTCCCGTAGTTGGTCACCAGCGCCTTCTGTGCCGCAGTCAGCGCATTATAAGCGTTGCGCGCCGCCGTCACCTTGGACTTGTCAGCAAGCGAGACCGCGTCCGGCAGCGCGTTGATCAGCTGAATAACCGCGTCCCCAGCGGCCTGATCCTGCAGCCTGACAATCTGCGCTTCCGCCGCTAACAGCTTGTCGATGTTGTCGACCAGCCCTTTCTGCACTTCGGTTAGCGCGTCATAGGCCGCGCGGGCCTCTTCGATGGCCGCCCGGTCGTCAAGCGTTACCGGGTCCGGCAGATTGGATATTTTCTCAATGACCGGGTTCACGGCAATCAGGTTGTTCTTCAGCTCTTCCCTGGCCACGAGCTGTGCTTCCAGATTGGTCAGCTTGCTGTAGTTGGTCACCAGCGCCTGCTGCTCCGGAGTCAGCGCCTCGTAAGCGGCACGGGCCTCTTCAACAAGCGGCTTCTGCATAAGCGACACTTCCGGCGGCAGCGCCGCAATCTTGGCGATGACCGCATCCACCTCAAGCTGATCCGTCGTCGCACCGGTGATCACATACCGGGAGAAATGCGACGTCCTGAAGGTGACCATGCCTTCCTGCGAGAAGTCCGCGCCGGACACTTCCTCAAGCACCGGACCGGATGGATTGTAGTAATACAGCTTCGCGCTGTAAGGATGGTCGATGCCGCTAATGGGAACGGTGACCTTCACAGCCGTTCCGAAATCGGTTACTCCTCCCCCGTCCATGTTCGCGCTTAGTTCAAAAGCGCTGCTGTATATCCGTTTAGCCGGAAGCAGCGGTACCGCTTCAGTCTCAAATCCAGGAATCTCATTGGTATAGCCAAAGGTTAGTGTATGGTTCAGCCCCTTAAAGATCCGGTCGAATACCGGTACGGGCGCCGTCAGCTTCGCGCCATCGAACGTAACGGAAATATTGGGGACCTCCTGCCCGGAAACGAGCGGGATTCCCTTCACGTCGGCGGCATAGACACTGTAAGTCGCGGTGACTACCGAAGGCCCATCCAGATTAAGCTGTACGGCATAGCTTCCTTCCGGAATACTCTTAGCCGGATTGAGCGGATAGAAATCCCGGGAGTTCCTGACCCCGTCGCCGTCCCAGTCGTACGTAAACAAGGCCAGCACCGCATTACCCGTGTTAGCCGGGTCCTGACTGATCGTCGGCGAGCCGTTCAGCCCCGCGAAGTCTCCGTCCAGAGACGGCGAGTCCCCAGCCAGAACAAATCCGTCGTCTGTCAGCGCAAGGATATCGGTTACCTGTTCAATACCGATAATTTCGAACGCCTCATTGGCCGAACCGCCTGCAAAAGACAGCCATTCCGTCGATAGGTTGCCGTCGGTCTTCAATACAAAATAATCGCGTCCTCCCCGATTGCCCCCGATTGAGGACAAAGTCTCGCCGCCATAATCATTCGCGGTGGATAACGCCTGTCCGGCGAACAGATAACCGCCATCATCAAGCGGAATAACCGAATGCAGAGCGTCAGGCCCGGTGATAAGCTGGCCATACGTATCCCGCGTATCATTGCCGACAAGCGCCCGGCTCGCAATAAGCGTACCGTCCGCTCCGTACTTGCCGATGATCGCGGCTGCGTTGGTACCAAAACTCATATAACCGGCTGCCGTTATGTTCCCTGAGTTGTCCACCGCCACATCCTCAAATAATCCGCTGCTCAGCTCACTATGTTGAACTTTGGCCCAGTCGATCCTGCCCTCCGCATCCAGTTTCATCAAGAAGGCCGCCGATCGTTTAGCCGGATCGGAATCCAGCGAATAATGCTGATCGGGTTCCGCGCTGCTTACAATGTCGGAGAACGCATTGCTCTCCCCGCCAATCGCATATCCCCCGTCCGGCAGCGCCGCAATACTCCAGAAGGTATATCCTGGAAGCCCGCTTATTATTTCTCCAATATAGTCTCCGCTAAACCCGACCACCTTCTCCCGGTTGCCTGCCGCATCATATTTGGCCAGAAATGATAACGATTCATCCTCTTTTTCGCCCAGCCCCGAGAACACGCCGCCTTCTGCCGTCGTATAGCCGACCGCCGCAAATCCGCCATCGGCGGACGCCGCCACGGACCAAAAATAGGTGGATCCTGGCGTATCGCCATTCAACTGAATAAGCCTTTCAATGTCGCCGCCGGCATTCAGTTTGACCGCAATCGCGACATTGGAACTGCCTAGCAGAGGCCGAAGCAGCCGAACATTCCATTCCTTTCCCCGGAAATCCCGCACGGGAATGTCAACTGGCGTACCGTCTGACCAACCCACCCCATAATTGGTATGACCGACTGCTACATACCCTCCGTCAGCCAACGGCTCAATATCAAATAAAGTGATGAATGAACCATAAGAATCAGTCCTTATCCCTCCCGGAACGTACAACCCCTGCGTCCACATCGTCTTCAGGTTGCCGTCCCTGTCGCGTCCCGTCTTCGTAATCAACGTTGGACCCTTCGCTTGTACCGCCGCAGCCGCCGGATTAATACTTTCCGGAACCGTCCCTCTCAATTCCCCGATTGCCACGAAATCCCCATAAGCATCCGCCGTTACACTGGTATATTTCCCGGCTTTATTGTTGGTGCTTATTCCTCCCACGCCAATGACGCTCTTCACCTGCGGCTGATCCATATTGTTAAAATAGCCGGCCGTGATCTCCGACTCGTCCTCTGCATAAGCCGTTCTCGGATACGAACACGGAATAAAAATCACTCCAGCCAGCAGCAGAAAAGCTAGCGCCAAGGAAAGCCATTTCCCCTCCCTCTGTCTCCACTTATGCCCCCCGAATCTCATGTCACAATTCCTCCCCTAATTACCTATTGTTAGTACCAGATTTAAACACATTCCGTCACCATTCGGCAATATCATTTATAACTAATTATAATTAAAATTACTTAAATCGAACTTTTTTTGAACGTAATTGCCATTATTGTTGTATTTTCATTATAAATAGATATAATTCACTTTAACGAATTGTTCTTATTTACAATTCATCAAATCCATGGAAGCGGCAAAAGCCGACATGGATCGCGAATATATATGTGAAGTTATGCTACAGAAGGAGTTAGTTTATCGTTGTACTTCCTAAGAATTCACATAAAACTTGTAAGTGCAGGGCGCGCAAAAATTCTATTATTTATTTACGAGGAGGCTTTTTAATGTCATCAACCCAACCCGTCCAGTTCCGCAGCAAATTCTTTTCTCTGTTTCTCGTTTTAGCCGTCTTTACCACACTTCTGTTCTCGGGAGCGAAGTCGGCCTTTGCGGCCACCAACCCGGTGGTAACCGGGTTTACGATTACGTCTTATTACGATAGTTCCCTGCCAACCAATGCTGAAAAAGACGCTTCCCAGCGTGTATTTGTCGATGTAACCTTCGACCAAGATATTACGGTTGCATCCGGAATCGAAAGCGACTTTGTTGTTTCTATCGCTGGAAGCACTCTTACTACCACAACATCTAAGATCTATACCGTCGGCGCGCTGGGAACAAATAAAATCAGAATTGATATTAAGAAAAATCCTTCCAGTTCCGGTTCTTTCGCCGTAATGGCAGCCAATCTGACAATTACCGCTGCTTCCGGTACGACCATTCCCGGCATCGCATCTGCAGCCGATTCCACCAAGAAGGCGACTTGGACCTCCTCCACGCTTTCGGAACAGCTTATTGATACCGGCGTCAGCCTGAGCGGCATCAGCACGGTTACGGGAAACACTTCTACCAGCACCAAGCCGAGCGTAACGGCAAGCTTCAATGGCCTGCCGCAGATTCGCGGCATCTCCTGGTTCTACCTGAAAAGCACGGTTGGCGGCGTAACCACCATTATTCCTTGCACGGTTGACGCTTCCGGCTATCCGACGACCTTCCCGGCTGTCGTGAACGGCGCTCTCCCGATCCATTCGCACACGTTCTACTCGTCTGTTGCATCTGACTACGCTACTCAATTAGCTAACTTCATCAACGGTAACGATACAGACTACAGCGACTTCTCCGTAACCACTTCGGGAGGCCAATTTACGATCACCAGAGACACAGGGTATTCCAACGGCGAAGTACTGAGCATTGAAGTACACAACTATCTGAACTAGGAGACAGCGACGCGCGCCCGCCTGCTTTCCCAGTCTGTAAACAGCACAGCTCCGGACCGTTTCCTGACGGATACCGGAGTTGTGTTTTTTCAGCATCCTACAAGCAACAAAAAAGCATCCCACGCGCTCTACACGCCAAGATGCTTGATTCCTCTATCTTTTTAAGTTCCGGCCTCCTTCACTGCCCCGCCCGATGGCCCCTCAGACGCCTAATTTCCGCAAACCTGCCTCCGCCTTTTTTTACAACCACTCCCGTCTTCCCTTCAGCAGCAAATACAGGAAGCACGGCGCGCCGACCACCGCGGTCAGAATGCCGAGCGGGATTTCCTGGGGGAATGCGCTGCGGGCCAGATCATCCACTCCGAGCAAAAAAGTTCCGCCCAGCAGCATCGACACCGGCAGCAGCACCTTGTAATCCGGACCGACCAGGAGCCGGGTCATATGAGGAACGACGAGGCCAACCCAGCCGATCATTCCGCCGATCGATACCGCCGAAGCCGTCAGCAGCGTCGAACAGAGAATCACCAGCATGCGCAGCTTTCGGACATCCACTCCAAGCGCCTCCGCCTCCTCCTCGCCAAAACTCAGCACATTCATCTGCCAGCGCACCAGCAGCAGCGGAATGCTCCCCAGCAGAAAAGGGACTAGCATAACGAGCAGATCCCGGCCGGTTACGGCGGACAAGCCCCCCATCATCCAGAACGTAATTGCCGGCAGCTTGCTGTACGGATCGGCAACATACTTGATCAGGGAAGTAAAAGAGCCGAATAACGCGGAAACGACCATGCCCGTCAGCAGCAGCGCCAGAATGGTTCCCCCTTTGCGGCTCATGGATGCGCCAATCCTATACGTAAGCAGAACCGCGCCCAGTCCAAAGACAAACGCCGACGCCTGCACGCCCAGCATCCCCATAGACAGCAGAATTCCCAGCGCCGCGCCAAAGCCCGCCCCCGTCGAAGCGCCAAGAATATCCGAGGATACCATCGGATTCCGGAACAACCCCTGGTAGGCCGCCCCCGCCGCCGCCAGCGCCGACCCGATCAGCATAGCCGAGAAAATTCGGGGAATCCGCACCTTGAACAGCACCATCTCCACCTTCTCAGGCCAGACCGCCGTCTGCCCCAGCATTTTGCCAATGACAATCTCCATGATCTGGTCAAGCGATATCCCGTATCTCCCCCATACGAACGACCCCAGAAACACCGCGCATGCGCAGGCGATCAACACCGCCCATGTTAATTTGCTTCTGACTATAATCGGCCTCCCGGTTCCCCCCTGCGTTCCCGCAGAACCCATGTCCAGATGATTATGCTGCACCTGCCCTTTCCTCCAATCTTTTGATACACACAGTAAAATAACTAAATATATCTATTTATAATTAATTATATTTATAATAGGTTCTAGAGCAGGAAACATCAACTGTAAAATCGAAGGACAGCCTTGCCGCAGGCCCTTATATGCCAAAAAAAGAGCCGCCGCTCTGTGCGAGCAGCAACCCTTTTACACTATCAACTATTCAACTTGGTTATTCCAGATTGCCGCTGCGCCGTACCCGGCTCTGGATGTGCTTTCTTTTCTTCATGAGCGGCCCGAGTTCCGAGAAAAAACTCCCCCAAGCCTTGAACAATCCAGGCTCCTTCAGCAGCATATATCCGTGAGCGGCGATTTCGTAAGGGAGAGACAATAGAACCGTTCTAAGCATGGTCCGCACCGATTCATTTTTAACAATCATCTTGTACCGGTTAATATAAGAGATTCTCCGGATAAACAGCGGCTTCCCGCTGCGGCCCGATGCTTTCCAGCCCCGTTCATGGTACCCGATCGCATCCGCGTCATAGTACGCTTTCCAGCCCAGCAGCCGCGCCCGCCACGCCACATCGACATCTTCCTTATAGGCAAAAAAATCCGTGTCAAAAAACTCGCCGTCCACGCTGATCGCCTCAATCATCCGCCGAGAATACATCGCCGCCGCACCCGATACGCCGAACACCTCGCCAGGCTCCATCCAGTTCTCTGCCGGCTCCCCTGCTCCCCGGTCAAAAGCCCTGCGTGCCTTATTCATCCGCAGCCCCGTACTGTCCACCGTCCCCGGGTCCGCCTTGAACAGCAGCTTTCCCGTGGCACTACCTATTCCGGGATTAGCTTCCATCCGGGCAACCAGCCTGGATACATAATCCGGCGCCAGCGTAACATCGGGATTTAGCACCAGCACATAATCGGCATCGCTCGCTGCAATCGCCTGGTTGTGGGCGGGAGCGAAGCCGGTGTTTGTTTGATTTTGGATGAGGTGAAGAGAGTATACCGGTTGCTCAGTTAAGGCAGCTGGAGTTTCTGTATGAGTAACGCCCGACGCTGAATCCTCGGTTGTCTCGAGTCTATTGTCAAGTTTGTAGTGGGATTGAATCCGCTCCACCGTATGGTCACTCGAGGCGTTATCCACTATAATGATTTTTTCTATCGGATAATCCTGCCGGAACCCGGCTTCCAGACAATTGATAATGTCATCTTCGCTGTTGTAGGTTACGATATGTATACTTACGGTTTTGTTGGTCATGAACCGATCCTTGTATATTTAGTCACTGCCTTATTCCATAGTATATCGTAAACCTCGGAGTTCTTGAACTAAAAACTCCCTGTCTGATTGAACAGACAAGGAGTAGTAAGATAGATAAGTTAAAGTCACTATCGCATTACTTGGAGAGTTGAATACCTTCCTGGCTTACCACAATTCTTCTTTCCTCTTGTTTTGCAAGTTCTTCCTTATTTGACCATGTCCAAATATTATTTATCTTGAAATTCCACAAAGTTGCAGCTACTATACCTATCATTTGACCAAATACTATACTGATCTTCAACCATGATGCGAACTGTGCAAATAATGCAGTTATTATAATTCCGACTGAACTAACTACTACAAATTTAGAAAATTTCGGAATAAGACTTGACGCTCCATCTTTCTTCATTTTCCAGGTCAACGTATCATTCAGTATAAAATTACTTAACATCGCAGTAAACGAAGCAATTATTGACGATCTAAGATGACCTAAATGAAGAATATCCACCAAAATAAAGAGCATTGCTAAATTTACCAACACCCCAGAAAGTCCAATTAAACAAAATATGTAGAACTTTCGGTCTTCTTCACTACTACAAACCAGTTTCAGAATGTGACGCAGATAATTCAACTGCTCTTTCCCACTCATCTTGGATTCGCCTGCATCTCTTGAAACAAAAGAATAGGGAATCTCATGAACGGTTTTGTAGTTACCTTTGACCAGAACTTCCATTAGAATTTTCCAACCAATCGGGTCAAGATCAGCATTGATCAATACATTCCGATTTAATCCAAAAAAACCGCCAGTGCAATCCGTTATATTCCTCATTCGTTTAATTGAAACTCTTCCAATCATTCTTGCAGTCCAAGACACTAACTTTCGAAATGCATTCAATCCACCATCTGAACCGCCTTCTACAAAGCGGCTGGGAATGATTAAATCGGAACCTTCCTGCAGTCGCTGCAGTATCAGAGGCAAAAGCTCTGGAGGATGCTGTAAGTCGGCATCCATAACAATGATATAAGTGCCTCTTGATTTATCAAACCCCTCCACTACAGCTGTTCCTAAACCTCTACCATTTGTACGATGAATATATTTTATTTGCGAGAATTTCTTAGAAAGTTCATCCAGAATTTGCGGGGTTTCATCCTTGCTGTCATCCACAAATAAAATTTCATAGTTAGAACCGGTCTTTTCCATTGCCTGAATAATTCGATTTGAAATGGTTGTTACATTGTCTTTTTCATTAAAAGTTGGAATAATAATACTCAAATCCATCTATAATCCTCCATATCAAAATTCACTTCCAAACAAGTATATCATCTTTATGGAAGAAGGAACTCTTAAAAATTTGTGCCATATTTATTTAGGCAACTAAATTTGGAGATAAATGTCAATTTATATAACTTTTTAAATTTCTTTTAAAAACGCTCTAAGCCCTTCCCGCCACGGCCGTATATCCTGGAATCCGTTCGTCCGGATCGACAAATGCTCCATCACCGAGTTGCGCGGACGCGGAGCGGGGCGTGGAAACTGTTCCGTCGTACACGGCTCCAGCTTAGCGGTGAACTTAAGCCCCAGGATTTCCTCCGCCTCGGCAAAAATCGCCTGGGTAAACTCATACCACGTACAAACCTCTGTATTGGAGGCATGGTAAATGCCATACTTTTCAGTCCCGATTAATTCCAGCAGGAAATTCGCCAAATCCACTGTATACGTTGGTGATCCTTTTTGGTCATCCACGACCTGCAGCACCGGTTTTTCCTGGCCAAATTTCAGCATCGTTTTAACAAAATTATTCCCATACTTTCCATACACCCACGAGGTGCGCACGATAAAATACTTGGACGACAAGCTCTGCACCAGAATTTCCCCAGCTCGTTTGGACTTGCCGTAAATACTCTTGGGATCGGTGTTGTCGTATTCATGATACGGCTGGCTTCCTTGTCCGTCAAACACATAATCCGTGCTGATATAGACCAGTTTCGCGCCAACTTTTTCTGCTGCAAGCGCAACATTGCGTGTCCCCACAGCATTGATCAAGTATGCAGCGTCAACATCCGTCTCTGCGGCGTCCACCGCCGTATGCGCGGCGCAGTGAATGACTGCGTCAGGGCCGAATTCTCCAATAACCTTGCCGCACTGGTCAAGATCGGTAATGTCCATTTCCTGCCGGTCGCAGGCCAGCACCTCATACCCCTGGCTTTCCAACAGCAGCACCACATCACGGCCAAGTTGTCCCGCCGCCCCCGTTACAAGAACCTTCGCTGCCATTACAGGGCATCCCCCAAGCGGCTGCCGTACTGCTTTTCGGCATACTTCTGGTATTCGCCGGACTGGATGCGGGTCCACCATTCTTTGTTATTCAAATACCATTGGATCGTTTCCTTGATCCCGGTTTCAAACGTATGCTTCGGCTTCCAGCCAAGCTCGTTCATGATCTTCGTTGGGTCGATGCCGTAGCGGCGGTCATGCCCCGGACGGTCCTGCACATACGTAATCAGCGATTCCGGCTTGCCCAGCTCCTGCAAAATCGTCTTAACAATATGCACATTCGTCCGCTCATTGTTGCCGCCAATGTTGTACACCTCACCCAGCACACCTTTGTGAATGACCAGATCAATCGCGCTACAATGATCCTCCACATAGAGCCAATCGCGAATGTTCAAGCCGTCACCGTATACCGGCAGCGCCCCATCAGACAGAGCGCGGGAGATCATCAGCGGAATAAGCTTCTCTGGGAATTGATACGGGCCATAGTTGTTCGAGCAGCGCGTAATATTAACCGGCAGACCAAACGTTTCATGATAAGCGCGCACCAGCAAATCTCCACCCGCCTTGCTGGCGGAATAAGGACTGTTCGGAGTCAGCGGGGTCTCTTCCGTAAACAGACCGGTCGCCCCAAGCGTACCGTACACCTCATCGGTCGAAACCTGTACAAACTTGGTGACTTTATGCTTTTTGGCCACGTCAAGCAGTACCTGAGTCCCGAGCACGTTCGTCTTCACAAACACATCCGGCTCCAAAATACTCCGGTCCACATGCGACTCCGCCGCAAAATTCACAACTACATCCACACCCTGTCCGATCAATGCGTCCATCGCTTGAACATCCGTAATATCCGCTTTTACAAACGTGTAGTTCGGATGATTCTCGACCGATTTCAAGTTCTCCAAATTCCCTGCATACGTAAGAGCATCCACATTAACGATTTGATAATCGGGATGCTGCTGCAGTATATAGATGACAAAATTGCTGCCAATAAAGCCGGCTCCGCCGGTAATGAGAAGTTTCATAAAAGCACCTCCAAATTAATTTTTCATTTACTTTCTCCATTTAAGCTGCCGCCAATAACTCATAACCCCTTAAAGAACTTCAACTTGTATATCAGAAAATACTCTGATAATCCAATCACTATGCCTGACATGCTTAACATTTCTTACAGTTTCCTCCATTAGTTATTTCAAATTAGGCCTTTATGTCATTCTAACAGTTGTAGCTTTAAAAGCTCAAAGCATAACCACTGCTCCAAAAAACCATCAGAAGGCCTTGTAAAACTAACATTACATAAACTACCAAAGTTTTAGCGAAATTATTTTTCAATATATTCACCAAAGCAAAGTAAAGAGGAAAAATAACCAGAGTAAACCTTATCATACTTATTACAGAAGTAGATAAAGGGATTAGGATTGAGTAAGCCGTAAAAACAGAGTATGGAATTGGCATTTTTTTAATAGATAGTAGTTGTATTGATATAGCAAAAATAGTAAAAAGTGCCCAAAACCTCTCTTGAAATTGACCCCTACTAAAAACTTGATATAAGACACTAATTGGATCTGAATCAACTCTTTCCCAAGCAACCTGAATATTTTTGAACATTAAAAAATCACCAGTGAGGTAATACAAATACATTCCCCACAAGACAAAACCACAGGGAATAAAAAGAAGGAATAAAATGTTATACTTAATTTCAAGAAATTTAAATTTTTTACACATCAAGTATTCAATAAATAATGGAATTATTATAAAAACCCCAATATTTCTTGTTAAAGCAAGAAAAAAGCCGCATATCCCTACTAATAACCATTTGTTTTTCTTTGAGTAATAAAAGCACATTAGTACTAAAACTAGATATAATGACTCAGTTAGAACACACGATAACATAAAAGAAGCGGGGAAAAACACAACGTATTTTATTACTTCCATCGATTTTTTCTGGTCAAAATAATATGTGCTAAGCTTGTATAAATAGACGCATGCAACTATAGAAGATATAGTTGAAATAAAAATACCGGATATAATGTAATCGTGGAAGATAAAATTAAGATACTTCATTAGTTTAGGATACAATGGATAAAAAGCATAAGTGGTTTGATATCCAAAGTACGGATTGTATGTATGATCAATATCATAACCATGTTCTGCGATAATTCGATACCAACCTCCATCCCACTGAGCCCAGGTTGAAAGAAGTGATTGTTTAAAAGTTTCAGAAGGTTGTAAAAAATGTCTGGAAGTTATACCAATAAAAGAGAGCGTAATTCGTGAAACCAAAATCAATAATATAATTTTTATATAATTTGTATATTTCGAGAAAAAAGAAGTTCTATTAATCAAACTGGTCATTATTCTTCCTCCCGAAATATTAGGTATTTATAGCTAACTGCAACCTCGTTGTTATTATGTTCAGCATCAACTACCGTAAAGTTATATTCAAATTTAATATGATTTATTTTTTTTACATATTCCTTAGGTACGATAAAGGAGTAACTCTGATAATCTATAAAATTATTTACGATTTGTTCTCCAATATACTGATCGTTAACTGTTAGTTTAATGGCCTGTACTCTATCTTTTTCTGGATATGCTTTTATATTGGCTTCAATGACATACTCTTTTTTTTCAATTAATGGAACATTAATTAGGGAGTAATTTTTATTCGACCATCTCTGATCACCATCAGGTTCACTAAATCCATCTTTCATATAAAGAGATTGATCTTTATGCGAAAATTCTATTTTTGATACTGGGGTTAAATAATCTTCTGCAGAGCGGGAGAAGTTGACAACCAAATAAACAACACTCAAAAATGATAACAAATATATCATTATGATTATTGTAAGTCTAATTTTTTTGTTCATTTTACGCTCCTTGTCGCAGATCAAACTTCCTCAGGAACATAAGTAATATTCCCATTATAATACATAACTTTTTTACTTATATTTGCAAGAAGTTACTGCAAAATCTGTTGTTTTGAGTTTGATGTTTGACTAGCTCATTTACCAGTGAATTGTAAGTTAATCAACCCTAACCCTAATGCTCTAGAATCATCTGATTCACCCTTTTGACTAGGAGAGATAGGATCGGCAATAGCAAATTCAATTTTCATAATATCATTAGAATTATAGACCTCTTTAGCAATATTCAATGAATAATTTCTATCTTGGGTAGTGTCTACTAATAATTCCCCTAAAGAAACTCCATTTATGAATATATCAACTTTCTGCGTAAGTCCTTTGGAATAACCTTTGAGTTTCAAATCAAGAATAACATCTTTATTTGATTTATCTCCCATTTTAAAGAAGATTGTTGATTTTTTCCCGATAGTCCATACTCCCCATGTCTCTTGCGCTCCCCATCCGTCATATAGATTACTGGCTTTTGTCAGCCCTTCTTTCTCTTCCCCTGTTCCATAGAACAATCTCTCATTTAGGTTGTATTCTTGTATAATTTTACCATATTTTAGATTAACAGAATCAGGAAGAGAATAAAATTGTTTAATCCACGAATAAGTATATGTAACAACATACGGAGGAGCTCCTGTAAATAATTCATTGCTATTTCTATACAACAAAATATCATTTATTTTTTCGCCTTGCTTGATCTTATCTGATGCATTTTTCAAAATGCTTATGTTCTGTCTATTACTTTTACTGTTATCCATGTAACCAATGAACGTATAAGAATAGTTCAGCAATGATAAAATACCTATTATAGAAATAATACTGTTCATCATATTTTTATTAAATACATTTAGAAAATAATCAAACAAAATACAGCAGATAATAATAATAAAAATAAACGTTGGCAATAGTGAACGTTCTGGAAAGTAAGGCGCTATCAGCATTGGGAGCACACCAACGTAGGCAGTTATATATGAAACCAAAAGATTATAATTCTTTATAAATTTTGAGATAAAAAATAGGCTGATCAATATGGATAATATCTGAATCACCTGTGTAAGATACAAAAACTTCCCTGGGTATTCAGCATAATCTGAAGAAAGTAATATAACCTGTGTAATAAAAATGGTTGATATATATTTCAAAGCATTTTTTTTGTTTACACTAACATTGTATATAGCAAAGGCAATCAAAAACAGAAAAATATTAAATAAAACTGTCCCATTGACCAAAGCAAGTTTTTGAAATAAAATCGGTAAATTCATTGTAACTTTCTCAAGCATACTTTTTCCATAAAGCGTAGCAGAACTTGAATCATGAAGTCTAACTGTATTGCCTGGAGCAATCATTAATAACGTGTATCCAACAGTGGAACCCAATAAAAAAATAATTCGATTGAATCTCAAAGAATTAACCGAATTCTCACCAAAAATAATCATAAGGACCAAATAACAAATAAATGCCGCTCCAACCTGTTCTTGAGACCAACCACTCAATAAACCACAGATGAATAATAAGCCAACAACTAAGATATTTTTCGATTTCAACTTAGAGACAAAATAAATCCCGCATAGAAAAAATAAAAATGGCCACAGGTATCCCACTGAGGCAGAGGCCCAATATATGCTCTCTTTTGTAATTATAATAGGTATTAAAAAAAATAAGCCTCCAGATAGTAAAAACTTATAAATTAGATTTTCTTTAGAGACGTTGAAGTTTTTGCTAACTAACATCAATATTATGAAGATGACGAGACTCTGCGCTAATCTGTACCAAAACAAACCAAACTTAAATAATGTTATAGAAAAGAATAGTCCTACAACACGTCCGCCCCAATTGTAGTAATGCCAATGCAAGTAGCTAAATATTTTAAAAAAAGGATAATCAGTTGCAGCAGAATTCAAACTTTTAGTTCCATAGGTTAGAGTTGCATAACCAAAGTCATCATGATACATAAATATAAATTGATGTATAAGAAATATCATGCCAAAAAAAATTAGATATAAAATTCGATACCTGTTAACTATCTTTATAATTTTCTCCATAAAAGCTCCTTTAATTAAAATCTTCCTCTACTGAAAGTTATTTAGAGTAACAAGACGAGCAAAAACAAAACAAAGGAAGATCAAAGCCTTGTTAATTCCTTATTTTGGACCGAAAAAATTTACTTTCACTATCACAATAGGATCAATTATTATTCTTCAATGTATTATTCTCTAATTATTGTCAAAGTTAGGCGACTTTTTTATCATATATACTTTTTTAATCATCGACTAATTTTCAGTCTTGTTATTTGGGATTCGTTATCTATATTTAATTCTTCTTTCACAAGATACAAAGGTCTTTTTTTTGACTCATTATAAATTCTACCTATATACTCTCCAATTATTCCCAAAGTTATTAATTGAACCCCTCCAAAAAATAGAATAGCTACCATTAAGGATGGATAGCCTGGTACAGAATTCCCTAAAGTTACCGTTACTATTACTAAGTAAAACGCATAGATTAACGACAAAAGAGCAATTAGTAAACCTAAATATGTTGCAATCTGTAACGGTGCAAATGAGAAAGATGTTATCCCTTCAATTGCAAAATTCCAAAGCTTCCAGTAATTAAAACTGCTTTTCCCTGCAAATCGTGGCTCTCTATAATAAGAAATGCTGGTTTGTTTAAAACCAACCCAACTAAATAAACCTTTCATAAATCTATGTTGCTCAGGCAATTGATTTATTGCCTCGACCACCTGTCTGTTCATTAAGCGAAAATCCCCAGTATCGGCAGGAATTTCGAATCTCGTCATTTTTCCAATAACTCTATAAAATGAATGAGCGGTTATTTTTTTCAGCCATGTTTCTCCTTCTCTTTTCAGACGAGTAGCATAGACTACATCATAACCTTCTTTCCACTTTTCTATAAGAGTTGGAATCACTTCAGGGGGATCCTGAAGGTCAGCATCAATTGGAATTACGATATCTGATTTAGAATACTTTAAACCAGCAGACATCGCTATCTCCTTGCCAAAGTTCCTAGAAAGGTTTATAACTTTGACTCTTCTATCTCTTGTTGCAAGAATTCGCAGTCTTTCCATTGTGTCATCTTTACTTCCATCATTTACGCATATAATCTCATAATTATATCCATTACTTTGAAGCACATCGGTTATTTTGTCATAAAAAACCGTTACATTATCTCCTTCATTGTACATAGGTACAACGATAGATAAACTAAAATCATTGTAGATCATGCTACTGCCCCTTTTAATGTTTTCCACTAGTATTATACCCTAATTATTTGCTTTAGACCGATTAAATGTTGTTTGAAGAATCACTATAATTTCGATAGCCCTCTCAGTAATTAAACCTTACCAAAAATGTAGGTTAATTTAAAAATTTCATTATCAATCTTGGTTTGTCTGAAAAAGGGGGAGCTATAAATATAAAGAACTCTATGAGGCAAGTTTTTATTTAAAGTATTCAAAAAACACTCAATAGCTTTCCTATCCTCCGAGTTTAACAAGGAATAAAAACACTTATAGAACTCGACTGCCTGATTTCTTCTTATATAATAATTCTCTTTTTTAATAAAACGATAGAATCTCTTCAGCATTTTTTTCACAGGACTGTCTTTTTGTCCTCCTGTAACATTATGACTATGCTGCCGATATAGGATATTAGGTTCTTTATCGAAAATAACGTTACCGAATGCAGATACGCATAAATACAGCCACCAGTCGTGCATGATAATTTGTTTAGAATTATCAGGAAAATTTTGCACAACAAGTTCAAACGCTTCACGATTGATAACCGTTGTACATCCTACCGCAATATTCTCAACTAATGCATTATATACTATCGTTGACTTTTTTGGATAAGGAGGCCATATCGTTATTTTTTTTAGAGTTTCATCTACCATTTTCGTAGTAGAGCAAAACATTAAAGGTTTATTTTTGTCTGGCCCACTTTTTAAAAGGGATAGAGCACGCATCAGCTTCATAGGCATCCAAATATCATCTTGGTCACAAAATGAAAAATAATCATATTCTTGGATCAAATTTTTATCATATACATGATGGATTAAATTGAAAAAACTCTCCTTAGCGCCTAGATTGTCACCTCTATAAAGAAGAATATTCTTATTTTTCGACTTGAAATATTCAAGTATTTCCCATGTCTGATCAGTTGATCCGTCATCTCGTATTAGAACAGTCACATCCACCTTATGCTGAGCTAAAACGCTATTAAGTAATTCCCTGATATACTGTTCTCCGTTATAAGTTGATAGTAATACTAGAACTCGAGGTATATTCACCCTAATAACTCCTTTCCAACACGAATCTTTAGGGTGTTTGAGATCACTAGCCTAGAAGTTGACCGCTCTATTTCTGAATGAAAACACTAGCCTTTCTCTTAATCTCATCCCAAGTCAATGCATATCTATAAATATCTTCATCTATTAATTCACCCTGCTGGATTTCAATAATTTCCAGATCCTCATCAGCTTTTATGCTGTGCTTTTGTCCAGGCATAATCTTAAATACATCTCCCGATTTAATGTGAAAAAGTTGATTATCCAAAATCAGTTCACCTTGGCCGCCTATGATATTCCAGGTTTCACTTCTTTTAGAATGTTCCTGATAGCTCAGGTATTTTTCTTTCTTTATGCAGATTCTCTTCGTGAGTACTTCCTCATTCTCATTATTGATAGTATATTCCAGAATTCGAAACCAGCCCCATCGACGCTCTTCATACATAGGTCTTGAGTTAATCGATTTCAATGCATCTTTCAAATTGGGTGTCATGGAAATATCAGAAACTAATATCCCATCAGGACTAGCCGCAACAATAGTGTTTTTCACCCCCATCATGACTATAGGGAGGTCTAATTCATTCACCAAATTAACATTCGAACAATCGGATAGAATACCTTTACCCAACACATTCGAATCCATTTCCTCTACAAGTGCGTCCCACGTCCCCAGGTCTTTCCAATCACCTTTGTAAGGGATCATGTAAAGGGTCTGCTCTTTCTCCAACACTTCAAAATCAAAGCTGATTTTTGTTAAATTTTTATACTCTATTAGTAATTGATCAAAATCCCTGGTAATCTTCCGTTCTTCCATTATCTTTTCCAAATAATTAAGCTTAAACGCAAACACTCCGCAATTCCATAGAGCCTTCTTATTAATCAGTTCTACGGCTACTTCTTTCGCAGGTTTTTCGACAAAATGATCAACCTCGACCAAAGGTTGATCCAAAGTGGATTGCTTCGGTATTATGTATCCATATTTTTCAGCTGGAGAAGTAGGTTTAGCACCCAATAATGCAATATTCACTTTTTGACTATGCATCTTCTGCTCTAATATTAAAATCTGTCTAAAAAAATCCGTCTCAACATACGAGTCTACAGGTAAAACAATGACCACTTCATCTTTCTCCGCTGCAGTTCGTGTAAGCAAATAAGATACTGATAGGGCGATTGCCGGGAAGGTATCTTTTCTCTCGGGTTCTATGATCAAAGGTGGGCAATCGTCAATCTGCGATTGTATCATCTCAACCTGTGATTTACTGGTAGTTATAAATGCAGAATCCTTCAGTCCAACATCACCGAGTTGTCTCCAAACCCTTTGAAGCATCGATTCATATTCGGAAACATCACTTTTCAAAATTTTAAGAAATTGTTTAGAACGTGCGTCATTAGAAAGCGGCCATAATCTAGTACCCGACCCTCCCGATAATAAGATAATTTTCATTTCACACCTCGTTTAGATTTAAATGCGCCAATATAGTATGGAGATAATCTTAGAAATCCGAATATTGCTTTTACTTTTGACTTTTTTAACGAAACTTTTTGTCTCGTAGTGAATACTTCTTTCACAACATGCAGTAAATATTTGATAAATTGCTTAATAAAAGTTGCAAATGGGAAGTTTTTAAATATAAAAAGTAGTTTATTACGATAGATTTGATAAACAAAAAACGGAGACCATTCCTGACTGCTGCCGGTATGAATATGTCTGATAATGGCAGTCGGACACAGGTAAAGCTTTAGTCCTTGTCTTTTCACTCGATAAGAAAGGTCCGTATCTTCGTAATACATAAAAAAACGCTGGTCGAACCCGCCTACTTTATCGAACGTTTCTTTTCTGATTAGCATAGCTGCACCGCAGCAGGAATCCAGCTCAACGCTTCTATTATATTGTCCCTGATCAATTTCACAAAATCCGATATCATAACCATCAAATTTTTCATTGATTCCTGATCCGGCGTTTTGTATTAAAGTAAGTCTGTTAGAGGAAATGTAATCTTGATCAAGTGTAATGGTTTTGTCCATAGATATTTCTTGCTCATTGAGCACCCAGCAATCTGTCTGTTCATCATGGATTTTTACATGATCAAATTCTATAGTGTAACTCGTTTCCAGTCCTTGAAGGAGCGGAATATAAATAGTAGTATGACCAAAACAAGTGATTTCTTTTTCCCCATATAATACGTTTTTTGTGAATTTAGGATCGATCCGGTATGCTTCCCCGTTAATGGTTATGTTGGTTGAGAGGATTACTTTATCCTGCGTCCGGATATTCAATTTTATAAAATCATAAAAGAACACCAGTTTAGAGGAAATGATTCCGAAATCCGATTTTTGATCAATAAAGGCTGAGAGCTCATTAAGCCAATTTGGAGGAACGGCTGTATCATTATTCAGAAATATAATATACTCGCCTTCGGCAAACTTCACACCATAGTTATTCCCTCCGGCAAACCCCAAATTTCTCCCCGACTTGATTATTTTCAGCGAAGGGATCAACTTTTGATATTTCTGCTCCAGGTAGTTTACCGAATCATCCTTCGAATCATTATCGACGAAGATAATTTCATAAGTGAATCCATTAGAATCAAGGTTAATTAGGGATTCAAAAAGATTGTCTATATACTTTTTTCCGTTATAGTTAAGCAAGACAATCGAGAATTTACAGGGCATTGAAGATCTCCTCATTATGTTTATAATAATTCTCTACAGAAAAGTATTCGGCACGCTCTATCGCGTTATTGGCCAAAGATAACATCTGTTCCGGGTCTTTCATCAATTGAAGTGTATAACTTAGAAGCTCTTCTCTCGTGTTCCACAAATAACCATCTTTTTCGTGATTAACAATTTCGGTTTGGCCACCTTTGTTGATCACAATCGGTACTACTCCATTACTCATAGCCTCAACGGTAGTAATTCCAAAGTGCTCCATTTTATCCGGAAACATGTCACTTTCCTCATCCAGACCTGTTGCATGCCAAAAGATTTTTGCCTTCTTGTAAAAGTGATTTACCTCGGATAAAGGAATATTCACATGCAAATGAATCGGATATTCCTTTATCTTTTCTTGAATGCTGTTTACATAATCAATGTCGTTTGCGTTATTGGATAAAGCTCCGATTAAGTGCAGTTCCCAACCTTCGAATTTCTGGTAATTGTTTATGAAAAAATCAACTAACTGATCCTGTTTTTTATTATGTGCACCCACAAAAAAACGTCCAACAGATAAAATAATTTTCTCCTTTTCGGAAAATATCACCTTAGCCATTTCATCTTTTAAGAATACAGGTGGATAAACAGGCTTATTCTTCTTTCCAGTGTTCCAGTAATGCTGGTGCCAGTGGTTCGTAAACATTGAATTGGTAACGAAGTAATCATAGCTGCGTTTAAATTGGGAATCTAGTACTTTTCCAATTACGTTTTTAGGAAATTTATTAAAATTATATTTTTGCGGAGGAAACATGCAGCTGTAAATATTCCTCTTTGCTTTTCCTACATGCTTGCTGAGGAACATAAAATTTATAAAAAGATCGTACTCCTTCGAAAGGTCTTCAATCCGTTTTTTATTTTTATAATGATCAATCAGTGAGGATGCGGGAGGTAAATCTATCTTTCTAATTTTGGTCTTGTTTAATTTGATTCCAAATCTATCATATAAGACATGAATATCCGGATAATTGCTTGAATGAATATCGATATTGTTATAGTTATGAACTAATATGTCGATTTCCACATCCTCGTAGTAATTCTCGATAAACTTACACAAATAACCCATATGTTTCTCCCCGCCGCCTAATGTAGGGAAATATGGATTTAATACAAGTACTTTCTTAGTCAATGCTCTCTTCCTCTCTGAGACCTTGATATAGCTGCTGAGAAAGCAAGTTATAATCATATTTCAACTGGTGATGTTCCGCTTGAAGAAGTTGAAATGCCTCATTTATTTCTTGTAATTTGAGATTGCTTTCATGATTGGTCTTTGAGAGATGTTGATTTTCAAGCACAACAAGATGATGCTTATCTAACATATCCGTTTGGCTTAATTGTAGATGATTTAGTTCCAATTTCATTGAGTTTTTTTCATCTTCAAGTCCAGCAATATAATTCTCAAGGTCTTGCAGCCTTTTTCTCAATTCCATAATTTCTTCATTATTTGAACGGATGAGTTCATCTTTATTGAAGTTAATCCGAGCATTATTTTCTTTAACGGCTAATTGATGAAGCACCAAATACTTTTTACCGGCAATCTTTCTTGATATTCTTCCTCTTAGTGTCTTTTCCAACTCGTTAATCTTTGATAATTTGGCCTCTATCCTTTCATCAACTACTCTTGCCGCTAATTCCTGCTTTTCAATCATCTTTAAAGACAAATCTTTATCAGCTTGAAGCCCCTCATTTAACAAACTCAGCCGTTTAACCTCATTATTTAATTTGTCTGATTGAAACAGATAATGAGTCAGTTTGCGGTTAACTTCATTAAATTCAGTACTAACATTAAGCTTCTCTTTCTTTAACTTTTCAATTTCTTCATTTGCTTTCTCAAATAGAGATGAATGTTCTCCAGTTTTATTTTTATACTCAATTAATTCTTGCTGAAGATCACTTACTTTAACCTGAGTACGTATATATTGTGAACCGAGCCCATGTTGACGGTTACCCAGAACATAAGCTTGAAAGCCATGCTCCATTTCTTCATACTCTTCAAGATAGTCAATATGAAGCTCTCTAAATAAATCTTTGAGATCCATGAAACCATTTAAATACTCTCCATACTTCCAAAAGAATCTGTTTATGCTTCGAAAAACAATATAGTCGAGCGGAACCTCAGTATTAAAAATCCATTCGTAATCGATGATAACCTTTTTGGAATCGTGACGAATAATATTATCGAATGTGAGATCTATATTGGCTTCATGCATGCAGTGAACATTCGCAAATACCGGAGTACAGCCAAAAATGCTCCTGAACTCCTGAGACGGACGAAATTCAGACTTGAATTCAGGATTAAATCCCTTTAGGAAATCTATATATTCTTTTATATATTGAAGAAAAAGAACCGGGTTCTTGGATAAAACGGACTCAAAAAGCAGTGCATCCATAGTTGTTCCATTAATATATTCAAACCGTAATCCACTTTGTCCGATCTGGATGGCTTTGGCGAAATGGAGATGGCTATATTGCTTTTGCTGCACAAGATAATTATTGTAAATATTTTTGATATGGGGATAGGCAGCCTGGGTTAATGCGTATTTCTCAACATATAACTCTGTTGCATCCTCAATAATCATGGTTTTGATCTGGAAAGAGGGCAATCTGTTTCTATTGTATTTGGAGTAAATAACCTTCATTTTGCATATCCCTCCCCATTTTCACAAAACAACAAAAATGAGTTGGCGAAATAATCAAACTGGTTATCCTGAATTAGATTGTTGTAGGCAAAGTATTCTTGAAAAGCAATAATCTGTTCCGCATCATAACTAGGAGCATCTTTATCCAGGTCGCCAACCTTAGGTAAATAACTATCCGAAAATATTTGAGTGGGAAGTTTATAATCCGGCATAGGGTAATAAAACTCTATTTCTTTGAAGCCCACTTCACTCAGCAGTTTTCTTATTTCACATTTACTAAAAGTTCTTACACCTTTATCGTTGAGGTAACCTTCTATTCCTTCGTAACTTATGCCTGTGTGATCTTCTTTTTTTCCCGTCCAATATTTGAGTCCGAACTTATTTTCAATAGCAATGATCAATTCACCATCGGGTTTCAAGAATTTTTTTATATTTTCAAGAAATTTCTTGTATGGTTCAGGTGATTTCGTAAACTTCCCCGCATATTCCAGAACACCGATCAATGTGATATAGTCGAATTTTTCGCCGAATTCCATATCCTCAAAATTCCCCACAATGATCTCAAGATTTTCCCTATTAAAATTACGGTAAGCATTAATTTCCGCTCTTCTCTTAGAGAGTTCTACCGCGGTTACTTGCTTCGCCTTTTCGCATAAAACTCCTGTTACCCCACCACACCCTGCGCCAATCTCCAATATTGAACAGTTTTTTTTAAAGGAATACCAATCCAATAAATTATGTCTGTATGGAGACAAGTGATAAAGTATGGGCCATTGATTATCATTCATCAATCTTTCTTCAATTTCCGCTTCACCTTGTTTTACAATAGACAGTATCTCATCTTCAATATCGCCGTCGCTGTATTCATCATTTCCCGAGTAAAATTTCAGGTTAAATTTAACGTTTCCTATTTTCTCATTCATGTCAGAACCCTCGATTGCTCACTTTTATAAAGTTGTATTTGCGATTCAACATCATACACTCCGACAATATTCTTAAATATTGAGGATTCAAAAGACAGCACATCATACAAACGATGATATACTACCAGCTCTCCGTTTTGAAACCCTGTGCATCCTAGGGAAAGCGTATAGAAACCGCTCTGTAGTTTGAGGCTTTGGGTAAATGAGACTGTCACAACTTCCCCCGGGTTGCTTGTTGAGGTGACAATATTTTCAAACATCGTGTTTGTTCCGCAAAGTTCATTACCTTTTACATCCTTTATGGTGAATGCAAAGATGGGTTCATCAATCCGATCATGAAAGACAACTTTCATTTTGATGATTACCGGCTCATCGCTAATAACTTTGGATGAGGGGCATTCGTTCATATCAAATATGCCAAAATCGACGATTTCAGCCTTTTTGTCCCCGTATTCCAGCAGTGTCTTATTCAGTGAGAAGTAATTTTTCCATTCCCCTATTTCCGATAGACTGGCATTTTTATTGATTTTCATTTCTTCACTGATATCGTATAAATTGACCAAGATCTTCTTGTATACATCAACCATTTCTTTGGCTGATCCTTCCGCGATGTTCTCCCCGTTGTGGATAACCACCGCACGGTTGCAGTATTTAAGAATCGTATCCATAGAATGGGTTACAAAAATAATGGTCTTCCCCTGCTCCTTAAATTCGTTGATTCGTCGGAAACATTTCGTTTGAAAAGCCACATCTCCTACAGACAAGGCTTCGTCTATAATTAAAATATCCGGCTCCACATTGATGGCAACAGCGAACGCTAAACGGGCGAACATTCCGCTAGAATATGTTTTGACAGGCTGATTAATAAAATCGTCAATATCTGCAAATTCCAGAATGGAATCTAGACGCTCCATCATTTCTTGTCTTGAGAAACCCATTATATTTCCATTAAAAAAAATGTTATCCAATCCCGTTAATTCAGGATTAAATCCCGCTCCCAGTTCCAAAAGAGCGGCTATTTTCCCTTTCACCGTAACCGCTCCGCTGGAGGGCTTAAGCACACCGGTAATTATTTTCAAAGCAGTGGATTTGCCCGCGCCATTTTTGCCTAAAAATCCAATACATTCTCCTTTGTGAATATTTAAAGAGAGGTTATTTAATGCGTAAAACTCCTTATGCCGCTTCTTTTTTGAGGGTATAATCGCCTCTTTCAGGCGGTCTGCATTTGTATCGTAAAGCTTGTATATTTTGGAGACGGATTTAATTTCTATAACAACATCACTTTCATCAAAAGCAGGTTTGCTATTAGATGAATAATGTGTACTATCCATATGTGTTCCTCCTAATTTTATAAAACATCCGCGAAGTGTGGCCGAAGTCTCCTGAACAATAGATAGCCCACTATAAGAACGGACAACGAAACGATCCAATAGTATAAGGTAAGATCAGGTCTTTCCCAGAACCAAAATTTGTAGATGAAAATCCCTCTGTAGCCTTCAGTTATATAGTACAAAGGATTGAGCTTTATCAGAAAGTCGTACTTTACAGGAAGCGTTTGATAAGAATAAAAAATAGGAGTTAACCAAAACCCAAACTGCAATATCATAGAAATGACTTGTCCTACGTCTTTTAAAAACACGACCAAAGCTGAGGTTATCCAAGAAAGACCTAAGAGTAAAATAAACATGCAAAAAATGTAGTACGGAATTTGAATATAGTAGAGGTCAGGGTAATAACCGTAAACAGAAAAGAGGACAAACAAAAAAACGATAAAGAACAAATGGATCGACAAAGATGTATATATTTTTACTAGAGGTAAAATTTGAACTTTGAAGACAACCTTTTTAACTAAAAAGCTTGTCTCAGTGATAGCATTGGTTGCTGATTGCAAAGCATCGGCAAAAAAATTCCATGGAATCATAGCGGCCGATAACCACAGGATAAAGGGGACATCATTAACAGCTTGGCTTTTCAAGCCTACCTGAAACACAAACCAAAATATCAATAGGCTGATCGTTGGCTGAATAAATGCCCAAGCAATCCCTAAGTATGAACCGGCATATTTTCTTCTAAAGTCATCTTTAGACAACTGAATAATAAACTTTTGTTGCTTTTTGAATGATTGCAGCGAACTTTTCAACATGAATTCTTCCAACCCTCATTTTGTAATTTCGAACGGTTTTTTATGCCAAACAGCCAAACGCCAATCTTTGCTAAAAGAGACGTACAACTAATACTGTGTTAAAATATTTTGAGTAATATATTGAAAAGGAGATTAAAAAGTTGGCTAATCCAGTATACGGTAAAAAAGCTGCTCAGTCGAGAAATGCCGAAAAATTACCCGACTCGCTGTGGGTGTTGGTGATTGGTTTTATTTTATTTTTATTTTGGGCCCCGTTTCAAGTGGGATTATTTAACGGGCAGCAGACGGATTATGAGAAACCGATCTATGTTGCGGCTCTGCTAGGTTGTCTGATGCTCATCTTATGGGTCGGCCTCTATTACAAAAGGTTTAAATTAGAGGACCAGCGGGATCTGCTGGCTGTAGCCGTGCTGCTGCTTCCTCTGACGTACTTCCTGTCGCTCTTTGTCGCCGCTTCGCATTATATGGCGATGAATTTGCTGCTGATTCAGAGCATGTACACCGCGTTGTTCATTGTAAGTCTCTACCTCCTTCGACAAAAACAAGTTAATGTTATCATACAAACCGCCGTATTGACAGTGGCTTATCTGATAGTCTGGTTCGGCCTGCTGAACTGGCTTGGCGCTTGGAATGTTGCCGGAGGGCTGGTCGGCTGGTTCTCGAATACGGTTAGAGGAGGCAAATATCTGGACGCGGTGATGACCGACTCCAACGGTCTGCGTCTGACTTCGATTTTTCAGTATGCCAATACATATGCCGCCTTTCTGATGGCGTTCTTGTTTGTGGCGATATTTGCGCTGATTCGCTCGAAAAAAGGATACGGTACGCTGATCAACGGATTCATGCTCGTACCGATTATTGTATCGCTGCTGCTGACGCTCTCGCGGGGCGGGCTTGTCATGCTGCCTGTGGTATTCGTGCTTCTTCTTCTGTTCCAAAAACCGGCGCGGCAAATATTGTGGATTATTCATCTCATTATCGCGGGCATTGCCTCGGTGGCGGTTACGAATCAGGTCACTATGATCGGTCAGCGTCTTAGCCTGGTTCCCGATGCGTCAGCGGCCGTTAAAGGCTGGGCGTACCTGTTGATAGCTTCAGCTATGACGGCGGCTCTGTGCTGGGTGGTACAGCGTTTTGCCGCTCCATGGCTGGAAACGCAACTGGAGGGCTGGTCAAGCCGCAGATTTACGAATCTTTGGCTTCCAATCGGCGCAACGGTGCTGGTAGCGTTAGTCGCTTTCCTGCTGATCGGCACGAGTGCGCGCAGCATTTTGCCGGACAATATTGAAACCCGTCTGGAGAATATTAACTTCCAGCAGCACAGCGTACTGGAACGCTTCACCTTTTACAAGGATGCACTCAAGGTGGCTAAGGATTATCCGGTTCTCGGCGCCGGCGGTGGCGGTTGGGCCGCTCTCTATGAGAAGTACCAGAACAACCCGTATACAAGCCGGCAGGCGCATAACTTCTTCCTGCAGTACTTGATTGAGGTCGGCATTCTTGGCTTCATCGTATTTATGGGCTTTATCCTGTTTGTGTTCTACAAATATATCAGAGGCTATATGAAGCAAAGGGAAAGGGACGATTACGAGAACGGTTTTTTCTTCCTTATCATCGCTCTCTCGATTCTGCTTCACAGTGTTCTTGACTTCAATATGAGCTACGCGTTTATGGGCCTGCTTGTATTCATTGGGCTTGCGGGTATGGCCGCTGCTATGGATGCTAAACCGCTCGCAGTCAAATGGAACTCTTCGGGGCTACGTTTTGGCTATTTGGCCTTGGCCTGTGTGGGAGCTTTCGCGGTGCTCTTCGTGTCCCTCCGCGATATCGGTTCCGCCAATGCCGCTGCGGATGCCCAAGCGATCGTACAAAGAAGTCAGTCTTACGAAGAAATCAAGGCACCGCTGATCAAGGCGCTTAAAAACCGTCCGAGCCATCCGGAGTCCGTTATTATTCTCGCTTCGATGGACAACCAGGTCTACAGCCAGAACAAGAACGAACAGTTCGCAGCCGAGTCACTCGCCGTGCTGACCCGAGGGCTGAAGGATGAGCCGAACAATAAGCTGATGCTGAAGCAACTGATTGCTTTATATGATTTGCAAGGAAAACCCGATGAAGCTTATGCGGTATACCGTGACAATGCGGATAAATATAAGTGGGATATTGATTGGTACGAAGGCTTTATCGCACGCTCTGCTGCTTTGGGTCAGCAGGCTCATGTTCAAAAGGACAGCGCCCATGAGCAGGAATACATCAAGACCGTGCTAGCGGCCTACGATCATGTAATTGCGGGAATTGCCTACCTGAAAACACTGCCTGCCGGTCAAATGCAGGGACGGCCGTTTGAAATCACGCCGCTGATTGCACTGAACGTCGGGAAAATAAAGCAGATTACTGGTGATACCGAGGCTGCTGCCGCAATTCTTAAATCGGGCCTCGTCGGCAATTACGCCGATCTGGCAGCCAGCACCGATCTATGGGATACAGAGTGGTATGACGCTTTGATCTCCCGATCTTATGACTTGGGACAGGCGGCATTTAACCAACAGGATGCCGCTAATATGAAGGTCAACTTTAATATTGGGCTCCAAGCCTACGACCAGGTAACGGTGGATCTGAACGGCAAATCGAACGCTCTTCCTCCTGCCACTAAGTTGAATGCGGGAAAAATGCAATTTCTCTCCGGCGATGTACAGACGGCGGTGAACACACTGAAAGGCGGACTGAGCGAAGATTACTCAGACGCAACAAACCGTGAAATCGCCCGCTGGTATTTGGCCGCATTGAAGAAACTGAACAGCGCCCAGGATCAAGAGGTATATAACAAGCTTATTGCAGCCGATCCCGGAGAAGCGGCTAAGATTGATGAGATTGCGGCGATGCAGCTCTTACCTTAACCGCCGCTTATAAATTTTGTATATGCCAAGAAAAACCCGGGTGCCGTCCATTATTGACGGCACCCGGGTTTTGATATTTTGCTATTTTCGAAAACCATAAAACCTTCTTCAGGACTTAGGCGGGAGTTGTCTCCCCAATTGATCCGCCTTTAGCATGGCTTCCAGTACACTTTCAGGGGTTACTGAAAACGGCATGTTGGCCATAGGCGAATCGGGGGCGCAGCTTGCCTCCGCCGCAATCCAGAGCCTGTCCGGCTTCTCGGCAGAGAGATGAAGTTCCTTCAGGGTCGTGGGCAGCCCTGTACGGAGACAGAAGGTTATAGTCTCCTCAATCTCATGTATAGGCGCGTTCTCCAGCACAAGCTGAACAATGGTGGCGAAAGCGACCTTTTCCCCATGCATGGCGGGGCGCGTTTCTTCAAGCAGTGTGAGCCCGTTATGAATCGCATGGGCGGCGGCAAGTCCGCCGCTCTCGAAGCCGATGCCGCTGAGGTAAATGTTGGCTTCTATGATATTCTCTACCGCTTCGGAGAGTATGCCGTTCTCTGTGTCCTGCTTGGCCTGTGCTCCGTCAGCCAGCAGCGTGTCCCGGCAAGCCCGCGCAAGCGCGTAGGCGGCGATGGCGCTTGTATCCCGGCCTCCAGATTTGGCGGCTCGCCAGCAGGCCCGAGCCTCATAGAAGGTTGACAGCGCGTCACCCATTCCGGCGACCAGCAGGCGGACAGGCGCTTTGGATACAATTTCTGTATCTACAACAACCCTTTCGGGATTGCTGCGCAGCGGCAGATACTCGTCCAATCGGCCATCTTCGGTATACAGCACGGATAAGGCGCTGCAGGGCGCATCGGTCGAGGCGACGGTCGGCGCCACAATCAGCGGCAGGCGGCTGTAGAAGCCGACGGCTTTGGCCACGTCCAGTGTCTTGCCGCCGCCAATCCCTATAATAACGTCCGCTTCTGATTCCTTAACCGCTTCGACGATTCGCAGCACTTCCTTCAGGCTGCATTCTCCCGCGAACGGGTGCAGAACATAAAAAACATCTCCATCCTTAAAGCCTTCTGAAATCTCCTTCTCATAATTCGCGAGGACAAAAGCATCGGCAACGATATAAGCCTTCTTCCCCTCCAGCTCGGCACAATAACGATGAAGACGACGGATTTCTCCCCTGCCTTGAATGTACTTGGCCGGTGACATGATACTTCTGGTCAAAGCTCCCCACTCCTACTCAATAAGGTATATAAAAGCCAGGATATAAAGCTAAAATGGCAGTTCCGGGCCATTTCCCGGACTGCCATGTCTGTGCTGTAGTGAGAGTGCGCAAACGCACACCGCCATTATAAATATCAAATATTATTTCGAAACGGTCTTTTGCGTTTCGCTTTCGATCAGGCTTTTGAGATAAGTGAGCAAATCATCCTTCAGCTCTTCACGCTGCATGGCGTAATGAATCGTGGTTTGAATAAAGCCCATCTTCTCACCCACGTCATGCCGATCCCCCTCGAAGTGGAAGGCCAGAATGCGTTCTACCTCGCTGAGGCGGGCAATGGCGTCCGTCAGTTGAATTTCGCCGCCTACTCCTGCCTGCTGCTCTCCCAGCATATCAAAGATTCGAGGGGTCAAAATATACCGTCCAAGGATAGCCAAATTGGAAGGCGCTTCTTCTTTTTTCGGCTTCTCGACAAGCCGGTTGGCCTTATACACACGATCTGCAAGCTCTGTGCCGTCGACGACGCCGTAACGGGAAACCTCTTCCCATGGCACAGGCTGCACGCCAACGATGGAGGATTTATATTGGTCATAGACCTCGATCATTTGCTTCAGGCAGGGTTTGTCCGACTCAACGATATCGTCGCCGAGCAGAACGGCGAACGGCTCGTTGCCGATAAATTTGCGTGCGCACCAGATAGCGTGTCCGAGACCCTTGGGCTCTTTTTGCCGGATATAGTGAATGTCGGCCATTTCAGACGATTTACGAACAGAATTTAGCAGATCCCATTTCTGCTTCTCGGCCAGATTGAATTCCAGCTCGAATGAATTGTCGAAGTGATCCTCGATCGCTCTTTTTCCCTTACCTGTTACGATAATAATATCTTCAATGCCTGAGGCAACCGCCTCTTCCACGATGTATTGGATGGTCGGCTTGTCCACAATCGGCAGCATTTCCTTCGGCATCGCCTTGGTAGCGGGCAGAAAGCGGGTTCCGAGGCCGGCAGCGGGAATAATAGCTTTGCGGATTTTCGTCATGACACGGCTCCTTTGTTAAAAGTATGATATATAGTCACATATTCGCCCTGGATAATAAATGCAGCTCTTATCTTATTATATCAGTTTCAAACGGGTATTGTCAGATAACTTCGGGAATGGGACAGTGAACGAAGAATAAATAATTTACTGTTAAAATAACGTAGAGCAGTTGAAATTTAAAGTCGTTATAACACTTTATAAGTTGCGTCTATTTCAATTTATCCGTGATGACGATGCTGTTTCCGGGCCGGTCAGTCCAATAATATTTTCCACCAAAGAATTCAATACCTTGTCCTGTTCCATAGGCGGGTGGTTTTATTCGTTCAATAAAATCAAATTTATATCCATTAAATCTATAGTGATCTAGACCTTGGGCATATTCTTCATTGTATTTATTAGAGCCATGCAAATTCACAAGGAGATCATTTCCAATAAAAATTATACCTTGATATCCTCCCTCTTTTCCAAAATGTTGTGAGAGTGGAAATCTATGAATTAAATTAAACTTAGAGTCAAACTCCGCTATATAGTTTCTATCATGGTAAACAACCCAATAAAACCCGCCGTTTTGTACGACCGACTCAGCAGTTCCCTCTCCTATCTTATATTCCTTTACCATTTTTATGTCGGGAAGTTTATATTTTACTATTTTGCTTATTGTCCTCTTTGCCCCGCTATTAAAATTGTACGCGGTAACATATAAAAAGCCATTTATAAAGGTACAATCACCAAATGACATGAATTTTCCACTAGAATCTGTTTTGGTGTATGCATTGGGTATCGACTTAATAAACTCTCCATGATTCGTATAAATAGAAATAGTGTTTGATAATCTGAAATTCTTGTCTCTATCCGAAGTAATATATATATATTTTCCGTTTGAAGCTACACCCTGCCATGCGCTGTACATCACCTTCATAGGGACTATTACAACCTCTGCCTTTACGTTAGTGTTAAGACAACCTGTAAGTACGAGTAATGTCATCAGAATTTTCCTAAACACATTATCATCCCTTCCCCTATGAAAATAGTATACCATATAAGTAAAAAATAGGGTTAAACAGGCATATTTTTCATGGGGATTTATGTAAAATGAATAGAAAACTATATGATCTCCGCACTTTCGTCAATGTACGTTCACTTTTGGAAAATTCACAATACGCAGCTATCTCTTTATTACGATGGAGCTTGCCTTCCCGTAATGGAACTGCAAGCGGTAGAAAAATCTATATTTACCCAGCAATCCAATCAAAAAAGCTTCCGCCGAACGGCGGAAGCTGCTTGCTTAAAGAAGAAAATCCGGGATTCCCGAAGAATGCAACCACATCAAATTTCGAATGTTTGTCTCTCTACTCGCGAGTAATGATTATTTAACCAGCTGACCCCGGGTAACGCCGAGCTGGTTGGTCGCTTTGAGCGTCTTCCAGACCTGGGTTCCGGAGATTTCGCCGCGCAACGCCTTGCTGTACAAATCAATGACCTCGGCTACCTGTTCGGGGGTCTCCTCCAGAAACTCCACGCGGAAAGACGATACGCCGAGCTCGCGGAAGTTGTTCAGATATTCCGCGCCGGACTGCTCAATCGCGTTGTAGACGGTATTGCGGCAGCCTTCATCCACCCGGACGGGATGGATCATGCCGATCCGGTCCTGCAGGGAAGCCCGCTGACTCTCGCAAGGACGGCCGCAGTTCGTAAAGTCGGTTCCTTCGCTTAGGAACGTACAGTATACGCAGTGCTCCGTATGATACATCGGCAGATGCTGGTGAATGACCACTTCCATCTGCGAGGTACGGCTGCGCCGCAGCAGATCGACCATCTGCTGGATATTCAGGTCATACGACGGCGTGACCAGGTCGCAGCCCGCTTCAAGGAACAGATCGACCGCTTTGTGATTGGCGAGATTCAGCGAGAAGTCGCCGATGAGCAGCGGATGCGCGGCATCCGGCTCTTCCCGGCGGCGGCGCAGATAATAATACAGCGCGCCGGTATTGCGCACCAGCACCGCATCCGGCTGGAGGCGCAGGATGTTCGCATGGTAGCCGTTCTCGCCCGGCATATGGATGCGCGGCGTCGCCAGCGCGATTCTCGCGCCGGCCGCCCGAACGGCTTCCACCGCTGCCGGGAACTGCTTGATGAATTCGAAGTCGGCGTAGATGAACCTTACGCCGGCCTTTAATGCAGCCTGCACCTGCGGCAGGCTGCGGCACAGCGCGGTGAGCTGCGCAGCACCGCCGCCTGTGAAGGGGTCGCCCGCTCCGAGCGGGGCGACCGGTCCCGCGCCGTCCAGCCGTGCCGGGACGGCGCTTCCGGCGCCGCGCGCAGCGGCGTCGCCGTACACCTCTACCGCCCGTTTCACGTATACGGGCGGCTTCGGGCGCTCGCCAGCGAGCAGCTCCACCGCACGGCGGCGGATGCTGTTCAGCTCGCGCATCGGCACGATGACGCCGCCTTCCAGTTCGGCGTCCAGACGCTCAAGCTGGAAGACGGTCCCGCCGAGGCGTCCGAACTGCTCTTCCAGCAGCGCCGCGTCCATCGGGCGCTTGTTCGCCGTCTCCAGCACAAGCTCGGAGTCGACGCGGACGGTGACGCCCTTTTGCACGTCGGTCCACCACGTGGCGAGCGGCTCGCCAGCACGGCCTGCGGCCTTTACATGCACCGGGAACACCCGGTACGGCTTCTCCGTCTCAAACGTCTGGCGCAGCGTTTTATCCAGCGCCGGATCATTCGTCTTCCAGATGCGGTCGCCGACATGCAGACGCCCCAGATTAATATCGCTGCGTCCGGGGATAATGTCGACAATCCAGCCTTCCTGCGCTTCGCCTTCCAGCTTTACGCCTTTGCGGCGCAGATCGTAGATGCGCCCACCTTCTTCTTTTTTCGTCGGATCGCCCGCATCGAACACAATCCCGTCGCCGCGTTTAATCGGCGCTTCAATCCGGCAAACAACGCCGTCACGCAAAATTTGCTCCACGGTCCCAACATACACGCCCCGGCTTTTGGGGAAAGTGCCGTCCACCAGCTTTTTGTTATTCGTCCCTTCCAGGAAGCCGTGCGTGAACCCGCGTGAGAAGCTCTGCTGCAGCTCCCGCATTTCCTCCTTGGATGGAGCAGCCCATCTTCCGCTAAAATAGCGGTCGATCGCCTTGCTGTATTTGCCCACGACATTCGCCACGTATTCGGGGCTTTTCATGCGCCCTTCAATTTTGAAGGACGTTACGCCCGCCTGGATGAGCTCCGGCACAAGGTCGATAGCCGCCAAATCCTTTGGCGACAGCAGATAGGAAACGTCCCCCATCGGCTTCACCTCACCATCCACGACGAGGTCGTACGGCAAACGGCAGGCCTGCGCGCATTCGCCCCGGTTGGCGGAGCGCCCGCCCCACATCTCCGAGGTCAGGCATTGCCCTGAATAGGAGACGCACAGCGCGCCATGCACGAACACCTCCATCGGCAGACGCGCTTGATCGCCAATCGTACGGATCTGCTTCAGATTATTTTCCCGTCCAAGCACTACGCGCTCCAGTTCGAACGGCTTAGTGAACTCCACCGCCTCCGGCGAAGTAATCGTCATCTGCGTCGAGCCGTGAATCGGAAAATCCGGCGAAATTTCGCGGATCAGCTTCACCAGCCCGAGATCCTGCACAATGACCGCATCCACACCGGCATCTATGCAAGCGTCGATCAATTCTTTTGCATCCGGCAGTTCGTTCTCGAACACCAGAATATTGAACGTCAGAAACCCTTTTACCCCATAGCTGTGCAAAAAGGCCATAATTTCCGGCAGTTCGTCCATCTGAAAGTTATTCGCTCTTGCCCGGGCATTAAATTTCTCCACGCCGAAATAGACAGCGTCCGCCCCATTCGCCACCGCCGCGCGCATGCAGTCCCAGTCGCCCGCCGGTGCGAGCAGCTCCACGTCTTCCCTGCGTATATCACGCTCTTTCATCTATATCCTCCCAAACCGTCCGCCAGGGACGGGTCTATTAAAGTGTTATACCTCTATGCTCCGGCCTCCAAAGAAATTGAAATAGATTGATGCCCGGTTAACTTATCTATTGTATCAAATATCACACTCTCCCGCTACAAGACTCTCTCTAGTAATCTCTACATTTCCATAAAACTTGAAACGAATTAGATAGAATTGGAATCGATTTCTTGCGAAAATGTTAAAGAGAAATAGACATCAATCAAACGTTAAGCGTAAAATATACATAGCCAAAAATGATTTAATTACATATAGCAGGGAGAGCTGACTCAGAAAATGAAAGGCATTATCCTAGCAGGCGGCAGCGGCACGCGCTTATATCCTTTGACTATGGTTACAAGCAAGCAGCTGCTGCCGGTCTACGACAAACCGATGATTTATTATCCTTTATCTACTTTAATGCTGGCGGGAATCAAGGACATTTTGATTATTTCCACTCCCGAGGACACCCCGAGATTTGAGAGTCTGCTGGGAGACGGTTCCCAGTTCGGCATTTCGCTGCAATACAAAGTTCAGCCGAGTCCCGATGGACTGGCTCAAGCCTTTATCCTGGGCGAAGATTTTATCGGCAGCGATTCGGTTGCTATGGTTCTCGGAGACAATATTTACTATGGGGCCGGCATGCGTCAAATGCTTAAACGCGCTTCGGACAAACCGCAGGGCGCTACGGTATTCGGTTATCACGTTCCCGATCCGGAACGTTTTGGCGTTGTGGAGTTTAATGGGGACGGCAAAGTCCTCTCCATCGAAGAAAAACCTGCACAGCCCAAGTCGAACTATGCGGTTACGGGGCTGTATTTTTACGACAATCGGGTCGTGGATATCGCGAAGAACGTAAAGCCTTCGCCCCGGGGCGAACTGGAAATCACTTCGGTTAACGAGGAATATCTGAGACTTGGCGAGCTGGATGTGGAGCTGCTGGGACGCGGCTTTACGTGGCTGGATACCGGCACTCACCAGAGTCTGGTAGACGCAACCAATTTTGTCAGAACGATCGAGGACCATCAAGGCATCAAAATCGCCGCACCGGAGGAAATCGCATATATTAACGGATGGATTACTGAGGAACAACTGCTGGCCTGCGGCGAGAAGCTTAGCAAAACCGGCTACGGACAGTATTTGATCAAAGTGGCTAACGGTAGAATCAAATATTAATGCGGAAAGAGTGGAATCGATGAAATTTACACAAACGAATCTGGAAGGCGTTCTAATCGTAGAACCCACGGTATTCGGCGACCATCGCGGCTGGTTCATGGAAACCTACAGTCAGGCCAAATTTCTGGAACAGGGGATCGACCTGAACTTTGTACAGGATAATCAGTCCTACTCGGCGGTTAAAGGGACGCTGCGCGGGCTCCACTACCAGTTGAACCCCAAAGCGCAGACGAAGCTCGTCCGCTGTACACGCGGCAGTATCTTTGATGTGGCCGTAGACATCCGGAAGGGGAGCCCCAGCTACGGCAAATGGTTCGGTATCGAGCTGAGCGCGGACAACAAGAAGCAGCTGCTTATCCCTAAAGGTTTCGCCCACGGCTTCATGACGCTGACCGAGGACGTAGAGGTCCAGTATAAATGCGACGAATTATATGCACCCGAATGTGACGGAGGCATCCTGTGGAATGACCCGGACATCGGCATTGAGTGGCCTATTGATGTTGTGCCCGTGCTGTCAGCCAAGGACGAGAAAGCGCCGCTGTTAAAAGACGCGAATCTCAATTTCGTATACAACGCATGAGTGCAGATCAGTGAAAAAAGAACCTCCATTCCGCCTCGATCGCGGTTTGGAGGTTCTTGCTGTCTAGGCCATGGATCAATCCGCCCCCTGTTCCTACTCACCCTCATCCGTAAACCGGAACGACTGGAGCGTCCGTTCCAGCACCTCCTGCTGCGCTTCTGTTGCGTTCGCATCGCCCAGCGTGGCCGTAAGGGTAAAGACAACATCAGCGTGGCTGAAGACGATGGCCCGAATGTGGGAGGGGATGCTGCTTTTATTTTGCCGCACGGTCATTTCCACAGCCGGTACTCCGGCGAATATCGTATCCCGTACGCTTTCGACGACCGGGCCTTTTGGATCGTCGCTCGTGTTCCGGTAGTACTCTTTAAGCTGGTTTACCGTATAGTCAAAGGACCCTCCCGGAAGCAAAGCGATCTGGAACCGGCCGCCGGTGAATCGGTACTCGACGTTCTGCAGCTCGAATGCCCCTTCGGAAGGCGTCCACAGCCGCGGCATGTGGATGGTGTAGCCGTAGGTTTTGGATATTTTGACGGCGGTTTTATTTTTCAGCGCGGGATAGTCATTCTGCTCCATTCGGCCGAAGTTCTCTTTTATCGTGTCAAAATCAATCTTCAGCGAAGCCAGCACATCCCTAAATTTCGCCTTATCCTCGTCCTGCCCATCAGGAACGGCATACTCCGCGTAGTAGCGGTAACCGCTCCTCAGCAGCAGTACCTGATACTCCGTGATCCAACCGCTGCCATAATTGTACCGGACTTCCCGGACCCGCGCCGGAATGCCGGAAACCTCCACTGCCGTAATCCCCTGCTCACTGTAAGCCCCTGGCACAAACAAATCCGCATCTTTCAATCTCAGCTCCTCTTCCCAACTGTCTAGGGATGAAGCCGCCTGTGCCGAGGTAATGTTCAGCTTCAAATAGCTGCCTTTTTTGCTCTCATAGGCGAGATGCTGATTGTCTGCGCTCCATCCGGCGGGAATCTGCAGAGAAATGCCGTAATCGTCGCTTCCTGCGGTCCGCAGACCGTCCCGAACGGCCGACAGATCCCGAATGGATCCATCCTTGTTGTCAAAGGAAGGACGAAACGATCCCAGCAGCCCAGCGTACTTGGCAAAATCTTTATAGTTCACCGCATGGTCAGCCGTTAAATACAGCTCATATAATCGCCCATTCGCATAATACTGCCGGCCCTCCCACATCGCCCCGGAAGAATCTTTGCTGACTATGCGGGCATAAGGGGTGGACGCCTGCGGAACAGCTTCCCGGTCCAGTACGATTTCGCCGCTCTCTTCAGCGCCGCGTACCAGTTGTTCCAGCAGTTCGTCCGCGTCTGCGGCAGCTTCCTGCGGCGACACATGCACCTCCAGGTAGTACGCGTTGTCCGCACTCTCGAAGGTGGCCACGCTCTCTTCTCCGCCGCTGTTGCCGATAATGAGACCGGCCGGATAATTCATGCTCCACTTATAATAGCTGTTGCCGACCTTAGTCTTGCCCGCCTCGCTGTCGATCCCGCTCTCAGGCAGGCTTCCATCCCCCGGTTCCGCAGCAGGCACCGTTACCACGACGCTTCCGCCGCTGCCGGCTGAAACCTTCGCCCCGATGACCCCGGCTACAAAGCGCAGCGGCGCCATAAGCACCCCGTTCACCATTCGCGGGGGAGCAGCCAGCTTCACTTTCTGACCGTCCTTCCAGGCGGATGTGCTGCCAATGGTCATTGCGCCTGTATGAGGGCCGTAGGTCACTTTGACAACGTCGCTGCTTCCCAGCATGACCCCGCTGTTGAACGCTTTTTTGAACACTCCGAGCGGAACCATGACACTGCCATTCTCCAAAAATGGCGCGGCGATGGCAAGGGCCTGTCCATTCGCTTTCGCTTCCTTGCTTCCCACCTTCAGGGTCAGCATAAGAGTACTGCTTGACGCGGCCCTTGCAGCGCCTTCCGGCAGCATGCCCGCCAGTACGATCAGCGCAGCCAGCATAGCATGCAGGACTTTTAAGCATATCTTTTTCATTTTCGGTTCTCCCCCGCTTTCGCTTCCTGTTACTCTGCCGGTCCGCTGTCTTCGCCGCCGACTGCCTCCTCCGTATTGACCACTGGATCTCCTTGCCCCAGTACCAGCTTGCGCTGGACGATATCTCCGCCGCTCTGCATGAGCAGCTGAACGGTCTGCCCCGGACGATAGTGCTTGAACAGTTCATTGATATCGACCGCCGAGGTCACCCTATGACCGTCGATGCTGTACAATTCATCCCCTTCGGAAATACCGGCTTTGCGCGCTTCCTCGGTGGATACCTTCGTTACGGTAAGCGGGTCTTCCGCCGGCAGACCGATAATGGCGGACCAGCTCTCCTGAAGCTCTAGTCCCAGGCTTGGGCGCCTTACTTCACCGTAAGCGAACAACTGCTTGATGATATAGCGGACCGTTTCCGCAGGAATGGCAAATCCCGTATTTTCCACACCGACCGCCGAATATTTCATACTGACGATGCCGATAACTTTTCCATTCATGTTAACAAGGGGGCCGCCGCTGTTGCCCGGATTAATAGCCGCATCGCTCTGCAAAAGACGGTACGACGCATCGACCACCCGTCCCGATCCGCTGACAACGCCGACGGTGGCGGAATTGCGCAGCGCGAAGGATAAGGGCGCGCCGATGGCGACGACCTTTTCACCGACTCTTACATTCGAGACTTCAGCGAAGGAAGCAGGCTTGAGGGAAGCCGCGTTGATCTTAAGCAGCGCCACATCGCTGACTTCATCCGCATACACATCCTTGACGCTGTACGATTTGCCATCCGCTGTCACTACCGTAGCATTTCGCATGCCGCCAATGACATGCGCATTCGTAACGATCCACCCTCCGCTTGTGATGATGACGCCCGACCCATGCATCAGATTGTAGCGGTTATCGAGGCCCGTATTTTTCTCGCCCTGGGCCTTGCCGATAATGCCGACTACCGACGGAGACAGACGTTTATAGATTTGCGGAACCCGGTCCGAAGCGGATACCCCCGCTCCTGTGGATGTTGGACTCGCGGCAGCCGCTTCACCTTTCCGGGCCGCTTCGGATACGGGTACGCTCCAGCCCAAGGCTAGTCCCAGAACGAAACTGCACAGCAAAAAGCGCAGAATTTTGTCACGCATACGCATCATACTTCTTCCCATACGTTTATCTCCTCTTTTACCCCAATAATATCGTTCCGCTGCCTTCGCCTTGAAAAAGAAAAAAGACGCCTCTACTCCCGCGAACGGCGGCAAAGGTGTCTTCGCTGACAAAAAAATCGGTGCTTAATATTGTTCAAGCTGGGGAACGCCGGCTTTCTAGCCCAGCCAATATTTGACCATGGCATAATCGGACACGAGAAAGACCAGCAGGCTGACGACTCCGAAGGCAATCGCGAACTTGTTCTTCTGAGGGGCTCTGAGCAATCGGACAACCCCAATCGTAATCAGAACCGTAAACAAGATCATAAACACATCAAAGGTATGAAATCTGGACGCAGTTGCCGTGGCGGCTTCCGCAAGCAGCATAGCCCTACCTCCTCATCATGGTTGTCGAGCAGACTTGCCTTTAAGCCGCACAGCCCGCTCTTTTCCTCATGCCTTTTCACTTCTATGTTACCGTTACCAAAGACGACACGCAATAGAATTTTTCCAAAATCTTATGTAATTGTGACAGCGTTCATTGACACCCGTGTTTATTATTCAGTTATCAAAGTGCCTGGAGATAAGATGAACCGGCTGCGGCTGCGATGATTAAATAAAGGACATCCACTTCTTGTACAAATATATGGCATGAGTATCTCGTAAAATACCAGCATATTTAAAGCAGCCAACTAGTAATTTTTTTCGAAAAATCCTTTCTTTGCCGCTCTTATTATACTATTAACGGGATTGTACTTGTTTGAATCTTTCATCCTCTCTGCCGGACATCCGCCTTGCGATTTATCAATGGAATCTGGAGGTTCCATAAACAATTGTTATACAGGTTATACCTTACTTCACATACGGGGAGCAGGAAATCTGTTACCATCAAACCAATCTCTCAGCGACCTCGTCGGATTTAAATGAAATCAAGCGAGAACGCAGCTCAGAACGACAGTGACATAATTTAAGGAGGCTTCATCAATGGCATATGAACCCATTTGGACCAAAGAACCGGACAAGCTGTCCAAATTCGAATTCGTCAAACTGGAAAAAGACGGACTGGACATCATCCGTAACATTATCGAAAAATACGCGCTGGAGGGCTACGATTCCATTCCGGCCGACGACCTGGACCTCTTCAAATGGGCGGGCGTGTACCAGCAGAAACCGAAGAACGGTCATTTCATGATGCGCGTCCGCATTAATACCGGGGTTATGACTTCCGCCCAGGCGCGGACTCTGGCCGATATTTCCCGTCTTTACGGCAGAAATCTTGTCGATATTACCACTCGTCAGGCGATTCAGTTCCACTGGCTGACTGTTGAGAATTTCCCGGATATTTTCAAGCGTCTGGAGGAGGTCGGCTTATACTCCTTCGAAGCCTGCGGCGACTGCCCGCGCACGATTGTCGGCAATCCGCTTGCCGGAATCGACAAGGACGAGCTGATGGACACCAAGGCCCTTGTGGACGAAGTGAACAATTTCTTTGTGCTGAACCGCGATTTCTCCAATCTTCCGCGCAAGCTGAAAATGTCGATCTCCGCGAATCCTTACAATAACGCTCATGCCGAGATCAACGATTTGGCATTCACACCTGCGGTCAAGGAGATTGACGGTAAGGAGACGATCGGCTTCCATGTCATGGTCGGCGGCGGATTGTCCGCCAAGCCGCATCTGGCACAGAAGCTGGATATCTTCGTCCGTCCGGATGAGGTGCTGAAGGTTGCCATAGGCGTGGCGACAATCTTCCGCGACAATGGATACCGCGAGAAAAGACATCATGCCCGGCTGAAATTCCTGGTGGCCGATTGGGGCGCGGAGAAATTCAAGGACAAGCTGTTCGAGCTGATTGGGGAGCTGCCTGCGCGCGGCGAGGACAAAACGGCCGGCTGGCAGGCCGCTTATTTCGACGGTGTGCATCCGCAGCCGCAGCAGGGGCTGAACTACGTCGGCCTTAACGTGCCTGTCGGACGGCTTAACGCTGACGAGCTGGCACAGCTGGCTGATCTCGCTGACACTTACGGCGACGGCACCATCCGCACGACGATGTCGCAGAACGCCATTCTTAGCGGCGTGCCGAATGATAAAGTCGAAGAGCTCCTGGCAGCATCCGTGCTTCAGCGCCTGTCGGCTGCGCCGAAGCCTTTCATCAGCCGCACCGTCGCCTGTACCGGCAACGAGTTCTGCAGCCTGGCTCTTGTAGAGACGAAAAAGCGTGCTGTCGCTATTGCCGAGTACCTGGACGAACGCCTGGACCTTGGGGAGAAAATTCGCCTCCATCTCATCGGCTGCCCGAATGCCTGCGGACAGAAACAGATTGGGGACATCGGACTGCAGGGGGCACTGGTAAAGACCCCCGAAGGCATGGCCGAAGCTTACGACATTGCTGTCGGCGGCACGCTGGGCGGCGGAGCACAGGGTCCGGCCGCGAAGTTCGCGCAGCCGCTCAAGGGACGCGTCAAAGCGGACGAAGTCGCAGGCGTGCTTGAACAGCTTCTGCTGTTCTATAAGAGCGAACGCGCCGCAGGCGAGAGCTTCCATGCCTTTACCGAACGCGTCGGCGTGCCTGCCATTCAGGATAAGCTGAACTCCATTCTATCTACGGTCGCCTCGTGATTGATTGCTGAAACAACGGAATTGCGTGTTGAAATAACGGAATTGCGCACGTTTAAAGGCCGCGGCAGAAGCCGCGGCCCTTTTGCATATCTTTATTATAAAAATCTGACGCTCACCTTATTGTGCCTTCGAGGCTTGGAGCATCAGCGCCTCCGTCCGCGCCGTATCCCGAAGCAGAATCGGCTTCAGGTATTTGCCCGTGTACGATTCAGGCACCTGGATGATTTGTTCCGGGGTGCCGAATGCGATCACCGTTCCGCCGCCGCTGCCGCCTTCCGGTCCCATATCGACGATATAATCAGCCGTCTTGATTACGTCCAGGTTATGCTCGATAACGAGTACGGATTCGCCGGATTCAACCAAGCGGTGCAGCACTTCCAGCAGGCGGCCGATATCGTCCACATGCAGTCCTGTAGTCGGCTCGTCCAGTATATACAGCGTCTTGCCCGTACTCCGGCGGTACAGCTCCGACGCCAGCTTCACACGCTGCGCTTCCCCGCCGGAAAGGGTCGTGCCCGGCTGACCCAGCTTGATATAGCCAAGACCGACATCGAGCAGAGTCTGCAGCTTGCGATGAATTTTCGGTATGTTCTGGAAGAATTCCGTTCCATCCTCTACCGTCATCTCCAGCACATCGGCGATGTTCTTCCCTTTGTACTTCACTTCGAGCGTCTCGCGGTTGTAACGTTTGCCCTTGCAGACCTCGCAGGGAACGTAGACATCCGGCAGAAAGTGCATTTCAATCTTGATAATGCCGTCGCCCCGGCACGCTTCGCAGCGTCCACCCTTGACGTTGAAGCTGAAACGCCCTTTTTGATAGCCTCTTACCTTCGCTTCATTCGTCTTGGAGAACAGGTCGCGGATGTCGTCGAACACTCCCGTATAGGTTGCCGGATTGGACCGCGGCGTACGCCCGATCGGCGACTGGTCGATATCAATAACTTTGTCCAAATGCGCAAGGCCGCGTATTTCTTTATGTTGGCCCGGGCGAACCTTAACCGCTTTGTTCAGTTCTTTGGCCAGACTCTTGTAGAGAATTTCGTTGACAAGCGATGACTTGCCTGACCCCGATACGCCGGTTACCGCCGTAAAGACGCCGAGCGGAATTTTGACGTTCACGTTCTTGAGGTTATTTTCCTTGGCCCCCCGGATTTCCAGCCAGCGACCGTCGCTCTCGCGCCGGTCGGAGGTGACCGGGATGAATTTGCGTCCGCTGAGGTATTCGCCGGTCAGAGAGTTGGGATCGTTCATGATTTCCTGCGGCGTTCCCTGGGCCATCACTTTCCCGCCATGAATACCCGCTCCGGGACCGATGTCGATAATATAGTCCGACGCCAGCATCGTATCTTCGTCATGCTCGACAACGATCAGGGTGTTGCCGAGATCGCGCATATGCGCAAGCGTCGAAATAAGCCGGTCATTGTCCCGCTGGTGCAGGCCGATGCTGGGCTCGTCCAGAATGTACAGCACGCCCATTAAGCTGGAACCGATCTGTGTCGCCAGCCGGATGCGCTGGGCCTCCCCGCCGGACAGCGTGCCTGCCGAACGGCTGAGCGTCAAATAATCGAGACCGACATTGACGAGAAAACCGAGACGACTGCTAATCTCCTTTAGAATCAGTTTGGCAATAGCCGTTTCTTTCTCGCTTAAGGTAAGGTCGCTGAAAAAACGTTGGCTGTCCCCGATCGACAGATCGGTTACTTCGGCTATGTTCTTTTCGCCTACCGTCACAGCGAGGATTTCACGCTTCAGCCGTTTGCCTTTGCATACGGGGCATGGCTTGGCGCTCATGAAGCCTTCGATGAATTCGCGTATGCCATCAGACGCCGTCTCACGGTAACGGCGCTCAAGGTTCGGAATAATGCCTTCGAAAGGGACCATCGCTTCCTTCCGCTGCCCAAAATCATTCTCATAGCGGAAATGGATTTTCTCGCTTCCCGTACCGTGGAGCAGCTTGTTCATATGCTCCGGCGTCAGTTCGCTTACCGGCACATTCTCGGGAATATGAAAGTGCTGGCATACCGACTTCAGAAACTGCGGGTAATAGTTGGATGTGCTGCCCGTCCACGCTAAAAAAGCTCCGTCTTCGATGGACTTCCCGGCATCCGGGATGAGCAGATCGGGATCGACCACCATCTGAGCCCCAAGACCGTCGCATTCCGGGCAAGCCCCGAACGGGCTGTTAAAGGAGAACATGCGCGGCGCCAGCTCTTCCATGCTGAAGCCGCATACGGGACAGGCGAAGCTGGAGCTGAACAGCAGTTCCTCCTGGCCGATGATGTCGACGAGAATTTTGCCGCCTGACAGCTTTAAAGCCGTCTCGATGGAATCCGTCAGACGGGACTCCACATCTTCCTTGATGACGATCCGGTCGACCACGACTTCAATCGTGTGCTTCTTGTTCTTCTCGAGCTCAATGTCCTCGGATAAATCGCGCAGCTCACCGTCGACTCGAACACGGACGAAGCCCTGCTTCGAAATTTCCGCAAACAGGCTCTTATGCTCGCCTTTGCGGCCTGTTATGACCGGTGCGAGAATCTGTAGTCTCGTCTTCTCCGGGTACTGCATAATCCGGTCGACCATCTGCTCGACTGTCTGCGAGGTAATCTCAATGCCGTGGTCCGGGCAGTGGGGATGTCCGACCCGCGCGAACAGCAGGCGCAGATAGTCGTAAATCTCCGTCACCGTTCCTACGGTGGAACGCGGGTTGCGGCTTGTCGTCTTCTGGTCGATGGAAATGGCCGGGGACAAACCGTCGATGGAATCGACATCCGGCTTCTCCATTTGGCCGAGGAACTGCCGCGCATAAGCTGACAGCGACTCCACATAGCGCCGCTGTCCTTCGGCATAAATGGTATCGAAAGCCAGCGACGACTTGCCGGAGCCGCTCAGCCCCGTCAGGACAACGAACCGGTCGCGCGGTATCGTCACGTCGATATTTTTGAGATTATGCGCCCTTGCGCCTTTGATTACTATGTTTTCGTTCGCCAACGGTACATCTCCTCCAAAGTTTATCGGTTCACCCTCCCAAACCCTCCCAGTGGGAGGGCCCCAAGGGCTGCGCCCTCTGGACACCCGCAAATTTTTGGCGGAGGGAGGGCGGGGGGCCGTGTTTAGTGCCTGCGTGCGGTGAGCCGCTTATCCCTGCGGGACCGCTCGAACGTTTGGCGCTCGCGAGGGTGGGCGCTTGAGTGCGACTGCCTGCTAGGAGCGCTCTCCCTTGCGGGATTCGCTTTATGTTAGCGTGGTGCATTCACTGCGGCTGCCTGCTTGGAGCGCTCTCCCTGACGGGATTCGCTTTACGTTTGCGCGGGAGCGCTCACTGCGACTACCTGCTTGGAGCGCTCTCCCTGACGGGATTCGCTTTATGTTAGCGCGGTGCATTCACTGCGACTGCCTGCTAGGAGCGCTCTCCCTTGCGGGATTCGCTTTATGTTTGCGCGGGAGCGCTCACTGCGACTACCTGCTTGGAGCGCTCTCCCTGACGGGATTCGCTTTACGTTAGCGCGGTGCTCTCACTGCAACTGCCTACTAGGAGCGCTCTCCCTTACGGGATTCGCTTTACGGTTGCGCGGTGCACTCACTGCGACTGCCTGCTTGGAGCGCTCTCCCTGACGGGATTCGCTTCAAGGCTGCGGCAAAAAGCACGAAGAACGGCCTAAGGACAGCGCCGTTCACACTCGTTCATTTCTATCGTGATGCTTTCGCGTAAGGCTCGGTTACTCTGCCCGCAGCTCCAGCAAGGCGTCGCGCAGCTCGGCGGCGCGTTCGAACTGGAGATTCTTCGCGGCTTCCTTCATTTCGGCCTCAAGCCGCTGCATCAGGCTCTGACGTTCTTTCTTGCTCATCTTGCCGGCAGCACCGGTTAAGTAATCGGCTTTCGATTCGGCTACCTTCGTCGCCTCTATGACGTCTCGGACTTTCTTGCGGATCGTCTGCGGTGTAATGCCGTGCTGCTCGTTGTAGGCGATCTGGATGGACCGGCGCCGCTGGGTCTCGGTAATCGCCTTGTCCATGGAATCGGTAATGTTGTCTCCGTACATAATTACCTTGCCCTCCGAGTTGCGCGCGGCGCGGCCGATCGTCTGGATCAGCGAACGCTCGGAACGGAGGAAGCCTTCCTTATCGGCATCGAGTATTGAGACAAGCGATACTTCCGGCAGATCAAGCCCTTCTCTTAACAAGTTAATACCCACGAGTACGTGAAACGTACCGAGCCGCAGATCGCGCAGGATCGCTATCCGTTCCAGCGTCTTGATGTCCGAATGCAGGTAACGAACCTTAATGCCGATTTCCTTGAGATAATCGGTAAGATCCTCCGCCATCTTCTTCGTCAGCGTCGTAACCAACACACGCTCGTCGCGTTCGATCCGCTCGCGGATTTCGCCGATCAAATCGTCGATCTGCCCTTCTGTCGGACGCACCTCGATGATGGGGTCCAGCAGGCCGGTCGGCCGGATAATCTGTTCCACCATCTCATCGCAGTGCTCCAGCTCATAGGGACCGGGTGTTGCGGAGACATAAACGATCTGCTTCACCTTATCCTCGAACTCCTCGAACCTTAGCGGCCGGTTGTCTAGAGCAGAAGGAAGACGGAATCCGTGCTCTACAAGCACGGTCTTACGCGCCTGGTCGCCGTTGTACATCGCCCGGATTTGGGGAAGTGTCACATGAGACTCATCAATAACAATCAGCATGTCGTCCGGAAAATAATCCAGCAGCGTGTAGGGAGTGGCACCGCGCTCGCGGAAGGTAAGAGGACCGGAGTAGTTCTCGATGCCGGAGCAGAAGCCAACCTCCTTCATCATCTCAATGTCGTACCGCGTCCGCTGCTCCAGCCGCTGGGCTTCCAGCAGCTTGCCGGCGTCACGCAGGACGGCCAGACGTTCTTCCAGTTCCCGCTCGATGTTGACCAGAGCAACGCGCATCGTCTCTTCCTGCGTAACAAAGTGGGAAGCCGGAAAGATGGCGACATGCTCCCGCTCCCCGATCAGTTCCCCGGTCAGCACATCGATCTCGGTAATCCGCTCGATTTCGTCGCCGAACAGTTCGACGCGAATGGCATGCTCGGCTTGCGAAGCGGGGAAGATCTCGATCACATCGCCGCGCACGCGGAACGTTCCCCGCACGAAATTGATGTCGTTGCGCTGATACTGGATATCTACCAGCCGGCTTAAAATTTGGTTCCGGGGCTTCTCCATTCCTACTCGCAGCGATAGCAGGAGGCTGCCGTATTCCTGCGGCGAACCGAGACCATAAATGCAGGATACGCTCGCAACGATAATGACATCCCTGCGTTCGAACAGCGAGCTCGTCGCCGAGTGGCGGAGCTTATCAATTTCCTCGTTGATGCTGGAATCCTTCTCAATATAAGTATCCGAAGAAGGGATGTAAGCCTCCGGCTGGTAATAGTCGTAATAACTCACGAAATAATCGACCGAGTTATGCGGAAAAAAATCCTTAAATTCGCTCGCCAGTTGAGCAGCCAGCGTCTTATTGTGCGCGATCACCAGCGTCGGCCGGTTCACCTTGGCGATCATCTGCGCTATGGTAAACGTCTTGCCCGTGCCCGTCGCTCCCAGCAGCGTCTGATGCTTCTTGCTCTGCCGCAAACCTTCTACCAATTCTCCGATGGCGCGGGGCTGATCGCCCTGGGGTGAGTACTCGGACTCCAGCTCGAAGGTCTTCGTACTGACGATAATATCATTCATTTGCCCGCCTCCCCCTTAATCATCTAAAATATATTAATATATTATCAAAATTGTTGGCTTAAATGCCGATCTTCATACTAGAGTGAAAAAATGGAATATAGGAATACTTGTTCCCATCCATTATACATGGCCCGCGCCGTTCATGCAAACCTAATATATATAAATTAAGGAGTACAACCAATGGACATCACCTCAATAATCGGCATCCTTGCCGGAGCAGCCGCCTTGATCGGCGGATTCTTCTGGGAAGGCGGCGGCGTATCCGGTCTTCTGCAGTGGAATGCCGCTCTCATTGTATTCGGAGGCACGGCTGCCGCTATTCTGATAAGCTTTCCGGCCCGCACGCTGCGGTCCGCCGGGAAAGGGCTTAGGATAGCCTTTGAAAGGAGCCACGCTCACTTGGAAGATCAGGTGGAAGAATTCGTGGAGATGGCGGCCTTCTCCCGCCGAAACGGCGTTCTGGCCTTGGAACCCCGGGTGGAGACGCATCCCGATCCCTTTACCCGCGAGGGCCTGCAGCTTATTGTCGACGGCACGGACCCTGAGCAGGTGCGTCAAATTCTGGAGCTGGAGATGGACGCGGCGGAGCTAAAAGCTGAAGGCTATGCCAAAGTGTTCGAGGCCGCCGGCGGCTACGCGCCCACCATGGGAATTATCGGAACCGTCCTCGGTCTCATCCGCGTGCTCGGCCACCTAACCGATCCTTCCCATCTCGGGCCTTCAATCGCCGTCGCTTTCACAGCGACGCTGTACGGGGTCGCCAGCGCCAATCTGCTCTTCTTGCCCATTGCCTCCAAGATCAAGTCACGCAGCCAGCTCCGGCTGCACGGCATGGAAATGCTGCTTGTAGGCATACTGGCTGTACAGAATGGCGATCATCCCCAAATGGTGCGCAAGAAGCTGTCCTCATTCCTTCAAAGCGAAGCGGAAGGGATCGCCTCAGCCGGGGTCCGGACATGAGGCAGCGGGGACGCCGGGTTCGCCGCCCTGACGGACGCGACAGCAGCAACCGCTGGATGATTACCTATGCCGATCTGATTACGCTGCTGCTTATCTTTTTTGTCATTCTGTATGCCATGAGCAGTCTTGATCAGGAGAAGTATAGCGGCGTAATCTCTTCGCTGCAGCGCTCGCTCCAGACCGGAAACGGCGTGCTTATTGGCGGGAACGGGATACTGGACGGCAGTAATGGCTCGAACAATGCAGGCAGTACAGGGAACGGAGACGGCCTGAGCGATGCAGACGGCCATTCTGCCGTTATACCGTCAGCCACGCCGGATGGCGGACAGACTGCCGCCTCTCCCTCACCCCGGGAGCTTGCCTTTCGCCAGCAGGAAGCGAAGCTGGCAGAGCTGATGAACGTAATAACGGAGTACGTGCAGGCCAATGATCTCGGCGGCCAGATTTTTGTCGCGGACAAGCCTCAGGGTATCGCCATCACCCTCAGCGACCGCTTCCTGTTCGATGTCGGCAAGGCGGATCTCAAGCCCGCAGCGTCTCCCGCGCTGCACCAGCTGTCCGGCCTGTTCCGCGGCATCGGGGCGATGGTTAGCATCGAGGGCCATACGGACAACCAGCCGGTGCTCTCCTCGTCCCGGTATGCCGACAACTGGGAGCTTTCGGGAGCCCGAGCGTTATCCGTCCTGCGTTTTTTCCTGGAAAAAGAGGGGTTAAAACCTAGCCAGTTTCAATATGCCGGTTACGCCGATACCCGCCCCGCCTCGGACAATGCCACAGAGAGCGGACGGCAGAAGAACCGCCGGGTCGAGATTATCGTGCTGCGGCAGCTGCAGGAGGAGTGAGAGCGGCCTCTCGAAATTCATATACGCAATCATGCGCCGCATACGGCGGATTTTCGGACAGCACGGCCTTGTCTTCCGAAAATCCGCTTTTTCACATTGACGTACAGAGCCTCAGTCGCCTCCCGGGCTTGATGACCGGAATGTAATACCCCAGATAACATAAAGACCAAGCTCAACCGCATAGATGATCATTATCGACTGAATAAAAGAAAGAGGGATATATCCATGAACGATACCCGATCCGTCTATCCGGATTTTGCAGATCCTTCCTTTTTGAGGCAGCATATTCTGGACACGGTGCGTTTCTGTGCCCCCCGGTGTATCGACCTTCAGAACGGCGGTTATATCAACTCCTTCCTGGACGATGGAACCGTGTGCGATTACGAGACGAAACAATTGGTTGGAATGACGCGGTTCATATATATTTTCAGCGCGGCTTTACAGGTTGGCGGACCCGAGGTGTACCGCGAAGCTGTGGAGCACGGGCTGCGTTTTCTGCGGGAATATCATTGGGATCATGAACATGGGGGCTATCATTGGACGCTAAAAGGGCGGACTCCAACCGATAAAAGAAAGTTCGCCTACGGGCACGCTTTTGTCTTGCTGGCGGTCTCCACCGCATTCAAAGCGGGAATCTCCTCTGCCGGGCCGATGATCGGCGAAGTGTGCGAGGTGCTGGAGAAACATTTTTGGAGTGAAAAAGACAGCCTGTACGCCGATGAACTCGCCGCCGACCGGATGGAATTGTCTCCCTATCGCGGACAGAACGCCAATATGCATTTATGCGAAGCGATGATGTCGGCTTACGAGGCTACCGGCGACAGACGCTATCTTGACCGTGCGAACACTCTGGCTCACTCCGTTATGTTCAAAATGCTTCCGCAATCGGACGGACTGATCTGGGAGCACTACAATTCCGATTGGATGATCGATTGGAATTACAATAAGGACTACACCAAGAGTGAATACCGGCCTTACGGGTATATTTTCGGTCACTCTATCGAGTGGTCCAAGCTGCTCCTGCTGCTGAACCGGCACTTTCCCCAGGAATGTCTTCTACAGCTGGCGGAGCGCTTGTTTCGGGAGGCGCTGCACACAGGACTGGACCGGCGGCATGGGGGTATTTTCTTCGCAATGTCTCCTGTGGACGGACGAATTATCGACGGGGATAAATCATACTGGGTGATGGCAGAGTCGCTCGGCGCTTCCGCCTTGCTGGCCGCCTGTACGGGCCGGACGGAATACCGGAAATTTTACATGGATATGTTCGCTTACTGCTGGACTTATTTTGTAGATCATCACTACGGGGGATGGTACCAGCTTCTGGATGTGTACAACCGGAAATACAGCAATATCAAGAGCCCGCCGCCGAAAACCGACTATCATCCCATCACGAACTGCTTAATGGCGATCTCCGTATGGGAGAACATGGCTGGCCCATGCATTAATGAAATAAACTAGAAGTTCACGACCGGGAATTCAGGTGTAAACCGATCGAAATTTTGGGCTCGGCACCAAATCGGAGCTTGTCGAAATTCTTCCGGGCGTGAAAAAGGATATCGGTCGCAGCAGCAGGACAGCTGGGGTTTCAAAACACTGGCCCTTCCGAGATGCGTAGCGGGTAGGGGTCAGATTCCATGCGGGCGCGGCTGTTCGCTCATGCGTTCATTGCTGCGCATAGGATGGGACACCGAGTCCGATTATTCAGGCGGAACAGGAGGTTTTTTCCTGTAAATCTGCAGGTTCTATTGGTGAGTCTCGTCCGGAAAGAAGAAGATGGGACAACGTGTCATTGTTCAGGCGGAACAGGAGGTTTTCCTGAAAATCTGCAGGTTTTCTTGATGAATTTCGCCCGGGAAGACGAAAAGGTTGCAAATGTGCATCTATTTGAGTCTTGAACGCCGGAATAAGAAGAAGGGTTGAGAAATACCTGCAGATTCGTAGGAAATGAGTTAGGAGGGGAGTTGTGCGGAAAAAAGATGTACCAATGCAGGTATTCTCCGCTTCTCCGCTTCTCCGCTGCCTGCCGCTGCCTGCCGCTGCTGATGGGATAATGCCTCGGGAGTAAACAGCTGTCCCGCTTGTTGAGCTACTGAAAAGGCATCCTCAGCTGGCCGAAAGGCATTCTTATATACCGTCATCTGCTGCTGAGTCACATCGCAAAGCACTGATTTTAAAGCGAAGCCAAATTTCATCATCAAATTTCATCATATTATCGGGATACAGCAGAAGGGAAATATATCATAACGTGGAAAAGAGTAAGCAAAGGAGATGATTGCAGCATGGCTTCTCTTGTCCGCGCTTTACGTGATCCAAAAAAATGGCTGACGGTGTGGAATGGGATTGGGATGCCGCTCATTAGCCTGGTTTTTCAAGTCTTTTTCTTAATGTTTCTCACGATTTTCGGAGGCTTTACGTTATTGTTCTCTCCCCACCTGTTCTGGGATATCCCTTCCGGCACACCCGCAGGCTGGAGACTGACGATGATAAGGAGCTATTTTCTAGCCTTTGGCGCCTTGTACGCCCTTGTCTGGTGTGGCTATTGGTGGATGCTGCGCGCGCTGAACAGTTCGAATAAAATCCCGGCTTTCCCGGTTCATGTGCTGGCTGCCTGGCTGCCGCTTCTCGGTGTGCTGTACTTCGCCGATCCGGTCAGCTATCCGGACGCCATGATTCCAATCTCCGCCGCCCAGATCACTTTTGAGATGAGCACTGCCATGACGGCCGCAGCGCTGTTCCCTTTTTACTCCGCAGCGGTCTACCTGTTCGTTCTCTCCCCTCCCGCTCGAACGGGCTGGAAAATAGGAAGGCTTCTAGGACTGGGGATTATTTTTGCAGGTGTCAGCTTGTATCTGTTATCCGTCTTCTGGCATATCGCACCTTCAATCTACAAGGGAATCGCCGGATTCCCCACACGCTAGCACCCCGCCCTCAGGAATTTCCTGCAAGGCTTGAAGCATGACTTCCAGCTCTAGAGGCCTGCGGGGATTTGGAAAGGTTCCGTAGCCCTTTTAAAAACTCAAGCATTTTGCAAAAAATCGCATAGCGGCTTGCATTGAATTTTGCATTTCATGCCGACCCGAATAACCGCAAAAAAGCAGGTCCCAGCCGGAGGATAAATCCGCCGTCTGGGGCCTGCCAATCCCGGTTCGCTGCTATCTGCGCGTATGAGATCTCCAAGCAACCGCCAAGAATGCCGAATAAAAGAGCGCTTTAGGCAGGATACCCATGCCCAACAATCCGATGTTACGGCTTGTGATTACTCGCCGACCAACTCACGATAAGCCGCCGAGTCCAGCAGTCCGGAAGTAGCCGAAGCGTAGTCCCCCTCGACTTCCACCTCGTAAATCCAGCCACCGCCGTACGGCTGAGAGTTCAACAGCTCGGGGCTGTCTTCCAGCGCTTCGTTGACCCGCGTCACCGTTCCCGATACCGGAGAATATAATTCGGATACGGTCTTGACCGATTCAATGCTGCCGACGCTGTCCCCGGCGGTGATATTCGTTCCGATTTCAGGAAACTCCACGAATACGATGTCGCCAAGCAGATGCTGAGCATGGTCGGTAATGCCGACACGCACGATTTTTCCTTCTCCTTGCTGCGCCCATTCATGCTCTTCGCTGTACCGGAGATTGTCTAGCACTTCACTCATTTTCGTTAGCCGCCTCTTTTCGTCATTGGGAGTCATAAATTAGTTATAGACTAAGTTATGCCCTTATCGGGTGTCAATATATGTGACAAGAAAATAAATTTCGTCCGGTTTTAATCAAATTGTGTTGACATCGGGGTGGGATTCCAGTATTAATGGAGTGAGAATAATCACATACAACTGCGAATGATGGCACAGGGAGAGACTGTCCTGCAAGGACGGCGCCGAAGGAGTAAGCCTTAACCCAAGGTGAATCTCTCAGGCAAAAGGACCTCTGCCGGACGCATCTCTGGAGAGCACCGGAGCTTCATAAGCATACGGTCACCAACGGGGAAACCTGCATTCGGCATAGGACGCCAAGCCATACGGCAAGCAGCGGCTCATGCTGACATACCGGACTTCACAGCCCGGGGCAGGGTAACTTTCAGGTACAAGGGACAGAGCGAAGGACGATGACGCGCATAGGTTGCGCAAATGCGTCTTTCGCCTGTCCCTTTTTGCGCTTGCAAAAATAGAGAGGCCGACGTCCCCCTGTAAGGTTTCGGAAGATGTCTATAGGGGCAAGCTTCACTTTGTAGGACAAGAAGAAACGGCTCACGCCGTCCTTTAAGGACAAAGTCCGTTTCTCGTAGAAATCTAAGACCAAACGATACGCGCGCAGCATAAAAAGTCTTAGATATTAAAAACACGGGGAGTGACAATATGGATGCTTTGAAAAGAACGCCTTTTTTCGCTTTCTACTCCGCATATCCGGAGTCCAGAAGCATTGATTTCGGCGGTTGGGAGCTGCCAGTCCAGTTCACCGGCATCCAGAAGGAGCATGAAGCGGTGCGCAGCCGGGCTGGACTATTCGATGTCTCGCATATGGGCGAATTTATGGTGACGGGCAGCGCCGCCGAGGCGTATCTGCAGCATATGACGACTAATGATGTCAGCAAGCTCGCGGACGGCCAGGCGCAGTATTCGCTGCTCTGCTATCCGGACGGCGGTACGGTTGACGACCTGCTCGTATACCGTCTGGGCGAAGGGCGCTACATGCTGGTCGTCAATGCCTCCAACATCGGCAAGGATTTCCAGTGGCTTCAGGACCATCTGCCGGAGAGCGGCGTAAAGCTTACGGACCAGTCGGAAGAAACGCTGCTGCTGGCGGTTCAGGGGCCGCATGCGGAAGCAATCGTGAGCGAAGTCACCGATGTGCCGCTGGCCGGTCTGAAGCCGTTCCATTTCGTGGAACAGGCGGTAGTATGCGGCGTGGAAGTGCTGTTGTCCCGCACAGGCTATACCGGCGAAGACGGCTTCGAGCTGTATGCTCCTGTAGAAGCTGCGGCGAAGCTGTGGAACGGGCTGCTCGAATCGGGCAGCGCCCACGGGCTGACGCCAGCGGGTCTCGGCGCGCGGGACACGCTTCGCTTCGAAGCGAAGCTGCCGCTGTACGGCCAGGAGCTGTCGAAGGATATCTCGCCGCTGGAAGCCGGAATCGGCTTCTTCGTGAAGCTGGATAAGGGAGATTTTATCGGCCGCGATGCGCTCAAGGCTCAGAAGGAGCAGGGTATTCCCCGCCGATTGGTCGGAATCGAAATGATCGACCGGGGCATTCCGCGTTCGCATTATCCCGTCTATGCAGGAGGACAGCGGATCGGTGAGATTACGACCGGCACGCAGTCGCCGACGCTGAAGCGGAACCTCGGGCTTGCCCTGGTGGATGCCCGGTACGGCGAGATCGGAACAGAACTGGAAGTTGAAATTCGCGGCAAGCGGCTTAAAGCCGCCGTCGTGAAAGCTCCTTTCTACAAAAAAAGCCGTTAAGAACCTGCATGTGCAGGACATAACCTATTTATTTAATCAGCTTTATAATTAATCAGCTTTATAATTAATCAGCTTCATAATTAATGAGCCAAGGAGTGAATCCGTAAATGAAGCATCGTTATCTGCCGATGACCGAGCAGGACCGCAGCGAAATGCTGGCGGAAATCGGGATTCAGTCCGTGGAGGAACTGTTCGCCGATATTCCCGAAGCCGTGCGCTACAAGGGCCGGCTGCCCATGTCCGAAGCTCTGGACGAATACGCCCTGCTGCGGCATATGAAGCGTCTGGCGGACAAAAACGCCGACTTCGACAGCCACATCAGCTTTCTGGGCGCGGGTCTCTACGATCACCATGTCCCCGTCGTCATCAACCATGTCATTTCCCGTTCGGAATTTTATACGGCTTACACGCCTTACCAGCCGGAGATCAGCCAGGGCGAGCTGCAGGCGATCTTCGAATTCCAGTCGTACATCTGCGAGCTGACCGGCATGAAGGTCGCCAACGCCAGCATGTATGACGGCGCAACGGCTTTGGCCGAGGCGGCGGTGCTGGCCTCGGGCGCCGCGAAGCGCAAGAAGATCGTCGTCAGCAGCGCGGTCCATCCCGAAGCGCGGCAGGTGCTGAAGACGTCCGCAGCCGGACTCGGCCTTGAAATCGCCGAGGTCGGCAGCACGGACGGTGTCACCGATCTTGCGCTGCTGGCGCAGGCGATTGACGGCGACACGGCGGCGGTGCTGGTGCAGTACCCGAACTTCTTCGGGTGCATCGAGAACCTGGCCGCCATCGAGAAACTAACGCATGACGCCAAGGCGCTGCTCGTCGTCAGCGCGAACCCCCTCGCCCTCGGCGTGCTCGAGACGCCGGGCAAGCTGGGCGCCGACATTGTCGTCGGCGACGCTCAGCCGCTCGGCATCAATGCCTCGCTCGGCGGTCCGACCTGCGGCTACTTCGCGGTCGCGGAGCATCTCATGCGCCGCATTCCCGGCCGCATCGTCGGCCAGACGGTCGACCGCAGCGGCAAGCGGGGCTTCGTGCTGACGCTTCAAGCCCGGGAGCAGCATATCCGCCGCGAGAAGGCGACGTCGAATATCTGCTCCAACCAGGCGCTGCTCGCGCTCTGCGCTTCGGTTTACCTGTCCGTCATGGGCAAGGAAGGCATGCGCGAGGTCGGCGGACTGAACATCCGCAAGAGCCATTACGCCGCATCCCGGCTCGGGGCTATTCCAGGTGCTAAGGTCGCCTTCTCCTCCCCGTTCTTCAATGAATTCGTGCTGAAGCTGCCGGAGGGCAGCGATCCTGGCGCGGTAAACGCCAAGCTGCTCGGGAAAGGCTTCCTCGGCGGCTATGATCTCGGCAAGGATTACCCGGAGCTTTCCGGCCATATGCTGATTGCCGTCACAGAGAAACGGAGCAAGAGTGAAATCGACGAATTTGCAAGCGTACTGGAGGGCTGTTTATGAAACCGGAACAAAGCCTTATCTTTGAACTAAGCCGTCCCGGACGTGCCGCCTACTCTCTGCCGGAATGCGATGTGCCGGCGGAGGAAGGTCTGGATGCGCTGATTCCAGCCGAGCTGCTGCGTAAGCAGCCGGCTGCGCTTCCGGAAGTGTCCGAGGTGGATGTCATCCGCCACTACACCGCTCTGTCCCGCCGCAACTTCGGCGTCGACAACGGCTTCTATCCGCTTGGCTCCTGCACGATGAAATATAATCCGAAGATCAACGAAGATGTTGCCCGCTTCCCGGGATTCGCGAAGATCCATCCGTACCAGCCGGAAGAGAGCATCCAGGGCGCACTGGAGCTGATGCACACGCTGCAAAGCGACCTGGCTGCGCTGACCGGCATGGACGCCGTATCGCTCCAGCCCGCCGCCGGCGCGCATGGCGAATGGACCGGACTGATGATGATCCGCGCGTATCATGAAGCCCGCGGAGAGGTCCGGACCAAGGTCATCGTCCCGGACTCCTCGCACGGCACCAACCCGGCCAGCGCTTCGGCGGCCGGTCTTACGACAGTGACCATTCCTTCTAATGAACAGGGAATGGTCGATCTGGAGGCGCTGAAGCATGCGGTCGGCAGCGACACTGCGGCACTCATGCTGACCAACCCAAGCACGCTCGGCCTGTTCGAGACGCAGATTGTCGAAATCGCCAAGATCGTGCATGAAGCGGGCGGCCTGCTCTACTATGACGGCGCGAATTCGAACGCGATCATGGGCATCACCCGCCCGGGCGACATGGGCTTCGACGTTGTGCATCTTAATCTGCACAAGACGATGAGCACACCGCACGGCGGGGGCGGCCCGGGCGCTGGTCCGGTCGGCGTCAAGGCGAAGCTGACTCCGTTCCTGCCCGGTCCCACCGTGGCTAAAGCGGAAGACGGCAGCTACTCGCTTCAAGAAGGCGGCCCGCAGTCGATCGGCCGGGTGAAGGCATACTACGGCAACTTCGGCATTCTCGTTCGCGCCTACACCTACATCCGCACCTACGGTCCGGACGGACTGCGCGAGGTGTCGGAGAACGCCGTGCTGAACGCCAACTATATGCTGAGCCGCCTCGCGCCGCATTTTGAGGTGCCTTACCCCGGCATCTGCAAGCATGAATTCGTCCTGTCCGGCAAAAATCTGAAACCCTACGGCGTCCGCACGCTCGATGTCGCCAAACGCCTGCTCGACTTCGGCTACCATCCGCCGACCGTCTACTTCCCGCTCAATGTCGAGGAGTGCATCATGATCGAGCCGACCGAGACGGAAAGCAAGGAAACGCTCGACGGCTTCATCGAGACGATGATCCGAATCGTACAGGAAGCTAAGGAGACGCCGGAAATCGTTCTGAACGCGCCGCATACTACCGAAATCAGCCGTCTTGACGAGACGCAGGCTGCGCGGAAGCCCGTACTAAACTGTTCCTGCGGATAAGCGGGCGGCAGTGCGGCATTAACACAATCTTAGTCCCTCTTGAACATTCGGTCGCTCTTTTTCACCGGGTGTATCAAGGGGGATTTTTTATAGGGTAGAGAGGGTTATGCTCCCTGCCTATTAACTTTACGCGTCATACTTAGCCAGCAGTTCCTTCAGCTTCGCCCTCATGCAGTCGATCAGCTCCGGCGGTTCCTGGACCTCGGCGTCGCTCCCAAGGCCGATGAACAATCTGGCGAAGTAAGGTATTTCACTATTCGGAATATCGCCGTCAATCCAGCCGGTTCCGTCTTCCCGAACCCGCAGCAGCCCCCGCCGTCCCAGCTCCGCTTCGCACACCCGTACCCCCTCCTCGCTTAGTTGAACGCGGCAGCGGGTATACTCGCTTTTTTCCGAAAAAGAGTCTTCCCAGTTGTCTAGATGAATGCTGCGCAGGTCAAGCGGCTTTATTTCGGGGTCCCCCTCCTCCACGCTCATCATCCGGTCGCACCGGAACAGCCGCACGCCGCCGCGCAGAAAGCAGTACGCCGGACAGTACCACAGGCCGCTGCTGGCATAAATACCGATTGGCTGAATGTCCCGGACCGAAACGTTCTCCTGCGATTTGTATCCGATTCGCAAGACCTTTTGCATTACAGACGCATCAAGCAAAGAAGACAGAAAGGGAGACTCCGCCTGCCTGGCCGGAATGACGAAATCCACCCGGTTCTTCATCTGGTCAATCCGGTCCCGCACGTCTCCGGACATATAATGATAGAATTTGCTCAGCGCCGACGATGCCTCCGTCTCAAAGGGAATAAAAGAGTAATGGCGCAGGGCGTGGCACGCGAAAAAAAGAGCAACCGCCTCCTCCTCGGTAAAAGCGATGGGCGGCAGAATCCGTTCGTTCAGCACCTGATAGCCCCCGTGCGGCCCCACTTCAGAGTACAAAGGAACGCCCAGTTCGCCCAGCTCCTGCAAATCCCTTAATATCGTCCTCGCCGACACGCCGAACTCCTGCGCAAGCTCCTTGACGGTAAACTTCCTCTTCCGGTTGACGGTCAGCATCAGCTCGAGCAGCCGTTTCGATTTGGACATGGTGTCCCGGTGTTCGTATTTGGACATGGGCGGTGGCCTCCTTTTTCGCATTTGAGCTGGAATCTTTCTATTATTTTATGACAATACTTGTCACTATTATAATCTACAATGAAAAATGAAGCATAGAAGCGCCGAATGCCGCAACCCTCGCTTTCTCAATGAACGATCCGGTTGCGATGCGCCGTCGGCCAAATCCATAAATCCGAAAGGTGTGAGCTTATGCAAGCCGTAAGTGAATTGAAAGGTCTGCTGTTTGCAGAACTGGAGCATATCGTCCGGACCTCGTCCAAGCTGATTGCTAAAATCTCCCCGGAGCACCGGGATTACCGTCCCCTGGAAAATATGCGTTCCCTGCTGGAACTGGCCCAGCATCTTGTATCCGTTCCTTCAGTTGATCTGCTGATTCTACAGGAACACGGGCAGCCGGAAATCCGGCGGATGGAAGAAGAGATTAATCAGGACAGCGCTTCGGAAAAATTGTCGGCATGGATGGACAAAGGCTTTCAGGATCTGAAAGCGTACATGGAGGGACTGAGCGAAGAAGACTTCCTGCACAAATCCACCAAGCCGTTCTATCTGGAGCATGGTTCCGTGCAGGCCAAATGGCTGATCGAAATCGTCACCCATGCCCAGCATCACCGGGCGCAGCTCTTCAATTATATGAAGGAACTGGGCTATGACGTGAGCATGTTCGACCTTTACTGAACCGGATACGGATACAAGGAGGAATAATATGATGGCCGATCACAAAAGGAACTCTGTTGCAGCGGGCTATACCCGGAAATTCTTTGAAGGTCCTGATACAGCCCTGTCGTATATCGACTTTGGGGGCGGCGGATTTCCGTTGCTTGCCCTGCACGGCCATATGAACGAAGGCTTGTTCGCGCAGGAGCTGGCCGGGGCGCTGGCCGGTGAATACCGCGTTATCGCGCTGGACCAGCGGGGGCACGGAGAATCGGAGCGCCCTGTAAGCTACGATAACGAACGCTACGTCGACGATGCGCTGGCCGTGCTCGATCATCTTGGCATTGATGAGACCGTACTGCTTGGCCACTCTCTCGGAGGAGTCGTCGCTTACCGGCTGGCGGCCCGCCGTCCGGAGCGGGTGCGTGCGCTGATTATCGAGGATATCGGTGCGGTCGTGAACGACGACCTGAGCTTTGCGGGCCAGTGGCCGCGGCGAGCGCCGACGAAGGCAGCGCTGATTGCTGCTCTGGGGCGGCTCGGCCCGGTCTTCGCTTACTCAATGCGGGAGTATGAGAACGGTTGGGGACTGCCCTTTATCCCTGAAGATATGGCGGTCTCCCAGAGCCATCTGAACGGCGAACATTGGGACGATTGGCTCGCGACTGATTGTCCCGCTCTGCTTCTGCACGGTATGCGGAGCACATGCCTGTCATATGAGCAGGCGGAGGAGATGGCCGCCCGAAGACCGAACACGAAGCTTGTTCATTTGGAAGCCGGCCACTCCATCCATTTTGAAGCGCCAGACCAATTTCTTGAAGTGATTCAGTCTTTTATGAAGTCGATAAGAACCGAACAATAGCTGCCAGAATGCGGACTTTGGGGCCTATGATGAAATACCGGACGTTTCACAGCCCGGGACGAGGTAATTTTTCAGGTACAGGGGACAGAGCAAAGGACGATGACGCGCATATTTGCGCACATCCGTCTTTTGCCTGTCTCTTTTTTGCGCTCAGGATATACCGTCGAATTTATGAAAAAAAGAATGGAAAATAGAGGATTCCGAATGAAAATGGCGAATTTTTAGCAGCAAATGCGTTGATATCGTTTTTTTAATTATGGAGGGCAATATGCTGCGAAAAAACAACAGTAAAAGTACCCCTAGCTCCACTACATTCAGAAGAAGTTCGCAGGAAGAAATCAAGCCGGAGCCTATGAATACCTATACCTTCAGTCCTCTGCTCGGGGCCTCCAGAATTGCCGGTATTTACTTTATCGTCGGATGTTTATGGATTCTCCTAACCGATAGAGCGGTTTCAGCTCTCACAAATAGTGCCGAATTGATCTCCATGATAAATATGATCAAAGGATGGTTCTTTGTTTTGGTGACGGCACTTCTGATCTTTATCCTTATTCTAGGAACACTTAAGCGAATCAGGAAGGTGGAGGAAGATTTAGAGGTATCGTATAAAAATCTGATGAACACCCATGAAAACCTCGAATCCGCATACGAGGAAATCACAGCTACAGAAGAGGAGCTGAGGCAGCAGTACGACCAGTTAATCGAGAATCAGCGCAAGCTCAGCGAGAGCGAGGAAAAAATGCAGCATCTAGCCTACCACGATGTACTGACGGATCTCCCTAACAAACTGGACTTGTACGAGAACGCGGCAAATATTCTTGCAGACTCAAACGGAACTGCCGCCTTAATGTTTGTGGATATCGATAACTTTAAATATATTAACGATACGATGGGTCATGGTTTCGGAGACCGTCTCATTGTTAATGCAAGTGAAAGACTGCTTTCCATCGTGGGAAATCAAGGGGTTATTTACCGGTTCGGAGGCGATGAATTCATTATTTTGCTGCATTCCCTTAAGGACAAGGCAGATGCAGACATGATGGCGGCCCGCATTCTTGCCGGACTTAAAGAGGCGGTCGTCATCGACAACAGTCTCTTGCACATCAGCAGCAGTATTGGAATCAGTCTCTATCCTGATCATGGAAGCGATATTATGGAGCTAGTCAAACGGGCGGACATTGCCATGTATAAGGCGAAAGAGGCGGGCAAAGGCAATTTTGTCGTATTCGATAATCCCCTGAATGACACATTTACCGAAAGAATGAACATTGAGAAGTTGTTATATACCGCAATGGAACAAAATGAGTTTGAACTCTTCTATCAGCCTCAAGTGGATCTGGCACTGAATAAAGTGACCGGTCTGGAAGCCCTTCTGCGCTGGAACAGCCCTGAATTGGGAAATGTCTCTCCATTCAAATTTATCAAAGTGGCCGAAGATTCGCATTTGATTATTCCGCTCGGAAGCTGGGTTTTACGCAGAGCCTGTGCGTTCCTGAAGAAGCTTCACGAGCAGGGCTTCGGACATTTGACAATGTCCGTCAATATTTCGATGCTGCAGCTGCTGCAAACCGATTTTAATGAGCTGGTGCTGGGTACGCTGCAATCTTCCGGTCTTAAGCCAGGCTGCCTGGAACTGGAAATTACCGAGTCCATATTGATCGAATCCTACGAGCATGTCAGCGCCAAATTGAACGAACTGAGAGACAAGAACATTGCGCTTGACGATTTCGGGACAGGTTATTCTTCTTTAAGCTATCTGACCCATCTGCCGATCTCCACTTTAAAAATTGACAAGTCCTTTATTGACTCCATTCCAGCGGACACGAATCATGCGATACTGCTCGAACAAATGTTGATGATCGGCAAACGGATGAAGATGTGTGTAATTGCGGAGGGAGTAGAGAGATCGGACCAGTTGACCTATTTGCAGGAGCAGGGCTGCGACAAAATCCAGGGTTATCTGTACAGCAAGCCGCTCGCCGCAAAGGACATGGAACAGTTGTTGGCCGGCTGGGAAACTTCCGGAGTAGCTGCCGCCTGCATTGAGCCTTAACGCCAGTAAAGCCGCATCCCGAAAGTCCCTCCTCGTAATATTAATGAACAAAGTCCGAGTTCCGGCGCGCTGTCCGTTTTGGAAAACTGTTCCCCGTGCTCACACCCTCATGCAGTAAGGATATTTTCTCGCAAAAATAAAGCGATGGTTCTCCGGGTAAAGTACCGGGAAACCATCGCTCCACAAGTAATTCTTTCTTCATTCAGCACGGCAGCCGCCTGCCCATACCCATGCTAATTATGCTTAGCAGCGAATTACGCCGCTTGTTTCAATGCTTTTTTGCGCTGCTTCGCCGACTTGCGGAAGTAGAACAGCTCGTAAATGGCCGGCACTATAACCAGCGTCAGCACCGTGGCGGCGGTCAAGCCGCCGACAACGACAATCGCCAGGCTTTGCGAGACGATACTGCCCTGCTCGGGATGACCGAACAGCAGCGGCAGCATTGCACAGATGGTCGCAATGGCGGTCATCAGTATTGGCCGCATCCGCGTTCCCGCCGCTTCGAGCAGCGCTTCGCGAATGCTCATATGCTCCTCGTTATGCTTGACGCGGTCAATCAGCACAATGGCGTTCGTAACTACAATTCCGATCAGCATCAGCGCTCCAAATATAGCGGTGAAGTCGGGGGTCACACCTGATACCAGCAGACCGATAACGGCTCCAATGGCTGCCAGCGGCAGCGAGAAAATAATCGCCAGCGGTGCGCGAAGCGTCTTGAACGTGATCACCATGATCAGATAGATAAGACCGATGGAAATGAGCGCCGTCATTCCGAGATCCTTGAAATCACCTGCCTGGTCGGCGGATGCGCCGCCTGATACGAGGGTTACACCTTCAGGCAGCTTGATGCTGCCGGTTTTTTTTTTGATCGAGGCCCCGATTTCGGAAACTTTCTTCGGATCGACTTCGGCAGTAATACGCGCATAAGGTTTGCCATCCTTGCGGTACAGCATGGCCGGTTCGTTATGAACCTCCAGCTTCGCCAGCTGCGACAGCTGCTTAGGCCCCGTGGAAGTCATCAGCGTGATGCCCTGCAGGTCCGCTTGCGATTTAGGCTCAGCGAGTGGAGATAATACGACCGCAGCCGAAGAACCGTTCAGCTCCATCTGACCCAGCGGCATCGGATTCAGCATACCGGCCAACTGCATCGATATTTCCTGCGCATTGGCCTGCGCCGGGTTCACTTTGAAGGCAAAGACCGGCTTCGTATCCTCCATGTTGCTGGATATTTTCTGGATGCCGTCAATCGTCTTCACCTTGTCCATAACCTGATCCGCCGCAGCGGTAATCTTGGACAGGTCATCTCCGGTAATATCAATGTACTCATTGGTCGAACTCGGACCCATCATGGCGCCTTCGTTGGCCGCCAGGCTTGCTCCGGCATAGCTGCTTTGCAGACCCCGGATTTTATCGATAAATGCTTGGGCGTCGGCATTTTCCTTCATTACTACTGTGTAGTTGACCACGGTAGGCGAGGATAGATTGCCCCATTTAGCGGCATCGGTACTGTTCCCGGACTGCATGATTACCGTCTTCGCTTGAGGCTGTTTCATAATTTCCTGTTCCAGCCGTTTCCCCTGCTCAAGAACCTCCGCGACCGGCGTATCATTCGGGTATTTCAGCTCTATCGCGACACTGCTCGCATCCGAAGCATCCAGCGCCCCTTTGGGCATGCTCATATACGCGGTGATTGAAGCTACCAGAATGATCAGTCCCAGCAACAGTGGCACCCATTTATGGTTCAGGTTCCACTTAAGAAACCGCTGGAACCGCTTGGACGGCTCATGCTCTTTCATGGATGTGTTCCGCAGCAGCACAGAGCTCAGCAGCGGAACGACAGTCAACGCGACCACCAGCGACGTCAACAGCGAGTAAGTAACGGTCAACGCAAAAGGCAGCAGGAACGCCTGCATACTGCCGCGCAGCAGACCTATCGGCAGGAAGACGGCGACAGTGACAATCGTCGAGGACGTTATCGCCCGGGCAACCTCCTTCGTCGCGCTGATCATCATGTCAATGGAGAAGGGCTCCTTTTGCAGTCTGCGGTAAATGTTCTCGATAACCACGATACTGTCGTCAACCAGACGGCCGACCGCAACGGCTACCCCGCCGAGTGTGATAACGTTCAGCGTGATTCCTGAAATATCGAGCAGATATAAGGTAACGGCCAGCGACAGTGGAATGGAAACGGCTGTCACGAGCGTTGCCCGCACATTGCGCAGGAATATCAAAATGACAATGGTCGCAAACAGAGCGCCGAGCAGCACTTCACGCATCATGCTGTTTACGGAATCAACGACCATATCCGAGGTGCTGAATACTATCTCGGCTTCCGCGCCTTTTACGGTCGAATTAATGTTCGCTATTGCATCCTTGACTTTATTCCCGACATCGACCGCGTTGGCATTGGCTTCCTTCGTCACCACCATGAACAGCACATCCTTACCGTTCGAGCGGCTGACGCTTTCCTGATCACTTTTCACCTGAACCGATGCGATATCCTGAAGAGTCACTCCGGGCGAAACAGGCAGGCGTTTCAAGGTATCGACACTGTCAATGGAAGAAACGACATTAACGCTGCCCGTCTGGCCGCCGATCGTCTGCTCCCCGACGGAAGCCGATACGTTCCGGCCTTGAAGCAGACCGGTAATTTGCGGGACGGATACTTTCTTTTCCGCCATAAGCCGCGGGTCAAGTTTGACCGTTACCTGCGGCGCAGTTTTGCCGTAGAACGCGACGTTCGCAACCCCCTCGATCTTTTGCAGCTTGGGAATAATCTCCGTCTCCGCCATCTTCAAGTTCTGTTCAGTTATTCCTTCATCGAATGAAAGAGTAGTCGAGGCTACCGGAATCATGGAGGTATTTAACTGAAGAACGAACGGCCGCATTACTCCCTGAGGAAACTGCAGCGCATCGACCGCCTTCTGCACCTCCTGCGCGGCATCCTTCATATTCGTCTTGGAGTCAAAATTAATGTCCACTTTGGTGTAGCCGTTTCCCGAGGTGGACGTCATCTCCGTCTTGCCTTTGACCATTGCCAGAGCATTCTCGATAGGTTTGGTCACCTGCTCCTCCATCGCATGCGTATCCTGGCCAGGACCAAGTGCCGTTACTGTCACCTGCGGACTATCCGCCTCCGGCAAGAACTCCATCGGCAGTGAGGTATAGCTCATCACTCCCACTATGAGCGCCATCACAATCAGCAGCCCTGTGGCCGCCTTGTTGCCAAACGACCATTTTGTCAACCATGTCATTGATCATTTCTCCTTCCACTCCCCAGTATTGTTGAAGCTTAGATGTTCCAGATTTATTTGTGCTTACTTCTCTCTTTATCAAGTTTAGATATTTTCACAAAGACTTAAAACAGTCGGGCGGCGGGTCCGAAACTCAGCCTTGGGACCGATACCGCCCCCAACCAAAGGACGGGGAAACGCTATACAGGATATTTTATTCCCCTTCGTCCAGTTTCACCGGCTCGCGAAAGACGTATTTCAGCATCGGCGGGGTGAGCAGCGTTGTCGCGATTACAACAATAATAACGGAAGTAAAATACTCCGGCAGCAGCAGTCCGCTTTGAAGTCCCGTGGCCGCAATGATCAGTGCGACCTCGCCCCGGGATATCATGCCTGAACCGATCGCCACCGAGGAACGGGTATCAAAGCCCGTCAGACGCGCGCCGAGTCCGCCGCCGATCAGCTTGGTCAGCACCGCCGCGAGCGACAAGATGATCACAAAGCCGATCTGACTGCCTACCCCCTCAAAGGAAACATTCAGTCCGATGCTCACAAAAAAGACAGGAACAAACACAGCGTAAGCGACCGGCTCTACCTTATGTTCTACCGTTTGCCTGAAAGCCGTCTGCGAGACGGCCAGCCCGGCGGCGAACGCGCCGATAATACCGGCTATTCCGGTCCATTCGGCGAACCAGGAGAACGCCAAACAGATGACTAACGCTGTGGTGATGGTCGCTTCCGTCACTTTAAGGGGAGACAGCCATTTGAGCATTCGGGGGACAATCAGCCAGCCGGCGAGGATGACTCCAGCGAAGAAGAGCAGCTTTTTACCGATTAAGAGGCCCAGCGACACCGACTCTCCCTCCCCGAAGAAGCTCATCAGCACCGCTAGCAGAATAACGACCAGAACGTCGTCGACGACGGCCGCTCCCAGAATGGTTGAGCCCTCCCGGGAATTCAGCTTGTTCATATCTTTAAGCACCTGGGCCGAAATGCTGACGGAGGTTGCACTAAGAATCGCCCCTATAAACAGGGCATGCGAATAAGAAAAACCGAACATCTCCGCAATCCCCATTCCGCCAAACAGCGGAAGAATAATTCCCCCTACCGCCACGGCAAAAGACGACTTCCAGTTCCGCCGAAGCTGATCCAGGTCCGTCTCAAGCCCCGTGATGCAGCAGCACGCCGATTTCAGACATATAGTGAATAAATTCTCCATCCTGAATCCAGCCCAGCACCGCCGGACCAAGCACGATGCCCACAATCAGTTTGCCGAGAACCGACGGCTGGCCGAGAGCCGCCGACAAATGCCCGCCGAGCTTAGTGAACAGCAGAATCAGCAATAAGGTCAGAATAAATTCCATGGATTACCCGCTCCTTGTCTTCTTTAAAATTCACTAAAAAGTCCTGAAAATAGCAAAAAGGAGCCCTTGGTGACAGGCTCCTCCATAAAACGATGATTTATTCATTTTTTTGAATGATCCCTATAAATATACCCTTGTTTAGAATCATTGTAAAGAGTAGAAGTCAAACCAGCTAGGATAATCACCTACGGCCAGTCATTTAGAAGCAAGCTGTTCAGAATCGAAAAGCTCCACCATAGAGGGGATCTAAGTTGGTTATGATTTTTAGTTCAGCGTCTTGCAAGCCTGCTTGAGTGCAGGTTTTTTCGATCAGAAGGGTTTGTCAGCAGGAAAAGCCTCTGATTGTGCAGGAATTTAAGGCTGTGCCGACTGCATTTGAGGTTAAACGGGCAAGAAACTGTATTTTGGCAGGCATGCTATTCAGTGAAGTTCTAAGGCAGACAAAAGATGTACAATTTCAGGTTTTCTGCATCATCTGGTTCATCGCGCCCCGCTGCAGTTCGTACCGCACCATATGTTTGCCCGTCGCTCCGGTTACGGCGGCAAACCAACCCTTCCCGCGAGTGCCTGCAGCATTCGAACGGCTGTGCGATGGTTGATGCTCAAATGGGTCTCCACATCGATGGGGCGAAGGGGGCGGGCGAGCATGCAGGCCAGGCGAATGACAAAGAACGCCCCGGCCCATTCGGTGGAATGGATCGGGACGTTCTTCGTCTCCTACCATGCAGATTAACTTAAAGTGGATCATTTCGCCATTACAGGTGTAAGCAGGCCGTTCTATACAGCCGACTCACTCGGCCGCAGAATGGCGGAACCGATGGCCAGCAGAATGGCCGCCATCAGGCCCAGCACCGCAAAGGGCAGCCATAGCTCGCTCCAGCCGCTGCCGGTGGCAGCGAGGTCTGCGGCCTGAATCGCCCATTTTTGCGGGACGAAGTTCGCAGCCTTCTGCATATATTCCGGCATGATCGAGATGGGCCAGAAACATCCTCCCAGCATGCAGGTCGGGGTCAGAATGAGCGCGTTCAGCATGCCCGCATTGTTCGGATTGCGGATGAATCCGGCCACCGTACTGGCCAGACCCATGCACACCAACATGAACGCCACCAGGATGAGAAAATATAGATACATCGGAAGCTCATAGTTGTAGTTCAGCACATAGCGGCCTACCAGAAGCACGGCGGCGACCTGTAGCACGCCCACCGTAAAGCTGCCCAGAAAATTGCCAAGGGCAATTTCATAAGAACGAACCGGCGCGCTGAACATCCGCATCATTGTCCTCTGCTTGCGGTCATCCATAATGAACGAGACGGAGCTTGTAACCATAGCCATAAGGAACATGAGCATAAATCCGGTAACGACACTCAGACTTTCGCGGGGATATAGATTATAGTCGGTCTTCTGGCTGCCCACAAGATGCTGCTCCGCCTGCTGCAGGACAGTGGACAACTGAGCTTCACGCGCGTCAGCCGTTCCGGCGGATGCTCCGTTACCCGCCGCTCCCACCGCCGACGCCACTTCGCGCAGCCTTCCCCCGATTTCCTCGGCCTTCATTTTGAGCGCGATTGACGCTGCGGACGTCTTTAACTCATAGATATGGATTTGCGGCAACTGACCGGTGAGCAGCGAGGCTGAATAGCCTGCCGGAATTTCCAGTCCCGCACCGCCTTCTTCGTTAAGAACTCCGGTGCGCAGCCCGCCCGCGTCTTTTTTTTCAATCAAGGTATAATCGCCTGTCTTCTCCAGTTCGGCAATGATATGCGCTCCGGCGGGGCCGCCGTCCAGATTCGTGTACAGCACGTTCGTCTTATGATCCACGGTGCCGCCGGTCATCCATATGATGACGGAAACAATGACGCCAGGCATGAGAATATAGGCGATCACGCCCCGGCGTCTGCCAATCATCCGTTTGATCAGATTCCAGGCAATGGTAATAATGTTATGCATGATAACCCACCTTTCGGTATGAGAAAAATGCGAGGCCCGTCAGCACAAAACCGATCAGCGAGAGCATCACGATACTGCCCGAAATCTGCGAAAGCGGCGACTCCAGCATCATCCGCAGAATACTCCGCAGCCCCCAATGATTGATGGAAAACGCGCCGCCCGTGTTCAACCAGGAATCGGGCAGCGGGGCCATCCCTCCGCTAATAAACGTCATCACTACTGTAAGCCCTGTTGAAACGGAGCGTGCCAGCGCCGCAGTACGGACGAACATGCATATGACGACCGACAAGGTAAGCGAAGCGAAAATCATCAGCAGACACACCAGCGCCAGCAGCCCCGGGCGGTTGCCCCAGTACACACCGAACAGAAAGTGCGTGGCCACAATAATAGAGGCGCACTGCAGGACGGATACGATTCCGATGCCAAGCATTTTTCCCATAAAGAGTTCCCCGCCCTTCACCGGCATGGAGCCGATCCGGAACAACGTATGGTTATCCTTTTCGCTGTATAGGCTGGTGATTACCATTTGTCCGCACAGAAGCAGGAACATCAGAAGCATCGCAGCCGCGTAATACTGGGAAGCGGTGTACGCCGGGGCTCCTTCATTCAGCTTGCCGAGCACCACGGCCGGACCGCCTTCCCCGGGCTCCGTCATCGCGGGAATCGCCTGCGGTCCAAGCATCATGGCGGCAGCCTGCCTGTAATTGATGCCGCTCAGGAAATTGTCGAACACAGTCGCTGCGACCATATTGTCCGTCCGGTTTTTGCCGAGAATATATTCAAGCCGCGCTTCCTTCCCGCTCATGATATCCTTGTCGAATCCCGCTGGAACAATGACGGCATAGCCGTATTCTCCTGAACGCACGCCGCTTACCGCCGCTTCCCGGCTGTCTGCGGTTTCCGGTGTAATAATCTCCGCGACCTCTGGCGCTTTCAGGAAGTTCCCGATCAGCTGCGAGCGTTCGGAGGGGTTCGCTGCCGCATCGACAATGCCCACCCGGAAAGAATCGATCGTCTGGTCCTTACCTCCATCCATAACGCCGGAAAGCGCCGAGCCAAGCAAGAAAATCAGCAAAATCGGCAGCAGAAACAGGTTGATCAGCATCGAGCGGGAACGAAGCAGGCGCCGCAACTCATAAGCCGCAATGGTCCAAATATTTGCCATAGCCCTCTCCTCCTAATCCCGTAAAGTCCGTCCGGTCAGGCTTAAGAATAATGTCTCCAGATCCGGTTCTTCGATTTGCAGCGCCTGAATGACGCCCCCATGCTTGGCGAAAATAAACAGAATGTCCTGCAGCTCGCTTTGGGACGACGGCAGATACAGTTCCACCGTCTCGCCTTCCGCTTCCACCCGGGTTACCCGGGGATGCTGCTTAAGTTCCAGAATCAGTTCAGATGTGATACTGCCGGCTTTGATGACGATCTTCTCTTCGTGGGCGACCCGTTCCCGCAGTTCTTTTTCCGTCCCGCAAGCAATGATATGCCCCTTATCCATAATCGCCACCCTGTCGCAAAGGGCTTCAACCTCTTCCATGTAGTGGCTCGTATAGATGACGGCGGAACCCAGCTTATTGAGCGCTTTGACCGATTCAAGGATATGGTTACGGGATTGCGGGTCGATTCCCACCGTAGGTTCATCCATAATAATGAGCTTGGGCCGGTGCATAATGGCGCAGGCAATGTTCAGCCGCCGTTTCATCCCTCCTGAAAAAGTGGACGGCTTCTCCTTCGCACGGTCGGCGAGTCCGGTAAACTCCAGCGCCTCCTGTACCCGCTCCTTCAACAGTTCGCCGCGCAGGCCATACAGTTTTCCAAAAAAGGATGCGTTTTCCCAGGCAGTCAGATCTTCGTACAGCGCCAGGTCCTGGGGGACGAGCCCGATTCTTTTTTTGGCCTCAAGCGGCTGCTTCGCTACGGAAATGCCATCAATGACTATGCTTCCCCCGTCCATCTTCAGCAGGCCGCAGAGCATGCTGATCGTCGTACTTTTGCCCGCACCGTTTGGACCAAGCAGACCGAAAATCTCACCCTCCCGTATGCTCAAATTCACATGATCTACCGTCAATTTGCTGTCATATCTTTTTACCACATCAGTTAGCTGCGCAAGCGCCATTGTTCATCTCTCCTGTCCCTTATTCTTCATGGTTTCATTGTAGCGCAGCCCCGAAGCCGCCGAAGGTACGGAAGGTCATGACGTGAAGGTGACTTAAGTCATCTCTTGTAATCCAGCAGCCAAACCCGCGTCCCGCAGCACATAGGATGTGCTAAGATGGAAATGCGATAATACGCCTTCCCTCGCCAGGATCAGCCATTCACTGAAAAAAGGACGTTTGCGAAGGAAAGACACTTAACCTCTATCTCTCTTACGAAAAGGATGACGGCGTGTGAACAAGGAGCTAAAGCTGCTGCGGTACGGGCTGATTGTCATACCCGCTTTTCTCTCGATGTATGTCCAGGAATATGCCAATTATGATCGGTTCACCCTGCATTTGCTGATTCTTCTGCTGCTGACGACGCTGGGAGCACGCTTACCGGCACGGTTCACCGCAGGGATGGCCGCGCTGGAATTGCTGTACTCTTCCTGGCTTTGCTCCAGGTACGGTAGCCTGATGCTGTTTCCTTCCCTGTCTGTGCTGCTCGTCTATTTCCGCCTCCGTCCCCGCTCGCTGCCTCTGCTGCTTGCGGGGATTCATCTGGCCGTGCTGAACACCGCCGTTATGGAAGAAGCTCCGGTGATTCGCGCCTGGGTGAATCTGGTGTTTCTGCTGGCTGCCGTGTTGTGCGCCCAGCTTCATTCGGCGGGACGCGGCCGGGAGGAGACGCTTCTTCTTTATGACGAGCTGCGCAAAAAGCACTTCGAACTGGACGAAGCCCGAAATCGGCTGCTCCAGTTTGCGTCCCAAGTAGAGAATGCCGCCCAAGCCGAGGAACGGGTGCGGATTTCCCGCCAGCTGCATGACGATATCGGCCACCGGCTCATCCGCGTCAAAATGATGATGGAGGCCGCGCTGCACACGCTTCCCTCTACGCCGGAAGCGGGCATGTCCATGATGCGGCAGGTGCGCGATCAGCTTGCCGAGAGCATGGATGACCTGCGCGCCGCCGTAAGGCGCATCGGCCGGGGCCTGCGGCTTGATGGCGCCTATGCCCTGGACCGACTGCTGGAGGAGATCGGCCGGGACACTGGCATCGAGACCTCATATAAGGTGGAGGGCGTACCTTATCCGCTCTATCCGAGCCTTCAGGTCGTCCTGTACAAAAATGCCCGCGAGGCCATCACCAATGGACTCCGGCACGGTCACGCGACATCGGTCGGCATCAAGCTCTGCTACAGCCCGTCCGAAGTCACGATGGAGGTCAGCAATAACGGAAAGACGGCGGGGACGGAAGAGTGTAGCAGCCAGGCGGCGGAGAGCAGCGGTGAATACCGGGACGATGGAGTTGATTCGGAACGGTTGTCCGGCGTGAACCAGGGATTGCAGGAACGTAACGGCAACAACCGGGTCAAAGGCCCCCGCCCGGAACGGTTGTCCGGCGTGAACCAGGGATTGCAGGAACGTAACGGCAACAACCGGGACAAAGGCCCCCGCCCGGAACGGTTGTCCGGCGTGAACCAGGGATTGCAGGAACGTAACGGCAACAACCGGGTCAAAGGCCCCCGCCCGGAACGGTTGCCCGGCGTGAACCGAGGATTGCAGGAACGTAACGGCAACAACCGGGACAAAGGCCCCCGCCCGGAACGGTTGTCCGGCGTGAACCAGGGATTGCAGGAACGTAACGGCAACAACCGGGTCAAAGGCCCCCGCCCGGAACGGTTGTCCGGCGTGAACCAGGGATTGCAGGAACGTAACGGCAACAACCGGGTCAAAGGCCCCCGCCCGGAACGGTTGTCCGGCGTGAACCAGGGATTGCAGGAACGTAACGGCAACAACCGGGTCAAAGGCCCCCGCCCGGAACGGTTGTCCGGCGTGAACCGAGGATTGCACCTTACCGGTGGGGCCGGCGGCATGGGGTTAACAGGGATGGAGGAGCGTACCCGGCTGGTTGGCGGAACGTTTGAGGTCCGGGCTGCTTATCCCTTCACTGTCATAACAAAGCTGCCGGTTTATAAGCAAAGTGAGATTATGTAGAGCGGCAGAGCAGATTTCTTACAGAAAGGGGAACTTCCAAGCATGATTAAAGTCGTAATCGTGGACGACGATTCTTTTATACGGGAAAGTCTGAAGGTGCTCGTTGGCATGGACCCGGATATTCAGGTAACGGGGGCCGCAGGAGATGGCGGCGAGGCGCTGAAGCTGCTGGAAAGCGGGGCGGAAGCCGATATCGTGCTGATGGATATCCGCATGCCCGGCATTAACGGCGTAGAGGGCACGCGGCTGATCAAACAGCGTTATCCGCAGGCTGCCGTGCTGATGCTGACCACCTTCGACGATGATGAATATATTATCGAGGCGCTCAAAGGCGGAGCCAGCGGCTATCTGCTCAAAAACATCCCCCCGGACCGCATTATCCAGGGCATCAAGACGGTCCATGAAGGCAATATGCTCATTCATCCCGACATTGCCCGCAAGCTCGCGAACTTTCTCCAACCCGCCGCCGGGAACACGTCCCCCTGTCCTCTGGAATCTTACGGGCTGACCAAGACGGAGCAGTCGGTTGTCAAGGCAATCGCCGAGGGGCATTCGAACAAGGAAATTGCCGCCGAACTATTCTTAAGCGAAGGAACGGTCAAAAACTACATAACCGAAATTTTGAGCAAGCTTAGACTGCGGGACCGGACGCAGATCGCTATTTTTTATTTGAAAAATGGGCGGTGAATCAAGAGCGGTAATTGTAGAGATGTCAAAAGGATGGCTTCACCTTCAAAATCAGCGCCTGTATGTATGATTCAGCAAAAGAGAAGATCAGTGCCTGCCATGTGATTCAGCATGAGAGGACGACTTGAGTGGAATTATGAGGCTTGCCTTAGAGTGAGCTGTGTTTGCCTTAGTGGAAACAAGCGGGGCTGCCCCTCAGAGTGGACACCAATTAGGGGGCCGCCCCCTTACAGTGGGCAATCTGCGAAGCGTTCCCCTAAAGAAAGGCAAGGTAGACGGCTGCTGCAGAAGGTTGCGAAGATTTCCTGCATTTGCACATCTATTCCTCGTAAAAAATCTCTCCCCGGACCCGTTCCTGCAAAAGTGCAGGCATTTCACTCCCTTCTCCCCGTTTCGGCGTGTAAGCATCAAAATAACTGCACCACCGCAGCAATTCCTTCTTCCGGGGGAAATCAACCTGGAAAATCCTGCAGGTTTGCAGGAAAACCTCGCCTATTCAGGCTGACCAAACGGCCTATTGAACCTTCATTCGCCTCTACGCAGCGATGGACGGCAAGATAACCCCTCACGGCGTGTGTTATGCAGCACGAATGCCGGGGAGGGGCAAGCACGCATGTAGATAGGAGTACGTTGGGCAGCAGCAAACGCATATCAGGAGGGGCTGCGTTATGTAGCACGCATGCAGACAGGGGCATGTTGTCAGCAGCACATGCACATCGCGAGCGTCTGCGTTATATAGCGCACACGCATATCGCGAGCGTTCGAGTTGTGCAGCAGCACATGTATATCGCGAGCGTTCGAGTTGTGCAGCAGTATATGTGTATCGGGAACGTTCGAGTTGTGCAGCAGCACATGTATATCGCGAGCGTTCGAGTTGTGCAGCAGTATATGTGTATCGCGAACGTTCGAGTTGTGCAGCAGCACATGTGTATCGCGAGCGTTCGAGTTGTGCAGCGGCACACGCATATCGGGAACATTCGAGTTGTGCAGCAGCACATGTGTATCGCGAACGTCTGCGTTATGTAGCACGCATGCAGACAGGGGCATGTTGTCAGCAGCACATGCACATTGCGAGCGTTCGAGTTGTGCAGCAGTATATGTGTATCGCGAACGTTCGAGTTGTGCAGCAGCATATGTGTATCGCGAGCGTCTGCATCTGGAATCGAGGCCCCGCTGCGACGACCGATTTAAGATTGCAGCAGAAGAACGAGGCAACAAAGCCCGGATTCCGATTTTCTCGGAAATCCGGGCTTGTCCCGTTCTTGGTGCAATGCGACTTGTCGCCACTATTCGTTCGTTGCGGGCTATCGTTTCGCCGATTTCGCTCTGCCGGAGCCTGAAAGCGGTCCCGGCGTTCCAGGTCCGGGCAGCGTAGCGGCCGCCTCGCGCGCTGTGGCCGTCTCTTGCGCAGCGGCCACCTCTTGCGCAGCCGCTATCTCTTGCGCCGCTGTCGTCTCCATCTGGGACGGCAGTGCCGAGGCGCCGGCCGGCCTGCGACGGGCGCCCGTCTTCATGAGGGCAATGCCAACAATGCCGGCCGGCTTCTCCGGCGCCGTCGTATATTCGTCCGGCTGGGGCGCTAGAATAACGCCCAGCAGATGATGGTCGCCGTCGTAAATGGCGCGCTGCAGGTACTTGCTCTCGCCGGCGGCGTTCTGCACCTCCAGCTTGCAGAACGCCGGGCTCTTGCGCAGCGCCTCATGCAGCTGCTGCGCCTTCCCGGTCAACGCTTCGCCGTTGACCTTCAGCAAGATCTCGCCCGGCAGGATGCCCAGCTCCTGCGCGGGGCTGCCGGGCAGCACGGCCAGCACCTTCAGGCCGTGCGGCGGATGCACGAAGAAGGGGCTGCTGCGGCGCTCCTCCAGAGCGCCGTACCACACCAGCCCTTCGTGCAGCAGCAGAGCCGCGAGCGCCGCGAGCAGCGTCAGCGGGCTGTACCGGGCCGCGAGCAGCGCGAGGCCCAGCAGGACGGCGCCGCAGAGCAGCAGCCGTCGTGAGGCGCGGGCGGCTTTGCTCTGCGGCAGCATGCCCGTCGTCAGTTGGCTGAAGCCGATGACGACAGGCAGCGAGACAAGGCCGAGGCCTCCGCCGAGCAGCGTCGGCCACGGCAGCACGCCGACTCCCGCGCCTGCGGGAACGAGCAGAAAGAGCGGCAGCGGCCAGAATGCCTCCATCCGGTATCCGCCCACCACCCGGCCGCGCTTGCCTTCCAGAAACAACGGCGTCGCAAGCGCCGGCCCCTGCCAGCGGGCGAGCAGCGCCTCGACCACATGCAGGATGGCAGCCAAAGCAAGCAGCGCGGGAATATCCATTCCTCTAACCGCTGTCACGGCCTCTCCGCCAAGGCCCCCAGGAAGGAAGCCGGGGAAGAAGGACAGAACAAACTGAATAACACCAAGCAGGCCGATGGAATACGCGAAGCAGAAGTACCGCACCCGGAACAGCAGCAGAACTAGGCTCACCACCCAGATGCAGACAACTGCCGGACCCGTTACCGAAACGCCGAGCAGGACGGCTGCCAGCGAGACGAGAATACCTGCGGCCAGACCGGTCCATATGGCGCGCCATATTTCCCTGCCCCAGCTGTGCAGCTTTACATGAATGAGCCTCCGCTCCAGCAGCGTCTGCCTGCGGAAATAAAGGCCAATGAACAGCAAAGCGATATAATAAAAGGGCTGCGCCAGCATATGCAGCGCTGCATTCCCCAAGCTTGCCAGCATATGCAGCGCTGCATTCCCCAAGCTTGCCAGCAGTTCCAGCATGTCATTCAAACTGATCGTCACGCTCCTTTGGCTGCGCTCTCTTAAGCCGCGGCTTCATCCTCTATTCTAATGGATTGGGATTATCAAAGACAGGCTTTTTAAACGGAAAATATTGGCTCCCTTTCTTTAGCAGCATGAAAAAAGAAGGCTGTAATAGCCTTCTTCATGAATTCGACGCCTTCGCCCCGATTTCCTTCCGTATCTCTTCAATTCCCCGGTTGCGCTGATTGTCATTCTCCGGGTTTCGAATCGCCTTGATCAAGGCGGCTTCCAGCGCCTCCGCCGTCTTGGCGTCAATAATACCGGTAACTTTCAGCTTGGCCGCGCTCTGGAATTTCTTCACCGCGTCCTTCGTACCGGTGTCAAAGTATCCGTCTTTACGCCCCGGCTTATAGCCCAAACCGTCAAGCATCGTCTGTGCGCTCTTCACATTCGGGCTGTTTGAGTTGTACTGGAGCAGCTTACTCTTATCGATTGGCGTCACCGAAAAATAATCCGGCTGCGCCACCGCGATATCCGGCTTGATTCCCTTGCCGTGAATCCATGTCCCGTTCGGCGTCAGCCATTTGGCAATCGTAATTTTTAGCAGGCTGCCGTCGCCGAGCTGCTTATCGAAGCTGGTCTGCACCGTTCCCTTGCCGAAGGAATTCTCGCCGATTAGCTTGGCTCCGGCGGACTGTTGCAGCGCTCCCGCCAATATTTCCGAAGCGCTCGCGCTGCCTTTGTTCATCAAGACGGCAACCGGATAATCCTTGCCGCGGCCCTTGGAGGTCGTCAGTTCACGTTCCTTGTTCTTGTTCTCGACTTGAACGATCGTCTTGTCTCTTGGCACAAACTGCTCGGCAATATCGATGACAACCGGCAGCACGCCGCCGGGATCGTTGCGGACGTCAATGACAAGACCTTTGAATCCCTTCTTCTCCAGCTTGGCCAGCTCTTCCTTGAAGCGGTCGGCGGTGTTCAGCGAGAACTGCGTAATTTCAATAACGCCAATGCCGTTCTGCTCCATAGTGGAGTAGACCGTCTCCAATGTCACATTATCCCGTTTGATATTGAACGTCAGGGGCTGCGCGGAACCGCTGCGCTGGATGACGAGGACCGCTGTGCTGCCTTTGGGGCCACGGATTTTGGCGACCGCGTCGTTCAAATCCATTCCTGTAAGCGTTGTTCCGTTCACGGAGGCAATAATATCCTTCGCCTGAATTCCGGCCTTCTCCGCCGGCGAGCCTTTAATCGGCGACACAACGACGACTTTACCGTTATCCGAGGCGACCTCGGCTCCAATGCCGGTGAACGAGCCCTCAATGCTCTCTTCGAATTTCTCCGCCGTTTCCTTGGCCATATAGTTTGAATAAGGATCGCCGAGCGCTTCCATCATCCCGTTAACCGCGCCGTCGATCAGCTTGCTTCGATCCACGCTCTGGTAGTAATTGCCCTCGATCAGGCCAAGCGTCGTCCCAAGCTTCTTCGCTTCGTTCTGCGCAAGCCCGCCGTTTGCCAAAATGGATGCCGCGCTTTCTCCGGCAGCTTGTCCGGAAAAGAGCGAGCCCGTCACAGCCAGCGTCAGCAGACTGCCGCACAGCAGAGCTGCGATAACCATAAAAGCCGCTGTGCTCTTTTTTAACATGAAGCCTCCACCGTCCCTTCTTGTCCACCATGCCGTCAGCCTGAGGTCCGTCCCGTAAGATCGGTCTGACTTCCAGTATATGCCGTAATGCTAAATATTATTTATGATACCATTAAACTATAAGTAATCCATCGGTTCGACCGGCTTTCCGTCAATCCGCACCTCGAAGTGAAGATGCGGTCCGGTTACCCGGCCGGTGGCGCCCGATTCCGCAATGGTCTGTCCGCGCTCCACCTTGTCACCTACGCTAACCTTGATTCCGCCCTCGCGGATGTGGCCATACAGCGTCCACATGCCGCCGCCGTGGTCGATCACCACGCAGTAGCCGTATCCGCTCCACCATTCCGCGACAATGACGGTGCCCGCTTCGGCAGCATGAATGTCCGTGCCTTGCGGAACGGCGAAGTCAACGCCGGTATGCAGCTTGCGCTCTCCCGTCACCGGATGAATCCGGTAGCCGTACGGCGAGGACACCCGCGCGTTGCCCACGGGCAGCAGCAGCGGACCGCTGCCACTGGCGTAGGTGCTGCTCGAATCGTCCCCGCCATGCTCCGCGCCGGAATCGCCGGAGCTGCTGGCCGACGCTGCTGCTCTTCTTGCCGCCTCCTCGGCCGCTCTTTTCGCTGCTGCCGCCTTGGCCGCCGCTGCTCTTCTGGCCGCTTCTTCAGCTTTCAGCCTGTCCTTCTGGTCTTCGAGCGCCGCCCGCTGGCTTGCGAGCTGGACCAGCTTGGCGTTCTGCTCCTGGCTGATATCCTCCGCATCTTCGATAGCCTTGTCGTAATAAGCGATCAGCTCCTGCTTCTCGGCTTCCTTATCCTTCAAGACGCTCCGCTGCGATTCCAGATCGGTATACAACTGCTTGGCCTGAGCGTACTGCCCTTCAAGCTCTTTCTTCTTTTGGGTAACGGTCGCCTCGTCCCGCTTATGCTGATCCAGCAAATCCTGGTCCTGATCCACGATTAGCTTAAGCGAATCCGCGCGGTCAAGGAAATCCGAGAAGCTCTTGGAAGAGAGCAGCACGTCAAGGTAAGATACCGCTCCATCCGTATACATGAGACGCACGCGGGATTCGATCAGCTTCTGCCGCGAATCCACCCGCTCCTGCGCTGCATCCAGTTCGGAAGCCGTCGTCTTGAGAGATTCCTCGGTGTTATCGATTTTGGCAGATATCTGCTTCATTTCGCCCTTGACCACTTCAATCTGGCCAAGCACAACCTGCAGATTCTGGTTCGTTTTAATCTTGTAGTGCTGGGCCTGCTGGCCTTGGGCAGCCGCTTTTTCCTGCTGCGATTTCGCGTTCTTCACATCCTGCTGCAGCTGCTTAAGCTGCTTGTCGATTTCGGCAACGCTTGGTTTTTTGGCATATCCTTCAGAGGGCTGGAACATTACGGCAGACAGCAGCAATACGGCTAAACCGGCGGCTATTTTTCTCAACTCACGTTCCCCGTCCTTTGTTCTTAATTGTTCAGATCTTCAAAAACTTGCGGATGGACACGGTGCTTCCCCAAATGCCAATCAGCACCCCAAGTCCGACCAGCAGACCGCTCAGCTGCATCCAGATATCGGTAAAGGGCAATAGTCTCCACCCCATCAGCGGATCACCCTTTATGGACGTATTCAGACCGGTATAACCGGCATACAATACCCCGACGGTAATAAGTGAGCCTAACAGCCCGATCAGCGCGCCCTCGATAAAGAACGGCCAGCGGATGAAGGCATTCGTCGCCCCCACCAGCTTCATAATTCCGATCTCCTTGCGGCGGGCCAGTATGGTCACCCGGATCGTATTTGAAATCAGGAACATCGACATGACACCGAGCCCTGCGACAAAAACAAAACCGACATTGCGGATCGTGCGCGTGATTTTGAACAGAGTCTCCACGGCGCCCTCCCCATATTTCACCTTGTAAATCGGTTTCTCGGGATGAGTATCGTTAAGCGCTTTGATCTTATCCGCCACAAACGGCACGGTCGTCGCCTTCACTACTTCCACCCGAAATGCGTCATTGAGCGGGTTATTATCTTTGTCAAATCCTTCCAGTATATTGTCGGCATCCGGCCCCAAATCCTTACGCAGCTCCTCCAGCCCCTGATCTTTAGGGACGAACTGGATTTTGCTGACCTCGGGCATGCTGCCGATCTCATTCTGAAGCGTCTCACGCAGCGCTTGATTCGTCTCCAGGGTCAAATGAACGGTGATCTGCACTTGACTGTCCGCTTTGTCCGCCAGTGAGTTTACATTTAATACCAATAAAATAAAGACGCCCAGCACGAGCAAGGAGACGACAATGGATGTGATGGAGGCCACCGACATCCAGCCGTTGCGGAATACGTTCTTGAAGCCTTCCCGCACATGCCGCAAGAAGGTTTTAAAACTCATATCCGTATTCTCCTCTCAGCTGGTCTCTGACGATCTGTCCATGCTCGATGGCCAGAACACGTTTGCGCATTTTGTTCACGATATCCCGGTTATGGGTGGCCATAACTATGGTTGTGCCGCGAAAATTAATTTCATCCAGCAGCTGCATAATACCCCATGATGTCTCCGGGTCCAGATTGCCCGTAGGCTCGTCCGCCACAATGACGGAAGGATTGTTGACGATAGCCCGGGCGATGGCGATCCGCTGCTGTTCCCCGCCGGAGAGCTGGGAAGGCTCGCGATTCGCTTTGGAACGCAGGCCCACCAGGTCGAGCACCTCGTTCACCCGCTTCTTGATCTGCTTTCTCGGCGCTTCAATAACCTCCATCGCAAACGCGACATTTTCAAAAGCCGTCAGCTTCGGAAGCAGCCTGAAATCCTGGAATACTACACCGATATTGCGGCGCACGTAAGGGATTTTGCGCGGCTTCAGCTTGCCGATATTGAAACCTCCCACGGAAATCTGGCCCTTGGTCGGCGATTCTTCTCTATAAATCAATTTCATGAACGTCGATTTGCCCGCGCCCGACGGGCCGACGATATATACGAATTCGTTGCGGTCGATCTTGACCGACACTCCTTGAAGTGCATGGGTGCCATTAGGATATGTCTTCCAGATATCCTGCATTTCGATCATCTTCATCACTTCCCGATTCTGACTTATCCGTTCCACGCTCTTCGGCATTGACTGTGCAAGCTTCCATAAACTGCGATATGACCACAGACGTATCTATTGTAACAAATCCGTAACTGCTTGAGTACCCGAAAGTTTTGCTGAGACCCGGCATATATTTTGAATGATCAAGCTGGGCCCGCTTCCCTATAACTATATCGGCATGGCGGACCGCATTTCTAAAGGCCTTCGCGGCAGAACCGGCGCCTCTTGGCGCAAATTTCGGTATCAGAGGAGACGACATTGCGATGAGAAAAACACATGGCGCCCTGATTGCGCTAATCGGACTAATATTAGTGGCTTCGCTAGTATACGGGGGGCTGTACTTATATGCGGGACAGCGCAGCGTGCCGAAGGGGACGATGCTTGCGGGCTGGAGTGTCGGCGGAATGGATATCGCGGAGGCGCGTACGGAACTGGACCGGAAGATGGAAGTGCTGCATGTAATCCCGATCACACTGACGGGAGACGGGGAAACAGAGATCCGGATTACGCTTAAGGAAGCGGGCATTTCATATAATGCGGACCGGTTTCTGAAGAACTTGGACCAACTGACGGACGGGAGCCTGCTGGAGCGGGTCAAGGCCCGCCGCGGCTTCGCGAAGACATGGAGCCTTGAGGCCGGCTGGGACAGCGCTGTGCTGAAACGAAACTTGAGTCCTCAGTGGGAGCGGACCGCTTTCGGCGAGCCTGTGAATGCCACCCGGAGAATTACGGAGAGCGACCAAATCGTCTATACACCGGGTGAAACCTCCCTCCGGGTTGACTGGAACAGCATGGAAGCCTCGCTTCGGGCCGCGCTTCCGAGAAGCTTCGACCGGCTGGAGGCTGTGCCGAGCACGGGCATCACCGCTAAGCTTCCGCTTAAAATCGTGCAGCCGGATGTCACGGTAGAGTCGCTGCGGGAACAGGGAGTGGCCCGCAAGATTGCCGAATTCAGCACCTCGCTGGGCTCAAGCGGTCCGGGGAGAAGCTACAACGTGGAATCGGCGGCAAAAGCGGTGAATGATACGCTCCTTCCCCCGGGGGGAATATTCGACTACGGCAAAGCAATCGAAAAAGCGGAGAAGACCACCGGCTTCCGCGAAGCCCCGGTCATCGTGAGCGGCAGGCTTCAGCCGGGCGTCGGCGGCGGAATCTGCCAGGTATCCAGCACGCTGTATAACGCGGCGCTGCGTACGGGACTTGAAATCGTGGAGCGGCGTAACCACTCCCTGCCGGTAAGCTACCTGCCCAAAGGCCAGGATGCGACATTCTCCCAGGGGTCGATCAATTTCCGCTTCCGCAACAATACCGGCCGTTATTTATTAATCCGATCCGCCGTGCAGGGCCGCGCGCTGACCGTCAAGCTCTTTGGCACCTTCCCGCAAAACGTATCATACGAGGTTGAGTCGCGGACCGTGGAAATCCTGTCGCCCGGCAGGCGGACGGTTTCCGATGCATCCCTGCCGGCCGGCGCTTCGCGCACGCTCCAGAACGGCAAAGCCGGATATGTCGTTGAGACCTACCTCACCCGCAAGGTAGACGGCAAGGCCGTAGACAGAAAAAAACTGTCGCGCGACACCTACCGGCCGCAGCAAACCCTTGTCGCCGTCGGCCCTGGCGGAACAAGATCAGCCGCGCCGGAGCCCTCCGAGCGTCCGCTGGTAGAGGATGGAATAAGGAAGAATAATTGAGGGGGCAATCCGAAAACCGGGCCGCCAAAGTGCGGTTCCGGTTTTTCGGGATCGTCCGTTTTCGGATTTCCTTTTTGTCCTCCAGCATATTTAATTCTTGCTTTACCTAAGCAAGCCTTCCTCTTTACAATCTGCTGATATACTGATGATATACTCAATAATCACTATATTTAGAAAGGATGACTTATCGTGACAACAACGGCAATATCGACCGATCTTAAGCTGGCCGATCTTATGAGACCTGCGCCGATCGTTTATGACCACCACACCTGCCGGCAGGCGCTTCGTCTGATGTTCGAGCACCCGGAGTCCAAATGTCTTGTCCTCTGCAATCCGGTAGACGAGCCGGTGGGGCTGCTCATGAGCGAGATGTTCTTTTTGAAAGTATCCGGCCGTTTCGGTATGGACACATTCTACAAAGAACCTGCAATGAAGCTGGCTCACAAAGCCCCGCTGACTGTCGACATCACCACTGCGCCGCATACGGTTCTGGCAATGGCGATGGACCGCCATCCAATGCAGCAGAACGACTGCATTATCGTCACTGACGGCGGCAAGCTGGCCGGAGCCGTTTATGTCGCCGATTTGCTAGCCCTGCAGTGATAGTTGGACACGCCTCTCTTTTCCCCGTACCTTACGCTTTTATTCATCCCCTCTTCCTTCCCCTCTGCAATTCGAACAAGTTGTCCCAAAGACATGTCGATTCCAGCCTAATTACACATTCGTACATAGCTTAAGCGTGGCTTGTTCTCCTTGACCATGTACTGCCGACCGTATCGCGCCCACACTCTTGCAGAAGAACTTTATTCATTTTTATAATATTGGTCGCTGATAACTATGGTATGATTTGCCAAAGGGGAGGAGTCGATAATATGGCTTTAATCGAATGTCGTCATTATTCGGAAACACTGGGACTAAGCACGTCGATGACGGTGATTCTACCGCAGAAGACAAAGACACAAATCGGAATGAGAAGCACTGCTCGCAGCGGCCTGCATCCTACCTTGTACCTGCTGCATGGATTGTCGGATGATCACTCCACTTGGCTTCGCCGCACTTCGATTGAGCGCTATGTCGCGAACCTGGGGATTGCGGTCGTTATGCCGCAGGTGCATCGCAGATTTTATACGGACATGGCTTACGGAGGCCGATACTGGACCTTTATCAGCGAGGAACTGCCGGCACTGGCGCGCTCGTTCTTTCCGCTGTCGGCAGAGCGTGAGGATAACTTCGTGGCAGGCTTGTCGATGGGAGGCTATGGGGCAATCAAGCTGGGGCTTCGCAAGCCGGAGGCTTTTGCCGCTGCTGCCAGTCTATCCGGAGCACTGGATGTGGCGCATCTTCATATCAACCATGGTAACGCTATGTCCAAACAAGAATTTGAAATGATTTTTGGCACTGAGGATATCTCTGGAACGGATGAGGACCTTCTAGCCTTGATCCGCAAGATAGACGCCTCGAGCGGACCGAAGTCGATGCTGTACCAATGCTGTGGTACGGAGGATTTTTTGTATGAGGACAATCTGCGTTTTCGCGATGCCGCCCGAGCTACCTCCCTGTCTTTAACTTATGAGGAGAGCCCGGGAACTCATGAATGGGGATACTGGGATACCAAAATTCAGGATGTGCTGGCCTGGCTGCCGCTGAGAGTGTAGGATATGCTCATTAAAAAAGAGACCAGTTCTTCTACCCCTAACGTGTCTCCTTTTCGGGTGCGGGCAAAACTGCGTAAATACATTTTCTTTCGCTGATCCTTTGATCGATTGAAAAAGAGCTGCGATCGTGCAGGAGTTTCAAGCTATTTCTGCAATAACATGAAGCCAAGTCGGGAAAACATGTATCTGCGCAGGAATGGTCCCTCTTGAATTAACATTTGTGGAAAAAGGATGTATGGTCGCAGGTTTTTAACAACCTAATATTCGCACAGATTTTCTGATCATTTTTCGAAGTCAAAAACTTTATTGATCGCATCGATCGCATGCCGAACTTTATTCCCTTGTATATATAGAAAAAATGACATCCCAACTATTATCAGTTTGAATGTCATTTTTAGTTAATTACTTTGTTTGTACCTCAAACAAGAACCCGTTATGTCTACTCAAATGGCCCCTTGACTCTGTTTCTTGCCAGACGACACGCTTAAAGTTTCGCTGCATGCTCCGCAACCCATTTTTTCGCTTCGAGCAGATTCCCTTCCGCCCGTCCGATCGCCGCCTGCACCTGCACTGTTGCCGTGCCGCCGTATACATTACGCGCATTGACAACCGCTTCCGGCTGAAGCACGGCGTAAATATTCTCGTCGAACAGCGGCGAGAACTGCTTGAACTCGTCCAGCGTCAGATCGAGCAGGAATTTGCCTTCATTGATGCAGTACAGCACTGTCTTCCCGATCACCTCATGCGCCTGGCGGAACGGCAGCCCTTTGCCAACCAGGAAATCCGCAATATCCGTCGCGTTGGAGAAATCGGTGTTCACCGCTTCCCGCATTCGTCCCTTGTTGACCTTCATCGTCGCAATCATCGGCGCGAACAATTGAAGAGCGCCAGTCAGCGTCGCAACCGTGTCGAACATGCCTTCCTTGTCTTCCTGCATGTCCTTGTTGTACGCCAGAGGCAGTGATTTCAGCACCGTCAGCAGGCCGATCAGATTGCCGTAAACACGGCCCGTCTTGCCGCGCACAAGCTCCGGCACGTCCGGATTCTTCTTCTGCGGCATAATGCTGCTGCCTGTACAGAAGGCGTCATCCAGCTCCACGAAGCTGAACTCCGTGCTGCTCCACAGCACCAGTTCTTCACTCAGACGCGACAGATGCGTCATGATCAGCGAGGCGTTCGCCAGGAACTCGACGATAAAATCGCGGTCGCTGACCGCATCCAGGCTGTTCTCGTAGACGCCGTCAAAGCCGAGCTGTTCCGCTACAAAATGCCGGTCAATCGGAAATGTCGTTCCCGCCAGCGCTCCGGCTCCCAGTGGCAGCACATTGATGCGCTTGTAGCTGTCCGTCAGCCTCTCCGCGTCCCGGCGGAACATCGAGACATAGGCAAGCAGATGATGCGCGAACAGAATCGGCTGCGCCCGCTGCAAATGCGTGTATCCGGGCACAATCGTCTCTACATTGTCCTTGGCCTGCTCAATCAGCGCTTCCTGAAGCCCATGCAGCAGGTCAGTCAGCTCGACCACCCGATTCCGTAAGTACAGGTGCATATCCGTCGCCACCTGGTCATTGCGGCTTCGTCCCGTATGCAGCTTACCGCCGACCGGTCCGATCTCCCCGATCAGCTGTTTCTCAATGTTCATATGAATGTCTTCGTCCGAGACAGAAAACTCGACTTCACCAGCGCGAACCTTCTCCAGCACCTTTTGAAGCCCTTCCTTAATCGTCTCTACATCCTCCTGCGGTAGAATCCCGCATTTGCCAAGCATCGTCACATGCGCCAGGCTGCCCTGCACATCTTCTTCCGCCAGCGCTTTATCGAAGCCGATAGAGGCCGTGTATTCCTCCACGAGCTTGTTCGTTCCTTTGGTGAAACGTCCACCCCACAGTTTGCTCACCGCTGTATTCCCCCTTTTCAGAATATGCCTCTTCCGTATGCCTTCATGGAAAAACCCGGGCGTGTGGGAAATATATTACCGCTCCCCAGTCCCGGGTATACTTTATTGCTTAGGTTGCCTTATTTCGCCGATTCGGCCACTCCTGTGGAAACCTTCAGGCGCAGCGCGTTCAGGCGGATGAAGCCGGTGGCGTCGCCTTGATCGTAGGCCTGCGTCGGATCGGCCTCCATCGTCGCGATATTCGGATTGTACAGGCTGACCGGACTCTTAACGCCGGCGGCGATAATGTTGCCTTTATACAGCTTGAGACGTACCGTGCCGGTTACGTTCTGCTGGCTCTCGGTCACAAGCGCCTGGATCGCTTTACGTTCCGGTGCGAACCAGAAACCGTTGTACACAAGCGTACTGTAACGGGTAATCAGGCTGTCGCGGACATTCATCACTTCACGGTCCATTGTGATGGATTCCATTTTGCGGTGGGCAGTGAACAGGATGGTGCCGCCAGGAGTCTCGTATACGCCCCGGCTCTTCATGCCGACGAAGCGGTTCTCCACCATGTCCACGCGTCCGATGCCGTGCTTGCCGCCCAGCTCGTTCAGCTTCTCCATCACCTGCAGAGGCGCTAGCGGCTCGCCGTTAAGGGCAACGCAGTCGCCTTTCAGGAATTCCAGCTCGATGTATTCCGGAGCGTCCGGAGCGTCCTCAGGCGCATTCGTCAGCAGGAACATCTCTTTGTTCTCAGGAGCACTGGCATCAAACCACGGATCTTCCAGGACGCCGCTCTCATAGCTGATATGCAGCAGATTGCGGTCCATCGAGTACGGCTTCGCCGCCGATGCCTGAACCGGGATGCCGTTCGCTTCCGCGTAGGCGATCATCTCCGCGCGTCCAGGGAACTGATTGCGGAACTCTTCCAGCCGCCAAGGCGCGATAACCTTGATATTCGGAGCAAGGCCAGCCGCGCCAAGCTCAAAGCGCACCTGGTCGTTGCCTTTACCGGTCGCGCCGTGAGCAATTGCCGTAGCGCCTTCTGCAATAGCGATATCGACCATGCGCTTGGCGATCAGCGGGCGGGCGATACTGGTGCCGAGCAGATACTGCCCTTCATACAGCGCCCCGGCCTGGAACATCGGGTAGATGAAATCCTTGGCGAATTCCTCGCGCAGGTCGTCGATGTAGACTTTCGACGCGCCTGTTGCGAGCGCTTTTTCCTCCAGACCGTCCAGTTCTTCCTTCTGGCCGATATCGGCCGTAAAAGCGATAATTTCCGCGTCATATGTTTCTTTCAGCCATTTCAGAATGACCGAGGTATCCAGGCCGCCGGAATAGGCGAGCACGATTTTTTCTTTTGCCATTAAAAAATTCTTCCTTTCTGCTTAAGGGATTTCTCGCTGCGCTTATCTCCAGTTAAGGACAGATCAGCCCATCAGGGCAGCCATCAGCGCCTTTTGCGCATGCAGCCGGTTCTCCGCCTCATCGAAAATGAAGGAGTTCGGTCCGTCGATAATTCCAGCGGTCACTTCCTCGCCCCGGTGGGCAGGCAGGCAGTGCAGGAACATATAGTCGCTCTTCGCGCCTTTGACGAGCTCCTCGTTCACCTGATAATCCTTGAACGCGGCTTCCCGCTTGAGCTGCTCTTCCTCAAAGCCCATGCTCGCCCATACGTCCGTATAGATGACATCGGCATCTTTAACCGCTTCTTCAGGACTGCGCGTGATAACGATCTCGGAGCCGGTCTCTTTGGCGATTTCCCGCGCCTTGGCCACAACGGCGGCATCCGGCTCGTAGCCTTCCGGTCCCGCAACCGACACATGCACGCCAAGCTTGGCCCCGCCCAGCAGCAGGGAATGCGCCATATTGTTGCCGTCGCCGATAAAGGCAAGCTTCAGGCCCTTCAGCCGGCCTTTGTGCTCATAAACCGTTTGATAATCGGCCAGTACCTGGCACGGATGCGCCAGATCGCTCAGGCCGTTAATGACGGGCACCGAAGCGTAGCGGGCCAGTTCCTCGACCTTGTCATGCCCGAATGTGCGGATCATGATGCCGTCCAGATAACGCGACATGACCTGCGCCGTGTCGCCCACCGTCTCGCCGCGTCCGAGCTGGATGTCGTTCTTGCTCAGGAACAGAGCATGTCCGCCAAGCTGGTACATACCCACCTCGAAGGACACGCGTGTGCGTGTGGATGATTTTTCAAAAATAAGACCGATCGTCTTGCCCAGCAGCGGCTGATATACTTCACCGTTCTTCTGCTTGCGCTTCAGTTCGATCGCCAGATCGATCAGATACTGGATTTCATCCGTGCTGTAGTTGTCTAGTTCCAGAAAATCCCGGCCTTTGAGCGCGGTGCCCTGTGTATTGTCCGTGATACTCTGACTCATGAATCCGTTCCTCCTTGTTAGTCCAATATGGCTCTGCGGGAATAACCCTGTAAAAAATGAGGGCTTCAAAGCCTATCCATGCTGCGGGATTTGCGCCCGCTAATTTATTGCTGAATCGTCCGCTTTGGGCTATCACTTAGCCTGGTGCTCGTTAGCATAAGTATGAATGAGATCCGAAAGGATGTCCACCGCCTGGCGAATTTCCTCCTTGCTCACGTACAGGTTCGGCAGCAGACGGATGACATGGGTTCCGGCCGTAACGAACAGCAGACCCTTCGATTGGCCGGCCAGCACGATCTCACCGACTGGAGATTGGCACTCGATGCCAATCAGCAGACCTTTGCCGCGGATGTCCACTACGAATGGACAATCAGCCAGCTTTTCTTTCAGCAGCCCGGTCAAATATTCCCCGGACTCCGCCGCGCGCTCTGGAAGATTGTCCTCCAGCATCGTCTCGATGGTAGCCGCTATAGCCGCAGTCGCCAGCGGCGTGCCGCCGAACGTCGAGGCATGGCTGCCCGGAGTGAACGCCTCGCGCAGATAGCCCTTCGCCAGCATCACTCCCGCTGGGAAGCCGCTCGCTATGCCCTTGGCCACCGTGAAAATGTCCGGCTCAATGCCGTAATGCTGATGCGCGAACAGCTTGCCCGTGCGGCCCATTCCGGTCTGCACTTCGTCCACGATCAGCAGCAGGCCGTGCTGCTTGCACAGCGCCACGACGCTGTTCAAGAACTCCGGCTGCACCTCAAGCACGCCGCCTTCCGCCAGTACCATCTCCAGCATGATAGCTGCCGTATTTTCCCCGATGGCTGCTTCGAGCGCCGGAAGATCATGCAGCGGTACCGTGACGAAGCCTTCCGGCAGCGGCAGGAAGCCGTCTTTTACCTTCTGCTGTCCCGTTGCCGTCAGCGTCGCTATCGTGCGTCCGTGGAAAGACTGCTGGAACGTAATGACCTCGTAGCGGCCCGTGCCTTTCACCTTCTGGTGATAGCGGCGCGCCAGCTTGATCGCAGCTTCATTCGATTCCGCTCCGCTGTTGCAGAAGAACACCTGATCCGCACAGCTATTGGCGGTCAGCAGCTCAGCAACCTTGTCCTGTCCAGGGATGTGGAACAGGTTGGATACATGCCACAGCGTATCGATCTGGGCTTTCAATTTCTCGCCAACCTTCTCCGGAGCGTGTCCAAGGCTGGTCACCGCCAGACCGCTGGTGAAATCGAGATATTTATTGCCTTTGTCGTCCCATACCCAGCTTCCTTTACCCTTTACGAGACTGATGTCGTATCTCGCATAGGAAGGAAAAACATGTTCCAGCTTGCCGGAAGCCGCCGGCTGACCTGCCGTGCTGATTCCCGCTCCCGTGTCCGCGACCTGTAGTTCCTTCAAAGAATGATTTTCCGCCTGCGTAAGCTTGCTCATTTCCATTCACTCTCCCCCGCCCACGCCGCCTGATGCGGCTTCCGGCATTATTTGATTTGTTCCTAAATCCAGGCAGGCCCCCGGCGGCGTTCCGTACATACCCCGTGCTATGCCGATTACCTGCTTCTCCGTTATTCCATTTACTCCCGCACAATCCGCGTACCTATGGTTTCACCGGACAGCACCCGGCTCAGCACTCCCGGCTCCTTGCCGTCGACGATGATGACCTCGGATACGCTGCCCTGAATACAGTCCACCGCCGCTCGAACCTTGGGGATCATCCCCCCGTAGATCTCGCCGCTGTCGATCATGTTGTCAATCTCGGCAACCGTCACCATCGGCAGAACCTTCTTGCTTCCATCTTCCGCCGTCGTCAAAATCCCCGGAACATCGGTCACCACAATCATTTGCGGCGACTTCATGTAGGAAGCGACCGCTCCTGCAGCCGTATCAGCGTTGATATTGTACCGCTGACCGTTATTGTCCACGCCAAGCGGCGCGATAATAGGCATATATCCGAGCGCCAGAATACCCGCTATAATTTCAGCTTTCACCCCGGTCACATGGCCTACAAGCCCTACCTCGTCACTGTTCGCCACGGGAGCAGCGGTAATGAGATTGCCATCCACGCCGGACAAGCCGATCGCCCTGCCGCCGCTCCCCTGAATTCGCCTTACAATCGCCTTGTTGATGCTGCCGGACAGCGTCATCTCCACAACGTCGAGCACTTCCTCGGTCGTCACCCGCAGGCCGTTCACAAAGCTGCTCTCAATGCCGAGACGAGCCAGATTACCCGATATCGCCGGTCCTCCGCCGTGAACGATTATCGGCTGTACGCCATCCTCCTGCAGATGCCTTAGTTCGTCAAAAAAAGAATCCGGAAGCGCGGTCAGCGTGCTGCCGCCGCACTTCATCACGAACATTCTCTCATTGCCCGCGCTATTCGTTTCATATGCATCGCTTTGCGTCATGAGTTTCGTTATCCTTCCTTATAAAAGGCTGTATTATGCCGCCATTTGTATATACTCTGGAGCAATAGCTTAAGCTTGGTCTCTTAAGTCCGGTATGCAGCATTAATCCGCACATAATCATACGTCAGATCGCAGCCCCATGCGGTGGCGCTGCCCTCGCCGTCAGCCAAATTTACAGTAATAAGTGTAGTATCCCCCTGCAAGTAGGCCAAAGCTTCCGCTTCGTCAAAAACCACCGGCTTAGACTGGCGCAGCACCTCGATCGTGCCAAGCGTTATATCCACCTTGTCGACCGATACCGGAACGCCCGCTCTGCCGACTGCGGCAATAATTCGCCCCCAGTTCGCATCCGCGCCGAATATGGCGGATTTTACGAGGCTGGAGCCCACCACAGTCTTCGCAATCGCGCGTGCTGCTGCTTCGTCGCCCGCGCCGCTTACCTGTACCTCAACCAAATGGGTTGCGCCTTCTCCGTCTCTGGCAATCGCCATAGCAAGATGACGGCACACATACGTAAACGCCGCTTCAAAAGCTTCCCAGTCTGGATGCAGCTTATTCAGCTCTCCATTTCCGGCCAGACCGCTGGCCATTGCAACCAGCATATCGTTCGTGCTTGTATCTCCATCCACCGTAATCATATTGAAGGTCGTATTCGTTGCCTTGCGAAGCAGCGTCTGAAGCTCCTCCTGTCCAATGGCGGCATCCGTCGTCATAAAGCCGAGCATGGTGGCCATATTCGGATGAATCATACCAGAGCCCTTCGCTGCGCCAGCGATCAAGACTTCCGTATCCCCAATCCATACTTTCACGCAGCATTCTTTTTTCACTAAATCAGTGGTCAAAATCGCCTGGCAGAACTCCTCCGCTCCATCCGCATCACCCGAGAGCTTCTCCGGCAGAGCGGCCAGACCGCTGCGAACGCGGTCCATCTTCAGCAGCTCGCCAATAACGCCCGTCGATGCAACCGCCACATCGTCCTCGCTTACGCCCAAATGCTGAGCGGCAACCGCCCGCATCTCATAGGCATCGGCCTCGCCCTGTTCTCCGGTGCAGGCATTGGCATTGCCGCTGTTGACAACTACAGCCCGAAGAACTCCGCTTCCGAGGCTCTCCCTTGTTACCTTAAGCGGAGCTGCCTGGAACAGGTTCGTCGTATATACCGCCGCTGCCGTTGCCGGAACCTCGCACAGTATGGCGGCGAGATCGTTGCGGTTTGTTTTTTTCAAGCCGCAGTGCAGGCCTCCGGATACAAATCCTCTTGGTGTCGTAATGCTTCCGCCTTCCACGACGGTGTACAGCTTCTCGCTCATGTTCTTATTTCCCGCTTAGCTTTACGGATACACAGGCGTGTAACCGAGCCCAAGCGTTTCCTCCCATCCCATCATTAAATTGAGATTCTGAATAGCCTGCCCTGCGGCGCCTTTCACAAGATTGTCGATAACCGAAATAATGGTGATCCGTCCTGTACGGGCATCCGCCGCAAATCCGATGTCGCAGTAATTCGATCCGCTGACTTCCTTGGTCGCCGGCCAGATTCCGGCATTACGCACGCGGACAAAAGATCTGCCCTCATAATAGCTGCGGTACAATTCGATAAAGTCCTGCTCGCTGTAATCCCCGGTCATACCCGCATAGATCGTGGTCATAATCCCCCGCGTCATCGGAACGAGATGGGTGGTGAACGTTACCGTTACCTTTTCCCCGGCAATCTCAGTGAGAGCCTGCTCGATCTCGGGAATATGCTGATGCTTGTTGATTTTATAGGCTTTGAAATTCTCATTTACTTCCGCATAATGTACGCCCACGTTCACTCCGCGTCCAGCTCCGGATACGCCCGATTTCGCGTCGACGATGATGCTCTCCGGTCTGATCCATCCCGCCTTGACCGCCGGAATCAGACCAAGCAGCGTTGCTGTCGGATAGCAGCCCGGATTAGAGATGAACTCCGTACCTGCCACGCGTTCCCCGAATACCTCGCACAGCCCGTAGACCGCCTGCTTTAAATAGCTCTCCTGTGGAGCCGGATGTTTATACCAACGCTCGTATTCGCCGCCGTCTTTCAGCCGGAAATCACCGGACAGATCAACGACCTTTAGCCCCGCCTCGAGCAGCTGCGGAACAAGCTTAGCACTGACGCCGGCAGGCGTTGCCGTGAACACAACATCCGCCCTCTCCTTTATCTCCGCCGCATCCACGCCGTCCAGATTCCTGCTCAGTACGCCGGTCAAATGCGGAAATCCTTCTTCGATCGGCACCCCCGAACTAGAAGAGGAGATCACTGATGTGATTTCAACCTTCGGATGACCCTGCAGCAGCCTGATCAGCTCCACGCCTCCATACCCAGTCGATCCTACGATTGCCGCCCTTAACTTACCTTCCAACGTCATTCCCGGTTCCTCCTGCCTTTTCTCTCTATTATACCGGATATATCCACTATCCGCCGTCCTAAGAAATATGTATTATTATACAACCGGATTAATATAAATACAACAGATTATGTAACATTTATATCCTGCAAGAATAGTGAATTTCCTCCCCTTATCATGTACAACTTCCACTTTCCTATTTCGAAAAAAAGAAGCGCCACTTCTCCTATTAAACATAGGAAAAATTACGCTTCTCTCTTGAATCCTTTGCCAAGAACCTCATGGGCGTCGCTAATAATGACGAACGCGTCAGGGTCCACCGAGCGGACGATCGCCTTCAGACGGGTTGTCTCATTCTGCCCGACAGCCACCATCAGTACCGTGCGGTTGTCACCGGTATATCCGCCTTGAGCCTCCAGCTTCGTTAAACCACGGTCCAAATCATTCAAAATCGCTTCGGAGATCGCCTCCGTATGATCCGAAATGATATAGGCTACCTTCGTATAGCTGAAGCCTACTTCCAGCGCGTCGATCACTCTTCCCGTTACGAACAGGCCGATCAGCGCGTACATCGCCTGCTCCATCCCAAGCACGAACGCGGCTAGCGTAATCACCGTACCATCCAGCAGGACGACGGACAAGGAGAAGCTGAAACCCGTCACCTTCTGGATAACTTGCGCCAGAATCGTAAGGCCCCCTGTCGAGCCGCGTCCTCGAAACACGAGGCCCAGACCGAGACCGACGCCAATTCCGCCGTAGATAGAGGCCAGCAGAGGATTAGCGGTCGGCACCGGACCGTCTTTGGTCAAGTAAATGAATAGCGGCAGCACAATGCTGCCCAGCAGCGACCGAAGCCCATAGTTCCGGCCCAGGATGAATACGCCAAGAATAAAGAGCGGGATGTTAAGCGCCCACTGGGTAAAAGCCGGCTCCGCTACAAACCACGACTCCGCCAAGACGGACAAGCCCGATACGCCGCCGGAAGCGATCTGGTTCGGCAGCAAGAACAAGTTGAAAGCGAGAGCTGTAATGAGCGAGCCGACGGTGATCATCGTCGTATCCGCAAGATGACGGAGCGGTCCGTTCAGCGGAACAAGCGGCGGCCTGCCCCTTGTATTAAGTTTGGACATTGCTATTCTGCCTCGGTCTTGATCTGGCTGCGTAAATATCCATCGATAAAAGCGTCCAGGTCTCCGTCCATCACGGCACCGACATTGCCTGTCTCCACTGAGGTCCGGTGGTCTTTAACCATGCTGTACGGGTGGAAGACATAAGAGCGGATTTGGCTGCCCCAGGCAATATCCGACTGCTCGCCCCGGATCTCATCCAGCTCACGCTGCTGTTCTTCCAGCTTGCGCTCATACAGCTTGGAACGAAGCATCGTCATCGCGCGCTCCCGGTTCTTAATCTGGGAACGTTCATTCTGGCAGGTAACGACTATCCCGGTCGGCTGGTGGGTAATCCGGACCGCTGAATCGGTCGTATTGATATGCTGTCCGCCCGCGCCGGTAGCCCGGTACGTATCGATCTTCAGATCCTCGGTGCGGATCTCAATGTCGATGTCTTCATTGATTTCCGGCACCACGTCGCAGGATACAAAGGATGTATGCCGGCGGCCGGAAGCGTCGAATGGGGAAATGCGAACCAGACGATGAACGCCTTTTTCCGCTTTCAGATAGCCGTATGCGTTGTAGCCTTTGATCAGCAACGTTACGCTTTTGATTCCGGCCTCATCACCTGGCAGATAGTCCAGAACCTCCACCTTGAAGCCACGCTTCTCCGCCCACCGGGTATACATTCTGAGCAGCATCTGGCCCCAGTCCTGGGATTCCGTTCCGCCTGCGCCCGGATGAAGCTCCAGGATGGCATTCAGCTTATCGTAAGGTTGATTGAGCAGGAGCTGAAGCTCAAATTCCTCAAGCTTGCCCGTCAGCGCCGATACATTCGTTCCGATTTCGGCAGCCAGTTCCTCGTCGCCTTCTTCCTCGGCGAGTTCAGCCATAAGCAGCGCGTCGTCATAATCCTGCTGCAGCTTCTGATACTGGTCCACGCCGGATTTAACAGCGTTCATTTCGGCAATAACGCCCTGCGCCTTCTCATTATCATCCCAGAAATCCGGAGCGGCCATCTTCTCCTCGAAGTTGGCGATCATCTCCTGCTTGAGGTCTAAGTCAAAGAGACCCCCTAAGGTTAGTTAATTTCTTGCCAATTTCGCGCAAGTCTTGCTTTACACTAGGATCAATCATGGGCTCACTGCACCTTTCCGTGAAATATATACGTGATATAGATGTATTCAGGAAGAAACGGCTGAGCCGCTTACGGGAATCTCCCCGGCCCAGCCGTTCTACGTTTTCATGCTACGCCTTTACCGGCGGAATAACTCTTAGGCATTTTGTCCGTGACAGTTCTTGAATTTCTTGCCACTGCCGCAAGGACAAGGATCATTGCGTCCTACCGTTTGGCCGACCGCTACCGGACGTTTCTCAGCAGGCTCACCGTTTGTGGAAATCTTATTCTCCTCCACGACCGATTGACGCTCCTGATTCGTCTCGATATGGGCCTTCATGATGTAGGTCGCTACTTCTTCCTGGATGGTCGCCGTCATCGCATTGAACATCTCAAAGCCTTCAAACTGATATTCGCGCAGCGGATCGGTGCCGCCGTAAGCGCGCAGATGAATCCCTTGGCGAAGCTGGTCCATTGCATCAATGTGGTCCATCCATTTACTGTCGACGGCCCGCATCACGATAACCTTCTCGAATTCACGCACCAGTTCGGAGCCGAGACGTTCTTCGCGGGCCGAATATTTCTCCAGCACCTTCTCGAAGATAAACTCGACGATCTCTTCCGCTTCCTTACCCCACAAATCGTCACGGGTAAGGGAACCTTCATCCAGCAGCTTGCTGTTCACATAGTCCGCCACTTCCTGAAGTTCCCAGTTCTCAGGAATATCATCGCTGCAATGCGCCTGTACGACCCGGTCGATGACCGGCTGGATCATTTCGACCACAACATCCTTGATATTTTCCGATTCTAAAATTTCGCGGCGCTGCTTGTAGATGATTTCGCGCTGCTGGTTCATGACATCGTCATACTGAAGAACGACCTTGCGGATATCGAAGTTGTTGCCTTCGACCCGCTTCTGTGCTGACTCTACCGCACGTGTAATCATCCGGCTCTCAATCGGCTGGTCTTCTTCGAAACCCAGACGCTCCATCATATTCAGCACGTTGTCCGCGCCAAAACGCTTCATCAGCTCATCGCCCAGCGACAGATAGAACTGCGTCGAACCCGGATCGCCCTGACGGCCCGCCCGTCCGCGAAGCTGGTTGTCGATCCGCCGGGATTCATGGCGCTCGGTACCAATAATATGCAGGCCGCCGAGTTCCGCTACACCTTCACCCAAGATAATGTCGGTGCCGCGGCCCGCCATATTGGTCGCAATCGTCACGGTGCCGGGTTGTCCCGCATGCGTGATGATTTCCGCTTCCGCTGCATGATGCTTGGCGTTCAGCACCTGATGCTTGACGCCCTTGCGCTTCAGCATTTCCGAGACGCGCTCGGAATTCTCGATCGATACTGTACCAACCAGCACCGGCTGGTTCTTCTTATGGCGTTCCACAATTTCCTCGACGACAGCGTTAAACTTGCCGTTCTCGCTCTTGTAGACCACATCAGGCATATCTGCCCGCTGATTCGGCTTATTCGTCGGCACCTGGAGAACTTCCAGACCGTAAATTTTCTTGAATTCCTCTTCTTCCGTCTTCGCCGTACCGGTCATGCCGGCCAGCTTGCGGTACATGCGGAAGTAGTTCTGGAATGTAATGGTGGCGAGCGTCATGCTCTCGTTCTGTACCTGAATTTCTTCCTTCGCTTCAATCGCCTGATGCAGCCCGTCGCTATAGCGGCGTCCCGCCATCAGCCTTCCGGTAAATTCATCGACGATAACGACCTCATCATCCGTCACCACATAATCGACGTCGCGGCGCATAATGACGTTAGCCTTAAGGGCTTGAACAATATGATGGTTAAGCGTAACATGGCTGTGGTCATACAGATTCTCGATGCCAAAAGCCTTCTCGGCAAGCGCCACGCCTTTCTCAGTCAGCGCGACGGACTTTACTTTGATATCCACGGTGTAATGCTCTTCAGCCTGCAGTCTCTTTACAAAGCGGTCTGCGGCATAGTACAGCTCCGTCGACTTCTCGGCTTGTCCGGAAATGATGAGCGGCGTCCGCGCTTCGTCGATCAGAATGGAGTCCACTTCGTCAATGATGCAGAAGTAGAGCGGACGCTGTACCATTTGCTCTTTATAGAGCACCATGTTATCGCGCAAATAGTCAAAGCCGAATTCGTTATTCGTGCCGTACGTAATATCGCAGGCGTAAGCATTCTGTTTATCGGCATGGTCCATGCCGTTCAGGTTAACCCCGACCGTCATGCCCAAGAAATTGTAGATTTGTGCCATTTGGGCGCTGTCGCGCTGGGCCAGATAATCATTGACCGTAACGACATGCACACCTTGTCCAAGCAGGGCGTTCAAGTAAACGGGCAGCGTGCCTACCAGCGTCTTGCCCTCGCCGGTCTTCATCTCGGCGATCTTGCCTTCATGCAGCGCCATTCCTCCAACGAGTTGGACGTCAAAATGCCGCATACCCAGCGCGCGTCTCGAAGCTTCGCGTACGGTTGCGAATGCCTCCGGCAGGATTTCCTCCAGAGTTCCCCCTTGTTCAATCCGGGCGCGGAACTCCTCGGTCTTGGCTCTTAAGGCTTCATCGGATAGCGCCTGGAATTCCGGCTCCAGTCCATTAATAAGTTCGACCGTCTTCATCAGACGTTTGACATCGCGTTCATTCGTGTCGCCGAATATCTTTTTAACAAGTCCTAGCATGGTTAACCCCTTTCATGCAACACAGATGGTGGAACCTCAGCCCATCCTCAATAATATTGAAAGGGCCGCTTTACCGTATCCGATTCCGCTGCTTCATAAATTGTAACAGTTTGTAAGAGTTGCCGCAATACAAGCAGAAGTTACCTGTTACGCAGACATACATATATACGCATAAGAGCCCCATCCGCTTCACGCGAATAGGGGCTCGGGTAAACTTTTTTCATTTATAAGTCAGTTTCGGCTATCCAAGAATGTTCTTGAGCAATCGCGGTAACCTAATTTACAGATTAACCTTGTTCAATTAATCCGTACTTGCCGTCATTGCGTTTGTACACGACGCTAACCTCGGAAGTATCAATGTTGGAAAATACAAAGAAATTATGTCCCACCATATTCATTTGCAGGATCGCTTCCTCCACGTCCATCGGCTTCAATGTGAAGCGTTTGTTGCGCACGACCTCCAATTCTTCATCCTGTTCCTCCAAGGCGACGGAACCCGCCGATCCATTTTCCACAAAAAGCGTCTTCAGGCTTCCTTCCTGGCGGAACTTCCGATTGAGCTTGGTCTTATGCTTGCGGATTTGGCGCTCCAGCTTGTCCACTACACCGTCGATAGAAGCATACATATCTTCGCTGCGGACTTCCGCCCGAAGCGTGACACCGGCCAGCGGGATTGTCACTTCCACCGTATGAAGACCCCGTAACACGCTGAGCGTCACGTATCCTTCCTGGGTAGGGGGCGCATCGAAATACTTCTCAAGTCTGCTGAGCTTCTTATCAACATACTCTCTCAAAGCGCCGGTCACTTCAATTTGTTGACCTCGAATACTGAATTGCATGGGCACTCCTCCTTTGCACCTCTATTATACCAAAACGTAAGCTCCATGTAAAAAGTTTAAAATTGCTCTAATACGCTTTCAAGTGCAAAAAAAGACCTGAAGCGACAAGGCTTTCAGGTCTGTGGGTAAATCCTCTGATATCGGCTGTTGAGCTTTCTATTCCGCTGTTTTTTACTTGGTCTGCACGGTGACGACTTCCACCGGCGAATAACTTCCGCTGCTGTTGCCCGCTACAAGATAAACCTTGTATTCCTTACCGCTGGCAAGGCCGGAAATTGTAATTGGAGTTTGGGTTCCGGCAGTAACAGATGAAAGCGTTCCGCTCCAGTCGCTGCCCACTGCCGCACCCGCGGCGTTTTGCCCGTTCCATACCTGTACGGCGCTAGGAGCTGCGGCTCCTGTGGCAATCGACGGGTCGGACGGAACCACCACATAACGGATTTGGCCTGCGGGGTCACCAGCCGCTCCATAGGTCACGTATACCACCGATGTAACGGTAGTCGACGCTCCCGGGGCGGCGTAGGTGACTCCCGTTACGGTGGTGCTGGCCGCCGTTTTGAAGTCCACTCTTGCCGCGCTCAATGACTTATTGCCGTATTGATCAACAAGAATGATAAATGCGGAATAATTCGTATCGGCAGTCAGTCCATAGACGGAGAAGGATACCGTACTGCCGGCGGTCGCGGCTTTGAAACCACTGTTGGCGACTGTAACGCCGCTTCCCGCCGAACCGAGGTACACGTCATTAACGGTTGGCAGTGCCGCCGCACCGGGTGCGACCACATAGTATACCGAACCGGTGACGTTGGATGTCAAGTAGACATCAGCTGTTACCGCACCTACATGGCTGTAGGTTGCTCCGCTAACCGTCGGATACACGACTGTGCCTCCGCCACCGCCACCGCCGCCAGTACCGGCAGAAGGTGTTGGAGCAGGCGTTGCCGACGGAGTCGGTGTAGGCGTTGGTGTCGCGCTCGGCTCACCGGAATAGTGGGCGGCCGAATTCCCCACGATGTTTACCGCCTCCGCGCGAGTAAGCGATTTCTTCGGAGCGAACGTACCATTCGGATAGCCGTTAATAATCTTCAGATTGGCTATTGCTGCGACCGCTCCACGGGCCCAAACCGAGATTTGGGCCGCATCCTTGAACGTCGTCGACGTCGTATCGTTGCTCAGACGCAGCACATTTGCGGCAATAACCGCAGCCTCCTGGCGTGTAATCGGATTGCCCGGACGGAAGGTGTTATTCTCGTAGCCACGGATATAGCCGGCCTTAACCGCCTTCGCCACCTCGCTGTAAGCCCAGTTCGAGGCCTTGACATCGGTAAAAGTAACCGTTGCCGTATCTTTAAAGCTGAACAGACGATTGATCAGAGCCACATATTCCGCTCGTGTAATCGCTTTGTTCGGTTTAAAGGTGCCGTCCGGGTAGCCCGTCAAATATCCTTTGTCCAACCAGTCCTGCACTTTGCTTTGCGCCCAGTGACCTTGAATGTCCTTAGGCGTGGGAGCGGCGGATGCAGCGCTAAGCGAGCCGAACACCATCCCGATTCCAAGCATACCGGTCAGAAGACCGCGCCAAAACTTTTTCATTCTGTCGTTCACTCTCCTATCTTTGTGGTGGGAATAGTCATAAGCAAGACAGAAAGAAGCTCAACAAATTACCCATCACCCAGATTCTAGGATGACTTAACAAATTCCTGCTTGATTTTTACAAATGATGTATTTTTCTTAAAAAAGCATCAAAAAAAGACCCCGGAGTTTCCAGGGTCTTACGCTAGCGTCGTCTCAATTTGCTAACCATCTACCGTATATGTAGGTCGGCTGTGCCGGATGATTATAATTTGATTACGTTAGCTGCTTGTGGTCCGCGTGCGCCTTCCACGATGTCAAACTCAACGGATTGTCCTTCTTCCAGCGTTTTGAAACCTTCAGTTTGGATCGCGGAGAAGTGAACGAATACGTCGCCACCTTCTGCAGTCTCGATGAAACCGTAACCTTTTTCTGCGTTAAACCATTTTACTTTACCTTCCATTGCTTGAACATTCCCTTCATCATCAAATGAGCGTGAGTGTTGCTCACAATTCTGACTATACCACCGCTGCTTCTCCATTGTCAATTGGAATAGAAAGTGTTTACCCTCTTGAAATTCCCAATTATTTTGTCCCGGGAAACAAGCTTTAGCAAACTCAAAATTATGAACATACTTTAACATAACCGCGCAGATCGGTTTTGAAACATCAAATCGATTTATAATTGTTTTACATAGTTATTGGGGTTTACTAATGCTAAATTAAATCCCCTGCAGCAATTGGGCTAATTGGTCAATGATAAACTTTTGGTCTTTCTCCTTCATATTTGTATCCGAAGGAAGACAAATGCCATTTTCAAATAGATGGCGGCTCACATCCAGATCCTGCTGATGGCTATAATACTTAACATCTTTAAATAACGGCTGCAAATGCAGCGGCTTCCATACTGGGCGTGATTCGACATTGAAACCCTCCAGATGCACGATAATATCAGTAACGGAGGCGGCGACCGAGCCCGGCTCCAAAGTCATCGCCGTCAACCAGCGCGTGGAACGGCCATAAGCAGCCTCAGGCATAATCCGAACGCCGCTTATTGGGAAGAGCGCTTTGCGGTAATTCTCAAAAATCTCTCTTTTCCGGGAAATACGCTCCTCTAATACCTGAAGCTGGCCCCGCCCGATGCCCGCCAAAATATTGCTTAGTCGATAGTTATAGCCCATCTCGCTATGTTGGTAATGCCTTGCATGATCCCGGGCTTGTGTGGCATAAAACCGGGCCTTTTCCAACAAAGCCAGGTTGTCTGAAACAAGCATGCCCCCGCCGGAGGTCGTAATAATCTTGTTGCCGTTAAACGAAAATACGCCCAATTTGCCGAACCTTCCGCTCATTTTACCATTGCATACGGCCCCAAGCGACTCTGCCGCATCTTCAATAATCGGAACTTCGTATTCGTCGCAAATTTGATTGAGACGGGCATAGTCGGCGCTTTGACCATATAAATTGACAACAATGATGGCTTTGGGCTTGTTGCCTTTGGATGAGTATTCCCGCAAAGCGCGTTCTAGCGCTTCAGGTGACATATTCCAGCTCTCCGGCTCCGAATCAATCAATACCGGGAGGGCACCTTGATATAATATCGGATTAGCGCTGGCTACAAACGTAAGAGAGGAACAGAATACGATATCCCCGCTTCCCACGCCAAGCAGCACCAACGCAAGATGAATAGCGGCTGTGCCGGAGCTAAGGGCTACCGCCCCCGCGCTTCCTACATATTCCGCCAATTCCGTCTCAAAGCTGTCGACATTTTTCCCAAGAGGAGCCACCCAATTGGTCTCAAACGCTTCGGCAATATACTGCTGCTCCAAGCCGCTCATATGCGGTGAAGACAGGAAAATTCTAGGTCTCTCTATCATGAACCTTCCTCCTTCATTCTTTTGCTCAATTATATTAGCACCGACTTTAGTAGGAAATTGTTTTCTGAATCCATTCGTCCGTCTTGGAAATCTCTTTTAATCTGCTCACAATACTGCTGCTCGTATTGGCCTTCCCGTATACATTATCCATCTCCGCCACCGATTTCCGGAAGCTTTCCGATAGCGCATTGTGAAGCGCGGGAGCAAGCTCGGCGGCATCTTCGGAAATATCAATCACGTTCCCGGAGCGCTCTCTTCTGCCCTGGCGGTTCCCAATATTGATAACCGGCACATGAAACGAGGCTGCTTCTATGATGCCGGAAGAGGAATTCCCGGCCAGAACAGCTGCATTCCGAAGCATCGTCAGATAATCAAGATGCTGCAGGTTCGTTACCCGGAACAAATGAGGGTGCCGTGCAAAATGATTATAGACTTCTTTGATCGCATCGGCGCCCGCATCCGCGTTCGGCATTACGCACAGCAGATCTTTTCCGCTATCGAGGAGAATCTGCACCATCTCCTTCAAGATTGCCAGATTTGCCGCCTCCGTAGTTACTGGATGATAGATGAACAGGATATAATCATTGGACATATGTAGATCGTATTTTTGTTTGACCTGCGTAAGCTCGGGCAAGCGGGTGTTCATCATCGTTTCGATTCTCGGCGCACCGACCACATGGACCCTCCAAGGATCCTCGCCCATTTTGATCAAACGTTCCCGGCTTGCCTCCGTAGCGGTCAAATGAACATGGGATAATTTACTGATGGCATGGCGCACAGACTCGTCAATCGTGCCCGACACCTCTCCCCCATGAAGATGAAACAGCAAAATATTCATATGCGAAGCAGCGATGGCGGCGGCCAGCATTTCGCCACGGTCTCCGAGAATCAGCATACAATCCGGCTCGATCATTTCTAGAGCCTGGGTCATGCCGAGAATCGCAAGGCCTATGGACTTGGCCATATTGCCATGCGTCGAACCTTGAATAAGGCAGTCCACTTGAGCGGAGATTCTAAAGCCATCCTGACGGATGTGCTGTATGGTATAGCCGAATTGAGGCGACAGATGCATTCCCGTCACCAGCAGATGGAGATCCAGATCCGCATCCTCTTCTATAGATTGCAGGATTGGGTAATAAATTCCGTAATCGGCCCGTGTCCCTGTGACAACGAGCACTTTTTTCACATCAGATCTTCCCATCGTATCAATTCGTCCCTTTCCATATCCCGCATCAGTTGTCTGCCAATTAACTTCTCGTAGAATCCAGGCTCAATTCCGGTTCCGGGCCGTTTAACGGCTAAATCCGCCCCAGTTAGTACATGCCCTGCCGGCAGATTTCCGGCAATAATCAGACTCTTTCTGGCTACGGCCCGTGTAGCCTCCTCTGAAGGCATACATCTCTTGATTCCGTCACCCTTCGCCATCTCCACATTACGGATTGCCTTTACCATCGCCGAGAACTGATCCGGCTCCAGTGATGCCGCATGATCAGGCCCCTGCAGAGAACGGTCCAACGTAAAATGTTTCTCGATAATTTTGGCCCCGAGTGCAGCGGCTGCAATCGCAATTTCAATACCGTCGGTATGGTCGGAATATCCGGTTATCCGGTCATACGTCCGCTTCAACGTTTCCATTGCCGCTAAATTCACATCCTGAAGCGGTGCCGGATAGTCGGAAGTACAATGAAGCAGAGCCACTTCGCAGTTCTCTAATGCAGCCAGAGGAGCGCGGATTTCATCGAGATCCGCCATACCTGTTGACAGCATAACCGGCAGACCATAACGATTGATCTGTTTCAGAAAGGGAATATTGTTCATGTCCCCCGATCCGATCTTGAATGCATCGATAGAGATGGAATGCAAAAAATCGGCACTTTCTTCATCAAAAGGAGTAGAAAGAAAATCAATGCCTTTTCCCGCGCAATATTTCTGCAAGTTTATAAAATTTTCAAAGCTAAGTTCCAGCTGTTTGAGCATCTCCAATTGGCTGTTCGAAGACATTGTATTTTGTATTTGATACTGCGCCTTTGGGGCATGTTTGGACACGAGTTTTTCACTGCGAAAGGTCTGGAATTTCACCGCGCATGCTCCGCTGCGAGCTGCCTCGTCAACTGACTTTAAGGCCAAGTCCATATCCCCGTTATGGTTAACTCCGATTTCCGCAATAATATAGATAGGGGCCTGTCCATCTGTAAAAATATCCCTAACCGACAAAAACACCACTCTCCTTAAGCATACGCTCCGTCCTTACACTACCCATTTTGGCCTAATATGAACTCCGCAAGCTTCAAATCAAATTCTTCGTCGATATCAACGGAACGGTCCCTTGGCATGATGTAACCGGCATTGCAGTCACCCACCATTTTATTCCCGTTAATAAGCAAGTCTCTGGTTAAAATATAGATAGCCCCGTTAAGTGCGTATAATTGCTCCATTTCCTGCCTTCTGAGGTGAGCCTCCTGTCCCTCTTGAAAAGATACCAGCCTTCCCTCCCGCATCTTTCGCAGCAAATAAGGATGGGCAGGAGCCTCCGAAACACTCTGCAAGGAATCCGCCTTCTGGTTCAAAAAAATCTCAAACGCAGTATTAATATCACTCGCACTCCGAAGCGGCGAAGTTGGTTGAAGAAGAAGAATATACTTGAAATGCCGCCCAAGTTCCTGTTCGTAGAAGGTTATCGCGTGACGAAGGACATCAATGCTTCTGGCTTTATCCGTAGCCAGCTCTGCCGGACGGATAAAAGGCGCCGATGCCCCTGCTCCCCGGGAGAACTCGGCTATTTCCAAGCTGTCCGTGCTGACCGTTACCTCCGACACATAAGGGCTTTGCAAAGCGGCGTTAATGCTGTACTCAATCAAGGGTTTACCCGCCAACAAACGCATATTTTTATTGCGAATCCCCTTTGAGCCCTTCCGGGCTGGGATGACTGCCAGACAATCAGCGCATATATTCATATGCCTCTCCTCTTAAACCCAAGGCTGTAATCATTAATTAATGAAGCGATCTCCGACAGATTCAACCGAGGTGCCGTGAAGGAGGAATATTCCTGATGCTTAGCAGGTGAAAATCCAGGATAATATTGTTCTTTCGGATTAAAAAAAGACGGAATGATATACATTTTGTCATTTTCAAACGCTCTTTCCGACTCTTCCAGCGTCATCAGTTCCTCATACAGCTTCTCTCCCGGCCGTATGCCCGTTTCTATAATTTCACTGCTTGTGCTGGTTCCCGTCGCCTCATTGTAAGATTCAATAAGAGACTGGGCCAGATCGGTTATCTTCAGGATTGGCATTTTAAGCACAAACACTTCTCCGCCCTGTGAATGTTCCGCAGCATCCAGCACCAGTTGGGCAGCCTGCGGGATAGACATCATGAACCGGGTCATTTTTGCATGCGTTATGGTAACGGGCACTCCCTTGGCAATCTGATCACGGAACAAAGGAATAACAGAACCTCTGGAACCCATAACATTCCCAAACCGTACACAGGAAAAAATCGTCCCTCTGCTGCCTTTATAATAGTTGGCTGCCGATATTAGACGTTCCGACAGCAGCTTGGTTGCTCCCATCGTATTGGTCGGGTTAACCACCTTGTCCGTACTGATGGCAACCATTTTTTTAACATTATGCTCAATAGCCGCCTCGATTACATTCTGGACACCGACGACGTTGGTCTTGACAGCCTCCATCGGGTTATATTCACAGGAAGGCACGTGCTTAAGCGCAGCCGCATGAAAAATATAGTCTACGCCTTCCATTGCATAATTCAGCCGCTTTTGGTCACGGATATCGCCTATGAGATAACGGACGTTGGAGTACTCTTTCAGCTCCTGCTGCATTTCAAACTGTTTGCTTTCATCCCTGCTGTAAATCCGGAGCGCCTTCGGGTTGGAGCCCAAAATTTTGCGGACAATTTCGCTTCCTATAGATCCGGTCCCGCCTGTAACAAGAACAACCTTGTCAGTATACATGTCTACCTCTTTTCCCGAAATGAACTTAATATCTTTGAATACGCGTCCCAGTTGATCGTAAATCAAATCCGCTTTGGCAATCAGGTATAAGATTCCTAGAAAAAATATCCATTTTCAGAAACATGAGAAAATATCTCAATCACAAGCTAGTTATTTGCTTGAGATAAAGTAAGGGAAAATCCACCTATTCTTAATTTTAATAAGTATTATATCGGAAAAATGTCGAATGAAGTGAACAAAAAACCACCATTTACAAAATGATGGTTTTTATAAATGTTATTTGCCGTGATTGACTAATCAGCTGTCGAATCTGTATATCTCTGTTAAAGATTATTTGAGTGCTATTTGATGGGTTACTTTTTCATTTTTCTCTATTGCAGCTTGTATTAAAGTAGTCATTTCTGGATTAAAGCTATGAATCTGTTCAATTAATTTGCCTAGATGCGTTATAATCAGTCGTCCCTTTTTATATGAATCCTGCGTTTCAGCAATTTCAGGTACGTATCTCATATATATATTAATATAGTGTCCTAAAGAATAATTATAAAAGACTTTAAATATATCTTGATTTGTCGTCCATTGCCACAGTGAATTAATCTCATTTAAAACATGATCAACCTGTTTAAGATTACGAGCAGATATTGCATTTTCCAGTTTAGTCATGAGCTTTAGCAATTTCTTTATTTTTATATCTACTTTGGAAATTTGCTGTAACACTTTAGAAAGGCTCATTGTGGAACGGCCTAAATTTTCAAGCTGAGCTTCTAAAGATAGCGCAGAAATTCTAGAGGAAATCTCTAATGATCTGGAGGGCTGCTGCAATAATTCAGGAACCAGCTCATCCATGGAGACCCAATCCGTTCCTTCAATCACGGCGCCCTTTTTCGAAGTGTTTATGATTTCCACACCTTTGAGTGTCATTATTTTCACTAATACTTGAATATCTTTTAATAAAACCTGCATACTTCCCTTGGTACGATTTTTGCCGCCTTCAACATTGTCAACCCATTCATTAGCACTGGAAATATGCGCTTCTTTGGAATTATCCGACATATGATTAACACCTGGGGCATAAAATTCATCATCAGTGTAAGATAAATCCTGTCCCATAAGCAAAATTTGCGTTATCCCCATATATGCTGCCAATTGTATTGCTGTTCCCGTTACAGTTGATGTTGATATAAAACCGGGGATTCTATTATCCTGATCAAAAATATGATTTGTAATTAAATCATTATCGAATTTGGCACAAAACATTGGGCCCTTGAAATGATCTGTTATCTTATAATGAACAGGCGGAAGCAATATCAATGGCACTTTCGATGTATCAATATTTTTGAACACTTCGTAGTTGGAAAGACTTCCATCCATCGAAACTATAAAATGAGGATACACTCCAAAATGCTCCATAGCTTGGATACTGGACCCCGCCGCAATAATTAAACATTTGTCCTTCAATTGCGATAAATAATGAATATCTTTTTTCAACGAGGGACCAGAACCTACCACTATAGCCTTGACCTTATCATCCTTCCAAAGATCTTTCAACTCGACAATGGATGGGGATATAGACATATGCGAGATATTTCCCAGAATATTATTTAACCAAGTCTCCTGATATTCTTTTCTGGTCTGCATGTTTGAGATTTGTTGAATAATCATATCCTTTAACTCCAAGTCTAGCTGTGTTATGATTTTCGGATATAATTTTTCATAAATGGGCGGTGTAACTTTGCAAAAGGATCCCGATACAAATCCTGCTATTTCATTGGCAATCTGTAGAGGAAGGTATTCATCATCACCGACGGCAAATAATTTAATTCTTGGATTTGACAACGCAGGCCGAATATCTTTAACCTTTAACCAAGTTTTGAAAATTTTAGAGCTTGGTTCATAAATGAATATATACTTTGCCTTAGTTGTTGCCAGCAATTCCTCGAGAAAAAAACCAAGTCCGATTCCGAAAATTAGTATATGCTTGCTGCTTTCAATTTTCTCTTTTAATGTATGAATCCATTTCTTGGATTCTTCCTTTGCGCTGTACCTGCTATGCAGGAAGTATGAATTCCCATCCGATGTTACTACAAGATTGGGTTCATTGTTACGCGTGAGAACAACTTCATCTCGCGTCTCTTCTTCAGTATTCTCTAGAATCTGAAGTAAGGCTGGATAATTTTTAGTTAAAAACTTCACATTGGACTGATAAAGATCCATTTATGTTAACCCCTTAATTAATAGTCTTGGTCTTCATCTTCTCCAATAACGGGATTATTTCATAGTTAAGCAAATCTGCAGTAAGCACATATTCAGCTTGATTCAAGCTTCCGCTAAGTTCTCCAATTGCAGATTTCAACTGCGATATTATTGATATCAGTGAATCTTGATCCCCATATAAGATCTGAAGAAAATCCAAAGAATTAACTATCCAATTCAGACCTTCAACAAGCTGAGAGAATTCTGCCCAATGCTCTTCATTAATATCCCCATAAAAATAATCGGCAACTTTACGTGAGGCCGGAATAAATTTATCCAGATATTCATCCAGGGCCAGTTCAGTTTCAATTATACTTTCTTTCTTAGTTTTTGTAATAATGTTGATTTGATTGATTTCTCTATAATCGTTAATAATGATCTGTTCGTACCCGGTAAAGATCGGATTGTTATCAATCTCCACACTGTATATTAGCCGATCTTCCTTATATATTTTTGCTGTTGATGATATCCACCATTCGTTAATTGGTTTTAAATCAGCTTCCAATACCAATTCATTCTGATTATCAATGGTTACCTTCACTAGATTCACTCCTCGCTCAAGCCGTTAATATAATTATCGGAATGATCTGCGTGTTAATGTAGAGAAAATAAAAAAGCCTCCGAATGGAGGCTCTTTGACTTTAGTACAGCTTATTATCCGAGCAATTTCAATACAGCTTGTGGTGCAGAGTTGGCTTGTGCCAGCATAGCAGTACCCGCTTGTACGAGAATTTGGTTCTTAGTGAAAGCGGTCATTTCAGTTGCCATGTCAGCATCTTTGATACGGGAGTTGGAAGCGGACAGGTTCTCCGATGTAACGCCCAAGCTGTTAATCGTGTGTTCCAGACGGTTCTGGTAAGCACCCAAATTAGCACGGTTAGTGGATACAGTGGAAATTGCAGATTTGATTACTGCCAGAGCAGATCCTGCCTTACTAGCAGTACTAATGGAAAGACCGCTGATACCAAGAGCCGATGCTTTATTGCTGGAAAGCGAAACTGTCAACGATTCTCCGGAAGTTACGCCGATTTGGAAGTTTACGGTTGAAGCAGACTTCAAGAGAGATACACCGTTAAAGTTGGAGTTGCCGGTAATTCTATCAATTTCCTGAACCAGCTGACTTACCTCTTTTTGCAGGTTGGCACGGTCTTCATCTTGGTACGTACCGTTCGCTGCTTGGTTAGCCAGGGTGTTCATACGTTGCAGCATGGAGTGAACTTCAGTCAAGTCACCTTCAGCCGTTTGCAGGAGCGAGATTCCGTCTTGAGCATTACGTTGAGCTTGGTTCAAGCCGTTGATTTGATAAATCATTTTTTCGGAGATAGCCAAGCCAGCAGCGTCGTCAGCAGCGCGGTTGATGCGGTAGCCGGAAGACAGCTTTTCCATCGTTTTACCCATTTGTGTATTGTTGAAGCTCAGGTTGCGGTTAGCGTTGATTGCGCCAACGTTAGTGTTAATAAACATTCCCATCGTAATCATCCTCCATGATTTTGTTTGGATTTGCCACTTCCTTGTGGCCTACTATATATATCGACGAATCTCTGAATTTGTTTAGCTTTCGCAGCATAATTTTTCGAGAGGAAATCGAACTATTTTTTGTGATCAAAGTATAGCGGGACTTGGTCATTTTGGTCCAGACGGTAGTATGCATTCATCACCTTCCGCTGGTTCTTGACTGATCGCAGATCCGCTCCGGTATCCGCTGCAGATTCAGAAAGAGAATGATAAATAGCTTCAACCTGTCGTTCAATCGCCTGCATAAGATCTAGTAGAGAATCAGAGGCAGACGACTGCTCCGGATCGATCAAGTTCATCTGTTCCTGAATATATTCAATTTCCTTGGTGATCTGATTCCACTCTTTCGCCTCACGCTCAAACAGGGAGGGGAAATCATTCCCCTCCCTGTCTGCCATGAGCGACAACTGTCTGGTCGAGCAATCCAGCAGCTTCATATAAAGTTCGTGTCGTTGATGCGCCAGGAAAAGTATGTCTTTATGATCCAAGGGTACCACCCTTTCCGATCTCTTCCCATGCGGACTTTAATTCCTGCAGCATAGCCACGACTTCATCAATAGATGCCGTGTTCTTCTTAATATTGGCCTCAATCAGACGCTCTATCATATAAAAATACAAATTCTTCAGATTGCGGGCAATTTCCCCTCCCTCTTTTTGATTCAGTGCAGACATGAGCTCGTACACAATATCCTGCGTTTTCTGAATGTATTTATTCGTCTGGGATATATCTCCTTCAGTAATAGCTTGTTTGGCTTTCCCAGCAAACTGTATGGCTCCGTTATATAGCATAAGAGTTAATCGGTGAGGGGATGCCGTCTGATATTTATTTTGTTGATAGGCCTGGTAACCTGCAAGATTGGGTGACGCCACTAGTCTCATCTCCCGTTAGTTAGTTAATTTATGAAGAAGACTTGGTCAAAGCCTGGAATTGACTGGTCATCCAGGTCTTCTGGCTGTTCAATTGAGACATCACGACCTCAAGGTTAGCATACTGCCGCTGAAGCTGTTGCTCTTTCATCGCCAAACGGTCATTCATGCTAGTAATTTGATCGCTGAGAAAGGATATTTCGGAATCATAGCCTTTGATTTTGGATGTTATAAGTCCATTTACGCTGTCCGTCCATACCTTCAGGTTGTTCGCAAATAAAGTCCCTAATCCGTCATTGGCGTCGCCTTTAGCTATGCTTCCCGTAAACATTTTGCTTAGCTTGTCCGAGTTTGCCGTCAGTTTTTCCTTGAACTGATCCTTATCAAATGTGATGGTACCCGTCATCAGAGCTGCGCTTGTTACGCCTTTATCCACTTCCAACCCCGCGTCAGACAGCAGCTTGAATCCATCGCTGCTGCCAACAAGAGTATTCATCCAATCATTCAATTGGGATTGCAAGTCACGGAGCATTGGGTCGCCCATTAAAGTAAGAGACAAGGAACCGTCACTATTTTGTTCGGATTTCTTGGTATTATTGCGAATTATAGTTACAATCTCATTGTATCCCTTGACGAATGCATCTACCTTATCGGTGATTTTATCGGCATCCTGACTGACTTTTACGGCAGAAGAGCCCGTGGCGGTGAGCTGCAATGTAACACCGGGAATCGCATTTTCGACTTTATTCGAAGAGCTTGTAACATCGACTCCATTAATGGTCATTGCAGCATCGACGGCTGTCTGTGCTTCTGCATCTGGTTGGTCGTAGCCTAGAGCAGCCTTTAGTGCAGAACTCATAGCGATAACCGGATGAGAATCTGTGCTTTCTAAAGCTGTAACACTCGCTGCTGTGAGAGAGCCGTCTGCTTCGGTCGCTAATGGATCCATAAAGGAGATTGCATTCTCGGTTCCCGTCTCTTTGGAAGTAAGAACCAATCTCTTCTCATCAGGACCGGACTGAACGATGGAGGCCGACAAACCTGCTCCAGACTCCCGATTGATGTCTTTGGCAAGGTTGGTCAGAATTTCATCGACAGTGGCTCCGGTCAATGTAATCTCTTTAACTTCAGTGCTTGAAATTTTAAGTTGAATCTTCTCTCCGGCCAAACCGCTCATAGCCGTTGAAGCCTTACTTTGATAAACGCTGGCTTTTGCCAGACTTGTAACATTTAGCGAGTAATCGCCTGCCAAAGCAGAATCCCCTGCAGTTACGGTTAACTTGGTCGTATCGGAGCTAGTGGCATTATTAACAGTAAAAGCGCTGATGTCAGACAAAGAAAATGCCGCATCTTTTAAGGCGCTCACCTTCGTTTTGAGTGTATTAAACAACCCTTGATACGCTGTTACATTTTCTTTTTTCGTTTCCAGTTTAGTAATTGGTACTTTCTCCTGATTCATGACGGCCTTAATATAAGCGGCAGAATCAAAGCCCGAAGCTAATCCTGAAATGCTAACTCCCATATGGACACATCCTTTCTATTCTTAAATTTTCTTATCAAAAAACACGCCCACGAGTTCTTTCATTTTCATCGACAAGTCAATCAGAAATTCCGGAGGGAGACTGGTTAAGACTTCTTTCGTTTGTGAATCAAGAACCTCTACGTAGAGCTGCCTGGCTTCATCATTATATTTGAAATGAAGCTCTTTGCCAGAGCTGGCAATAGATTCATTTAATTTCTTGATCTGCTCCTCAAACTTTGCTTGTTCCTCTTTGGTCTGCTCATTATAAAAATCAGATCTCTTTTGAATCTCTTCCGATTGGTAGTCGGTCACCGAAGGAATAGGCTGCACACGATGCACAGTTCCAATTCCATTGACTTTACTTGGCTGAGTCGAATCCACCCGATTAATATTCATATTCATCCCCACCTGCTTCAGAATAATTAGCCTTTATAATTTCTCAGAAGGTTAAGGATTTGCTCTTGCTGTAAATGTGCCGTCTGTTCCTTAGCCGCCATATTCTCGGCAACAATTTCCTGATACAATTCCTGCCGTAAGACTTGGACTTCTTTCGGTGCCAGAAAACCCAGCTTGATCTGGTCCCCTTCAATTCCCAGAATTTGAACCTGAATATTGCTGCCAATCATCACGGATTCACCGATTTTACGTCTCAGCACCAACATTAAGTCGTCCTCCTTCCGTCTTTAAAGGGTAACGGATCGGAAGTTCCTGATCTTTGATAATGTACTGGCATCCTTTAAGAGAATACGGAGACAACAGCACGGGAGCCATCAAGTTAACGAACAGCTCTTCTTGTTGAATATTGACCACAACCATGACTCCGACATCTTCAGGAGAATTCAAGGCCAATATTTCTGTTATCTCATCAGAAATTTGAAAGCTGTAATCCAGGACCGCCTCATGGGCGGGTAGCAATACAAAGCTAACTTCCTCTTCGAGGGCATGCAGTATGAAGAAAGGGGTTCCTTCCATCGGAAATAGCGCATAATGAAAGATATCAGAAACTCCCAAGATGCCCGCTTCGAATTCATAAATTTGATTCTCATTCAAGTTCAGAACGCCATAAGCCTTACTCTGAATCTGCCTCATCGGGGAAGGGCTCCTCTCGGATCAACGTGAATTTCCGGCGGATAGATGCGGAAGTCGATATATACGCCTTGATGCGGCAAGGCTTCAACCGTAATCTCTTTCTGTCCGTTCCGCATATACCGAGTGTGAGCAATAGCGCCGAACACATTCTTCTCGCCGGCAGCCAAGTTCGCCATACGGTCTCCTTCCTGAGCTTTAATGGCTATGTTCTCCAAGCCTTGACTTCGGGCTTCCTGCTCCAGATCTCTCATCAGCGACTGGGGGCGTTTAAGCTCAAGATCGTTGAATACGCTGGTCCAATCGGTAAAGAGCTCGGCCGGACGAAGACGGACGGTGAGCTTGGCCGGAATGTATTTCCCCCAAGTACTTGAATCGATTCCGGTTGGCCTCATGCCTCTCACCTCCATTTTGATTCGGCACGAATCAGGACGTTATCTTAAAAAATCAAGCAAAGACGTCTGCATAATTCTCGCACCGGTTGATAGCGCCGACTGGAGAACGACTTCTTTCATCTTCAAGTCGGTAATAGCCGTCGGCACATCGACATCAGCCACATTCGCCCGCATTTCTTTCAAATTCGCCTGCTCACTCGTAATCCGATTCTCCATCAATTCGAAGCGGTTCATGCGCGCCCCGATTTCCGCCCAACCAAGTGAGAAGCGGTCGGCGCTATCGTCGATCTTATCCAAACTGGCGCTAATACCGGCTGAATTGTTAGCGTCCAGCGCCGCAGACAAATCATCCAGTACTTTAAACGCGTTATCCGTCCCCGCTTGACCAAATATTTCTTCTCCCGTAATGCTTACCGGTACTTTGACCGAGGGGCTGACATACAGATAGAACAAGCCGGAGTCGGTTGGTTCTGCTGCTGCATTAGCTATCGTATAAGGAGCCTGATCCGTTTTCTGGCCGTTAAACAGAAATCGTCCATTGTACGTGCTGTTCCCGATAGTCACAAGCTGTTCTTTAAGCTGCTTAATCTCCAAAGATATGACCTTTCGCTGCTCAGTATCATAAGTTCCGTTCGCTGCCTGAAGCGTAAGCGTACGGGCGCGCTTCATAACGTCGGAAGCCTGCTGCAGAAGAGAGTCCATTGTTTTCAGGATTTCCGTTCCGGTCTGGGCGTTGTTCAAAAACTCGTCACTCCGGTCAAGGTCGGTGTCGTACCGCATTTGGTAACCGACTCCAATCGGATCGTCGCTGGGCCTCGTGATCCTCTGTCCCGTTGCCAATTGGTTCTGGCCCTGAGTCATACTCTCGTTAATGTTCCGCAAATTACGCAAAAGCTGCATATTTTGCATGGACCCTGTTACGCGCATATCTGTATCCTCCTAATCCTAGCGTCCTACGATCCCCATACTATTAATGACCTTGTCGAGCATTTCGTCCACCGACGTCATAACACGCGCGGAGGCGTTGTAAGCTTGCTGAAACCGAATCATATCCGATAATTCTTCATCCATTGATACGCCGCTTACAGACTGGCGCTGCATCTGCAGGGCGGTTGTCAAACTCGTTTCATTCTCGAAATTCCGTTCAATGTTCTGTGCGCGAAGTCCGAGATCCGCTGTGAGGGCCCGAAAGAAATCATCCGTCGTCCCCTGAGACAATGAAGTGAGGTTGGCCGGGAATTGGAAGACAGCATCCCGAAGACCGACAAGTGCGATTGCGACATCACTGTTTCCCCGGATCGTCTTGTTGACGCCGCCAACCGTTTCATACTTGGAGGACGCTGCGATTTTGTCCGTATTATTGGCAATCTCAGGATTCACCGCAATGTTGTCGATCGTGAAAGGTCCGCCGCCTGGGGATACGAAGAAGGGGATTCCGGCTGTAGCTGGATCGGACAGAGTATAACCCAGTTCATGCAATCCGTTAAACCCGTCTACCTCAACGGTCATCGGCGAAGTGATCCTGGAGCCTGCCGGAATTGTAGTTCCTGCAAGAATTGTCGCTCCACCTTCCAGGGTTACGTCATTAAGCGCAGTCATATCAGCCGGCGTGACATACCCGTTGTCAAGTGTGACTTGGACCTGTCCGGTAACGAGCGTCTGAATCATTCCGTTTAATTGGTTGCGGATTGTATCTGCTTCCTGAAGCGATCTGACATATCCATTCAGTTGCCCTGCCGTAGCGGTCTGGGCATTGGCGGCAGTCAGAGCGGTTGTATCGGCGCCGTTCACGACATTAACGCCGGCAGACGTAATACTAACCATCCCTTCGGTATCCTCCACTACTTGAACATCAACAATACTTGACAATTTGTCGATTAACAAATCCCGCTGGTCACGGTAATCGTTAGCATGGTCGCCAAAGCTTTCGTTGTCCCGTATAATCGTGTTCAGCTGGGCAATATTGTTGATCAAATCGTTCGCCTCTATGATCTTCTTATCAATATTGGCGTCCGTATCTGTAGTCACGTTTGTAAGGGATTCGCTGATATGCTTAAGGGTGTCGGTGAAATTCTGCGCCGTTCCGACTACTGCAACGCGGGCGCTCAGGAGAGAAGGGTCACGGTTGAGTGTTTCCCAAGAGTTCCAGAAGTCGTCCATGACACTGCTAAGGCCGGTGTCCGAGGGCTCATTAACGATATTCTGGATAGCGGTCATGGCCGTATTCATTACGTCGTAAGAACCGAGTGTCTGATTCTCCCTTCGATATTGAAGATCCAGATAGCTGTCTCTTACCCTTGTGATGCTGTCATACTGGACGCCCGTCCCCAATTGTCCAGGGGCCTGGCTCTTCGTCATACCCATCTGCCAAATGGGTCTCGAAGCCGAGATATTAACTCTTTGGCGGGTGTACCCTTCCGTATTGGCATTTGAGATATTATGACCCATCGTCTGCATGCTTGCTGTGTTAACTAGCAGTGCTCTTTTACTGGTCTCCAGACCATGGAATGTAGATGTCATGAGATAAACAACTCCTTTATGGGTCTAGCTCTATCTATATCATTAAGCTCTGGCATCAAAGATACCGTTGCGTTTAGGAGTCCGAACGGTTTGGGACTGATCCGGCCGGGTATAGGTTGATTCTTCCTCCCCGATTAGAAGATTGAGGGAGAAGTCAATAAAAGATAGGGACTGGGAAACCAGATTCTGATTCAAATCATTTGCGCGCTTAAGCTCCCTCAAGGTGCTAACCAGCATCTTCTGCGCGTTCAGAAGACGAGCCTTCTCTTCGGGTTCGAATACAAGCCGTGAAATTTCCGATATGGTAAGGTCTAAGTGAGATTTGATCCCTTTCTCCCGCATAAACGCATGTGCCATTTCCTGCCGAACCGCTTCCTGCTTATTAATCGCTTTAAGAAGTACGGATTCTCCCATAGTCGTACGCGTCAGTTCATCGAAGTCGTTGCTTAGAATCGCCTGCTTTTTATGCTCGGAAAGCTGAAGAAGCTTCTCACCGAGCTCATTTAATGATTCCAAAGAGTCAATCAAGTTCTGTAGGGCCATTGTCACTATCCTCTAGTCTTGTGAAGACTTCTTGAAATATGGAAGCAATTTCTCGGCAAGATCCCGGGCCTCTACATGATAAGTGCCGGAAGATACGCGGTTCTTCAGGTCCTCAATCTTCTGCGCCCGTTCCGCATTGCTCGTCTGCTGAGCGCGCAGCATCTCAAGAGCTTCTGTGGATATGGAGACTTCATCTTTCTTCCGTGCTTTCCTTACGTTATCAATCGTGCCCGACTCTACAGCTTTCTGATAAGAATTTATCCCGTTAATTCTGCCGGTATCGTTGATTTTCATAAATATCAGTTCCACCTTCCTTGCATAAAATAAAAAAACCGATAACCTTTAATAAGTTTATCGGGCAGGGTTGAAACATTCTTTATAGCTGTAAAATTATATTTTGAAAGCTTATATATTCCGGTGCTTTTCTACAGCCTGATATGCACCCCTCGGTTTCTTAGCGGAAGGGTCATCTGCTTTGCTCTTCTGGGAAGAATTCATTAAATCCTTCGTTAGCCGGCTCCGGCAGCTATCGCACATATGACCCTCGCGGATCAACGTACCGCATACTTCGCATGGATACATCATATTCGGTGCATTGGCGATAGAGATTCGCCCTTCCTTAATGAAACGGGTGATTTCCTTAATAGATACCTCTGTAGCATCAGACAGTTCCTGAATGTCGGCTTCTTTATTTTCCCGAAGATACTTCGCACAAGCCTCATACTGATGCTCCAGTTCTTTAATACAAGGCTGACACAGCTCCATGACATTCTTGACATACAGCCGGCCGCACCGAGGACAATTGTCGAGATTCATAATAGGTGCCGCCCCTTTCCTACATTATGCACCGTAAAATAATTCCTATACACCTTAGATTACATGATTTGGTGAAATTAGTCCATCATCTTCATGTATGACTTCACGTTGTACTGCAGCGTTTGGCCAATATTATGCCATAAAATGAAGTTGAAATGGTACTGATCTCGATCCGCGAGCTGTCTGAGATTGCGCGAATCGCTTGAATTTCCGTTAAGAGCGCGCCCAGGTCAAGCTGTATATTTCAACGGGGTGCCCGCTCTCCTCCGTCACTTGACGTATAACTTCGGCACATGCGCGTATTGTGCTGCCTGTCGTATAAATATCATCCACAATGATGATACGAAACGGACGGAAAGCGGAGGTTCTTCGGTTGCTGCCAAAAATAAGACGGGAGGGAGAAAATAGGAGGGTGGAAACTCCCTTCTCTAGCCGTTCCGGCGGCTGCAGCAGATGCTTGAGAGCCCTCCTCACGTCAGGGTTGACCCCAAAGGCTTCTTTCATGGAAATCAGCCGTTCCGCTCTCCCCTTAAAACTCTGCTTGTCGGTATGGTGCGCGCGGACAAGCAGCTCCATAACAGGGATTTTGCGGCGAGCCGATATGTACTGGGCCAGTCTTTCCGCCTGATTGAAGCCGCGTTCGGCGAGCCGGAGACCGCTGACAGGAACGGGTACAAGCAGATCCGCATTCCACTCAAGCTTCGCTTCCGCCTCGATTTCCGCCTTAAGCATACTATAGGCGCTGTCCAGCATCCGCGAAAGCGGCTCGGCATACTTTTCATTACCACGATATTTATACTGGCTCAGCCATTGACGCATCGCGTTGCTGTAGGCAACCGCGCTTCGGTTGCGGATAAGGGAAGAAGCGTCCGCTCTGCGGGCGCAGTCCGGACAGCCCACATGGCGGCCGCACTTCCGGCAGCGGAGCTTGCGTATCCAGGGAACGGTTCGCGCGCACGCTTCGCAGATTCCAGGAAGCATGGTTGAAAGGTGTCCTAAACGTCCACATGATAAACATTGTTCTTGTCTAGGGGCCAGCAGGGAATGGACGGCGCGCAGCCAACGGCTAATATTTACTGGAAATCCCGCCATTCAAAAATCCTCCTTCTGAAGATAGCCTTTACTTCGGGAAATCCGGTTCATTGTCCGAATCTGCGCGCATGCGCTCCGCTGCGACCGGTTCCACTGCGCGGAAGCGAACACAACCCGGCCCTTGGGGTCGTCCTTGGAGCGGCCTGCCCGGCCTGCCATCTGGACCAGTGAAGCCTCGTCAAAGAGCCGGTTGTCCGCATCCAGTATGAAGACATCACTTCGCGGCACGGTGACTCCCCGCTCTAGAATGGTCGTTGTGACGAGCAGGGAAATTTCCCGGCGGCGGAAGGCGGTCACCTTCCCGGCCCTTTCAGGGTCCTGTGATGAGGTTCCTTCGATAACGACGCCGGGCATAGCGCGCCGCAGGAGCTGCAGTAGCGGGTCAATCTGCGCGATGCGGGCTGCAAACAGAAAAATCTGCGCCTTCCGTTCGAGTGACTGTCTCAGTGTTCTTAATAGCTTTAGCGGCAATCGTCCGCGCTTCAGGCAGTCGGCAACTGAGGGCATCTTCAAATGAGTCGGCACCGGAAGGGGAAAGCCGTGGAACCGGACGGGAACTCTCGCATGCGCCAGCCTTCCCCGGCGGACTTCGCGCTGCATTTGCGTAGGCGGCGTAGCTGATAAGTAGATGAAGCTTCCTCCGGGCTTGCAGGCCCCCTCGGCGGCAAACGCGAGCATGGGATCGTTATGGTAAGGAAAAGCATCCAGTTCGTCGATAATGACAAGATCGAAGGCCTGATGAAACCGCAGCAGCTGATGCGTGGTCGCGAGAGCCAGCCGGCCCTCCGCCCAGCGGTCTTGGCTGCCGCCGTAGAGCACGGCGATGCTCTCCGCCGGGAATGCCTTGGCGAGCCGGGGCGCAAGCTCCAGCACGACGTCGCGCCGCGGCGTCGCCACAAGCGCCCGCCCGCCTGCGGCGAGCACTGCCTCAAGGAGCGGGAAGATCATCTCCGTCTTCCCCGCTCCTGTCACCGCCCAGAGCAGGAACCGCTCGGGGCGGCGGACGGCGGAGCCCGCGCGCGGCTCCGCCAGGAACCCCAGCGCAGCGCCGGCAGCCTCTGCCTGCGCCGCGCTTAGCCCCCACCGGCGCATAAGCCCGGCGGGGTCCATGGCGGCCGTGCCCTGCACGGCCGGAAGCGCTGCGCCGCGCAGCAGCAGCGCGCAAGCCCGGCTGCGCCCGAGCGCGAGGCAGGCCTCGCAGTAGGCGCAGCCGGCAAGGCCGCACGCGGCGCAGGCCGTGCGGCCCGTGGCGGCGCTGCCGCAGCGCAGGCAGCGCGGGGGCGCGGCGGCTTCGGCGCGCCGCGCGGAGCGGGCGAGCCGGGCCGCGCAGCCTGCGGCCCGGGCAAGCACGCCACCTGCTCCCTTCGCTCTCACCATTTGCCGCATACTCACTCCGTGCACCTCACGGCCCACTCCCTTCGCTCTCACCACTTGCCGCATACTCACTCCGTACACCTCACCGCCATCTCCATTCCCTCTCACAATCTGCCGCCAATCTGCACCGTGTATCTCGCTCCTTGCTTTTCTAAGCGGAATTGGCCCGACAGCCGCTTCCAGGTGAAGCCGCCCCTGCAAATGCGCCAGCTGGGCCGCGCTTCTCCAGTGGCCTAATAGCCCGGGATAGCGCTCGGTTAGCAGCGACTCCATCTCGGATTCGAGCAGGGAGCGGCCCGGCAGCGTCTTGGCAATCCAATCTGCATCCTCCAGCAGTTTCTGTGGGGAAGGAAGTGCCTGAAGGTCCGCACCGAACAGCTTGGACTCTTTTTCCATGGCACTCACACTTCCAGCGCCAGCCTGCAAAATGCCCTTCTCATTATCCAGTTCTGTTTCCAGAACAGTCCGCGCATATTTTCTCCAATCCCCATCATTCCACTGCTCCATCTCTTTTCCGTAAAAGAAGCTTGTCCGCAGCTTTACCGCAAGGCCCAGAGGCAGGGAAGCCCCAAGGAGAATCCGTTTATCTGCCTCACTTGCTTCCCGGTTTCCTCCGCCGTATAAATGTCCCTCCCACCACAAAGCATCAACCCTTGGATCGATGGATATGCGCAGGCTCCAGCCTCCTCTTTGTTTTACCGCGTATACTGCTGCCCTCATGACCACACCTCTTTTTTTAAATAAATCGTTCTATCGCTCTCACTTCACTCCAAAACGTTCTTGAACTTATACCGTTACATCCGGCCCATCTTTCATTCTCCCCAAACCTATATTCCTTGTTCCTTCCCCCCTCAGCACGCACCAAAAAAGCACACTCTCCCTCTTTCGGAAAGTGTGCTTCACCTATAACCCTGATATTGAATTGTATCCAAAACCGGATATATTACTACAAACCGCCACCTCTTGATTGACATCCCCTGCTTCCTACAGCCCGCATGAACGGCAGGGGAATTGGCTGCTCCGGGAACCGCAAGTCAATCACAGTTTCTGTATCCTGCTCCGCTGACTGCGCTTTCCTATCTTCTTGTGAATAACTGTCCTTGTACTCCGTCACCCGCAAATCCAGTGAACTACCGCCATCCCGCAGCCCGGAAACGATCCAATTCGTCCCGTCACTCGAGCCATCGTCCATAAAGGTTACCCGCAGCCGTTTTCCCGTTAGGAAGGATTGGAGCACCATCGCGCGGATTACCCCCTCCACCACAGATTCATGATTGCGGGCAATCAGTATATAGTGGAGCCATTTTCCCGTCTCAGAGGCGGTTTCTCTCTTTCCTCGGGACTTAAGCGCATGCACACACACTACCGCAGATGCATATACAGCTCCGATCCAAATCAACTGGGCTATCATGGGGATGCACCTCCTCTTATACCAACACTATATGCCGGCAAAAAAGAAGAGGTGACTGGCGCCGATTTTCGAATACTCCGCTGTATCCGGTGCTATTTTACAGCGTTACCCAGCCATATTTGATCGAATTGATAACAGCTTGTGTACGGTCGTCAACTTCCATTTTTTGCAGAATGCTGCTGACATGGTTCTTAACCGTCTTTTCGCTGATAAATAAATATTCGCCAATCATCTTATTGCTCTTGCCTTCGGCCATCAACCGCAGCACTTCGGCTTCGCGGCGCGTCAGCGGATTGTTGTCCCCCGCCACAAACTTGACGCCAGCTTCCTTCACCGAAGTCTCCGCCATCGCGCCCGCTTCATTCAAATAGGTCATGCGCCGCAGCTGATTAATCAGTTTACCTGTCACTTTGGGATGGATAAACGCATGCCCTTCGCAGACCGAACGGATGGCATTGATCAGCGACTCGGCTTCCATATCCTTGAGTAGATAACCGTTGGCGCCTTTGCGCAGCGTCTCGAATACGTAACTTTCATCATCATGGATGGACAAAATAATCACTTTGACCTCGGGGAACATTTCCCTCAGCTTTTCCGTTGCTTCCACACCATTCTCGACCGGCATGTTAATATCCATCAGCACGATATCCGGTTTGGTATGGTTGCAGAACTCCAGCACCTGAATGCCGTCGCCGCACTCGCCAATGACCTCAATGTCTTCCTCCATGTTTAAAATGCGCTTGAGTCCTTCTCTAAACAACTGATGATCGTCCGCCAAAAGTACTTTAATGGGTGTCTTGCCGGGATTCTGGTTTTCCATTACTTTACTCCTTTCCCTTCTCCACATTCGTTGGAATATGGATAATGATGGTTGTGCCTTCATTCTCGGCAGATTGAATTTCCATTCTTCCTTCCAGCAGTTCCACGCGTTCGCGCATTCCAACCAGTCCGAAGCTCTCTCTGTTGATCTGCTCTGCTTTCATTGCTTGCACGTTAAAGCCTATTCCGTTGTCCTTGACAACAATTTTAATCAACTGTGCCTGATATGTAATTTCCACCAATACGTAACTGGCACAAGCATGCTTCGCGACATTGGACAGCGCCTCTTGAATTAGCCGGTACACGGCTGCTTCCATCGCTGACGAAAGACGATGCTCCTTGCCTCTCGTTTCAAAAGAGGTTCGGATCTTGTTCTTCTCCTCATAATCATGAACATACTTGCGCAGCGTGGGGATTAGTCCTAAATCATCCAGCGCCATCGGACGTAAATTAAAAATGACTTTACGCATTTCTTCCAGGCTTGAACGTACTTGCCCTTTTAAATCTACTATTTCGTCCTGCACCAGTCCAAATTCCTGCTTTACGAGCATTCTTTCTACAATTTCTGTTCTGAGTACCAAATTTGCCAACATTTGAGCGGGTCCATCATGAATTTCACGGGCAATCCGCTTGCGTTCCTCTTCTTGAGCCAAAATAATTTTCAGCCCGATGATTTGACGGTTTTTTGCCGATTCAACAATCCGCGTTACATGTCCCAGTTCGCCTGACAAATACTTTAGGACCACACTCATTTGCGAGCCAATTGATTCCGCCCGTTCCACCGAGTTCTCAACGCTCCGGGCCCGCTTCTGCAGCTCGTCGCGTCTGTTCCGTAAATAGGCTTCTCTTTCCCTTGCCATCATAAGCTCGAGCTGCAGCTCAGTCGCCTTTTCGTATGCGATTCGGATATCCCGTTCTGTATAACGAACAAAATCGCGGCTGACTTCCGTCAAACGGATACGGGACCGACGGTAATCCACCTCCAGTTTGTCTACCTTCTGTAAGGTTTCATCCGTCTCCTCCCTAACCCTCTGCAGTTCACTGTTGAGATTTGCCAGTTCTTCACGGGCAGTTTGCAAAATCTCAAAAATCTGGTACTTGCTGTCTTCCATTACATTGATCGTATTCTTGATCACTCGGTCAATGGCGTCGGTTTGGAATTCCACGGACAATTGCCCCATTTCTGTCGAATCATATAAAGGCCGAGCCTTTATATTAACATATCATGATTCGATTATAACGGTCTTCGTTTTCTGTTCCCATTTTACGGTTAATCCAAGCTGCTCTGAAACTAAACGAAGAGGGACTAAAGTCCTTCCTTGTAGGAGTATAGGCGCTACTTCGGCGCTTTGCCGTTTTCCGTTTAGGATAAACTCCTTTTTATTGACTGTAAGGTCAAGCGCTTTGGAGCCTCGAAGCACCATGATCTTACGGGTTGACGGATCCCAGGACGCGCTGCCGCCAAAAGCATCCAGCACATAACGGATCGGCACATAAGTCGTCCCATCCTTAACCAGCGGCGCCGAGTCAATGGCCTTCATCGTTCCGTTTACCGTTAATGTCTTTTGTCCGATCACCATGACCGCCGTTCGGGGCGGCAATCCCGCCTCACTGGATAGCGAAGGCATCGTGAAGGACATGTTGTCGAATGCCACGGTTCCGGTTTTGGCCCGCTCATCCTGCCCTTCCTCGACATTAACGACATACAGCCGTTTTAGTGTTGCCGGGAATTTCATATTTGAGCCCGAAAGATCAATGTTCAATGTCTTCCATCCGGTCCAGTCGATGGTTTTAGCCAGATCCACATAAACCGTCGCTCCGCTATTGTCCGTAAATTCGGCCCGGAGCCAGTTTAGGCTTTTATCCCCCATCACATCGAGCGTCATTGAGGTTGCCGCTGCCGGAACCTGTTTGCCCGTTGTGCCGTTAAGCTGGGCGTAGGCATACATCTTGCCTGTACCCGCTGTCATGTCATAACCAAGCGACAGCACTTTCGAGCCCGCGTGATTATCGCTGCCGTCCGTAATGGTTGCCGATCCTTGAACCCCCGAAGCATTTGTCGTAAAGGCAATTGGATAGGTAACATTTTCAAAATTCTCCCATGGGACAGCCGCTGCCTCCGTCAACACAATGACCGTGCTGAATCCGTCGTAGCGCGCGATAGCATAACCGGTCGTAACTCCCGGGTTGACCGTATTCACCGTTAGCTTTCCATCTTGCACGCTGCCCTGGAAGCCGACAAACTCCCATTTCAACGCGGAGCTCGGCACACTGATCGAAGCGCCGCTGTTCGTGACTGCGGTTACTGGCACCGATATTACGGTTCCCTCCTTGAGCGGAGCGCTTGCTGTTCCCGGCTTCAGACTGGACAGGTCGCCACTTCCCAGCACAGTAACCGTCGTAGAGGCGTTAACCGACCCGCTTCCCGCTGTCAGAGTCGCTGTTCCCGGCTTCACCGCCGTCGCTTCGCCACCGTTAACGCTCACGCTGCCGCTGCTTGACTTCCAAGAAGGATTGCCTGAAGCAACGTCGACCGGGTTATAATACGTGTCGTAGCCTTTCAACGTATAGGCCGCTGTCTGCCCGATCAGCAGGACGCTGCTGCCGCTGATTTTGATCCCCTTTAATTCGCCCTGCGGCGCGTTCGTATAGACGCCTAGACCGTTCACAATGCTGCGCTGCTCCGTGCCGTATTCGGTATCGAATGTAAGTGTAGTCTGCGTCTCAGCCAGCGGACGGTCAACCATCGTCGTCGAGCCGCCGCCGTCAAGGTTCAGCCCTTTATATACACCGATGCTTGTCATAAACGATTGCAGCTCTGACAGGGACATGCCTGAGCTGTCATCATTCTTCTCTGCCGCGATGATGTACACGTAACGTCCATCCTCGGAGTATCCCAGCGCTGTTCGTGCGCGATATCCGCCGATACTGCTGACTGAACGGGAAAATGCCGTCGCTTTGCCTTTATCGACCAGTATCGTATGCCCCCCGATCATCATTTTGAGGCTGGCCGGGTCAATGGTCTCTCCTGTCACTTTTGATTGCAGCGAATACGCCGCCGTCAACGGCTGGCCAATTGCCAAATGATCGGCCACGAACTTTGCCGCTGTCCCGTGTGTCCGCAAAATATATGCCCCCGCCGGCACAGCCACCTTCAAAGCGGAATTCATGGAGATCTGCGTGATGATTCCGTTCTCAACAAGCACCTCCGTTGGTGTAGTCGAGCTGTTCTTCGGGCGATCCTGCGCCGTCCAGGCATCCGTATAAATGTATGCTGCGTTGGCATGGCTGTAAGTGGATGTTCCGCCCTCTGGGCTATAAGCTCCCTTGTTAATCCCGGATAAGGCGAACTGTGTCCCATCTGCTGCTGTTATCGTTCCCGTGAACGCAAAATCATCGATTACCGGCTTATTCTCTGTCGTTAGGGCAAAGGCATAAAGGCCGTTCAGCTGCGATGGTGTTGATACCAGCGTTCCTCCGGACACTTCACCTCCAATCGGAGCTCCTTCGCCGCCGGTATTGAAATAATCTCCATTTACTGCCGCCACTGCGCCTGTCTCTCTGGCCATTCCACCTGTACTCTGGCGCGTGGTCAGCTTTCCGTTCTTACCTGTCATTACATCAATGGAGACATATGGATTGTTCAGATCCACGCGAATGACATCTGCCAGACCAACTGCCTTGCTGCCGGAGCGCGTCACGGTGTATTTATATTTCAGCTTTGTGGCACCCGAGGTAATAATTTCTTCACTCACTTTAGTAGCCGTAAAAGAAGAAGCGGCCACCGCAATCGAAGCATGCCCCTGTTCAAACAGCGGGAGCTCGCCGCCGATCACCGGCATAATCCACAGTACACCCGCAAGTGAAGCCGCTATCCATTTGGGGGCTGCGTGTCCCTTATTATTTCTTTCCTTGTCCATACTTGCCTGATCCGATGAGCAACTGCCATTCATTCCAAGTAACTCTCCCATCTCTTGTATTCCCATTACATAACCTGGCCTGAGAGGAAACGGCTGCGATGTCTACTTAGGGGAGGCACCCCATTTTTAGTCTACACTCTTAATAGACTAGATTCTGCTGAAAAAGTTACGAAATTGATAGAAAATCTCTGAACTTCGTTGTTTTCGGCAAGTAAAAAGAGCCTTCTGCAGAGACAGTTCAATAAGACTTGTCTGTACAAAAGGCCTTTTTGTTCCTATACGTAGGCGCTGATCGCCTGATTATTGAGTTACAAACCAGCCTGCTCCCTAAGCAAAGGTGCTTTGTCGACGCGTTCCCAAGGCAAATCCAAATCCGTACGTCCGAAGTGTCCGTATGCAGCCGTCTGCTTGTAAATCGGTCTGCGCAAGTCCAGCATGGAAATAATTCCGGCAGGACGCAGGTCAAAATTACCGCGCACCAATTCCACGAGCTGATCTTCACCGATTTTGCCTGTGCCGTATGTATCGACATTAATGGAAACCGGATTAGCTACGCCAATCGCATAAGCCAGTTGAATTTCACATTTGTCAGCCAGACCGGCAGCTACAAGATTTTTGGCCACATAACGCGCGGCATAGGCAGCTGAGCGGTCAACTTTCGTCGGATCTTTACCGGAAAAAGCGCCGCCGCCGTGACGGGCATATCCGCCATACGTATCCACAATAATTTTCCGTCCGGTCAACCCAGCATCCCCTTGCGGGCCGCCGATGACAAACCGTCCGGTAGGATTGATAAAATACTTGGTCTCACTATCCAGCAGCCCTTCAGGCACTACCGGCAAAATCACATGCTTCTTAATATCCGCCTGGATTTGTTCCAGCGTAATTTCCTCCGCATGCTGCGTGGATACAACGATCGTATCCACCCGTACAGGCTTGTCATCCTGGTATTCGATCGTAACCTGGGTTTTACCATCCGGTCTCAAATAATCCAAGGTACCGTTTTTGCGCACTTCAGCCAAACGGCGGGCAATGCGGTGGGACAAAGCAATGGGCAGCGGCATCAGTTCAGGCGTCTCATTGGTTGCAAAGCCAAACATTAACCCTTGATCTCCCGCGCCAATATTTGCGGTTTCTTCAGCAACCTGAGCAGGATCGCGATCTTCAAGAGCTGCGTTAACACCTTGAGCAATATCCGCGGATTGTTCGTTTAACGAGGTTAGTACAGCACAAGTATTGAAATCGAAGCCGTATTTGGCTCGTACATATCCGATGTCTTTAACCGTACTGCGGACAATGGAAGGAATATCCACATACTCGGACTTTGTGCTAATTTCTCCAATTACGAGGACAAGGCCGGTAGCTACCGATACCTCACAAGCTACGCGCGCATAGGGATCGTTGGCGAGGAACGCATCCAGAACCGCATCCGAGATCTGATCGCAAATCTTGTCCGGATGTCCCTCCGTTACAGATTCTGATGTAAACAAATGACGTCCTTTAACAGGCATGAACTCAACCTCCTATTTAATAGGTAGAAACTGCTTGGTTATTCCTTATTTTTATTCTTCTTGAGTAAAAATTCATATAAGTTCAAGGTTTAACCCTGCAAAAAAATCAACCTTTTCCACATGGAAAAGGTCGGTTTTCCTCAAATGTCATATTAACTTATTTACATGTGAGTGTCAATCAATGCCCGATCTTCGGCGCCTGATCTATATTATGAGAAAAGGGCTTGCTCGGCCTGCTTAACAAGCCGCTTCGTAATTTCACCGCCAACAGAGCCATTATCCCGAGAAGTAAGATGCCCGAGATATGGAGTCCGGGATGCCGCAGGAGCTCCTCCCAGAACCCCCAACTCGGAAGCGAATTCCGTATCCGCCCCTTCTCTGTACATTGGACCGTATAGACCAAATTCGGCTGCAATTTCAAACTTCATCTGCTTCAGCATTTCCCGGCTTTCCGGAACAACTGTGCGATTGCTGCGAGCCATGAACTGCACCTCCTGTATATTTGTATAAGATTACAGAAGTATTGTGCACAGTCCGTCTTACTTGCAGCCGCAGTAATGTTTGTTGGTTCTGGCAAAGGAGACCTTTCTTTCAAGTGTATCCCTAAAGCAGATATTCTGCTGCAGTCTATTAAGGGCAGATAACCGTGTATAAAAGATAATAAAAAAGCCAATTCTAAGTTTGAATGGATCAGCCAAGGCAGCCAAGGGATTACTGCAAGGTATAGCCTCCTCGAACCATTACAACAAGACCGAGGGTCTGTCCGGATTGCACCGTTATTCCCCGTCCCTCTCTAGGAAAGGACAAGAGGTGATTCGTTGGCGCCGGTTGGCCGTTCGCGAGATCTTGGCCGTCTGTCAGATCGGCTACACCGTTCGAATCGAGAGAATAGATAACTGCTTTGCCTGCTCTGACAATAAACTCAGCTCCGGCTGCTGCGATTAACATCTGACCCGGTTTGACATCGACTATGACACTCTCATTGCTGCCGCCTCCTGTCCCTGTCGCCGGAGAAGCTGTGGCTGTCGCAGTGGGCTTAGCGGTAGCTGGCGAGGGTGTGGCAGTTGGCAGTTTGGTAGCAACCGAAGACGCTATCGCACCGCCTTGCAGCGCTTTTTGAATCTGCTGATCGACATAACTCTTGGTTACCACAGGATCATCAGCGGTTCCAGGTTGATTCCCGACATCAGCACCCTGTGCCGTATTGCGCACAATCGAGCCCGCCCACACACCGCCTGCCAACAGTATAGCGGCAAATGAGATTTTCCATAGCGGCTTCATGGAGTTCCTCCTTCCAATGCAGGTATAAAAAAAGAATAGCCTCCGAAGAGGCTATTCTTGCTTCGGTGAGGAAGCTAATTATTTACCGGAAACGGAAGTTCCAGTAGTAATTACGTTACCAGCAGCATCTGTAATTACAGCATCATCATTAACAGTTACTGTGATTGTGTAAACGTAGCTTGCAGCCAGGTTCAGGTTGCCGGCAGCATCGCCAGTGTAAGCGATGATTTCGTCAGCTTGAATGCCTGCTTCTTTACCATTCTCAACAAAGAGGACGGAATTGTTGCTGTAAGTTCCAGCTTGAACCGGTACATTCAGTACCCACTTAGTAGCTGGAGCAGTACCAGTGAGCGGTTGTACACCAGATACCGGTACAGTTACTCCGTTAACAACAACCTTCAGATCGCCAGCGTCTACTCCTTGAACTGCCTCGGAGAAGGTCAGGATCAATCTGGAAGAGATGTCGGAAGATACAGCGGCAGAGGACAGCGTAGGAGCCACTTTATCTACGAATCCAGTAACGGATTTCACTACCGGAACAATGGTGTTGCCAGCAGCATCTTTAATTCCGTTGATTACCAATTCCTGAGCATCGGAAGAGGTCACAGCGGCAGAAGGAATGAACAACGAAGCTGTTACACTTGTCGGATTGCTTGATCCATTGTAGCTAGTTGTGATGTAAGAACCAGCAGGCAGTGCTTTGCCAGCAAGAGTATAGTTGTTAACATCACGAACCGTTACAAGGTTAAGACCCGTTGCATCGTAAACATCGAACGTTACGCGTTGGTCAGCACCAACTGTTACGGCGTTGCTAATGTTGTTAACGCTAGGTTTCTCAGTATCGGCAGAAGTCGTTGTCGAAATTGTTACAGGAAGGACAACTGCTGCGTTTGCATTCTTAGCCGCTGCTGTATCTTTAACCAGACCAGCTGGCAGACGAAGCGTATAAGATCCGTTAGCCAGACCTGTTACATTCTTAAATGTAACCGTAGCGCCATCAACAGAGTAAGTGCTAGCGGAGACAGTGAACGGATTAGGATAGCCGTTAGCATCATTAATCAGGGTAATTCCAGTTCCTGTAACCGTTACGTCTTCGGAGAACTTAACTACCAAACCTGTGCTTCCGTAAGTAGCACTTACTACTGTAGGAGCAGCCGAATCTTTACTGAAGCTAATCGCTTGGGAATAAGCACTTGCAAGCGTATTGCCCAGGTAGTCGCGAACACTCGTTCCAAATACGATAGTACCGTTGAAAGTACCATTGCTGGAGAACGTGAACGCAGGAGCGGTCAGTGTGTAAGTTTTAGCATCAGTTTTGGAAACTACGAATGCACCTTTGCTTTCGCCGTTAGCGTCCAGCAGACGAATGCTGCCATTCAGGGAAAGTTGATCCATGTTTTTGCTGAATACAACTTTAACTTTGTTCTCGCCGGTAACTGTGATGCTCGATACCGAAGGAGCAACTGTGTCAGATACTACTGTTACAGTTGTTTTAGTTGGGTTAGGCGAGATGTAGTTGCCTGCAAAATCAGCAATGTTCAGCAGGGATACATCATAAGTTTTACCGGATTCCAGTGTACCAGTAGTCAGTACCAACTCATCCAGTGAATCGCCGGCCGCTACAGTTACGGCAGAACCGTTAACATAGGCGATTACGCCAGTTGCTTTAACAGGCTCGCTCAGTTTAACGTAAACTTTATTAGTTGTTGCTTTAGCTGTTGCAGTTACCGAAACAATAGTTGGAGCCACTGTATCGTTAACATCCAGCAGTTTTGTATAGGCCGGGATTTTCTCACCAGCAGTAGTCTTAATAGCATCAGTCAAAGTAAATGCGTATTGACCTTTAAGATATTCAGTTCCAGCAAGAGTAATAGTAGCATCCGTACCATCAGCTCCAATAACTACATTAGCGATGTTCGGAGTAACGGCAGGTGCGTCACCCAGTTTAGTCAGGCTAATTACGCCGTCAACCAGAGTTGTATTGCCGTATACTGTTTCAGAAACAGTGTTGGAATCAACTGCGCGGTTGAACTTCACAACGACTTGCTTGCTGTTCGGAGCAGTTACGGAAACTACTTGCGGAGCAGCCAGCGTTACTTTAGCTGTGTAGTCATGGTCGTTGTATTTGAAGCTGATTGTTGTTTCAACGCCTGCAACCAGAGGTGTTGTCAAAGTAACTGTAGTTGTAGCTTTGTCAGAGAAAGTTACCAGAACGCTGGTTGGGCTCAGAGCTTCTGCAGAAGCTACTACAGGCACAGTGGACAGAGTGCTTACTGCATAAGCTGTTTCAACTACCAGAGAACGAGTTGCGGTTCCTTTGAAGTTGGTGCTTGCAGTGATCAAGCCCTTGTTGATTAAGGCTTGTGCGTAACCTTTAGCCCATGCGGATGCGTTGTTGTCGGTAGTAGTAGGAGCTTCCAGTTTCAGAGCGCGGAACAGTACTGTTGCCACTTCTTCAACTGTTACTTTACCTTTGTAGTCGAAGATACCTTTTACAGTATCTTTACCTTGCATCAGGTTAGCTGCAGTAACAGCTTCGATGTAAGGAACTGCCCAGTTCTTCGCGTTGTAACCTTTGTCTTTGTAAGACAGTTTGTTAGTTACTTCAGTCAGGTTGAACAGTTTAGTTACGATCTTCGCGAACTCAGCGCGAGTCAGATCTCTTTCCAGATGAGCTTGGCCGTCCGGGTATCCGTTCAGGATGCCTTTAGCTGCCAGAGCGTCGAATTTTTGTTGCGGGGTTGTTGCTGTTTCACCAAATGCTACAGAGGCAAACATCGAGAATGCCATTGCTGTAGATAGTGCTACGGACAAAATTTTCTTCATAACCTTTTTTTCTCCTCCTTGAACATTCATGAACTGAGAATCTTGTTTAGTTGGGTAGCTCATGTCACTCATTAGCCGATGCACCCCCTTTCCCGAGTTGAGCAAGTTAAGTATAAATGATGTCTGTGACGGGTATCACAGAAACTGGTAAATAAATTCTAGGCGTGTAATAACACTAGATTCCTAATTCTACCTTAGTATTATACAATGTGCCTAAAGTCACGTAAAGCTAATTTTTCCAATTGGTCTAGCTTGCTTTGCAGCCAATCAAATAACCACTGTTCAATGGCTCTACATCTTTAACGCGCGAGTTGCGTAAAAGTTGCGGTTCCCCTAAAAATAATTTAGAAAGTTTATTTCCGTCTCATGCCAATAGATGAATTGTCTGTATGTATTTGAATCGTTCGTTAAACTGGATGGATACGGAAATCAATATATCACGAGCTCTGTTTCGCGGTCATGAAGCAATCTTTTTTTATATATCAAACGCTAAGTAAGCTCAGTCCGATTCAGCTTCTAAGTGCTTATAATAATAAAAAGAGCGCCGAAGCCGGCACCCTAGTCTTCACCAAAGTTATCTGATCTTCATGGAAAGCTGGATAATCTCCTGCCGTTTCTCCGGGCTGGAATTCACGTTATTATACAGGGCGTCAATCGCTTCGCGATTCTCCCGATAAGTTTTTTCGTGCTTAATTGTAGAGTGGGACCAATCGATCAGCGCGTTTTCCGCAATAACCAGGTCATTGTATGCATCATGAAATCCGGTTGCCTGAACGAGCTCTTCCATGACCTCTTGAGTGATTTCCTGCAAGGCGCGTTTCGCCGCGATTTCCTTTTCCATTACTTTTGCTGTATTCTCAAACTTGTTCTTAGCTTTCATGTAATCGAGCTGAGCTTTTGATAAAATCGGTTTCATCTAGCGTTCTCCTTCTTGCTTGAGTGTGTTCTTGCATCTTCTTACGTCATTGTATCGTAAAGTACGCCATATTTCAAAGAATTGTAATTGGAAATTAAATAACAGAAGCCCCCTTCCCAAATCGGGGAACGGGGGCTTCTTCTTTCACTCTGAATACAGCCGGATAGTCGCAGCTTATAATTTTTTCATTTTAACCATCATGCGCTGTGCCATTACCGCCGCGTCTGCGCGTGTGAAATACGCCTGCGGGTCAAAGCGGTAAGTCACCTTCTTCTGACCGGTTACCAGTTTATTGGAAATGCCAGAAATAACACCCGCCTTATTCACCGCCAGAATGGACGGAATGGAATAAGAAGATTCAATAGAACCCGTGTCCGTGAATAGTTTCTGCAAGGCCGCGCGATCCTTATCTATGGTACCCAGCTTGAGATTCATGACTCTTGCGATCATTACTGCCGCATCCTCTCGGGATAGCGTAGCATTAGGCGAGAAGAGTCTCGGTGCCGTGCCCTTGATAATTCCTTTGCGGACAGCTGTTTCAATATAGCGGTAATCCCAATGATAGTCGCTGTATTTGATTACATCAGAGAAAGTTAATTTATCGGGCTCGTAATCCAACTGAATACCCATTATTTTGACCAGCATTGTCGCAAATTCTCCACGGGTGATATTTTCATAAACACCGAACTCACTGGAATCCTTTGCATTCATGATCCCTTTAGCCATCATAGTCTCAAGTTCAGTACGCGCGTACGGATGCGAGACAATATCATCGTAGCTGTAGCGGAGACTCAAGACTGCATAGTAGCCGAAACCATCAAATGGCGCAGTAATTGTCTTGCTGCTGGTATTAATCTTGCCGCCCATGTTATACCAGGTGCCGTCAACGTTTTTCCAGACGGAAATATTAGACGTAGCAGCGTTGGCCAAATTTGAATCGTATTTCAATGTAATGGTTCCCTGTTGAGTCGGCTCAAGCCATTTCCCCATGTGACCGAGATAAAATTCATTCCCGGTCTTGTACGGATGCGAGGAAACCACGGTATCATAATCATTAATAGAAGTGTTGTTCACAAAATAACCCGGATCGATCCAGTATAGATTGGACGCAAAACCGTAATGCAGCTTGGGAGTCAAATAAGTGGTCGCCAACGAGTTGGCGCTGACTTCTTTCAGCTTGCCATCCAGAACATTCCCGCTGCTATCGGTTTCTCCAACAGGGTTATACTGCTTGACGGTTCGTCCATCCTGCTTATCAGCAATACCCAACAAAATATATTGTTGATTAAAGAGATTGATTTGACGGGTATTGGTTGTCCCCGGCGCCGGTGTCGCATCCCGCAGCAGCGTACCTTTCGGGAAGTTGAGCGTTACAGCATTCTGGAATGCGCTCAGTTTGCCCGATGTATTCAGAGTTGTTTTGAGCTGCGCTCCTTGAAGAACTTCATCCGAATAAGTAACACTAATCGAGCCGTTCGTTTTTTGATTGCCTGTAGTAACTGTAAACTTAATAGTATTTAAACCCTTCTTCAAGCCCCTTAATTCTGTACGGAAAATATCATGCTCGCCTTTGACCAACGCCGTCTTGCCAATAACAATACTGTCTGCACCTTCGGCTTGAATGCTGACATCAAGGAAATTCTGCTTAATCACACTTTCATTCGGGAGCTTGGGCGACAAAATGGTGTATGGCGGTACTTCACGCGTAATTTGCAGCGTCTGAGATACCGTCGAAGTCTGCAGACGCGCGGTTACTGTAATGGTTCGCAGACCGGTTGTCGGAAGACTCTGCCCCCGCAGTGTAAATGTTCCGTTCTCGCCTGCAGGTACTGACAAGTTTACAGTTGAAGGAGCATAAGTCCATGTTGAACCGCTCCTACTCGCTACAACTTTCTGCGTACCGTCTACCATGATGACGATCTGCTCAGCATTGCTGGCCACAAACTGAATATCAGCGCTCGTCTGATTGGTCGTATATTGCAGATTAGCAGTCTTTATAAACAACTGATCCGGATCGGTCGTCTGGTTAAGTGGAAGCGGAATAAGTCCCGCCAGAGACGGCAAATTATCCGGGAACAGATACACGGTTACGCTTGTGGATACCGGCACCCCATTAGCCATACCGGTGATAGTGATTTTGTTAGGCCCGGAAACGAGTTGGTTGCCGGATGTACTGAAGCTAAATTGGTTATCAGAAACGTTCATGGGCAGTGCGCTGGTCGACCCGTTAATCGTAATCTTAGCTGAATCCAAATCATCTGTTGGAAAATTAACCAGTTTCCCTGTTACGGCTGTGAAGTCTTCAGCGTTCTTAAACACCTGATTATTATAAAGATTCGTTAACTCGATGTACGGAGCGGATATATAATTAACCGTAAAAATTTTAGAATCGACGATATTGCCGCTGCCGTCCTTTAAATCAATATGAAGCGTCTGTTCTCCGGTAGGCAGACTGTTGATTTGATATACTCTGTATTCGTCAGTGGTTCTATGGGAAATCGGGCTAAACGCAGAGCTGGTAACCGGGCTTCCATTCTGATAAGTCGTAATTGAAAGCTTATTTCTTGTATCCGAGTCGGCCTTGCTGGTCTTAACAAGCAGCCACAGCGGTAGCTGAAACAAACTGGAATTATCGCTAAACGCTCCGGAAGACATATAAGACACAATGGTGTCAGGTGCAGTTCCCGTTACACTAGGACTGTAAATCTGCTGTACATCCGTAATATACGCTGTTGCGGAGTTTCGGAAATCAAACTTGACCGGTGTAATGCTTTTGCCGTCATAGCTGCCGTTAAAAACAATGGTGTATGCGCCATTGGCTGAAAGAGTCGGGACAGCCGCATCAGAGGTATAATTAAAGGTAATAAAACTTCCTGATGACGATGGAGTCGATGATACAGTCGCGGTTCCCGAGAACACATCGCTGCTGTTGGTTGTATTACGAACGGTAAAAGTCAGTGCCGAAAGATTCGGAACACCAGAGGTGTCAGGCACTTTAAATGTGATGGAACCGCTAAGATTTCCGCTGGCTTCCGTAACAACATTGCCGGTATCCACCGCCGTAGTACCAATTTTCGTATTATGCGGCGTACCCGATCCTACCGGAGCGTAGATAACTTCGCGTGAAACGGAATAGGTGCGTGTGCCGCCATCTGTCGTAGCCACAAAGGTCAGCTTGTTATATCCCACCGAGAGCGGATAATCGGCAATAACAAAAGTAGTGCTGCCGCCGTTGTACATTTTGGAGGAGTTAATCATCACCTCGGAAGCGTTCGGCGCTTCAAGTGTAAGTGTCAATCCTGGAGTGTTGACCAACGTTGGAGTGCCCTCGCCAAGCTGCTTGCCGTCCGGCAGTGCAATATTATAAATCGCGGGTACGTTGGAGAAATTGACATAGGCCTCGCCGCTGGCAAGACTGCCGTCCGAAGTTACACCGTAAACCGTAATGCGGTTAAGTCCTTGGCTCAGCTTGACGTTCGGAAATGTGAAGAATTTTTCATTTGTGATATTCGGCTTCACGTCTGCGCCGCTCGCGCCGGGAACTTCCGTCCCATTTACAATACTGTCCACCTTATAATAGATACTGTCCGGCGATACACCATTAAATGTACCCTCGACATCAACCGTACTTGTGTTCACATTGGTTGGAAAGTCTTTGCTTGTACTGAATTTGGTAAAGGTAAAATATTGCCCTGTCGCGGCATACGCCGCTCCTGCTGCCGAAAGAGTCGACAGCAAGATTACAACCGCTAAAATGAAATTGCCCATCGACCTGATTCTGTTCTTCACGTAAGAAACCTCCCACTACTATTTTGATTTTTGATCCAGGAAGTGAAACTTCCGGCCTAGTCCACCCTCTTCCTTTTTATCGGCGATTCTCAATCTAATAATTAGCAAATATTTAGTAAAAACAAAAAAACCTCATTCCAATGAATGAGGTTTATCATTATATTAAGATCAAAAACCATGCTGCACTCCAAAAATCAGGATTTCGACCCCTTTTCCGTGCTCACTTTCATGAACACTCTGGAAAGGAAGCTCAGCAGCGGCTTTTTGGTTTGTCCAACCAAGCCGATAACCTCGGCGCCGATCTGCAGAACGAAGAGCATGACACAAATGACTACGAAAGTAACCCAGTTCGCTTCATATAGAGCGGATGAAGATTGAATGACGGCCAAAATACCGAAAAAGGCGGCAATTCCGTAAATGATAAGCACCGTCTGCCGATGGCTGAATCCAAGCTCGCGGAGACAATGATGGAGATGTCCCTTGTCCGGAGCAAAGATCGGTTTCTTCTGCAGCTTGCGGCGCACGATTGCGAAGAATGTGTCCGAAAGCGGCACACCGATAATAAGCAGCGGAGTAATAAAGGAAACGACCGCAATCTGCTTAAACCCGAGCAGCGCCAGCAGCGCCAGACAGAATCCAAGGAACAGCGAGCCCGCATCACCCATAAAGATTTTAGCCGGATGAAAGTTGAAAAAGAGGAATCCCACAATGCTGCCGAGAAGCAGCAAGCAGAGCATGGCAACCATTACATTCCCCATCAAAAAGGCCATCGTTGCAATCGTAGCTATAGCAATACCCGAGACGCCGGCGGCCAGCCCGTCCAATCCATCGATCAAATTAACAGCATTCGTTACGCCGACAATCCAGAAAATCGTAAGCGGAACGGCGATCCAGCTCTCCAGCGAAGAATAAGTATTGTTAAAAGGAATATTCACAAAGTCCACGGTAATATTAAAGCCAAATACTACGATACAGGCGGCGGCAATTTGACCAAGCAGCTTTATTTTTGCCGATAGCTCAAATTTGTCGTCAAGGCTGCCGAGAAGCACAATAAGTCCGCCTCCGCTAAGCAGCGCCTTAATGAAATTAACATCCCTTGCGGAAAAATCGTAAGGAACAAACGGCGATATGGCAAGCAGTCCTAACACAAACGCCAGAAAGATGCCCAGACCTCCAAGGCGCGGCATAATTCTCGTGTGCACTTTGCGGGCATTCGGCACATCCGTCGCTCCTATGGCAACAGCGAACTTCTTGACAAGAGGCGTCAAGCATAGTGCAAGTCCCATGCAAACGATAAATCCGGCGATGTATATAATTAACATTGGTTCAGTCAACCCCCATTTCTCTACCGCATTGAATTATACTCTGTTCCAAAAACAAATTCCAATTCCGTTTTCAGGCGATTTTTGATATAAATTCGGGGAAAAACCGCGTTTTATCCGTTGTTTGTTACTCTATCTCTTTCCCGCATTACTTTTACTGCGAATTTCGGGAGCGCAAGCATTCTTTTGTACCTCGTCGGTTCTTTGAGAAGACGGTAAAACCACTCCAAACGGAGTTTTTGGAATGCTAGTGGCGCGCGCTTCGTTTTGCCGGAAATGACGTCAAAGCTTCCGCCAACCCCCATCATGACCGGAATTGCCAAACGTGATTTATGCTTCGCAATCCAAGGCTCCTGGGTATCCGCGCCTCGAGCAACAAATAAAAGGTCTGGCTCCGTTTCCAAAATCCCGGTAATGACCTCTTCATCCTCCGCCGGACCGAAAAATCCGTCACGAATTCCGGCGATAATAATTCCCGGATATTGCCCTTGCAGCCGGCTGGCCGTTTCCTGAATCACTTCAGGGGTTGAGCCAAGCAGATACACTCTCCAGTGATAGCTTTCTCCAACTCTCATCAATTCATGTAACAAATCGAACCCGGCTACCCGCTCCTTGACGGGATTTCCGCCGCGCTTGGCCGCCCACACCACTCCTGTCCCGTCAGGAACAACAAGCTCTGCGGAGGTCATAATATCCAAATAGGCCGGATTTTCCAAAGCGGTCATAACCATAATCGGATTCGCTGTTATCACCTGATGCGGCGTCCTGGAACGAATGGCTTCAATTAAATAGGAGACGGTTTCCTTCATATCCATTTTGGACACCGGTATACCGAAAATGGTCACCGTAGGCAAAGCGCCTGCGTCTTTCACTATAGATCACCCTTTATGCCGTAAATATTCAACAATTTGCCGAGCGGGAGCTTCCGCTTCGAAGATTAATGAGTCAATCAGCCTTTCCTTTTCCCGCCGCCAAACCTCCCTACCCTTTAAGAGCCGGATTATTTCCTTTCCAAGTGCTGTACTGTCCAAGGAAGCCGTTGTGCCGACGGGAAGGCAGTTGATACGGCCTAAAAAGTGGTCAATCTTAGGATCATACGATATCCCGATCAGCGGTACGCGGCGTCCTGCAGCGTAAATAAGACTATGCAGCCGCATTCCGAGCAGTACGTCGCATGCTCCAACTTCCCTCAGCATCTTCTGCGGATGGTCGGCGTCTTCGCAAAAGCTAACAACACTCCCGGTAGCAGCGATGTCCCCCCCAAGCTTGTCCATACAATACTGCGACGCTTCCGTGTCGGAGGGAAGATGGAACGGCAGAAACCTTAGATGGACCGGAAGGGTACGACAGACCTGCCGCAAACCTTCCACGATGGCATCCAGCTCTCGGCGGTCCTTCTCCCAATAGCGAACGGAAATTCCGACGACCGGAAGATCCGGGCTTACAGAGCTTGAATTAGTGACAGATACGGGTTCAGCTCCGTGCGTCTCAGCAGGTTGTCCCACTAAATTGCTGCCGGCATCACTTTCCTCAGGCAAGGTCAGGCCCATCACAGGGTCGGGAACGACATGTACTTCAGATTGACGAAGCCCCATAGTCATAAGCAACTGCCTGGATTGTTCGTCACGCACGGATACGTAGGCGCATTTGCGGAATACCGATTTGATCATAGGATGGAACCATTTCCGCTGCACTGGTCCGATTCCTTGCGCATATACGAATGTCGGCTTACCCATCCATTGGGCAAGCTTGATAATGCCGAGATAATAGGGAATGGATTTGCCGCTGGTTACATCCTGCAGCAGGCTCCCTCCGCCGCTGATTAGCCCTGCGCTCTCTCCTATGGCACGTCGGACATCGGCCAGCTTCATACGGTGCACGGATTCGACGCCGTAGGTGGCGGTGGTCCATTCCGGATCGATAGACAACACTACCGGTTCAATGGAAATGCCCAAAAGCTCGGACTGGCGCTTTAGAGCATTAAGAATGGATTGAAGCACCGCTTCATCACCGCTGTTGCGGAAGCCGTAGTAACCGGACAACACTATTTTTTGAGCAGGGGCGACCATCGTTTCCAACATCCTTCCGCAATTTGCCACACAATTACCGCAATGACACCCAGGATGAGCCCAAGCCCAAGTCCCAGTAGACCACGAACAAGCGAAATTAGAACAGGCGAGTGAATATGGGCGAACGTATCCACCATTGATAATTGGCCGATAACGGCGACAATCATGAGATAGGCAGCATTCCGGTACTTAAGAGCCAGGAAGGCACCAAGAATAAACAATGGATGAGCGAGCATAAATTCCTTGCTGCGCGGACGAACGCCGAAGGCACTTTCCATGAAGTTACGGAATGCCAGTTCATAAGAGCTTGCGGTGCCGCTGTTGCCGGTGCGGCTTAGATAGTACAGCCCGACCACGCCAAGCACCGCAGCCGCAATAACCATCGCCAGCGTGACCGGTGTTCTTAGAAGTTTACCCGTTTTATTTAGAGCAAAATCACCACGGTATAGAAGCACATAAATGGCCACCAACCCGATCGGCGCAATATGTAGCAGACTGACGCCCCGGAACTGGTTCAGTACCAGACTGTAAGTAATATTATTCAGCAGCGCGATAACGAATGGCACCGCGCAGAGCGAGATAACAGCCGTCCTTACGTACAGAACAAGACTTTGGAGCAGGCGGCGCTGCGGGTTCATAGGTGCGAAAGCGGACCCTGAAAGGCTTCCCCGAGCGGCAGCTTTGCCTTTACCGGCATTTGTCAGCGGCGGACCCCACTTATTGATTTTACGGACAGCGAGAACCGTCGCAACTGTAGGTGCGCTGATGGCTACCGCTAACGCGAGCGCCTGCTCAAATAGCGTGGGCTTCACCAGCAGCATTCCCGCGCTTCCAACCAGACCAAGCGCCCAGACGAGCAGCGTCAGCCATGGAATGAAGTAGGAAATCATCAGCGCAACCATTGCCACGGCTCCAATAACAGCGACCAGCTTGAAATAACGTTGGAATGGCGAATCAACTACATCAAAAGCGGTAGCCTGACCTAACGTAAAGCCATTGTTCTCGATCTTCTCCACTGCTCCGCCCGGCTGGCTTAAGCTGGTAATCAAATTCTCCAAAGAATCGTCGATCTGCGCCTTGTCCGTATTTCTCGTCGGTGCGGTATTCAGATAGAGCATGCGTATATTGCGGTCCTTGGTGGCAAGTGCGAAGCGGTCGGCAATAACATCGGGCTTCAGCGTTGAGTCGTTCTCGCTCAGCGAATACAGCCGGACCACATTGTAATCAAGCATATAGGCGAGCTTGTTGAACCCTTTTTGCTCCTGTTTGAGATTCTCAATGGTCGCTATGCCGATACCATGCTGTTTCAGCAGCTCGGCGAAGGAATTGAGACTATTTTTATCCTCGTTATCGTTGAATCCTTTAACCGAATCGCCCTCAAACAGGATGCGCTTAACATTAAGACTTTCAAACCGTTCGATCAACTGCTTCATCGCTTCTTCATTATAAGGAAGTGTATCCACAAGACGGGGGACGATTTGAAATCCCTTGTTATGCAAATTGGCAAGCGCAGCCTCGTCCGGGGCCATTGGCTTCAGCAGCGCATCCTCCAGCGGAGTCTTTATGATCAAACCCTGCTGTCCGCGAAAGCTCCAGTCTTCCGTCGCAATTCCAAGACTTCCAAACGTATTCTGGATTGTGGGCTTGAGCTCATCGCTGTTAGCTTTGCTGGTAAAAAGCACATACGTATAATTTTCGTTCTCCGGTATGATGCTGTCCGTTAAGTTGGCGATATCCTGCGCGCCCCAGAACATAACGCGCCGGGCTTTACGGTAATCCCCGAGCGTACTCTCATATACAGCCATGCTCTGTACGCCAGCTTCTTTAAGCCGATCCAATTGCTCGGATAAGTAGTTCTGCGGGTTGGACCGGTAGCTCGCGGCGTCCACGAGATCCCGGTAGTCGAACACGATCTCCACCGTCTTGGATGATTTCTCTGTCTGCAGACGGTCGTAGACGACCGGAAATGCCGCAATCAGGCCAATCACCACGATGATCCATAGCCACTTCCGGGAATTTATGTTCCAATGCTGCCATTTGTGCTGCACCAAAAGCTCCTCCTCTTTCAATAACGAATCTCCATTACAAAAGACAACCCCGCAAAGTGAGGACTTGGCTTCGAAGCCTGCTCAAGTACTTTGCGGGGTCCCCGAAAAAAGAAACGGCTTCACCCTCCATATGGAAGGGCGGCACCCGTTTCCCGTAAAAGAGATTCAAATCATCCTCTTAATTGCTTCCGCCGTCGACTTTGCCCATAACTTCTCTGGTAAGTGCGGCAATCTTGGACTTGGCATCCTCAAGCGACTCGCCGCGTACGGCAAAGTACACCTTGATCTTGGGCTCAGTGCCTGAAGGACGCAGGCAGAACCAGGAACCGTCGGCGAGCAGATATTTCAGCACATTCTCCTTCGGAAGCCCATCCAAACCAAGAGAGTAATCCAGCACCTCGCTTACGGTAATGCTTGCGATTTCTTGCGGCGGATTTTGCCGCCAATCGCTCATGATGCCCTGAATTTGGGCAACCCCGTCCTTGCCTTTGAGTGTACGGGATTCCAGGCTTTCGAGGAAATAGCCGAACTGCGTATAAAGCTCCTGAAGCACCTGGTAGAGCGTTTTTCCTTGAGCTTTGTAATAGGCCCCTGCTTCGGCTATCAGCATGGAAGCAAGAACCGCATCCTTGTCTCGTGCATAGTTGCCGGCAAGATATCCATAGCTTTCCTCGTATCCAAACAGATATGTGTAATCCCCTGAAGCTTCGAACTGGGTCATTTTTTCACCGATATATTTGAAGCCCGTCAGCGTGTTAAACACGGTCGCTCCGTAATGGCTGGCAACTGCAGCGCCCATCTCACTGGTCACGATCGTCTTGACTACCGCGCCATTGCTTGGCAGCTTGCCCAGTTCCTGCAACCGGCTCAGATAGTAGTGAATCATCAATGCGCCAGACTGATTCCCCGATAGCACGACGAATTTGCCCTCATGGTCACGTACGACGGCGCCCATCCGGTCCGCGTCCGGATCTGTACCGATAAGCAGATCGGCACCCAATTCCTCGCCAAGCTTGATCGCCAGCGTAAAGGCGTCCCGCTCTTCCGGATTCGGCGATTTCACCGTGGAGAATTCGGAATCCGGCTGTTCCTGTTCCGGCACGACAAGCACATCGGTGAAACCAATCTTTTTCAATACGCTGCGCACCGGCAGATTGCCTGTTCCATGCAGCGGCGTATAAACAATTTTAAATTTGCTTCCAAGGCCCCCGGCGATTTCCGACCGGCCGACACTGACTGCCGCTACCGTATCGGTGTAGGCCTCGTCTTCTTTCTCGCCAAGCCAATGAAGGAGCCCGGCAGCTTCCGCTTCTTCTTTAACGGCGCGCTTGAAGGCGCTAAAGGAATCCACTTTGAATATGTAGGAGATCACCTTCTCGGCTTCATCCGGCACAAGCTGACCGCCTTGAGCATTGTATACTTTGTACCCGTTATATTCCGGAGGATTATGACTCGCCGTAATGACGACACCGCCTGTTGCTCCCAAATGGCGCACGCTGAAGGACAGCTGCGGCGTAGAGCGAAGGGAAGGATATAAATAAGCTTCAATTCCGTTGCCGGCCAGAACAAGTGCCGTTTCCAGCGCAAACTCAGGGGAGAACCGGCGGGAATCATGAGCAATAACAACAGATGGACGGCCTTCGCCCTTATACTGTTCCAAAATAAAATTGGCAAAACCCTGAGTCGCTCTTGCTATCGTGTATCGGTTCATCCGGTTGCTGCCTGCGCCGATCACGCCGCGCAAACCGCCTGTCCCGAATTCCAAATCCCGGTAGAAGCGTTCTTCAAGTTCCTGCGGATCACTCGTCAGTCCGCGAAGTTCCTGCTTGGTGGTCTCGTCTACGGATGGGTCTTGCAGCCAGCGTTCCAATGTTTCTGCAGCTTTTGGACTCAATTGGGTCATAAAAATCTCTCCTTCTCCAGGTATGATTTAATTCAGCGCAAACATAATTTCGCCTTCGGCCACAACCTTGTCTTCCACTTTGGCAACCGCTTTCCCTTTGCCGATACTTCCTTTAAGACGCGTAATCTCCACTTCGAGCTTTAGGGTATCCCCCGGCACCACCTGTCCACGGAAACGAAAACCGTCCAAGCCCGCCAAAAAGCCGATTTTGCCACGGTTGGCTTCGACGCCCAGAATCGCTACAGCACCAACCTGTGCGAGCGCCTCCGTAATCAGTACGCCGGGCATAACGGGGTATCCTGGAAAGTGCCCTATAAAAAAGGGCTCGTTCACCGTGACATTTTTAATGCCTACCGCCCGTTTCCCCATTTCGATTTCGATAATTTTGTCCACCAGCAGGAAAGGCGGACGATGGGGGATAATTTCCTGAATTTGATTGACATCCAGCATGTAACTTACTCCTTCCAGTTCGAGAGAAAGGCCTCGAAAAAACAGCCCCCCGATATAAAGGCACTTTATTATTGCCGGAGTGCATAAATATAGATGCTTTTGGCAAGAACTATATTTATCCTTCACCGGCTGCAGAAGTGGAGGTTGAGATAAGGGGCTTCTCCCGCTGCAAAAGCGGAGAGGGCCCTTTTTGATCTCGAAAGCTCCCAATCATTATACATTTTCCAGTATAAAAAAGAAAACTCCCTCATACAAGGGAGTTTCGCATAGCGGTTCTTGCGACATTATGGGGCAAAGACCAGATCGTATACATGCTTCCACGTGCTCCAGTGAAACACATCGCTAAGCTCCTTTTTGCCGAGGACAACATAACCGGCTGCCAAGCCGCCGCCAAGGGCAAGCAGCAGCAGCAAAGGAATCAGAAACCACCTAACTACCGTCCATTTCGATCGCTTGCGCTTTATCGGCACGTTATCTTCTGTCTGTTGTTCTTGTTTCAAACGATCTTCTTTGTGACGGCTCATCGCTTCACCTACCCGCGCATGTTATTTGCCAGCCCAAGCATTTGATCGCTGGAGGAAAAAGCCCGGGCGACAAGCTGATACGTCCGCTGAATCTGCATCATATCCGTCATTTCCTTGTTCAGATCGACATTGGACTGCTCAAGCCAGCCGGAGCGCACCGCCACTTCGCGGCTCTCACCAGCCGTCCGCTGCACGAAGGCCTGTTCAGCCGTCACTCCGTCCTTAAGAACAAATCTTCCGCCATCCACTGCCTGAAGCACCTCGCTGTTCTTCGGTTCCACAAGCATCAGCCGGCCTGCTTCGGTTACCGGCCCGTTCTCACTTTCCTTCATCAATACCACGCCTGCCTCGTTAAATGCCACGCTTACACCCGAGCGAACCGTCAGCGGCTTGCCCTGCGCGTTCAGCACCGGATGGTTCTCATTGTCCACCAAAATCATATTACCTTGATTGGCTGCATCAGGCGTAAAATGGAAATCGCCCTGACGCGTATAGGAAGTAACGCCGTTAACCTGTACAGCGAACAACCCGCTGCCCTGCAGTGCCAAATCGCTGGCATTGTCGGTCTCCTTAAGCGCTCCCTGTTCCCAACTGGTGGTAACCTGGGGAATCCGCATGCCGAAGCCGATATCAAAGCCCAAAGGCATGCTGCGCCCCTCAAGCTTATATTCCTGCGATTGCTGCTGTACCCGGGTCAGCACGTCTTCAAAGGCCCCGTCTTTGCTCTTGTAGCCTGCCGTATTGATATTGGCAATATTATCGGCGATAAGATCAAGACGCTGCTGGAGACTGGTCATCGAGACGGCCGCGCCGATTGTCGAATTGTTCATCGGTCACTCCTCCTATACTCTGCCGACATCATTTACAGCCTTTTGCAAGCTGCTGTCGTAGAACTGGATCACTTTCTGGTTCGCTTCATACGCCCGGTAAGCCGCGTTCAAATCAACGGTAACCTGCGTCACATCCACATTGGAGCCTTCGATATATCCCTGGCGGACCTGCATATTATCTCCCGCAGCCGCATACCGGATTCCCGCCGCCTGTGCATCTTCTGCGTGAAATACACCGTTGCCATCGCGCACCAGATTCTCCGGCCTGGTTACAATGCTGATTCCAAGACGAACGCCGGTTGGAGCGCCGGTTGCATCAAGAAGATTGCCTTTCTCGTCAACCTTGAGGTTGTCCACCGTACCGTTTAACACTACCGGTCTGCCATCGGCGCCAAGCACCTTGTACCCTCCGGAACTCAGCAGTTCACCGGCAGGAGTTACAGTAAAGCCGCCGTTGCGTGTATAAAGCGTATTCCCATCATTATCCTGCACCGTGAAAAAAGCCTGCGGCTGGTAAATAATCTCACCTTGATCGCTTATATACTTGCCCGATGCGTCAAAGGGTAGGTTAGCGCCTGTTGTTGGATCAGCCAGACGAAGGTCGGCCGACAGTGCAAAATCGGTTGACTTGCCGCTTTCGACCAGATCGCCTTGCAGAAATTTGGACATGGACTGCTCGGCGAATACCCCCGTGTTCATTCTGCCAATCGGCTTCACAATCCCGCCCTGCATGGCGGAGATCAGCACATTCGGAAATGAATGGCTGATGCTTTCGACCTGCTTGTACCCCGTCGTATTCAGATTGGCGATATTTTGCGTTGCCGTATCATGTCTGCGCTGCTCCGTGACCATGCCGGCAGCGGCCGTATATAAACCTCTTATCATAAAGGCGTTTCCCCTTCCTAAACCGCAGAAGTCTGAGCTCAACTTACAAACCTTTATTTATATATCGGCTGCTCAGAACTTTTTCTTAACCACTTTGTCCAAATGATCCAGCAAAATACCCGTTCCTTTCACGACGCAGTGCATCGGATCCTCCGCCACCCATACGGGCACATGCAGTTCTTCGGAGAGCAACTCGCTAAGTCCGCTCAGCAGCGCTCCTCCTCCGGTCAGCACGACGCCACGGTCAATGATATCGGCGGACAGCTCCGGAGGCGTCCGTTCCAACACCGTCTTCGCCGCAGCCACAATGGACGACACCGGGTCCCAAAGCGCCTCCTGCGCTTCGACCGAGGTGATCGTCAGAGTCTGCGGAAGCCCGCTTACCATATCACGGCCGCGAATATCCATCTCAGCCTGTATACCGCCAGGACGCACATTCCCGATGGCCAGCTTGATATCTTCAGCCGTCCGTTCACCGATGAGCAGTTTATATTTCTGCTTAATATATTTTAAAATGGATTCGTCGAACTTGTCCCCTGCTACTTTGATGGAGGAGGCGGTAACGACGTCGCCCATGGACAATACGGCTACATCCGTCGTTCCGCCGCCGATGTCGACGACCATATTTCCGCTAGGTTGATAAATATCCATGCCCGCTCCGATTGCCGCGGCCTTCGGCTCCTCTTCCATAAAGACTTCCTTCGCCCCGCTGCGCTCCGCCGCTTCACGGATCGATTTCTGTTCAACCGAGGTAATATTCGTGGGGGCACAGATCAAAATGCGCGGACGCGCATACCAGGTGCGGCCTCCGACGCGGTCGATGAAATATTTCAGCATCGTCTCCGTGATTTCAAAATCGGCAATAACGCCGTCTCGGAGCGGACGAATCGTTGAGATGTTTCCCGGGGTACGGCCGACCATACGGCGCGCCTGTTCTCCCACCGCAAGGACCTTCTTCGTGTCGCTTTCAAGCGTGACCACGGAAGGTTCATCCAGAACGACTCCTTTTCCTTTAACATGAATAAGCACATTGGCTGTGCCGAGATCGATTCCGATGTCCTTGCTAAGCATAATGAAAGAGCCCCCAAAGTATTATTTTAGATGAGAGAGATAAGTTAGTACCAAATTTAAAATTACCATACTTTAGGGGAAGAGTTCAATGAAATTTTATTGTTTTATCGCTACGGCCACCTCCCGCTTCTTCCCCGTGTTTTTCTTATATTTGATTTTTGTGGCCTCGCCCCCCCGGAGATGACGGATCGATTTGTGGTATTCAAGAATGTGCTTCACCTGATCGGCTAGATCAGGATTGATTTCCGGCAACCGCTCGGTTAGATCTTTATGCACCGTGCTTTTGGAAACGCCGAATTCTTTGGCTATAGTCCGGACCGTATGCCTGGTTTCCACGATGCAGCGTCCGATTTTAATCGTACGTTCCTTGATATAATCGTGCACGCTCCCGCCTCCCAACTGTGGATAGTTTGGTACATTATATGAGTGGCGGGCCTATATATTCGCGCTTTAACGGGATGACAAGCCGGGGCAGGCTCATTTTATTTGCGGGACAACCGTAAAATAGCCCTAGAAAGCGGGGACTATGCTCCTATACCGGAAACGAAAAAACAGGAGGACGAGCGTCCCCCTGCCTTACGTTCAAATATTATTTTTGCGCTTTTTGCGGAAGCTGTTCCGAAGGGTTGACTGGCTTGCCGTCCTGGTACACCTCAAAATGCAGGTGGTTGCCCAGATCCTTCTCGATTTCATTGCGTCCAGCGCTTGCTAGCGTATCACCCTGCTTCACCTGATCGCCCTGCTTCACTTTGGCTTCGCCGAGACTTTGGTAGACGGTCTTCAGGTTGCCTTGGGTCACTTCAACCACTGTGCCGAGCGTAGCCACGTCTTCGACCCGGGTCACTTCGCCGCTGATGGCGGACTTAACGTCAAAAGTCTTGTTGTCTTCACGGGCAAGATCGATGCCGGTATTGGGCGTAAAGGTATCGCCGTTCTGCACCATAGCCTCGATGTGGTTCTCCTGGGTCCCATTCTCGTCATAGTACGGCTTAACGACTTGCACATCGCTTGGGTTGGCCACCGGCCAAGCCAGGCTCTCCGCCGAAGCGGCGACCTCCAGCGCATTCGGTTCTTTTCCTGCATCCGCAGCCCCGGCCGTATCGCCGGAACCTCCGACATCCTCAGAGACAACGGCGGCGGTGTCTGTCGAAAGCGGCTTTTGGCCGGCATCCTGATAGACCCATACCAAGGTTAGTATAATTGCCGCTGCCGCTGTGTAGACTGCCGGAAATACCCAACGTTTAGAGAACAGTTTGTTCAATGAAGAAGGCTGGCTGCCGGTTTCTCCCGGTTTGGTTTTGAGAGATTCTTCATTGGACAGTTTGTTTTTGTCTTGTTCATTCATTTGCTATCACCTCAGTAATCAGTGTTACCGAGCGATTCGCTTTTATACGTTTCTTTCACTTTATTTTTTCAAAAGAGTTGAGACTTGCGTAAACGATATTCCGCTGTAATAGTGTTTGAGAATCTGCGTTGCCGAGCTGCCCTGCTTCGCCATTCCATTCGCTCCCCATTGGCTCATGCCGACGCCATGACCGCTGCCGTAGGTTGTAATGGCGATCTGGCCGTTACCCATCTTCCAGGTGAACTGGCTGGAGCGCAGCCCGAGCTTCTCTCGCACTTCACGTCCCGTAAACACCTGGCCGTCAATCGAAATTTCCTTTACCCGGTGGCCTGCGGTAACCGACAGTACCTCTATTCGCGGCACGCCTATGGAAGTATGCTCCGCTGAGAGCGGCATGACCTTCCCCGCCGTAACGCCCGAGGGGGCGAATACTTTCTGCGCACCCGATCTGGAATCACCCTCGATTCCAAGCTTCTCTCTCAATTCGGATACGCTGAAGGTAGCGGTAACCTTAAGACCCGGCGTTACTTCCCGGTCCCAGGGACTCGCCACGCTGCGTAAGTAAGGCACGGCCGCCTTCCAATAATCCTCCGAGTTCTCCGTATACCCTCCGCTCGAGGCGAAAAAAGAGGCCGTAATCGGCTCTCCCTTGTACGTCATCACGATGCCGCGCGTCTCCTGTACCGCGCGGCGGAGCTTGGCCAGGTCGGCGCTGCGGCCGGCCTTCGCCCAGTCCCGCTGCAGCACGGCGGACGAGACGTAAGCCTGATGGCTTACGGTGTCGGTCACATCCGCAGATGCAGCGGGAACCCCGCTTCTGTCGCCGGCCCGCAGGCGGCGTACGATAAAGGTGCGGGCCGCGACCGCCTGTGCTTTGAGCGCTTCGAGCTCAAAATCAGCCGGCATTTCGGCCGCGATCACGCCGGTGACGTAGTCCTCCAGCGGCAGGGTCTCGATTTGTCCAGTATGCGACAAATACACGGACACCTTCGGCTGCGGGGCTTCCGCCGCAGCCGGTTCCCGCGCCGCTGGTGCGGCAGTGCGCCGCGGCGCGTCCGGCGCGGTCGGCGCGGCCGGCGGCGGCGACGGGTCGTGCTGCCGCTGCTGCACGACCGCCAGCGGCAGCAGCAGCGCCGCCAGCAGCGGCGCGGCCAGCCAGGCGGCGGGCACAAGCCGCCCGGTCCACACGCGGGCCGAAAGCTGGCGTCTCCGGCGCCCGGGTCTCCACCGCGCCGCTTTACGGCGCCAAAGGCGGAAATCTTTCATCTCTTCCGTCTCCCTTCTCCTTTGTCCTCATACTTAATATTATGAGTCTCGGACAATTGCTAGAACGAAGTATTCGAGAGAAGGAAGAGTTGTACTCCATATCAGAGACTTAAAAGGGGGCTACTCAAATAAAAAGACCCGGCCGCACCGCACGGACAGGTCTTTTCCCATTGCAATCTTCAATTTATTGTGTCAGCGAGTTATACCCAAGTCGGTTGAATCTGAAACCGGGGCTTCGTCTCCTCGTTCTTAACAGCGGCGTTCTTGGCTGCTTCCGGCTTGAGCGTTTCTTCTTTGGCTGCTTCCACTGAACTTTCATCCAGCGTGACGCGCCAAATGTCCGCACCCAGGCCAGACAGTTTCTCTGCCAAATGCACATAGCCGCGGTCGATATGATGCGTGCCGCCCACTTCCGTCGTTCCCTCCGCGACCAGACCGGCCAGAATTAGCGCCGCTCCCGCGCGCAGATCCGTTGCGCAGACCTTCGCTCCCATCAAACGTCCATTACCGGTAACGATGGCGGAACGCCCTTCGATCTTGATTTCCGCGTTCATAAGCTGGAATTCATCCACATGCATAAAGCGATTCTCAAAAACCGTCTCTGTAATTACGCTCGTTCCTTCCGAACGAAGCAGCAGCGCCATCATCTGGGACTGCATGTCGGTAGGAAAGCCCGGATAAGGCAAAGTCTTCACATCCACAGCCTTCAGCGGCTTGTCACCGATGACACGGACGCCGTTCTCATCCGGAATAATCGTTACGCCCATCTCTTCCATCTTGGCAATAACCGGTCCGAGATGATCGGCAATGGCGCCTTCCACATATACGTCTCCGCCGGTAATCGCCGCAGCCACCATATATGTGCCCGCTTCGATCCGGTCAGGGATCACATGATGTCTTACACCGTGCAGACGCTCTACCCCTTCAATACGGATGACGCCAGTGCCCGCACCGCGAACGACGGCTCCCATACTGTTCAGGTAATTGGCCAAATCAACAATCTCCGGTTCCTTAGCGGCATTCTCGATCATCGTCACGCCTTCGGCCAAAGCCGCAGCCATCATGATATTCTCGGTTGCTCCTACGCTGGCAACGTCCAGATAGATCTTGGCCCCGCGCAGCCGGCCATTGCTCTTTGCTTCGATATAGCCCTGCCCCAAGCTGATTTCGGCGCCAAGCGCTTCAAAGCCTTTAAGATGCTGATCGATGGGGCGCGTTCCGATTGCGCAGCCGCCTGGCAGAGAAATTCGCGTATGGCCCAGCCGGGATAAAAGAGGTCCCATCACCAAAAAAGAAGCCCGCATTTTGCGCACCCACTCGTAGGGCGCTTCACAAGTCGTTAGCTTTCGGGCATCGACCTGAATAATATCATCCTGATATGTAACTCCCGCCCCCAGAGATTCCAATACTTTACTGATCGTTAATACATCATCTAGCGGAGGAGCGTCAACAATAACGCTGTCTCCTTCTTCAGCCAATAGAGAGGCGGCTATGATCGGTAGTACGGAATTTTTCGCGCCGCTTACTTTTACGCTCCCGGTCAATCTTTTGCCACCGCGGACGATAAATTTACTCATTTTCATTTCCCTCCGCGTCCATTATTTTCTCTGACATTAATATCATTCTCCATATCCTTGCTTGTTTGAGTACAATTACATGTAATAGTCAATTTTTAAAATACTTCGATTCCGCTGCTTGGCCCCGGATTAGCGCGGGACGCTTCTTTAGATTAAGTTTTAACATAAAAAAATGTTATTATGCGGACCGCCTGTTCAATATAGCATATGGCGGATTTGAGTGCTGTATCCCAAATAATCCAGCAGAAAACCTGCTACAAAATGTCCCAGTACGATAGCCAGAAGCAAATGAAGCAGCCGCCCTTGCGGGCTCTTGGGATATCTTATGATCAAATCCAGCTTAAGGTTCTGCAAGGCCCACCAGGATATTGCAACACACAATAGCGACACAACCATCGACATCAAACCGCTAATCCCTATAGAACCGGTAAGTTCGGCTGTCATGATTTCATCCATCCTAAACCCCCAACCTATTCTTGCCCTTGGAAATCGACTCTTACATCATACTTGCGTAATGAAAAAGAATCCAGTACTTTTACAACTTTTTTGGCTAAAAGTCTTTAAGAAAACGCTCTTATTTTCAATGTCCACTCATATATTACAAAATGACATCGTTTGTTAAATTATTGTCATCTATATTCACTTTGGATTCAAGCAAAAAAGCAGTCCGGCTCAAGGCCAGACTGCTTCTCATGTTATTGTTGTCCTTTTTTGGTGGACACTTTAATCCGTGTAACCGCACGCTGCAGCGCAAGCTCAGCGCGGCGATGATCAATCTCGTCCTGCTTGCCCTTGGACTGCAAACGGCGCTGTGCGCGTTCTTTGGCCGCCTCGGCGCGTTCAAGATCGATATCGCTGGGCAGCTCGGCGCTCTCAGCCAGCACGGTCACTTTATCCTTATGCACTTCGATAAAACCGCCATGCACGGCAACTGTCGTCGTACCGTCGTCCGATTTGATGATCATCGGCGCAACCTGAAGCGGAGTTACAAGCGGAATATGTCCCGGCAAAATGCCCAGATCGCCTTCTGCCCCCCGTACGGTCAAGCTGTGAACCTGCTTGGCATATACGAGGTGATCCGGCGTGACAATCTCCAACAAAAAGGTGTTCACTGCGAATTCCTCCTTAAAGCATCAGGTTACAACGTTTTCGCCTTTTCTACAGCTTCCTCGATCGTACCTACGAACAGGAATGCCGCTTCCGGAAGATCATCATGCTTGCCTTCCAGGATCTCCTTGAAGCTGCGGACCGTTTCTTTGACTGGTACATATGCGCCTTTGAAGCCGGTAAACTGCTCCGCCACGTGGAAAGGCTGCGACAGGAAGCGTTCCACCTTACGGGCGCGGGCCACGATCAGCTTATCTTCCTCGCTCAGCTCATCCATACCAAGGATGGCGATAATATCCTGAAGCTCGGTATAGCGCTGCAGCAATTGCTTAACGCCCTGAGCCACATTATAATGCTCTTCGCCAACGATTTCCGGATTCAGCATCCGCGAGCTGGATGCCAGCGGGTCCACCGCCGGGAAAATGCCTTTCTCGGAGATTTTACGCTCCAGGTTCGTCGTTGCGTCCAAGTGGGCAAACGCCGTTGCCGGAGCGGGGTCAGTGTAGTCATCCGCCGGCACGTAGATCGCTTGAATGGAAGTAACGGAGCCTTTTTTGGTGGAAGTAATCCGTTCCTGCAATTGGCCCATTTCCGTTGCCAGCGTAGGCTGGTAACCTACCGCGGACGGCATGCGGCCCAGCAGGGCGGATACTTCGGAGCCCGCTTGCGTGAAGCGGAAGATGTTATCGATAAAGAGCAGCGTGTCGCGGCCTTCCACATCGCGGAAATATTCCGCCATCGTCAGACCCGTCAGCGCAACGCGCAGACGCGCGCCCGGCGGTTCGTTCATCTGTCCGAACACCATCGCCGTCTTCTTGATAACGCCGGAATCTGTCATTTCATGGTACAGGTCATTACCTTCGCGTGTACGCTCTCCGACGCCCGCAAATACGGAAATACCGCCATGCTCCTGAGCGATGTTGTTGATCAGTTCTTGAATCGTTACCGTCTTACCAACACCCGCGCCGCCAAACAGGCCGATTTTACCGCCCTTGGCATAAGGGGCGAGCAGGTCGATAACCTTGATCCCGGTTTCCAGAATTTCCGCTTGCGTTGACAGCTCGTCGAACGTTGGCGCGATCCGGTGGATCGGGTTCTTTTGCGAATCGCCAATTTCCGCTCCGTTGTCAATCGTATTGCCGAGCACGTTGAACACCCGGCCAAGCGTTACATCTCCGACAGGAACCGAAATTGGGGCTCCTTGGTCTACTGCATCCAATCCGCGAACAAGTCCGTCCGTGGAGGACATGGCAATACAGCGAACCAGATTGTCGCCGAGATGATTGGATACTTCAAGTGTCAGCTCTTTCTGGCGTCCTTGAGCTGCGTCGGCGCCGATCTTGATCGCATTGAAGATTTCGGGCAGTTGGCCGCGTTCAAACTCAATATCGACAACCGGACCCATAATGCTTACTACGCGTCCTACGTTCATCTATGTTTCCCTCCTTGAAAACTGTTACCTAAGAAGAAACAGCTTGCCGTCCTGGTTAAGGGACGGAACCGTTTCTCGTAAAACATAAGGGCAGAAGTTAAGTGCGCAGCTTATACTTGCTTATATTTCAAGAAGATACGGCTGCGCCGTCCTTTTAGAGGGCGGTATCGCTGTCTCATAAAAAGGCAAGGATAAGCGGTCAGCTTATGTTCCTCCCTTATATTTTAAGACTGCGCGTTCGCACCCGCTACGATCTCGGTAATTTCCTGCGTAATTGCCGCCTGACGGGCACGGTTGTACGTAAGCGTCAGATTTCCGATCATTTTCGAGGCGTTCTTGGTCGCACTGCCCATTGCCGTCATCTTGGCGCCCAGTTCGCTGGCTTTACCGTCAAGAATAGCGCTGTAAATCAAAGTCTCCGCATACTTCGGCAGCAGAACCTCCAATACGCCTTCCGGCGACGGTTCATATTCGTAGCCCGCTTTAAGCTCATGACTTTGAGATTCTTCCGCCTGTCCTACTCCGTCCATCGGCAGCAGCCGTACTACAGTCGGAACCTGGCTGATCGGATTCACAAACACGTTATAGCAGATATAGATCTCGTCGAACACGCCTTCCTCGAATTGTCCCACCGCCGCATAAGCGATCTCCTTGATGTCGGCAAAAGACGGGGTATCGGACAGCTCGGTGACTTCCTCGACAATCGGATAATCGCGCCGGCGCAGGAAATCCCGCCCTTTGCGGCCGATAACAAACAGGCCGTATTCGTCCTTGGAGTTGTGGCGTTCCTGAATTAGCGTCGTCACCTTTCGCAAGATGTTGGCATTGGAACCCCCGGTAAGACCGCGGTCTGAAGTAACGACAATATAGCCGGTCTTCTTGACGGGGCGGCTCACCAGCATGGGATGCTTGATTCCTTTCGTACCGGAAGCTATATTCGACACGACTTCTTTCAGCTTCTGCGAATAGGGGCGGGCCGCTTCCGCTTTCTCCTGCGCCTTTCTCAGCTTGGAGGCGGCGACCATTTCCATCGCTTTGGTGATTTGTCTGGTGTTCTGAACGCTCTTGATTTGACGTTTAATATCACGCATGCTTCTTGCCATGATTTCACCACCTATAAGCTTTGGCGAAGCCAAAGCTGACTTCGTAAGCATAATCTTGTGCTTTGGCAAAGCCAAAGCCGGCTTCATGAGCATATGCCAAGCTTGGGAGAATCCGCAAGCCCGGCATATTACTAGTCTTTGTTAATGGTTTGCGTCCAAGGTTAATCCTTAGCTGGCCGCAAAGCCTTTTTTGAATTTCTCGATAGCAGCCTTCAGGGCCTCTTCGTTATCAGCCGTCAGGTCCTTCGTTTCCGTGATGGATGCAGCCACTTCCGGCGCATTGCTGTCCATATAGGAAAGGAATTCTTTTTCAAACCGTCTTACATCCTTAACCGGAATCTCATCCAGATATCCTTTGACCGCCGTATACAAGCTGATGACCTGATGTTCAACGGAAAGAGGCTGGTTGACACCCTGCTTCAGAATTTCCATCATCCGCGCGCCGCGGTTCAGACGGGCTTGGGTCGATTTGTCCAGATCGGAGCCGAATTGGGCAAAAGCCTGCAGCTCGCGGTACTGTGCAAGGTCCAGACGGAGCGAGCCCGCAACCTTCTTCATCGCTTTGATCTGCGCCGATCCGCCTACGCGGGATACGGAGATACCGACGTTAATCGCTGGACGCTGGCCGGAGTAGAACAAGTCCGATTCCAGGAAGATCTGGCCGTCAGTAATAGAAATAACGTTCGTCGGGATGTATGCCGATACGTCGGAAGCCTGCGTCTCGATGAACGGCAGAGCGGTCAGCGAACCGCCGCCGAGCTCGTCGCTCAGCTTCGCTGCGCGTTCCAGCAGACGGGAATGGAGATAGAATACGTCGCCAGGGAATGCCTCGCGGCCCGGAGGGCGGCGGAGCAGCAGGGACAATTCACGGTAAGCAGCAGCCTGTTTCGACAGGTCGTCATAGATAACCAGAACGTGTTCGCCCTTGTACATGAAGTATTCGCCCATCGCGCAGCCCGCATATGGAGCAATATACAGCAGCGGCGACGGTTCGGAAGCCGATGCGGTAACGACGATCGTATAGTCCAGCGCGCCGTGGCGGCGCAGTGTTTCCACGACCTGTGCTACTGTGGATTGCTTTTGTCCGATGGCAACGTAAATACATTTCATGCCGTTGCCCTTCTGGTTGATAATGGCGTCGATGGCGATTGCCGTCTTACCGGTCTGACGGTCGCCGATGATCAGTTCGCGCTGACCGCGGCCGATCGGCACCATGGAGTCAATCGCCTTAAGGCCGGTTTGCATAGGCTCATGCACTGATTTACGCTCGATAACGCCCGGCGCGTTGTTCTCGACAGGACGGAATTCCGTCGTCTCGATCGGTCCCTTGCCGTCCAGCGGCTGGCCGAGCGGGTTAACGACACGGCCGAGCAGAGCTTCGCCAACGGGAACCTGCATAATGCGGCCCGTACGTTTAACTTGGTCGCCCTCACGGATTTCCGTATACTCACCAAGGATAACGACACCGACGTTGCTTTCCTCCAGATTGAGCGCCATGCCTACTACGCCGTTGGAGAACTCAAGCAGTTCGCCCGCCATCGCATTTTCCAGACCGTATACGCGGGCGATCCCGTCGCCGACTTGAATAACGGTTCCGATTTCGGTTACTTCAATATCGGATTTATATTGTTCGATTTGACTTTTAATCAAAGTGCTGATTTCTTCAGGTCTGATGCTCAAGTACGCTCACCCCTATCTTCTGTGCTTATCGTTAAAGGATTTTTCCAGACGTTCCAGCTTGCCGGCAAGGCTGCCGTCGTACAGCGTATCGCCGATGATAACTTTCAGTCCGCCCAGCAAGCTTTTATCCACTACATTGGCAACGCGAATCTTACGGCCGGTCAAGGTGCCGAATTCTTCGGCGACAGCTTTCTTTTCCTGCTCGTTCAGCTCATACATGGAATAAACGGTAGCGTCGGCAAGACCCAGGCTCTCGCCCTCAATCTTGACATAGCTGTCTAGCAGTTCGGAAAGGATGCTCATTCTGCCGCGCTCTACGAGAAGTTCAAGCGTGTTAATTACGACATTCGACAGCTTGCCTTCAAGCGTTTGTTTGAGCACCGCCAGCTTGTCCTCCCCCGAAATTTTCGGAGTGCTGATGAACCTTTGAAGATCGGTGTTCGAATCCAGAGCGGAAACCAGGGCTTTTAGCTCTTGCTCCACTTCCAGCGTCTTCTTCTCTTCAACAGCCACCTCAAACAATGCCTTCGCGTATCTTTTGGCAACTACCGTATCCTGACTCATGATCTGCCCCCAACCTCTTTGAGGTATTGATCAACGAGTTCCTCCTGCGCGGCGTCCGAGCTGACTTCCTTCTCAAGCAGCTTGGATGCGATTTTTACGGAAGCCGAACCGAGCTCGCTGCGCAGCGCCTCGACGGCCTTGTTCTTTTCGTTCTGAATGTCGCGGACAGCCTCATCCTTGATTCGAGCCGCTTCCGCTTTGGCTTGTTCAAGCAGTTGTTCGGTTTGCTTGTTGCTAGTCTGTCTGGACTGCTCGATAATGTCATAAGCTTCTTTGCGGGCATCCTGGAGAGCCTGCTTCTGTTCCTCTACGTAAGCGACCGCCTGCTCCCGCGTCTGCGAAGCTTCATTAATTTGCTGCAATACCAGCTCCCGCCGTTTCTCCATAACGGAGAACAAGGGGCCGAACGCGTATTTGTTAAGCAGGAAATACAAGATAAGAAAAGCGATCAGCGCCAGGACGAGCGATGTGTATGAAAAATTCACTTAGGGTCACTCCTTTCCGGTAACTTCGATAACCAACCAAAGACATACTATTTAAGCCAAAAAGAAAGCGCGGAGGGCCATGGCCTTCCCCGCCAAACTTTTTGTAAAATTTATTAGGAGCCTGCTCCTGCATAGAAAATGAAGGCAAGTACGACACCGATAATCGGCAGGGCTTCTACCAGAGCCACACCAATGTACATTGTCGTTTGAAGCGTCCCTCTAGCCTCAGGCTGACGGGCGATGCCTTCAACCGTCTTGCTGACAATCAGACCGTTACCAATACCTGCGCCAAGTGCGCCCAAACCTATCGCGATTGCTGCCGCGATATATGCCATAACTCCCATTTGATGAATCCTCCTTAAATTGTGTGTGATTTGTACTTTAATATATTTAAAGATCAGACGTACTTGCGTGCGCCTTGATTGAAACTAATGATCCTCATGCGTGGTTATCGCCTGTGATATGTACAGGAATGTCAGCATGGTAAAGACAAATGCCTGGATTGAACCGACGAAGATACTGAAGCCCTGCCACACTATAAGCAGCGGGATGGAGGCGACAAATCCAAGAGCTCCGAGAGAACCCAGCTTAACGAGCTGCGCAATCAGCACTTCCCCGGCGAATATATTACCGAAAAGACGCATACCGTGTGTAAGCAGCTTGGAGAACTGCTCAATCAGGTTAATCGGCAGGAAGACAGGGAATGGTTGAAGATAATGTTTGAAATACGCTTTCGTGTTGCGAGTGATCCCAAGAAAATGGACGATCAGGAAGATCAATCCAGCTAGTCCCAAGGACACGGCAGGATCGGCTGTAGGCGATTTCCACCAGCTTACTCCGACTTCTGCCTCCCCTGCCGGATTAGCGGCATGGACCTTATGGATTTCCTCCACAACATTTACAAGCGGTTGGTTAAAGAACGTCGCTTTGCTTGCATCGTGGTACTCGGTAACAATCCCGAACGGCAAGCCAAGCATATTTCCGACAAATATAAACAGGATCAGCGTTAGTCCAAGACTGAGGAAAGGCTTGCCTTTCTTCAAATCCATTGTGCTGGACATCATGCCTTGTACAAATTCAACGAGCCATTCCATGAAGTTTTGCATTTTGCCGGGGTTCTCCACGGAAAGATTCCGCGTCGCCAGACGAGCAATAATCAAGACGATTGTACAGGTAACGATCAGCATCAACACGATGGACAGATCAAATTCGAGTCCAGCGAGTTTAATATTTGGTGATAAATGCATGTTTCTCACCCCTTTCCGTCAGTATGTTTGCGTTCCTCAATTTGCAGCAAAATAAATCCCATGATAGGAAGTACGAAATAACCGGTCGCAAGACTGGCGCATACGGCGATCTCATTGAAATAATGAGGAAATTCAAGCGCGAGTACAACCGCCAAGATGGAGGTTGCTATCCTCAACCCGAAACCCAGCGTAGCGCGGGCTTTACTTTCACCGGAGGCGGATTTTGCAATTCCTTTCACTTTGTAAGCCATGTAAAAAACATTGAGACAGCTTACGCTGGCGCCAAGCACGATACCGTGAAGGACGGTGCGGCGATGGGGCATCAATTCGGCGATGATAGCACAAACGACAATAATCCCCGCAATGCTCATCAACATCAGTTTGTTCATTCTGGCTGCATCATTCATCGCTATCCCTCGTCACTTTTTTGATAAGACTCACAATAGCTGCGGCTCCTGACAGCATGCCGAAAAGAACACCTAGACCAACCCACAAACCTTGGTTACCCCACATGCTCCCAAGCCATTTCCCGAAAAAATAACCGCCTATGGTACAGCCGGCAAGATCGATACCGATGGCACTGACAAGACCCATAGCCTGAAAGGATTTACGTAATTTCCGGTTCTCATCATTCGGTTGTTCAGGATGTTTCATAGCACCCCACCCTTGGAATTCCAATTCATTTTACTGAATGTAACAAGAGTTTGTCAACGTGTCATAAACAGGCTCGAAAAACGGCTGAAAGTATGAAAAAAATCACAGTAAATCATTCCAAAACCATATCAACCGTACAGTTGTACTGTATGCTCACAAAAACTTTTTCACAACTAAGCCTATTCTGATTCTAAATTATTTGTGAACATTCTGTGAAATTGGTCAGGGCGCTCTTCAATAACTCCGAAGTGGTGCAAAATCGCATTGACAATGCGTTGCGACGCTTTGCCGTCTCCGTACGGGTTGGCGGCCCGGCTCATGGATTGATAGAGGTCTTGATCCGTCAGCAAGGCATGTGTCCGTTGATACACCTTCTCCTCGTCCGTACCTACCAGTTCCAGCGTTCCGGCCTCGATGCCTTCCGGACGCTCCGTCGTGTCGCGCAGCACAAGAACAGGAACTCCGAAGGAGGGGGCTTCTTCCTGTAAGCCGCCTGAATCGGTCAAAATCAAGTGGGTATGCGGATAAAAATTGTGCAAGTCCACGACATCCAGCGGATCGATCAGCTTAATTCTGGGATGCCCGCCCAAAATCTCGTATGCCGGCTCCTTAACGGCCGGGCTCGGATGCACGGGATAACAGATGGCGACATCTTCGAATTCATCAGCAATCCTTTTGACGGCACGGAAAATATGACGGTGCGGTTCGCCTTGAGACTCCCTGCGGTGCGCCGTCATCAGAATAAGTCTTTTTCCTTCAGCCCATTCCAGTACCGGATGCCGGTAGCCCGGCTGTACGGTATATTGAAACACATCGGTCACCGTATTGCCTGTGATATAAACACTTGATTCTTTTTTGTTTTCATGTCTCAAATTTCCAGCCGACCAGTCGGTCGGAGCGAAGTGCAGGTCGGCGATCACGCCGGTCAATTGACGGTTCATTTCTTCAGGATATGGAGAGAGCTTGTTCCAGGTTCGCAGCCCCGCTTCCACATGTCCCACCTGTATCTGCTGCAAAAAAGAGGCGTAGCTGGCAAGAAATGTCGTCAGCGTATCTCCGTGAACAAGCACCAGATCCGGCTTCGCTTCCCGCAGTACGGGTTCCAGCCCTGCAAGAACGCGAATGGAAATCTCGTTCAGCGTCTGCCGGTCCTTCATGACGTCCAAATCGTAGTCGGGCACAATGTTAAATACTTCAAGCACTTGATCAAGCAGCTGCCGGTGCTGCGCCGTGACGCAAACCAGCGATTCGATATGTTCGGGATGCTTTTGAAGCTCAAGAACCAAAGGCGCCATCTTGATTGCCTCGGGACGGACACCGAAAATCGTCATTACTTTAATCTTGGACATAACCCCTATCCTTTCTTCTGCTGCTTTACGTTTGTCACTTCGTTCCGTACAGCCGGTCTCCGGCATCGCCAAGACCCGGCACGATATAGCCATGATCGTTCAGATGATCGTCAAGCGCGGCAACATAAATGTCAACATCCGGATGGGCTTCCTGAACGGCGGCAACGCCTTCGGGAGCGGCAATCAGATTCATCATCTTGATCTGAGTGCAGCCGCGGTTCTTGAGCGAAGTGATAGCCGCGATTGCGGACCCGCCGGTCGCCAGCATCGGATCGATGACAATCAGTTCACGCTCCTGCACATCCGTAGGCAGCTTGATGTAATATTCGACGGGCTGAAGCGTCTCCGGATCACGGAACAGGCCGACATGGCCCACCTTCGCCGCCGGAAGCAGCTTCAGAACACCCTCCAGCATCCCAAGGCCGGCGCGCAGGATCGGGATAAGTCCCAGCATTCTGCCGGAGATGACCTTACTTTCGGTTTCAGCGACCGGAGTCTGCACAGTAATTGTTTCCAAAGGAATATCCCGCGTAATCTCATAGGCCATCAAAGTCGCTACTTCATCTACATGTTCCCTAAATTCCTTCGTATTGGTTCGCACATCGCGTATAAAAGTCAGTTTGTGCTGAATCAAAGGATGATCGCAAATCACCAGTTTTCCCATTCGTTTGTCCCTCCGGTAGCAGTAAGTTTTGTCCAGGCGAGCCCGGGCTAACCCTTTCTCAGCTAAATCCTGTAATATTATATCATCACTGATGGCTCATTTCATCTAGGAAAGGAGGGATTGCCGATCTGGGAAAATCTGAGTTCCCGTTTTCAGGTTTTGCATACTTTTCACAATATTTTCACGATATTTCATGAAAGTTAGTTGAACATTCTCATTCGCTTTCTGCAACTTTCATGTATTTACCATGCGTTTCTGTGAACATTCTGTCAAAAAAAGCCCCGGCAAGCCGAAAGTCGGACATGCAGGGGCTGGAAACGAGGCGTCGGGCGGCAGTGGACCGCATCGCGTTTTAGTGATTAGTACTGTAAAGAAGGGTAAATTGGAAAGCGCTCCGTCAGCGCAGCGACCCGGCGGGCAGCGTCTTGCAGCGTGGCTTCATCTTTTGGATTCTTCAGCACGGCAGCGATGAGCTTGCCGATCTCGGTCATCGCCTGCTCATCCATGCCGCGCGAGGTAACCGCTGGCGTACCGATCCGGATGCCGCTTGTAACGAACGGACTGGTCGGATCGAACGGAATCGCATTTTTATTAACGGTGATGCCAATGGAATCGAGCACTTTTTCCGCATCCTTGCCGGTAATGTTCAAATTACGCGTATCAACCAGCATCAGATGGTTGTCGGTTCCGCCAGAGACGATATTGACGCCTTCGCCCAGCAGTGTTTCCGCCAGCACCTTAGCATTCTTAACTACATTCTCCGCATAAGTCTTAAAGGACGGCTGAAGCGCTTCGCCGAAGGATACGGCCTTGGCAGCGATGACATGCATCAACGGACCGCCTTGCGAGCCCGGGAATACGGCCTTGTCAATCGCAGCAGCCCACGGCTGTTTGCAGAGAATCATGCCGCCCCGCGGACCGCGCAGCGTCTTGTGGGTGGTCGTGGTCACGAAATGGGCATGCGGAACAGGGCTCGTGTGAAGTCCTGCGGCTACCAGGCCGGCGATATGCGCCATATCGACCATGAACAGCGAGCCGACGTCGCTTGCGATCGAAGCCAGAGCTTCGAAATCAATCGTACGCGGATAGGCGCTTGCGCCGGCGACGATCAGCTTCGGACGATGCTTGAAAGCGGCTTTGCGCACTTCGTCGTAGTCGATAAGGAAGGTATCTTCCTGAACGCCGTAAGCGACAAAATTATAGAGAAGGCCGGAAGCGTTAACCGGGCTGCCATGCGTCAGGTGACCGCCATGAGCCAGGTTCATGCCGAGCACCGTATCTCCCGGATTGAGCGCGGCGAGGTACACAGCCATGTTCGCCTGCGCGCCGGAGTGCGGCTGCACGTTGGCATGATCGGCGCCGAACAGCTGCTTGGCGCGATCACGGGCCAGATTCTCCACGATGTCCACATCTTCACAGCCGCCGTAGTAACGTTTCCCCGGGTAACCTTCGGCGTATTTATTCGTCAGCACGGAGCCCATGGCCTCAATGACAGCCTCACTCACGATATTCTCCGAAGCAATCAGCTCGATATTGGCCTTCTGACGCTTAAGTTCCAGTCCCATCGCTTTCAGTACTTCCGGGTCACTCTTGCGCAATTGTTCCATTTTTGTTGTTTCCTCCCTGAATTTAGTTTATGAGATGGGGGTATTCTTCCCTAATCACACAGCTTCGACCCGTTATCCTCCTGCTGCCGGTACACCGCGCGTTCGCCGCCGATCAGCGGCGGTCTGGTGTAGGCCGAATTGACGCGGGCTTCTCCGATATAGCGCAGCGATGTCCGGAAAGGCACCGCGACGCGGCGGAGATGCATTCCAATCAGAGTCTCGCCGATATCGACGCCAGCATGGGCCTGCACCGTTTCGGCAAGCACGGGATCGGTCATCTCGCGGTATGCCGCCGCACCGAGAGACCCTCCCGCTCCGGGAATCGGCACTGCCGACACCTCAGTTAGACCGAGCTGCTCCAGCAGTCTTCGCTCCATTACAATCGCCCGGTTTAAATGCTCACAGCACTGAAATACCGGTGAGAAGCCAAACTCCTCGGCAGCCCGGCGGACGCCGGACAGCAGCTGCTGCGCTACCTCAAGCGCACCCCCGGTGCCGATCCGCACGCCGGCTACCTCGCTCGTGCTGGCGCCGACAATGAGCACTTTGCCTTGTCCAATCCCGCCGGCTTCCGCCAGTTCCCGCAGCACGAGATAAGTCTGTTCGGCAATAGATGGATCTGCCTTGGCAGCATGTCCGCTTCCAGCCAAATCCTTGGCCGAAGGAATAAGTTCCTCCGCCCGGTTTTCGTAATGTTTCACCGCTTTACCTCCTAAAAGAAAACCAAAGTTGTCTTATACGGATCAGGATGATATGCGCGACTCTTATAAATTTCAGCATTTAAACAAAAAAGAGCAGTCCGCAGACAGCTGCGGAATTGCTCTTTCGCCCAGGCGACCGGCCGTCTACTCCGATGCTCCATCGTGGTTTATCCACACTTGTCGCCAGTTACACCGGAACCGATATTTGTCTATATCTTAAATCATCATGCTCGGAAAATCAACCATCTAGGAGAAGAAAGCTCTTTGCCGTCCGTTCGGGGAGACATTTTACAAACGGCGTAAGACTTCAAGCTTATCCAGCAGCTTATGAAGCGACGAACGGATTTCAGCGGCCGCATATTCATAGTCCTCGCGGCTTCCGCCGAACGGGTCCATAATATCTGCGCTCGGTATCCGCTGGCGGATCTCGATAATCCGCTGCAGGTCGGCTGCCTTTGGTTCTTGCCCCAGCGAAGCAGACAGCTCCGTTCCGGCATAGAGACTGTCCAGCTCTTCCAGATCCCTGCGCACCGCTTCCTCATTCTGCACGTATTCCTTGAGAGTATGCGTCTTCAATACGGCGTTCGGAAAATAATGCAGTACATGCCTTTTATGGCTCTGGGTAAGGGTCAGCACCAGATCAGCCCAAGTGAGCAGTTCGCCCGAAAGCTGGGAGGAAGTAATATGATCATTGATGCCCTCATCCCGCAATATGGCCGCCGCATGCCTTGACATCGACGTTCCGGCGATCGCGGAAACCCCGGCTGACCGCACCTCCAGATCAAATCCCCGCTCCGCCGCCAGTTTGCGCAGAAGCCCTTCTGCCATAGGACTGCGGCATGTATTGCCGGTGCAGACGAACAAAATATGAAGCATGCAGATCACCTCCATGGGATAATTCTTTTGCCGCTATTGTATCAGAAGATGAACAGCAAGCCAAACCCGAGCAGAATCGCCCCGCCGAGCGCCTCCCCGTATTCTCCGAGTCCACGGCTTACATGCCGTCCAAGCAGCAGCCCGGAGATTGACATCAGCCCGCCGCAGGCCCCAAAGGCCAGTACGGTCAGCAAAACATTGCTCACAAATACGCCGAGCGAGACGCCGACCGAGAACGAATCGATGCTGACGCTGAGCGAAATGAGCAGCATCCCCCACAGAGTGCGGTGGTCGACCCCTCTCATTGCAGCGCCCTCTCCGGTGCGGAACGAACCGAGCACCATATGCCCGCCCAGCGCAACGAGCAGCACCCCGGCGGCAATCCCCGCCACCCGGCCCAGCAAGTGCCCGACATAGCTTCCGGTAACAAGTCCCAGCAGAGGCATCAGCACATGAAAAAAAGCAATGAGCAGGCTCATTTGCAGCACATGAAGAAGACGGATGCCTTTCATCCCGATCCCTACGCCAAGCGAAAAGGCATCCATTCCCAGAGCGAGCGCCATGATTGCAATGGTTACGATCTGGCCCCATCCGGCCGGTACTTCTCCCATGCCCATCACCATTACCCCCAAGTCCGAATATCTTGTACAATCACAATATGCGGACAAGAGGGCAATCATGCTGTCATCATAAAAATAGCGGGTCTATTCGGCGTCGATCACGCGGCCGGCTGCGGCTTTCATCAGCCGGTTCATGATCGCAGAGCCAAGCCCCGTCTCCGGGCAAGCCTCGGCTAAGATATATGTCGCTCCCGCTTCATCGAAGCGCCGCAGCGCGGCATACAGGGAGCGGGCAGCCGTCTCCAGCGAGGCCAGCGGGCCAAGCGAGACGATGCAGTCAGCGGCGCCGGCGGGATACAGGGGCAGATGCTCCTCGAAGAGGAGCATCCCCGTCGTCTCGCCGCGCCTGCGGGCCGACGCCAGCAGGCCCGCCGCCGTCTTCGCCGCGCCAGCCGGCGAAGAGCCGCGCACGACGCCGAGCCAGCCCTGCGGCGCGTAGTGCGCGTACTTCATGCCCGGCGCGCGCGGCGCCGGGCTGCTCTTCCCCGCCGCGTTCGGGGCGGCGGGGTGGTTTAGAGCCTCCGCGGCTTCCTGCGGAGGCGTGAAATCGGGCGCCGCCGAAGCGCCCGTGACGGCGGCGTCTCCGGCGACGGCGGCGAGTTGCGCCGCCGTGATGCCGCCGGGACGGAGCACGGCGACGGAGCCGTCCGGCTGCACCTGCACGACGGTCGACTCCAGGCCGACGCCTGCGGCCCCGCCGTCCAGCACGCCGCCGATCTTGCCGGCAAGATCGTCCAGCACATGGACGGCCAGCGTAGGGCTTGGCCGCCCCGAGCGGTTGGCGCTGGGAGCGGCAACCGGACAACCTGCCGCCGACAGCAGCGCCAGCGCCACCGGATGGTCCGGCATGCGTACGCCGACCGTGTCCAGGCCTGCAGTTACGCGCGGCGACAGCACGCTAGGGCGAAGCGGCAGCACCACGGTCAGCGGACCGGGCCAGTAGGCGTCCATTAAGGCCGCCGCCGCTGCGGGCACATCCGTCACAAGCTCTTCAAGCACCGCTCGGTCGGCAATATGGACGATGAGCGGATTGTCCGAAGGACGTCCTTTTGCCTGGAAAATCGCCTCAACCGCCTCCGTATTACGCGCGTCCGCTCCCAGGCCGTACACCGTCTCGGTCGGAAAAGCGACCGTATTCCCCGCCCTCAGCAGCTCCGCCGCTTCCGCAATCGCCTTAAGGTCCGCCTCGCTATCGCTCCGCTCCCGTCCGGTTTTCCTCTCCGCACAGCTCAGCTTCCAATATTTTGTCTCCATTGTTCACAAGCCCCCGTTGCAAGACAGCCCCGCATGATGAAACCCTCAATTTAAAGCCTGCTTTAGATGCTTCTGCGGGACTGCGAAATAATTGATTCTCTTCATATTTCAAAAATAACGGCCCCACCGCGTGGGGCCGCTTATCTATATGAAAATAGTAACATATCCGGCGGCAAAACAATAGAACCTATGCCCACAAGCCCCTGATCCAGCTTCCGATTTTGAGCAGCAGATCCCAGATAAAGAACCGTACCTTCGGCTGCTCCGCAGCGGGCGCCGCTTGGGCCTTGGCATCCGGCTGCCGCTCCCCAGTCAGCACCGCATTACCCTCCTTTGCCTTCCCGGCGCCGCCCTTTCCATCCGCAGACACCTTCACGGCCTTGGCCTCACCGGCAGGCTTGGCCGCCGCATCGCCCGACCCTGCATCAATGAAGCAGAGCGGAGGGAACAGCACGCACCACCAGTTCTGACCCTCTCCTTTTCCAAGTGTTACGCGAAGTGCTTCATATTCTCCGGCGGGATAAACCGTCCCTCCGTACAGCTTGGTCGGGAACGGAACAATTCCCAGCTCCACCTTATAACTGTAGCCGATGCCTCGCTTGTCCAGTTCATTGCCAACCAGTTTATTCAGTTCCGGCAAATGCTCGCGTATAACGGCACGCGCCTGATCCAGACTCTGCGGGTCCTCAAGTTCGGCGACCCACCCGTTCATCTGCTCTACAATTTTATCGCGGAGCTGCCGCTTTACCAGTTGATCCTGCGCCCCGTCCGAATTGGCGAGAATCCGCAGACGGATCGACTCCTTCGGAATGGGGCCGCCGCTAACGGCAGCATCGGTTTTTTGCCCTTCCCAGGCCATCATGACAAACATAAGGATACAAATTAAAATGGCAGTATACGTAAAGGTCTTACGCAGCGAATCTCCGTCGATTCCTTTTTTGGCGTTCATGTTGGGATACCCCTCTCCACTCGGCTTCATGTCAGTCAGTATCCCCGGAAAGCGGAGTCCGCAAACCTATGAATCTATTTATTTTTGCAGTGCGAGCCGACTCTATATTACTAAAAGCCATATCTATTCGTGTAAGCGGTCAAAATTCCATTTCCCAATTTCATTTTTTTGCTTTTACCACAAAATATTTCATTTATACGAAAATTTATTAGTTTTTCCGTCTTATTCAACTTCCATAACAGATATGGTATCGTTTAATTGTTTCCAAAAAAAAGAAAGGATAGAAATAATTATATTAAAATCAAAAAAATGGAGGTAAGTTATGTTTGTAAAAAAATCCAATCTCATTCTACTTGTAATGGTTCTACTAGCATCTTTTTCTTTCGGAAGCACAAGCTTTGCTAAAGAGTCACCTGAATCTAAAGCCAAGGAAGTCGTTAAAGAGTTTCTTGTTGCGATGGATAAAGGAGATATTAATAAGGCTTTAGAGTTAGTTGTTGATACACGTTTTTCAAACATAGACGAACAGATTAAAGAATATAAAGAGTATAGCGGCACCAAAAACTTCCACTCCCTTGAAATCGTTTCTGTAGATATTGAGAATGAAGGTTCGTTGTTTGTTAACCTAAAGGATACTTCAACATCATCCGATTCACGAGAGGTTATAAACGTTAAGAATTATAGCGGCCAATGGAAAATTTCATTAGGCAGTAGTGAAAAAGAGTCGGGTAAATCATCCGACTTTTCAATTAACACATTGGCTGACCACTTCGAATTTACTAATTTCCAATATGGGCCACATTATACTAATGATACATTTACAATCCCTAGCGGCGTTAGTAACGTGGTTATACAAGGTTGGCAATACTCTAGTAATGAATATCCTGCTAGTGCCTCTTATCAACTTGCAAGATCTACTTGGCTAGGTTATTCTACGTACGGTACCCCTGTTGATGTTGATAAAAAAGGAGACTATAACATAACTCTCTCTGGCGCTTCTGAGGGTAGTGGTTTTTGTATAAGAATTTTCGTCGGGAATAGTTCACAAATAAATGGTGCTGGTAATGTGATGTATAATCCTTAAATATATTTAAGTTACCAGATAGTTCTTCATAAATTAAAAAGCAGGTAAACCGATTCTAATTTTACACTTTATCCGACTACTTAAGACCCCTGTGATAGGTGCTTTACGTTTATGGTTTCGATTGCGGAAACCGAGGAGAGCCATCTAAGCCTTTAGGGATACGGAAAATGGTCAACCGATCTTACCGGATCTTCTAAGGTAGGTAGCGGATAAAAGTCACTTTGGTTTTGCTCTAATACTAAAATAAAGATTACAAATTATAGTTATCAAAAAAGTCACTTAATTAAAAAAATAACCGCCAGGTCCCCTTCGAATGAAGGAAGCTCCTGACGGTTATTTTTTAAGACTTCGACAAATCTACGCATCAACGCGCTAACCCTGTTTTACCGGAGCCGTATACGTTCCCTTTGGCAAATCTTCTTCTTCCTCCTGCCCGTACAGCCGCACGCTCATTGCAATGCCAATGCTTGCCATATTGATCAGCAGCGAGGTTCCGCCGTAGCTGATGAAAGGCAGGGTAATTCCGGTCAGCGGCATAAGTCCGGTAAATGCTCCGATATTTTCGAAAATTTGGTAAAGCATCATTGCCACAATGCCGACAATAATGAACGGTCCGCCTCTGTCCCTGCATTCGAGCGCAATCAGAATCATCCGGTGAATCAGAATAAAGTACAGAAGCAGCAGGACGGCAGAACCGACGAATCCAAACTCTTCCGCAATCTGGACAAATATCGAATCCGCATAGGTATAGGGTACCCGATTGGCCTGCACGGTGCTTCCTTTTAAATACCCTTCCCCGCTCATGCCGCCGGAAGCTATGGCCAGCTTGGCATTTTTCGTTTGATAGTTATGATCGGATGAAGCCAACTCGGGCATAAGCCAAGGATCGAAACGGCTGATCAAATGATCCCGGCCCGGCAGTTCCTTAATAAGGGCCACAGCCTGATCATGGTAATTAGTATAACTCCAGATTCCCGCAAACGTCATTCCGCCGATAAGTGTCACGCCAATAAGGGCATGAGAAAATTTAATATTGCCGATCCAAAGAAGACCCCCTAGGATGACAATATAGCTCAATGCGTTGCCTAGGTCGTTCTGGGAAATAACGATTGCAAACGGAAGCAGCGTCAGCAGGCCAATAGGAATTATATCCCGCCAGAAAAGCAGTTTCTGCTTGTTCTTCCGCACAAGAACAGAAGCCAGAAAAAGAATTAGAATCAGCTTGAACAACTCAGCCGGCTGAAGACTAAAGCCTCCGTACTTGATCCAGCCCTTGGCGCCATTCTCCTCCGCACCGATGAAGGTGACCAACACAAGCAGAGCGATCCCGAACACATAAATATACATCGCGAACTTGATTAGCAGGCGATAATCCAAAAACGTCAAGCCGAAAAAAGCGACAAATCCCAAGATATAAAATTTTAACATTCTAATATGAAAACCGGCCGTCGGTCTCCCATGAGTCACACTGTATATCGCAAGAAGACTGATCACCATCAACAGCACAAGAATAACGACGATAACGCCGTCGATTTTTTTAAACTTTTGAAGCAATGCTCTGCCTCCCCATGGTTTTACTGGCTTTGTCCGCGCTTAACGCATCTAACGGGCCGTTGACTTTATTGTAAGGGAATGGAATGAAAAATACCAATTTCGTCGCCCCGCTTACGGCTGACGAGCAATGCCAATCACATGGCGCGGAATGCCCGCGAGATCGGGTACGGTCACGATCTCGTTCCAATGTCCGGCCGCCTCCAGCAGGGCGGCCACTTGCTCCGCCTGCCCGAGCCCGAGCTCGAAGCCGACGAGGCGCGGCGGAGCCGGGAGCAGCGGCAGCTGCTCCATCATGCGGCGATACGGGTCCAGCCCGTCCTCGCCGCCGTCCAGCGCGGTGCGCGGCTCATGGTCGCGCACTTCGCGCTGCAGCCCGGCGATGTCTCCGCCGGGAATATAGGGCGGGTTGGAGACGAGGATGTCCGTCTCCAAGCCCTTGAACGGCTCGAGCAGGTCGCCGAGCCGCAGCTCCACGGCCGCGCCGAGACGCTCCGCGTTGCGGCCGGCCACGGCCAGGGCCGCCGGCGAGATGTCGCCGGCGAGCACCCGCCACGCCGGCGCTTCGGCCGCCAGCGTGACGGAGATCGCGCCGCTGCCCGCGCCGATGTCGATCGCGGTCAGGCGCCGCCCCGGGCGCGCCGCAGCGTATTCGCCGCCCGCACCCGGCTCGCCCGCCGCTCCCTGCGGCCACAGCTCCGCCGCATACCGCAGCACGGCTTCGACGAGCAGCTCCGTCTCCGGCCGGGGAATCAGCACATCCGGCGTCACCTCAAAGGGACGGCCGTAGAACTCCTGCTCTCCCGTGATATACTGCACCGGCTCGCCGCTTCCCCTACGGGTCATAGCGGCCTCCCACTCCTCCCGTTTATCCGCCGGAAAGGAGTCGGCCATAGCCATATAGTATGCCGCGCCGGATAATCCCAGCACATGCTCCAGCAGAAGCTGGGCGCTGCGCTGCGGCTCGCTGACGCCAAGACCGCTTAAAAAAGAAGAAGCCTCCGCAAAGGCTTCCCGGATGCTTTGCACCTGCGGCATGATATATGCGCTCTGTTTCAAAGCATTATTCTCCTTTTTCCATCAGCTCTGCCTGCTCCGCAATGGAGAGCGCCGAAATAATCTCTTCGATTTCACCGTTCATGACCGCATCCAGGCGATGCAGTGTGAGGCCGATCCGGTGATCCGTCACCCGGCTCTGCGGGAAGTTGTAGGTCCGGATGCGTTCACTGCGGTCGCCGGTGCCGACCTTGCTCTTGCGTTCGCCGGCATATTTGGCTTCTTCTTCCTGGCGCATCATGTCGGATATCCGGGCGCGCAGCACTTGAAGAGCCTTCTCTTTGTTGGAGTTCTGCGACTTGCCGTCCTGACAGGTCGCCACGATTCCCGTAGGAATATGCGTTACGCGCACAGCAGACTTGGTCGTGTTGACCGACTGGCCGCCCGCGCCGCTGGAACAGAAGGTATCCACGCGGATATCCTTGTCAAGGATTTCGATGTCGATTTCTTCAGCTTCGGGCATTACCGCCACCGTGGAGGTGGAAGTATGAATCCGTCCACCGGATTCCGTTGTCGGGATGCGCTGCACGCGGTGCGCGCCGCTCTCGTACTTCATTTTGCTGTAAGCGCCCCGGCCGTTAATCATAAAGATGACCTCTTTAAAACCACCAAGGTCGTTCGTATTGGCGTCCATCAGTTCCACGCGCCAGCCCTGGGTATCTGCAAAGCGGGTGTACATACGGTACAGGTCGGATGCGAACAGAGCCGCCTCGTCACCGCCTGCCGCCCCACGAATTTCCACAATGACGTTCTTGTCATCATTCGGGTCCTTCGGCAGCAGCAGGATGCGGATTTTCTCCTCCAGCTCAGTCTGACGCTGCGACAATTCCTCGATTTCCATCTTCACCATGTCGCGCATTTCGTCGTCGAGCTTTTCGCCAAGCATCGCTTTGGCCGCGCCCAGCTCTTCCATTACAGTTCTATATTCGCTATAAGCCTCATAGGCGGGCTGCAAATCGGATTGTTCTTTGGAATAGTCCCTCAATTTCTTACTATCGCTTGCAACATCCGGATCGCAAAGCAGTTCACTGAGTTTCTCATAGCGGTCCGCCAGAGATTGCAATCGGTCCAACAAGGGAATTCACCTCTCCTGATCTAAAGTCTAAATAGTCAAATCCTATAAAAAAACCGTCTATCCCCTGTCGATCATAAACAGGTATACACGACTTTACATTATACCATCTTCTCACCGAATTGGCTACTTGATGAATCAAATTTATTTCCTGCGGGATATTAAAAAAGCGTACTCCGGATGGCAACTATTTTCCCGCCCAGAGCACGCCTTAATCTTTTGCCGCAGTTCTTACACGTTAAACCGGAAATGCATAACGTCGCCGTCCTGCACGACATAATCCTTGCCTTCGAGGCGCAGTTGCCCTCTTTCCTTGGCTCCATTCATAGAGCCCGCGGCGACGAGATCATCATAAGCCACTACTTCCGCGCGGATAAAGCCGCGCTCGAAATCAGAGTGAATCACGCCCGCCGCTCCGGGCGCTTTGGTCCCTTTGCGGATCGTCCAGGCGCGAACCTCCTGCACGCCCGCCGTAAAGTACGTGTACAGACCAAGCAGCTTGTAAGCCGCTTTGATCAGGCGGTTCAGGCCCGACTCTGCGAGGCCGAGCTCTTCCAGGAACATCGCCTTGTCTTCGCCTTCCAGCTCGGCGATTTCCGCCTCCACCTTCGCGCTGATCGGCACGACCTCCGCGTTCTCGGCAGCAGCGAACTCGCGCACTTGCTTGACGTACGGATTCTCTTCGGCCGTTGAAACCTCATCCTCGCCCACATTGGCTGCGTACAGCACCGGCTTCAGCGTAAGCAGATGAAGATCGCGCACGATCAGCCGCTCTTCGTCCGACAGCTCTACGCTGCGGGCGGGCATGTCGTTATACAGCGCTTCTTTGACGCGCTCGAGCACTTCCACTTCCTGGGCGTACTGTTTGTTGCCGCCCTTCATGTTTTTGCGGGAGCGGTCGATCCGCTTCTCCACGCTCTCCACGTCGGCCAGAATCAGCTCCAGATTAATCGTCTGGATGTCGCTGATCGGATTTACTTTTCCGTCGACATGAGTCACGTTCTCATCCTCGAAGCAGCGCACGACATGAACAATGGCGTCAACCTCGCGGATATGCGCCAGGAACTTATTGCCCAGCCCCTCGCCTTTGCTCGCCCCGCGAACCAGTCCGGCAATATCGACGAACTCAAATGCGGTCGGCACCGTTTTGTTGGGCACAACCAGCTCAGTCAGTTTATCCAGACGCTCATCCGGCACTTCCACTACCCCGACATTCGGGTCGATGGTGCAAAAAGGATAGTTCGCCGACTCCGCGCCCGCCTGCGTAATTGCGTTAAACAGCGTCGATTTTCCGACATTTGGAAGACCAACAATACCCGCTTTCAAAGCCATTTATATGACAACTCCTATTTTCCGTTAATTGACCAATAAACCCAGTGATCTAAACTATTATATATTAGAACAAACGCCCCAGCAATACCGGAGAGACTTAAGAGGGAGACGGGAATCAGCGCATAAGCTCGGTTTAAGGGACCGTTCACACCCGAACAACGAACCGTAAGCACATGATAAAGCAACAACCCTCACACAACGGGCCTCCATGCCGCGCGATAACAAACTTTTTATATCTGGAAGCGCTATACTCCCCAATGTCCCATCCACAACCTGTATTATTGAGAGAACGAACCTTTTAACCCGGTGCAATGAGCCCTCGCATCAAAATGACGGACTAGCCGCATCCATTCAGGCCGACAGATCCTTTACACAGAAGCATGATTTTCTTCTGGCAGCGCCGAAACTTTCTTAATACCACAGCTTATGTCCTTACCTCGCAGACTTTATCGGTAAAATGTCTTTCAAAGCGTGGACACTCCCACAAAAATCGGATATACGAGTCGCAGCGGCTTTAACGCAGAATTTCGCCTATATATTGAGTGAATCAGCTTCTTATCATCAATATATTGAATCTCACTGCGGAAGTGTCAGCCTATTGCCCATGTCCACCTTTTAAAAGACACTGCCCTCATAACGTCCTCATGTAGCGGACACATCATATGTATCGAAAGATCTGTCCCTGTGCTGAAACCCAGTTTATTATTAGGAGCAAAAAGGACCTCCTCATTGGAGATCCCTTCCATGCATCCTGCCATATAGGCGGCGACCACTCGGCAGACTCCCCGTTTATTAGGCGGTGCCGAACGCGGCGAACCAATACGTCTACAGCTCTTTCGACATCGTAATGTCGGTTACGCCGTAGCCCATTTTTTTGTACAGCTCGAATGCGCGTTGGTTCTGGCCGAACACATGCAGACCGATTTTGCGGACGTTCATGCTGCGGGCCTCTTCGTCGAGCGCCTGCATGGCCAGCTTGCCATAGCCCTTTCCCTGAAACGGTTCAAAAATATAAATGTCGTAAATAAATGCTTCGCGGCCGCGGCGGCCTTCAGTAACGTTGAACCAGATGTAACCGACATGGGTATCGCTCTCTTCCTCGACGACCGAGTACAGATAAGCGCCTTCGGTATTCAGCCCGGCGGGCAAAAAGCGCGTCATCGCCTCTTTGGACTGCTTCAGCGCGTTATCCGGTTCCCAGGCTCCCGATTTCACCTTCTCCTCGGCAAAGTCGCTGGTCGATTGACTGAGGAAAAATTGAAACGTCGCTTCGTCCATTTGAACCAGTTTTATCATAATTAGACCTTCCTTATTTCGGTATTCATGCCCTTGTTACGGGCATCTGAATTTTAACATCCGCCTCTCGCTTGGGAGGCGGAATGAACAGCGCAGTGCCGGCCGGCGCTGCCGCTTCGCGTTAAACGCGCATAAGCCTCGGCGTGCCGCGAAGGGCACCCACGGAGGAGGCGCCGATGCCGAACATCGCCGTCCTCAGCTCCAGCTCAGCCTGCTGTAGCGCCGCCTCCAGCGCCGCCTCCGATTCCACCGCCGGGCCGAGGAGACTCCGGCCGAAGCCGGCCAGATCCGCGCCGAGCGCCAGCGCCTTGGCGGCGTCAACGCCGCTCTGCAAGCCCCCGCTGCCGATCAATGCGCCTTCAGGAGCAGCGGCGCGTACATCCGCAATGCAGTCGGCGGTCGGGATGCCCCAATCCGCGAACGCCTCGGCGGCGGCGCGCCTCACCGGATCGGCGCTGCGGAACTTCTCTACCTGGCTCCATGACGTTCCGCCCGCTCCGCTCACATCGATGAATGACACTCCGGCGCCGTACAGCTTAAGCGCCGTCTCGCCGTCGATGCCCCAGCCGACTTCCTTGACGCCGACCGGTACCTCCAGACTGCGGCACACCTGCTCGATCTTCGGCAGCAGCGAGCCGAACCCTGTGTTCCCTTCCGGCTGGAACACCTCCTGAAGGCCGTTCAGATGCAGCACCAGCCAATTGGCTTCGGCGATTTCCACCGCCCTGCGGCAGTCGCCTGCATCAAAACCGTAAGACAGCTGAACCGCTCCAAGGTTCGCGATGACAGGAATGTCCGGGGCCCGTTCCCGCACCCGGAACGTAGACTCAAGCTCCGGGCGCTCTAGTGCGGCCCGGATCGAACCTACGCCCAGCGTCCAGCCCCGCCGCTGCGCCGCCTCGGCGAGCCGCGCGTTAATCTCTCCGGTAGCGGCGCTGCCGCCGGTCATCGAACTGATCAGCAGCGGAGTCCGCAGACTCCGGCCTAGAAACAATGTGTCCAGCGTTATATCGTCAAAGTTCGTTTCCGGCAGCGCATTGTGCCGGAACCGGTAACGTTCAAAACCTGTAGTAACTCCTCTGCCGCCTACGTCTTCATTCAGGCACAGGCGTACATGCTCGATCTTCCGCTCCCCCGTCTTTCCTTCCAATAGATGCGGACGGGAGACCGAATCCTTGGCTGTCGTCTTCATTTCATCATTCATATTAATCGGCACATGGCCTTTCCTCGATTTATTTGTTGCCGCCGTCATATTATAACACAACCGGCCAGGTGAATTTGCGGCTTCATCACACGTTCATCGCGTTTTTTTGACAGCCGATCGGGCAACAGTAGAATGAGCGGCCATTCAGGGCAGAGCTTCGCTGCTTCACCAGTTTCGGAGGCGCTGCTGTCTGCTTACGCCCTTTACAGAAGCGGCGACATCAGCCTGGCGGCCGATTCGAGCAGCCGCTCCGGCAGCCGCTTATCCATAAACTTCTCGTGGACAATCTGCGATGTGGACAGCAGATCGCGCTCGAAATCGGAGACGATTCGCTTAACGCTCTCGGTCTGAAGCAGCAGCGCGTTCACTTCGAAGTTCAAATGGAAGCTGCGCATATCCATGTTGGCCGTGCCGATGGTGGCGATTTCGCCGTCGATGATGAGCAGCTTGGAATGAATAAATCCTTTTTCATACTCGAAAATCTTAACGCCCGCTTCCAGCAAAGCCGGGAAATAGGAATGGGACGCAAGAAACGGCAGCCACTTGTCCGGCTTGGCCGGGAACAGCAAGCGCACATCCAGCCCAGAAAGAGCAGCCACTTGCAGCGCCGTGTAAATGTCCTCGTCGGGGATAAAATACGGCGTGGCTATCCACACCGACTTCTTGGCCGAGGTGATCATGGAGAAGAAGATATTTTTGAGCGTCTGCCTCTCATTGTCCGGGCCGCTCGCGATAATCTGCACCGCCCCGCCGTCTCCGGTGTACCGAAGCTGCGGCGACAAATAATCCTGCTCCAAAATCCGCTCGCCGGTCGTGTGCATCCAGTCCAGCAGAAAAATAATTTGCATCGTCCGCACCGCCTCGCCCCGCACAAGCATATGCGTGTCACGCCAGAAGCCGTATGTTTTGCTGCGGCTCAAATACTCATCGCCCACATTGAGCCCGCCCATAAAGCCGACATCCCCGTCGATAACCACTATTTTACGGTGGTTCCGGTAGTTAACCCGGCTGGAGAAGAAGCTCTTGGATCTGCCGTACGCCGCTACTTGCACCCCCGCGTCACTCAAAGCATTCAGGAAGCTCCGGGACAACTGGATGCTGCCCACGGCATCATACATGAAGCGGACCTTGACGCCGGCGCGGGCCTTTTCAATGAGAATCTGCTGAATTCTGGTCCCGATCTCGTCAGCGCGGAAAATATAATACTCCATGTGGATATGGTGCTTCGCCTGGCGCAGCTCCATTAGGAGCGTTCCGAACGTCTCCTCGCCATTGGTCAGCACCCGCGTCTCCGAAGAGAAAGAGATCGGCGAACGCGCCAGACGCTGGGACAGGCCGAGCAGCTTGCGCTGCGTGGAATTAAACATCGACCAGTCCTGATGAAGGCGCAGGGCGTCGTTCTCAATCCGCTCATAGGCCATCAGGTCCCGTTGGGCTTTTTTGTCATATTTACGGCGCTTGAACACATTTTGCCCAAACAGGAAATAGAACACGAGTCCCACTACCGGAATCAGCGCAAGCAGCAGGATCCAGGCCATCGTCGCCGACGGGTTGCGGTTCTCCATAAAAATGGCGAGTCCGATCGAAACAACCGTCAGCGTGGAAAAAATACTGATAATCGTCCCGCCGGTGCTGCCGAAAATGCCAAAGCCAAAATAATAAAAGGCGAGCAAAGCTCCTATGATGATCGTTGACTGTATTCCTCTTCTCATTGGCACCCTACCTCTTCAATTAATCACAACAGCTATGGAATACCATCATACATTTTACATGATAGACGACTTTCTTCCTATCATCATCGACCCAAAAACCGAAAATACGACAAAATTGTAACCTCATCAAGGATTCAAAGGGCGGGTGAACACGCTGCCGTATCCTGCATAGGATACGCTTCAGGCATTGTCAACCTGGCCGCAGCTGCCGCATAACCGGCAAAAAGCCATCCTCCGCGATGAGGATGGCTTTTTGTATATTAGCTATACACGGCCTTGCATTGAGGTCAGCACCGGAAACACGGGCTACAGCCGCAGGTAAATATCCTTGAACAGCGGATACAGCTTCGCGTTATACGGGCGGTTGTTCTAGCTTGGGGGCTATCATCACTGGCAGAGAACAGCGCTACATCGCTGCTGCGGTGCTCTCCAATGAAGCTTTCAAGGACTCTAGCATATGCAGATCATAAGGAAGAAACTCCTCCAGCATGCGGGATAATCCCCGGTACAGCGGGCTGTCGGTCGCCGATTTCAATCTTTCGCAGAATTCAGGCGCCCAGCGAAGTAAATGCTCCCTGAGGAAGTTCTCCTGGGTGCTCAGCTGTTCCATCGCGCTTTGGGCAGAAAAGCTGTTATACAGCATACGATCATGAAGCACGGCCATAAACTCCAGCTCGATGGCAATGTGATCGTCGGCTTCGTTGCCGCATTTTTTGAACACGATACCTGCTGATGCATACACATCGGAAATGACGTTGCAGAATTCCTCCGCTTCTCCCAGCAGAGCGGCTTCTCTCGGCTTAAGGCCGATCACCGTTTCGTCACACATCAGCCGGTCGTATTCTGCGGCTTCTTTCTCGCAGACCTTAAGAAGATCATGCGGATTCTGGCCATGCAGATAGCGCTTCAGCTCACGCCCTCCCTCCGACATCTCCGCAGCAGCGCCGATTGGCCGGTTGCCGCTCCACTGCGCGATTAGCGACAGAGTCGGTCTTCTTCCGAAAAAATCAGTAAACATCTGGTATATAAATCCCCTGCTTTCCAGCCAACGATTGAAGGCTTCCGAAACGTTAAGGGGAGAAACGGTCATAATGGTCATCTACAAAATCCTCCTTTAAATAATCCGCCGCCGCACGTTCAGCGGCTGTCCTTGGTCTATGACCTCGCATGCCGCTCTAACGGTTCCACCTCATTTTACCAACCACTTCTGATAATGAAAAGTTATCACGGCTTTATGTTTTTATTATAGCCCGGGTTGAAAACGCTTTTCGTGAGCATTCTATGGCGATTGGGCTGAATTGTCGCATTACTGTCAAATTTATTCCTCTTCCCGTAATTCCTTATGATACCGTATAAAGAATTACCAAAGAGTCCGCATTGACGGCAGCTCTGATAAACTTTAAAATTTGAAATATTATACCGAACGACGAAAGGGGAATCTCCCGCCATGGAACTGCTGACAGACCCTTTTGGACGCGTACACGATTATATGCGCATTTCGGTTACGGACCGCTGCAATCTGCGCTGTATTTATTGTATGCCTGCGGAAGGAATGCATTTCCAGCCGCATGATGAGATCATGAGCTATGAAGAAATCGCCGCTGTCGTGAAGGCGCTTGCTCCGGCCGGGTTGCGCAAAGTGCGCCTTACCGGGGGAGAGCCGCTGGTACGCAAAGAATTGGAGCGGCTGCTCGCCATGCTGTCCTCTATTCCGGGCATTGAGGATATTTCACTCACCACCAACGGCCTGCTGCTGCCCGCCAAAGCGGCGGCGCTCAAGGCAGCCGGTCTTTCGAGGGTAAATATCAGCCTCGACTCCCTGCGGCAGGAGCGTTACTCCATGATTACGCGGGGCGGCGATGTAGCCAAGGTGCTGAAAGGAATCGAGGCGGCGCACGCCGCGGGGCTCTCGCCCATTAAGCTTAATGTGGTGCTCATGAAGGGCATCAACGATGACGAAATCAAGGATTTTATCGCCCTTACTATAAATAGTCCGCTGAATGTGCGGTTTATCGAATATATGCCGATCGGCAGCGCGACCGACGCCTGGCGGCAGTCGTACCTGCCGCTGGAAAGAGTGCTCGAAGCCTGCCGCGAAGCCGGATGGGAGACCGAGAAAGCGCATGCGCCTGCCGGAAACGGCCCGTCCCAAGACAGTCGTGTCGTCGGCGCCAAAGGCACATTCGGTCTGATTCATCCGGTAAGCGAGCATTTTTGCGACAACTGCAACCGGTTGCGTCTTACGGCTGATGGCCATATCAAAGCCTGCCTGTACTGGTCCGACGAATACAACGTGCGGCCGCTGACCGGTGATCCGGAGGCGGTGCGCAGTTTATTCCGCAAGGCCCTCAGAGGCAAGCCTCATAACCACGAAATGGCACTGGCGCTGGAGAAGAAAGCCCAGAGCCATACGCCTACGAGCCGCCGCATGTCGCAAATCGGCGGTTAAGCCGCAAGCAAGCTCCACAGCTGCCGGGCCATATATCCTGCCATCGCCCACAGCAGCATCGCAGAGGCAATGTTCAGCGCCCGAACCAGCCTGCCGGAGGGATCGGCCTTGCCGAGCACGCTTCCGGCGGCAGCCAAGACCATGAACCACAGCCATGATACCCCGGCGGCGGCTGCGGCGAACGCCCAGCGCTCCGTGCCGCCATACTGCAGGGAGCTTGTACCGATGACGCCCACCGTATCCATCAGAGCGTGCGGATTCAACAGCGACACCGACAACGCAAAGGCGATCTGCTCTTTGGAAGGGAGAATAACGGCGCGTTCATCCGCCCGGCCCCCCTGCAGGATTTTCCAGCCCATCACGGCCAAAAAGACGACCCCCGCCCCGTAAATGAAGGGCGTCAGCCAATTCAGAGACAGTACAGCCAGGGACACTCCCCCAACGGCTGCGAAGATCAGCAGCGTGTCGCACAGCGCCGCCGTTATTATAGCGGGAAGCGCCCTTTTGTACCGCAGCTGCAGCGCCCCCTGGTTAAATACAAAGATATTCTGCGCTCCAAGCGGCAGAATAAGGCCTACAGCCAACACCATTCCATGAATGACAGCTTCCATCAACATTTTCCTCCCTTTATCAAGGCGATTCGCCCTGTCCGCTTCGGACCCTTAACGAATATTACAGCCTTTCCGGCCTTCCGTGACCAGCCAAATGCCGGGCAGACAGCCCAACCAAATGAAACATCTGCTGTCAATCATGCTATACTGTGGTCAACTTACCGGAACAAGCGAGTAAATTCTTAATCAGGGAGGTTCTTTTCATGCAGACCCGGCCACCGCTGTACAGCAGCAGCCGAGGCCAGCTCCAGAGCGCCGGCGATTCTTTGGCGGATTGGCGTCCGGACCGGGACTCGCCGCTGCCGATTTACGCCCAAATCGCCGGATATTTCCAATCCAAAATCGGCGGCGGCGACTGGCCCGAAGGCATGAAGCTGCCTTCGCAGCGCGAGTTGGCCCGTCAGCTTGGCGTTAATCGCAGCACGGTTGTTACCGCACTCGGCCAACTGGCCGCGCTCGGGCTCATTGAAGGAAGGCAAGGAGGGGGCACAAGGGTTGCGGGGAAAGAGAGAACACAGAAGACGGCGGGAAGCTGGAACGATTACGTGGAGGAGGGCATCCATTATCCCAATTTGCCCGCCGTCCAGGCGATCAACCGCCTGGAATTTAGGCCGGAGCTGCTTCGGCTCGGAACCGGAGAGCCCGCCCCCGAGCTGCTGCCGGGCGAGCAAATGCGCTCCATTCTTGCGGAGCTGACCCGTGAAGAGCTGCCGCTGGCGTATGAGGAGCCGCTCGGCAGTCTGCGGCTCCGGCGCGCGGTCAGCAAAGAGCTCGGGAGAACCGGCATTCAGGCAGGGCCATCCTCGATTCTGATTCTCTCCGGGGCGCTTCAGGGCATTCAGCTTATCTCTCTCGGGCTGCTGCCCAAAGGGGCGGGCGTTCTATTGGAGAAGCCCTCTTATTTGTATTCCATTCATTCTTTCCAGTCGGCGGGGGTCAAGCTGCACGGCCTGCCAATGGACGGGCGGGGTCTCGTAACGGAAGGGCTGGAGGCTCAGGCAGCCCGAACCAAGGCGGCGCTGCTGTATACGATTCCGTCCTTTCATAACCCGACTGGTATGCTTATGGACGCGGAGCGGCGGCGGGAACTGATGGAGAAGACGGCCGCGCTGGGACTACCCGTACTGGAGGATGGCGCCTATCAGGACCTATGGCTGGACGCGCCTCCGCCTCCACCGCTCAAAGCGCTGGACCGGAATGGACAGGTGCTCCACCTGGGCACCCTGTCGAAATCCGCCAGCCCGGGACTGCGTATCGGCTGGGTTGCCGGACCCGAGCAGGTGATCCGGCGTCTGGCCGATATCAAGATGCAAACGGATTACGGCGCAAGCTCCCTCTCGCAGCTTGCGGCGGCTAAGTGGCTGGAGGACGGCTGCCACGCACGGCATACGGGCGCCCTCCGTCTCATGCTGCGCCAGCGCCGTGATGTGATGCTGGAGCTGCTGGAGCTTCATTTTGCCGGACTGGCGGAGTGGACCAAGCCCTCCGGCGGCTTCTATGTATGGCTGCGTCTGAACAAGTCCCTCCCGCTGCCGAAGCTGTTCCGCACGGCGCTTGCGGAAGGGCTGCTGCTGAACACCGGCGATCTGTACGACCGGTCGGACGCAAGGCATCTTCGCCTGTCTTATGCCTATGCCTCCCCGTCCGGGCTGGAACAAGGGATTGCCAAGCTGGCGGAGCTTGTCCGCCGGATGGGCCGGCTGTCCTGACGCCAGAAGGACAGCCGGAACCTGTGCGATCCGAGACTTCTGCGGCTTCATCATTCACCGCAGCAGCAATTTGTACGGGTGTTACTCCCGCTCCCGTTCTTTCTTCACAGACAATGGCAGCGTCACGATAATCTCTGTCCCCTCGCCAGGGCAGCTCTCCGTGCGGACCTCTCCCCGGTGAAGGTCGACAATCTTCTTCACCAGTGACAGTCCCAATCCGCTGCCTCCGGCACCCGCGCCTCTCGCTTTATCCGCCTTGTAGAACCGCTCGAAAATGCGGGGCAGGTCCTTCTCGGAAATACCCGCACCGGTATCAGAGACAATAACCTCCGCTCCCGTTTCAATCAGGCGCGCCGTTATCATGATCTTCCCGCCCGGCGGAGTAAACTTGATGCTGTTATGCAATAGGTTGTTCCAGACCTGGCTGAGCAGGTCTTCGGCCCCCGTCACCGTCATTTCAGCGAGCTCCGCCTCCACTTCGATTCCTTTGCCCATCCACTGCGGCTCACAGGCCAGCAGGATGTTCCGGAGCTGCCTGTCGAGACGGTAAGGCTTCGCTTCAAACGGAAAGCTGCCGGACTCCAGCACCGACAGCTTGAGCAGGCTGTCGCTAAGGCCCGACAGCCGGGCGCTCTCAGCCTCGATAATATCCAAGTAATGCTCCCGGGTCTCCCGGCTGAGATCTTCGCTGCGCAGCGCGCGGGCGAAGCCGCGAATGGAAGTGAGCGGCGACTGAATCTCATGCGACACATTCGAGATGAAGTCCTGCCGCATCGTCTCCATCCGGCTCAGCTCGCTGGCCATTTCATTGATTCCTTCCACGAGTTCACCCATCTGGCCGTAACGTTCGACATCTTCCACCTTGGCCGTAAAATCCCCTTTGGAAATCCGCCGGACGGCATTCAGAATCGGGGAATAAAATTTTCTCTGCTTCCCGTGAGTAATCAGGGAAATCAGTCCGCCAATGCAGAACAGAATAAGAAATCCGAGGAGCATACCCAGGAGCTGCGACACAAAGTCGGATGAAGGAGCACCAAATCTCCGGAACAGCGCCTTCAAGATAAAGTAGGAAGCCGTCCACGAGCCGATGAGGAGCGAAAAACCAGCCAGCATTCCGAGCAATCCCCGGACGGCTCTCCCCAGGCACTTCATTCTGCGCCCTCCGACCGGCTGCCGGGACCGCTCCCGGCGCGGACGGCGATCCCGGACCGCCCGCTCCGGAGCCGTCCGCTCTGACGCTCGCTGCCGCCGCTTCATTCCGCACCCTCCAGCCGGTAGCCGAGACCGCGCACGGTGCGGATGGCGAATCCGTACCGCTCGCTCGGGAAGCGTTCGCGCAGCCGGTTGATGTGCACATCCAGCGTGCGTTCATTGCCTTCGTAGTCATAGCCCCAGATCTCCTCGATCAGCCGCTCGCGCGGCAGGGTCTGTCCGGGGTAGCTTGCCAGCCTGAACAGCAGCTCGTACTCTTTCAGGGGCAGCGTCAGAACGCCGTCATCGGATTGAATCTCGTAGGTTCTGCGGTTCATCTTCAGCCTACCGACGGTTACGCTCTGGGCGGCGGAAATCTGATACCGTTTCAGCAGCGCCTTTACGCGGGCGATCAACACGGGCGGCTCAAACGGTTTGACGAGATAATCGTCGGTCCCAAGCTCGAAGCCCTTCACAATCTGCGACGTTTCGCCTTTGGCCGTGAGCATGAGCAGCGGAAAATCGTAATCCTTCCGCAGTTCGCGGCAGAGCTGCCAGCCGTCCATGTTCGGCATCATGACATCGAGAATCACCATGTCGGCGGTATGATCCCCAAGAAACTCCAGCGCTGCTTTCCCATCGGAAGCCTCGTACACTTCCATGCCTTCAGCTTTCAAAAATACGGCTACCAATTCGCGGATGTGCGGATCGTCGTCCACCACCAGTATTTTGGCCATATCCGGCACTCTCCTCTCCTTCGCCGTACTCCCGGGATTCCGTATCGGCCGCTTGCAGCTGCTGCTGTGCAAATTCGCGGTAGAGGCTATGCTCCCGCAGCAGTTCTTCGTGTCTTCCCCTGCCGGTAATCTCACCCTTCTCCATAAAGAGAATCTGGTCGGCGTTCACCACCGTGGACAGCCGATGGGCGATGACGATGGTCGTCCGGCCTTTCATCAGATTGGATAGCGCCTTCTGCACGACCGCTTCGGACTTGCTGTCAAGGCTTGAAGTCGCTTCGTCCAGCATCAGGATTTTCGGATCTCTCAGCAGCGCCCGGGCAATTGCAATCCGCTGCCGCTGTCCGCCGGACAGCTTCACGCCGCGCTCGCCGACTTCAGTGTCGTAACCATCCGGCAGCTCGTCGATGAAGGTATCGGCATACGCCATCGCCGCCGCCTGCCGCATTTCCGCCAAATCAACCTCCCGGTCCAGCCCGTAGCGGAGATTGTCCGCAATCGTTCCGGCCAGCAGCGGGCTTTCCTGGGAGACATAGCCGATTCCTCCGCGCCAGGAGGATAGCGAGAAATCGGAAATCGGCTTGCCTCCCAGCCGGATCACGCCTTCCTGCGGCTCATAGAAGCGCTCAAGCAGGGAGAACAGCGTCGTCTTGCCGCCGCCGCTAGGGCCGACAATCGCCGTTACCTCTCCGGGCGTTATGGAGCAGCTAACCTTGTTCAGCACACGTTCACCCGCCTTGTATCCGAAGGAGACATTTTCAAGCGTAATCGGCATCCGCGCCCCTCCCGCCATCTCTTCCCCCTCATACTTCTCTTCTTCATGCATCAGCATCTCCATCAGCCGCTCCGAAGCGCCCATGGACTTCTGAATTTGGGTAAAGAAGGTGGTCAGTTGGGTCAGCGGCATAATGATCTGGATCAGATACAGGATAAAAGCGACCAGTTCCCCCGCCGTCAGCGCGCCGCTGGACACCTGCAGCCCGCCGTAGCCGATAATGACCACCAGCAGCATCATAAATATGAGCGAGACAAGCGGAGTGATCCATGCGCTGGCCTTGCCTTCGCGTATGCCGTAAGAGAGCAAATTCATAATGACGCTTCTTCCAGATTCGTATTCCCGGCGTTCCGCTCCGGACGCTTTGACAAGCCGGATTTCCGACAGCACGCCGCTAAGCACCGCCGTAAAGGAGGCCGTCTCATCCTGCATGCCCTTGGAAATCTTATACATCATCCGGCCGAGAGGAACAAGAACGAGCGCCGAAAGAGGCAGCACGGTGAACAGAACCAGCGTCATTTTCCAATTCAGATAAAAGAGCACCGAGATCGAACCGACAATGGAAATGATGCCTGTGAACAGGCTCGAGACATTCTCCGCTACCAGCGTCTTGATTATGCCCGTATCGCTTGTCATGCGGCTGACGCTTTCGCCTGTCCGGATGTCATTATAATAGGAGACCGGCAGCAGCAGCAGCTTGCGCCACAGACGTTCCCTTAAGCCGGCAACCATTTTCTGTCCAGCATAGTTCAGCAGATAGACGGAGATGCCCGCGGCGGCGGTCTGGGCGATGAAAGCGCCGGCGATTCCGGCGATCTGCAGCCGGCTTACGGAAGACAGTGAAAATCCGTCGACCAGCCCTTTGGTGAACATCGGAATGACCAGCGACACCAGCGTGGATATCACGCTGAGCGTAATAGCCAGGGCAAGCAGGCCATACGGTGGTTTCGTTTCTTTAAGCAATTTCAGAAATGAACGGAGATTATTCCTGCCTGTCTTCTTCGTTGAGGTTGTCATTGTTAATCCTTCCCTTCTTGGCGAATAATCACAAAATACTCCCTCATTGTAAACAGAAGTTAAACTCGCCACTCTGCGGCGGCACGGTAATCCTCCGGAGTATTGATATTAAGCAGCGGGGACGGCGCTCCGTCCAAGGCGCCCGCAAAGCCTGCTTCCGGTACATACAGAACCTCCATGCTTTCCAGCCATTCCATGACCTTTAACCTTCCGTGCAGCAGGGCATTTTCCAAGCCGGGAAGGGTATCCTTATGGTACAGTCCCAGCAGCGGCTGCACTTTGCCGGAGAGTGATACCGGCACCACCGCAAGCGTTTGGCAGCTTGCTGCCAAAGGACCAGGTGCTGCTCCGGATACAGATTGCCCGCAGCGGGCCTTATCCGCCAAGGTATCTTTCTTCGCTCCGCCATCTTCCGCAAGCCGCCCGGCGCCTTGCCCCGCTGAATCTGAGTCCAAATGCCTTTCGCCCCGCTTCAAAGCGTCCACAATGTACCGCATAAACGCTGCGGAAGCGAATGGCAAATCGCAGGGAGCGGCAAGATGCCACTCCGCGTCCGAAGCGGTCATTCCCGCATGAAGCCCCGCCAGCGGGCCGCAGCCCGGAAAGCGGTCGGCGGCCTGCGAAAGCCCCAGGAAGCGGTAATCCTCCCGCTCCTCCGTCCCGCAGGCGATTGTGACCGGCTCCGCGACTTCACCTAGCGCAGCGGCAACCCGGGCAATAGCGGGAATACCCCCGAATTTCAGAAGAGACTTATCGGCGCCCATCCTTCTGGAGCGCCCTCCAGCGATCAGAATGCCGGCAATATGCATAACGCCACCGCCTTTTTTGACAATAGTATCATATTAAATGGAAGCAAAATCCTTAAAATCCTATAGATTTAGCAAAATGAGAAAATGCTGGTTTGTACACCTTTTCAACAAATGATACGATGATATTAGCGGCTATGGCCGGCTCTTATTTATCATACACGGCATTTGCGGGAGGAGAGCACCCAAGTTGCGGGAGAATACTGGAAATCCATCAACCTTCACATCCTTGAAATGGTTCAACTTTTTTGTATACGGGACAATGGTTCTATTCACCAGTTTCTTTCAGCTTTATCTGCAGGACGTAGGGATGAACAAGCTGGAAATCGGTGTCTTAATGTCAATCGGACCGCTCGTGTCGGTCTTCGCCAACCCGTTCTGGGGAATATGGACCGGCCGATATCAGAATAACAGGGGCGTTGTACTGCTGATGCTGGCAGGGACGCTTGTGTTCTCCCAGATTATTTTTCAGGCAAATACATATGAAATGATATATACTGCGATGGTTCTGTTCTATTTCTGCCAGACTCCGCTGTTCGCGCAGAGCAATACGCTCCTCTTAAGTTATATCGAGGGGACGCCTCTTCGCTTCGGGTCCTTTCGTCTCTTCGGATCGCTTGGCTGGGCGCTGACGGCTCTAGCCGCGGGCCCGGTTATTCAGTACGGCGGCGTCTCGGTGCTGCCTTATCTGTTCGCGGTCCTGCTGGGTCTATCCATCGTATCGCTTGCCGCCATGCCTAAGCTGCGCAGCTCTATCGGAACAGCGCCTTTGCCGCTTAGAGGGTTTCGCCTGCTGTTCAGGAATCCTTATTTCCTGTTTTTTATCTTTTTCGGCATACTGGTATCTATTCCTAACACCATAAATAATACGTTTATGTCGCTGTATATCAACGATATGGGCGGCTCCAAGACGATGATCGGTCTGGCCGTGTTCCTCTCCTCCATCCTTGAAGCGGGTGTGTTCATGCTGTGCAAACGCTATTTGCGGCGTAAAATCTCCGTTCTCGTCGGCTGGCTGGCGCTGGTCAGCATTCTGTTCGTGCTGCGGTGGTGGCTGATGTCTCAGGCAACGCTGCCGCTTGAGGTGGCTTTTATTCAAATTTTACATTCCGTAACGTTCGGCGGCTTCTTCTACGTAGGGACTCAGTTGACGATGCTGCTGATTCCTGGACCGTACCGCTCCTGCGGACAGGCGCTCTACACTCTGTCCTGGGGCGGAATTTCGGGCATGATTGGCGGTATCCTTGGCGGATGGCTGTTTCAGTATCTCGGCGCCCAGAGCATGTACGAATTCTGTGTCTTCCTGTCGCTAATCGGCGCGCTGGGGTACGGAGGAATGTGGTTTTTTGTCAACAGAGGCGGTTACCGGCCCACATCGGCGACCCATGATGAACTTGAAGAAGATGGAATTTAGGCTTTCGTGCCTGCAAAAAAAACGGCTGACACGCTTTCGGGCGGCAGCCGTTTTTTCATATGATCTCAGCTTAACCTTGCTTCGGCGGCTGATACGAACTCTTGAGCGAAACGATCAGGTTGAAGACAGGTTTACCAGGCTCGGAGTACCGGCTGTCCACGTTAAAGTAACCATGCCGGAAAAATTGGAACTTGTCCTGCGGTTTGCTCTCCTTCAGTTCAGGCTCCACGAAGCCGTGCAGGATTTCAAGCGATTTCGGGTTCAATTGGTCAAGGAAGGACCCTACCGCCTTATCAGCGGCTTCCTGTTCTTCGGCCTCCCCTTCATTGTCGGTTTCCTCCGCCTGAATCAGCGGTTCATACAGGCGGAATTCCGCCGCAGCGGCGTGGCTCGCCTCCACCCAGTGCAGCGTTCCTTTCACCTTACGGCCGGTAAAGCCGCTGCCGCTCTTCGTTTCCGGATCGTAGGTGCAGTGCAGCTCGGTCACTTCGCCGTTCTCATCCTTGATTACTTCGTTGCACTTAATGAAGTAGGCATGCTTCAAGCGCACCTCATTGCCCGGGAACAACCGGAAATACTTACTCGGCGGATTTTCCATAAAATCGTCGCGTTCAATGTAAATCTCGCGGGAGAACGGAATTTGCCGGCTGCCCATTTCCTCGTTCTCACTGTTATTCTCCGCTTCCAGCCATTCGACTTGTCCCTCGGGATAGTTGGTAATAACGACCTTAAGCGGACGAAGCACCGCCATCGTGCGCGGAGCCTTCAATTTCAGATCCTCGCGGATAAAATGCTCCAGCATTTGCAGATCGACCAGGCCTTGACTCTTGGAAATGCCCGTCTCATACACGAAGGCGCGGATCGCTTCCGGCGTGTACCCACGGCGGCGGAGACCGGAAATCGTCGGCATCCGCGGGTCGTCCCAGCCGTCGACATGACCTTCGTCCACCAGCAGCTTCAGCTTCCGCTTGCTTGTTACGGTCTGCGCCAGATTCAGCCGGCCAAATTCATATTGATGCGGCACGGCAGGCATTTCGCACTCAGCGATAACCCAGTCATAGAACGGACGCTGATCCTCGAACTCCAGGGAACAGAGGGAATGCGTCACACCCTCGATAGCGTCCTCAATCGGATGCGCGTACGCGTACATCGGGTAAATGCACCATTTGTCGCCCGTGTTATGGTGATGCGCATGGGCAATCCGGTAAATGACCGGATCGCGCAGATTGATATTGGGCGAAGCCATATTGATCTTGGCGCGCAGCACCTTTTCCCCATCCTTGAATTCTCCAGCCCGCATCCGGCGGAACAGATCCAGATTCTCCTCTACGCTGCGTTCACGGTACGGGCTGTTCTTGCCCGGTTCGGTCAGCGTGCCGCGCAGCCCGCGGATTTCGTCCGCGCTGAGATCGTCCACATAGGCCTTGCCTTTATTAATGAGAAGCTCCGCCCGCTGGTACATTTCCTCGAAATAATCGGACGCAAAGCGTAAATTCTCCCAATCATAACCGAGCCATTTTACGTCTTCCTCGATCGATTTGACGTACTCCGTATCTTCCTTGAGCGGATTTGTGTCATCGAACCGCAGGTTCGTCTTGCCGCCGAACTCGTCGGCCAGCGTGAAGCTGATCCAAATCGCCTTGGCATGTCCAATGTGCAGATAGCCGTTCGGTTCCGGGGGGAACCGGGTGACGACTTCTTTCACTTTGCCGGAGCGGAGATCTTCGGTAATGACATTTTTAATGAAATTGGAGGGGGTGCTTCGGTTCTCCACAGCAATCAACCTTTCATTCTATAGTTCTTGTCCTTGTTCTTGTATAAACATGTTTCCTCTTAATATACCCGTTACGCTGGGATTGTTCAATAAAATGGCATATCCGCCCAGGGCGCCGGTTCCCTTTGACTTCCCGCCGGTTCATGGAGTAGCATGAGGTTCAGGAGGAGGCGAGCGGATGAAACCGATTAAAATGCCAAAAGAGCATCGGGAAGCGATGCTTGATCATATTCAGGAATTTTTCGAGCTTGAACGCGGCGAAAGCATCGGACGCCTCGCGGCGGACAACCTGCTGGAATTTTTCCTGAAGGAGCTTGGACCTGCCGTCTATAACCAGGCGCTGAGCGACTGCCGGATTCTGACGGCGCAGCGGATGCAGGGGCTGGAAGAGGATATATATGCCCTGGAATGGAAAGAAGGGCGGTAATAACCGGCATTCATGGTTTGCAAAGAGCACGACAGAAAAAAAGGGAGGCCGCAGCTTGTTCCATTTTGTCATAGATGATGAGCTTGTTCTTAAGCCGCTGGCGCCTGAGCATGCCTTACCCATGTTTGAGCTGGTCGACCTCTCGAGGACCCGTCTGAGCCGGTGGCTTCCTTGGGTGGACAGCGTGACGGAGCGAGCTCATATCACAAGCTACATTAAGAATGCTGTTAAGCAGGGCAGCGAGAACGGCGGCTTCACCGCTGGCCTGTGGGTGGGAGGCGAATTCGCCGGCGTTATCGGATTTCATGAAATCGATTGGCATAACCGGTCTGTCGGCATCGGCTATTGGCTTGGCGAGGGTTATTGCGGCAAGGGATACATGACGAGCGCCTGCCGGGTGTTTATCGACCATGCCCTGATGGAGATGGAGCTGAACCGGGTAGAAATCCGCTGCGCAACGGGCAATACCTCAAGCCGTGCTATTCCCCAGCGCCTGGGCTTCGTGCTGGAAGGAGTAATCCGGGAAGCCGAACTGCTGCCATCTGGCTATGTCAATCATGCCGTATACGGTTTGCTGCGCAGCGAGTGGAAGATGCTGAGATAGTTCCTGGGGTGAAGGATCCGCCGAAACAAGAATAAACGGCTGCGCCGTCCTCGCAGGAGGAGGGCATCCGTTTCTCGTAGAAATATCAGGTCAAGGATAAGCGCGAAGCTTATACTTTCTGATATTTAGAAAAAGCCCCGCAAAATGCGGGGTTCGGCAGCTTGGCTTATCGGATAAATCAGGGCCCCGCCTCTTATTCCACCCCGTCCAGCCACGCCTGAAACTTCAACCGGACGACGGATGAAAGGCTGCTTAGCCGGACTAGCTCTTCAAGGCCCTGCTTGTCCCTGCGCCCGGCTTCCATCATATGCAGCACGCGCGACACTGGCACTCCGCCGTCTCCGGAGGAGACCTTCACGACCGCTGAGCCGGAGGCCAGTTCTCCTTCGCGCAGCACCCGGAAATAGAAGCCGCTGAAGCCCGACTTCAGCACCTGCGCGGGCATATCCGCAGGACCATGCTTTTGCGAGAGCTTGAAGCAGGGATAGCGGGGCTGGCTCACTTGAAGAAGGGCGCTGCCGATCTCGTAGATGTCGCCGATGCACACCTCCGTTTCCAGCAGCCCGGCGGTTGTCATATTCTCGCCGAAGGCGGCGTAGTCCAGCTTCTTGCCCAGCCACTCCTCCCAGTAGGCGTAATGCTCCGACGGATACACGCAGACGGCTTTGTCCGGCCCTCCGTGATTGACCAGATCAGCTTGTCCATCCCCGGTCAGCCCGCCGGCGGATACATGCACAGGCCCTTCGACAGGGGATTTGTAGATGCCCGTCTCCAGCGACTTTCCGCGATAAAGGGTCGTAATCGGCAGCCCCACATTCAATGATATGATCTTCATGACCATCCCCGCTTTCATTTCGTTTACTTCAATAGGCGGCTATACGAGATAGCAGCTCATAAATACCTCGTCCACGTAGCGGCCTGCAAGATAAAATTCCTCCCGCAATCGCCCTTCTTCATCGAACCCGCATTGCGCATAAAATGCCAGGGCCGCAGCGTTGCAGGAAAGCGCGCGCAGCCGAAGCTTGCGGATACCGCGTTCCGCCGCCAGCGCCTTAACGGCTTCGATCAGGCTTCGGCCGATTCCGAGGCGCTGCCAACCTGGATGGACGGCGATATGAATCTCATAGACATGCCGGTTGCTCTTCATTCCGGTAGGACAGCCGAAGCCGACATAACCGCATAGCGTGTCCCCTTTCATCGCCACAAGCTGGGAGCCGGGAGGCGCATGCAGCAAAAAGTCCTCGTTCGACCGCCACGTCAAGGCTGCAGGAGCCGTATCCTCGGTCCATATCAGATGATCCAGCATAATCAGCTCGCGAACGTCGCGAAATTCCGAGAACCGGATGAACAGCGTCTCTCTGTCTATGTGAAGCATTTTCGTATCCCCCTTGCATTTGAACGACTGCCACTCCAATATTGTTCCGACATAGACGATATTGAACAGCTCGGCCCGCCGCCCGGCGAACCGGATGCCGATGGTTGTCCAAAAACCTCATCTGCCTATATATCCCCTGTGATCTGCATGTCAGTTATTGCTATCCTAGTATTACGCCTAACCGACGTTTGGGGCAAGCCTATGCATTGACGCTTTAACGCAGTTCAACCTGGACCGTTGCGGAGAAAAAGGTCGCTCCCTTCCCCATATCGCTCAGCCGGTCCGGGGTAAGCACATTGCTCCGCTGCGCGCGGTCCTTTCCTTCCCACCACAGCCCTTGGCTGATGACGGTGCCGGGCAGCATCCGGTCGGTTACCGCCGCCCAAATCTGTATCAATCCGCGATCATTGTACACTTTGACCTCATCCCCGTCGGCAATTCCCCGCTCCGCCGCATCTGCGGGATGAATTTGCAGAGTCGGCCTTTTCTCTAAAGTCTGATGCTTCCCGACATTGGAGAACGTGGAGTTGAGGTAATTATGGTTCGGCGGCGATATGAACATAAGCGGATACTTTTCTTCCTTGCCCGGCCGCCGGATGCCGTCAAAGCCTTCGGCAAGCGGAGTATAAGTTGGCAGCGGCGGCAGTCCCGCATTCTCCATTGCCCGCGAATACAGTTCAATCTTGCCGGAAGGCGTGGGCAGATTATCCAGATACCGTTCTTTAGGCGTCATATCCAGTTTGACATGGCGCTCGGCTTTCAGCCGCTCCAGCGTCACTCCGTTCAGATACGGATTGCGCGGATAGTCCAGCGCCTCGCGGATCATGTCTTCTTCACTTTGCCCGAAGGCTTCCTCGTCAAAGCCCATGGCCTTGCCAAGCAGCGAGAACAGCTCAACATTGCTCTTGCACTCTCCCGGAGCGGACAGCACCGGTTCCTGGAGCTGGATATAGTGATGCCAATAAGAGCTGTACAAATCGGTATTTTCAAAAGTCGACGTCGCGGGAAGCACAATGTCGGCGTATTTGGCCGTATCAGTCAGAAAAAGATCATGCACGACCGTAAAAAGGTCCTCGCGCGCGAATCCGCGCCGCACCCGCTCCGCGTCCGGCGCGACGACGAGCGGATTGCTGCAGTAGACGAACAGCGCCTTAATCGGCTGCTCCGTCATTTCCAGCGCTTCGCCGATCCGGTTCATATTTATGCTGCGCGCCCGCGGATTCGGGCGCAGATCGGGACGCTCCAGCGCCCGGGAATTCATCCCGGCATACCCGCCGTTCCCCTTGGTCGCGCCTCCCCCCGTCTTCAGCCATTGTCCGGTCAGCGCCGGCAGACAGGCGATGCTGCGCACCGCCATGCCGCCGTTGTCATGATGCTGAAGCCCGTTGCCGATGTGGATATAAGACACCCCAGCCTCTCCGTACAGCTTGCCCAACTGTTCAATGTCTTCTGCGGGGATGCCCGTAATGGCCGCCACGGCCTCCGGCGTATACTCTTCCGCCTGCTTCCGCAGTTCTTCATGCCCCACCGTATAAGTCTTAAGGAAATTCGCGTCCGTCATCCCGTCGCGGAACAAAATATGCATGATGCCGAGCGCCAGCGCCGCATCCGTCCCGGGGTAGAGCGGCAGGAACCAGTCGGCCCACTGCGCCGTACGGTTCTTGTGAACGTCGATGACGATGATCTTGGTGCCCTTCTTCCGGGCCTGCTCGGCCAGCACAACCTGATGCATGTTCGTGCTGACGATATTTCCGCCCCAGACGATGATCAGATCAGCGTTCACGATATCCTCCGGGCTTGTCCCGCCGCTGAAGCCCATCGTATATTTCCAGCCCGCGCTTCCGGCGGCATTGCAAATGGTCTGCTCCAGACGGCTTGCTCCAAGCGCGTTGAAGAACCGGCGGTCCATGCCTTCCACACTGAGCACACCCATATTGCCGTAGAAGCTGTAAGGCAGAATGCTCTCCGGCCCGTATTCTTCTGACAGACTGCGGAATTTGTCGGCTATCTCGGCAATCGCCTCATCCCAGCTGATCGGTTCGAATAGGGCCTCGCCTTTGCGTCCCACGCGCCGAAGCGGAGTCGACAGCCGTTCCGGATGGTGGACGCGCTCCGCCATATGCCTGACCTTGTTGCAAATGGCTCCCCGGGTCACCGGGTGCTTAGGATCTCCTTCAACTTTCACAATCTTCCCATCTAGCTTATGGACAAGAAGACCGCATGTATCGGGACAATCCAGTGAGCATACCGCCGGAAATACGCCGTTCTCTAATTTTCTCATACTCGCAGCCCTCCTTATTTTCACTGCTGTTATTGTATAATTGAACGTTCCCTTACGTAAAGGTGAATCATGCACGGGAAAACTGATTCATTCCGGTAATTGCCGGGTAATAGAAGACATGAAATACTCCCTATTGATTTCGCCGTAAGCTTCGGTTTCGTTCCCCCGGACCGTTAGCTGTTACGGCGAACTTTGTTTTGTCGTAATTGTCTGCCATACGGACATAAAAAGGCACCGCTCCACTGGAGACGGTACCTTGGTTGGTTGGATATTCATATTGAGATATAGAAGATTATTGCCGTTAACGGCGGGTATTATGCGTGTTTCTTCACACCTGCGGACGCTACATTGTCAAGCGATTGAACCGCTGCAGGGGATTTGCGCAGGTAGGCATTCCAATAAGCGCCTGCTACAAAGAGGGCTCCGCCTGTCAGGTTGCCCAGCCAGACCGGCACGAAATTGCCGATGTACTGTCCCCAAGAGAAATGGCCTTCGAAAATGGCTGCTGGAATAAGGAACATATTAGCGACAACGTGCTGGAATCCGATGGCAACGAAAGCCATGGTCGGGAACCAGATACCGATAATTTTGCCGCTGAAATTGTCGGCACCGTAGGACAGCCAGACAGCCAGCGCGACGAGCCAGTTACAACCGATACCCGAGATGAAAGCCTGGAGGAATGTAGCGTCCAGTTTGTGTTCCGCCAGATCAACCAGCTTATCGAGGTAGACGCCATCGGCGGTCAAACCGACGACATGGCCGAAGAAATAAGCCACAAACAGTGCTCCCGCCAAATTGCTCAGCGTAATCAGAATCAGATTCTTAATCGTCTCTCCGAACGAAATCTTCTTGGAAAACATTGCGAGCGGCACAGCCATCATATTGCCGGTCAGCAGTTCGCCCCCTGCGAGAAGTACGAGAATGAGTCCGACCGGGAACACTGACGCCCCGATAAAGCTGGCGATGGACCCCCATTCCTTCGGCGCGCTGGCAATGACGCGAATATCAAGCAAATACCCTAGAGCGATGAACGCTCCTCCCAAAAAACCGAGGATAAGCACGGTGGCCAGAGGGTTATGAGCCTTCTTTATGCCGTTCTCCACCGTAACTTCGGCTATTTGCTGCGGTTTGTTATAAGCCATTGTTCCTGTCTCCTTCTAATCATTTACTTTAAATTTTTCCTTTGGGTCTCATTGTAGCGCTTCGCCCCTTACATTTACGTGATAATTATCACTTGAGAAAAATAACAAGTGAAAATTTTCACTGGTGTGTCAAACTTTAAACCGCTTCCGGTAATTGGGAAAAGTTATGTATGAAAATACGCGTTTAGCCGCCTCGAATAAGCAAAAACCGGAGCCGCCAGGCTCCGGTTTTCAAGCGATATTTTGAAGTATCAAGATGTTTAAATTCGGGAAACTTCCCCTTATACTCTGACCGGCTGTCTGCTGTCTACAGTCTTCGGCAGCGCCTGAAGGCCGACGGTGTTCAGGAAGTTCCACGGCTTGTTGTAATGCGGCTGGAAGAAGAAATCGATGAAGGCAAGCTGGTCGACCGTCATGCCGTTCTGAATGCAGACCGAAATCGTATTGATCGACTGGGTCAGATCCGCCTTAGACATGATCTGTGCTCCCAGAATACGGCGCGTGCAGCGTTCAAAGACTACCTTGAGCTGAACCTCTTCGAAGGAAGGCATGAATTCCGGACGGTAATTGTCCGTAATCATCACCGCTTCGGCGTCGATTCCCTCGTTTTTCGCGGCGGCTTCGGTCAAGCCGGTTCCGGCTATGTTATCCTCATAAATTTTGATGCCCGAAGTACCCTGGGTGCCCATATATGGAATCGTGTTGTTCACCAGATTTCGTGCAACTAGCGTACCCATCCGTACGGCGTTGGTCGCCAGCGGGATATAGGCTTTTTTACCGGTAGGATTGTAGTGAATGGCGCAGCTGTCTCCTGCTGCAAACACATCTGGCGCGCTGGTGCGCATATACTCGTTCACGATAATCGCTCCGTTGCCGAGCATATCGACCTGCCCCTTCAGCAGTTCCGTGTTCGGACGGAAACCGATGCAGAGGATGACCAGATCGGCTTTGTATTCGCCTTTATCCGTAACGATTGTCGTGACTTTACCGTTCTCGCCTTTGAAGGAGCTGACCTTTTCGCCCAGCGCCAGTTCAATGCCGTGATCCTTTAGAGACTGTTCAATCGGATTCGTAAATTCGGCGTCGAGATATTTGCTGAGAATGCGCGTCTCGGCGTCGATCAATGTAACCTTTTTACCGTTAAGCTGGAATGCCTCGACCAGTTCGACGCCGATGTAGCCTGCTCCAACAACTGCGATCTGCTTGGCGTGCTGAGCTTTTTCGATAATCGTATTGGAATGTTGGAAGTTTTTCGAAAGCACAATGTTATCAAGTTCAATTCCCTCAAGCTTCGGCATAATGGGCCAAGACCCTGTCGTTACAATCAGCTTGTCGTAGGTGTCGTCGAATTCCTTGCCTGTGCTTAGGTCGCGGGCGCGCAGCGTTTTGTTCTTCGTATTAACGGAGACAACCTCATGGCGCATATTGGTCTTGACTCCAAGCTCGGCCAGCTTCTCCGGGGACGAATAGAACAACCCCTGCGGGTCCTTCACAACGCCTCCGACATAAAGCGCAATGCCACAGGACAAGAACGAAATGTTGTCATTTCGCTCATACACGGTAATTTCGGCTTCCGGGTACAGCTGGGCGGTATTGACAATAGCGGCGGTTCCTGCGTGGGTACACCCAATAACAGCTACTTTCATGATTTCTTCCTCCTCCATTTTTAAAAATTCTCTTTTTTTAAGGAATATTAAGTGACTGTGACTTATTTCACTTAATGCCATTATTATATTGTGATAATAATCACATTTCAATCTTTTTTCCGTTTTTTAACAGATTGTTCACAATTTAAAATATTCAATTTCGGAAAAAGTCCGTATTAGTTTTGCCCGCTTGCCCGCTCATTATGTCAGTGACAGCCGAAGCAGCCGGTCGGTATCCGTGTGTACAACTCTTTAAGCGATCTTCAAAAAAATAACCCCCGGATTCGCTGGCGAACCCGGGGGCTGTAAATTTTACTAAAAACTTAAAAATTTTATATTATAAAAGGCCGATCAGTGTTCCTTCCCTGTCAATCTGCAGGCCCTCGGCGGCAGGCTTGGCCGGCAGTCCCGGCATTGTCACAATGCTGCCGGTAATCACAACGGCAAATCCCGCTCCCAGCGAGAGCGTTATGTCGCGAACCTGAACAGTGAAGCCCTCGGGCGCTCCAAGCAGGCGCGGCTGGTCGGAGAAGGAATAAGGGGTCTTGGCCATGCATACCTGCAGATGGCTTAAGCCCAGCCTTTCGATCAGCGCCAGACTGCGTTTGGCCGCCGGACTGAAGGCGACATCGGCGCCGTGGTAAATTTCTTTGACGATTTTGCCGATCTTGGACGGGATGTCCAGATTGTCTTTGTACAGCGGCGCATAAGCGGAAGTATCCGAGCCGGACAACAGCTTCTTGAGTGCGGTGGCCAATTCCAGCCCTCCGGCGCCGCCCTCGGCCCAGGCCTTGGAAATCGCGGCAGGCACATTCAGACGTCGGCAGGCCGCCAGCACTTCCTGAATCTCCGCTTGGCTGTCGCCTTCAAAATGATTGAGAGCCACCAGCACCGGGACGCCGAATTTCCGCAAATTCTTGATATGCCGCTGCATATTGGAAAGTCCGGCAATCAGCGCAGCCCGGTTCCCGGCATACAGCTCACTCTTAGGGACACCGCCGTTATACTTCAGCGATTTCACCGTAACGACCAGTACGGCAGCGGAAGGCTTAAGGCCTGCCTGCCGGCATTTGATGTCCATGAATTTCTCCGCTCCGAGATCGGCGCCGAAGCCTGCTTCCGTCACGACAACTTCGCTAAGCTTCAGCGCGTAACGGGTGCCGATCACACTGCTGCAGCCATGTGCGATATTGGCAAACGGTCCGCCGTGCACGATGACCGGCGTTCCCTCCAGCGTCTGCACCAGATTCGGTTTAATCGCCTCTTTCAGCAGGGCGGTCATGGCGTCCACCGCTTTCAGACTGCCCGCCGTTACCGGCTTCCCTTCGCGATCATAGCCGATCAGCATCCGGCCAAGGCGCTCCCGCAAATCGGCCAGATTATTGCACAGACACAGCACGGCCATGATTTCGGAGGCGGTGGTGATCAGAAATCCGCTCTCCCGGACCGTCCCGTTGCCGTCGCCAAGCCCTGTCACGATGCTGCGCAGACTGCGGTCATTCATGTCCATAACCCGTTTCCATACGATCTTCTGCGGGTCCAGCCCGAGCTCATTGCCCTGGAATATATGATTGTCAATCATGGCCGACAGCAAATTATGGGCCGACGTCACTGCATGAATATCGCCCGTAAAATGCAGATTGATCTCGTCAGCCGGAATAATCTGCGCTTTTCCGCTGCCCGTAGCTCCGCCTTTCATGCCAAGACAAGGGCCAAGCGACGGTTCCCGCAGCGCAGCCACTGTCTTGACTCCTGCTCTGTTCATGGCCTGCGCCAGGCCGATCGTCGTCAGCGTCTTGCCTTCCCCCGCAGGGGTTGGGTTGATTGCGGTGACCAGCACCAGCTTGCCGTCCGGACGGCCCTTGATCTCATCCCACAGGGATGGAGCCAGCTTGGCCTTATATTTGCCATACAATTCCAAATGTTCTTCATGAATTCCCGTCTCTGCCGCAACTTCCGTAATTAACTTCATGACAGTATACTAACCCCCTGAAACATAATATCCTAAACCTGTCCGCCAGCCATCCTATTTCATCAGCATGCCGTACATTAAGCTCTTATTACAGGATACAAGGTCTTTGGGAAGCGTCAAGCCTTATTTTCAGGCTTTATCCCGTTCTCTAATGAACTCCATACGATGAAAAAAGCCTTCCGGTAAGGGCAGACCCATGTTCCGGAAGGCTTCGCCGCGGGTGCACAATTACCGACATGGAGGTATTGGCGGCGGCGGCACGATATGCATACCTCTCGCCGCGCCGCTTTCATGCGTCCGGACTACCGACCGGAGCCGTGTTTTTACGTTTCCTTCCCATCTTACCTTATATTTGGCGAATTTCAACAGTGGAAAGGCGGCAGGACGGCTGTCAGGACGGAGACATACGCGGGGTCAGCCCGCAGGCTTCTGCGATCAGCCGATACGACTTCAGCTTATCCGAAAAGCGGTGCATCACAGTGCCGATCATCACTTCCTCGCAGCCGGACCGCGCGCAGAGGTCATGCAGCTGATCTCTAATCTCTTCCGGGGAGCCGACCAGCAGGGATCTGCGGTTCTCCTGGACGATATGCTTTTCGTAAGGCGTATACGGATAGGACAGCGCGTGCTCCACGGAGGGGGTCGGCGCAGACACATGCGTCTTGTCCAGCAGAACCGCCGAGAGGTCCATACTTGAGGCGAGCCGGTCCGCCTCTTCCGTTGTCTCCGCGCAGGCCGCGAACACGGCGAACATTCCCTGGGGCTTCAGTGACAATGGCGATGGGCAAAAACGGCTGCGGTAGGATGCCATCGCCTCCTCGCCATCATGAGCGTTAATAAAGCGGGCAAAAGCAAATCCCGTTCCAAGCCCGGCGGCCAATAATGCGCTGTCCTTGCTTGAACCGAGCAGCCAAATCTCCGGCGCTGAACTGCCGGTTGGCATCGCTTGCAGCCCCGCAAACCGGTGATGCACATCTGCCCCGTCATGCAGATAAGCTATCAGATCCTTGACCTGCATGGAAAAATTGTCCGGGGCCGCCTTTCCATATTCCTGCAAGGCCCGGACGGCAAGAGCGCCTCCGCCGGCAGCCCGGCCGATCCCAAGGTCAATCCGCCCGGGATATAGAGCCTCCAGCACGCGAAAATTCTCCGCGACCTTATATGCGCTATAGTGAGGAAGGAGGATACCGCCCGAGCCGATTCGGATCGAGGAGGTAACGGCAGCCAAATGCGCGACGAGCACCTCCGGGCTTGACCCGGCAAGACCGGACGCAAAATGATGCTCGGCCACCCAGAAGCGGGAATAGCCCAGCTTTTCGGCCTCCTGAGCCAGGATGGCGGTCTGCGCAAGCGCCTCGGCCGGCGTGCTGCCCTCCGACACTGGCGACTGGTCAAGCACACTGAGCTTAATCATAGACAGACACCCTTTCCGTGAAACAGACGACTGACTCCTTGCAAAAGGCTGCAGCCGTCTTTTCTTCAAATTCGCTTGTTATGTATTTATTGCTTCAGGTCCAAGACCTCAAAAAACCCTCCTCGGCTAGCCGAAGAGGGTTGAAAACTTGATTCTCCTTTTCCTTAGACCCGTTCGGACAACGCCAGCTTAACCAGCATGGAGGCAAGCTTGCTGCGCTCCTCTTTGCTTCCGACCCTCCACAGCTCCAGAAGCAGCATTTCCTCACTGTTGCGCGGTTCCTCATAGGCCGCCAGGTAGTCCGCCACCTTCTCCGCCGCCTGAGCTAACTGCGCCTCGCCGAAGCCGATTTTTCTAGCCAATTGAATCCGCTTGCTTAAGTAAGTACGGAATGCGTCGAAATTGCTCAAGATTTCTTCCCTTTGCCCGGGTTCGATCCGATTGAGTGTTTCCTTCACCAGTCCGATTGCTACGCCACCGTCTTTGCTTACAACATGGTTATGCTCGGACATGTCGCCAGCCTCCTTTAGCGTTAATAGCGGTTTTACACTAATTAACCGGACCGGGTAAAGGTGAATCAAGGTCAAACCTTATTTGGATACTGGCACAGCGCTGTAATATTCCTCCAGAGAAATGCCTTGTTCAGCGATGGCACGGGCGGCTTCCTTACCTACGTACCGTACATGCCAAGGCTCGTACATATAACCCGTGAAGGCTTCCTTGCCTTTAGGATAACGGATGATGTAGCCATACTCCGGCGCATGCTGCGCCAGCCAGTTCGCTTCCTTCGTCCCGGCAAAACAGCTCTCCGCCGCGCATTTGCCGTCAGTGCCGGAAAGATCGATCGCCAGGCCCGTCTGATGCTCGCTGTGTCCGGGAACGGCGCTGTAAATGCTCGCTTTTTCCTCTCCGTCCCGCTCCGCATAGCCGTTGAACAGGCCCTGCTGCGTCTTCTCGGAGCGATAGGCGGAAACCCCCGCCAAATACACGCCGTCCCGCTTGGCGCCCGCGAACATTTCCTCAAGCGCATGAGCCGCTTCCTTGCGCATCATCCGCTTTTCGATCTTTTCCTTGAAGATGAACGGAACATTTGGATACACCAGATCGGCCGGCTTGTAGTTATCGGGCAGCCCGTACTGCTTGTTCACCATGACGCCGATGCTGTCCGGCTCCGTCGCCGCAAGCTGGGCCTCACCGCCGCCCTGCGCCGACGGAGCCGGCGATTCGCCAGCAGACTGCGTCCCTCCGCCGCTCTGCCCCTCCGGGGAAGTGGACGGAGCCGGGGATTCACCCGGGGGCTGCGCCGCTGCACCATTAAGGTCCGGCTGATTAACGGATGCGGCCCCTCCGCCAATAGATCGGGCCGGCGATGTATATTTCCCTATTCCCCAGCCGACGGCGATGACGGCCAGGAACAGGAGAGGAATCCATAAGTTTTTGCGCATGCTGCTTTCCTCCTTGTAACAGGTATTGCTGAAGTATATCCATATAGACAAGCCTAGGGCGGCAAATGTTGCAGCCGCCCCCAGTGCAATTCCTTCCAGGCTGTCGTTATCTCAGCCGGTCGTTAACAGCCCGGCACAGCCAAGCGGCCTCGCTTATCTGCCCCGTCTGCCGCCTTTACGGCCCGCCTCGCCGCTTCGCCCGCTCCGTCCGCTGCCGCCCCGGCCGCCATGACCGGAGGCGGCTGTGCCGGCTCCGCCGTGCCTGCTGCCGCTGCGGGTCTGTCCGCCGCCAGAGGGCGGTCTGCCCTGCGATGGTCCGCCGCCAGAGGACGGCTTGCCCTGCGACGGCCCACGGCCGCCGTGCGCGGCGCGTTTATCCGGAGCCGCGCCATCCTGGCGGCTCCGCCGTCCCCGCTCGGCGTCCCGGCTCCGGCCGCCCGCATCCTTGCCGCGGCCGCTCGTCCGCGCGCCGCCTGGTCCCGGCCCGCGCCCGGTCCGCGCGGCCTCGCGAGTCCCGCCCGCGCGGGCGCCGCCGCCCGTGCCCGTGACGAATTCGCCCTGCTCATAGCGGCGGCGTTCCAGCCGCTGCGAAATGCCGCGCTCGATCATCTCCAGCCCGGCGCGGTCACGCGGCGAGGCGAAGGTGATCGCAAGCCCTTTGCCTCCTGCCCGGCCTGTCCGGCCGATGCGGTGAATGTAGCTGTCCACGTCCAGCGGCATATCGTAGTTGAAGACATGGGTTACCCCTTCCACGTCAAGGCCGCGTGCGGCAACATCCGTAGCGACGAGAAGCTGAAGCTTCGCCTCCCGGAACGTCTTCATGACCGCCTCGCGCTTGTTCTGCGACAGGTCGCCGTGAAGCTCGTCGCAGTCGTAGCCCGCTTCCCGCAGAGCGTCGCTCAGCTTCGACACCCGGCGCTTCGTCCGGCAGAAAATAATGGCCAAATACGGCCGGTCCCGTTCGATCAGCGCCTTAAGCGCCTCTTCCTTGGCGCGGTCGGTACATTCGACGACCTGCTGGCGGATATTGTCCAGCGGAATCGGCGAACCGCTCTTGATCACAATGTCGAGCGGCTGTTTCATATAGCTGGCCGCAAGCTGCTTGATCGGGTCCGGCATAGTCGCCGAGAACAGCATCGTCTGCCGCCGCGATGGGATCGCCGTAATAATACTCTCCACTTCGTCCAGAAAGCCCATATGCAGCATCTGATCCGCTTCGTCGAGCACCAGCATATTTACTCCGCCCAAAGCCAGTGTCTCGCGGCGCATATGGTCCAGCAGCCTGCCCGGCGTGCCGATAATGAGATGCCTGCCGCCTTCCAGCTTGCGCAGCTGCTTCTCCACGTCCTGTCCGCCGTATACCGCCAGGATCTTGATATCGCTCTGGCTCGTAAGCTTCCGTGCTTCCTCCGTGATCTGGAGCGCCAGCTCCCTTGTGGGCGCCATGATCAGCGCCTGCGGAAAAGGACGGTCCGGTCTGATTTTATCCAGTATCGGCAGCAGAAAAGCCAGCGTCTTGCCCGTGCCCGTCTTTGCTCTTGCGATGACATCCAGACCCTGCACAAGCGGCGGAATCGCCTCCGCCTGTACCGGGGTAGGCTGTGCAATGCCATTCCCCTTAAGAAGCGCAGTCAGCGCCTCCGAAACTCCCAATTCTTTAAAGCCCGGCAATTTCATCACCTCGTCATTTCCAAGTATTCAGCGCAGGATTCGCGCCGTGTCGGACTAAAGCTCCTTGTACTAAAAAGCATATGAATTCGCTCCTGAAGCATCCTTCCGGCCCCTGAAGCAAACCTGTACATTAAAAGCGGAAGAGCTCCGGCAGGAGTTCTTCCGTCCTTGGTTCTTCCTATTTTAACCGTAATCCCTGCCGCCTTAATCCTCCTGCTCTAAAACCGCCCCGATTTGAAAATCGAGTACAGCAGCCAGATAAACATAAACAGCGCAACCACCGAGCCGATTTCGACGGTGGGGAAATTCCACAGCACGGACGGCTCCCGGCGCAGCGAGGAGCCGATAATCAGCCCGACCATAATAATGCTGAAGGCAAGCAGCACTATGCTGAAGGAGAGCCGGTTGCCAATCCGGTCCAGCTTGCGAAGCAGGCTTTGCAGTTCGGGCACGCCGACCTCCACTTTCAGCCTGCCCTTGCTGATCAGCGCAGACAGCTTCCGGGCTTGTCCAGGCAGCTCTACGAGGCTTTCGGCAAGCTCCGCAACTCCGCCCCACAGCTTGCGCTGCAGCCGGCTGCTGCTGAAGCGCTGCTTCACGAGCTGCCTGCCAAAAGGCTCCGCCATTTGAATGATGCTGAAGGAAGGGTCCAAATTGCCCACGACCCCTTCCAGAGTCAGCATCGTCTTTCCCAGCATCGCCAGATCGGGCGGAATCGCCAGACGATGGCGCCGGGCAACGGCGAACAAATCATTCAGTGCCTTCCCGATGCTAACCTGGCTGAACGGGACGCCATAGTATTCCTCTCTCAGCCGGTCCATATCCTCATAGAGCGCGGACTGATCCGCATCCTCCGGAATGACGCCAAGGCGCAAAATCGCCCGTACCATGGCTTCCGTATTTTTGCGCATCAGGGCGATAATGAGGCTCGACAAATGATCCCTTGTCTCCTCGCTCAGCCTGCCGACCATGCCGAAATCAATCAGCGCGAGCTTTCCGCCATCCGTCATCATCACGTTGCCGGGATGGGGATCGGCATGAAAGAAGCCGTCGATAAAAATCTGCCTCAGCATTATATCCACCAGACGCTCGGCGGTATCCTTGAGGTTGACGCCCCTGCTCAGCAGCGCTTCGCGCCGATTCAGTGTAATCCCTTCGACAAACTCCATCGTCAGCACGCGAGAGGAAGTATAGTCCCAGTAAATCGCCGGAATATAGACCGATTTGTTATCTTCAAGGTGCTGCGCGATTCTCTCGGCGCTCCTGCCCTCCTGGCTGTAGTCCAGCTCGTTCATCAGCGATCTGGAGAACTCCTCCGCCATCCGGGAGAGACTGTACTGCCTCGCCCAACCGAGCCGCCTCTCGGCAAGCGCCGTCAGATCGCGGAGAATTTCCAGATCGCGGCTCATCATGCGCATCACGCCAGGCCGCTGAATTTTGATTGCCACCGGCTGCCCGCTAAGCAGAACGCCGCGATGGACCTGCCCGATGGATGCAGCGGCGAGCGGCGTCTCTTCAAAAGAATTCAAGATCTCGCTGATCGGCTGATCCAGCTCTTGTTCCAGAATATTCATGGCTATTTCCACCGGGAAAGGAGGCACATGATCCTGGAGCTTTACCAATTCATTAATGATCGATTCCGGAAGCAGGTCCGAGCGCGTGCTGGCAACCTGGCCCAGCTTGACAAAGGTCGGCCCTAAATCTTCCAGCACCAGCCTGATCCGCTCACCCAGCGTCCGGCTGGGGTGCTGCACTTCCTGCGTTCCCAGACGGCGCGGAAGCGACAACACGCGGTACAGCCCCAGTTCTTCCACCATAAAGCCGAAGCCATGGCGCATCAGCGCCATGGCGATGGAACGGTAACGTCCGGCATGTCTAATCCGGACCATTTTAATCTGTATGCGTATCCGGTGCGATTTCTTCCACCGGCTGCGTTCCTTCTCGGGATAAGCCTTCCAGTTCAGCCAAACGCTGCTCCAGAACGGCTATCCGTTCCTCCAAAGCGGAGATGTCGCTTTTTGCCGGAACGTTCAAGTCTTTAAGCACGCGCTGCACCTGCTCCTGAATCGCCGATTTAAACACGCTCCGTTCTTCCTCGCCCCGCTCGATCAGCCGGTCGACCAGCGCCTTGGATTCCGAGGGAGCGACTTCGCCCCGCTTGACCAGCTCATCAACGACCTTCTCCACCTTTTCCTTACTGACAACGGTGATTCCCACTCCTAAAGAGATCGCTTTTTTTAATAAATCGCTCATAGTCTCTTCCTCCTTGGATTCCGTTTTGCTGAAGGCATCAGGCAACGATTAGATTATACCTTACCGGGCGGGGGCGCACAAAAGGAAGATTTTCTACTTCCGGAGCGGGATTCGGGCCGCCCATGTGGCGGCTTGCAGCAGCAGGGTGTGTACTGCCGGATGGCGGAACGTCGGCTCATGATGTCCCGGCATCAGATAAACAACCCGTCCAAGGCCATAACTGTGGCACCAGCCTGCCGGCCACCACTGTCCGCCCGCTTCGAATTCGAGCAGCACCGTCTTCTCCGTGAACGGGTCGAACTCGTAGTGGTACGGCTCTTCTTCCAGCGCAAAGCTCTCGACCCCTTCCGTTATGTCATGCTCGCGCGTGCGGAATTCGAGCGGTCCGTAAGGTGGATGCCCGGCAAATCTGGCACCGATCAATTGGGCAAGCTCATTCCGGTTTCCAAGGGACACACCAGTATGCAGAACGATGAGTCCGCCGCCGCCGGCGACATAGCTCAGCAGTCCTGCCGTCTGCTGCGGAGAGACCGATTCATTCCACAGCTCGTTATAGGCGATGCACAAATCGTAGCCGCTCAAATTTTCGCTCAGCAGCATTTTTTTATTTTCCGTACACTGGACGGTCATTAAATCGTTTAATATATGGCTAATTTGCTTATCCACACCCTGAAGCGGATGGAACCTCGGATGTGTGTATTCGCCGATTAGCAGACATTTTCTTTTATCCATAAGGGCCTCCCCGTTTTAAATATCGTAGTCGATCCATTCATACTGCCTATATTTTAAGGAAAATGATGCCGGATGTCCATTCAAGGAAACGGCACACCGCTTCCGCCGGACCCGTCCGCATATAAAAAGAGCATTCCCGCCGGGTTTGGGTGCGGAAATGCTCTTGTTCGCTTTGGCATAGCAGGCTTGGTCCGGCTTGGTCCGGTTAGCTCCGGGCGGCCAAATAGCGGCCAAGCTCCACGATCATGCTGCCCATCCGTTCCTGCTCCGGCATGATGATCCGGTTCACCCCCGCCTCCTTCAGCGCATCGGACGTAATCCGGCCCACCGAAACCGCAAGCACTCCGGTCTCAAAAGCGTGAATCATCGCCTGCAGCTTGCCGCAGCCAAGAGCGTATTCGGCCAGAAAGCGTATCTGCGGCGCGCTGGTGAACGCAACGGCATCGAGTTTCTCCTCCGTTATCTCAGTCAATAACAGCTCAAGATCCTCCTGCTTCGGAGGCATATGCCGATAAGGCAGCACCTGCCGAACCGCCGCGCCGGCTTCTTCGAGCCAGGCGTTCAGCCGCGGGGCGGGATCGCCGTGCAGTTGAAGAATAACCTCCTTGCCCCGGAGATCGAAGGACGCAAGGCCCCGGATGAGACCGGCCGTGCTTCCGTCATCGTCTCGGACATCCGGGATAAGCCCTCTTTTCTTCAGCGCGTTTACGGTCTTGTAACCCCGTGCCGCGATCATTGAGCTTGCCAGAACTTCCTGCAGGCGCCCCTCGATTCCCATGCTGCCCGCCGCCCCGAATAGCGCATCCAGTCCCATGCCCGTTGTCAGAATCGTCCAGTCGGGAGGATTACGGGTCCAAGACTCCAGCGCTTGACGAAGCTCTTCGCCGTCCAGAAACACGGTGCCCTGAGCGGGCCGCAGCAGCGCTGTGCCTCCCATATTGCTTACCAGCTTCGCCAGTTCCTCCGATTTGCGCGGACCGGCAAGGGCGACGGTGATGCCTGTTAATTGATCTGCCATGATGCTGCCTCCCTTTTTCTCTCCTTGCTTCTTGCCTAACAGTATACTTGCAAGGAGACTCAAAAAGAAAGCTCTAGCTGGCTATCCCGGCTTGACCTTCCTCTTCCGCCGATTCATTCCCGGTCTCTGCCGGTTCTTCGTTAAGCTTATCGGCGGCAGCGGAATCATACAGCTTGAAGCGGCTGACCAGATCTTGCAGTTCGTCGGCCAGACGGCTGAGATCCGACGATGACGAAGCGATTTCTTCAACCGAGGCGAGCTGCTGCTGCGCTGCGGCCGAAATCGTCTCTGTATTAGCAGAGGTTTCCTGGGAGATGATGCGGATAACTTCCATCGCCTGCTCCATGCCGCCCGCTTCCTGCGACAGGGTACGAACCCCTGCGCCCATCGCTTCGATTTTTTCCGCCGCTCCCTTAACCGCCCTGCGGATCCGCGAGAAGGAACGACCGGTCGTATCGACGGCCATAATCCCTTCGGAGACTTTCTCTTTGGCATTGTTCATCGTTTCTATTGCTGCCTTCACTTCGCTGTGAATGGAAGAAATAACCTCCGAAATTTGACTGGCCGATTTCTCGGATTCCTCGGCCAGCTTGCGAACCTCCGCCGCGACGACTGCGAAGCCGCGGCCTTGCTCCCCGGCTCTTGCGGCCTCGATGGAAGCGTTAAGCGCCAGCAGATTCGTCTGCCGGGCAATACCCGTAATGATGCCAACAATTCCTACGATGCGGCCGCTGCGTTCATTCAGCTTGTCGATGACGGCTCCCAGCTCCTCAACCGTCTCGTGGATGGCATTGATTTTATCAACGACCTGAATGACTGAATCATTGCCCTCCGCCGCTGAGCGGGTAGATTTATCCATCATCACCGATACTTCATCCATATTGGCGGAAATGCTCTTTACCTCTGCGGCAGTCGCGAGCGTGCCTTCAATACCTTGGTTTATACTCTTAACCTGCTGCTCGCTGCCGGAAGCCACTTCCTGAATGGCAATGGTCACATGCTCGATCGCCTTGGTCGTCTGCTCGGCCCCGGCCGTCAGTTCGGCCGCCGAGGATGATACATTGTCGGTCATTTCCTGAACGCCAAGTATCATCTCCCTGAGACTTGCGACCATCGTTTTGAAATTGGAGGCCAGTTGGCCGATTTCATCCCGTTCGAAGGAACCGATATCCTGGGACAAATCCCCCTTGCTGACAACTTCCGTCGCTTTGCTGAGTCTGCTTAGAGGCAAGAGCAGGGAACGTATGACAAAGAAAATCGGAACCAGCCCAAGCAGTAAGGAAACGAAAATGACGAGAAGGGCAGTGCTGCGGATGCCGTCCGACGCGCTGCTAATTTCACTGGTATTGATTGTGCCGGCGATTCTCCATCCGGTCAGCTTATTAACCATGTATGTGAGGCTTTTCTCCTCGCCATTAAAGGTATATTCGAACGTATCGGAGTCCTTCTCGAACATTTTTTTTATAAAATCCCGGGAAGATACCTGTCCGAGGGGTTCCGTGGGATGCACCACGAACCTTTTGCCGCCGTCCACAATCATGATATAACCTTTCTTGCCGACCTTTAGATCGACCAGGCCCGCGAGCTGCTTCAAATTCAATTGAATAACAAATACGCCATTTCCGTCTTTGAGCATAGAGGATATGGAGACAACCGTCTCGTTATTTGCGTTATTAAAAACCGGCGATATCACCGCACCCTTTCCTTTTTTAACGGCGTTAACATAAGCATCCTCAAGGCGAGGGTCGTATCCGCTGGGCGCAGTGGTATCGGAGGCTTTTATAACTTGGCCCGCTGTTGTCGTTACGTATACCTCCAGCACATCGGGATGCAACGCCGCATATTCCTTCACTCTTTTTTTCAATTCGGCGTAATCTTCTTCGATCGTCTCGCTATTGGCCGAGATTGAGGAGATGGCATCGACAAAGTAATTTACGTCATTTATTTTGGACTGGATATTCGAATTGACAATCTCATTGACAGCCGCAGCACTTTCCTGTGCATTGTTGATAAGCTGATCCGTTACCGCGCTGCTGGCAGTCCGGTAGGTAAGCATTCCAATGATGATACCGGGTACCATCAATACAATCAAATAAGTGGCAATTAATCTTGTGCGCAGAGTCAAGCCGGCCTTGGCTTTCTTAGGCATTTTGTCTGTTCCTCCATTCAACTGGATAAATTAGGCGGCAAAGAGTTGAGTAATATTATGATATATCGGCAATCATTAGCTATAATTCTACTGTTTCTCCGGGAATCCCCCATAAAAATATCCAGCTGATCCATAAACGGACACAAATAGGGCTTCTCGGCCTGGCGGACCGGAAAAGCCCTATTTACTCTTTGCCCTGACACTAGGGCGGACGTTTAACGATTACTTCATCGGCTCAATTAACAGCCTTATTCTGGCAAGCGGAACAGATGCCTCCAAAGACAACATGCGCATGCCCGATGGTATAACCGGTTTCTTTAGCGACGGCCTCCATCCACTGCTCCGGCACATGACTCATCACTTCATCCACCGCTCCGCATCGCTCGCAGATGATATGCTGGTGGTCGTCCATTCTCGCATCGTAACGGCTGGCGGCCTCGCCCAGCTTCAATTCTCTGATCAATTGTTTATCCGCGAGATAACGAAGGGAATTGTAGACTGTACCGTAGGCAAGATTATGCCCCTTCTCCACCAGACGGTTCATAACCTCCGCTGCGGTCGGATGGTCATGCGATTCGCGGACAATATCGTAGACGGCTTGGCGTTGGGAAGTCAGATTGAGATGTCTCACTTCGATCATCCTTACTTTATTTTTAGATCAAGTATAAATCGTTGAGGTATTCCGGTCAATATTCTGATCTCAAGCTCGAAAAAGACTTCCCGGTTGTTTGAGGATCGTAATTGTTGCTAAAAATTCGATTGTTTTCGACAATTTTCTGCAACATTCTTCAGCATTTTTCAGATAAAATAAGCGAGAGCCGCAATTGGAAACGGCCACTTCATCCAAGGAGCTCCTGATACTGTCATGATGATAATAAATATGATTAACAGCCTGTTTGCCAACTTTTGTATACTTGTTGCTTTTCTGTTCCTGTCGGGCATGTTGTCCAAAAAGTACGCCGTCATCGGCCGTCACACCAGCTCGGTCACCAGCATTGGCATCGGACTGCTCTTCGGATTGTTTGGCATGATTCTGATGGAATATTCCTTTCCGGTTGGGCCGGGCATCTACGCCAATCTCCGTCATTTGACGATTGTTATTGTATCCGCCTATATCGGCTGGCTCCCCGCCATAATTTGTGCGGCGGTCTTAGCCTTAAGCCGGGTACTTATCTATGGTTTGGTCGATACTTCGGTATCGGCGTTCGTCTCCCTGGTGCTTATCGGTCTCTGCTGCAGCTGGATTTCCGTACTCCGCTGGTCGCGAATGCGCAAGGTAATGGTCGGAAACTTGATTAGTATGGCGATCTGCCTCGCGGGATTTATTATCAGTCTGGGAGACCTCAAAATCATCATGGAATTCTTTCCGCTGCAGCTTGGCGTCACTCTTGCCGCCGGACTGGCCGTTTATTATATAGCCGAATATATTCAACGTTCCAACGATCTGTATGCCCAGCTTGAAGTGCGGGCCGCTACGGACTACCTGACTAATCTCAATAATTTGCACCAGTTCCACCGCCATTTGGACACGGAGATGGCCCGGGCCGAGCGGCATGGGGAAAGTCTGTCGCTGCTACTTATCGACATCGACCATTTCAAGAATATTAACGACACCTACGGCCATCCGGCGGGAGACGCCGTTCTGAAGCAGCTGGCCCGCCGTCTCTGCAATCATTCCCGGTCTTATGATATCGTATCCCGCAACGGCGGGGAAGAGTTCACGATCCTGCTGCCCGACTGCCCGCTCCATCAGGCGCAAAAGGCCGGAGAACGCATCCGGTCCGCCGTGGAGAATGACCGTTTTTTGCTGCCTTCTGGCAATAAGATCCATCTCACCGTATCCATCGGGGCCGCATCCTATCCGGAAAATATACAGGATGCGGACGGCGACCTGCTTAGCCAATATGCGGACAAGGCACTGTATGCAGCCAAGAACTCGGGGAGAAACAAGGTTTGTGCCGCCGACACTTACGGGGAAGGCTGAGGAATGGGCCATTTGTCGATTTTCATCCTAACCTATACCCACTGACTGAGCGGGAAAAAGACCTCCTAACGTCGCAGCTGCTGGGCCGATTGCAGTATGAATGGGCCTCGCAGCGAAGTTTCTTTTACCAGATCAGTGGTAATAACTGAAATGACGACTGTATAATATAGGGAGGAATACGGGATGGACCCAGAAAACAAATGGCCGGTCAGTCTGCCCAAGCTGCCGGAATCGCTGTGGAGAGGAACGACGGAGCTGCCCTCTTTTCCCCGGCTCGCCGAAGACCACGTCACCGGCGTCGCCGTAGTAGGCGGCGGCATAACAGGAATTACCACGGCTTATCTGCTGGCGGACGCCGGCTTCAAGGTAACGCTGCTGGAAGGAAGCGAGCTGCTCACCGGCACAACGGGCTTCACAACCGCCAAGATTACGGCGCAGCACGGCCTGATCTACAGCGATCTGGCGAAGCGCTTTGGCGAGGATAAGGCCATGGCCTATTTCCGTTCTAACAGCGAGAGCCTGGAATGGATCGTAGAAACGGCGGAGAAGCTCGGCATATCCTGCGGCTTGGAACGCGAGGATGCTTATGTGTACTGCAATCCGGGCGACAAAAAGACGCTAAAACGGCTGGAGGATGAATTCGAGGCTTACCGCAAGCTTGGACTGCCGGGGGAATGGGTGGATCATGTATCACTGCCTATGCGTATTGGAGGCGGAATCAAGCTTGCGGGACAGGCCCGCTTCCATCCTCTTGCGTATCTGAAGGGACTCCTGGAGGCTTTTCTGGACAAGGGCGGAAGCGTCTATGAGCACACCACGATCAGTAGAGACGTCGAGAATGAGGGCGGCCTGACGCTCTTTACCGAACACGGACAGCATCGCATCAAGTGCCGCCACGCCGTATCGGCCTCTCACTATCCCTTCTATGACGGGGGAGAGATGTATTTTGCGCGCCTGCATGCGGACCGCGCGTACTGTTTGGCTTTCGAGCCGGAAACCGGCTACGAAGGCGGCATGTACTTAAGCGTCGGGGAGCCCCGGCGGTCCCTCCGCGCGGTCGAGTGGGAAGGCAAACGGCTGGTCATTGCCGCCGGCGAGAGCCATAAGGCGGGACAGAGCGGCTGCACGATCAAACATTATGAGAATCTGGAGGTTTTCGCTGGAGAGCTTCTGGGCATCCGCCGGATTCCTTACCGCTGGTCCACCCAGGATCTGATTACGGTCGACCAGGTCCCGTACATCGGCAAAATATCCAAAGACAAGGAAATTTATGTCGCCACCGGCTTTGCCAAATGGGGAATGACGGCCGGCACGCTGGCGGCGCGGATGATTGCCGATCAGATTCAGCGTAAAAGCAGTCCCTATACGGAGCTTTACGATCCGTCCCGGTTCAAGGCCAATCCGGGCATCAAGAATCTTCTGGTGCAGAACGCCAATGTCGCCAAGGAGCTTATCACGGGCAAGATGGAGTTCACGCTTAAGAAAATTGACGACCTGGGGCTGGACGAAGGCGGAATCGTCCGTCATGATGGAAAGAGGGTCGGAGCGTACAGGGACTCCGAAGGCGGGGTTCATCTGGTGGACAGAACCTGCACGCATATGGGCTGCGAATGTGAATGGAACGGGAGCGAACGCTCCTGGGACTGCCCGTGCCACGGCTCCCGTTACTCCTATGACGGTGAAGTAATTGAAGGACCGGCGACCCTGCCGCTGGCCAAACCGGACCTGTAGAGCTAGTTAGACGTTTGCCAGGTTAACAAGGGCAGGTAACTTATTATTTAAAGGAGCGATGACACACAAATGGAACTTAGAGGAAAAACGGCAGTCATTACCGGCGCCGGCAAAGGCATCGGCAAAGCATTAGCCCTGGCGCTCGCCAAGGAAGGCGCCAATCTGGGATTGATCTCGCGGACCGCCGCCGATTTGGAGGCTCTGAAAGCCTCCATTACCGAAGTATACGACGTGAAAGTCAGCATCGCCATCGCCGATGTATCGGTCCGTGAAGAGGCCGAGCGGGCGGTGGCCGCAATCCAGAACGATCTCGGCACGTTTGACGTCCTGATCAACAACGCCGGCGTCGCCAACTTCGGCACGCTGGTAGACATGGACCCGGAAGAGTGGAGGCGTCACATTGACATCAACCTGTTCGGCGTCTACTACGTTACCCGTGCCGCGCTGCCTTCCATGATCGAGAACAAAGCAGGCAGCATCATTAACATCTCGTCTACAGCCGGAGAGCGCGGCTTTGCCACAGGCTCCGCCTACTGCGCGTCCAAATTCGCCCTGATGGGCATGACCGAGGCGCTCTTCCAGGAAGTGCGCAAGTTCAACATCCGTGTTACTGCGCTGACACCGAGCACGGTCAATACCCCGCTGGCGGTGAATGCGGGACTGCCGATCGGCGACGAAGACCGGATGATGCAGCCCGAGGATGTCGCCGAGCTCGCGCTGACGGCGCTGAAGCTGCCGGACCGCGTATTCATCAAGACGGCGGGCATCTGGACAACCAATCCGCAATAAACTCTTACCCTAAAGCCCTTCATCCATTCTTAGCGGGAGGTTTGCAGCTATGCTCGTAGTCACGAATACGATTAAGGTCAAGGAAGGCGCCGGAGCGGCGCTGGCCCAGCGGTTCGCCTACGCCGGCGGCGTACAGGATATGCCGGGCTTTGTCCGCATGGAAGTATGGCATGGCAGCGCCAAAGAAGGCGTGGAAGAACTGAAAATCTGTACGGTGTGGGAGAACGAGGAAGCATTCAAAGGCTGGACCTCCAGTGAAGCCTTCCGAAACTCCCACCGGGGCGCAGGCGGCAACGAATCGATTCTCGGCGCTTCACTCGACAAGTACGAGCTTCTTATCAGCCGTACTCCCGGAGAGTAAAACGGACGACCGGACAGCAAAAAGCGCAGAACCGCTTTCCCTTGCAGGGATGAGCGTTTCTGCGCTTTTTTTTACTGCCTGTCGGCAGACCGGGGCCCGAAGAAGCCCGCTTAGACGGCATCCGACAGCTCGCCGTCCGAGAACTGGCTGTTATACAGATCGGCGTAGAATCCGCCTTGTGACAGCAGTTCTTCGTGTGAGCCCTGCTCGATGACGGTGCCGTGATTCATCACGAGAATCAAATCGGCGTCGCGGATGGTCGATAGGCGGTGGGCAATAACAAAGCTGGTTCTGCCTCGCATCAGTGTGTTCATCGCCGTTTGAATTTGCACCTCCGTCCGGGTGTCGACACTGCTTGTAGCTTCGTCCAGAATCAGTATCGACGGGTCAGCCAGAATGGCGCGGGCGATGGTCAGCAGCTGTTTTTGGCCCTGCGAAATATTGGAGGCCTCTTCGTTCAGCACGGTATCATAGCCCATCGGCAGCGTGCGGATGAAATGGTCGGCATGCGCCGCCCTGGCTGCCCGCACCACATCCGCCTCGGTCGCGCCTTCGCGTCCGTATGCAATATTGTCGCGGATCGTGCCGTTGAAGAGCCACGTATCCTGCAGCACCATGCCGAACCGGGCACGGAGCTCGCTGCGCTTCATGTCCGTAATATCCACCCCGTCGATCAGAATCTCGCCGCCGCTCAGCTCGTAGAACCGCATCAGCAGGTTGATTAGCGTCGTCTTGCCCGCTCCGGTCGGCCCTACAATCGCGATAGTCTGTCCCGGCTTGACCTTAATATTCATATCTTCGATCAGTATGGCATCTTCCTTGTATCCGAACTTCACATGGCGGAACTCAACCGCTCCCTCTTCAGGCCCGGTCTTCCCGGCCAAGCCTGCTGACGTTTCCGGCACTTCCTCTTCCTCGTCCAGCAGCTCGAATACGCGTTCTGCGGAAGCGATAGTGGACTGAATAATATTGGCGATGTTGGCCGTTTGAGTAATCGGCATCATGAACTGGCGCGAATATTGGATGAACGCCTGGATGTCGCCGACCTCGATCATTTTCTTGGTGACAAAAATGCCGCCGACCACGCAGACCAGCACATAGCCCAGGTTACCGATGAACATCATCAGCGGCATAATGATGCCGGACATAAACTGCGCGCGCCAGCCGGATTCGTAGAGCTGCTCGTTGATCCGGTCGAAATCCTTGAGCGACTCCCGCTCCCGTCCGAACGCCTTAACGATCCGGTGGCCCGTATACATTTCCTCGACATGACCGTTCAGCTGGCCGAGCGATTTCTGCTGGCTGACGAAATACGATTGGGAACGCTTGGTGATGCCCATAATCGCCACAAAGCTGAGCGGCAGCGTAATGATCGTAATGAGCGTCAGCCACGGGCTGATGGTCAGCATCATGACAATGATTCCGATAATCGTAATGACTGATGTTATAAGCTGGGTCAAGCTCTGCTGCAGTGTCGTGCTGATATTGTCGACATCGTTGGTTGCGCGGCTTAAGATTTCCCCATGCGTACGGGAATCGAAATATTTCAGCGGCAGCCTCTCCAGCTTGCTGTTGATCTCTTCACGCATGTTGAATACGATGCTCTGCGCCACACCGGCCATAACATACTGCTGCACGTAGCCGAATACGGCGCTCAGCAGATACAAACCGGCCAGAAGAAGCAACATTTCATTAATATAGCCAAAATCGATCGCCGCTCCCGGTACGCCCTTCATCATGGCAATGGCACCTTTGAACAGCTCCGTTGTCACCCAACCCATAACCTTAGGACTATAAATGCTGAATACCGTACTCAGGATGGCCGTAATCAGTACGACCAGCAATTGGATCTGCTTCGGGCGTAAATACCCGATCAGCCGCCGAAGCGTTTTTTTGAAATCCCTGGCTTTTTCCGGGGGCAGCATCATGCCGCCCCCTCCGAACCCTCCAGGTCCTCCTCTCCGTGCCGGCGGCTGGGCGGGACGCTTGTATTCCTGTTGGTTGTCACTCATGCGATTTCCTCCTCTGACAGCTGCGAAGCTACGATTTCACGATAGACATCGCTGCTTGCAAGCAGTTCGCTGTGGCTGCCGATACCGGCAATCCGGCCTTCTTCCAGCACGATAATCCGGTCCGCATCCATAACGGTGCTGACCCGCTGGGCGACGATCAGCACGGTCGATTCAAGCGTCTCCCCTCGGAGAGCGGCGCGAAGCTTGGCGTCGGTCTTAAAGTCGAGCGCGGAGAAGCTGTCGTCGAACAAATAGATTTCCGGCTTCCGCACAAGCGCCCGCGCGATGGAAAGGCGCTGCTTCTGTCCGCCGGAGATGTTGCCGCCCCCTTGAGCGATTTCCGAATCAAAGCCGTCTTTCATCTCGGATACAAAATCCAGCGCCTGAGCGACCTCGGCCGCATGCTGGACCTCTTCATCTGTAGCCTCTTTCATACCGTACCTGATATTCTCTGTCACGGTGCCGGTGAACAGTACTGCCTTCTGCGGCACATAGCCGATCTTGTCACGGAGCTCTTCCTGGGTCAGGTTCCGTACATCAACCCCGTCGACCAGCACCTCGCCTTCAACCACATCGTAGAAGCGGGGAATAAGGCTAAGCAAGGTCGATTTGCCGGAGCCCGTCCCGCCGATAATCGCCGTCACTTCTCCCGGACGGGCGCTGAAGCTGATATCCGACAAGGCCGGCTGTTCCGCTCCCGGATAGGAGAACGAAACGTTCTTGAAGTCCACACAGCCGTGAAGGTCCGGTTGGGGCGGCTGATTCGCCAGAGAGGTGTTGACCTTGGGATCGGTGATTTCCGGCACCATATCAAGCACTTCATTGATGCGAATGGCGGAAGCCGAAGCGCGCGGAATGAGCACGAACATCATGGAAACCATAATAAGCGAGAACATGATCTGCATGGCATATTGAATGAACGCCATAAGCGAGCCGACCTGAAGTTCACCGCTATCAATCCGCATGCCGCCGAAGTACAGAATGCCGATCATGGAAAAGTTCATGACGAACATCATCATCGGCATTAGCAGAGCCATAATCTTGTTGACCTTGATAGCGGTATCCGTTAAGTCTTTATTGGCCGCACTGAAGCGCTTCTGCTCATGCTGAATCCGGTTGAAGGAGCGGATGACGCGAATGCCGATCAGATGCTCGCGCAGCACCAGATTCAGATTATCCAGCTTGAGCTGGTTCGCCTTGAACAGCGGGAGCCCCTTAATCCCTACGTAAGCGATCGCCAGCGCGAGCACCGGTATGACGACGACAAAAACGAGCGAAAGCTTGGCATTTTCAGACACCGCCATAATAATGCCGCCAATCATCATCATTGGAGCTCCGACCATCATCCGTAGCAGCATCATCAGCACTGTCTGCACCTGGGTAATGTCGTTCGTCGTCCGCGTAATAAGGGAGGCTGTGCCCAGCTTGTCAAATTCGGTCAGCGTAAAGTTCTCCACATGACTGAATACCCGTGAACGCGTGTTGCGCCCAAAGCCCATGGCTACTTTAGCCGACAAAAAGCTGGAAATAATGGAACAGATCGCTCCGCCGCCAGCTACCAGCAGCATGAATCCGCCGATTCTCCAGATATAAGCCTGCTCCTGCCGCACAATCCCCCTGTCTACGATGTCGGACATCAAGGTAGGGAGGTACAGATCGCCCATCGACTGCAAAAATACAAGCAGAAGAATTACGGCAATCGGCAGCGAAAAAGGCTTTAATTGTTTGAATAGCTTAATCATTGCTTTCATCTCCGTTCGTTGGTAACTGTTCAAGACCACATCTATGCTCCTGGGCGAAGGTGTGAACTTTAATAAGAAGGTCCGCGAGCCGGTCGCTGTCTTCTTCGCCCAGATAATCCACGAGCTTGCTTAAGATCTCGTCCCTATGCTTTTTCGCCTTTTTCGCAACCTCGCAGCCGCGTTCGGTCAAATTGACGCGCACCACTCTCCGGTCCTCCGGATCGGCCTGCCTGAATACCAACTCCTTGGCTTCGAGGCTGTTGAGGAGCTGGGTAACTGTCGGCGGCGTCAGCCCCAGCAAGCGGCTAATTTCCGACACCTTGAGCCCCTGCTTTCCAAAATGGGTATTTCGCGCGATGCATATCATTAATGTAGTCTCACTGGGTTTATTGCCTTCCGCTGAATGCGTCCAATGCGCCTTATGCAACTGCTGTAAAGCGAACAACAGCTTGTGAGGCACTTTGTTGTTATCGTCTTCTATCCCAATTGTTGTCCCTCCTATGTTTGGTGTCTTCCGTTTAATTTAATTAGCACAGCTAATTATTAGATGGTTTATTATTTAGGCATACTAATTATATTTTCGCCCATGTCCATTGTCAAACTTTGTAATCGCTATCATTATTAAAACTTGGCACATAAATAGCTAAGCGGTTATTGGGAGGTACACACTAAAAAAGACCCTCCACCGTTCTGGCGAAAAGGTCTTGGAATTATTGGTATTAACGAAGCTAATTCATCGTTCTCCTCGAATTGGAGCCGTCACTCCTATGGCGGCTGCTGCTCTTGCGGGTGCGAAGATTCTCCATCATTTTGTTCTGCGCAAGCAAGATATAACTGTCGAGGCGTTCGCTTAGCTCAACAACCGTACGGTCGCTGAGACTCCGCTCCTGGGCAACCTCCAGCAGTTCGCATCTGAGACTTTCTATAGTTATAGACAATTCTTCTTCCCTGAATTCTCTCAGCACTGCGTCACCTTCTCTCTATTACCTTTAAACTCTATTATAATTCATGATACCAAAAAAACATATTTTGCAGAAAAAGAAAAATATGTCGATGATCCAACTTTTTCATGATAACCGCTTAACCGTCCGACTGCCCGTTACCTCTCCTTTAGCAGGCCCTGGGCAAAAGCGATCCACTCGCGGGCTGCAAAGGACAGGTAACGGTCTCTGCGCCAGATCATGCCAAGCTGCCACGGGATGGCCGGCTCGGTCATTGTGATTATGGAGATGCGTGAACGGTCCATGTCGCGGCAGATCGTCTGCGGCAGCAGCGCGATGCCCAGCCCGGCGGCCACCATCTGGGCGATCAGATCCCACTGGGCACTCTCGTATACAACCGTGGGCTGGAACCCCGATTTGACGCATTCGGCGATCACGCGGTCATGCAGGGCGAAGTCCTCGCGGAACAGCACAAACTCTTCATCCTTCAGCTCTACCAGAGGAACCGAGCTTCGACCTGCCAGCCGGTGCCCGAAAGGGACCAGCAGCTCCAATCTTTCTTCGGCAAAGGAGAAAATATGAAATTTGTCTTCGCTGACAGGAAGAACAACGACGCCGATATCGAGCACGCCGGTCTCCACATCATTTTCAACTTTCTTCGCCCCGTCCTCGTACAGCCGGATCGTGACGTCCGGATATTTATGGTGGAATCGGCCGATCACCGCCGGAAAGAAGTTGGCCCCCACCATGGGCGGCAGGCCGATGCGGATATGGCCCTGCTTCAGGCTGCGCAGGCTGTCCAGCTCGGAGGAAAGACTATGGAAGGATTCAACGATATTCTGTGCTTTGGCGAGCAGAATCTCGCCCGCGTCGGTCAGCTTAATGCTCTTGCCCTCCCGGTAGAACAAATCCGCCCCGAGTTCCTCCTCAATCTGCCGGATCATCTTGCTGACAGTGGGCTGGGTTATATATAATGACTTGGCCGCCTTGGAGAAGCTGTTGAGCCGCGCCGCCTCCACAAAATACTGCAACTGCCTGATATCCAAAGCGTCAATCCTCCTATATAGATAAAATGAATATCATCCATTCGATATATTCATTTTACCTATGTAAATAATTGTTGTAAAATTTCAATATAGCTTGAAAGGGGCGGGCCTTATGAGAAAACTATTGATTGGAATGCTGCAAGTAGGTGCGCTGACCGTATTCTCCCTATTAATGGGGAAACTTAGCTCTTGGTTACATCTTCCGATTCCCGGTAGCATTATCGGCATGGTGCTGTTATTCATCCTGCTGGAAACCGGCGTCATCCGGCTAGGCTGGGTGGAAGCCGGGGCATCCTGGCTGCTGGCCGAGCTGCTGCTGTTCTTTGTTCCCTCCGCTATTGGTGTTATAAAATACACATCATTGCTTGAGACGGACGGTCTCAGCTTACTGGCGATCATACTAGCTGGAACTTTTATCGTTATGACCAGTTCGGGACTGCTGACAGTCCTTATCTTCAAAGTCAAGGAGGGAAGACATCATGCTGACCGGACTTCTGTTTCTGGTTCTGACTCTCGGAGTTTATCTGATCTCTAAACGGATTTACGCGGCCAAGACGAAAATGTACTTGTCACCGCTGATCATTACGCCGCTTCTAATTATCAGCTTCCTGCTGATGACGGGCGTATCCTTTGATTCCTACAATGCGGGAGGCAAATGGCTCACCGACCTGCTTCAGCCGGCAACTGTTGCCTTTGCCATCCCTTTGCATAAGAACTTCAAGGTGCTCAAAAAGCACGCCGCCGAGATTGCGGCAGGCGTTCTGTCAGGTACGGTAATGGCGGTTATATCCTCCGTTCTTCTGGCCAATTGGCTGCACCTCAGCAGCAATCTGGCAACAAGCCTGGTGCCCCGGTCGGTAACTACGCCGATCGCCATGAATATCTCGCAGAGCATTGGGGGCATACCAAGCATTACGGCCGTATTCGTCATTATGACCGGCGTACTTGGCACGCTGATGGGACCGACGGTCCTTCGCCTCTTCCGCATTGACAATGAAGTTGCGCGCGGAGTATCGCTGGGAACCGCTGCGCACGGTATGGGCACTTCCAAAGCCTTTGAGCTGAGTTCGCTGACCGGAACCATTTCCAGTATCGCGATGATCCTGACTGCGCTGTTTACGCTTAGCGTAACGCCGGCTCTACTCGCGGTCTTCCTCCGCTAGGCCGCCCCGGCTTGGGCCGCAGACACCCGTTTCAAGCAGTATGCTTGAAGCGGAGTGTCTTTTTTTGCGAACTTACAGTTTCACCGGCACTTCCTTGCGGGCCGACTCCAAAGCCGCGCAGGTGACCTTCAGCGTCTTGTAGGCGTCCGCGTAGTCGCTGAGTATCCCGCTGCGGTCGCCGGTACGGACGGCATGGAGGAACGCCTCGCTCTCCGACACGTAGGGATTGCCGCTGCTGGGGTATTCGGTGCTGTTCCCATCCCGCACCTCCAGCAGACGCTGCGGATTCCAGTCAAGCAGCCCGCGGTCATTGTAGAAGCTGAGGCCGACCTTGCCAACCTCTCCAGGAAGGACGCAGGTATTGGAGATATTCGCCACGATGCCGCTCGCGAGCTTCAGCGATACCGTTCCCACATCTGCGACGCTGACGCCGCTCCGCTACTCGTGCATAACCCGGCTGCCAAACATCGCATACACCTCGGTTACATCACCCGCCAGGTAGCGCAGCAGATCCACAATATGTGTCGTCTGCTCGATGAATTGTCCGCCGGACCGCTCCTGATCGCGCCACCATGCCGCTTCCGGCATGCTGCCCATCCACTGGCCGACAACCATCCCGATTGTATCGCCCTTTAGCAGTCCTTGTAGCCGCTTGACGTTCTCCTGATAACGAAAATGATAGCCAACGGAGGTCAGAAGCCCGCTCTCCTCGATATCCTGCAGAAGACTGGCCGGAATTTCCGTGCTGACCCCTAGGGGCTTCTCGACGAAAAAAGGAATGCCTCTTCGAATCAGCGTCCGCTCAATCGCGCCGTGCGCCCCGGGCGGCACGCAGATGTAGACGGCGTCCAGCTTATGGGCGTCCAGCATTTCCGCAAAATCCCCGTATCCCTTAGCGGCATAGTGCCGCGCCATTTCCTCAGCCTTGTCTTTGCCGGTACCGCAGACCGCCAGAAGCTTGACTTCCTTCATACCGGCCAGCAAGTCGGCATGCACCTTGGCGAACCACCCCGTCCCCACCATAGCGATGTTAAGCGTCATTTCTAGATCCCTCCGTTTCCTCAGTCATCCTTTTTCAAAATATAAGAAATTATACTGCTTTATCCAAGTATCCGGTAGTCTCTCCATTCCTCCGGCAGCAGCCATAAATACGGGGGCTGCAAAAAGCGGTCGTCGGCCAGCAGGATCACGCCGGTATCGCTTTCACTCCGAATGAGGCGCCCTCCCGCCTGCAGCACCTTACACATACCCGGATACACGTAGGCGTAATCAAATCCGTTCTTGCCCTGAGCGCCGAAATATTCCCTTAGCAGGTTGCGCTCCAGTCCAAGCTGGGGCAGGCCGACGCCGACTACCATCACACCGCCGAGCCGGTCTCCGGGCAAATCAACCCCTTCCGAGAAAATTCCGCCCAGCACGGCAAATCCGAGCAGCGTCTCCTCGTTGCCAAGGCGAAAAGCTCCTAGAAACCTCTCCCGTTCCTCTTCACTCATTCCGCTTCCCTGCACCAGCGTCCTAACCCCGGGCAGTGCGGTGGAAAAAGCATCATAAACTTTCTGCAAATACTGGTAGGATGGAAAAAAGACCAGATAGTTCCCTTTGCGGGCAACCATCGCCGACAGCGCCGCCGTAAGCGGCTTAAGCGAATCATCCCGGTCGCGAAACCGCGTCGACACCGGCAATATGCTGATTTGCCACTGCTCTTTACGGAAGGGAGAAGGAATCGTGAGGCTGTAGTCGTCCTCGCCCGCGCCTAACATTTCCCGGTAATAGTGGAGAGGCGACAGCGTCGCTGAGAAGAAAATCCGGCTGCGGAAGCCCTTGGAGGACTGCGTCAGCAAATGCGACGGGTCCAGATTGAACAGCTTCAGGAAGACGTCTCCTTTTTCCGTTTCCGCATAAGTGATATAGCGCTCGTCATACATCTTGCAGGCGCGCAGCATTGCCTGCGCCTCATAGTAGGCGTCAAGCAGCCCGTCTTCCTGTTCCCCTTCCAGAAGCAGCGCCGGAGCAGAGCCGAGCAGTTCACGCTCCGCCTCCTGCACGAACGCCTCCAGCAGGCCCGGCAGTTCCCCGGGATATGCGCTCCATTTGCCCGAGCCAGCCGGTTCGCACTCTTTGCGCAGAGCGATGAACAAGGCATTCAGGCCCCCCGCTGCGGCGCTGAGCGCGCGGTTCTGTCCCTTATAACGGCGCTTCAGCGCGAGGAACGGCGCTTTGCGCAGACCCGCCGAGAACATCTCCCGGCCGCGGTCGACCAGATTATGCGCTTCGTCGACAAGCAGCGCCGTATCCTTCTTCCGCTCCTCCGGGAGCCGCTTTAGACTGATGCGGGGATCGAAAATATAATTGTAATCGCAGATCACAGCGTCGCTTGCATACGCCGCGTCCAGCGACAGCTCGAACGGGCATACCGTATGCTTGCGGGCGTATTGTTCCAGAACATTACGGTCCATCAGCGTCTCGCTCCGCAGCATATCCATCAGCGCGCCGTTGATCCGGTCATAATACCCGTCGGCAAACGGGCAATAGTCCGGCCCGCAGAGCCCCTCCTCCCGGAAACAGGCCTTTTCTTTAGCCGTGATCGTGACCACATGCAGATGGAGGCCCCCGGAGGACATCAAGGCAAAGGCATCCTGCGCGGCCAGCCGCGTGACGGTCTTGGCCGTCAAGTAGAACAGCCCGCGCTGCAGGCCCTCTCCCATCGCCTTGACCGCTGGAAACAGGGCGGACATCGTCTTTCCGATACCCGTCGGAGCCTGAGCGAACAGGTTCACACCGTCCGCGATGGACTTATAGACAGCGCCGGCCAAACGCCGCTGCCCTTCCCTGTAGGCCGGGAACGGAAACTCCAGCCTGCGGATGCTTTCGGTCCTGCGCTCCCCATGCTGAAGCAGCAGGGCCGCATATGGGGCGTACGCCGCCGCCGTAGCGCCCGCAAAAGCCGCCGCCTCTGCGGCGGACACGAGCCGCTCGAGGCTCCGCTGCTCCCCCGTCCTGCTGTGAACATATGTAAGCCTAACCGTGATATCTGGAAGATCCTGTTCCAAAATAATCATATGCGCATACATTAAAGTCTGAGCCCAGTGCACCTCACGGCCCTCCTCCGGCAGCTCCGGCGCTCCGGTCGACTTGATCTCCTCGACGGTAAGGCGCCCGTCCGCAGACAGCAGCAGTCCGTCGCAGCGCCCGAAGACGGCGATAATCAGGCCATCGCAGGGAATTTCCGCGCTGAGGTACACTTCCTTGCGGTCGTCTTCTTTATACTGCTGTTGAATCTGCTGGTGTATGCGCGTTCCCTCTGCCAAGGAAGAGGCGCTGCGGAAGCCCGATTCAAGGCTGCCGCTGCGGTACACATACTCCACAAGCGTCCTTACTGAAATGGTTATGACGGCAGACAAGGCGAGTCCCTCCTTTCCACAACTTTCCGGCTGTTCTTGCTGGCGTCACCAAAAAATGCCGCTTTTTACCTTTTATCGCATTATTTCTAGTTTTGACATTCCGTTTACATAACGGCATAATGGATTTTGTTACGATGGTTAGCATCCAGAAAGAAGGCGATGCCGTGTCATTTATTAACGTTAGACGGTGGTTGACTAAACCTTTTATTTTTTTCACCATCATGCTTATTCTTAAGAGCTATTTGGCCTGGGCGGTGATCTTCGATAATCTGCTGCCGTGGAAGTCGCTGCTGACCGAGATTCCCTTTGCCTGGGCGTTATTCTGCATTATCGAGCGTTTCGCGTCTAAGCGCAAGCTTGGCTATTATATGACGGTTAACCTGCTGGTAACGGCGATTTTTTTCGCGGCTATCATGTATTTCAAATATTACGGAGTTATCGTAACCTATCATGCGGCTGAGCAGGTCAATCAGGTGACCGCCGTCCGCAACAGCGTATTTTCACTGATGGACCCTTATTATCTGCTTATTTTCGCCGATGTCATCGTGCTGGGATATTATTTTCTTTTTAATCGGAATGGCCGGAATTACAAAAAAGAGCAAATTAACCGGGGACGCGGCAGCCGGAAATTCTCGGCTCTGTTCGCTGCGTCGCTGGCGCTGTGTCTGTTCAATGTGCTGCCGAACAAAGCCAGCATGAATGAAATCAAGAAAGCGCAAGAGATGGGCATCCTCAATTATGAGGCCTATACCATCTTCGCTCAAGAAAAAATCGACCTGGTGAAGGCTAGCGATATTACACAGGAATCCATTGATAAGGCCAAGGGAATCAGCGCTCCCGCAAATCCGAAGCTGCAGGGGGCGGCCAAGGGCAAGAACCTGATTATCGTCCAGATGGAATCGCTGCAGAACTTTCTGATCGGACTTAAGATCGACGGCAAAGAGATCACTCCGAACCTAAATGCCGTAATGAAAGAAAGCCTGTATTTCCCGAATTTCTATCAAATGGTCGGCCAGGGCAACACCTCGGATGCGGAGTTTGTCGTCAATACGTCCTTTTACATCCCTCCCCGGGGCGCGGCCACCCAAATGTACGTCGACAAGGTGCTGCCGAGCCTGCCGCGTCTGATGGAGAAGAACGGCTACCAGACGGCCACCTTCCACACGAATGATGTAGAGTTCTGGAACCGCGGGGAGCTGTACAGCTCACTTGGATGGGGCAAATATTACGACCATAAGTTCTTTGGGGACGAGGACACCTTCTTCTTCGGGCCTTCCGATGAGGTGCTGTACCGCAAGACAACCGCCAAGCTGAAGGAAATGAGCGCAAGCAGCCAGCCGTTCTACGCCCAGATCATTTCCATGTCGTCCCATCATCCGTTTACGATTCCTTCTGAAAAATACAAGATGAAGCTGCCGGAGCGTTATGAAGGCACTTTTGTCGGTGACTACATCCGGGCGCAGAACTACGCCGATTACGCTTTTGGCCAACTGGTTCAGGAGCTTAAAGAGACCGGCCTTTGGGACAACAGCTTGATTATGATCTATGGCGATCATATGGGCCTGCCGATTTACTCGCTCGATCATGACGACAAAGAGCTGATGACCGAGATTTACGGCCATGAATACGGGTATGGCAATATGACCAATATTGCGCTGATGATTCACGGCGCGGGCAGCGCGCAGCCGCAGACTCTGGAGCAGGTCGGAGGAGAGATTGATATTTTGCCGACCGCCGCCAATCTGCTTGGCATATCTCTGAAGGATCATCTGCATTTTGGCCAGGATATCATTAATCAGAACTATAACCTTCTGCCCGAGCGTTATTATTTGCCTACCGGCTCGTTTATCTCAAGCTCCGGACTGCTTATTCCCGGCAACAGCTTCGAGGACAACACCCAGTATCCGATCGCGCTCAGCAGCAAGCCGCCCGCCGCCACAGAGGATGAATATAACCGTGCGCTCCGGCTGCTGCAGCTCTCCGACAGCTACGTCTCGCAGCTTCCCGAGAAGAAAGCCGAATAGGCTGCGCTCCTTAAATCACGGCTGCGCTTTTTGCGCAGCCGTGCTGATGTAAGAAGCCTCCGTTCAGAGATAAGCGTTAGTCCCGCATCAACGCCAAAAACCATGCTCCATTACTGAGCATGGTTTTTGTTCGTCTACGGAGCCCGCCGTACGTTCCCGGCGGCTCGGCAGAAGCGCTTAACGCTCCTGCCTTTCCAGCATATCGTAATATTCGGCGAAACGCGTAAGCTCCTCAGGCGTCAGAATCGACAGATACTCATCCAGCGAGATCAGGGAGCGGCGCTGTCCTTCAGCCCGGATCTCCTCTCCCTTTTCAGTGAGCGTCACCACTACGGCTCTACGGTCGTGCTCGTCCGGCTCCCGGCGGATCAGACCTACTCCTTCCATACGGTCAAGCATGACCGTAACCGCACTGGATTTGACCTCCATCCGTTCGGCAAGCCGTACCACCCTTGCCCTTCCCTCGTTGGCTATCATATTCAGCAAAATGAACTGGGGAAACGTCAGTCCAAGCTCCGCTTGCAGGCCGATCCCCGATATTATTTTTCGCTGCACCCTCCACATGGATAATCCGATTTGTTCTACAAGCGGATCAATCTGTCGCGACATTTGCATTTCACCTCCCGTTCATTGTTATAGTTCCAGCGTATCATTTTGCCCGCTTCCCATACAAGATTCCATCTTATTAATTCCACTTATTAACGCGCGAATACTTTAGAAACGCATGCCTCCCCTCGGGGGGATTGCTTTAAATGAGTTTATACAAAAATCTTGACAGACCCACTGGGTTTTCCTTCACCAGTTCCGTTGTGATATCCTCGGTTGGCTCCACTTCCTCCGTTACGAGGTCGGTGATTCCTGCAGAGGTGTCGGTAACCGTTTCTTCCGCCGCTGCCAAAGTTACGGTCTGCTCCTCGCTTGGCTTGCTCTTAGCCTTGCTATTACCTTTGCCATTGGCGTTGCCATTGCCGGGATGGTAGTCCGGATCGATATTGCCGCTCTCGTCTTCCGGTCCCTGCAGGGAGCCCGGGCTGCCGTTGCCGCTTCCGAGATCCCCCATCCAGCCAATCCCTTCACGCACACGCTCGCCATACCGGTTGTACATGCCGGTCACCAGGCGCCAGACATCGTATTCGTAGCGGGCCGCTACTTTGCCCTCGGCATCCGTCAGCGCGACGACATCCCCATGGCCGTTATACACATACCAATAGGTCTGTCCCTTGTACGTAATCGTCAGCGGCCGCTCGTTCGTATCGTATGAATACGACTTCGTGACCCCGCCGGCTCCATCCCGTTCCTCGGTGATGACCCAAGTATCGCCTTTATAGACATAGTTCGTTACTTCTTGCGTTTCGCCCGTATGATTGAACCGGGTCTTGCTGATTCGGCTCCCTCTCTTCCCTCTTGCGAGGCCTTTTTGACGACGCGGCAGGATTCACTTCATGTTACGGCCTGGCATGTCGCTCGCCCTGTCTCTGACCGGTACTTTCATCGATACGCTTCTACGCACAGATTTCGCCGCACGTAGGTATCCTAGCTACACGGGGACTTGGCCCCTCCCGTGACCGGACTTGCACCGGCTAGAAGATGCGTGCTTATCTGGGCACGCGCAAAAAGAAAAACCACATGGAGTTGTTACACTCGCATGTGGCTTAGAACTGACTTAGAATAACTTCTATTCGTTATTATTTTTAAATCAAACAGTATACTATGTTTTGATAACTGGACAAATACATATCTTTACAACTTTATTTTGCACACTTAACAAACGTCGACGTTGTCCAAACTCCTCTTTAATCTTCTACTATCCTTGCATGGTACCAGTGAGCTGATATCTTCTTTAACTTAAAGTGCCTTTTTGTATCCGGCTTATTTACATATTTAGGTTTATGACCGTCTCTTCTGTTTACCAATGAATATAGACCATTTTCGATTTCAAATTCTACTTGGTCCTTATAAACTCTAATTACGGATAAATATGCCATATCGCCCTGATGAAAAGCATTTGCATTTATTTTCTCCAGAGATTTTTTCTCTCTTTGGCTCATCGTTACTTCAACGAAATCTTCAGTCTTGAATTTTTCATAACTTAAATGAACTGTTCCATCAGAATTCTCACTTACAAGTATATAAGAGTCCTTCATTTGTCCTTTGCTAAACTCACGATAAGCCAAGTCCGCTATAGTCTGGAAATCGCTTTTATAGGTATCAAAATCTCTTACTTTGTACTCCCAAATAGATTCGTACCACATAATAGTCGCTGGTAAAAAATTATAAATCCCTAATAACACACTAAATGAAATGATGGCTATCAATACCGATTTAATTAACGATTTAATTTTTTTGTTTTTGTTAATTTCATTCATTCAATCAATCCTTTCTTAATAGTTTCTGGGAATATTACTGTTACAGCTTTTCATCAAACTCAATAATGGTTAGAAAAGGTTTATGTCTTCCTTTTAATTGTGTTAACCATTTCAAAGGTATTTTCTTTATTCTATCTCTCGCTAACGTGATTACAGCTATGTTCTGCCCCTTGCAAGCATATTCTATAAGAATTTTCAGTAAACTCATACCAATTTCAAGTGGGGATTTTTCGAAATTTTCAATACTGTCATAAGCATCAGGTAGTACTTTATCAAGAACTTCTCGTATTTGTAATTCGTATGGGTGAACAATGTGTCTTTTGAGAATTACCCATCCGCTGAGTGACGGTTTTAGCGGCGGCTTTAGCAGCGGATGAAGCGGCGTCTTTAGTTGAAAATTTACCAACACCACCAGCGTATTAACGCGTGACTATTGCATATACCGTTTTGTTTAGCTTCATTTCTTCGCCAATTAGCATAGTCAAGTAACTTGTTTTTAACCCAATACGATTTTCCAACACTATTGCTATAGGGGCTACTCTAAGTTAAGAGCCTGAATAAATATCTAAAGGTATTATTATTGTTCTGTTCACCATATACGGGCTGAAAAATGGATCGTAACTTTGCTCGAGCTAGCATCTTCAGGTGAATAATTCATGGAATATTCAAGTAATTCTAAAGATGAATCTGTGCTATTTTTTATTGTTGCTTTCAAAGGTAGGGTTTAACAAGTCGTTCCATATTTCGTTTTCTGTTTTTGTATTATCTTTAATATCTTGATACTTAATTTCAAATTCTGCATGGTCCCCAATAGCATGACTAACACTTATTGAGATTCCCAGGGAGTCATTTGTGAAGTAACTGAACACATCAGATTGCTTCTCTGTACCAATATTGTCTAAAGAATCTGCATCTTTAAAATTCTGCTGAACTTCTTCGTTAGTGATATGTTTGAGTGCCTCTCCCTGTTCTGGCCACAATGCCTTAAATCCATCGTTTAAAAATTTGCTGGCTAAATCTTCATCAATATTCACGATGTCTTTTAATCTCAATCTCTTTCCTGCCTTGATGTTAATATTTGTAGTGTAAAACAAGTTGTTTGGATGTGCTGCATTACTAACATAACCAACTCCCGAATATTGAATGCTTAAAATATTTGTAGTCTTTAAGACAATTTTGTAATCAATATTAACATCCACGGAGCCGTATGGTTCTTCGTAATACTTCAGTACTTTTAAAGCTTCATCCTTCAAAGTATTATTAATCTTTTTCTGCTTATCAACATCAATCAATCCTGATAACTGTGGATATTTTATATTGTAGTTTAATTTATCGGTACTTTTCGAGTCAGTAAACTCAGTTATTTTATAATTAATATCATTTGAAATACTCAGTTTTTGTTGATTATTAGGATCGTTGGTATTTTCCACTTTAGATGCCATTGTAGGTGCTTTATATAATGCTACATAGAATCTAGACAGCAAAAAAGGAGATTCTTAGTTGTGCCAACATCAAGACGAACATTCACGCCGGAAGAAAAAGCACGAATTGTACTGGAGATTCTAAGAGAAGAAAAGTCCATTTCGCAGCTGGCTTCGGAAGAAGGAATCCATCCCAATGTGTTAAATCGCTGGAAGAATGAAGCGACTCAAAATCTGGCTCAGCTCTTTGTAGACGACCGGAAAGGGATCACGAAGATGAAAAAAGAATACGAGCAGCAGATCGAAGACCTCTACGCCGAAGTGGGTAAACTGACCACCCAATTGTCGTGGCTCAAAAAAAAATCTGGCCGATAATCTCAGCCGTGCCGAACGGTTGCTCCTCGTCGAGTATGGGAACGCTGAACTTTCCATTCAAACGCAGGCGGACTTGCTCAGCCTGAATCGTTCCAGCCTGTATTACAAGCCGGTCCCTCCCTCCCCGGAGGAAATTCGCCTCAAGCACCGGATTGACGAGCTTTACACCCGCCATTCGTTTATGGGTTACCGGACGATTGCGGCCATCATGAACCGGGAAGGGGATGCTATTCATCCCAACACCGTACGGCGGTATATGCGGGAAATGGGGATCATGGCGATCTTCCCCGGTCCTAACCTGAGTAAGCGAGACCTACAGCACCGGATCTACCCGTACCTGCTGCGTAAGCTGCCGATTACAGCGCCGGATCAGGTCTGGAGTGTCGATATTACCTATATCCGCATGAAACAGGGCTGGATGTATCTGTATGCCGTCATGGACTGGTATTCGCGCTTCATTGTGGACTGGCAACTGGATCAAAGTCTGGAAATTGACTTTGTCCTGGAAACCATGAAACGCGCCTTGGCCCGTCGTGTTCCGTCCATCGTGAACAGCGACCAGGGCAGCCACTTCACCAGTCCCAAGTACATTGATCTGCTCAAGGAAAAGGAGATTCGGATCAGCATGGACGGGAAGGGCCGAGCGACAGACAATATTGTCATTGAGCGCTTTTGGCGCAGCCTAAAGTACAACGAAATTTACATCAACGAGTATGGCAGTCCAAGAGAGACCCGGCAGGGTGTAGGAGGATATATCCATTTGCATAATCACTACCTGCCTCATCAGTCCCTGCAAAACCATACGCCGGCTGCTGTGTATAACCAGGAGGTCATGCTTTCATCCACATAGGAATAAGGTGAAGGGAACTTTGTTCCCCTCCCGCGCCTTCGCTTGGGCCTTGTCCTCCACCTACAACAGCTCTACTTTTCACTTTGCACTTTTTTTCACACCTTAAATATATTCAAATCTCTGTCTTGACATCTTGTAGCACCATATTAGTTTCTTTATTATCATTTGTTTGCACTCTATTATCACTTTCGTTGCAAGCACCCAAACTCAAAGTAAGCACTAATAGAAAAATTGCAATAACAACCTTTTTTGCCATATATCCACTTCCTCTCTTAGCTCCTTTTTATTACGATATCTTCCTGCTAACGCTGCCGCCATCGGAGTTGGTAATGTAATAGTCGTAAATTCATCCTCATAAGCTGTATCTTTAAATTTCATTGCTTGAAAAAAGTGTTCAGGAGTAGCCCATATCTTTCCTTTTACCTGGATCGAATAGAAGTTTTATATTCACAGGGTGTTACAGTGAGTAATCCCGATTAACCTTTCATTTCCATAAGTCCTGCGCGATCTACAACTTACTCACCGAAAATAATCACATCACATTAAAAATCACATCATAAGTTCCGTGTAAAAAACCACATGGAGTTGTTTGAAGTGCACCCTTTAGAATGGACAATGGAAAAGGCCATGATCATTCTGATGAAATTCTGGGGTACTTGAGATCAACTCGCATGTGGCATCCTTACTTACAAGCCATTTGATTTATTTCTTTCTTAGTGTGGATTTTAGGGTTACAAACAATCGAGATTACGGAAAGCCAAGCTTTTGTGAATGTTACGGTGTAATATCTCCCCTGAGCTTAGATTGTATGTCTGAATTCATTTTTTGTTTTATTTCATCATAACTAATCTCCAATTCGGCATGATCTCCAACTGCATGTGGAACCTCCACACTAATTCCCAAAGAATCATTAGTTAAGTAGCTACTTATTCCGGACTCTCTGGAGTCTGCATCTTTTAACATACTAATCCACTCCTGATCAGTCCATTCATTAAGAGTAGACCTTTGCTCATTTATTGTAGACTGTAACTCTCCTTCTCTAAATTCAGTTACAAATTCTTCATCAATATCCACCATATCTTTTAATTTCAGCGCTACAGACTTATCCATATCAATGTTAATAGAATAGAATATATCATTAGGATGTGCAGCACCTTCATCATAAGTATAGCCCGAAAACTGAATACTGAGAAAATGTTCACTTTTAAATTTCACCTTATAGTTAAGATCTAAACTAAAGGTATCCATATCCTCTGTCGAGTAGTTATCCAAATAACCATAAGCCCGTTTCTTTATCATTTCATTCAATTTCATTTGCTTATCCTGATCATTTAAATTTATGATTTGCGGATAACGAACTGTAATCGAATCCTTATAGGTATAAGCTTCAGATTTAAAATCATAAGAAATTTTATCCTGTGTTGATTCAGGCTGATCGTTATTAACATCACTTTCATGAATCGACCCACTGCTAATTCTACACGCTGTAACCACAATCGCTAAAAGAGTGAATAATAGTACTAAAACACTTTTCCTCATTTAAGATTCCTCACTACCTTTTTTTGAAATACGATTAAAAGTGCATTGTATTATTTTATCACTTGTTTCGTTAATTTATAGGCCTTCTGTCTTTCTGGCCATCCATTGGGCAATCCTGTACGTTTATTGAATCCGTTAACCTTTTTTGAAATTGCTAGAAGAGCAGAGTCTCCTTTATCAGCAAGTGGGTTTAAATTTTTGTACAAAGCCCAAAAATACCCTGCTGATTCCCATGCATAATTATCTATCACAAAGCTGTAGCCCTTTTCTACAATAGTCTGATCTCCTACATAATCAGCAAATCTCTGGTATACATCTCTACCTGTTATTTGCATATACCCTGCACCTCTAAATTTCGGGCCATCCCCGGGTTTATTTCCAATATCTGTTCGGTGATCATATTTATTTTTAAAGTACTCCTCTGGGTCCCCATTATGCTTTTCTCTAATAGACCGACCATAGTCAGATTCGTGCATAACCTGTGCAAGGAAATGCCTAATCCTCTCTTTTGAATTTATATGATATTTTTCCAATGTATAATTCAAACTACTCGCCATACTATCGGTAACGTTTATAAACTTCAGTTTAATAAGTTGTTTCTTAGCAACATATTTTTCATTAATATTTGTATTGTTGGTTGGTTTGGTGCACTGTCCCTCATCCCCTTCTTCACAAAATCTATTTCCACTTGGGTCCGTGTACATCAGCGGATTATTCATCACGTACGCATACAAATTCAGCGTAGGCGGGGCCTCGATCTCCCCTTCTACCGTATCCTCCGATATAAACCGGGCCGGACGCGGGTCGTAGTAGCGCGCTTGCAGGTAGTAGTACTGCGTCTTCCGATCCCAGTAATAGGCGGCATAGCGGTATGGGTTTTCCTTCACCAGATCCGTTGTGATATCCTCGGTTGGCTCCGCTTCCTCCGTTACGAGGTCGGTGATTCCTGCAGAGGTTTCGGTAACCGTTTGTTCCGCCGCTGCCGAATCGCCGGTTACGGTCTGTTCCTGGCTTGGCTCGCTATTGGCCTTGCCATTAGCCTTTCCATTAGCCTTACCATTGGCGTTGCCGTTGCCGGGATGGTAGTCCGGTTCGGTGTTGCCGCTCTCGTCTTCCGGTCCCTGCAAGGAGCCCGGGCTGCCGTTGCCGCTTCCGAGATCCCCCATCCAGCCAATCCCTTCACGCACACGCTCGCCATACCGGTTGTACATGCCGGTTACCAGACCCCAGGCATCGTATTCGTAGCGGGGTAAGCGTCAAATAGCCCACACCATGAAACAAGGTGTGGGCTGAAACCCGAATGAAATTAAGAAGTCAGGACGTGGCAGTGCGGAGGAAGATTGGGCGACCAGGGAAGGAACGGTTCCAGCACCTGCGGATCGTTCAGATTCTCCAGTTGTGGAAGCTGCTCGAATAGAAACGCCAGGTAACGGAAGGGATGCAGTCCATTCTCTTTGGCCGTTTCCATCACACTATAAATGACGCTGCTGGCCTGCGCACCGCGCGGTGTATTCGCAAACAGCCAATTTTTTCGACCGATTACAAACGGTTTAATGGAGCGTTCCGCCCGGTTGTTGTCTAACTCAATCCGGCCATCCTCCAGAAACAGCGTCAGCTTGTCCCATTGATTCAGGCAGTACCCTAACGCTTCGCCCAGTTTGCTTTTGGGTAAGGTTTTGCTTTTCTGTTGACGGAGCCACTCCCTAAAAGCTTCCAGAATCGGGAGGCTCCGCTCCCTGCGGACGTCTCGCCGTTCGTCTGGAGAAAGCTCATTCGTTTCCCGTTCAATCGCATATAGCCGGTTGCAGAATGTCAGGCCTTCCTGCGCGGCGGTTCCCACCTTCGGCTGCGACGGCGGAAGCGCCTTTAGCGCTTCGTCAAATCCCCGCCGTGCATGCGCCCAGCACCCGGCCAGCTTCACGCCTTTCACTTTATGGTAGCCCGCATACCCGTCAACCTGTAGAATCCCGCCAAATCCGGCCAGGAAATTCCGCGGATGTTCTCCACCCCGGGAAGGTTGGTACTCATACAGCACAACCGAAGGTCCACTGCTTCCGGTGCGGTACAGCCAGACGTAGGATTTCGACTCCGCCGACTTGCCGGGTTCGCGCAGCACCTGCAGCGTCGTTTCGTCCGCCTGCAGGATCTCCTGCTGCAGCAAGTGCAGCTTCATCACACGAAACATAGGTGAAAGCCACTGCTCGGAGGTGTAGATCATCCAGTTCGCCATCGTTTGGCGCGACAAGGGGAACCCCATTCGTGTGAAATCCTGCTCCTGCCGGTAAAGCGGTAGCCCATTTACGTACTTTTGGTACAGGACGTGGGCGAGCAGCGAAGGGGAGGCCAGACTGCCGGGATAGACCGGCCGGGGCATCGGTGCGGTCACAATCGGCGAGCGCTCCCCTTCGCGCTCGCATGTGCGGCAGGCATAGATGTGCCGCACATGGCGAATCACCTTGACCTGCGCCGGAACCACAGCAACTTCCTGCCGGGTTTCCGTGCTCATGTCATGCAGTACTCCCCCGCAGCAGGCGCAGATTTGCTCGCCCTCGGGCAATTCGTAGACAACGGTCTCGACCGGCAGCTTGGACAAATCTGCTTCGCGCTTACCGACCTGCTTGCGCCGTTCATAGGTAATCTGCTCGGTTTCCACCTCCGGTTCCGCCCTGGCCAGCACTTCGGCTTCATTGAATAGATTCAACTCCAGCTGCTCCGGGGACGTCTTCTCGCTGGAAGCGCCAAAGCGCCGGTGCTGGGCCAGGCGGAATTGTTCTTCATACCACTCCAGTTTGGCGGAAAGCTCAGCATTCTGCTGCTCTAGCTTGCGAATGTGTTGATCTTTCGATTGATTTTGTTGCTGGAGATTCTCCAGGGTAGGGTCGTTCGCGGGTGTCGTCATACCTCATAGATTCTCTCTGTCCCGCCTGAACTCCTGCTCGACTTCTGGTCTCGCGTCACATCACCTGCTCGACATCCACTTGGGGGTGAGCGTGTCTTTGTTGCAGAGAAAGACCGTCCAGCAGCCAGCGCAGCTCCCGCTCGGAAATCACCTGCGGCGAAACACTCTCAGCTTTCGGCCAAGCGAAGGTACCTTGTTCCAATCGGCGGTAGTACAGCCAAAAACCGGCGTGATCCCACTGCAGGATTTTGAGCTTATTCCGCTGCCGGTTGCAGAAGACAAACTGCGCCGTGGAGAACGGGTTTAGTTGAAATTGCTCCTGCACAATAGCACCTGGATTCCCGCCAAAATTATAACGAGGTTGGGGGCGGCACTTCTAAGGCTTCATAAAGTTCCATTTGCCGTTTGGTGATCTCGCCAAATTGCACCTCACATCCCGGCCGTTCATAACATTCAATGACATCGAGTTCATCCAGCAGTCCCTGCAGGGTATATCGCTGGAACAATTGCTTCTCTTGCATGACTTTCTTGATGTAAGACAAATAAATCAGGGCCACAAACTCGACAAACAGTTTTCCGTCCAAGCTCCGCTCGGAAGAAACCTCCATCCGGCGAAAGTTGAGGCGATCTTTCAAATTTCCAAATGCTTTCTCAATCACATCTTTATTACGGTAGGTAGACAACGCTTGGATCGGATCTTTGATCTCATTGCTGAGAAGCGCGAAATACCCATTGTTGCTCGCCGCTGCATCGATCGCTTCCTGTTTGGGCTTGATGCTCACTCCACGTTTGGGCGTGGCCTTCACTTCAAAGTATTTGGCATACATCTTTTCATGGGCAGGATCGCGTTTTCCACTCTCCAATTCTTGCTTCAACTTGGTCAGCAACCGATTGAGCTTGTTTGCCTCATCCGCTTCTTTTTCTTTGTTGAAGTACAGGTGCAGATACGCCCTGCGCTCTTCTTTCACCACATCCTTTTTGTAAGGCCGACTCTGCTCATACTGCCAGGTGATCGTAGTCGAGTAGGCATGCAAATTATGATCGGGATGGAAGGTTTCCCATTTGTGCAACTGCGGCTTCGCGGCTTCCAGTTCCTGCTGCACGTATTTCAGTGTGACACGTACCCCAATGAGGAATTTAAGATGATGCTGGTACATCGCGTTGACGTTCGCCTCACTGTAAAATCCGCGATCCATGACCAGCTTGATCTTCTTGTACGTAAAGAAATCCAAGTCTGCCAGCAGCTTTTTCATCGTCTGGACATCCGTAATGTTGCCCGGGAGCTTGCGGTAATAGAAAGGCAAATTAGACTGTTCCCCGAATAACAAAGCCAAATTCAATTGAGGCAAAAGATCGTGTTCCTTGTTCTTCCCATATTTGACTTGCTTCAAGCTTTCGGAGTAGCTGGATAACGTCGTGGTATCGTATGCCCAATATTCCTGCTCGGCTCGGCGGCGGCTCTGTAAACGAAAGAAGCGTTCACGGGCTTCTTCGGTAATCGAGGCAAAGAAATCGCTGCTGCGCTGGGACGGAATCTCTTTCCCATACGGATGACAATGGGTCAATGCCCATTTGGAAAATCGCATCAGCGGGTTATGATCTTCCAAAATCAAGTAGAAGGCAATGGATAGAAGCTGTTTATCGCATTCAGGAAAACATTGTTTCAAGTCTGCCGTAATGCCGAGCTTATCCCCGATGGCGTCGAGCAAATAGGTAGCCCCAGCGTAGAGACGTTTCGTCTCGGTTGCAGGAACAGGGCCGGGCTTGCGTGCGGGTTCTGGCTCCGCAAGTCTTTTGGATGGAAGCAGTTCACCGGTATGCGGGTCCAGTTTGCCAATGCAAACGCGGCGACTGCGGGATTGTTGTTTGGCTTTATCCCAGTAGTTCTCGGACTCGTAGACGTATGTAATGCCGTTCTTTTTATTCTTCAGATAGACCAATGCCATGTGTAATCTCCCCATTCCACGTTATAATTATAACGTGGAATGGGGAGATTTGCCAAGGTTTTTCGATAAAAAAGCCCGAGGCTACAAGGTTTTCACAGATTCCTCGTTATAATTTCGCGGGAATGCAGGATAGCAGCCAGGCCATCGATGGATTTACGCAAATCGGTGGCCCCGCAGGCCAGATAGACCTGAGGGGCAGGACGGAGGTTTAGCATGGGGATTCCAGGGCGCGAACCAGATCGCGCAGCAGCACGGGGTCGAAGCCGGGGGTGATTTCGATTCGGGCGGAGCCGACGTGTACGTGCAGGGAGGTGCCTGACGGGGACGCCGGAAGCGTAGCCAGGGAAACAAATTGCGGAGATGGTAAAATAGAAGTCGTGCTGGGGGTCTTCGGGGTTCTTTTATACAGCCAATATTTCAGTTGATCGGGCGTATACTCTTGCAAGGCGCACCATGCCTTCAAGCTCAGACCGCTTTGCCGGTAATCCGACATGCGGGCTTGCCAGAGCTCTCGCCGTTCTTCTCGATCCATTCGTCTTCGCCTCCGTCTTTTCGATAGCTTTATTTTGACAGAGGCATCGGGTTATTTAAAGGTGGGAAGTATTTGCCGCTTACGTTGAATAGGAGGGCGGCAATGCAAATAGGGTATACATTCAAGCATAATGCTGTGCGTACACTACCATGCACAGAATTTTCATACGGGGGTGATGAGGGTAAAGTTCGTTTGGACATAGCCGCCCGATTCATTCGGCACTGGGTGGGGGTAAAAAAGACCTTGAGGATTATCGCCCCCAAGGTCTTGGATTTATTGAAATACTACATGGAATAAGAACGCTTTTTTGTTATCAGTTGAAGAAAGTAGATAGTATTCAAATGAAGACTCTGTATCTTCCCTCACATAAAACGTTGATTTATATTCGATAAATCTTACTAGGGAGGCAAATATGGTCTTTGCCGCACTTAAGTTAAACTCTTTTAGCTTAATGACAATGTTATACTGGCCTTCACTATATTTTACAGAAGAATTAACAATATCTTGCCTTTCGAAGAAATCAGTTGTCTCTGACCAAATACCTATTTCATATTCTGTATTTAGCTTTTTTGATAACTCCAATAAAGTATCCTTATCCATTCCTTGTTATCAACTCCTTTACAATCATTTTTTGGGTTTTGGAATATACGTACCACCCTCAGCAGGAGAATGGACTGATACAATTCCACCACTTTCATTGGTTACAACCTTATTTCCACGAGCATCTGTATATTCCCAGGTCTTCCTCCCCTGGTCGTCAACTTTACTTTTTCTATTCTTTTTGTTGTTGTTAATGATATTATCAATCGTTTCTGCAGAAAACCCTCTTTCATTTGCCCGTTCAGCCCCATGCTCACTAAATGAATGGCCTCCCGGAGTCTTGTCTCCTGTTTTATAACAAAACTGAGTATTATGAACCCATATCCCAAGGCCACTAACGAAGTACGTATGGAACTCATCAACCGTCATATTGTAGACCGTGACGTGCTTGCGCTCCACCTCAATGCTGTCTATCTTGAGTGTATTCCCATCACTTTGAACTAGCAAGTCACCGGGCTTGAGGTCTTTGACGAACGTCCATCCCTTACCTTCTACATAGAACGGATGGTTATAAGTCGATTCTATAACTTGGTCGCCCACATGGATTTTATAAATCTCATCCGACTCATGATTGAACGTTGCCGTTACTACTTTATACGCTACCTCGCCTGTTACTTCATCCTTAGAGAGAACCTTATCCCCTACCTCGATTTTCTCGATAGGTTTCTCCCCTTCGTCTGTTTGAACCTTCGTTCCGCCTACAAAACAGTTACATGATTTTAAGGCTTTACCTGTCTTCTTAGAGCCAATTTTTTCTCCCGCAGAAGGCCGTTTGATCTTAATATGCTTCAGCTTTTTTGCTAATGCAGGAGCGACTTTTCCAATCAGGCCCATCGCTTTGGCGCTTCCGGCAAAGGAGATTAGCACCTCTCCCAGGTTTTCTCCATAGGTTCGGACCTGCCTGTTGCTTGGTTTTCCACCGAATACTTTACCCGTGTTTAACGCCAGGTATCTATACGGTCCAACTGCCGAATCGACGACGGATTTGCCCAGCTCTGTAAAAGAGATTTCCTTTTTATAAATGGCTTTGCCCAGCTGATATAATCCTTTGTACGTACTTGGGGACAGCAGTCCGGTGACCATTCCCTTCATAGAATCATACACCCCGCGACCCAAGTCGTCGTATTGATACCAGGCAATATGTCCCGTCGGGTCCGTGTACATCAGCGGATTATTCATCACGTACGCATACAAATTCAGCGTAGGCGGGGCCTCGATCTCCCCTTCTACCGTATCCTCCGATATAAACCGGGCCGGACGCGGGTCGTAGTAGCGCGCTTGCAGGTAGTAGTACTGTGTCTTCCGATCCCAGTAATAGGCGGCATAGCGGTATGGGTTTTCCTTCACCAGCTCCGTTGTGATATCCTCGGTTGGCTCCGCTTCCTCCGTTACGAGGTCGGTGACTCCTGCAGAGGTGTCGGTGACCGTTTCTTCCGCCGCTACCGAATCGCCGGTTGCGGTCTGTTCCTCGCTTGGCTTGCTCTTGCCATTACCTTTGCCATTAGCGTTGCCGTTGCCGGGATGGTAGTCCGGCTCGGTGTTGCCGCTCTCGTCTTCCGGTCCCTGCAAGGAGCCCGGGCTGCCGTTGCCGCTTCCGAGATCCCCCATCCAGCCAATCCCTTCACGCACACGCTCGCCATACCGATTGTACATGCCGGTCACCAGACCCCAGGCATCGTCGGGCCGCTACTTTGCCCTCGGCATCCGTCAGCGCGACGACATCCCCGTGGCCGTTGTACAGTTTAACGGTGTATTCAAGACCGATCATTTTTTTATATGCAAAAAAGAAAACCACATGGAGTTGTTACATACGCATGTGGTCAGCATTAGAAAGGTAAGGGTAAAAGTAATTAGTTCCCGCTTTCCTCCAATATTTTCGAAAATTCCTTCCAAACCCCATTTTCAGTATTTAAGAATTCTTTTATATCCTGATACTTCAATTCAAATTCTGTATGATCACCTGCACCATGAAGAGTGGTTAAACTAATACCAAGAGAATCCTTTGTAAAATAACTGAATGTAAAATTACTAATCTCAGATGAGGAATCAGCACCGTCAAGATATTTGAGTATTTCATCCGAAGTAGTCCTTTCTAGAAGATAACTTTTCACTACATCGTCTTGGATGTTTTTTGCTATATATCCCCTAAATTTACTGACAAATTATGGTGCTACAAGATGTCAAGACAGAGATTTGAATATATTTAAGGTGTGAAAAAAAGTGCAAAGTGAAAAGTAGAGCTGTTGTAGGTGGAGGACAAGGCCCAAGCGAAGGCGCGGGAGGGGAACAAAGTTCCCTTCACCTTATTCCTATGTGGATGAAAGCATGACCTCCTGGTTATACACAGCAGCCGGCGTATGGTTTTGCAGGGACTGATGAGGCAGGTAGTGATTATGCAAATGGATATATCCTCCTACACCCTGCCGGGTCTCTCTTGGACTGCCATACTCGTTGATGTAAATTTCGTTGTACTTTAGGCTGCGCCAAAAGCGCTCAATGACAATATTGTCTGTCGCTCGGCCCTTCCCGTCCATGCTGATCCGAATCTCCTTTTCCTTGAGCAGATCAATGTACTTGGGACTGGTGAAGTGGCTGCCCTGGTCGCTGTTCACGATGGACGGAACACGACGGGCCAAGGCGCGTTTCATGGTTTCCAGGACAAAGTCAATTTCCAGACTTTGATCCAGTTGCCAGTCCACAATGAAGCGCGAATACCAGTCCATGACGGCATACAGATACATCCAGCCCTGTTACTATAGGTAATATCGACACTCCAGACCTGATCCGGCGCTGTAATCGGCAGCTTACGCAGCAGGTACGGGTAGATCCGGTGCTGTAGGTCTCGCTTACTCAGGTTAGGACCGGGGAAGATCGCCATGATCCCCATTTCCCGCATATACCGCCGTACGGTGTTGGGATGAATAGCATCCCCTTCCCGGTTCATGATGGCCGCAATCGTCCGGTAACCCATAAACGAATGGCGGGTGTAAAGCTCGTCAATCCGGTGCTTGAGGCGAATTTCCTCCGGGGAGGGAGGGACCGGCTTGTAATACAGGCTGGAACGATTCAGGCTGAGCAAGTCCGCCTGCGTTTGAATGGAAAGTTCAGCGTTCCCATACTCGACGAGGAGCAACCGTTCGGCACGGCTGAGATTATCGGCCAGATTTTTTTTTGAGCCACGACAATTGGGTGGTCAGTTTACCCACTTCGGCGTAGAGGTCTTCGATCTGCTGCTCGTATTCTTTTTTCATCTTCGTGATCCCTTTCCGGTCGTCTACAAAGAGCTGAGCCAGATTTTGAGTCGCTTCATTCTTCCAGCGATTTAACACATTGGGATGGATTCCTTCTTCCGAAGCCAGCTGCGAAATGGACTTTTCTTCTCTTAGAATCTCCAGTACAATTCGTGCTTTTTCTTCCGGCGTGAATGTTCGTCTTGATGTTGGCACAACTAAGAATCTCCTTTTTTGCTGTCTAGATTCTATGTAGCATTATAGATCTTGTATCGAGTTTAATTGCATCCTTTAGCCTTATCTTCTTACCATGATTAATATCTATATTTATCGTATAAAACAAATCCAGTGGGTAAGCAGCCTCGTCTGAATAACTAGACCCTTTATATTGAACACTCAGTAAGTTTTGACTCTTCCATGTAATTTCATAATCAATATCCATAGAGAGATCGTAATCAGCAGTACTGCTAAGATAACCATCTAAGGGGACAAGTGCTTCGAATTTTAACAACTCATTAATTTTTTCTTGTCTTTTACTATCATCTATTCCAATGACTTGTGGGTACCTTATAGTTATATCTTTATCAGTGTAGCTTTCATTGACTATTGAATAAGGTATAGTTTTAGTAGTTTGAGACTCTCCTTGCTTGTTCGAATTATTATTCCCGCTATTTGCTATAGTCGTTTCATTAGCAACTTGAACTTGCTCTGATTCTGGAGTTGCGCTTGCATTAACATCTAAATTATTTTTACTACACGATGTGATCAGTAGAACAATTAAAAACATTGTAATTAGTACCTTCACTTTTTCTCTCATTTTATTACTCTCCCTCTACCAGGTTATTCCAGCCTAAACACATTGTCACTGGTTCCATAGCTTCCTCCGCTCTTTGGTGTATTCGCCGGCACTCCCACGATGGTTCCAAACCCATAGCTTCCCCTGTGATACGGGGTTGTTGCCCCTACCAGCTCAATCATGGTCATTGGAAGCAGTGAAAGAACAGTTTTATTTTCGGGGTATGTCCCCTAAAATCCCCTTGTTCTCCCGGCTACCGCCATCTTAATGCACCTAAAAAATTAGGCCAACCAGAAGTTTCTGGCTGACCTAATAATACGAAAAAATGCCCTGAAGGAGTTCATTCCTACTCTATCAAGGCATTTAAATCAATCCATTATTGCCCTACAAGTTCAATATTTTTTTTACTTGCAAATTCAATAATCATTTCAATAGTTTTGTTCTTTTTTAAATCATGTATTGCTTCGTCCAGTTCCGGGTTATTAACAAATCCAGTCTTTGTTTGGAAATATACATCTCCAACATTGAATGGTTCCGCTCCATCTGGACCAACCCCTGTCATAAATTCAGCAATAATTATGATGTCCTTTAATCCATCTTTGTTAACATCTTTGAATGAAACAGCTTTCATTTCAAACAGTGTATTCCACTGATTTCCATAAAAATCCGGGAATTCATATAATATTTTCCCTGAAGCGTCTACTAAAAAAAATTTAAGTTTGTATAAACTACCCATAGCAGATTCTACTGAAAGGAACTTAACCTTACCCCAATTTTCTAATTCAATCCAGAAAGATTGATCCTCCAAAACTTCAAGACCCTCTTTCTTTAAATCTTCTAAATTTTCAAGGTTGTGTTTTATAGATGCTTCCCCGAAGTTTTCAATACCCTGATGAGCATTTGTAATATTATCCTCAACTATATTTCCACTATTTTTGTATTTAGGTTGGTTACCACATCCATTTAATATAACTATAGAAATTATTACTATTACAACAACAAAAGTTTTCTCCATTCTAATCCCCCCTTATTTATACTAACATACGTATACAAATTCAACGTCAGCGGATCATTAATCCCACCCTCATACGTATCCTCCGATATAAATCGGGCCGGGCGTGGGTCGTAGTAGCGGGCTTGCAGGTAATAGTACTGTGTCTTCCGATCCCAGTAATAGGCGGCATAGCGGTATGGGTTTTCCTTCACCAGCTCCGTTGTGATATCCTCGGTTAGCTCCGCTTCCTCCGTTACAAGGCCGGTGATTCCTGCAGAGGTGTCGATGACCGTTTCTTCCGCCGCTGCCGTATCGCCGGTTACGGTCTGGTATACTTTTTATAGCTTTGTACGTACCGTCTCTGTTAAGTCCGAAATTGGAATTGAGTCTAGGTTACTTATAAATAAAAAAATCCTTATACGAGTATTACATCGGTTATATGTGTTATTAGTTGAATGATGGGTTCATTTCCCCACCATCAAAAAAGAAACCTTGAAAGGCATGATGCCAATCAAGGTCAATAGAAATTACACCTCAGAAATATATAGTTCTGATGCTTCACCATCTTCCTGATAGGATTGAAAACTGAACTTGTATCCATTAATAATGTACTCTAATACGTAGGCCGTAATATCTTCTGAAGCTATCCAAGTTTTTTTCACTTTTTTTTCTCCCATTATCCTCTTTATTTCCACAAAGCTCATACCTGGCTTTACATCGCCTACACTTATACTACTGCTATTCGTATCTGAATTTACCGAAATGTATGCAGGCAATGAATCTTCAGAAAAATCCTGGTAAATAAAGGTAACCCCTAAATCTTCAACAAATACACATGGAAAGTTCATATGTGACTCCATAATTGCGATCGTATCTTCACTACTATCAGTTTTTGATAATTTTAGAGCATCTCCTCTTTTGATGTTAAAAAAATGATGGATTACTTCAAAGGTAGTTTTATTAATACTATCTTTGGACTTGGAGTAATTACTTGAAGTAGCTATATTGATTGTTGATTCTTTACTTTGGAGATGCTCACTTGTTTGATATGTTTGTTTTGTAATATAATTACCATTCTTATTTACGCAAGAACTTTGCAAAATAATCACCATTAAAAAAATCAGTAATTTCACAGCCTTCATTTCATACTCACCGTCCTTAAAAAGACATGAAAATTTTATGCCAATCATCTAATGTATGCGGGAAGGTGACCTTGGTCAGCTGCCCGCGCGTATTCCACTCATATTTGCTGCGTCCGTCGGTCAGCAGATTTCCGGCATTGTCGTACGAATAATCGTATTCCTCCTACCGGATCAGGTCTTCCCGGTGAACCAGCTGATTGCGGGTATTGTACGTATATTTCGTTCCGATGACCGTACCATACCCCCACGGAGTATGAGCAGCTTTATTGGAGTAAGAGCGTAAAAAATCTGTGTCTACTATCTTGGCAGAGATCCATTGGCCTGCGTACAAATGGAATGAAGAAATCTTTAGACGGGTATTATATGGGTTATATGTGTTATTGGTTGAATGATGTGTTCATTCGATACTGGGTATCCCTACCAAAGAGAAAACCTTGAAGAAAATATACCTTCAAGGTCGAAAGTCTAGCATCCACTGTTGATACTTCATTATTTCTTCTGCAATCACCTTACATTCCTCGATGGACTTTGTAAATTCCTTTCCAAAGGACTGCTTAAAAATACTAAAGATTCCAACTGCTAAATCATCAATTGACTTAATTTTCCCTAATGCTTCGACTATTTTTTTTGATTCAGAAGAGTACTCATCTTCTAATAATGGATATATTTCTACAGGATTCCATTTATTGATTATTTCATTAATCTTATTTTGCATTTGTACCTCCCTTATTTTCCAAATAAGGATTTTGACAGTGTCTTGTAAGCATCGTCATATTTACTTTTTGGAATTACGGTTACAAGTGTTCCATCGTTGGCAACAACTGCTGCGCCTTCCTTTGAGAAAAATAAGTGCTTACTTCCATTGTTCTGAGAAAGAGACTTACCATTTTTAACCATGATTTAGCCATTTTTTTCGTCACGCCACGTTCTTTCATTCTTTCTAAAGCGTGAGAAGAGACTTTAGACCAATCAATTTTAGTACCGGGATTCTTTACGAGTGTTCCAGCTTTTCCAAAACTATCGCCAATCTTTGCAATACCCGTCCCCTTAATAATGTTTTTACTACCTTCTTTAATTCCATACTTCTTCATTATTCCTTTAGCCAAAACTTGTTGTTCGTTACTTCCAAGCGCTAAAAGAAGAGTACCATCATCCACGTGTCTCATGATTCCAACGGTAAGCCGCAAGACCATCTTTTGGTCTTCAGTGAGTCCTTTTCCATAGTTTGCAAGCTTGTCAAACGCTAGTGGATCACGTTTCCGCCACGCAAGATAATAATCCCATGCTACACTACCGTCCTTGTTATATAGAACACCATTTGTACCTAGTACCTTGACCAACTTTGATTCTAGTTTTATTCTCTCCCTATAAGAAGAATATGGGAGGGCTTGCAGATGAATAAAAAATACGAGGTTCGGCTCGAACCGAAAGAACGCGAAAGGATTGAACAGCTTCTCCATGCCGATTCTACGTCCCCCGGCATTCGCCGCCGCTGTCTCGTGCTGCTGCTTTCGGACGAAAATCAAGGTGCCATCCCCAAGCAGGCTGAAATTGCCCAGCGCTCAGGGGTCAGTGATGTGACGGTCTATTACACGGTAAAAGACTATTCCACCCGCGGACTGGAGGAGACGCTCTGTTACCGTCGACGCGCCGAACCGGCACGTCCTTCGCCGATCACCGGTGAGGTGGAAGCCCGAATCATCGCGCTAGCCTGTTCCGAACCCCCAAAGGGGTATGCTCGCTGGACGATTCGTTTGTTGACCCGTCGAGTCATCGAACTGAATATTTTGGAATCCGTTGGACGAGAAACCATTCGGACGACTTTAAAAAAACAAAACTTAAGCCTCACTTGAAAAAACAATGGTGCATTCCCGCCAAATCCAACAGTGAGTTTGTCGCTCGGATGGAAGACGTCTTAGAGACCTACGCCCTTCCTTATGACCCTGAAATCCCGCTCATTTGTATGGATGAACAGCCGATCCAACTGTTGGATCATTCGCGGCCTCCACAAACCATGAAGCCTGGACAGGTTCTGCGAGAAGATTACGAATATGTTCGTAAAGGAAGCTGCAGTCTGTTTCTGTTCACGGAGCCGCTCGCCGGGTGGCGTCACGTGCAGGCTTCGGAAAGGCGTACGAAGTCCGATTGGGCTCTGCAGATCCATGAGCTGCTGGAAGTTCACTATCCAGGGGCGAAACGGGTTCGGCTGGTGATGGGCAACTTGAATACCCATACGATCTCATCCTTGTATGAAACCTTTACACCTGAACAGGCATTGGCCTTGGCGAAACGATTGGAAATCCATTACACCCCCAAACATGGCAGCTGGCTGAACATCGCTGAAATTGAACTCAGTGCACTGACGATTCAATGCCTGAACCGCCGAATCGCCTCCATTGAAGAATTACAAGCCGAGGTGTCGGCTTGGGAAACCGAACGCAACCAAATCCAGAAATCCGTCGATTGGCAATTTACCACCGAGCAGGCACGAGGCAAGTTAAAGCATTTGTATCCTGAAATTTGATCTGGTCAAGGTACTAGTTAGGGTAAAAAAAGACCTTGAGGATTTACCCTCAAGGTGAAATAATTATTCCTCATCCCAATACGGAGATTCATACGGTTCAACAAACAGACCGGAATGAGTTATTTCTTCAATAGCTTTAGAACAATCTTTAGTACCTCCTAAGTACATGTAATAATCATATCCAAAGTGCACATAAAAATCAGAAGAGTATTTGAATTTACACCATATATCCTCTCTTAATATTAATCTAGTAATTTGTTCGATTTCAGGTGATTGAATAATGTCACTTTCTTGGATTTTGGAATATACTGACTTCATAGTAGAATTGTAGTGCTGATGGAATCGAGTACTTTTTAATTCTGCATTCCATTTGTCTAAAGTTTCGACTTGTAATTCAGTAATATTTAGGTGATACATAAAGATCTTAATGGCCTTGACGTATTTGTCTTCAACACACAAATACTCCTCAATTGTAAACTTCCTTCCACTATAAGTTCTTCCCACATCAGATAACGATGTCCATTCATTCACAGCATAAGTTCCATTATCATTCCGATTTAACGGATTATATTTTGAGATTCGATAGCTGTATTTTATATTCATCAATCCCCTATCCGTTTGAGATGTGCATCATAAGTACCCATTCTTGTTTCTTTCTTATTCAACTTCTCTATTGTCTTAGACATTTTCCAAATTCCTCCAATATGAGAATCAAGGTCTTGGGTAATAAATACCTTCCCATCTGTAAATACTAATCCCTTTTTTCCACCTTTAACTTCTTTGAACCCTAAATATTTTGCTAAATCCTTTACTTCTGAATTGGTTAACTTTTGAGTAGGGCCACGTTCTTTTTGGGTTTTTAATATATCTGTAGGGCACTTTCCTCCAGTATTATGCACCCAAATCCCAAGGTCACTGACAAAATAGGTATGGAACTCATCCACTGTCATGTTGTAGACCGTGACGTGCTTGCGCTCTACCTCAATGCTGTCTATCTTGAGTGTATGCCCATCGCTCTGAACAAGCAAGTCTCTAGGTTTGAGGTCTTTGACGAAGGTCCATCCCTTGCCCTCCACCCAAAACGGATGATTATAGGTCGATTCTATAACTTGGTCGCCCACATGGATTTTATAAATCTCATCCGACTCATGATTGAACGTTGCCGTTACTTCTTTATACGCTACCTCGCCTGTTACTTCATCCTTAGAGAGAACCTTATCCCCTACCTCGATTTTCTCGATAGGTTTCTCCCCTTCGTCTGTTTGAACCTTTGTCCCGCCAACAAAACAGTTACATGATTTTAAGGCTTTACCCGTACCCTTAGAGCCAATTTTTTCTCCCGCAGAAGGCCGTTTGATCTTAATATGCTTCAGCTTTTTTGCTAATGCAGGAGCGACTTTTCCAATCAGGCCCATCGCTTTGGCGCTTCCGGCAAAGGAGATTAGCACCTCTCCCAGGTTTTCTCCATAGGTTCGGACCTGCCTGTTGCTTGGTTTTCCACCGAATACTTTACCCGTGTTTAACGCCAGGTATCTATACGGTCCAACTGCCGAATCGACGACGGATTTGCCCAGCTCTGTAAAAGAGATTTCCTTTTTATAAATGGCTTTGCCCAGCTGATATAATCCTTTGTACGTACTTGGGGACAGCAGTCCGGTGACCATTCCCTTCATAGAATCATACACCCCGCGACCCAAGTCGTCGTATTGATACCAGGCAATATGTCCCGTCGGGTCCGTGTACATCAGCGGATTGTTCATGACGTACGTATACAAGTTCAGCGTAGGCGGAGCCTCGATCTCCCCTTCTACCGTATCCTCAGATATAAACCGGGCCTGGCGCGGGTCGTAGTAGCGGGCTTGCAGGTAGTAGTACTGCGTCTTCCGATCCCAGTAATAGGCGGCATAGCGGTATGGGTTTTCCTTCACCAGCTCCGTTGTGATATCCTCAGTTGGCTCCGCTTCCTCCGTTACGAGGTCGGTGATTCCTGCAGAGGTGGCGGTAACCGTTTCTTCCGCCGCTGCCGAATCGCCGGTTACGGTCTGTTCCTCGCTTGGCTCGCTATTGGCCTTGCCATTAGCCTTTCCATTGGCGTTGCCGTTGCCGGGATGGTAGTCCGGCTCGGTGTTGCCGCTCTCGTCTTCCGGTCCCTGCAAGGAGCCCGGGCTGCCGTTGCCGCTTCCGAGATCCCCCATCCAGCCAATACCTTCACGCACACGCTCGCCATACCGATTGTACATGCCGGTCACCAGACCCCAGGCATCATATTCGTAGCGGGCCGCTACTTTGCCCTCGGCATCCGTCAGCGCGACGACATCCCCGTGGCCGTTGTATACGTACCAATAGGTCTGTCCCTTGTACGTAATCGTCAGCGGCCGCTCGTTCGTATCGTATGAATACGACTTCGTGACCCCGCCGGCTCCATCCCGTTCCTCGGTGATGACCCAAGTATCGCCTTTATAGACGTAGTTCGTTACTTCCTGCGTTTCGCCCGTATGATTAAATCGGGTCTTGCTGACTCTCCGTCCCAGCATATCATAGGCATACTTCTCGCCGAACCCGTCCGGGAAGGTGACCCTGGTCAGCTGTCCGCGCGCATTCCACTCATATTTGCTGCGGGCGTCGTTGAGCAGATTTCCGGCATCGTCGTACGAGTAATCGTATTCCTCATACCGGATCAGGTCTTCCCGGTGAACCAGCTGATTCCGGGTATTGTACTGGTCTTGTGAGGGTTATACTTAATTGAATTCAGTCGCCCGATTCATTCGGCACTGGGTGGGGCATTTCAAAAATGCAAAAAGAAAAACCACATGGAGTTGTTACACTCGCATGTGGCTTAGAACTGACTTAGAATAACTTCTATTCGTTATTATTTTTAAATCAAACAGTATACTATGTTTTGATAACTGGACTAATACATACTCTCTACAACTTTATTTTGCACACTTAACAAAAGTCGACGTTGTCCAAACTCTTCTTTAATCTTCTACGGGCCATGCATGATACCAGTGAGCTGATATCTTCTTTAACTTAAAGTGCCTTTTTGTATCTGGGGTATTTACATATTTAGGTTTATGTCCGTCTCTTCTGTGTACCAATGAATATCGACCATTTGCGATTTCAAATTCTACCTGGTTTTCATAAACTCTAATTAAATATAAATATTCCATATCGCCATGATGAAAAGCTTTTGCCTCAATTTTCTCCAGAGATTTTTTCTCTTTTGGGCTCATCGTTACTTCAACGAAATCTTCAGTGTTGACATTTTCATATTTTAAATTGACTGTTCCATCAGGATTCTCATGTACATTTATATAATCGTCCTTCATTTGTCCTTTGCTAAACTCACGATAAGCCAAGTCCGCTATAGTCTGGAAATCGCTTTTATAGGTATCAAAATCTCTTACTTTGTACTCCCAAGTTGACCACAGGAGAGTCCCTAGTAAAAAATTACAACCCCCTAATAATACACTAAATGAAATGATGGCTATCAATACCGATTTAATTAACGATTTAATTTTTTTGTTTTTGTTAATTTCATTCATTCATTCAATCAATCCTTTCTTAATAGTTTCTGGGAATATTACTGTTACAGCTTTTCATCAAACTCAATAATGGTTAGAAAAGGTTTATGTCTTCCTTTTAATTCTGTATAATGTTGTAAAATATACCATGACCTTAAACCTCCCCATTGTCTTTGTTGAGTTACGTCCTCTTCATCCAAACCGAAATTATCCCAAAGCATAAAATGTAATGTCCCACTGTAAGTAGATCCATTTTTTTTAACTGATGATAATTTAATACTATTCCCCTCAAAACCATGAATTGTAATTCCATAACCTTTAACTTTACTATCTAAGAATCCATTAAAAGAAGGTTGATTAATTTTATGACTCATTGCTTCTACCATTAAACTATTATCTCTATCTGCTGCATTATATTTTAATTTGGATGTATCACCATTATACTTCTTCAACAACTTCTTGACCGTTTTCTTGATATCGCTAACATACTCCTTAACAACCCCTTTATTTCGGACTTTATTTGTTAGCGTGTTGTTTCTATATGGAGTGCCTGTTCCAGACATGAAATGGTCAACCATATCCAATGCGATATCTTCCATATCCCCTATAGAAGTGAGTCTAACTAAAAATTCAAAATCTCTTCGCCAATCATCTTCATCCTTATTCTTGAATTCATCTTGATAATACCAAGCACTTAATATATCCTCTAGTTGTTTTTTAGACTTATCATTGTATTGCATGTCCTCAGGGTTCTTTCTTATTTCCGTTTGATAGATTAGCAATTTAGCCTCTTCGTAAGCTTCATAGGTTGGTTTGACGAATCTTCCTGTGTCATCATCTGCTCCTGATCTATGTCCACTCGGATCTGTATAATTCAATGGATTATTCTCCACATACGTATACAAATTCAACGTCAGCGGATTATTAATCTCCCCTTCATACGTATCCTCCGATATAAACCGGGCCGGGCGCGGGTCGTAGTAACGGGCTTGCAGGTAGTAGTACTGCGTCTTCCGATCCCAGTAATAGGCGGCATAGCGGTATGGGTTTTCCTTCACCAGCTCTGTTGTGATATCCTCGGTCGGCTCCGCTTCCTCCGTTACAAGGTCGGTGATTCCTGCAGAGGTGTCCGTGACTGTTTGTTCCACCGCTGCCGAATCGTCGGTTACGGTCTGTTCCTGGCTTGGCTCGCCATTGGCCTTGCCATTAGCCTTTCCATTAGCCTTACCATTAGCCTTGCCATTGCCGTTGCCGGGATGGTAGTCCGGTTCGGTGTTGCCGCTCTCGTCTTCCGGTCCCTGCAAGGAGCCCGGGCTGCCGTTGCCGCTTCCGAGATCCCCCATCCAGCCAATACCTTCACGCACACGCTCGCCATACCGGTTGTACATGCCGGTTACCAGACCCCAGGCATCGTATTCGTACCGGGCCGCTATTTTGCCCTCGGCATCCGTCAGCGCGACGACATCCCCGTAGCCGTTGTATACATACCAATAGGTCTGTCCCTTGTACGTAATCGTCAGCGGCCGCTCGTTCGTATCGTATGAATACGACTTCGTGACCCCGCCGGCTCCATCCCGTTCCTCGGTGATGACCCAAGTATCGCCTTTATAGACATAGTTCGTTACTTCTTGCGTTTCGCCCGTATGATTGAACCGGGTCTTGCTGATCCTACGCCCCAGCATATCATAGGCATACTTCTCACCGAACCCGTCCGGGAAGGTGACTTTGGTCAGCTGCCCGCGCGCATTCCACTCATATTTGCTGCGGGCGTCAGTCAGCAGATTTCCGGCATCGTCATATGAGTAATCGTATTCCTCGTACCGGATCAGGTCTTCCCGGTGAACCAGCTGATTGCGGGTATTGTACGTATATTTCGTTCCGATGACCGTATATCCTTTTCCGACTTCGCGAATGCGTTCGAACAGCTTATCATGACCGCCCGGCGGCAGGTTGACTTCGCCATTGACGATGTTGTCGATCGCGGCCAGGATGTGTTCGATTTGGCCGGTTTCGAACAAGCTGTCTATTCCCTCGACCGATCCTTCTCCTGATCCCACGCCTGAACCAAACTGCCTGCCTAGTTTCTTATATAGGCCGAGCTTCTTGCCGTTCCCTTTCTCGAGCGCTTTTATCCAGCCTTTGCCGCACCCAGCACCGCCGCGTCAGAGCCCTTATCCTTGCCATTTCCGTTAACATAACCACAACCGCCTCATACTTTACTTTCGCCTGTGCAATCGAGCCTAACTTTTCTTTCTTTGTTTTTTCGCATGTAAAAAAGCTCATTCCTCCTCATCGTTCAAGTTAGAATAAGCCTTTAAGAGTTTATCAAGTATCAAGTTTTTTAGTGGTTGTATTGTACGATCCTATTACTGGGATTGTAAACTGTTACTGCTAACCCATAATGACCGGAGGTTGACGGTGTAAGCTGTCCTGCTATTGACGGCCATGCTGTCCGCAGTAGGATAGAAAAGCAGGGAGAATCATGACAATTCTCCCTGGATCACGCGCTTTACCATATGGTCGTCCACAATCCGGTGCTTGTTCTGTGCGCCGTAGATCAACGCGTGGGTACAGAGCTTGTTCACCAGCCGGGCGGCTCCGCTGGAAAAACGGTAGATTTCATCCATCGCCGCCTCCGTAAACAGTTCATGCTCGGCACCTGCTGCACTCAGATGCCTCTTCATATAGGCCCCCACTTCCGCCCGGTCCATATGCGGAAGATAACACTGCATATCAATTCGCTGGCGGATCGCCGCATAGGCTTGCAGCCCCAGCCGGTCCCACAGTTCGCTTTGCCCCACCAGAATCAGGGCCATCGGACTCTGTGAATCCATTTTCAGATTTAGTAGAAATCGCAGTTCCTCCAGCATCTCCCGGTCCAGCAGATGGGCTTCATCGACCACGACCACGGGCTGTAGCCGGTGAATCCCACGCATGAGTTCAATCTCCCGGTGTAACTGCCGTTTTGCATCCCCCCGGTAAAATTTCGACTCACAGCCGAGCTGCTCCAGCAGCCCTTTGTAGAAGTGGCGCGGGGTCAGTTTCGAATCGGACAGGTAGAGTAGCTTAAAGCGCGCCTCGTCCAGTTCCTTGGCTAACCGCCGGATCGTAGTCGTTTTCCCGGTCCCGCAGTCCCCTGTGAGCACGGCAAACCACTGGCGTTCCGCGACATAGGCCAGACGCCCGAGCATTTCTTCCTGCGACGCAGACGCATATAACTCGTCTACCGCAAGATCTCTGGAGAACGGAGCACGGTGCAACTCGTAGAAGGACTCAAACATGGCCATCCTCCGCCTGCACTCTGCGGTACGTCACCGCAGGTGCTTCCCGCTGTTTGCGCTGCTGGTGTCGCTGCTCTGCCGCCTCCAGCAGTCTCGACGTGTCGGTCATAGATGCGCCCAGGTGCTCCGGCAACGCCGGACGGGTTCCCGCCCGCTGACCGATTTCCATCTCGCGCACCCGCCACGGCGCTCGTCCCTCATACTCAATCGTCAGTTCCGTGGGGTCTGCCGGGTCATAAACCACCTCGACCGTACAGCCAATGACCGTCAGGCCCACTTCGTACTTTCGGTTCATGAAGCTAATGCAGCCCGACTTGTCGACCTTCCGCTTTTCACTATGCAAGAACGCGTCCGCCAAGGTATCCGGGTCCATGAACCGCAGCGCTTTCTTGTCACTCCGAAACGCCGTTTCCGGGCTTTGCTTGTCCGGCAGGGCGGAGTGGGGCTTGTGCTGGTAGCACTCCGAGAGCCATACCTCGAAGCGCTCATTCAACTGCTCGAGTGTCTTCGGCTTCTCCAAGGCGACTTCGCTCAGAAACGAATCGACGATTTGGTTAAACCGTTCGACCTTGCCTTTGGATTCAGGCGAGTAGGGCTTCGCATAGAGCAGCCGGGTTCCGAGCTTGGAACATATCCGGGTCATGGCTTGGGTACGGTACTGCTTGCCGTTGTCAAAATAGACCGCTTCTGGTACCCCATACTTCTGGATCGCTTGGCGAAACGCCGATTCGACCAGCCGCTGGTCCATGACCGGCACAAACTCCCCATGCAGAATAAACCTTGTAGCGTCGTCAATGAACACGACCAGATACACCTGTTTCATCGTCCCGCTTTCGCCAAGGGGCAAATACGGTCCGTATTTGAGGTCTGACTGCCACAGCTGGTTCCGGTGGCGCTGCTGGAAGCGTCTGGCGGCAACCCCGGATTCGGCGTACATCCGCAGATGGCGCGAGCTGTAGCCACAGGCAGTCAGTCTCTCCTGCAGGGTACTACGCTTAATTTGGCCCGGCGAAATCCGCCCTTCCCATTCTAAAATCTGAATGAGCTGTGCGACGCTGCGGCCGGGGACCTCCCGGCGCAAGAGAATCGCTTGCTCGAGCACGGCGGTAGGAAGAATCTCTTCGGAGGGCTGCCGCCCTTTGCCTTTGGGCTTCAGGCCGGTAAATCCTTCGCTCCGGTAACTCGCCAAATACCGGCGCAAGGTACGTTCGGAGAGTCCGGTTTGCTTACAAATCTGCGCTTTCATCTCCCGGGCTTTGGCCGGGTCCAGCCCTTCGGCAAGCAGGGGAGCGAGAAGCTGCATCCGCTCTGCGGCGAGGGCTTCGGCTTTCTTTTGGTCTTTCATGGGTCGGTAAACTCCTTCCTGAAATGAACTCAAGGAGAGTCTACCGTAGAGCCGGGGCGGACAGATAGGCAAAACGGGTATGTACCCACAAATGAGCGTTTGCGACGGGGCGGACAAGTCTGGCCAGCCAGCCGGGTCCTTGCTGACGAAAGGCGGGGGCGGAGGTCATACGCAGGTGATCCGAAGCTTCGGGGGACCCGGGAGCGAGGCCGGACATCCGAGCCTCCAGCGCCTGCAGAACGAGGATGAAGTAGATAGAGAGCACGCGAAACCAGACCTTCCAACGCCGTAACGTAGAGGTTTCCGCGCAGGCGGTCACGGACGCCTCCGGCTCCGTGACCGCCTGTTCGATACAACGGGAATCGTACCGTTTATAGGGAATGAGTAGATCCGGGAGCTCATGGTGAATCCTGCGGCATCCCACACACCGGAGTCTGCGAATCACCAGTTGGCGCAGCTCACCACCCCCACCCCGGACCTTCCGCTCCCGGCTACCGATAATCTCCAGGTTCTCTGTGCAGCACGGGCAGGGCACCTCCTCCGCACCCCTGACGAAAAACACCAGGGATCTTTTCAACCAGCGCATACTCTGTTACAATGACCATGTCTAATGATGAAGGATATTTCCGGTGCGGCCTGTGCTAGCAGGCATACACGCGATGGAAGTATCCTTTTTCCTTTGCTAGAATACGGTCATTATATCTGGCAACTTCCGGACAGGCAATCCCGCCAGCTTCGCGGCGTTATGCTTTAGCAGAAACAGTAAACACACAATTTTCTCGTAATCAGTTTTGATGGTTAAATAATGCCCTAAAAGGAGGATGGCCAGTTTCTACATTTCTTAATAACGTAGGCTTTCTAAATCTTAAGCTGTTTTGCAACTTGAAAATAGCTGTATCTTGATTCATCTTCACATATGATATATTTATCCATATTGGAACTAAAGGTACTAGCCCGCAGTACAAATTTATAGTGTTTTCTAAAGGAAGCTTTTTCCCTCCAATATTTTCTTCACTAAATAAAATAAGTCGCATCATATCATCAGTTCCATTGAGTGGTTTGTTGGGTTCATCAATCGGCTCAATAATGAATTTATAATTATTAAAACATAGCTTTTCATTATCTTTAATTTCTATAATAGTACTTAATAGATTCTCTTGGAATATTTCTTTATTCATCTGGGTTATCCTATCCATAATAGTAATAGTCTCCTCTATTTTGGAATCTTCCTACTTGTAACTTTTTGAAGTCAGTCGTATTAACGTAACCTGAGGTAGTCATCTTAAAATCGTATAACTCAAGCCACGTACCTTTAATATTAACTATCGTATAGAGAGTCACGAGGGTTAAGTTCTCTCGGGATGTGCCGCCCGGTTCATTCGGCACTGGGAAGGGTCAAAAAAAGAAGACCTTAAAGGGGACACCTTCAAGGTCACTACACTAGAGCCTAACTAATTTTACTTGTTTATTAGTAAATATCTCATTTAGTTGTTTAAAAAAAGCATTATCTAACCCAAAAAAATCACTCACATTTTGCAAATTAATAGTAAATGGCGGCATTACACCAAAGCCTCCACAAAGACAATCCTCCAGACTCAATAAATCGAAGCCAAAATATCCACCTGGACCATTAATTGCCTCTCCTAAAGCACAAAAGAAAGAAGTTGAATCCGTTACGTAAGTTGCATCGAAAGAATAAACTCCATGTTGTTCATCTTGTTGATTAGAACTTCCTTTAGAATATAATCGTACAACTTCTAACCAACCTTCTCTTTGTTCCTTCGAGAGACTAAACCATAAGTTAGTGGACGTAGGAAGAGATTGCCTCCAAACCTCCCAAATTTCTAAGGCTTCTTTTGAAGCCTTTGTTAGTAGTGTTCCAATTAGTTCAACATAAATTAGTTTATCCCCATACCCATTTTTTTGGAAGTACAGTGGGACTCTTAAGGAGAAATAATACGAACCCATGGAGTTTCCTTTGATATCCATGACACATAACTGAATATTTGTAACACTGGATTTCGTCTTATTACAATATTCTTTAAATGTCTGCGCTATTTGAAAGTTTTCTAGGATGATTTTGTGGAAAGATTCGTTTTCATCACTTGTAGTACATTCTCCTGATAGTCCCACGATGTCATCGCATGTTCCAACAATCAAATTGCTTTCATCATCTACTATTGAATACTTAATCATCTTACCTCCCATATTTATTTTCCACCTTCAGGATACCACGGTCCTGGAAATAATTTAGGTTGTGAATAGTCATGATTTAACACGTAACCAAGTTTCCCGTCTGGTCTTTTTAATATTCTATGGTTTGTTCCTGGTACGTCATATTCTAACGAACCAGCCCATATATTCTTTCCACCACCCGATTTATTTTTTAATTCTTTTGCATTAAATACCTTTTGTTTACCAGTCGCAGGATCAATCCTAGGCGTTCCCCTGCCCAAAGTAATTTCTTCATATTGTTTCCGAATTGTTTTTGGTAAAGGATTTGGACTAGAAAGTTTATTATTACTACATTTTGTATTATGCACCCATATCCCAAGGCCACTAACGAAGTACGTATGGAACTCATCCACTGTCATGTTGTAGACCGTGACGTGCTTGCGCTCTACCTCAATGCTGTCTATCTTGAGTGTATGCCCATCGCTCTGAACAAGCAAGTCTCTAGGTTTGAGGTCTTTGACGAAGGTCCATCCCTTGCCCTCCACCCAAAACGGATGATTATAGGTCGATTCTATAACTTGGTCGCCCACATGGATTTTATAAATCTCATCCGACTCATGATTGAACGTTGCCGTTACTTCTTTATACGCTACCTCGCCTGTTACTTCATCCTTAGAGAGAACCTTATCCCCTACCTCGATTTCCTCGATAGGTTTTTCCCCTTCGTCTGTTTGAACCTTTGTCCCTGCAACAAAACAGTTACATGATTTTAAGGCTTTACCTGTCTTCTTAGAGCCGATTTTTTCTCCCGCAGAAGGCCGTTTGATCTTAATATGCTTCAGCTTTTTTGCTAATGCAGGAGCGACTTTTCCAATCAGGCCCATCGCTTTGGCGCTTCCGGCAAAGGAGATTAGCACCTCTCCCAGGTTTTCTCCATAGGTTCGGACCTGCCTGTTGCTTGGTTTTCCACCGAATACTTTACCCGTGTTTAACGCCAGGTATCTATACGGTCCAACTGCCGAATCGACGACGGATTTGCCCAGCTCTGTAAAAGAGATTTCCTTTTTATAAATGGCTTTGCCCAGCTGATATAATCCTTTGTACGTACTTGGGGACAGCAGTCCGGTGACCATTCCCTTCATAGAATCATACACCCCGCGACCCAAGTCGTCGTATTGATACCAGGCAATATGTCCCGTCGGGTCCGTGTACATCAGCGGATTATTCATCACGTACGCATACAAATTCAGCGTAGGCGGGGCCTCGATCTCCCCTTCTACCGTATCCTCCGATATAAACCGGGCCTGGCGCGGGTCGTAGTAGCGGGCTTGCAGGTAGTAGTACTGCGTCTTCCGATCCCAGTAATAGGCGGCATAGCGGTATGGGTTTTCCTTCACCAGCTCCGTTGTGATATCCTCAGTTGGCTCCGCTTCCTCCGTTACGAGGTCGGTGATTCCTGCAGAGGTGGCGGTAACCGTTTCTTCCGCCGCTGCCGAATCGCCGGTTACGGTCTGTTCCTCGCTTGGCTCGCTATTGGCCTTGCCATTAGCCTTTCCATTGGCGTTGCCGTTGCCGGGATGGTAGTCCGGCTCGGTGTTGCCGCTCTCGTCTTCCGGTCCCTGCAAGGAGCCCGGGCTGCCGTTGCCGCTTCCGAGATCCCCCATCCAGCCAATACCTTCACGCACACGCTCGCCATACCGATTGTACATGCCGGTCACCAGACCCCAGGCATCATATTCGTAGCGGGCCGCTACTTTGCCCTCGGCATCCGTCAGCGCGACGACATCCCCGTGGCCGTTGTATACGTACCAATAGGTCTGTCCCTTGTACGTAATCGTCAGCGGCCGCTCGTTCGTATCGTATGAATACGACTTCGTGACCCCGCCGGCTCCATCCCGTTCCTCGGTGATGACCCAAGTATCGCCTTTATAGACGTAGTTCGTTACTTCCTGCGTTTCGCCCGTATGATTAAATCGGGTCTTGCTGACTCTCCGTCCCAGCATATCATAGGCATACTTCTCGCCGAACCCGTCCGGGAAGGTGACCCTGGTCAGCTGTCCGCGCGCATTCCACTCATATTTGCTGCGGGCGTCGTTGAGCAGATTTCCGGCATCGTCGTACGAGTAATCGTATTCCTCATACCGGATCAGGTCTTCCCGGTGAACCAGCTGATTCCGGGTATTGTACGAATATTTCGTTCCGATGACCGTATATCCTTTTCCGACTTCGCGAATGCGTTCGAACAGCTTATCATGTCCGCCCGGCGGCAGGTTGACTTCGCCGTTGACGATGTTGTCGATCGCGGCCAGGATGTGTTCGATTTGGCCGGTTTCGAATAAGCTGTCTATTCCCTCGACTGATCCCTCTCCTGATCCCACGCCTGAACCAAACTGCCTACCTAGTTTCTTATATAGGCCGAGCTTCTTGCCGTTCCCTTTCTCGAGCGCTTTTATCCAGCCTTTGCCGCAGCCAGCACCGCCTGCGTCAGAGCCCTTATCCTTATCCTTACCATTTCCGTTACCATTGCCATTACCTTTTCCATTACCATTTCCATTTCCATTGCCATTACCATTGCCGTTTCCGTTTCCGTTGCCATTGCCATTGCCGTTACCATTACCGTTGCCATTTCCACCACCGTTGTCATTACCATTACCGTTTCCATTACCACCACCGTTGTCATTACCATTACCGTTTCCATTACCACCACCGTTGTCATTACCATTGCCGTTACCGTTGTCATTACCATTGCCGTTACCGTTGCCATTACCCGGATCGGAGTTCCCGTTACCTCCGCCATTATCGGTGTTTACCATTCCGGCGACTACTGGAGATTTCGCTGAATAGACGACGGCCGACAATTTCGGTATCTCCATATCGCTTACTTTTCCGTTGTAGCTCGTATTGCTGGCAGCGCTGCCGGTATCTTTTCCATTTCCATTTCCATTACCATTACCGTTGCCATTACCATTGCCGTTTCCGTTCCCATTGCCGTTACCATTACCATTACCGTCTATCGTACAGGGCTCGATATCTCCGGGATCGGTCGGGTTCGAAGTTTCTTTCTGAGGCTTCATCCCATAGGATTCAAGCACCTTCGCTACCAGCTCTTCCGTCGTGATGACTTGTCCGTTGTCCGCGATTGTTCCCTGAATGACGGTTTTGCGTACCGTCCGGTTCCCGGCGCCATCATACTCGTATTCCATCATGTCGCCTTCAGCCGTCTGTATGCGGCTAAGCTGCTCACGGTCATTATACGTATAGCCTGTTGTCTTCCCCTGCTCCTGGACACCGGTAATAAACTCACGGGCATTATGAGTATAGGCGGCGGCATGAAGATCCTGTCCAGCTCCGGTCGTCTTCAGCGAATCCACCAGATGTCCCGCGGTGTAATCCAGGGCAGTGACGGTTCCGTTCGGATATTTTATCGCTTTGACATATCCGTCGGCGTCATAAACATACTCATACTCGAAGCCTTTGCTGTCGGTATATCCCGTTGGGCGGCCGTTCGCATCGAGGACATATGCCGTCCGGCTGCCGTTTACCGTCTCCGCAGTCTTATCCCCGTTCTGATCGTACTCATAGAGAACCGTATCACCGTTAGAATAAGTGACCTGCTTCAACTGGTTGTTGTTATAGTAAGCGTAAGTTATCGTTCCTTCTGCGCTCGATTTGCTTAGCAGGTTGCCTGCTTTATCATACGTGTACTTATACCAGGTTCCATCGCTGTATTCCTCAAGAACTTTGCGGTTCATGAAGTCGTACTTATACTTTATCGTCAAGCCGCCCGGCTTCTTCTCAAGCACCAGATTTCCGTTGGCATCGTACTGGTACTCAAACACGTCTTGTCCCGTTTCCGAACGCTCAACGACTTTCTGAAGCCGGCGGCCAAGCTCATCATAGTTATAAGCGGTCTTCTGGTCATTGCCGTCCTTTTGCGAGGTCCGGTTCAGTTCGGCATCATAGGTATACTCGGTCTTCAGTTCAGCCCCGGAAGACTGCTTCTCCAAAACGGAAGACAGGCTGTCCTGAAGGTCGTAATTGTAACGGACTGAGCCATAGACGGGCCGAACTTCTTCCAGCATATTGCCGGCTGTATCGTAACGGTAGGCAAAAACGCCTCCATCCGCTTTTTCCTCACGGATCGTGCGTCCGGACGTGTCAAAGGCGTACTTGTCCGTATCCCCGGTACGGTTCACCACGGTTTCCGGCCGGCCATCTACATCCAGCTTGAAAGATTGAATCTTACCAAGGGCATCCTTTTCCTGCAGCATGTTCCCCCGATAATCGTACAGCCATTCCGTATCGCGCCCATAAGGTCTTCGTTCCGCCGTAACAAAGCCTGCCTTGTTATATTCCTGTTTGACCCAATGACCTGCCGGATCGACCGTCTTCGTCTGCTGTCCCTCGGAATCATAATTGTACACGGTGGAATGTCCATTCCCGTCGGTGGACAAGATCAACAGCCCTCTCGGGTCGTACGCATAGCGTTCTTCGATACGTTCACCTGTCATCGACGGATTCTCATAATGAATACTGCCGGTCAAGTTCCCGGCGGCATCGAACACGGAACGGCTCACATTCCCGTTCGGATCTTTCTCCAGTACCGCATTGCCCGCACCGTCGTATACATAACTGGTAAGAGCAGAGATATTCTCTTGACTTAAATCGGTCGTCCCCTGCTTGTAGTTTGCGATTTCAGTCGGCTGACCGGCCTCATCGTACCGGTAGGACGTAATGTTATTCAAGCCGTCGAACGAGAGCAGCTCGTTTCCGGCAGTATCAAATACAGATAACTGGCTGCTTCCGTCCGGTTGTACCGTCCGAACCTGCCGGCCCATATTATTATACTCATATTTCGTCATTCGTTCGGTCACTTGTTCGCCCGCTTTGTTCCGTTCGGCAGCTTGTAGCAGTTGACCATGCTCATTGTAGAGATAAGCGGTTACCAGGCCTGAAGCGGACGTCTCTTCCTCCAATAGACCATCCGGTGAATACCGGTATGACGTCTTCGCCCACTCGCTCCCGTTAAGCTGGCGCTGTTCCTCCTTGACATGACCCCACGCGTCGGTTGTGTAACGTAGGGTCTGCGTGCTTCCGGAAGGGTCGACGTCTTCAATCCTTTCGGATACCCTCCCATATGCATCCGACTTCGTTATCGTCCGCTGTCCTCCCTCGCCAACGGATTCGACTTCGTTTCCAAAAGCATCATACTTTATAGAGGATACATCCCCCGAGCTAGAGACGGTCCGGATCACCTGGCCCGACGGATCATAGGATTGCTTACTGGAATAGACGGCCTCCTGACCGCTCTCGTTCAGCGCCGGTGTCCGTGTCTCTACGGTCCGTCCCGTATAAGCATACTCCACTTTATTTCCATTGCCGTCGGTCTCGCTAAGCTTGCGTCCCAGCTTGTCATAGGCTGTATGCTGAATACTGAGCCATTCATTTCCCGCGTAAAGGCTATCCGTCTCTCCCGAAGCAAGCGATATCCCGTTCCATTCCGGAGCGCGCCCGCCTGTCGCCTTCTGGGTGATACGGTCATTGCCGTCATAGACGTACCGCGTCCAGGACCCGTTCGGCTCTTTCACTTCAATCAGCCGGCCGGCACTGTCATAGCGGCTCGTTGTCACCGCTTCGCTTAGCGTATCCGAACTAAAGCTGACGGAAATGCCTGTTGGGACGACCGGCTTGACAAGCGCGGTCTGCTTGGTTACCCGATCCCATGCATCATAACCGAACTCCGTCCGCCCGCCGTCGGGTTCAACAACCGCAAACTGCCTTCCTGCACTGTCGTACTCGAATTTTGTGGTGATTCCGCCCGGCATGACCACGGTCTTCACCGGATTTCCGGCTTTGTCATACAAGGTTTCCGTTGTTTCGCCATGAGCATCCGTATGCTTCAGCACCAGCCCCCGGCTGTCGTACTCGAAGGCTTCTTCGAGCTTGCCCCCGGTCCCATTTTCAAGAGGAACCGTCGTTTGGGATACGACATTGCCCGCTCCGTCCAAGACATAGGTCGTCTTGGTCAATCCGTCGGACTCTTCCGTCAAATGCCCTCCGTCGTCATAGCGGTAGGTACGTACAATTTCTTTGGCCTCATCGTTCTTGTCCTTCTGTACCTGCCGTTTCACGCGGCCCCATGCATCATATTGAAAGTCCTCAACCAGTCCATTCGGACTCTCGCGGTGCGTCACCCATCCGACATCATTGAAGGCCGAGACCGTCGCCGCAGCATCCGCCGTACCGGCATCGGTAATGGTTTTTATATGATTGCCGTTCAAGTCGTTAACATAGGATACGTCCGTTCCGTCTGAGGCAAGAAATCCGTTCTCGTCATACGTATACAGGAAGACATTGCCGGCGCCATCTGTACGTTTAGACAACAGTCCCTTGGCATTGTATTCCTCTTTGGAGACAATGGTCTGAGCCTCGTTAACCCCTGCGGGATCAACGGCCGAAACGGTCGTCGTTTGGCTGACGATTTTACGGCCATTCTTCACGTAGGTATAAGCCATATTGTGGCCCAGCGGTCCCGTCTCCCGAATCAAATCCTGCTGGGCGTCATATTCGTAATGTACAATACGGCCCGAAGGGCTTTGCTGGGCGACAACTTGATCCTTGTCGTTATACCGGTACCTCTGAACGCCTTCGAGCGGTCCGGTCTCACTGACCAGGTTATTGGCGCTGTATTGATAAGCGGTTACCGCCTGCTCGTCGCCGTTTTCCGTCTTGACGGTTTCTTCCCTTTCTGTTAACCGGTACGCATTATTCCAGCGCAGCGTATAAGCGCCAAGCGGATGTTCGACCTTTGCTTCACTCTCTCCATACTGTACGGCCAGATATTCTTCCTTAGCGTCCTGCTTGCGATTCATGCCCATCCGGGTCACGCGGTTCTTAGCATCATATTTCCAGTCTGTTACCACCGACTCCGGCGTAATGCCGCTTGCTGTCCGATCGTTACTGCCATTGTCGATTACCTGGCTGACCCTGTGCAGATCGTCGTAGACGAACCGGATGATTTTTTGGGACGGATCACGATAGCCTACAAATTCGCCGTCCGAATTATATATGAAAAAGAACTTTTTCTTCGTGCCCTCGATGTTTCCTTGTCCGTCGAGTTCCGTCATGACCGTCGATTGCAGGTCCCCCGTATTCGGCTGGTACTGGAATTGCACCAAATGACCATTCGTGTCTCTAATGCTCTCGATCCGGTTATCATAACCGTGATCCGTGTGCCAACGCGACCAACTGAAATAAACCTCGTTCAAGCTTCGGTCCTGAATCAGCCAAAATCGTCCGTCGTTCTTGAAACGGTAGCGAAGCTGATCCGGCCACTCCATAACGAAAGCGTTTCTGTCGTCAGGATTATCTTCATTAGGGTCCAGCGACATTTTCGGGTAATATTGCTTCTGCCCATTCACATACGTCGCATACCCGCCGTTCTCCGGCTTAAACCAGTAGAGTGTTCCGTCGAAGCCCTGCCAGGTGATGTTATCGTCTTTCCATTTCGTAAGCCTGGAATCCAGATTGAAGGTCCATCCATAGCCGAGCAGCCCTTTAATCCGGTTCTGGTGATTATACGTAAAATTGACATCCAGATTAATCCCCGGACTCTGCTGGGTGAACCCCTGGAAGGTCTCCGTACCGTTGCCTGTCGCAAGGTTAATCCGCACCTCTTGATCCGCCACAGACGCTGCTGCATTCGGTACGTAATCCTCGAGTCCGGTCCCCGGGATAAACGGGTACAGCGGCAGTGTCTCTTCCGTCCTATTCCCTGCGATATCCTCTGCCGTTATGCGAATCGTTTCCGAATCTCCCGGCTGAACCGAGAGCGCCGCACGAAGCGGGGAAGTCGTCCATTCCTTCGTCTCCTGCTGGGAACCTTGTACGGTTATATTTTTCAACCCGACGACCAGATCGCGAGTCTCAACGGCCAGACGGCTGCCACCCAGCGGATGGATACCGATGATTTCGGGGCCCGTCCGGTCTAGCATTACCCTTTGGTACTCCGTCGAATAAGCAGGCGCGCTGATTTCCCTAATCACCGGTTCTCCGCCTTCCTCCTCAGGAGGCAGCTCAAAGGAAACCTGCATCGGCATGGCTGAAAGGCGCCAGTAATAGATGCCGTCCGGCAGAGAATGACCGTCCGCATCTTTCCCGTTCCAGACGAATGGGTTTAAGCCGGATACGTCCACACGTTCGTCCACCAGCTTGTACACTTGACCGCTCCTTATGTCCTTGACATCTACGGTCACCGTGTAGCCGGAAGGAGCGTTTATCGCTTCCCCTTCCTGGGAACCTATCCAATTACTCAGAGTATCCGTCCACTTCAGGGTCATCTGCCCGCTATCCGCAGGGAAAACAGGCACCGACTCTGACATTTGAAGATTGGAGCCCCCGGAGCCGCCATTCTGCTCGCCAATTTCAGGCATCTCCTCCAGAATCTGATCACCATCAAAACTGTAGAACTGCGGCGTTTCTGTTAAATCAGGGCCGTTCTCCCAGGCCTCATCCACCGCATCCGCCGAACTGGATTCCAGCGCGGCAGCCGTTCCTCCCAATTGTGCTTGTGCGCCGGCTTCGGCCAGAACCTCGGCAGGCGCCAGACTGGCCAACAAGGCCAAGATCAGCAAACCTGCAATACTCTTCTTCCATCTGCTCTTTCCCATTACTCCACCCCGTGTCTTTCGAAAAAACAAAAAAACCGCAACGCCAATGTAAGCGTTCGGCCGCAGGTTATCTCACGCCGATCGATATTTTGGCGGTCTGGCAATCCTTCTTCAGGACCCATGACTTTGCGTCCCCACCTTACGATGGGTTTGCCTTTTCATTTCATCGATTCTTTATTTATTACTTATGGTTCATTACCATGATCCTATTTTAGCAGATTTCGGAGGAATTTAAAGGAAAATTAAGAAGTTGTACGATGCTGCGTGGATAATCAGACCTATTCGGCTTATTTAAGAGAAAAAGAGCCCGCATCCCTGAATGCGAACTCTTATCTTCCCGTGTCCAGCCGAAGCGGCCGCCCACGACTTCTTTTTCCCGGTCATCCAGGATGTCGAGGTTGCGGGCCAACCAATCTATACTATTAGATTTGAGAGACTAGTAGTACAAATCGATCACGTGACTAAAGTCACAACTATTCTTAATAAACATTATGAAAAAGTCTATTATTTCCACTAAATTTTCATGAAAGAGCAACCGTTAAACTATGATAAGAGGAAGAACATCATAAGGTACAGCCAAGCAAACCTCTAATCTGATATAATCCATTAATACTGTCTACATAATTTGTCTATATAAATGGGGGAATATTATGAAATTGGCAACAAAATTAACCTGGATGATGCTGCTTGTGCTTCTGCTCGTGGGGTCCTCCATCGGGTTCTTCGGCTATCGCGCCGCCTATGACCAGTTGGATGAAGCTGCGGGCCTCGAACTTGTAGGCTGTGCCAATATTACTACCGGACTGGTGGATCCCAAGCAGATTAGTGCTCTGGCCGCAGGCGACACAAGCAATCTTAGCGAAATTGAGGACAAGATCGGCTGGATCATAGCCCATAAACCGATTTTTAAGGAAGCCTTTATTCTATCGCTGGACGGAAAAATTCTTGCCGCCGATATGAATATGAAAGCCAGAGGATACAAAGCGGGAGATTCCTTCTATTTCAGCGACGAAGATAAGGCCATGATTACTAAAATGAAGCACTCCACTTACTCCAAGGTGTACACCTATCAAGGAACTTCTTTAAAAACCGGCTATGGTCCCATCTACCAAGAAAATGATCCAACCAAACCGATTGTCGCCCTGATGGCCATCAATTTTGACGGTCCTCTAGTTCAAGAGAGAACGCTTGATATTATTATTAAGCCTTTTATCATCGGCGCATCCATCCTTGTTGCCGCTATCCTGATTGCCTATGTTCTTATCCGCCGTATGGTCAGCCCGCTGTCCAAGCTATCCCTCGCCGTCAATCAGGTTGCCCACGGTAATCTTACACAAGAACTCCCGGCAAATAACAGCAAAGATGAAATCGGTACGCTGACCCGGGATTTTAATGAAATGACCGGCAACCTGAGCAAGCTCATTACTGAAGTGAACGAAACCTCTCTGCAGGTTGCTTCTTCTTCCCAGGAGCTGTCGGCAAGCGCACAAGAGACGAACCGGACCGGTGAGCATACCGTCGGTGTAACCATCGAGCTTTCCGAAGGTGCGCAAGTGCAGCTTCGGCACTTAGAAAGCAGCTACCAGGCGGTACAGGAAATGTCCAGGTTCATTACCGAAATCGCGCAAAACGCCGACAACGCCATGAACGACGCCGTCAAGGGAGCCGACAAGGCCCGAACCGGAAGGGATTCCATGGATTCCACGACCCGGCAGATGAAGATCATGAGCGGAAGCATCGAAGATCTGTCCGGCATCATTCATACACTGGCCGGCCATTCCAAGGAAATCGAGAGCATCGTCGGTACGATCGCGAGCATTGCAGCGGAGACGAATCTGCTGGCGCTGAACGCGGCTATCGAGGCGGCCCGGGCTGGAGAAGAAGGCCGCGGCTTCGCCGTCGTCGCCAATTCCGTCCGCAAGCTGGCCGAGCGGTCGGGCGATTCCGCCAGACAAATCGGCGAACTGCTGAGCCTGATTGTCGCTCAAATGGATCTGGCCGGAGAGACAATGGACCGTTCGACTGTGGAAATGCACCAGGGGACATTGATGGTGACCAATGCCGGACAGGCCTTCTCGGAGATTGAAGGCTCCGTATCCGGCATGGCGGCGCAAAGCCAGGAAGTCTCCGAAACGATGCGGCAGCTAGCCGAAATCGCGGACGGAATGGTTGAAGCGATCCAGAGCACCGTCAGCGTATCCAACCAGACCGCAGCCAACGCGGAAAGCTTGTCGGCCGCTTCGCAGCAGCAGCTCGCCGCAATGCAGGAAGTCGAAGCTTCCTCCGCTTTCCTCTCTTCCTTGGCGGACAAGCTGCAGCGGCTTGTAGAGCAATTCAAAGTGGCATAGAGACAGACATATTGATACTAGGTACATAAATACAGCAGCCAGGCAGGCCGGAACAATCCGGCCTGCCTGGCTTTTTTCATTAGCAAAATAATCTTACGCCGCTGTAGAACGGGGTTCGCTCCGCCTTTCCGGCGCGCCTGAAACAAGCAGAATTCCGGCAAATACCAGCGCCGTTCCCGCCAGGTGGCGAAGGGAAATCGGTTCGCCGAGGATTGTATAGGACAGCCAAAGCGCGCTTACGGGAATGCAGCCCGTGAATACGGCAGCCGTACCCGTCGGCACCTTGGCCACTCCCCGGAACCACAGCACATAGGCGAGGGCGGTAACAAAGATGCCGTAGTACAGAATAATTCCCGCGTCCACCGCTCCTATTTTCGGAAATCCGGATTGAAGCAGCTCTATGACGGAGCAAGCCAGAAACATCAAGAAGGCGAAGAATGTTACATAGGCCACCCCAAGCAGAGATGATATCCGGGGAGAGAGCATTTTCCGAAGTACGGTTAGCGCCGCTTCTCCGGCAACGGCTGCCGACAGCAGCAGCATACCGGTTACCGAAGCCGGCCCGTCTGCGGCACCGGACATGAGCAGGGGAGGGACCTGGATGACCGCTATGCCCGCCAGTGAGCAGAGGATTCCGCCCCCTCTCCGCGCGGTCATTTTTTCCCCCAACAAAATGTAAGAGAGAAGCACCACCGCAACTGGAGTAAGGCTTGTCATCATCCCGCCCTCGGCGGCGGAAGCGAACCGGAGTCCATACAGCATGAATACCCGAAAGAGGAACATGCCAAAGAAAGCCTGCGCCAATAGCAGCAGCATGTCCCGGATGCCTACTTTCCAGGTACCTTTATGGGTCCGCAGCGCGAGCGGAATCAGAAGGAGCAGAGCGACGGCAAGGCAGGCCGTTTGCGATACAAACAGCGGAAGCCGCAGAGCTGACGCTTTGCCGGCAACGACGGAGCTGCCGGCAATCATCGCGGCGGCGCAAAGTTCCGCATAAGCGGCTAACGGGATTTTTCTGATTATTTTCAAGTCATCACCGCTTTCGTCTTGGTTGTTATATACTGTAATCGTCAAAAGCGGTTTTTCGTAGTGCCATTTTCGCCAAGCTTTTATAGTACCATTTTGGAAAGGAGCCTATATGTGGATCACTGTTGACAAACATTCGAGCATTCCGATGTTCCGTCAGGTTTATCTTTCCTTGCGCAGCCGGATTCTCTCCGGGGAACTGACCGCCGGACTCAAGCTCCCTTCGACCCGTGAGCTGGCCTCCCAGCTCGTTGTATCGCGGAACATCATTCTGGAAGCGTATGAGCTGCTGCTGGCGGAAGGTTTTATCGTCTCACGTTCCGGGTCGGGTACGTACGTTGCGGAAGGTGCGGTCATGCCGCAGGCGCTTTCTCCCCCCATGTCTTCACCTGAAGCCAGCGGGAGCCCGTTCCCTGCCGGTTCGCAAACCAAGGCAGCGGGAACGGGCAGCGAGATCATTTCCTTTAAGACGGGCATGCCTGATCTAGACCTGTTCCCCCGAAAAGCCTGGGGGGATTTACTGCGGAATGCCTCCCGGGATGCGGCAAACTCTTCCCTGGGCTATGGGGACCCCGCCGGCGAACCGCGTCTTAGGTCCGTCTTGTCCGGCTATCTCGCGCACACGCGGGGCGTAACCGCCAGACCCGAGCAGCTGGTGATTACAAGTGGAGCCGTTCAAGCGATACAGCTCGCCGCCAGACTGCTTCTCACTTCCGGGGATGAGGCTCTGGTAGAAGATCCTACAAATGCCGAGCTGAAAACCATTTTGTCGTCCACGGGCGCTACGGTGCGCACTCTTCCGGTCGATGATTCCGGCCTTGTCACCAGCAGTCTGCCGAAGCAGCGCCCGCCCAAGCTGATTTATGTTACGCCGTCCCATCAATTTCCGCTGGGAGGCATCCTGCCTATACAGCGGCGAATTGAGCTTATACGCTATGCCCGGGAAACCGGCAGCTGGATCATAGAAGACGACTACGACAGCGAGTTCAGATACGACGGCGCTCCCGTTCACTCGCTGCAAAGCCTTGCCCCGGAGAAGGTGTTCTATATCGGAACCTTCAGCAAAGTGATGTTTCCCGCTCTGCGGATCGGCTACGTTGTTCTTCCCTTGCCCTTCATTGAAGATTTCGTCCGTCTGAAACGGTTGTCCGATTACCAGACACCGGGGCTTACGCAGCTTTCGCTGGCGCAATTTATTGAGCAAAAAGGATTGTATTCCCATATTTACAAAATGAAAAAAGTGTACCGGCGGCGGCGCGATATGTTGCTGGAAAGCCTGGAACGCCATTTCGGCGGGAGATTCCGCATATGCGGCCGCGCGGCCGGACTTCATCTGACGGCGGAATTTTCCTTTCCGCTGCCGGAAAATTTGCCGGAGTTTTTTGAACAGGAGGGGGTTTATGCAGCTATCCTTAGAGGAAACCGGCTTGTTCTGGGCTATGGACACCTGGATGAAGGAAAGATAAGGGAAGGCGTCCAGCGGATCAAGAGCGCAATAGAACGGGGATGAGGAAAAGCCGATGTTCAAACAGTGGGAGTTTCAAAAAAACTACTAAAGTGCAGGTTTTTCCAGCGAATGCGTATGCCAGCAGGGAAATTCCTACGATTGTGCAGGAATTTTGAGGTTGTACTGGCTGCATATGAGATTGGACGGGTAAAAAACTGTATTGTATCAGGCATATTATGCAGTGGCGGCTTCAAGATAACAAAAGATGTACAATCGCAGGTTATCTGCAAAAAGCGAGGGGGTGTCCCAAAAGCCATGCAATGGCTGCTTGGGACACCCCTTGTTTACGGTGCTACAAGATGTCAAGACAGAGATTTGAATATATTTAAGGTGTGAAAAAAAGTGCAAAGTGAAAAGTAGAGCTGTTGTAGGTGGAGGACAAGGCCCAAGCGAAGGCGCGGGAGGGGAACAAAGTTCCCTTCACTTAATCACTTGTGGATAAAAGCATGACCTCCTGGTTATACACAGCAGCCGGCGTATGGTTTTGCAGGGACTGATGAGGCAGGTAGTGATTATGCAAATGGATATATCCTCCTACACCCTGCCGGGTCTCTCTTGGACTGCCATACTCGTTGATGTAAATTTCGTTGTACTTTAGGCTGCGCCAAAAGCGCTCAATGACAATATTGTCTGTCGCTCGGCCCTTCCCGTCCATGCTGATCCGAATCTCCTTTTCCTTGAGCAGATCAATGTACTTGGGACTGGTGAAGTGGCTGCCCTGGTCGCTGTTCACGATGGACGGAACACGACGGGCCAAGGCGCGTTTCATGGTTTCCAGGACAAAGTCAATTTCCAGACTTTGATCCAGTTGCCAGTCCACAATGAAGCGCGAATACCAGTCCATGACGGCATACAGATACATCCAGCCCTGTTTCATGCGGATATAGGTAATATCGACACTCCAGACCTGATCCGGCGCTGTAATCGACAGCTTGCGCAGCAGATACGGGTAGATCCGGTGCTGTAGGTCTCGCTTACTCAGGTTAGGACCGGGGAAGATCGCCATGATCCCCATTTCCCGCATATACCGCCGTACGGTGTTGGGATGAATAGCATCCCCTTCCCGGTTCATGATGGCCGCAATCGTCCGGTAACCCATAAACGAATGGCGGGTGTAAAGCTCGTCAATCCGGTGCTTGAGGCGAATTTCCTCCGGGGAGGGAGGGACCGGCTTGTAATACAGGCTGGAACGATTCAGGCTGAGCAAGTCCGCCTGCGTTTGAATGGAAAGTTCAGCGTTCCCATACTCGACGAGGAGCAACCGTTCGGCACGGCTGAGATTATCGGCCAGATTTTTTTTTGAGCCACGACAATTGGGTGGTCAGTTTACCCACTTCGGCGTAGAGGTCTTCGATCTGCTGCTCGTATTCTTTTTTCATCTTCGTGATCCCTTTCCGGTCGTCTACAAAGAGCTGAGCCAGATTTTGAGTCGCTTCATTCTTCCAGCGATTTAACACATTAGGATGGATTCCTTCTTCCGAAGCAAGCTGCGAAATGGACTTTTCTTCTCTTAGAATCTCTAGTACAATTCGTGCTTTTTCTTCCGGCGTGAATGTTCGTCTTGATGTTGGCACAACTAAGAATCTCCTTTTTTGCTGTCTAGATTCTATGTAGCATTATAGTTGGAGTAGTATCAACTTGAGTACTCGGTATGGACGCTGCGCGAACGGATCGTTGTTCCAATCGCTGTTGTGTCCGAATTTTTTGAATCGCCGAAATGGGCGAAAGCTGGGTTTTGTAACGGGAAAGCCGGAGCAAGAATGGATAGCGGATATGAAGTGAAGCTGCGAGTATACCGAAGTGAAAACTGTGAAGATTGCCCCCTAAAGGGTGGCTGTATCAAGGCGCAAAGAAACCGGGAGATCCGGTGAGTATGGCGTACTTGCGGTACAAGGAGCAGGCCAGGAAGAAGCTGCGGAGTGAGGAAGGACGGGCTCTTTCCCCCCGGCGAATGACGGAAGTAGAAAGTGTGTTTGGGCAAATGAAGAACAACCGGGGATTCCGGCGGTTTCTGCTTCGAAGCTTGGAGAAAGTGAGCCTGGAGGTCGGATGGCTTTCGCTTGCCCACAATTTGCTTGCTGAAGAAGCATACGATGGACGCAAACGGCCAACAGGCCGGTCAAGGATGAACCCCTTAACCGGCCTGTTGGTTTGTTTTTTTTAGGAGAATTGCCCTTTAAGCTTTAAGAGTTTACTTTTGGGACAGCCTCTTCGTTTGTGCATCAAGCGTATTAGTTAAAAATCTTAACTTTGTGGCTCTCGTTTACAGGAATTTTTACATACAGCACTTTCTCTGCGCTGTCAAAGAAGTAGCCGTTTGCTGCTTTACCCAGTTCGTCCAAGCTGGCTGCTTCCGCATATTTGTCATTGGCAGCCTCCACTTTCTTCGGCGCCGTGGCATTATGCAGCTTCAGAGTGTAGGACTGAATGTCGGAAGCGTAGTTTTGAGTTTGTTTGTTCTGGCTGAACTCAATGTGGTTGCCCTTTTGATCTACGCTAAAATCGGTAATGTTAAATTCGCCTCTGGTGTAATCCTCGGTTTTCGCATCATCTTCATAGAAGCTATAGGAAGCCGAGTCCTTCACGTACGAATCCAGAATCAGGTTCGTCAATTTCTTCTCCCCGGAATGCTGCTGAACTTCGCGGCGCGGGATAATCGAATCCTGCTTCACGTAGATCGGAAGCGTTCCAAGATCGGCGTCTTTGTGGATCGTTTGGCCGCCTTTATACTCTTGGCCTGTCCAGTAATCCACCCAATCCGCACCGGCAGGCAGGTATACATCACGGGACGTTGCGCCTTGGTATACGATTGGAGCCATCATCAGAGATTGGCCAAACATGAATTGGTCTTGGATATCATGAGTCTTCTGGTCCTGCTGGAACTGGTACACGAGCGGTTGGAAAATGAGATTACCTTTTTCATGCGCATCTTTGAACGCGTTGTAAAGGTAAGGCATCAATTCATAGCGCATGGAAATGTACTTGCGGCTGATATCCTCAACTTCTTTACCGAACTGCCATGGTTCTTGTCTGCCCCATTTCAAGCTTTGAGCCGCGTCTGTTTCCATCGGGCTCTTACCGTCATTGTTATAGTGGTCGCGGGAGAACGGATAGAATGCGCCGACTTGAACCCAACGAGCGAACAATTCAGGTGTAGCTACAACGCCTTCGTATGGTTTTTTCGCAAAGCCGCCGATATCGTTTCCGACCATCGCCATACCTGTCAAGCCGACATTAGCGTCTTGGAAAATCGAAATTCTAAGCATTTCCCATCTGCTCCAGTTATCGCCTGTCCAGGTTGCGGTAGCGTAACGCTGCGTACCTGTAAACGAAGCACGCGTCAAGATAAACGGACGAACGTTCGGTTTATTCGTTTTGAAAGCCTGATCTGTAGCTTGAGCCTCAGTGTGGGCGTAAACGTTATGCGCTTCTTCATGCGTTACTTTTTCACCATTGTCCGTTTCAAAAATCCGATCCAGCGGCAACGTCCAATAGTCTACCGTACTAAAGTTAGCCGGTTCGTTCATGTCGTTCCAAATGCCGTCTGCGCCTTTATCAAAGACCGGTTTATGCCATTTCGCCCACCAGTCGCGGGTTTCTTGTTTCATGAAGTTAGGGAAGACGGATTTGGACGGGACGCCCCAAGGCCAAACTTTGCCCAAATAGTTGGTGCCATCCGGATTTTTAACCCAAAGATCTTTTTGAGTTCCCTCGGTATAAGGAATATATTCCGGTTGTCCCGGGTCAGGCACGCGAATGGCTGGATCGATGATGGAAGTATAATGGAAACCCGCATCTTTCAATTTTTTATTCATGCCGTCCGGGTCCGGGAATTTTTCGCCAAAATAGAAGTTTTTATAGTCATCCATCCATTCGATGTCCAGCATCACGCCGTCAATCGGAATGTTTTTTTGACGATAGGTTTGGGCCACTTGCTCAATATCCTTTTGGTGATAGCCCCAAGCGGATTGATGGAAGCCCATCGCCCATTCCGGCGGCATTTGCATTTTTCCGGTCAAATCCGTGTAGCGGTTTACGATGTCTTTCATTTCCGGTCCGTTGATGAAGTAGTAAGTCAATTTTCCGCCATCGGCCCAGAAGTAGTAGTAATCGTCGCTTTCAGCAGCCATGTCGTAGTAAGAACGGTAAGTATTATCGAATAAAATACCGTAGGCTTTGTCGCCTTTCAACCCGATAAAGAATGGAACGGAGGAGAAAGTGTATTTTGAAATGGGTTCCGGCAGATTCTCACGGTTCCATACTCCGATTTTCTGACCGCGATGGTTCAAGCCGGTTGTTTTCTGTCCGAATCCGTAAAAATCTTCGTTTTTCTCGGTCTTCTTGAACACGTATGGCTTACCGTTCTCATATCCTACGCCTTGCTCCGCGTCCTCGTTGATGACGTTGCCGTCTTTATCCAAATATTTGATCCCGAACGGGCTTTTGTTGATGTCTACGGTTAAGCTGTCGGACTTGAGTACAATTTTCTTGTCATCTTCGGTTACTGTAAATTTAGGAGCTTTCCAATCTGTTTTCGCGATACCAACGGAAGCGAATTCTTTCTCGCCTTTCTTAACGATCGATACTTTGGAAATATCGGAAGACAGCAAGCGGATATAGGATTCCATTTCGCCCAAATTCAGTTTCACGCCGTTGTCCAGCTTTTCGACGCCTTGAACGGTCAGCTTTTGCAGATTGTTTTTATCCAAAGGTCTTTCATCATGCACTTGCTGCACGTTGCCGTTCGCATCGACCATCTTGCCTTCCCATACTTGCGCCCCGGGCGGAGCCACAAGCACTGCAGCCTCGGAAACTAAAGGCGTTAGGGCATTGCCTGATATTAAAAATGTAGTTGCCAGCATTAATCGTGACCATTTCTTCATACGCTTTTTGCGCGGCATTAAATCTCACTCCTTATTCTGATATAGATTAAAAAGTTTCACTTCATCAAGTTAAACTCCCGGGTTTTCGGCGCCTACTACCAACTTAGCAACAGCATTCGATATGAACAATGGGAACTTGCACCTACAAACCTTAGGAAAACGATTTCAAAGGGGGTCGGACAGTGCTCGTCAAGTGAATCTTTCAAAGGGGGAAAACCGGGGCGGGGCTTAACTTTAGGCCTGTTTAAACTCTTCTTTTACGAATTGGATAAACATCCTTTTATTTCCTATATACTTGGTTTAAAGTGGTAATTGATAGTCGAGGAGAACTAAAGGACAACGCTAAAATTACGCTTCATACCAAATTGTCAACCTTTTATTCATTTTAAATATATAAATAAATTACACTGTATCCCCGATAATTACCTTTATTAACAAATGCATTTATAAAATGTAAATCCGGTACGCCTGTAATAAGCATTTCAGTGCGGGGTAAAATATTACGCTCTTTGCTAAATATAAGACACCCTACCCTTGAGCATAGGCAATGCTCACCTGCGGTATGATTCGCATCACACTGTAAAGCACTTCATCCGATCAAGAAAGGGCGCCCCATTCTGTCCTTAGGGCGCCCTCATTATGTATGACTAATGCTTTGATACCTGCAGCATATGTTCTTTATACCGCCGCCGAATTCTCTGTAAACCACTGCCCCAGCTCGTGAACGGGCATCGGGCGCCCGTAATAGTAGCCCTGCATGACCCGGCAGCCCAGCGACTGCAGCAGTTCGATCTGCTCCGGCGTTTCCACGCCCTCGGCAACAACGTCCATGTTAAGGTTGCTGGCGATGGCGATAATGTTGCTGATGATCGCTTTCTTGGAATGCATCTTGCTCTTCTTTATGAACACCTGGTCGATCTTGAGCGTATTGACAGGGATTTCATCCAGATTACCCAGTGAAGAGAAGCCTGTCCCGAAGTCATCAAGCGATACTCGGACGCCAAGCCTTCGCAGCTTGGACAATTGAGCTACCGTCTCTTCCATATTGTTCATCGCAATCGACTCCGTAATTTCAAGCTCCAGATATTGCGGGTCCAGCCCGGAACGCGTCAGAGCTTCCACCACAACCTCATATAGATCCTCCGTCTCGAACATCCGGGCAGACATATTGATGGATACGGCGACCGAAGCGACCCCTTCCTTGTGCCAGAGTAAATTCTGACTGCACACCTCATGCAGCATCCAGTAGGTAATGGGCACAATCAGTCCCGTCTCCTCGGCGATGGGTATGAACTCGGCAGGAGAAATAATGCCATGTTCGGGATGCCTCCAGCGAAGCAGCGCCTCCAGCCCCACCGTGACATTCATCAGCGAATCCCATTTCGGCTGGTACACGACCATGAATTCGGATTGCGCAAGCGCCTTGCGGAGGTCCTTCTCCAGCGACATGCGACGCAATTGGTACCGGTTCATCTCGGAGTCGAAAATACTAAATTTATTCTTGCCGGAATCTTTGGATGAGTACAGCGCGGTATCCGCTGCCTTCATCAAGGAAGACCGGTCGCTCCCATGCGCCGGCGCCATACTGATGCCGACACTGGCGGTGACATACAGATCATTGTCCTGGATTCGGAAAGACTTCTTGATCTCTTGGAGAATACGCTGCGCTTCCTCCGCTGCCTCATCGGGAGTAAAGCCGGGCTCAGCAATCAAAAATTCATCTCCGCCCAAACGGAATACCTTCCCCTTTGAGCTCACGCTCTGAAGCAGCCTTGAAGCCACTTCCTGCAGCAGCATGTCGCCAATATCGTGGCCGAGCGTGTCGTTAATCGATTTGAACCGGTCAAGGTCGATGAAGAACACAGCGCCGGAGCGCCCGCGAAGAAACCGGTCTTTAAAGTAGCGTTCCAGTCCGTGGCGGTTCGGTAATCCCGTTAATGGATCATGGTAGGCCATCCGCTCAAGCAAATGCCGGTCCAGGAATACGGCTCCTCCGGTTATTCCGAACATGATCAGTGTGACGAGAGACACGCCCATTAGCAGAATTACATCACTCTGCACAAGGAAGGGCACCATGCCGATTCCAAGCACGCAGGCTCCTAACAGAAGCCATAAACGGCGTGTCCTGGGCGATGCCGTTGAGAATGGAACTTGAGAGATGAGATTTAAAGCGGAGTAGGACGCAAGTATCGAAAGTGTGAATGAAAGCAGCATAATCCATATGTTATTGTGGATTCCCATATGATCCATAAGTCAACCTCTTCACCGGTTTAATAATAGTCTGATCTTGCCATGCTGTGAACATAAGCCGCGATTAATCTCGGACAGTAGACATATGGAAATACATGCTAATAAATACAATATAAAGTTCACAAAGAAGCTATTCTATCTGTAATTCTACTCTGTATCCGGTGGACTGTCTAAGTAAATACTGGAACCTGCGCCCATTTTGCGCTCAGCTCAAAAAATGTCCATAATTGTTGAAGAATATCCCAGCCGCAAAGCTATCTCCTTCCCCATTTCGGCTTAAACCGGACATCAGAGAGACCGGATGTGCTGTTATCGCGGAAGAAGCAGTGCGGTACCCAGAACGGCGATGCGCGCGACATTCAGCAGAACGAAATTCCGCACGGACAGAATAAAGGTTGCAGCCTTCTCCTGTCTTGCCGTAAATTTCGCGAGGTTGCGCTGCAGAGGAATCCATGTCAGCAGAGGGAGCAGCACCAAAAGAGGGTGTAAGCCCAGAAGCAGCAGCGCGGCCAAATCGGCATAAGACACATAATAGAGCAGCCTGAACAGAATGAGCGCGCGCTCTTTGCCGATGTGGACTGGCAGCGTATAGCGGCGGTTCTCTATATCCTCCTCAATGTCGCAGATGTTGTTCGCCAGCATGATATTCGCAATGCAGACAATCGCCGGTACCGAGAACCAGAACAGGTAGATCGTTTCCACAAGGTTCAGATGAACGTGAACCCATCCCCGCTCTAAAGTCAGCAGCGCCAGCGTCCCGTCCGTATGGATAAAGGCGGAGATAAAAATGATGACAAAGCCCATAAACAGCCCGGAGAACAGTTCCCCAAGCGGCATCCGGGAGATCGGGATCGGCCCGAACGAGTATAAAATGCCAATCAGAAAAGACAGCCCTCCCAGTACCAAAAGGAGCAGGTTCGTCCGGGCCACAAGCAGCAGCCCGCAGCCTGCCGCCAGCAGCAGAAGAAGAATGATCGTGCCGACCACGGCACTTTCCTTCAATTTGCGCCGAACGATGGGATTATGCGTTTCATAGCCGTAGCCATGCGTTCTTGACGCTTTTTTAAAATCGTAATAGTTATTGATAGCCGTTGTCGCCATATCAAAAGAGAGCAGCGATACCAGCATTAGCGCAAAGCGCCCCGCGTAAAAACTGTCGAACCGGTAAAGAGCATACAGCGTGCCCATGATGAAAGGAATCACACTCGCCGCTTTTGTCCGGATTTCAACCAACTCCAAAAAGCTTCTCCCGTTCACTGCCTCACCCCAGCCTTAATTCGTTCATAGTTGTCATTGTAATTATACAAACGAATGTCACAAGTTCCAGCATTTTTCGATAAAATCCATCCTTCTTCATTATAGGCAAGCCCTAAGTGATGTGGTATGATAGGCTGGCTTGTGCCGGAATCGATTCCATTCCGTATAAGTCAACACTTATAACTGTATTGGGGGCTTTATTGTTTATGTCAGCGCAAACCTCGTCAACCCAGTCTGTCCAATGGGTCACCGCCGATCCAAGCGCGATCGGTCTGTTCGGACTGGCCATCGTCACCCTTGTGGCATCCTCGCAAAAGCTGGAGATCACCAGCGGCCTGAGCTATGTGATTCCGTGGGCCATTTTCCTCGGTGCATTCGCCCAGTTGTTCGCCTGCATCCAGGACGCCAAGCATAACAATACCTTCGGCATGACCGCTTTCGGAGCTTATGCCTTTTTCTGGTTCGGTATGGCCGGAAGCTGGCTGATCAAGCTTGGCGTATTCGGTGCTGTGCTTGCCGAAGCCGTCGATCCGAAGCAGCTCGGCTTCGCCTTCCTCGGCTATCTGATCTTCACACTGTTTATGACCATCGGCGCCACCGAAACCAATAAAGTGCTGCTTATCATCTTTGCGCTGATCGATCTGCTGTTTCTCGGTTTAACCTTTGATTCTTTCGAAATCGCTGCGGAAGCCTTTCATAAGCTCGCGGCCTTCTCGGAGCTTGGCATCGGGATCGTCTCCCTCTACGGCTGCGGTGCTTCCGTCCTGAACGCTCACTTCGGACGCACGTTTCTGCCGCTCGGCGCTCCGCTGCGTATATTCAAGAAGTAACTATTAGGCCCATGGCCAGTCTAACGGATGTTCGCGCTGCTCCTTAGCAAAGCATACGCGGAGATCCGTTTCTTTTTGTCTGCGAAAATCCTATTGACCTGCCGCTGTACTAATGACATGCTAGATTAATAACTTTTATCCGAGTATGCTCTCTGGCCTGAACTTACTCGTATCGGAGGCAGATTATGGCTTTCCTTAAGAAAAGGCCTTTTACGATCATCCTCATCTTCATCGTTGTTCTTCAAATTGCACTATTCTCCCGGACGGAGCTTTGTATAAATTGTGAAAAATGGATACTCTCGCCTTAACCGCCCATACTAAGGTCATTCTCCCACGGAGGTGGCCAAGGCAGTGAACAAAAAAATGAATCTGCTGATGTTCAGCGGCGAATACGACAAGGCGATGGCCGGTCTGATTCTGGCAAATAGCGCTAGAGAGATCGAGGTGGAGGTTACGATCTTCTTCGCGTTCTGGGGGCTGTTCCTGGTGCGGGACCCCGAAAAAACGACGCTCGAGGACAAGAGTATCTATGAAAAGCTGATGGACGTCATGACGCCCAAAGGACCGGAGCAGCTTCCGCTGTCGCGGATGAATTTCAGCGGGCTTGGAAAATGGATGCTCGAAGAAATGATTGAGGATCAAGGCGCGCCGAAGCTAATTCATTTCTTGAAGGGCGCCCGCAAAAAGAACATCAAATTCTACGCCTGCAAGCTGTCTGTGGAAATTATGGGCTTTAAGCCTGAGGAGCTACTGCCGGAAGTGGAGATTATTGATGCGGCCACCTATTTGAAAGACGCGCTGGAGAGCGACCTTCAGCTGTTTATTTAGGAAGAAAGGCGGCCTAACTGCCGCCCCGATACATACTCTGTTCCGGCTTGGCAAGCAAGTCTGGCCGCTTCTTACTGGGCATTAACCTATTTTTCGCCCCCGGCATATACTGAGCCAAAGACTCTTGGCTGGAGGGATTGCCCATGCTTAAATCCATCCTCGCCTCTTCTGCGGAAGAGGACGATTCTCTGGAGGCGTATTTTAGCCCTTTTCGCGAACATACTATCGGCCTGGGACATCCCATTTCAACCCCTTACGGAAAAAAGCCGCTGCTGTACGCCGATTGGACGGCCAGCGGCCGTCTATACGAACCGATCGAGCGCAAAATACAGGAGCAGTTCGGCCCGTTTGTCGGCAATCCGCATACCGAGGCAAATGCCACGGGGATAACGATGACCCGGGCTTATGAGGAAGCCGGGCGCATCATCAAGCGCCATGTGAACGCAGGCCCGCGCGACATTCTGCTAACCTGCGGCTTCGGTACGACCGCGGCGGTGAACAAGCTGCAGCGGCTGCTCGGGCTCCGGCTGCCGGAATGGATGGAGGAACGGGTGAAGGTGCCGCCGGAGGATCGGCCGGTTATTTTCATCACCCATATGGAGCATCACTCCAACCTCCTCTCTTGGCAGGAGAGTATCGGCGATGTCGTCGTCCTTCCCCCGGGACCGGACGGAAATGCCGATCCGCGGCAGCTTGAAGCCGCGCTGCGGCCGTACCGGGGCCGCAGGCTGAAGATCGGCTCGTTCACCGCGTGCTCGAATGTCACCGGAATCGAGACGCCGTACAGAGAGATGGCAGCCGTCATGCACCGCTACGGCGGTCTGTGCTTTGTCGATTTCGCCGCCAGCGCTCCTTATACCGACATCGACATGCATCCGCCGTCACCGATGGAGAAGCTGGACGCCATCTTCTTCTCGCCGCATAAATTTCTCGGCGGGCCGGGATCAAGCGGCGTGCTGGTGTTCAACGCGGCGCTCTACGGCAACCGGCGTCCCGACGAGCCGGGCGGCGGCACGGTCTCGTGGGTAAGCCCGTGGGACGGCCCCAATTACTCCCAAGGAATTGAGGCCAGGGAGGACGGCGGAACGCCCGGGTTTCTGCAGACGATCCGGACCGCGCTGTGCCTTCGGCTGAAGGAGCGGATGACGACGCAGAACATATTGCAGCATGAGCGTACGCTGTGCCTTCAGCTGCTGGACGGACTTCAGGCGATACCGGATATAACGGTGCTGGAGGGCGGCTTCCGCCACCGTCTCGGCATCGTCTCCTTTACGGTCCGGGATATGCATTACAACCTCGTCGTCAGACTGCTGAACGACCGCTTCGGCATTCAGGCCCGCGGCGGCTGCTCCTGCGCAGGGCCTTACGGGCATTACCTGCTCACCATCGGCAGGGAGGCCTCCGTTCTGATTGGCAAGACCATCCACAGCGGCGATCAATCCCGGCGGCCGGGATGGGTCCGCCTGTCGCTGCATCCCGTCATGACTTCCGGCGACGTCGCCTTGATCGTGTCGGCCCTGGATGCGATTGTAAGGCACAGAGAAGCCTGGAAGGCCGACTACCGCTATAATCCCGCGACCAACTGCTGGCGGCACCGCTCAGAGGGCGGAGACGGACCGGATATGGAGCGGTTGTTCACGCTGTAGTCGGCCGCTTGAGCGGTCGCTGGCCGGAGCCAAGGCCGCTTGGGCAGGGACGCGGCCCGAGGGCGGCACGCTGTTGCGGGGTGTGTGGCGGGCGGCTTGAGCGCTCGCTGGCCGGAGCCAAGGCCGCCTGGGCAGGGACGCGGCCGAGGGCGGCACGCTTTTGCGGGGTACGAGGCGGGCGGCTTGAGCGCTCGCTGGCCGGAGCCGGGCCGCCTGGGCAGGGACGCGGCCCGAGGGCGGCACGCTTTTGCGGGGTGTGAGGCGGGCGGCTTGAGCGCTCGCTGGCCGGAGCCAAGGCCGCCTGGGCAGGGATGCGGCCCGAGGGCGGCACGCTTTTGCGGGGTGTGAGGCGGGCGGCTTGAGCGGTTGCTGGCCGGAGCCAGGGCCGCTTGGGCAGGGACGCGGCCCGAGGGCGGCACGCTTTTGCGGGGTACGAGGCGGGCGGCTTGAGCGCTCGCTGGCCGGGGCAGGCCGCTTGGACAGGGACACGGCCCGAGGGCGGCACGCTTTTGCGGGGCACGAGGCGGGCGGCTTGAGCGCTCGCTGGCCGGGGCAGGCCGCTTGGGCAGGCACGCGGCCGAAGCAGCCCTCTGAGGCGGAGCTTTGCAGGACTGCCCTCCCCCTTAGCCCTGAAGCAACGAGCCGCAGAGGATGGCGTACTTTGCTCCAGCCTCTGCGGATCGTCTCCTGTCCTTGCTGTATAAAAGGCTTGCCCAAGACCGCAGGCAAGCCTATCCATGAAGCGGAAATCCTCCCGCTTATTCATAAATTACAGCGCACTTTTATCCGCTGAACAGGAAAAGCTCCAGCTTATTTCCCACTTCCCTGTCCATTCCGGCTTAAACGCGGAATTAAGAGGGAGCTTTTCCCGGCCAACCTTGGAAAAGCCCGATTTCAGGCAAATAAAGGGGAACTTTTCCGCTTTATCCGTCCCCCTACATTCTGCTCCGTTCCCCTCTAGCCCTCCACAGTCCAGTCCAGCCAAAATATCCGGTCCGGCTCCTCCCATTCCCATCCTTACCGCCTCGCTCCTTCATTTACGGCTCGGTACGATACGCGGCGCGGCCCCTGACGTTCCCCTCTATTGGAGCGGGCGTTGCCAGCGGCATTGTCGCTGGCATTATTTTTGCCATCGGTTACTCCGTTCCACTCTATCCCGGCCAGGTCTCATGTCCCTTCTTACCGCCCCAAACTACCCTTCCGCCACCATATCCAGATCAGCTGCCTCTGCGTTTGAGATAACCTGCTGCACATTTTTGCAGCCCGGGATCACGCTCGTCACGGCGGGATGCTGCAGGCACCAGCCCAGCGCCCACTGCGCCATGTTCAGGCCGGCCGGCACTTCGTTAGCCGCGATTTCGCCGACGATGCGCAGCTGCTCCTCCCGCTTCTTCGCATCATGGTTCGCCCGCACATCGCCGGCCTGGAACACCGCATCCGCCTTGTATTTGCCGCTAAGGTATCCGCTCGCCAGCGGAACCCGGGCCAGCACCCCAAGGTTATGCTCCTTGCACAGCGGGAACAGCTTCTCTTCCGGCTGACGCTCTAGCCGGTTGTACACTACCTGAATCGCCTCGGCGCCGATCTGCGGAGCGGAGGATGTCTGATGAACCCCGTCATTCGCGGTGCTGATGGAAACCCCCAAATGGCGGATTTTCCCTGCGCGCTTCTGAGCGTCCAGCATATTCCACAGCTTGTCGTTATCATATTCGGCGTCGGTGCCGGAATGGAACTGGTATAAGTCAACATACTCCGTCTGAAGCGCGCGCAGGGAGTCGTCCAGCTGCTTCAGAACATCGTCCGCGCTCCACAGCTGTTCCCGTTTCAGATGGCCGCTGAAATGATGGCCGAACTTGGTTGCAACGATCCAGTCCTCGCGTTTGCGGCGGCTCAGGTAGCTGCCGATAAACTTTTCAGAGAGATGGTCTCCGTAACATTCAGCCGTATCAATCAGATTGATTCCGAGCTCGCCGGCCTTGTCCAGCATTTCATCGACTTCATCCTGAGCGAAATCCTTCCCCCATTCGCCTCCGAACTGCCAAGTGCCCACTCCGATAACCGATACGTTAAGGCCGGTGCTTCCAAGCTTGCGGTATTTCATGCGTCGCATTCCTCTTTTCCTTAAGAGTGTTTGAACTAAGAGCTTCCGCTTCCATCGCTGCGTGTGGGCCTTGAGAAATAAGCCTCAATTGATTTGACTCCCCACAGCGACAGCAGAACGAACAGCGCCACATAGATCATTTCAACGGGATTTCGGATGAACCTTCCGGCATCATTGCCGATATACGATACCGCGAATACCATGACCGCTTTGCCTGCGGCCAGAGCCAGCAGATAGGAGCGCAGCCGCATACCGGCAAGCCCGGCGGCCACATTGATAATAACGAACGGCCCAACAGGGAACAAGCTCAGCAGGAACACATAGCTGAAACCGCGGCGCCGCACCCACTCCATGGCTCTGGCCACCTTCGGCCGCTGCGCCCATTTGCGCAAGAAGCGCTGGGAGCCGATTTTTCGGATCATCAGAAAAGTCGCCAGGCAGCCGGCCACAAGGCCAACCCAGGAGTACAAAAAACCGAGCCACAGCCCGTACACCGCCGCATTCAGGCCGACGATGAGCAGGGTTGGCAGCGGCGGAACAAACGATTTCATAAACGTCAGCACAATTCCCGGAAAAGGACCGAGCGACCGGTAACGCTCCAGCATGCTCCGCAGATTCTCCTCAGTGAGCCAGGAAATGACATCGAGTGTATACATAACGGCCTTAAGCACTCCTCATCTTTCCAATGATTTCAACAGCCCTATTATACATGATTACCGTTGAGATTGCCTTTACGGAATCTTCCTATCCATATATGCAAATTCGTTCTCCAGCAATCGGCGGCGTTCCCTTACGGCTCTCTTTTTTCGATATTGTACAAAATATGGTTGACAAGCAAACTTAAATTATATTATAAAAAGGTAACCCGTTAATCTACATCAGATAACTTGGTTTAATAATTTCATAGATTGCAACCGACTGGTTCTCTAGAGGCTGAGCTTGGTCCCTTTTTTGTAAAGGTGACTTGAGTTTGGCCTTTTGTGTCTTTGCGCAGCATAAGAGCCTTTGTTTTTCAACATGCTTGCAGCACTCAATATTTTGCAGTTTATAACTGTTAAATAATTGAATAAAAAGAATTAATAGGAGTTGGTAAATGACAAAAAGGAATTGAAGCCAATCAGATAGATGTCAGCAGCGATTAGTCTTGAACCGTTATTACAATATGAGTTGGAGGGTTATATCAAGTGAAAAAACGTTTTGCTTTTATATTGCTCATTTCTGTACTGCTTATTATCTCCGCAGGCTGCGGGAACGACAGCTCGGGGGCAAGCGGCAAACCGGATAGCGACGGCCTTTTTCCGATTCGGGTGGCGACCCAGACCGGGTTCAATGAAATCACGATCGCAGATGAACTCGGTTATTTCAAGGAAGAAGGCATCAAGATCGAATATACGGGAGTGCTCGGTAAAGGAGTAACAGAATTTCAGCTTATCGCCCAGGGTATAAATGACGCATTTATTAGTGGACATCCACCCAATGTAGCCCAGGCCCGTCTGGCCGGACTCAAGATGCTGGCTGTAGCTCCGGGAATGGTGGACAACAAGGATTTCCCCCATGTAAGATATCTCGTTCAAGACAGCAGCCCGATCCACTCGCTGAAGGACATCATTGGCAAGAAGGTTTCCATTTCGAACGTAGCACCCTGCACAGACGGTTATTTGAAGTACTATTTGAGCAGGCAGCATGTGTCTGGGGATATAAACTGGACAACTCTGCCGTCGCCCGGGCAGCAGGAGCAATCGCTGGAACAAGGACTGGTTGATGTGACGACCTCGCATCCTCCTTTTGCGGGCATAGCGCTCAAGCAGAAAGGAATCCGCCAGATCGCGACAAGCTGGGATATTTTGCATTCCCCCGGGGCCGGACTTTCCGTTCGCGGGTTCAGCGAAGATTTTATTAAGAAGAATCCTGATGTGGTAAAAGGCTTTACAAGAGCGCTCGCCAAAGTGCGGCCATGGATTAATTCGCATCAGGAAGAAGCGAAGCAGATCGTCGCCAAGCAATTGAAGCTGGAGCCGGAAGATCTGAGCGTGTTCTGGTACGATGAGGACAAAGGCATTAAAGAGGACTATATCAAGCAGTGGTTCGATATTGCCGAACAGATCGGGCTGTGGAAAAAAGGTGATATTCAGCCTGCCGACATTTTTACTAATGAGTACGCGCCCCAGTAGCATGTAACCGTCAAGATCTATTATAACAATGGTGGTGATTTTGCAGTGGTCAAAGTATTAAGATCAATCTGGAATTCTATATATAAGCTGCTGTCGATCATTCTGTTTTTGGCGCTTTGGGAAATCATCGCACGGCTGCACTTGGTCAACACCGTATTTTTCCCTCCCTTCTCCAAAGTCGTCGTTGCGCTATGGCAGCTTACCGTATCCGGAGAGCTTGTGGAGAACTTGCTTATCAGTCTGCGCAGATCGCTGACCGGGTTCATTCTGGGGCTTGCATTCTCGATTCCGCTTGGACTTCTCATCGGCTGGTACAGAGGATTCGAACGATTCATCGACCCTCTGTTCCAAACTTTCCGCAACCTTTCCGTGCTCGCGCTGCTTCCGATATTTATTCTTTTTTTCGGTATTGGCGAGACTTCCAGAGTGGCCGTTATCTTCTGGGCAGTTTTATGGGCAGTGCTGCTTAACACGATAGCGGGAGTGAAATCGGCTGACCTTAGTCTAATTAAAGCGGCAAGGTCGATGGGAATTTCCAAATTGTCATTGTTCACCAAGGTCATTTTACCGGGAGCGCTGCCCTCCATTTTTACAGGGATCAGGTTAAGTGCCACCACCTCGGTTCTGGTGCTAATAGCCGCTGAAATGCTGGGAGCCAATACAGGGCTTGGCTATGCGCTCTATTTCTTTCAGGCCAATGTCAAACCTCCGGAAACGTTCGCCATCGTGATTGTGTTGGCTCTGCTCGGACTTGCTATCAATTATTCATTGGCGGCGCTGGAAAAGAGAACGTTCAAATACCGGGAGGAACTGCCCAATACCGGAAAGACGTTCTGAGAATGGAAAAAGGTTGGCCCGCCGTCCGCTCACGCAGGACAATGGGCCAACCTTATTCATTAATAGCAACCTTATTTAATCGCTGCTTTGAACGCCTCGATGTACTCAGCCGATTTCTTGGCTACGAGACTGTAATCCTTCTCGCGCAGGGCATCTGTGGTCAGGTCGGAGCCGATGCCGACAGCAAATGCTCCAGCTTTGATCCAATCTTTAAGGTTTTCCAGATTGACACCGCCGGTCGGCATCACATTCGCCTGCGGCAGAGGACCTTTAAAGGCCTTAATCATGGACGGGGAATACAGATTTCCAGGGAACAGCTTCACAACATCAACACCCAGGTCGAGTGCTTCCTGAATTTCCTTTGCCGTCATAACCCCCGGCATGATTGGCACACGGTACCGATTGCACAGCTTAACCGTATCCGGATTCAGAGAAGGTCCAACCACAAATTCCGAACCGCTCAGGATAGCGGCGCGTGCAGTCTCAGGATCGAGCACGGTTCCCGCGCCGATAACAGCATATTTATCGGAGTCGGCAGGCGCGCTCGAAGAGTATTCAGCGGCCAGCTTCTCGATGGCTCTCAAGGCAAACGGCACGGTCAGCGTAACCTCGATAATCTTGATGCCTCCCGCGATCGATTGCTTCGCCATTTCCACGACTTCTTCGGGGGAGTTGCCGCGGAGCACCGCGACAACGCCTCCCTCATGTATTTGATTAATTATGCGCAGCTTTTTCATTTCCAGTTCCCCTTTGCTTAAGTATGAGGTGATAATGCGAACGTATTGGCTTCGATTACTTGCTAACCGGGGCCTTGACCGGGAATTTAGGCGCTTCTCCGTTCACCGCACGAATAGCTTCTTCAGCAGCCATCTTCGCCATGCGGTAACCGGCCTCTACCGTGTTGGAGCCAACATGCGGGGAAGTCACCACATTAGGCAGTCCGACGATATCCAGCGTAGCCGGCGGCTCCTGAATGAAAGTATCCAGACCCGCGCCCGCGATTTGTCCCGAGGACAACGCCTCGTACAAGTCCTGCTCAACGACCAGGTCGCCCCGTGCCGTATTGATCAGTATTGCGGACTTCTTCATTTGCGCCAGAGACTCCTTGTTGATCATGCCAACCGTTTCAGGGATCGCCGGAGCATGCAGAGTGATGAAATCGGACTGCGCGTATAATTCCTGAAGGGTAACGTACTGCACGCCATACTTATCGATCATGTCTTGACGGACAAAGGCGTCATACGCAATGACCTTCATATCAAAAGCAACCGCACGCTTCACGACTTCGGCTCCAATAGCGCCGAGACCGACAACGCCCAGCACTTTGTCTCCCAGCTCCGAACCGGTAGTGCGGCCCCAGCCTCCTTCCCTTACTCCAGCATTCATTTGCGGGATATGGCGGGCGACGCTCAGCATCAGGGTAAGCGCCAGCTCCGCTACCGAACGGGTAGGAGCGCCCGGTGTAATCGTTACCGGAATGCCTAGACGGCTCGCGGCTTCCACATCAATATTATCGTAGCCGACGCCGTATTTCGCAACAACCTTCAAGGTTGGAGCGCCAGCTTCCAGCACCTTCGCAGTAACCTCGTCGATCCCGGTAATCAGCGCGTCCGCGCCTTTGATTACTTCGATGAGCTCAGCTTCTTTCAGCGGACGGCCCTCTGTATTCCAGATGACCTCGAATCCCGCCTGAAGCAGCATTTCCTTCGCTTCCTCCGAACGGGAGAAAGAACGCGGCAGCGCAACTACTTTTGGCATACTGTGACCCCCTCTTTCACCGCTGGAGCCTCACTCTTGCCTTCGGATACGACGCGAACGCCGCCTTTGGAAGCCGAGGAAGCATGCTGTGCGTACAGACGCAGCAGTTTGCTAGCTTCAATCTTGAACTCTTCCAGACGCTCGGCGCGTTTCGCCAGTTCTTCTTCCGATACGTGCAGCTGCAGCTTGCGGCTAGCGATATCGATCTCAATCATATCGCCGTCCTGCACCAGTGCAATCGTTCCGCCTTCGGCGGCTTCAGGGCTCGCATATCCGATCGACAAGCCGGATGTTGCGCCTGAGAAACGGCCGTCCGTTACCAGTGCGGCGCGCTTGAACTTTCCAAGGATTTCCGTACAGCGGTGCAGCTCGCGCATGCCCGGTCCGCCTTTCGGTCCTTCATAACGGATCACGACGGCGTCACCTTCCTGAATCAGGCCCGCTTCATAGGCTTCCGAGAAAGCTTCCTCGGAGTTGAACACCTTAGCCGGTCCCGTGAAGCTTCTCAGCTCAGGAGCTACCGCCGACTGCTTGATCAGCGCGCCGTCAACAGCCAGGTTGCCTACCAGTACGGCTACGCCGCCTTCCTTGTCGAGCGGTTCTTCCAGCGTGCGGATAACATCGCGGTCGAGTACAGCTGCGTCCGCAATGTTGTTCTCCACGGTATCGCCTGTTACGGTCAGAGCACCGGTGTGCAGCAATCCGCCGAGTTCCTTCATTAAAGCCTTCATGCCGCCTGCACGCTGCAGATCGTTCGTAGTATATTCTTGGTTATTCGGCGTTACTCCCGCCAGGAACGGTACGCGGCGGCTGATATCGTCGAACAGGGTCATCGGCAGTTCGATGCCGAGTTCATCCGCAATCGCTGGCAGATGCAGGCACGCGTTCAGCGAGCCGCCCATAGCCAGCAGTACGGAAATGGCATTCTCGAACGCTTCGCGAGTCATGACTTGGCTCGGCGTAATGCCTTTCTTCACCAGCTCAACAGCTTGACGTCCAGCAGCTTCAGCGGCATCCAACTGCTCGTCCGACAATGCCTGCATCCAGGACGTATTCGGCATAGCCATGCCGAGCGCCTCGGACAATCCCTGCATCGTGTTGGCTGTTCCGAGGAACGGACATGCCCCAGGACCCGGGTAGTATTGGTTAGTTACTTCAACCAGACCTTTTTCATCGAGCTTTCCGTCGAGGAATGCCCGTCTTGCCGCTTTGGATTCCTTCGGCTTGATGTGGTTCGGCATAACACCGCCAAGTACAACCAGACCCGGCAGGTTCAGGCGCGCAGCAGCCATCAGCATGCCCGGAACGATTTTGTCGCAGGAGCTCAGGACGACCATGCCGTCAAAAATACCATGCGCCTTCACCATCGTTTCCACGCTGTCGGCCACGATTTCGCGGCTCGGCAGCGAATATTTCATGCCTTCATGTCCTTGGGCGATTCCGTCGCAAACGGCGATAGTGTTGAATTCGAGCGCCAGACCGCCGGCAGCCTCGATCCCTGCCTTCACACGGTCAGCCAGTTGGCGCAAATGCACATGTCCCGGTACGATTTCGTTCCAGGAGTTGGCTACGGCGATGACTGGCTTATCCATTTTGGAGTAGTCTACTCCGCAGGAACACAGATGGGCCTTCAAGATTGCTCTGGTAAACGGCGCAATGGTAGAAATTCGGTTACTCATAATAATTCCCTCCAAATTTTACTGCTTGATTTTGTCCACTTGATTTTTTCTGAACGAATATGTCAATCCTACATTATTAATAATACATAAACGGAAGAGACGACGCTGTGCCAAAATTGACAGGCGCGCCGTATCTTCCAGAATGAATTTAAGCAGCCATCTTCTCGTCAGGGGCGTTGCCCTTCGGAGTCTTTACTACAATGGTCATTACAACGGATACCACAAGCGCCAGCGCCATGAACATAAAGGAAGCGTCAGGCGAACCGGTCGAGCCGTTCAGGTAACCTACAATGTAAGAGCCTACAAAAGAACCAAGTGCTCCAAAGCTGTTGATCAGCGCCATCGCGCCGCCCGAAACGTTCTTTGGCAGAAGCTCAGGAATGATGGCGAAGAAAGGTCCATAAGGTGCGTACATCGCTCCGCCGGCGATAACCAGCAGCGAGTAGGAAAGCCAGAAGTTCGAGGCCCCGATCAAATAGGAACCATAGAAAGCGATCGCGCCAATCAGCAGACAAACCCAAACGGCACCTTTGCGGTTCATGGTGCGGTCAGCGTAGTAAGAGACGCCAAGCATACCGATAATGGCTGCCAGGTACGGGCCTGCGGACAACCAGCCTGCATTGACAATTCCCATACCCGAAGACTCTTTAAGAATGGACGGAAGCCACATAACAAAACCGTAAACACCGATACTCCAGAAGAAATATTGGATGGACAGCATAATAACCTTAGGGTTTTTGAACGCTTCACGGTAGTTCTTGACTTCTTTCATACCCTTTTGTTCTTCAAGAAGCGCTTGTTCAAGATCTTTCTTTTCAGTGTCAGACAGCCATTTGGCTTCGCTTGGTTTGTCCTTGACAAGTCTCCACCAGAAGAACGCCCAAATTACGGAAGGCAAACCCTCAACGACAAACATATGCCGCCAGCCGAGGCCATGTACCAGATATCCGGATACAATGGACATCCAAAGAACCGTAACCGGGTTGCCAAGAATCAGGAACGTATTCGCACGGGAACGTTCGCTTTTCGTGAACCAGTTGCTTAGGAAGATCAGCATTGCCGGCATTACAGCGCTTTCTACGACCCCAAGTGTGAACCGGATGGCATAGAGTACTCGGATATCATTTACGAGACCGGTCGCAGCAGCACATGATCCCCACAAGATTAGACAGACGAATACGAGTTTCTTAGCACTTCTCTTGGCGGCGTAAGTCGCGCCGGGAATCTGAAAGAAGAAGTATCCCAAGAAGAACAGCGCGCCCAGCAGCGAGGAAGCCGACGGTGTAATATGAAGATCATCCGCCATACCGGATGCCGAACCGAAACTGTAGTTTGCGCGGTCCAGGTAGGCCAAGCTATAAGTAAAAAATATAACAGGAATCAGTTTCAGCCACCGGCTGGGCGCCAGCTTTTTGTTATCCATAATCGTTTCTCTCCTTATTGAGTTATAACGGATGCATTCATAAAGGCTTCCAGTTGCTCACGGGTAGGCAATCCTTCCGCGTCACCCTCTGCTGTTACGGCAAGGGCTCCGATCGCATTGCCACGGCGTACCGCTTCTTTAACCGCCAGACCGTCAAGCAGACCGCTGATTACGCCGACCGCAAAACCGTCTCCGGCTCCAACCGTATCGACCGCCTTTACTTTGAAACCTTCAACAACGCCTTCTTCAGTCGGTGTGCGGTAGTATGCGCCTTCCGGTCCAAGCTTCACAGCAACAAGCTTCACTCCGCGGTCAAGATAGTAAGCCGCAATATCTCTGTGATCGGAATAACCGGTAAGCAGCTTGCCCTCTCCTACGCCCGGAAGCACCCAATCCGCCTGAACAGCCAGTGCATTAACGTTCTCGATCATTTCCGCTTCGCTGCTCCACAGCTTCGGCCGCAGATTCACATCGAAAGAAATACTCCGTCCGGCCGCTCTCATTGCTTTAATCGCTTCAAAAGACAGTTCGCGGGCGGATTCCGAGATTGCCGCAGGAATTCCTGTCAAATGGAGATGCTTTGCAGTGGTAAAGTACTTCATATCGACATCTGCCGGGCAGATTGTGCTGGCGGCGGAGCCTTTACGGAAATATTGTACCTGCGGGTCGCCGTCCAAGACCTTGGATTTCATTTGAAATCCCGTTGGATAACGTTCATCCGTAAATACGGCATCCACATCAACGTTCTCTTTGCGAAGAGCATCAATAATGAATTTTCCAAATGCGTCGTTTCCGACCTTACTGATCCACCGCATGCCAAAGCCGAGCCGTGCCAGACCTGTGGAGACATTTGTTTCCGCTCCGGCAAGGGCCTTCGTGAATTGTTCGATTTGATGCAGCTCGCCCGGACGATCGGCGATGAACATAGCCATGGCTTCTCCGAATGTTACAACATCGCATGCTTTCATAACCATTCCTCCTATAAGTTTTGACTGCATAAGCTTCCAGTGTGCACTTCGCAAAACTCTCTTCGAAAGCATAGGCCATAAGTTTTGACAGCATCTGCTTACAGTGTCCACTTCGCAAAACTTGCTTCTTATGCTTCCGATATCATTGATACGTACTGCCGCAGAACCCCTTCAACATCTTCACCTTCAACCGGGAACTCAATCGTTCGCGGCACATCGCGCGGGAGCAGATCCAGAATGTTACGCCATAGGCTATCTTTTTCTTCCGGAAGTCCCAGAGTTACCAGTTTCCCATCGATTTTCTCTACATGTTTTAAATGAATATAGCCGACATATTTGTTTAGTTCCGCCGCCGCTTTCATGGCTTCTTCTTCGGTAAATTCCCAGTTGCCGATATCAAAGGTCATCTGGATAAAAAGCCCCGCTTCTGTGCAATCTTCAAAAAATTTCCGGAGCTTCATTACATTACCGCCATGAAGTGTTTGGTCATTCTCAACCGTCAATTCCAAAGCTTCCGAATCGGATACAAGGCTCTTCCAGTATTTCTTAAGCCCTTCAAGATCCGATACTCCGGATTTGTAATGCCCAAGCGAAGTCTTGAGCCATACCGCTCCGATTGACAGCGCCTCCGGTATAACAACATCCAGCTTCTCCACATTCAGCGAACCATCCGCCTTCCACAGCTCAATAGGTGCCGAATAAACGCTTACAAGCTGACCCTTCCTGATCAAGTCTTTCAGATCGTCCAGGCGAGGGGTTTCCTCCCGAAACAGCTCTCTGCGGATTTCAATACCGGCACAGCCTGCGGCTATGGCTACCGGGACACATAATTCCTGTCCACCGTCTGCGGCCAAAGGCCCCAGGGAAGCCGTTGTTGTAAATACCTGAGTCATCCCAAATTCTCCTTTAGTCAAAAAATAGCCATTCAAATCCCTAGAATTCAATTTATGGTATCGATAAACGGTATCGGTTCCATTGAACTTCTAAAGATGAGCCGCTTTGTTTAAAAGCGACCCTACGTGACACTTTTCACAACCTACGCTAATCGATTAGGAATGGAATCGGTTATCGGTATCGGTTCCACTGGCATTAAGATACATGAGGGGAGGCTCCCCAGTCAATACAGTTCACAGGATCTTAGCATTTCGTGAAGGAGTTGAGCCTCTTGTGATCAAATTCGCAGACAATGCAAAATGCTGCTGCGGGCCGTTATCTCCGGCAATCCGCTCCAGAATCCGCTCCATCGCCTTATAGCCGATCTCATAGGTCGGCTGCGCAATGGTTGTAAGTCCAGAACCGACCACGGGCGCCCACTCCGAATCGTCAACTCCGGCAAAGCCGACATCTTCCGGGATGCGGAGCCCCCGCTTCTGCAGAGCGTTGATCAATTTCAGCTGGGTCACTACGTTGACCGCAAAAATCATGCGGTATTGACCCTGCGTCTCGGCGATAAACCGGTCCAGCTGTTCGTCGAACTGCCCCTGGATCCGGGGCTCATATTCGTAAATATCGTCGACGCTGGGATGTCCGGCCGCAGCCAGAATCTGGACAAAGGTTCTAGCCCGCTCAATCCGGGAGCTGACATGCTGAATCGGCTGCGAGAAGAAGCCGATCCGCTCGAACCCCTGGTCAAGAAAATACCCCGTCGCTTCGGTCATGGCCTTGTCATTATCGGTCCCGACCGTATCGACTTTAAGTCCCGGGATTCTGCGATCGATCAATACGATCGGAATTTGGTCCTCCGAGAGTTCCCGCAGATTCTCCAGGTTCTGGCAGGTCGGGTGGATGATCAGCCCGTCAACGCGCTGGGCATGCAACATCGAGATATAATTTTTTTCCTTCTCGGGATCGTTATCCGTATTGCACACAATCATGCTGTACCCCTGCTTGGTGCACACGTCCTCAGCCCCCTTAAGAACGGAGGTTGAGAAGGGGTTGGAGATGTCGGCGAAAATCATGCCGATGGAATAGCTGCGGTCTTGCCGCAGGCCCCTTGCCAGACGGCTTGGGCGGTAGCGAAGCTCCTTTACACTCTGCTTAATTCTTTGCAGGGTGGCTTCGGAGATGGATTTATAGTCACCGCTCAAATAGCGGGATATCGTCGTTTTGGAAACCCCCGCCGCTTTGGCCACATCGGCAATCGTCGCTTTTTGCGGAGGCCTGGAAGGTTGATTTATGGAATCCATGTATTTTCCTCATTCTATAAGAAGTTTTGTGATTCTTAATTATATCACGTCGGGCTGCTCCCGACCAAAGCCTTGACCGGCCTGTGCAAGCCTGATGAATATTTACAGAAAACAGTGTACTCCCGTATTCTAACAGATGTCAGGGGGACAAAACTTCTTCTTTAATATATAATTATGAAAATTTATGGAAGGAGAGGGCGGAATTTGATCGAATCAGGAAAAATATGTCTGCGGAGGACGAAAGAGGACGACTTGGCATTCGTGATTGAGGCCGAGCGGGATCGGCACAACAGCCTTTATGTAGGCCAATGGAACGAGCAAGAACACCGGGACGCACTGCGGGACCCCGATATTTTGCACATCATTATCGAAGATGCGGCGGGGGAGCAAGCGGGATACGTGATCGTAACGGGTCTTACCGATCCCAATCTGTCGATATGCATCAAACGTATAGTTGTGGTGAAAAAAGGAAGCGGCTACGGCAAAGAGACGCTCCGGCTGCTCAAGGAATGGCTGTTCCGCAGCACATCCGCACACCGCCTGTGGCTGGACGTCAAGACGCATAACGCCAAAGCGCACCATATTTACGAGGGGGCGGGCTTCACTCCGGAAGGTACCTTGCGGGAATGCGTGAAGGCCGGCGACAGGTTCGATTCGCTTCACATCCTGTCGATTCTGCGGACGGAATACGAGGCGGGACGTTAACGCGAGCAGGAGCCCGCGCCTAAGCCGATCCTCCGTACGCTGCCGCGCAGCATAGCGGGTGACCGAAGCCAAGGCCCCGCTCGGCATGACTTTATCCGAAAGAGTATGTTGTCAGCAGAAATAAGTATTAGACTGTCCCTTGAAAATGAAACAGCGACTGTCAAGGACGAGAAAAAGTCCTAGACTTTCGCGGTTTCATTGAACTATCGTTCTCCGTTAGCGGAAACAAGTTTAGCTAGCAAAAAAGTATTTTATAGCTTGAACTCCTTACTTCTCACATGATTTTACAAATTCCTCAAATAATCTAAAGTTATAATCATCCAATTTGTAGTTGAATTCCGGATGCCACTGAACAGCTAAGATAAATTTTTTTGCGGCATAATAACAGCTTCTATTAGTCCATCTTCAGCTTTCGCAACGGAAATTAGTTGATCTGACAGCTCCTTAATCCCTTGATGATGGTAGCTATTGACTTTAAAGTTTTCCGTTTCAATAATTCGGTAAAGCGGATTACCTTTTTCTATGTAAACATTGTGAACTGGTACAGAATATGGGGGTGCTTGTTTATGTTCAATTTTATTTCCAGACTTGAATTGGGTCGGAAGATCTTGATATAGAGTTCCGCCCAGCAAAGCGTTAAACAACTGTATCCCACGGCAGATCCCAAATGCTGGTTTATCCAAATCTACAACTTGTTTAAATAAAGCTGTCTCCATATCATCCCGCTCATTACACAATTCCCCGCAAACATCTTCTACGTTCTCACCGTAAATTTCGGGATTAACGTCATGTCCACCTGTAAAGAGAAACCCATCAAACATATTTGCTATTTTTGTAATGATCTCTATATCCGAGGTTAACGGCAATATGAACGGAATTCCACCAGCAGCTTCAATCCCTTTCATATATCCTGGCAGCATCCAATAGCTTTCTTTGTCCCTATCATACAAAGGCAATACTCCTACTACCGAAGAGAAGTTTACCAAGCGAACCCTGCCGTTCCGGCAGTTATGTAAGATCTACACTTGTAGCAGTCTTTGGCCTTCGGCCATGATGTTAAGGCTGGCATTTAAGTCCCGGTCATGGCGAGTTCCACACCCCGGGCATGTCATTCACGCACGTTCAAATTCTTGACCTCTGGGTTCCGGTACCCACAGCAAGAACATAATTGGGAAGAGGCAAAGGTACGGCCTACGGAGACCAGCACCCTCCCATACCATGCACATTTATATTCCAGCATCTTGTGAAACAGGGACCAGGAGGCTTCGCTAATCGCTTTGGACAACTTCCTATTTTTTAGCATACTCCGGACGGGTAGGTCTTCGATTGCAATCATGTCGTGGTTTTTGACAATATGCGTGGAGATTTTATCCAGGTAATCTTTCCTTGCATTGCTGATGTCTTCATGTATCCGAGCTACTTTGATCCGCTGTTTGTTCCAGTTCGAGCCGCCCTTCATCCGGCGTGAGAGCTTGCGCTGGGCTTTGACTAGTTTATTCTCCAAGGTGCGAAAGAATTTGGGATTGTCAAATACTTCACCATTTGACAAAACCGCAAAATCCTTGAGTCCGACATCGATGCCGACCTCGGAATGGGCCCTGGGCAGCGCATCCACTTCCGTTTCCGCAAGCACGGATACAAAGTATTTTCCCGAAGGATTGCGACGAATGGTCGCATGGATGATGCGCCCCATCACTTCACGGCTTTTGGCAAACTTCACCCACCCCAGTTTAGGGAGCTTGATGCGACTGTCTACAATACTCACTTCCGGACATTGGCTTTTCCCTTGGATTTGTGTAGTGTAGGATTGTACCGGATTCTTCTTGCTTTTAAAACAGGGAGCATTGTTTAATTTTCTGAAAAATTGTTCATACGCATCTGCGAGGTGTTTGAGAGCCGATTGCAAAGCCGTGCTGATTTGCATGCTTGAATCAGGGGAAATTGATTTTGAAGAAGAGTTTCAAATTGTTGTTCCTAGAGGACATCCATTAACGGTGAAAGAATCGGTTACGATTCGTGATTGTCTAAAGTACCCGCAAGTTTTGCCGCCAAAAGAAAGCCGTCTGTATCATATTTATTAGGTTTAAGGAAAAGGAGTTGATCAGATTGTCATAAAGGTATAACTTCAAATTATACCCTTATTTGATCTGTTTATTGAATTATCCTGCCCGTTAGCCATACATGCAGCGCCAGAGAGCGCGCTGCACCACAGAGTATGAAAATTAATCCGTTCTTTCATGGTAGTTTAATACCCTCGCCAGTCTATTACTTTATTTTCTCAGTTTATCAAGAGCTAAATATAAGAAAATCAGATAAAATAAAGAGTTCTACATATTGTACATGACTAATATGTGGAACCCTTTATGTTTAACTATCGTTCTCCGTTAGCTGAACAAGGGGATTTTTTAATTATAATCAGTTTCCATACAAAAGTAGGAAATCTGCGCTTTTTTGGGGTTATGCGGTCATCTTTTTTTCAACTTTTCGAGCTAGTTTTAAAGCACCTTGATCAATATATTTCATATAGTAATGCGACAAAATAAATAAGGGCACCATGGAAACCAGAAACGTAATTGCATAGGCAAGATTATATCTAAAATGATGAATCACTTTACTAAACAGGAACGCGGAGAACGTATTTAGGAAAGTGAAATGAATGAGGTAAAGAGAAAATGAAATTTGTCCTAAATAAGCAAACGGTTTCCATCCAAACACATGCTGCAGCACTTTTAAACGAAGCAGAGCAAACAAAATCATAACAGAACCTAGGGTTCGTGCAAGAAGTCGTGGTTCGATGTCAAATTGAATCCATTCATTGATATTTTTTGTCCACACTTCTATGGGTTCGTACATAGTCCCCATTAATGGAGTATAAGGCGCCGAACCTAAGTAAATCCCCATTAAAAGCACAAGTACTGCCGTTATTTTACTTTGGACCCATTTGTGCTTGAGTAAATCGGCGAGCAGCATTCCCCACAAAAAAGCGACAAAATAGGTTTGAATAAAAGAAATAGATAAGACCACATACACAATCCATCTTTTTTTCACTCGTCCAAATAAAGCAAGAAGACCGAAAATTAAAAAAGAACCTAATAGCTCATAGCTCATTGTCCAAAGGACTGGATTGTAAGGATGTGCTTTAAAACGGAAAAACGGATCAAAAATAGCAGCCTTGATAACGGTATATACATTAGTATCTAAAGCGTAGTAGTTCTTTTTCATATCCGTCCAAGTTGTTCCCCATATTTCTTGGAGATGAAAGGCATTCGTAATAATTGCTAGATACACAAGCAATACGGATACCGCTGCCGGCACGGCAAGCCGAATGTACCTTCGTAGGGCGCTGGAATGCAACAATTTTTGAAAGGTCTCACTATCGAGCTCTTTTTCAAACATTTTGACACTGAGCACATAACCACTTAGCACAAAAAACAAACAAACGGCAAATTGTCCATTATAAAATAAATTAATTGGAGAATGTCCGTACCAGATATCCCATTCAAAATGAGCTTGTTGCGGTCTTCCATTTAACGCAGCTGGATAAAATACTTGTATGTAGTGCGAAATAACCACGGCAAATGCCGCGAGTCCCCTAATGCCATCCAAATAGAATAACTTTTTTTCGGATGTCTCTTTATTCATTTTTTCCTCTTCTTTCATAAATAAAACTATTTTAACATGCAACGCTGCGCGATTAAACGCACATCGAGAACCATTTTTTTCCTTTTAATTAATATTCTTATTCGTCGTTTTCCCTCATTTACATGGTGTAGGAATCCCTTATATGGACTATGTCCTCCTCTATATACCTGTCTTATCAGTTTATCTACCATATCGTGTTGGATCTCTTGATTACGGTAAAAGTAATCATATAAGTTTGTTACCAGCGTAATTATGAGATTCACTGATTTTTCTGTTCTTTCGCTTCAACCTCTTGTAATGGAGTAACTTTTCCACTTTCAAATGGATTACGCAACCAACCTACAAAGTCCGCCAGATCCTTAACTCCTATTTCTTTAAAAGCTATAGTTTGTCTATCTATTAAAACAAAAAATAGAGGATATTAGCTCATATAATGAACTAACTATCCTCTATTTACGATACTCTAATTAACCCGGCTTAACACTTTATTTTCTCAGTCTACAACTTTAGACATATACCGCGCTGAAATCCGCACTCTGCCCTTCCGGCTGCTCCGGCCTTTAGTCCCCGGGTTACTCCAGCAGCGTCACGGACACGCCGACTTCAAGCGTGCTGCTGCCCCCGCGGTACACGCCCTGCAGCGGGCTGACATCGGCATAATCGCGCCCTGTTCCAACACGAATGTGATTGTCCAGCGCCTCCACATTGTTGGTCGGGTCAAGGCCGACCCAGCCGATGCCAGGTACCATCACCTCGACCCAGGCATGAGTAGCCGCATCGCCCTTAAGGGCGGAATCTTCGCCGACGTACAAATACCCGCTTACATACCGGGCCGGGATGCGGCACGCGCGCAGGATGCCGATCATGACATGGGCCAGATCCTGACACACCCCTTTTTTCAGCTCAAAAGCCTGCCGGGCCAGCGTATCCACGCTTGTCACCTCTCCGCAATAGGTGAACGTTTCGTATACATACCTCATGACCCGTAAAGCGTACTGAACGGGATTGTCCATCTCGCCCAGCCCGCGCTTCACTTCTGACAACTGCTCCGGGTGCAGAAGAGTATAGTCGGTCTCGTTCAGATAGGACAGATAATGCTGCCGGAATTGCTGAGAATGAAAAATATCCTGCATCCGTTTCAAATACCGGATTTCATGAATAAAGGAACCTCGCTGAATGCTCACGACCGACGTGGTCTTCACTTCCAGCAGATTATGCTTCTCGGGTATAAAAAAAGTCTCCACCTGATTGCCCCACAAATCGGTGTATTCTTTGGTCAGGGAAGCCGGCGTAATCTCCGCCCGGTACATTAGCAACCGCTGTACTTCGTCCGTCAAAGGTTTAAGCCGGATCGTATTCAGGCTTTGATCGACCTGCGTTTCATACTTGAACGTATTCGTATGCATAATTTCATAGTTCATCGAACCTGCGTCTCCTTTTGGGCATTCTGTTGTACATTACCCATAGACGCGCGGCTTGCAAACGCCCATAGAAGACTGTACGCCACTATTTTCCCCTAACTTTGAGGAAATAGCCATGGACGGATACGGCAGCCGAAGTCCGCGTGCTGTGCGGGTCTTTTTGTTTAAAGTATCGTAAATTTATTAGAAGTCCTTAGTTTTAGGTACTCTAAATGTACATGTCCATCTGCCCATAGTCTCAATCCATCTGAAGACAAATCATTTAATACTAAATTACTCAGCACGTATTCCCCGTCATTGATAAATACTTCGACGGCACCCCTGTCTACTAATATATCCAACTTAATTTTCCCGTCTTTCGGCTTTACGATCACTCTTTGTGGTCTCTTGAACTCCTCAACATCAATCTTTATCCTTGAATTTTCCCTATTAAACACAAATTCATTTATTGATTTATCATATGTCAAATCTGCATGCTGCCCATCCCCATCTCTAACAGAAAACCCAAACTTTCCTTCCGTTAAATCTCCGACATCTATTTGGGCCTCAATTGAATAAGAAAGTCCATGAAAATCTTTAAAAATATTCTCTTGACCCGTGTATATATCTTCCTCTTTTATATCCAATATTGTGGGAAAACTATCCAGAAGATTCCATACTGGTTTTTGCACCAGCTTTAATCCTTCTGTTGTTGTTTTTAGCCGCATTTCTCTTACGATACTCGTATTTCCATTAAACGTATCCCACGGGAGCTTGCGAGCGTAATTCCAATTATTCATCCACGAAATAAAGTACCTGTAGTTCCCATTTGTATACGGAGCATCCCAAGTAACCCCTGTATAGGAGTCTGCGCCCCGTTCCAGCCATTTGACAGGAGTTTCAGCGTGAAACTCCCTTCCATCAAAGTCCCCTACAAAGTAACTGGAACCTGTGGTAACACCATAATTAAACCCATTTCCCCCTACCATCAAGACCCATTTTTTAGTGTCGCTATTATCATCTACGTTCAATTGAAAAAGATCAGGACATTCAACAATTCCAATATCCTGTCTGACAAAAGAAGAAGCATACTCCCAGTCTTTTAAGTTAGAAGATGTATAAATCCCTACTTTATCTCTTTCTGCTAATAGCATGACCCACTTTTTTGTTGGTTCATGCCAAATGATTTTGGGATCTCTAAAATCGGCACTTCCTGTTGGGTTATGCTGGACGATATTATAATGTTTAAAGGAATTTCCGCCATCTGTACTATACCAAAGGTGAGTAGATTGTCCTTCAAATGGCATCGTTACTAACGCAATTACAGCATTGTTACCAAACCCTGCTGTGTTATTTTCATCGATAACCGTACTGCCCGTCCAAGGGTCTCCATACGGAGTTTTATATTTTTCTATAGCGACTGGTTTTCTCTCCCAGTGAACTAAATCCGTAGACACCGCATGAGCCCACTCCGTACCATTTCCACCCCATGAAAAGTCGTCGTTATAAAGATAGTACAGATGGTGTTGACCGTTGATGTATAAAGGTCTTTGGACGTCGTTCATCCACTCTGCTTGAGGAGTAATGTGATACTCCGGACGATTTAATTCACTATCCGCAAAGGCTTCTTTCGATCCAACAAATCCAAAAGTAAATAATAATCCAACAAGGACTGCGTATAGTACACCTTTTACTTTTTTACTTATAAATTTTACGCTCATTCTCATTCAATCCCCTTCCTCTTACTGTTTTTCATTCCAACTCTTCCCTCATATATTTGATATATCGGAATACGCCAGCTCAAATACAATATCTGGATCGACAAATTTCACCAAATTCTTGTATATTTCTTCTAATGGAGATATCCATGGGTGCGCGGGATTAGTCGAAAACTGGGTTTTTGTGCGGAAAATCCGGAGTAAAACGTGTAGTGGATATGAAGTGAAGCTATGGATATACCGGAGCGAAAGGAAACCGAGGGATCGGGGTGAGCCAGGGGGCCAGAGCGGCTTTCGCTCGCCCATAATTTGCTGAGGAAACATGCGGTAGGCCAAAATGAAACCGGCCGGCCAAGGATGAATTTGATATGCTCCCCATACAGTAGACAGGTGAAATAATAAAAACTTGTTACTGTGAGGGGAGCATTTTTCATGCAAAAACCACCATATCAAGTTGCGCAGAAACTCATGATCCTACAAGCAATGGAAAGTGGGCAGATAAGTATCAGGGCAGCCGCGAAGATCTATGGCATCGGGAGAACAACCTTGGCAGAGTGGCAGCCGCGATATGAGGTGTATGGCTATGCCGGGCTGGAGACTCGGACCCGTAATCGAAGGTATTCCGCAGAGTTCAAGCTTCAAGCGGTACTGGATTATCTTTCGGGGAGTTTGTCCCAATCCCAAATTATCGATAAATACCAAATCGTCAGCCGAACCCAACTTCGCAATTGGGTGAAGACGTATAATGATCATAGCAGCATAAAAATCTATTCAGGTGGAACAAAGGCTATGACCAAGGGGCGGACGACAACGTGGCAGGAGCGGATAGACATCGTGCTCTATTGCCTTGCACAGCAACACGACTATCAGAAGACAGCGGACCATTTTCAGGTTTCGTACCAGCAGGTGTACCAATGGGTCAAGAAGTACGAGAGGGGTGGCGAGGATGCGCTCCGGGATGGCCGGGGGGGCGAAAAAAGGAACCCGAAGAGACCACCGAAACGGAACACCACAAGCTCGCAATGAAGAAGCTGGAATATGAGAATGAGCGGCTTCGGGCCGAGAATGCGTTCTTCAAAAAGTTGCAGGAACTCGAAAGCAGGCCGACGCTAAGCGCACATCGTCAGGAACGGATTTATCTGGCCATTCAGGCGGTTCATGAGCAAGAAGCCTTCCCGGTCCAGCTGTTATGTGATCTTGCAGGGATTTCACGATCCAGCTACTACAAATGGCGGGCGCATCGCCCCAGTGCCCGTGAACGGGAAAACCGGAAGCTTACCGATGCCCTGATTTCGCTGTACGAGCAGGTTGGGGGAATCTACGGATACCGCCGACTAACCCTGCATCTGCGCCGGCAGACGGAACAAGCGTTGAATCCCAAGCGAATCCGCCGCTGATGAAGATTCGAGGCATTCAGTCGGTGATCCGCAGAGCGCGAAAAGCCTATGCCCGATCCACCCCGCAGCAGGTGGCAGAGAATCTGCTGAACCGTAAGTTCCATGCGTCGGCTCCCAATAAAAAATAGGTAACCGATGTCACGGAACTCAAATATGGAAATGGCGAGAAGGCCTATTTAAGTGCCATCCTGGATCTTTATGACAACACGATTATCTCTTATGTACTGGGGGCGTTCCAACAACAACGCGCTTGTCTTTGAAACGGTACGAACCGCCTTGCGGACGGCACAGGGAAGTAAGCCTATGCTTCATAGCGATCGGGGTTTTCAGTACACCTCTTTGAAGTTTAAGAAGCGATTTGGTGCAAAACTGACGCAGAGCATGTCCCGAGTGGGTCGATGTATCGATAACGGTCCCATGAAGTCCTTTTGGGGAACCCTCAAGTGTGAGCGGTATTACTTGCATTCTTACTCGACCTTTGAGGAACTTCAGCACGATATGGAGGACTATATCCATTTTTACAATAACGAACGGTTGCAAGCCAAATTAAACGGCCTTATTCCCATGGAATTCAGGACCAAGGCCGCCTAAACGCTTTTATTTTTTATGCTGTCTACTTGACGGGGAGCAGTTCAGGCCAGTCTTTTCCTTCACTATTATTGTTCAAAACGTTCGAAGATTAGCTCCAACGTTGACACCTGGCCCCCCGCCAGCACTGGCATCGGGACAATGCTGTGCAACTTCCATCCCCTTGCTGAATGCTGCTCGATCACCTGCCGGTAATCTTCCTTCAACTTGCCACTCAGCGTTCCTACGGAAATGGATACAAATTCATATTTATACATGATTCATTCCTCCTTGTCAGTTCTTCAGTTTAAGAGCCTGGTCCACAATAACCTCACCGTAGCCAAATTTGTCATCCCTACCTGGATCGCCAAGATCGACAGCACTTTGCTTCAGAAGGCGGAAAATATTATCGGCTTGCGGATAATGATGATGCCTGTCGTAATAGTTCGAAATCAGCAGAGCTGCCGTTGCTGATACTTGCGGCGCAGCCAGACTCGTTCCGAAGGAAAGGGAGTAGCCTTGCGGAATATTCAGCATAATATCCAATGCAGTGTTCGGTAACGACTTGGGAAATGCCGTCAACATCAGATCCGTCACGTTCACATTTCCGGTCGTATCGAAGTCGTCGCCAAAATACCCGCCGTAAGCGACAAAATCAATATATGGGCCATAGTTGGAATAAGGAGCCAGCCGATTGCTCTTCATTACCGCACCGACACTGATGACATGCTCCAGCATACTGGGGGCATGAATTTCATTTGACGCAGCATTGGATTTATCACCGGTCCCACGGTTTCCAGCAGACGCCACAATAATGGCATTCATTTTATCTGCATAATCGACCGCCCGTTGGTAAGCTTCCCGCAGAATACGCCCTGCATCATCCAATCGGATATAACTGCCAGCACTGATATTGATCACCTGGTTCCCGTCATTGGCTGCCCGAACGATGGCGCTTAGAAGTGCGAAGCTGTTCCCGCCACCATTATTCATGATTTTGTAAGGGACAATGCTGATCTTCGGAGCCAGCAGACTCAAAACGCCTGCTACCTGAGTACCATGGCCATTCTCATCCTGAACACTATTGTTGCCGTCAACATAATTCCAGCTGTCCACTGTAAGAATTGTCTGTCCAAAATGCTCATTCGCTAAATCCACACCACTGTCCAGCAAAGCTATCTTGACCTTAGGATTGCCTTCCTGAATATCATATGTCGTATAATGATTAGTTTGTGCTTCCGCATACCATAAATACGCATTCAGTTCTTCCATTCCATGCAAATCCCAGTAGTTTCTGTTTTGAAGCATTTTGGCTTCTGCGGATTCTCCGGGGTCCTTATACCAGGAAAAATCCACCTCGCTTGCGGATTTCTTCAGCCACCTATCCAATTCCTCAGAAGTTCCTTGCAACTTTAGGAAGCCAATTTCCTGAATTTTATCTGCCGTAAGCTGACTTTTACTTAGAAGAGAATCGATCGTTTTCATTTGGTGCGGTCTGTCCAGCAGAACAAATATCGTCTCCGACTGACTGTTTCCCACATCCACAGCGCTGACCGTTCTGAAAGGCGTGGCTGCAAGGAGCGCGCACACCATGAGCAGCAACAGGGACGCCAGCGGTTTTTTCTTTTTCAAATTACACTTCCCCTTTCTTCAAACGGGTGAATACGCATGCTCTTGAAATTTAGCGTAAAATTCCGCATAGAACTCACTTTTCTTCAGTAGGTCATGATGCGTTCCCAGGGCCGTAATTTCTCCATTCTCCATTACGATGATGAGATCCGAGTCCATAATGGTCGTGAGCTTATGGGCAATCACCACCCGGGTACATTTTAGCCGTCTTAAAAAATGATCAATGCGCTTTTCATTCTGATGATCCAGGGAACTGGTTGCTTCATCCAGCAGAATGACAGACGGCTTGTTTAGCAGCGCCCTGGCGAGAGCGATTCGCTGTCTTTGTCCACCGGAGATGTTCATTCCTAGTTCCGATACCATGGTGTTAAATCCCATCGGCATTCTGACAATATCCTCATAGATTTCAGCCATCTTTGTGACGCTTTGAATTTCCTCCAGACTGACATCTTCCTTATACAAAGAGATATTATCTTTAATGCTTCGGTTGAACAGAGAGACATCCTGTGGAACAACGCCAATTTGCTTACGCAAGGCGCTCAGATTCAATTCGCGGATATCCTTGCCGTCAAAATAAACCTTACCATTCGACGGCATATACAGGCCTAGAATTAGCTTGGCCAAGGTGCTTTTGCCTGCACCGGACTGCCCGACAATTGCTATTTTCTGGCCGGATACAATATCAAGGCTAATGTCCTTGACCACCCAATCGCTGTGCTCGCTGTATCGGAATGACACATTGTCTAGGCGGATGTTGCCTTTGAACTCAGTAATGCTCTCCTTGTCATCGTCCGTATGCTCCAACGGCTCGTCCAGTACATCCTGGACCCGCTCAAGATAAGCGCCTGTCAACATAAACGAGTTGATCGTTTGGACGATGGAACCGCTCATACTGAAGAAGTTATTCGAAAGCGAGTAGAACGCGATCAGTTCCCCCAGCGAAAGCTGGTTGTTAAATACCAGCATGGCCCCGATCCACAGTACCAGAAGCGGCGACATCATTTGGAGTGTTCCGGAAAGGGAAGCGATCATATTCATGAACCCTTCCTTGTTTTTGTAAGCCTGAATCAGTTGATCGAGAAAGGAGGCCCAGCGGTGGTAAGTTTCCTTCTCTATGCCTGCCGTTTTAATTCCGAAGATACCGTACAAAAACTCGGTTTGATAGCTCTGAAGTTGGGAGGTTTTCAGAATTTCGTCTTGATTTACCTCTTTTAACCTGCGTTTGGTAAGGATCAGCATCAGAACATTCAACAGCGACAGCCCGACCACCAGACTAGTTAAGACTAAGGATTTATTAAGCATGTAAATTGTAATAAATGTAATCGCACTGAAATCAAGCAATCCAAGTACAAGCTTAGAAGAGAGCATCTCTCTGATAATCCGGAGGCTACTCGCCCTGAATAACAGATCCCCAAACGACCTTAATTGAAAGAACTGGTAAGGGAGTTTCAAGATATGAGAAAAGAAATGCTGCATCATCCTTTTATCCAACGTATTGTTCAGTACAATGATGAATTTGCCTCGGAAAAATTGAACAAAACCTTGAACGATCGTCAAAAAGATAACGCTCACCATAAAGATGGACAGTAATTGAAATTTATTGGCCGTAATAATGTTATCAATGAGATATTGGACCAAGATGGGCATCCCAAGTGTTCCTAACTGGTAGATAATTGCTATTATAATGACAATAGTCACTTTTTTAGGAATTTCCATAAGATACTTCAGAAACTTGCCCCAAACCGATACTCTTTTTTGCGGAACGACTTGTTCCGTCGGGGTCATTTCCAAAACAATGAAATTATAGCTTTTCTGAAATTCCTCATAGGAAATCGTTTGTCTGCCCACAGCCGGATCGATAATTTTTATGCTGTTTTTGTTTATTTTATCGATGACTACATAATGATTCTCGTTCCAATGGGCAATCACCGGCAGCCGAAGCTGCGACAACTGATGCAATTCCGCCCGGAATACTTTGGCCTTGAAGCCTAACCGGACGGCCGTATTTCGCATCGTGTACAGTGTGACACCGTCACGGCCTATGCCCGCCATGTTCCGCAGTTCCCTTAGGGTCTTGTGGGCATTGTATTTCCCGGCAACCATCGAAATACAGCATATGCCACACTCCGTCTGCTGCATTTGTTCCACAAACGGCGTTCTATTTATGAACATACATCTACCTCATTCAGCGGGATATCCAGCGCCAGAATAGATGGAATCTCAGGGTCAAGGAGCCGCAGCATACCAAAAGCAATTCCGCTAATTCCAGTAAACAGACCAAGCGACTCGATATCAGGATGCATCCCGGTTCTCCATGGTCTGTCCGGTGTTTTGTTAAGCTGCATCCACTCAGCTTCACCGGCCAGCTTCGCTCCTTGCAACAAACGGTGTACATCCAGGAGAACATTGCGGTTCCCCAGTTCTCCATGACACATCGAATGCCCAGTGGCTCCCTCCGTTTCGGAAAGGTCGTTCAGCAAACGGTCAATCATCAGAAGCTCGGCTGGGAAGCTGGGCAGCAGAGCATGGATATGGGCTCGAGCCAACAGAATACCGTATGAACCGTGACACCAATAATTAGCGGCTAGCGCATGTTTGTTCTCCCGCAAGTCTAACCATTTCCGCTCCGATCCCACATAAAAGCGATTTTCTATCTCCACCAGTTTCATGATCGTACGCTGAATATCGCTTGACGGAAGCACACAATAGACATGGGCCAAGGAAAAGGCAATCCCACTGATGCCATGGGCAAATCCGGCGGACCGCCCGCTGTCCGAATGAATTACAGTATTTCTAATTTGCTGCAAATATCGTTCTGATAGGATCTGAAGCACCCGAATGACTTCATCGGCCGGATATGCACGGTAAAGGTTAGCCAATACCTTTAATAAACCGGCATGGCCCCTGATAATATCTATCTCTTCTTCGAGCGGGAGAAGCTTTTCAATTGCGGGGAGCAGACCAACGGCCCTATGAAGCAAGGACGAATCATTCCACAAGCAGCCCAAGTAAGAATACACGTAAACAAACGCCCCAATCCCAAAAAATGCCGAGGTCGAGTCCATATTAGCCAACCAAAACTTTTCTTCACCCATAAGCACGTTCAAGATCGATTTTGCGGTTCTCTCATATTCCGCCGACTTTAAGAAAACACCCAGTTGAGCATAAAAGATCGCTATTCCTCCGATGCCGTCATACACGCCCGGTGGGAGCGGTGACAGGAATATGTCGTCTTCATTTCCGACACTGGTACTGATCCAAAAGGGGCTTCTACCCTTCTTATCATATAAGGCCTTGGCTAACATCCCGTCAGCAATTGTTACAATTTCATCCCTTAGATGAACCGGCGTGGGCAGTTCTGCCGGTTGTTCTGAAATGCCGTTCCAGACGTTGTCGATCAGCGTAGCCAGCGACAGCGAGATATACCGCTCTTGCTTCAGACGATCTGCTTCCGAGAAGGAGCGGATACGCGATTTGGTCAATGCCAGGCTACTTTCTTTATAGAAGTCCCTGTATTCTTTGCCCGCTGAGTTATACAGATGTTTGCCACCCACAAGGAAAGTGAAATAAGGAATGTCATGGACGACCAAATCATTGATTTCGGAACGGACAAACACATTGGCGAGTTCGGACCATTCCGTAATGGACCACATATAATCAAACAAGCCTTCCCGGTCAATCCCCCTTTGCAAATACTTTGGATGGGTGCTCGCCTCTAGGAATTTTCCATACACATGTGTAGGTCGGAAGACATGCCGGACTTCATCCTTGCTGAACATGTTCAACAGGGACTCGAATTCAAATTTATGGGATTCGATTGAGCGGTACGTGTCGCGGAAGCCTTCCAGCAAATACTCTTTATAGTCAAAAATCTGAATATCCTGTCCGTTGATAGCAGGAACATTCAGCTTATTTTTTGTCACCAGCTCCGTCTCGACAAAGGCCATCGCATCCGTGCCAAAGTTGCTGATGGTATAACCTTTGTTCCTTTTGGACTTTTGTCCTCCTCTGCCCGCAATACCACTCAAATCGTAGTCCAAGGCCTGATCGTGATTGAATTTGACCGGCAGCATCATCGAAGACAGCACGGAATTCTTCAGCTCCAGCGCAGTGATATGAAGCTGGTTCTGGTTTTGGAACAAATCAATTTGATTATCGAACAAAGTCTCTAAATCGATCAGGATCGGATACTCACCCGCTGCAATCAAATTCTCATTATGAAAATCGACGGAACGGAAAGCATAAAGAAGAGCCACATTCATTCCCTGTCTGTAAAAGAAACGCTGGATCTGCGCTTCGTCGATACAATCGTCATATTGAATAAATTCCTGCCAGCCGTATTGCTCACGGTCTAGTACTTTGGCAGCACGCAAAGAATGCTTCACGCCGCTCGCATTCACCCAAGCCACGATCTCAGTAAAATGGGAGTCAACCGCGAGCGAGCGCGGTTTGTAAACTAGCTTGCCCGCAGTCGTCTCAATAATTTCCACACTGCGCCCCTTCTTATGGGAATCGCCCAAATCTCCTTTGACCCCGGTCAAGCGGGGTGAGCGGAAGCCGAATGTTTCTTCAATTGTTTCGTAATCCATCAGGAAATGCTTTACCAGCGTTTTATGTATTTCAATCAATTGAACAAGCCGTTCACAGAGAACTCTTCCCAGTACAGGGTACACCTCAAAAATTCCCGCGAAATTCTCGGAATCCCCCAAGTACTGCTCAACAAAATAAATATAGCGTTCTTCACCGTCGCTGCCCTTCAGACTTCCTTCCATTCTTGCTATATTCAGCTCGGCAATCAGCATCTTGGTCGATAGCTTATCAATGTCGCTATGGATAATGGAAATAACGCATTCCATGTATTGATGGATATCAATCTTAGTTTTCACCAGACTATTTTCTCGGGACAGTGATTTGAAGAAATCTTCCATTTCATTCTGGACATAAAGAATAAATGGGGTGAAATAAGTAACAAAGGATTTATGGGGGAGCTCGTATTTTATATGCGAGACAGCTTTTGGATCATAAGCTGTAATTTTTCGTAAGACTTGAACCCATTCCGGCAAATGATTCTCTATCAGTTGCGGGTAATTCCGGATTATATGTTCATAGTTTTGCTTAGTCAGACGAAGCGAACTCAGCTTATTGTATAGCGCTTTCTCGGAAATATTGTAATTAACCGTACCCTCGTCGACATTCTCCATCTCGGTTGAAAAGGGAGCCAGTTCACGCAGGTAAGCGCTCTGCTTAAACGCGGATTGAAGCTTATTCATCATTTATCATCCCTTATCATAAATTAATAAAAAAGGGCTACCATGAAAACAAACTTCATGACAGCCGCTTAGCAACGGTTCAGCTGCGGCTCGTCCTTTGGACTCCAGAGAAATCGGCTGCGGCACAAGTTTGATGCAACATAATACGCGAGCAGATGGGGTTAGTGTTAACCCTCTGCCCGCAGGTCTCTTCATTTTTCCTTCTCCCTTATTCTTACAAAAAAAGGATAGCCACTTAGGTCAGGTTTACACTATAACAGAAGTTAAATTAGCATTGGCTAGTGCATTTGGTAGTTGGGCAAAGGCTTGCCGACACCGTTACTCCCGCTGTAATACAAGTCCATGAAGATGTAGTCAGTATAGTAGTTTCCGGATTTACATCGCCTGCTCCCCCAGTGAGCATTTTCAATTCTTCCTCTGTAACTACACCTACAGTTTTACTAGTTTTCAGAAACTCATTACGGATCTTCGAATTTTTCATAGAAATCATCATCCTTTCAAAATTGTAATTTAAAATATATGTAAGAATTAGGGGTTGACTACCCTTTATGGAATAAAATATACTATGTCTGGAATTCCAAGTCTACTAATTTTTTCAATTAAAGGAAAAGGAGCGATTACTATGTACGACAAAGCATTGGTAACAGCATGGAAAAACCCGATGGCGAGAAAAGGCCTTGGTGCTATCCATCATCCTTCCGGTGATGTATTAGCGGAACTGAAAGAAGAAGACTTGCAGGATTTTACTGGTGGTTTTGACACCAACACTTTGACTACAAGCACAAGCATCTTGATCAGCATGACACTGGGCAACAATGGTTGGGTTTGTACAGCCACCAAAGAATGTATGCCTAGCTGCAACTAAAAAAGCAAGGCTACAAACCGCGGGCGGGGACCTTATTTCCCTCGCCCGCTTTACCTATTCGCCTTAGGAATGTATATTGCTATAACTAATTCACTACAAATACCTTAGTAGGTGTGTGCCGACCATGAACAATAAATATTATGTCTACAGTGAAAGAGAACTCGTTACGGATGCGGCCAGCAATGCGGAGGTACAGGAAAAAACCTCTTATTGGCGTACTTTGTTTAACGATGACCAAGATTGGCTTAACAAATCGATTTCCATCTTTACAAATGACGATGTGGAATCAATTGCTAAATCCTCTTTATCTGCTTCTATCGAATTAAATACCAGTAGTTCATACGATCATGATCATTGGCTGAATATAAAGTACCGTTTCTTTGCCACTTACAGCGAATCCGGCTTTACGACGGATAACACAATACAAAATCCCCTTTTCTTTGATACCCTTCTGATGCGCTTTGCGTATGTGGCCGATTTGGAGCTTGCTTCCCACAAGGTAGCTTTACCTGCTTCAATTAAGGACAAAACCTTGTATCACCTGAAAAAAACACTTCTGGAAATCGGCTATCAGACCCTTATTCTTGAATTGAACGTGTTACGGGTTCAAGAGCAGTTGACCGGTGGTAGTCCAGAAGAAAGATACCACAGCTTCAACCGTCTTTTCCTGAATGATATCTCCTATATCCATTCCTTTTTTGATGAATACCCGGTTCTGCTCCGGCTCATGTGTACGAAAACCGCCTATTGGGTACAAAATGTTGCCGAATTACTGCACCGCCTATCAAATGATGCTGAACAAATTAGCCAGCAGTTCGGCGTCAGCGGGGATATAATCGATCTGGATCTCGGCCTTGGCGACTCCCATGATAAAGGAAAAATGGTCGCTATTATCACCTTTGCGAACGGAAGAGTTGTCTATAAACCTCGAAGCCATGAGGTGGATATCAAGTTCCAACAGATCTTGAGCTGGGTCAACCTCAGACAGCCGCCGAGAAAATTGGCCACATATACGATTCTGAATTGCGGAACCTACGGCTGGTCCAATTTTGTCGTATACCGGGAATGTGATCAACTGGAGCAATTGAACGATTATTACATACGGCTGGGTCAAATACTGGCCATTTTGTACAGTATTGATGCCGTAGATTTCCATCATGAGAACATCATTGCCTGCAAGGATCATCCGATTCTGATTGACCTGGAGTCTATATTCCATCAGTCTAAACAAAATGAAGTTTCCATGGACACCGCAATTTCTAAAGCCCGCTACATACTAACGCGTTCGGTTAACTCGACTGGCATTCTTCCGTTCAATTCCTATTATGAAAAAAAAGACAGCAACCGAGTATTGGACCTAAGCGGTCTTAGCGGCAAGGAGGCTCAGGAAGCGCCGTTCAAGGCTTATCAGATCAAACAATCTTTTCGTGATGACATGCACCTGGCCAAAGACTCCTTCCAGATTCAAGAGGCGCAGAATGTACCGAAGCTTAACGGCGAGCCTGTCGAAATTTTGGAATATTTGAATTTCATTGTGGATGGATTCAGGCAGGTATACCAACTCATTCAAACGAACAAAGCATCTTACCTTGCTCTCTTGACGATTTTTGAGACATGTCCTGTACGGACGATTATTCGGCCAACAGCCGTCTATGCCCAGCTACTGCAACGAAGCTACCATCCAGATTTCCTTCGGGATGCCGTTGACCGGGAAGTATTCTTGTGCAGGCTGGAGAAATTCATTAATGAAGACACGAACTATGATGTCGCGAGAAGCGAGTTGCTCGATCTTTTGAATGGAGATATTCCCTATTTCCTCTCATCGCCCGCCACCACACATTTGGAAGCAGCGAACCAAACGTTTGTCGCCGAATATTTTGAGAAGGCAGCCCTGACCCGGGTTAGGGAAAAAATTGATTCCTTATCGGACACTGATCTGGGCGAACAGCTACATGTCATTCGGATGTCTATATTGGCCTCCTTTAACGCTAAGCATCACAAGGACACGCTGATCTTAAGTAAAGAGACTGGGAATATTTCGCTTGAAGCGGTAACCGTCACCGATATTCTGAACTGCTCCAAACGGGTGGGCGAATACGTATTGGATCAGCGCATTACCGCCGAAGGTAGTGAAGATATAAGCTGGATTAGCACGATGATTAAAGGCATCGATGAAGTATCCTGGACTATATCGCCTGTTAACCTAGACTTTTACAACGGAGTGGCCGGAATCGGTTTTTATCTTAGTTATTTAGGGAAAATTTTCCCTGAACATAACGTTTTCCAGGAAGTAACCATACGGTGTGTCAATACAGTTATAGATTCGTTAAACGAGCTGCAAAAGCAGGATATGGACTGGACTCCTTATATGGAAGTAGGCGGATTTACGGGAATTTCAAGCTACCTCTATTTCCTTCAGCATGCCTCGGTCAATCTGCATCGTCCCGAATGGTTCCAAGCCGTGCTGCAATTTCTACCGCTGCTTGAAGAGCTGATCGAAAAGGACGAACAATTCGATGTCACCAGCGGATCGGCGGGAGCATTAATGGTGTTCTTATCCCTATATGAGCAGCAGCAAGAGAAGGAACTACTTGTGCTGGCCGAGAGATGTGTGCAGCATTTGCAGCGCAACGCCACGGCCATGTCCACCGGTATCGCCTGGCGCGATCCGTATCACCAGAAGTTCTATACCGGCTTTGCACATGGCTCATCAGGTATTCTAGCGGCACTCGCTAAGTTCAATAAAGTGATGGATGCCGGTTCTATCAAACGCACGATTCATGAGGGCCTGTTATTTGAGAGAAGTATGTACGTTTCCAAGGAGAAGAACTGGAAATCCATTGGAAGGGATCAGCTTTCCGTTGCCTGGTGCCACGGCGCTCCCGGTATACTGCTCTCCCGTCATATCTTGCAGGAAAGCGGCTATCACGACAATGATCTAGAATCTGAGATTGATGCCGGACTTGAGACCACAATCAAGCTGGGTCTGGACAATAACCGTTCCTTCTGCCACGGAGACTTCGGGCAGCTCGAAATTCTAAGCAATTTTTCCAGCCAATCCTCCGATATACAGGCCGTTACATCCGACCTGTCCGGACGGCTATTCGAATACTACAACAAGCATGACATGACCGGAGGCGTATCCCGCGGAGTGGAGGCGGTCGGCTTGATGCTCGGATGGAGCGGCGTGGGCTTTGGGTTGCTTCAGCAAGCCCTGCCCGGTAACCTGCCGCAAATTCTTCATCTGTCCCCGCCAGTCAGATCTTAATGTCCTTGTGTATAAGTGAAGCTTAACGCGAAGCGCCCATCAGCCTTATGATGCCCGCTTCGCGTTTTTCACCGTAAATCTACCGGTCTTAAGTCGTAATATCCCTTCTGGTAAAGGTCACATAGGAAATGCTCAGAAAGGCTACAAAGTAGACAGCCATCATCGTTAGCGAAAAGGAAAGGGTCATACTCTCAACTACCGGCCTGCCGTCCAAATAAGCGGATAGGTCGTAATTCGCAAAAATCAGGTACTTGATCCAGCCAAATTTCATGGCAAAAAATTGCGTCATCGTTGTTCCGGTGAAATACAACAGCAAGGAGACACCTACCGCAAGTATCGCGTTTCTAAATAATACCGATACGGCAAAGGCCAGAGTAGCCACCATGACAATATTGGCAAGGGTCGCTAAATATTTCAGGCATAGGTAGGTCATCATCGACATCTTCACGATCGCCCCATTTTGATAGGCCAAATAATAATTGCTTCCGCCTGTACCCAACCACACATAGCCCAACAATGAAGCCAGCATCATAAATGCCATGAACAGTAGCAGAATATTTATTACAACTGAGGCATATTTCAGTAGCAGATAAGTCCCTCTACGTATCGGCGAAGTAATGACAAATTTGATGGTTCCCTTAGCGTGCTCGGCCGCTATCGCATTGGCGGCAAGAACAATCGCTACCAGCGTAATCAACGTAGTCACCGGTCTTAATTCATTAATCAGTGTCAATGCGTCATATTTAGAAGTAGGCGGAAGATCATGGTCAAGCCGGTACTGGTTCACGACAAGCTGTTCGGACAGAAATCGGTGCATGGGCATGGACGGCGACAAGGCTGCCATCTGTTTCTTATCCTCTTGAATCTGATTCTCAACGCCGGATCTCCAGTTCCCGCTGTCCGCGAGAGTGTTCGGCCTGCTAAAGCTAACCAAGAGAGTATAAGCCACGGTGATGAAAAACAGTAGCAATGTAATAAGCCATGTGTTGCGATTTTTATAGAACCGGTACAGTTCATTACCCAATAGTCGCATTAGCTTGCCCCCTTATTTGCGTTCAGTAATGCTATGAAATCTTCTTCCAGTGTCCATCTGGCCTGCTTCATATTCAATACTTCGATCTGATGATGATTCAGCATGTTGATCACGATCATTATTTTCTCTTCAGGCAGTACAAAACTTAATTCATACGCCGCTTCATTACGCTTCACCTGATATCCAGCCTCTGTGAGCAGCTGCATTGCTCGCTTTATGCACGTGGAATCAAACGAAAGAGTATACCGAAATTCATTTGCCGCTCTTCCATTCTCTTTAATTTCCAACAGTTCTCCATCGTTCATCACGCCGTAATAATCGCATAATAACTCTACCTCGGAAAGCAAATGACTTGAGAGGAAAACCGTCTTCTCGTGCTTTTCGGCAAGTCCCCGTAGGATTCGTCTTAAATCAATGATTCCCTGAGGGTCCATGCCATTGGTTGGTTCATCCAAAATAACCAGGTCGGGATTATGCAGCAGCGAAACGGCGAGACCGAGACGCTGCTTCATTCCAAGCGAATATTTCTTGACTCTCTTGTTCGCGCTATCGCTTAGTCCAAAAGCTTCAAGCTGGCGTTCAATATTCACCTTGTTTGGTTTCATATGAAAGGCCGAGATATAACGCAAATTCTGAAACCCTGTCATCTCCCCATAAAAAGAGGGGTTCTCAATCACTGCGCCTACCTTCCGGATTGCATCCTTGAATTCGGATTGAATGGAGCTGCCACCGATACGAATATCGCCTGAAGACATCTTCATTATGCCCACCATCATCTTGATCAAGGTTGTTTTCCCAGCCCCGTTCGGCCCAAGTAGTCCGAATATTTTCCCTTTGGGAACCGATAAACTAACATTCTTGATAATATTCTTGCCACCGATTCTTTTAGAGACTTGGTTTATTGATAAAAAGTCCAATTTGATTCCTCCCAACCGCGAACAACCGTCCGCTCCTGTCAATTAATTGCGTTTCCACAGACCGATCCAAATGAAGAAGCCAATCACAAAAGACAACGAAAATAACAGTGTGACCATATTTCTGTACAATTCGTAACCCATGTCCACCCAAGAACTAATCAGAATGACAAGCGAGAAGCTTGCACTCAGGAGAAAAAACATATACTTAAAAAACTTGTTGAAAATATAAAGACCGCGCTCATCCCTGACTCCGGCAATGCTGAGAATCATAATACTAACGAATGCCAGGAATCCCAATACCGCAAAGATCGAATTCATCAATGTGAGAGAGTTCATATACTTTCCTACCTTTCATAATCGAACACCTCATATATACTCTTTTGGAAAACCTCCGCGATGCGAAAAGCCAGTTTCAAAGACGGCATATACTTGTTCCTTTCGATGGAGATCACCGTCTGACGGCTGACTTGCAAGGCATCCGCCAGTTGCTGTTGAGTCCAGCCCCTCTCCGTTCGCAGTTCAAGAATGTGGTGTTTAAGATACGAATCACCGTCTCCCATATTTACCATTCCTTAAAAAAATAATGTTTTTTTGTATCATACTACCAATTTTATCAAATGTAAAGATGACTTTACATTTCTTCCATTAGTGTAATTGCTGAAAACAAAAAAGAAGAGGCTGTCCCAAAAGTCATCCTAAATGACTTTTGGGATCGCCCTTGTTTCCATTTTGTAAAACAAAAAGAAGCCGTTCCTTAGTAAAATGGAAGTGTCGAGTAACCATTCCAAAGGAGGGCTTCTTTTGTACATTCACGATAGCATGGATCAACTTCATCTGCCAATGGACCTGGAGGAGGACTTTCCTCCAAACCACTTCGTTCGTGTCGTAAACGACATGGTGAACCGCACCTGCGATAAGATCTTTGCGGCTGCTCATCCGGGCGCCGGAAGGCACAGCTACCACCCCAAAATGCTCACCAAAATCATCCTCTACGCCTACATCAGCGGATCTACTCTTCCCGTCAAATCACCAAGGCTGTGCGGGAAACCATCCCGTTCATGTGGCTGGCCGGATGCCAGCACCCGGACTTCCGCACCATTAACCGGTTCCGCAGCAAGCGGATGAAAGACGTGCTGGAGTCCCTGTTTACCGCCCTGCTGGAACTCATAATCCAAGGCGGCTACGTCAAAGTGGATTACTATTTTGTGGACGGCACCAAGATCGAGGCGAATGCGAATCGGTATACGTTTGTCTGGCGCAAAGTGGTGGTTCGGTACAAAATGAAGCTGCAGGAAAAGGTGCGGGTACTGTTCCAGACGATTGAAGAGCAGGAACAGCAAGAAAATCTAGCCCATGAAGGTGCAGATTTGGCGGAGCTTGGGGGAATCCGCTTCACTAAGCAACGAAGCGTCGGAACAGGCCCTAGGATAAGCCGCTAAAGAAAGCAGTCCGCTTGCTGAAGCGGGATTACCTGCCGCGCATGTAGCGCTACGAGCGGCAAGAGCGAAACAGCTACAGCAAAACCGACCCGGACGCCACGTTTATGCGGATGAAGGAAGACCACATGAAGAACGGTCAGTTGAAGCCAGGATACAATGTACAGGCGGGAACGGAAAGCCAGTTCATTGTGGGCTACAGCGTGCACCAGCGACCGACCGATACCCGCTGCCTGATTCCACACTTGAAGCAACTGCAGAAGAGGCTGGGCCAACTGCCGAAAACCGTCGTTGCTGATGCGGGCTACGGCGGAGAGGAGAATTACGCCTATCTCGAAGAGGAAAATTGCGAAGCGCTGGTAAATACAATACGTTCCACCGGGAAACGAACAAGTCCTGGAAAACCGATCCCGGGAAGTTGGAGAACTGGACATATGAAGAATAGAACGACCAGTGGATTTGCCGAAATGGGCGAAAGCTGGATTTTGTGCGGGAAAGCCGGAGCAAGTTAGACAGCGGTTATGAAGTGAAGCTGCGAGTATACCGGAGTGAAAACTGTGAAGGTTGTCCCTAAAGAGTGGCTGTACCTAGGCGAAAGGCAACCAGGAAATTCGAGTGAGCATGGCGTACCTGCGGTACAAGGAGCAGGCGCGGGAGAAGCTGCGGAGTGAGGAAGGCCGGGCTCTTTCCGCCCGGCGAATGGCGGAAGTGGAAAGAGTATTTGGGTAAATGAAGAACAACCGGGGATTCCGGCGGTTCCTTCTTCGAGGGCTTGCGAAAGTAAGCCTGGAGGTCAGGCGGCTTTCGCAAGCCCATAATTTGCTGAGGAAACATGCGGTAGACCAAAATGAAACCGGCCGGCCAAGGATGAACCCCTTGACCGGCCGGTTTGCTGTTTTTTTATGTGAGGAGCCGTAAAGTTTGTAGACACCTGCTTTTAGGACAGCCTCAAAAATGGATTGTACTAAAGTTTCATTGGCGATATCTAGAAGGCCGGAACGACAGCAACGCCATATTTATCCTCGATAAATTTTTTGACATCCGGACTGGTCAGCGCCGCATCCAGCTTCTTGATTTCCTCGCGGTTCTCGTCCCCTTTGCGTACCACTACTACATTGGCGTAAGGCGAATTCGCATCTTCGCGGAACAGCGCGGTCTTGGGATCGATTTTCGCATCAAGGACGAGGTTGGTATTAATAATTGCTCCGTCCAGATCAGGCAGCGAACGCGGCAGTGTGGCGGCATCCGCTTCGACGAACTCCAGATTATGCGGGTTATCCACGATATCTTTGGGGGTCGCCTCGTAAGTTGTCAGACCATCCTTCAGCTTGATCAGCCCCTGCTGCTGAAGCAGCACAAGCGCCCGGTATTCGTTGGAGGGATTGTTCGGAATGCCGATTTTCGCGCCGTGCGGGATTTCGTCCTTGCTCTTCAGCTTCTCGGAGTAGAAGCCGATCGGTTCGACATGCACTTTAGCCGTAACTACGAAATCATAGCCCTTCTCCCCTTTGACGGAATCCAGATAAGGGACGTGCTGGAAGTAGTTCGCGTCGATCTGCTTCTCCTGCAGCGCAGGATTGAGCTGTCCGTCATCATCCAGCGTAACAACTTCCAGATTAACTCCTTCTTCCTTCAGCTTCGGTTTGATGAATTCCAAAATCTCGGCATGCGGCACAGCCGACGCCCCGACCTTGATTGTCACTTCCTTGGGCGCTTCGCTTGCAGCCGCGCTGGTCTGCGGAGCCGCCGCCTCCCCGTTTCCGTTCTGCGATCCGCAGCCAGCCAAGATTCCTGTCGCCACAATGACCGCCGCAAACCATAAGCTTCTTTTTCTCGCCATCCCAATCCCTGCTTTCTCTGAAAAATGTATGTAAAAAGAATGTACAACCGGTGTATCATCAAAGCTCTAAGCGCCTCGTCTAAACGCGGAACCTTAGTCCCGGCGGCGTGTAGTCGCTCTACCCGTTCTTAAAGCGCCGCCGGTCAATGGAACGGGCGATATAGTCGCCGAACCATTGCAGAATCTGGACGATCAGAATGATCAGAAGGACCGTTCCAAGCAAAATATCGGTGCGAAACCGCTGATATCCGAAGCGGATAGCCAGGCTCCCCAGTCCTCCCGCTCCGATGGCTCCTGCTACCGCCGTGAATTCGGTGATGGAGATAACGGCAATCGTCATTCCCCGGACCAGAGCGGGCAAGGCCTCAGGTATAAGCACCTGCAGGATTATGGTGAACGGCCCAGCGCCTACCGATTTGGCTGCTTCGATCTTGCCGTCTCCCACTTCACGAAGGGCATTCTCGATGATTCGCCCGAGAAACGGAGCCGCGCCGATAGATAAAGAGACGATCGCCGCCGTCGGACCGAGCGTAGTACCTACAATCAGCCGGGATAAAGGCAGCAGCAGCACAATCAGGATAATGAACGGAATGGAACGTACTCCGTTAATTGCGGTGCTGATCACCTTGTTCACTCCGGGAGCGGCAAGAATCCCTCCCTTATCCGTAACTACCAGTGTAATCCCGAGCAGCGTGCCCAGGAGCAGCGCAAAGACTGACGACCATGCCACCATGTACAGCGTCTGCCGCAACCCTTCCCACAGCAAATCGACTACATCTTCTCTCATCGCAGCACGGCCTCTCTTTCCGCCTGCGCCGGAACATCGAGCTGTCCGCTATTCCCGGTATTGTTGTAGAAGTCGAAAATTCCGGCGAACCGCTTGGCCGTATCGCTTTGCGGGTTATGGAACAGCTGCCGGACCGGAGCGTTCTCAACGATGCGGCCCGCCTCAATCACGGCGGCATTGCCGCAAATATGGCGCAGAACATCCATCTCATGCGTGATCAGCACAACCGTAAGGCCCAACCTGCGGTTAATATCCGCCAGCAGCTCCAGGATGGAATGGGTCGTCTGTGGATCAAGCGCCGATGTCGCTTCATCTGACAGCAGCACATCCGGTTCACCGGCGAGCGCCCTTGCTATGCCTACCCTCTGCTTCTGTCCGCCGCTCAGCTCGGAAGGATAGCTTCCTGCCTTGCCGCCGAGCTCGACCAGGTCGAGAATTTCGCCCACCCGCCGCTCGATGTCGGGCTTCTTGTAACCCGCGGCCTTTAGCGGAAAAGCGACGTTTCCAAAGACCGTTTTGGAATCAAACAGATTAAACTGTTGAAAAATCATCCCGATTTTACGGCGGGCCAGCCGCAGTTCGCGCTCCTTCAGATCGGTAATGACCGTCTCGCCAATTTGAATACTGCCCGAATCCGGCTCCTCGAGCCGGTTCAGACAGCGGATGAGCGAAGATTTGCCGGCGCCGCTGAAGCCGATAATGCCGAATATTTCGCCCTTTTCGATATGCAGATTAATATCCGAAAGCGCCGAAACCGTCCCGCTGCGCGTCCGGTAGCTCTTGTTCAGATTCGTGACGGTGATCATGCTTGAACCGACCTTCTTTCCAAGGAATAAAAAAAATCAAGCCCTAATACGCCTAACGGCGTTTCCGGCTTGATTTCCAGTGATCTGGTCAATCAATAATTCCTATTAATTCAATGCGATTAATTGTTAATTAATAATATAGAATAATCGTTAAGTGATGTCAATCTAAAAAAGCGTACGCCGAGCTCCCGGCGTACGCTTCCTTAATTTGGCGAAACGGCTACTGCGCCTTCTGCAAACCTGCAAAAACAAGCGTCGTTACATATTTCCGGGCGTCCGCCGTCAGAAGAAGCAGCTCTACGCTCTCGCTCCCCGGCTCCCCTTGGTCAAATTTCACTTTGGCTCCATCCAGGGTTTCCAGCATGCCGGTAACGGCATAGCCCTGAAGCAGCAAATCGTCGATCTCCTGCTTCTCTTTGGCAAAATCATCGTATGCGGACATTAAACCACACCTCCGCTAACCTCGGTTTTGGCCGGAAGTACCGGAGCGGCTCCGAACCGTTTACGGTGCAGATACTTGCCGGCGCCCGGCTTGCCAACGAACTGCTTGTTGCGGATCACGAACTCGCCGCGGCTGAGGACGGATACCGGTTCCCCCTTGACCTCGAAGCCCTCAAACGCGTTGTAATCGACATTCATATGATGGGTTTCGGCGGAAAGAGTCCGCTTCACGGCAGGGTCGAAAATGACAATGTCGGCATCGCTTCCTATCGCAATCGTCCCTTTTTGCGGGAACAATCCAAACAGCTTGGCGCTGGAGGTGGCGATTATATCCACGAATTTATTCAGCGAGATGCGGCCTTTTTCCACACCCTCGGAGTACAAAATCGTAAACCGGTCTTCGATCGTCGGTCCGCCGTTCGGTATTTTCGAGAAATCGCCAAGGCCCAGCTCCTTCTGGCCCTTGAAGTTAAAGGAGCACTGGTCGGAGCCGATGGTCTGCAGACTGCCGTTCCACAAGGATTTCCACAGCACATCCTGGTTCCACTGCTCGCGCAGCGGCGGGGACCATACGTATTTGGCTCCTTCAAAGTTCGGCTTCTCAAGTGCCGTCTGGTCAAGCACAAGATACTGCGGGCAGGTCTCGCCATAGACGCGCAGCCCCTTCTTGCGGGCCTCCTCGATCTTCCACGCCGCTTCGGCGCAGGTCACATGCACCACATACAGCTGCGAATCGGTCAGCTCGGTCAGATAGGCGGCCCGGCCCGTGGCCTCGCCTTCAAGCTCCGGAGGCCGGGTCAGCGCATGATAGATCGGATCGGTATTGCCCTCGGCCAGCGCTGTGCTCACGAGATAGTCGATGACATCGCCGTTCTCGGCGTGGACCATAACGAGTGCGCCTTCTTGTTTGGCGGCCTGGAGCGTCTTGAAGAGTGTGCCGTCGTCGGCCTGGAGCACATTTTTGTAAGCCATGAACACTTTAAGGGAGGTGATCCCTTCGTTCTCAATAATTTGCGGCAGCTCGGCAAGCACCTTGTCGTTCAGTTCGGACACCATAAGGTGGAAGCTGTAGTCGATGACGGCTTTGTCCTGCGATTTCTCATGCCAGGTGTTCACCGCCTGCTGGAGAGGCAGCCCCTTGCTCGTCAGGCAGAAGTCGATCACTGTCGTCGTTCCGCCATAGGCGGCGGCAATGGTGCCCGTCTCGAAGTCGTCGGCGGTTACGGTTCCGCCAAACGGCATATCCAGATGCGTATGCGGGTCGACGCCTCCCGGGAAGACATAGCAGCCGGAAGCGTCGATGATCTCGGCGCCGTCCGCCTTCAGGTTAAGGCCGATTTCCGTGATAATTCCGTTCTCGATGGCGACATCTCCGGTAAACGTGTCCGCCGCCGTTACAATCGTGCCGTTCTTGATGAGCTTCTTCATTCTCAAAACACCTCCGCTTTGGAATAAGAACCGCTTAGATTGCCGACGACGCTCTGGCGCTCATTCCAGGTCATCGGCGGAAGGCCGCTGTCGATTTCCACCATGTCAATAGCCCCTTCCGCCGGGCAGACGATCGAGCACAGATTGCAGCCGACGCAGTCTTCCTCGCGCACCTTAAGAATTGCTTTACCTTCTGCATTAGTCAGCATATCGATACATTGATGTGAAGTGTCCTCGCAGGCAATATGGCATTTGTTGCAGTTGATGCAGTTCTCCTCGTTGATCCGGGCCACCACTTTGTAGTTGAGGTTGAGGTCGCCCCAGTTCGAGTATTTGGACACCGATTTGCCGGTCAGTTCGGTCACGGATGCGAGACCCTTCTCATCTAAATAGTTATTCAGACCGTCAATCATTTCCTCCACGATCCGGAAGCCGTGATGCATAGCCGCCGTACACACCTGAATAGCGGTGGAGCCCATCAGCATAAATTCGACGACGTCCTGCCAGGTGGAAATTCCTCCGATGCCGGAGATCGGAACGGTCACCTCCGGGTGGCGGGCGCATTCGGCAACCATGTTGAGCGCAATGGGTTTGACAGCCGGGCCGCAGTAGCCGCCGTGGGCGCCCTTGCCGCCGATATGGGGAATGGTGTTCCAGGTATGAATGTCCACTCCCGCGAGACTGTTGATCGTATTGATCAGGCTGATCGCGTCGGCGCCTCCCTTGACGGCATGACGGGCTGTAACCGTGATGTCGGTAATGTTGGGAGTCAGCTTAACGATAACAGGCGTCTTTGCTACTTCTTTTACCCAATACGTCTGCGCTTCTACCAGATCGGGCTGCTGCCCGGATGCGGCGCCCATGCCGCGCTCCGCCATTCCGTGCGGACAGCCGAAGTTCAGCTCCAGACCATCTACGCCGACATCCTCGACTCTTTTGACGATTTCATGCCACTTCTCCTGTTTAGGTTCCACCATCAGGGAGGCGACCACGGCGTGATTCGGGAAGCGCTTCTTGGTCTCGTAAATTTCCTTCAGGTTGACATCAAGCGGACGGTCCGTAATCAGCTCGATATTGTTGAAGCCTGCCACGCGCTGGCCGTTGAAATTGACGGCGGCAAAGCGCGCGGACGTGTTGATGATCGGATCGCCGAGCGTCTTCCATACGGCGCCGCCCCATCCCGCTTCAAAAGCGCGCTGCACTTGATAGCCTGTATTGGTTGGCGGCGCGGAGGCCAGCCAGAACGGATTGGGCGACTTGATTCCTGCGAGATTAATGCTCAAATCTGCCATTGATAATTCCCTCCCTGAAAAATATGGTTATACCGCAGAGCCGACAACGCTGTCCTGCTGCGGCGTGAATTGCTTGACAATCGCGTGAGCGGCGATTTTGCCCTGCTGGGCCGCGGATACGACCATCGCTTCGCCTTTGCCGAAGCCGAAGACGATGTCGCCCGCCGCATAAATTTGCGGATCGGAGGTCTGGTGGGTCTCCTCGTCGATCTTTACGACGCCCCATTCATGCTCCAGGCCGAGATGCTCGATCAGGCCGGTATGACGCTTCTGCCCGATGGCCAGCACGACAGCTTCCACCGGCATAATGAATTCGGAGCCTTCCACCGGCACCGGCTTAAGTCTGCCGTCGCTGCCGGCCTCGCCGCTCAGCTTCATCGTTACACATTCCAGGCCGGTCACCTTGCCGAGTTCGTCGCCGATAATGCGCCTCGGCAGCGTCAGCCAGTTGAACTCGACGCCTTCCTGCTTGGCGAATTCGAACTCGAAGTCGTAGGCTGTCATCTCCTCGCGGGTGCGGCGGTAGACCATCTTCACATTGGCAGCTCCGAGCCGCACAGAGCAGGTTGCGGCGTCGATCGCCGTGTTGCCCGCGCCGATAATGGCCACGCGTTGTCCCAGCAGCTGCACATCCGACACGCCCGTCTTCGTCGATTCCACCAGCTTGATCGCGTCATACACGCCTTCCAGTTCCTCGCCCGGGATGCCGAGCCCGGGGACGTAGCCCATACCGGCGGCCAGCACGATGGCGTCGTATTCCGCCTTCAGCTCATCCACCGTTACATCCGTCCCTACCTTTACGCCTGTGCGGATGTCCACGCCAAGCTTCTCGACCTGCTCCACTTCCCACAGGGAGACGGACTGCGGCAAACGGAAGGATACGATGCCATGTGTGTCCAGTCCTCCGGCCAGTTCCCTCGCTTCGTAGATCACGACGGAGAAACCTTCACGGGCCAGCTCTCTGGCAGCCGACAATCCGGCCGGGCCGCCGCCGATTACGGCAACTTTTTTCCCGCTCGGAGCACCGGCCTTGAACAGCTTCACGTCATTATTCATTGCCCAATCCGTTGCATAGCGCTGGAGCAGGCCGATCTGGATCGGCTCGGAAGCGTCGTTCAGGACGCAGGCTCCTTCGCATAGTTCTTCGGTCGGGCAGACGCGGGAGCAGCTTGCGCCTACCGGGTTGGACTCCATAATCGTATGCGCGGCGCCCCGCAGGTTGTCCGTGGCAATACGCTTAATGAAGGAGGGAATGTTAATGCCCGTCGGGCAAGCCTTGATACAAGGAGCGTCGTAGCAGTATAGACAGCGGTTGGATTCTTCGGCCGCCCCCTTGCGGGTAAGCCCCGGTTCGGCCTCAGCGAAATTTCGCATGAACATGTCAGGTGAAAATGCGGTTAACGGTGAAGCATGTTCCATCAGTTATCCCTCCCAGATGTATGTTACATAATGTAACGCAATTACGATTTTTGCCTAATAATTCTACTTACTTTGACAGATTTATATAGTAAAATAAGCTGTATCCCTTTTAATCAAGCTTATCTCTGCCTACTTAGGTTAGTTATTCTAACATTTATATTCACACTATAGTCAATTCATTTTTTCGTTACATTAGACATAATGTCTAATTTCAAAACTGTATTTTTTACGTGAGAGAACTAGGCTCCGAATGGACTTCGATATAAGAAAAATATACGGCATCTGCCAAGACGAGGAGGATGAGTATGGACTGGGAACTTGTGTTTACGATTCGGGAAGCGTTAAAAAGACCGCTGTTTGCCGACGCCAAAGTCGTCGGAGGAAGCTCGGGTCTTGACCGGGCGATCCGCTGGGTTCACGTGCTGGAAAGCGCAAGCTTCGAGAGCTTGATTCACGGGCAGGAAATGATACTCACAACAGGCATCGGGATGAGTGCCGATCTCCCTACTTCTCTTGAGTTTCTGGAATATCTGATCCACAAGAACGCCGCTTGCCTGTGCATCGAGCTAGGGACTTATTTCAGCGCCGTGCCTGAAGAGCTGGTCTCCCTGGCGGATCAGCATGATTTTCCCCTTATCGTCTTCAACCGCACGGTTCGGTTCGTCGATATTACGCTCGATTTGCATTCGCTTATTATTAACCGCCATCACCGCATGCTTGGAGAACTGGAGAGCATTTCCCGCGAATTCCACCGGCTGACGCTGACCTCACAGGGAACGGTAAAGGTGCTGCAGCTGCTGTCCAGAAGCACGCGCACGCAAATTCTATACATGCAGCTTCAAGGCAAGCCGCAGTTCTTCCCCTCGCTGCCGCCGGAGGAGCAGGAGCCTCTGCTGCGCTTCTTCTCGGCTTTTTATGAAGAAATGGAAGGAGTCCATCAACCGGACGCCACTCCCAGCTTCCGCGAATTCGGAGGCAAGACGGTCGCGCTCAAGCCAGTCGGCGCTCTGGACCAGACATGGGCATACATTCTGATGGTATGCCCCCATAAACCGCAGGAGTTCGACTGTCTGCTGCTCGACTCCGCCTCGCTGTCCATCGCCCAGGAGCTGCTGCGCACACGCTACATGGAGGAGCGTAAGCTTTTTTCCGAAAATTTGTGGGTCGACGAATTGATCAACGGGCGCATTGACGATGAGAACCGGCTTAAGAGCCTGATCGGACCGGATTTCGGCGTTGTCAACGAGCTTGCTTATCGCGTATGCCTGATCGAGATCGAAAATCCCCGAAATGTAAAATGGAACAGCTCGGAAAATGAATGGGAGTCGATTACGTTTCACCTTTCACTTGTCCTGCGTTCCATTTTTGAGAAATATTCGCTCCGGCCGCTCATTACGCTTAAGAACAACCGTCTTACCGTCATTGCGCTGGACATTCAGTCCAAGGTGCCCGGGCGGACCCGGCTGCAGCAGGCGCTGGAGGCCCTGCAGAATATCCGCTCCGACGAGAAGCTGAAGGATCTTCAGCTCGTCATCGGCGTGGGCAAATCGCATACTCAGCTTAAAAATGCTCCAGCCGGCTACCGGGAAGCGGTGCAGGCGCTGTCGCTCTACCCCTGCCACCAGAAGCCGACCCTGTTCTACGAAGAGCTTGGCGTCTTCCAGCTGCTGCTGAGCCTGAACGACGGCAAGACGCTGCAGAACTTTATCCGCACCTATCTTGGTCCGCTGATCGATCATGACCAGCAGAAGGGCAGCGAGCTGCTGCTGACGCTGCGGGTCTATCTGGATCACGACGGGTCCAAGCAGATTGCGGCACGGAAGCTGTTCATCGTCAGACAATCACTGTATTACCGTCTGGATAAAATTACCGAGCTGCTCGGCGAGGACTTTATGTCGCCGGAGAACCGCATATCGATCCAGGTCGCCCTGCGGGCCTATCAGTTCCTGTATCCGGAAAAGCTTACTTTGCCCAGTTCCCGTTCAGTACCTCTGTGAACGTGTCCAGGATGAACTGGATGTCCTCGTCGGTCGAGGCAAGCGGAGGGGCAAAGGTTAGTACATTGTTGTAGCCCGCTACCGTATCGCCGTTCTTGCCGATAATGAGACCCTTGGCCTTGCAATCGGCGATGATGCCTTTTACGGTATCCAGCGGAGCCGGCTCCTTGGTCGTCTTATCCGCCACAAGCTCGACGCCGGTGATCAGGCCGAAGCTGCGGACGTCGCCGACCAGCTTGTGCCCGAGTAGCCCGGACAGTCCGGCGCTCAGCCGCTGGCCCAGCAGGTCGCCGCGTTCGACGAGGTTCTCCTGCTCCATGATTTCCAGATTGCGCAGCCCCAGGGCGCAGGCGGCCGGATTGCCGCCGAACGTATTGATATGGCGGAAGTAGCCGTAGTCGTCGCTGTTATCCTTAAAGACTTCGTAAATTTCTTTGCGGACGGCGGTCGCCGACAGCGGAAGATAGGCGCTGGTCAGCCCTTTGGCCATCGTCACAATATCCGGCTTCACGCCGAAGTTATGGTGCCCGAATTTACGCCCCGACCGGCCGAAGCCGCAGATGACTTCGTCGATAATGAGCAGCACGCCGTGCTTCTTGCAAATTTCCTGCACGCGGTCCATATAGACCTGATGCGGCACAATGACACCGCCGCCGGTAATCACCGGCTCCATGATGACCGCCCCGACCGTCTCAGCGCCCTCCCAGACAATGGTGTCCTCGATCTGCTGAGCCATCAAGAGGTTGAATTCCTCTACCGACTGCCCGGCGGGACGGCGGTAGCTGTCGGGCGGGGCCACATGCAGGAAGCCCCCGCTGAGCGGTTCGTATTTGTATTTGCGCTGAGCCTGGCCTGTCGCGGACAGGGCGCCGAAGGAATTGCCGTGATAGCCCCGGTAACGGGCAATGAACTTGTGCCGGTAATGCTGTCCGGTCTGCTGGTGATACTGGCGCACCATTTTAAAGGCGGCCTCATTCGCTTCCGACCCGCTGTTGGAGAAGAAGATCACATATTCATCTCCCAGCCATTCGTTCAGCTTCTCCGCCAGCAGAATGGCCGGCATATGGCTCTGCGTCAGCGGAAAATAAGGCAGGCTGAGCAGTTGATTATATGCAGCTTCAGCCAGTTCCTTGCGCCCGTAGCCCACATTGACGCACCACAGGCCCGACATGCCGTCCAGATATTTCTTTCCGTCGATATCGGTAACCCAGGAACCGCTGGCGGACGCGGCGATCATCGGCGGATTGGCTTCGCTGTAAGGCGAAATGTGATGCCACAGATACTTCCGGTCTTTGCTGATTGCAAGTTCGCTCTCCATCCCCGTTTTGAGCATTGCGCTTATCCCCTCTCCATGGCCCGCGAGTCTTTAGTAACGGGCTGTGATCATTTTCTTGCGTGTATAGAACTCTACGCCGTCGCGTCCGTTCGCATGCAGGTCCCCGTAGAACGATTTCTTGTAGCCCGAGAATGGGAAGAAAGCCATTGGTGCAGGTACGCCCAAATTGACTCCCAGCATGCCTGCGTCGATCTCTTCGCGGAATTCGCGGATTGCCTTGGCGCTATCGGTATAGATGCAAGCGCCGTTAGCGAACGGCGACTGATTGGTGACGGAAATCGCCTCTGCCAGATCCTTCACACGAATGACGGCCAGCACCGGAGCAAAAATCTCGTCCCGCCAAATCGTCATCCCCGGCTTCACATGATCGAATATCGTCGGGCCGACAAAGTAACCCGCTCCTTCGGCAGCGGCGTCTTTCCTGCCGTCACGGACAAGCGTGGCTTTCTCCCTCTCCCCGGTTTCAATGTACGATACGGTCCTTTCCTTGTTGGACTTCCGGATAACCGGCCCCAGGAACACCCCGGCATCCAGGCCGCTGCCGATTTTGAGATTATCGGCGGCAGCTGTCAGGCGAGCTACCAGCTCGTCGGCGATCTCTTCATGAGCAACTACGACCGAGCAGGCCATGCAGCGCTCGCCGGCGGAGCCGAAGGCGGCCGATGTGATGTTCTTAACCGCATTATCCATGTCGGCATCAGGCAGAACGATCGAGTGGTTCTTCGCTCCGGCCAGCGCCTGAACCCTCTTGCCATGCGCGCTTCCGTTCTTGTAGACGTATTCCGCAACCGGCTGGGAGCCGACGAAGGATATCGCCTTGATATCCTCATGCTCCAGCATGCCGTTAACGACCTCATGCGCCCCGTGAACGACATTCAGCACACCGGGCGGGAACCCCGCTTCCGCGAACAGCTCAGCCAGACGGCCCACAAGCAGCGGCGTCCGCTCTGACGGCTTCAGCACGAACGTATTGCCGCAAGCAATCGCCAGCGGGAACATCCAGCACGGCACCATCATCGGGAAATTGAATGGCGCAATCCCGCCCACAACTCCGAGCGGATAGCGGTACATACCCGACTCGATGCCCGTGGCAATGTCCGGCAGCTGGCTGCCCATCATCAGGGTAGGAGCGCCTGCGGCAAATTCGACGCATTCGATGCCGCGCTGAACTTCTCCGCGCGCTTCTTCGAGGCTCTTGCCATTCTCCAGCGTAATCAGTTCAGCAAGCTCTTCCGCATGCTTCAGCAGCAGCTGCTGGTATTCGAAGAAGTAACGGGCCCGGCGGGGCACAGCAACCTTTTTCCAGCTGTAAAACGCTGCCTTTGCCGCAGCAACCGCAGCATCCAGCTCCTCACGACTGGACAGCGGCACATAAGCGATCACTTCCTCCGTTGCGGGATTGAATACTTCTTCCTCCCGCCCGGAGGACGACTCCACCCATTGCCCGTTGATAAAATTTCTCACTTTCTCAGTCTGTCTGACCAGCAGAGACATGCAAGGCACCTCTTTTCCTGTAAAAATACTTCCGACAATCGGAGCTTGGCGCTTCAGCGATATCCATTGACATGACGGCTTTGAAAAAAACCGCCTCCGCAAAATCAGATCCGCATAGGTTAAGCGGGCTGCCAGGAATTTCGCGGAGGCTCCAGGATCAAGCTAATAGGGCTCATCCTGTGGATTACATTATTTAGAAGCCATGTCCATAATTTCGTTCGTGTACGCCTCGGACAGATTGGCCTCTTTCTTGATTACACCAAACTTAAAGGCGATATCTGCGGTTTGCTTGAATGCGGCTTCGTCTGTGTAGCCCAGCTTGGAGATGTCGAAGCCTTCTGGCTGAATCAATTTTGCGACTTCCTCCATCATTTTCAGCTGATGTTCTTTCGTCGTGCTGCCGGCTTCCGCCTGTTCCATCACAATATCCACTGCCGCCGCCGGATCGGCGATGGCATCCTTCCAGCCTTTAAGCGAAGCGCGGACGAATTTCGCCGCCGTCTCTTTATTGGCTGCCAGCCATTCCTTGTTGGCGAACAGATTGTCTTCCAGCATGGCAACGCCCTCGTCGTTCATGTCGATGACATTCAGATCTTCGGCTTTGACGCCCGACTCAAGCACAACCTGGTATTCGTTGTACGTCATCGCGGAAGCCGCGTCCAGCTCGCCGCCCAGGAATTGGTCCATGGTAAAGCCTTGTTTCGTAAATTTGATATCTTTGTTCGAATCGAGCTTGTATTTGTCGAACAGCGCTAGCAGCTCGAACTCGTTGCCGCCCATCCAGTTGCCGACCCGTTTGCCTTTCAGATCAGCCGGACTGTTGATATTCGCCGATTTCTTGGAGACCAGTACGAGACCGCTCTTTTGGTAAATCTGGGCGATTTGCACCAGCGGCATTTCCTGCTCTTGGCTTGTCAGCAAACTCGCTACCCAATCGACGCCGATGTCGGCCGATCCGCCCGCAACCTGCTGCTCAGGCACGATATCCGGTCCGCCGGGCAGGATTTGAACGTCCAGACCTTCGTCCTTGTAGTAGCCTTTGCTGAGCGCGACGTAATACCCGGCAAATTGAGCCTGCGGCACCCATTTCAGCTGCAGCTTGACCGGAACCGGGTCCGCAGCAGGCGCTGTGCTTGCTGCCGGAGCAGCCGAGCTTCCTGCGGAAGCAGACGGCTCACTTCCCGAAGAACTATTATTACCCCCGCAACCTGCAAGAACCGACAGCAATAGCGCCATTACCGCCATTAACAGCACACCGCGAAATTTTCTGTTTTTTACGCTCATCAATCTAATTCCCCCCGCTGAAAATTTTGAATAAATTTAAGAAAACGACTCCTGGAACAGTATGGCTGCCATCATGATGCGCTGTATGCAAACGGCCGGGCCTGATTCCTCAGGGGTAAGTCTAACGGCCGGTTGTACCGTTAATTCCTTTGCTTATGAAGCCCGCCGTGAAGGATGCCAGCGGATGAACACTTTCTCCAGCCTTTCCACCACCAGGTAAAAAATGACGCCGGCAATCGCCGCAAGCACAATGCATGACCAGCCAAGCGGCATTTTGGCAACCTTAATGGAGTTGGACAGCAGATAACCGAGCCCTCTCGAAGAGAAAAAGAATTCGCCGACAATCGCCCCGATCATGCTTGCCGTCGCGTTGATTTTCAGCGCGGTGAATACATAGGGCAGGCTGTTCTTGATCCGCAGGTGGCGCAGCACCGCCGATTTGGGAGCGGCGTAAGAATGCATCAGATCCAGCGCCAGCGGATCGATCGCCGCCATTCCTTTGTAGGCGTTGATCGCCATCGCAGCCATCGTCGTCGCCGTTACAATGGCGATACGGGAGCCTAACCCATCGCCGAACCACAGGTTCATGATCGGCGCGAGCGCCACGATGGGAACGGCGTTCAGCGCGGCGACCAGCGTCAGGCTGCCGCCGCCCCAGCGCGGCCAGGCCGTCGCGGCCAGGGCAATGATGAAACCAAGCGCTGAGCCGACAAGCATACCCAGCACCGCTTCAGTGAGCGTATACCCCGTATAAGACAGCAGCAGGCTCATATTATCGCCCATCGCCTTCGCAATCGCCGACGGCAGCGGAAGCTGGTATTTCTTCAAATCAAATATCTTATGGATAACCTGCAGCTCCCACAGCGCCAGAAACAGGACGCCCGCGAGCACAGGAAGAATGACGCGAAAGATTGCAGCTTTCCGCGCACGGCGGCGCGGCCTGCCGTTCTGCGCGGGGGCCGCCGATGGCGGCGGACCCGGTTGGGCCGTCATAGCGGCCTTCGGGCGGCTTCCATCCTCTTGGCTGCGAGAAGAAACTAACGCCGCTTCACCAACTGTGTTGCCTTCCATCAGCGGCTGCCCCCTTTCGGACGGAATTCAGGCTGCCACGGAGCGACGAGCCGCTCGATCAGGCTCATGAGCCCATAGCTTGCCATGCCGAGTAACGCACCGACCACAATGGTCGACCAGAACATGTAAGTATGAGAAGGACCGTAATACAGATTGCGCAGCATAATGACGCCGATCCCATGCTGTGCGCCCATCAGTTCGACGAGAATCGCTCCGGTAACCGCAAGCGGAGCGGCGATCTTCAGCCCGCTGAACAGGCCGGGAAGAGCGGCGGGAAGCCGGAGCTTCCAGTAGACGGCCCAAGGTTTGGCCGCGTAAGAATGCATCAGCTCCAGAGCCGAGAGATTGACACTTCGCAGTCCCCGCAGCATATTGAGCGACACAGGAAAGAACGTAATATAACCCGAGATAATGATCCGCGAGATCTGCTCGTCGCGGACGATGCCGTAGATGATCGGGGCAAGGCCCAGAATCGGAATCATCTGCGAAGCGACTGCGTAGGGGAAGGTAAGCTGCTCGATCGTCTTCGACACGCTCATCAGCACCGCGAGCAGCACCCCCGCGGCGGCGCCGAGCAGGAAGCCGATGGCGGCGTTCCCGAAGGTCGCGGCTCCCTCTTTCAGCAGTGCGCCTGCGTATTGAAAGAGCGTCGCAACCAGTTCATGCACATAGGGCAGCTTCGATTGGGCCAGCGGCGTATGCACGACGTTCAGCAGCACCCACGACAGGGCCTCCCAGACAATCAGCAGCCCTGCGACCCAGACAAGCAGAGGCAGAAACCGCCCTTTGGCCAGCATGCTGTTTCCTTTCATAAATTACACTCCCTCGAAGCTGTCGCGAATGCCTGCGATCAGATCAAAAAATTCCGGACTGTTTCTCATCTCGGCCGTCCGCGGACGCGGCAGAGGAATATCAACCACCGCCGACAGGCGGCCCGGATGGGGAGACAGCACGAAGACCCGGTCAGACAGGAAGATGGATTCGGGAATGCTGTGAGTAACGAATACAACCGTATTGCCCACCTTGCTCCATACGGATAACAGCTCTTCGTTCAGACGCTCGCGCGTAAACTCGTCTAGGGCAGAGAACGGCTCATCCATAAGCAGGATTTCCGGTTCCATCGACAGCGCCCGGGCAATGGCCACCCGCTGCTGCATCCCTCCGCTCAGCTGCCAAGGATATTTGTCGGCGAAGCCCTTCAGGCCGACAAGCTCCAGCAGCTCCAGCGCTTTCTCATCGCGGCGGGCTTTCTTGACGCCCATCAGCTCCAGCGGCAGCGTGATGTTGTCCTTCACCTTACGCCAGTCGTACAGCACGGGGCTTTGAAAGACGATGCCGTATTTCTGGGCGAGCCGCGCCTCTTTGGCGCTCTTGCCCGCTACCGTTACCCGGCCTCCCGTCGGCTCGATCAAATCGGCCATCAGCCGAAGCAGCGTCGTCTTGCCGCAGCCGGACGGACCAAGCAGCGAGACGAATTCTCCCTTGGCAATATCCAGGCTCACCTGATGCAGCGCCAGAACTTCCGCCGTATCTGTCTGATAGCGCATCTCCACATTTTCCAATTCAATTTCAGGAACCTTTGCCGCAATAAGTGACATCGATATTCCCCCCATTCCCGAATTATTTGTATAAATGGCATGTAAGTTAACACCATATTAATATTTACGGCAAAATTACATCGTCCATGTAGCTTTAACTAACATGTTACACTGTGCTCTTCCCCCTCACACTAGACAAAAAGTAAAATAGCTTTGGGGAATTTCCGTCATTTTGTCCAGCACGTCAGTTTGAGTGACACGATTTCACTTTTTCGAGGCTGACCAAGCCCGCAGCCGGGCTTTAGCCCCCTCTTTTTGTTTTTCACCTGCTGTATTCAGTTTAAATAGAAGGTATCCGGGTACTACCCGCATCCATTTGTGTTAAGAATAGGAGGAGAGCCTTGTGATCAAGATCGGTTTGACGGGATTTGGCGATCATGATGAACTGTATGGAAAAATGAAGCCCGCAGACCGTTTGTCCGCTTACAGCGCACATTTTTCCATCGTGGAGATCGACAGCTCCTTCTATGCCGTTCAGCCGGTTAGAAATTACGTCAAATGGGTGAGCCAGACGCCTGACGATTTCGGGTTCATTGTCAAAGCCTATCAGGGAATGACCGGACATCTGCGGGGCAACAAGAATTACTTCGATACCGCCGAAGACATGTTCCAGGCGTTTCATACTTCCATAGAGCCCGTCATTGCGGCGGGCAAGCTGACGATGACGCTCTTCCAGTTCCCGCCGTGGTTTAATTGCACCAAGGAAAACGTGGATGTGCTGCGGGAGACGAAAGAAAGGATGCTGGATGTGCCCTGCGCGCTCGAATTCCGCAACTCCACCTGGTACAGCCCAGAATACCGGGAACGGACGCTGGCTTTTATGAAAAAAGAAGGCTGGATTCACACGGTGGTTGACGAGCCTCAGGCCGGAATCGGCTCCATTCCGATCGTATCCGTGGCAACTTCGCCGGAAGCGACCTACGTGCGAATGCATGGACGAAACGCCAAAGGCTGGCAGCAAAGCAGCAATCCCGAGTGGCGTAAGCTGCGGTATCTGTACCGCTACAGCACGGAAGAACTGACCGAATGGCAGGATCGGCTGAAAGAATTGGAGAAGGACTCGAAGAATGTGTATGTGGTCTTCAACAACAATTCGGCGGGCGATGCCACGCCTAATGCCAAAGAGCTTCAGGCTCTGCTTGGAGGAGACGATAGCGGACTAACACCGCTGCAGCTTGATCTGTTCGACCATCCATCATGATTTGCATATATTAATTACGTCTTTGCCGGATAAAACATTCAGGAGGCCGATCATGATGAAACGTAATCATACGATGATGCAGTTTTTTGAATGGCATGTGGCCGCCGACGGCGAACACTGGAAGCGTCTGGCAAGGCTGGCGCCGGAGCTGAAAGCGGCCGGAATCGACTCTGTCTGGATTCCTCCGGTGACGAAGGGCCAATCCGCCGAAGACACCGGATACGGAGCATACGATCTGTACGACCTTGGGGAATTCGATCAAAAGGGCACCGTCCGGACGAAGTACGGCACGAAGCAGGAACTGATCGATGCGACTGCGGAATGTCTGCGGCACGGCATTACGGTCTATGTTGATCTGGTCATGAACCATAAGGCTGGCGCGGATGAAACAGAGGTGTTCCGGGTCGTCGAGGTTGATCCAGGCAACCGCCTGAAGGTCATATCGGGACCGTTCGAAATCGAAGGCTGGACGAAATTTAATTTCCCGGGACGCGGCAACGAATATTCTTCGTTTAAATGGAATTTCGAGCATTTCAATGGTACGGACTATGACGCCAAAAAAGGGCGGACAGGCATCTTCAAGATCATCGGCGAGAATAAGGACTGGAACCGCAATGTAGACCACGAGTTCGGAAACTACGATTATCTGATGTTCGCCAATATAGATTATTGCCATCCTGTCGTCCGCTCCGAAATGCTGGAATGGGGAAAATGGCTCGTCGATACGCTTCAGTGCGGCGGCTACCGCCTGGATGCGATCAAGCATATCAACTATGATTTCATCAGGGAATTTGCGGCGGAAATGACCCGCAAACGCGGGGAAGACTTCTATATTGTCGGCGAATTCTGGAACCCGGATCTTGAGGCCTGCCGCCAGTTTCTGGATACGGTCGATTATCAGATCGACCTGTTCGATGTGGCGCTCCACTACAAATTTCAGGCCGCCTCGCTCGGGGGCAGGAACTTCGATCTGACGACTATTTTCCATGACACGCTGGTGCAGACGCATCCCACCAATGCCGTCACTTTTGTCGACAACCATGATTCCCAGCCCCATGAATCGCTGGAGTCCTGGGTCGGCGACTGGTTCAAGCCCAGCGCATATGCGCTGATCCTGCTAAGGCTGGACGGCTATCCGGTAGTATTCTACGGCGACTATTACGGCATCGGCGGACCGTCGCCGATTGACGGCAAACGCGAAGCGATCGACCGGCTGCTGTCCGCCCGCTACCACAAAGCCTACGGGGAGCAGAACGATTACTTCGACCACCCGAATACAATCGGCTGGGTTCGACAGGGCGTGGATGAAATTCCGGGCTCGGGCTGCGCGGTCGTCGTATCGGGCGGAGACGACGGCGAGAAGCGCATGTTCGTCGGAACGAAGCGCGCCGGGGAGACCTGGACCGATCTGACGCTAAGCCGGGAAGATACGGTAGTGATCGGCAAAGACGGATGGGCCGTCTTTCCGGTAAACGGCGGCGGCGTGTCCGTATGGGCGCTGCCGGTGGAGCAGCCGGCCGGGGACGTAAGCGCCTTAGAAAATATCCTTGAGGCGGATAACAGAGAGGAAGCGGAGACCAGCGAGAACTAAAAATTAAATGTGAAGAGCTCCGGTAGTGAGGGTGTAGTGAAGGAGCTCTTTTTTATCGATATTACGCGGAATTGAGGTTTATGCGGTCTATCGGAATAACAAAAGCAAGGAGAATGAGAAGGTTGCCAATGGTTCCATTTTGGGCTCCCTTAAAATAATTCCGGTATATTGTACTCGATATCCGTAATCTCGCACTGATACCAGTTAAAATTCCCGGTTTTCTCAATCCAAATGATATCTGACTTTGAAGGGATTCGAATTCCGTTAAACTCTTTGAACTCTTTATTGACACCTCCCCAGTCGCTTAATACATACTTCCCGTTTACTTCCTTGTACCTTTTGGCAGTAAAGCTAATCAGATCGCCCTGTTCACTGAAAGCGAACACCCCGGAGGCGCTTATCCCTCTGTAGCTCATAGTCGCTCGTGCGGAAGTGTCATTGATTGGCTCCCATTTGATGTATGAATTTAATGCTGCCGTCGGAAACCAGGGCATCTCAGCGAGATATCGCAGCAGCGTACTGACATCCATTTCAGGACCCTTCGCATTTACGACCGGAAATAAGGACAGAAGCTTGATGCTCATCTTGCCTTTGCCTTCCTGGTAATTATCCAATCCGGACAGATGGAGCAGAGGGGCCATTTGGACATCGGCTTGCCACACAAACCCCGGTTCGTCCGCTCTGAAATACTGCACCGCCTGAGCCCGCATCCATGGTCCGCCTTTTTTCGTTCGCATTAGCCCTCGTTGTTTTAGACGAACGGAGGCAATTTTTTCTTTCCCGATAATATGGGAGCGTTCCAGCCATTTCTGAACGGGGAGGGGCAGACCCGCCAAATCTTCTTTTCGAATGATCTCATTGTTTGATTTCGGGCAATCGCTGAACAGCTGATTCACTTGCTTCACTGCATTTTGATTGAACATTCGGGTGGCAATCGCCGTAACGATAGCAATCACGATAACAAGAGTTGCGAGAACCACTAACGTGATCCGTAACCATCCAGGCATATCCACGTTCCTTCCTTAAATTACTTTCAATTATGCAAAAATCCCACCGGCCGCATGAAGAATCAGACCGAGCGGTTTCTCCCGCTCTCTGCTTTTCATTCATCTCCGCTTTTTTCGCCCCTTTTCGTTGAACATCGTTCAATAGTTGAACGCCGTTCAACGTTAAATTACTACGTTATGAGTTCGGTTGTCAATGCAGAAATATCGAATCCTGTTCGGGTCGTTAACCCGTTTACCCGAGGCAAAATGCGTGCGAAAAACAGCAAGCCCCGCTATCCGCACAGGATGCATGCGGACAGCGGGGCTATTTATTATAAGTGCGTTGTATACTTGTTTGACGCTTTAGGCCAAGCTTCTATTCGGACGCTTTCTCGCCAACCCAATCCGGGCTTCTTTTGCCTACAATCCGTTCGATCGGATAGACTCTCCATACACCGGTGACAACCGAAGCGCATAAAGCGGCCTTGAGGAAGTCTCCCGGCAGGAACGGCAGCATGCCCGCAGTCAGCGCTTTGGACAGCGTGTCCAAGCTGGGAATGGAGTGAGCCAGCCAGGCTACACCGGTCGGGTAGACAAGCAGGGAGCCGAACAGGAAGTTCGCCCCGAGCAGCTTGCCGAAGGTGAATTTGCCCTGCGACATGCGCTCTGCGGACCATCCGATCAGAAAAGCCGCAAACGGCCAGGCGAAAATGTAACCGGCGGTCGGGCCAACCAGGACGGACATTCCTCCTCTTCCCGCCATTACGGGAAATCCGGCGGCGCAAAGGCCAATAACGATCAGGACAGCGAGCGTACCATATCTGGCGCCCAGCACGGAACCGGCCAGCATAACAGCCAGCGTCTGGAGCGTAATCGGCACCGTTGAGAACGGAAGCGATACTTTCATCGAGCTTAACGCGATCATCACACCTGCAAAGAGCGCGCTGAAAATAAGTCCGCGCAAGGACCATCTGTTCATGAGTTGATTGTTCCTCTCCATTTTTTTATGTTAATATAACATCTCACGTCAAATACATCAATCCGTTAATCCGTTAATTTGTTATAATCGATAACGCAAGTGTGAGACACTTTCTTCGAAAGCGAGCGCAAATATGATTCATGCCAAGCATTTGACCCTGTCACTGCAAGACGGCCAGCAGAGCCTGACGGTGCTTCAGGATATTCATATACATATCGAAAAAGGGGAGTGGGTCGCGCTGACGGGCGCCAATGGCAGCGGCAAATCCAGCCTTGTCCGGACCTTCAACGGGCTGCTCGTCCCATCCGGCGGCAGTCTGACGGCGGCCGGGCTGGACTTGCGGTCTGCCACAAACCGCAGCGCCGTCAAGCAGAGCATCCAGCTCGTCTTCCAGAGCCCGGAAGCCCAGACCATCGGCTCAACGCCGGAGGAAGATGTCGCCTTCGGCCTGGAGAACCGGGGGATTCCCCGGGATGATATGAAGGCGCGGACGCTGCGTGCGCTCCGGCGGACAGGCCTCGGGCATAAAGCCGCCGTTCCCGTATCGGACCTGTCAGGCGGAGAGCGGCAGCGCCTGGCCATCGCCTGCTGCCTGGCGCTGGAGGCGGAGATGATTATTTTTGACGAGGCGACCTCGATGCTGGACCCGGTCTCGCGCAAAGAGATTTTCGCCTTCAGCCGGGAGCTGTGGCGGCGGGGAGTAACCGTGCTGTGGGTCACGCAGCGGATGGAGGAACTGGCCGCCGGGGAACGCGTGGCCGTTATGGATCAGGGGCGGCTGGTATACGACGGCGATCCGCGCACGCTCTTTTACCGCTCCGGGCTGCCTGCCGCGCTTCGCTGGGAAGATCCCCCCGTCATCGGCATCGGCCGGATGATGCAGGATAACGGCTGGCCGGCAGAGCTTCTGCCGCTTACGGAGCAGGAACTGGAGGAAGCGCTATGCCGGTACAGTTAACCGGGGTGTCCTATCTCTACGGCCAATCGCCCGCCCTAAGCAATATCGATCTGCTGATTCCGGAGGGCAGCATTACGGTCCTGTGCGGAGTAACGGGCAGCGGAAAATCCACGCTGCTGCGGCTGCTGTCCGGACTCGCGAAGCCTTCTTCGGGCAGTATTGACTATCCGCCGGATAGCTCTGCCGCCTCCGTCTCCATCGTCTTCCAGCAGCCGGAGAGCCAGCTCTTCGCAGGAAGCGTCAGAAAGGATGTCGAGTACGGTCTGGAGCAGCGTGATGTTCCAGAGCCCCGGCGAAGCGAGGCGGCAGCCCGGGCGATGGAGCAGGCTGGACTCGATCCCAAACTATACGGCCAGCGGTCGCCGTTCCTGCTGAGCGGCGGCGAGAAGCGGCGGGTCTGCATCGCGGGCGCCATCGCCCCCCTGCCAAGGCTGCTGCTGCTGGACGAGCCGACGGCCGGGCTTGATCCGCCCGCCGCCCGCGCGCTGCTGGATACCGTCACGGAATTGAAGCAGGGCGGCTATACCATTGTAATCGCCACCCATGACCTGGACAGCTTCTTCCCCTTGGCGGATCAGGTCGCGGTCCTGTCGCACGGGGCCTTGCGCTACAGCGGTCCGGCCCACGGCTTATGGACCGAGGCCCGCGTGCTCGAAGACGCGGGCCTGGAGCCTCCGGCCTACATCCGGATCGGCCGGATGCTTATGCGCCAAGGCAGGCTGGACGCCCTGCCCGCCAGCGCCGGGGAACTGCTGGCCAGGCTGGACAAGCGCAGCCTGGTGTACCGCGGGAGCGGCGCCGGTGCTGCTTCCGGCGCCGGGGAAAGGCCTTCTGCGGACAAGGACAGCCTTGCCTTGTCCGCAGAAGGCGGGCACTTGCCGGCGGGCGGCGGACCGCCGGCAGAGGCCATGCCGCCGGCGGAAGACGGCCGCTCGGCAAGGAGCGGAAGGCGCCGCGTTCCAGGCGAAGGCAGCGCGGCGCCGTCTCCGGCGGACGAGGCCGCCGCCGATCCAGGCGCCAGCCCTGCGGCAGATGCAGCCGCCTTGAAGCTCCCGGCCCGATCGGTCTTGCAGATGCTCGACCCCCGTGTAAAGTGGCTGGCGATGATATTGTGGTCACTGGTGATTCTTCAAATAAAGGGAGCCTTGCCGCTGGCGCTTGCCGCGCTGATGATCGGCGGACTGATGGCCGCTGCGAGCATTCCCCGGAGACGGATAGCCTGGTACTATCGCCCGTTCCTGCCGATGTTTCTGTTCCTGTGGCTTCTCTCCGCCTTTTCTTGGCGCGGCACGGATGCGGGGATTCCCTTCCAGTTCTCCGCCGAGGGCGCCTTAATAGGCGGTTTTTCCGTTCTCCGGCTAGGGCTGCTCATTTCGCTCGGCTTCCTGTTCACGGAGACGACATCGGGAGCGCCGCTGCGCGAAGGGCTGGAGTGGGCCATCAAGCCGCTGGGCAAACTGGGCGTCAGAACGCGGAATTGGTCGCTCGCCGTCTCCGTCACTTTGCAGTTCGTACCGTGGGTTCTGGGGAAAATTTCATCGCTGCAGCTGGCGCTCGCCTCCCGGGGAAACCGAAAGCGGGGGCCGGGGCGCTGGACGCCAAAGCAGATTTCGTTGATGGCCGTCCCTCTGCTCCTCCAAGTGATCGGCATGGGCGACGAGCTGGCCACCGCCATCGAAGCACGGGGTTATGACCCGTCGAAGCCGCGAACGCCCTGGCTTGTTCTGTCTTGGCGGCGGCGGGATACGGCGGCGCTGCTTCTCGCCGTGCTCGCGGCGGCGCTGCTGTGGTGGGCTTCGAGCTAGTCCGAGGCTCCTGATGCTCTGAGGCCGGCAATTTTCTAAGAGGACGGCGGTTCACCCTTTGGAATCGTCAACTCCCCGTCCTAACTTTAAGCCTACGCTGATATACCGCATAAATAAGCCTGTCAGAGCCCATGAGGGCCACGGCAGGCTTATTGGCGTTTTATAATAATTCCTTATTCTTGAATCTTAATTGCGGCCGGCTTCGTATCGCCGACTTCCGCCAGATCATCCAGCGTGTATTCCACAAGCGCCTTGAAGTTATTGGAGGAGGTCGTCGCGCCGCTGACCGCGTCCACGGAACCGATCGACTGCTTCTCTACAAGCTGCTTCTCCAACTCTTCCGTATATTTTGCCGGATAGGTCTTGTTCTTGGCTTCCATCGCAGTCTTGTATCCGGCGTCTTCCGTCTTCAGCTGTCCGGCTTCGTTCACATAGTCGAACTGTACGCTTGCGATCTTGTGGTCCTTAATCTCCAGATCGATCTGCGGCTTCCAGCCGTGGGCGTCGAAGGCGTCGGCGGCTGCTTTGTACGTGCCGTCCTCATACAGCGGAACGATCGCCGCCGCCGTGTCTCCGGCTTCCGCTTTGACGAGAGCGGCGGCGGCAAGCTCATTGAAGTTTCTGGACGAATGCGTCGCGCCGGAAACCGCATCGACCTTGGCAGCGTCCTGAGAGGTTACCAGCTCTTGACCCAGCTTGTCGAAGGCTTCGCGGGGCGTGAATTTATTGGCTTCCGAGAATCCTTTGATATAGGCTTCGTTCTTGCTTCTGAGCTCGCCTGCTTCGTTGATGTAATCATAGTATACCTTCTCGACTTTGCCTCCGGTCACAGTCACTTCCACATAAGCCTTCCAGTTTCTCACATCGCTGCGGTCATACTCGGCTTTGTAGACTCCATCTTTAAAAGTACCCGCAGCGGGCGATGCGGAAGATTCTGCCGTACTGGTCGCCGCTGCCGTCGGTTCGCTGCTCGGGCTTGCTGTCGCAGCCGAGTTGTTATTCGAATTGCCGCAGGCTATCAGGATAAGCGTCAGCATCAGAAGAAGCAGAGATAAGTTCTTTGTGTTTTTCATTCCATAACCCCCAGTTATGTTATTTTTTTCACATCCTAATTTTAACATTCAGGGGCCTTATCGTGTATTTTTTTGCATATTTCAGCTAAAAAAGCAGTAGGTTCCGTTCGAAATGAAGCCATAATTGCAAACTCATGATTATTATTTCATGCAAGAAGAACGGCTGTACCGCCCTTTAAAGGCGGCGTCCGTTAAACAAAAAGCTGTCTCCGGGTCGCTCTCAGCGGCTTCCGGGACAGCCTTATACTACTTCCGCCGTTTTGGCTGACGGGATACAAGCCTAACCAAATCCAGCGTCAGAACAGGGAGCGACAGGGAGACGGGATAAGCCAAGTAGCGGGGTTCCCATTCCGGCGAAAATTTTTCTTTATAGCGGCGCAGGCCCAAGAATCCATACCAATGTCCTCCGTGCTTGAACACGACATGGGCCATTTTCTCTTCGCGAAGAGCGCCCGCATTCCGCCCTACGCTGGACAGAGGCGCGTTGCCAAGATTATACCTCTCGTATCCCTGAGCCTTGGCCCATTCCAGCATGGAAATAAACAGGAAATCCATCGTTCCGTTCGGACTTTTCAGGCGGTGGCGCATCAGGTCGATTGAAATGGTAACTCCGCCATCATAGCCCGGAGCAAGCGAGGCGAAGGCGATAACAGCGCCCCCGGCATTCCGAAGGAGGGCAATCGGTGCAAGCTGCAGATAGGATTCATCAAACCACCCGAGCGAAAACCCTTTTTCCGCCCGGCCTCTCAGCCATTCCTCCGAAATCGAACGAAGTTCTTTCAGCAGCTCCGCCGCAAACGGAGGCTCCGCCATCTCGAACTTGCAGCCTTCGCGGACAAACCGGTTGCTAACGCTTCGCAAATCGCTGTTCCCCTTGCCGCTTAAGGTGAACTTCTCCAGCGGAACCAGCGCCTCCTCGCCGAGCTTAAAGAAATGGTAGCCCTGCTCATGGTAAATCGGCAAGTAGTCAGGCGTCGCTTGGTAGAAGACAACGGAAAGTCCGTACCTGTCGGCCTCGGTCCGAAATTCGCTGATTGCGTCGTTCATAAGTTTCTTGGGTCCAAGCGGGTCGCCAAGCACGACAACCTTGTCCCGCACTCTGGCGAACGGAAGCATGACCTTGCCGCCCTGCGCCCAGTAGAAGCTCTTGTCGCCCGTGAAGAGCATATGGGTCAGCGCGTTCCCGGATTCCGACTTCAGATAACGCCGAAGCCGGTCCATATCCGGCGGCGCGGTCAATGCCTCCGCACGGCGGTTGGGCCGAAGCGCCACAATTATGGAGAGCAGCAGCCAGGCAATCACCAGCCCGCCCACAGCCGTATAGGCGAAGTTACCATAGTGCCGCAGCCAATCGGGCTCCACGCCGGGCCGCAGATACTTTAGGAAACCGCGGTGCGAGTAGCTTGCCAGCAGGTAGTAGCTCAGAGCGATACCGGAAGTCAGCAGCAGCCACCACAGCAGGCTTTGCCGCGAAATCGGCGCACTGACCCGGTAGAAACGCGCTCTTGAAATCCACAGAAGAAAGGCTACAAACAGCAGAAAGAGCGCTTCTTCGTAATCAAACCCCTTGGTGAAGGCGAACACGGCGCCAAGAGCCAGCGTGATGCTTGACCAGATATAGGCTCTGCGGATGCGCAGCGAGATGCCCCGGGACAGCAGCACCAGCATAAAACCGATGACCACGGCTAAATGATGGGATACCCGCATGATCGGAAGCGACAACAGCTCCTCCATAAAGCGCAGCCGGTACAGCAGCTCGGGCGTAGCCGCCGACAACAGCAGAAGGAGTCCGGCGGCAAGCACAAGCTTGCCAAGCGCCCACACGCCAAGATCGCTGAGAAAGGGATACTGTCCAGGCCAAGTCCAAATTCTCTGCCAGGTATTAAGGGGCGTTTCCAATGCCGAGCTGCGCAGCAGCCGTATGCCCTGCTGTCCGATTTCGAGCGCAGCCAACACAAGCCCGACCAGCCATGGAATGACAAAATAGAACAGCCGGAAAATGACAAGCACAGCCATCGCCCGTTCGCTGGAATATCCCATCTGCTGAATTCCCAGCAGCGCGATCAGATCGAATGCGCCGATCCCTCCGGGAGCCATGCTGAGTATACCCGCAATCGCCGCGATCACATACAGGCTCATCATCGGCTGAAAATGGACGCCGCCCAAAATATGCTCCGCAATTACCGAAAAGGTAATTCCAGCGCTTAGCCATTCCAGCAGCGAGGAGCCCACTGAGGCGCATACCGTCATCCACGGCGTCTTTCCTTCTCCCCGGTTGATCCATTTGGCGAACAGAGTGGAGCGCTGCAGCATGATAAAGAAAGGCAGATACAGCGCCATACCCCAGAGGGCGAATACAAGCCAGCGGTGCTCGCGCAGCAGCCCCTCCGCCGCTCGCGCAGCAGCCCCTCCGCCGGCAGAATGCCGAACAGGCTGGCCCAGGACAGCAGCGACAGGCCCGTAATCATCAGCGGGGACAAAAAAACGATCGCCGGTGTCAGGACGGCTGCGGGTACTCCGCTTTTTTTATAGAGCAGCGTTCGTAGGCCGACTCCAGCCAGACCGGCAAATCCGATCAAATTATTAAAGGTATTGGCAATCCACGAATAGCGGAAGGTGCTCCAAACCCCGATTTTCATCCGATAGTGGGCCCGGATCAGAAAATCGTAAGCGCTCATCGCCGCAACCGCCGCCAGCGCCGTCGCCATCATCTGCATAACACCCTGCGCCGGAATTAGCCTTAGTTCATGAAGCGTCTTGGCAAGCCGGATTCCTTTCAATTCATGCTGCCCTTCCCAATACACCAGCGCGATAATCAATACCGGAAACAGCGCCCGTACCGCCTTGATGCGATAAATGGACACCAGCAGCCTTACCAATTTTAATTGTTCAAGTCTTGGTTTATGTGCATGCATATCTCTACCTGCCTTTAGTTGCATAAATAGCGTTTTTCGTCCTATTCGGGCCGGAATACGCGGTTTGTGATGAGTAAGTGCTATACCGTTAGACGACAGCCGCTCCCACATCCCTGAAATCACTTTAAAAATCCTACTCCGAACAAGCCCCTTATGCAACTAATGGCAAAGAAATCATGTCGAAATATTGTCCCGGTCTTTTTATATCATCTTAAGCGCGCCCCTTATACCATTGCCTGTCAAAAGAAAGGTTCAGCGCCTGTCCGAGGACTGTGCCGAATTGGATAAATTCTCTTCCCCTTGCGGTGATCAGATTTCCGTCCCGGACCACAGGCTCCTCGGAATAATTCTCCGGTTCAAAAACCCCCGTCTTCTTCCGATTTTCCTCGGTCATTCCGACCGTATATTTCTTTCCTTGCATAAGAATGGACAATGCGACAGTCAGTTCATACTCGCTAAATTGCGGATACAATAATACCGCCGTTTTTTTCACAGATTTCCCCCGCTCGCCGCGATATAATCACAGGCATTATATGGTTAATTCAGGCTTTTCCAAGTGTATCATAGCCGCCTCCGTTGAGAAACAGACACCCTCACCTGCTCGGTGATCTGATAGTTCAGCGGATTTTCAAGCATAGAAATCCGGTACATTCCTTTATTTTCATAATTTTTCCTGTTACTGTAATAAAAATGGAGATAGGTGAGGGGAAGTACCGATAAGGAAGGAGCATTGATTATGGTAAAAAAGCGGGCTTTGACTTTATTGGTTCTATGTACTGCAATTCACATTTCGGGTCCAGGGTTTGCGGCTTCATCTGTAAAGAGGGTCGAGTTATCCAAAACGCCAATTGATTATAGCCCCGTGCGGCCCGCAAGCTACTCGGGGGCTTGACCCCTCCCGCGACCGGACTTTCACCGGCTAGAAAGTGCGTGCTTATCTGGGCACGCGGCAACAAAAAAGAACACTTAGAAGGTGTTCTCGGTTCAAAAGATATTCGGTTATACCGGACATCCACTGTCCGCTGCCGCCTTATCATCGCGGTACTGTCTGAGGTCGCGTCAAGCGTCCGGTAATTCATGGAGGTTCACTACACGCCTAAACATGGCAGTTGGCTGAACGTGTCCGAAATTGAATTCAGTGTCATGACTTGGCAGTGTCTGGGTCAACGGATTCCTTCGATGGAGGCATTAACGAGAATTTCGAAGGCCGAGAAATCCGAGTAGCGACCGAGCTGATGCAGGTAAAACTGGAACAGTAAGAGGTTGCAGGGCAACCCTTATTATATCCCAAAACTTGCTCCTGGAAACACTGTATAACGATCCAAATATTTAGCGGAGTTTGGTACGGCCTTCACCGACTTAATTTTACCTTCCTCAAAAGTAAAATTCCATTTTTCCACTTTAACTTTATAATCATCTTCTGCAGTCACACGTTGAACAATTCTCACGGTAAGGCCGTTGGTTTCGCGCGCGACAGCTTTTATATCAACAATGCTCCCCATATTGTAAGTGCCGGTAGGAAAACTTTCATTGTAGATATCAGTCGTGAAATTGGAGGTAACTAGATCAAGCACCCCTTGGTGATTTCTCTCGTCATAGGCCATGATCCACTTGTAAGCCAAATTCCGCTCCGAAACATATTGGACACTACTATCTTCCAGCTTAAAGTTTGGATCAGACTCTACGTAAACGGTCTTGCTCTTATTATCCCATTGGATATCAACTCCAAGCCCTTCAGAGATTGCCCGTATTGGAACATAAACAGATCCATCAATGATTTTAGGCTGTGTACTGGTTTTGACTTGATTACTGTTAACAAATATTTTTGGAACTGCAGTCGCTGCGTAAGCTCCAGCACTAAATACAACAGTCAAAACCAATCCTGCTAATCCTACTTTCATTGGACTTTTCATGTAAATCTCCTTCAAAGTTTTCTTTTTTAGAATAGACGTAAATTACACTTATATGTTTCTATAAAATCAATTATTTGTAAAAAGGGATTTGTGGCTTGACTAATCTTTATTAATTTCAGCCAAATGTAAAAGGAGCTTCCCCTAGTAGTGAAAACTACTGTTCTCACCTCATCAAAAAAGACTTTCCCTAGATCAAAACGAAGCTGTGGAAAGAATATTTTTGGTCGCAAAGCTTCTGCTTAACTACTGTGGGTGGTGCACCTTTGGACGTACTGAAGGCGTACATCGAGAATCAAGGGAAGGAGGCGAAAACCAGATGATCCGATGTGTCAAAACACTGTTTCACACCTCTAAAACGGATTTGGAAAACGGCTATTTGCGTGCAACCGCATATCAGCGGAAGTTTGGAATCAGTGTTTATCGGTAGCCAAAGACTATGCCCTACAGTACGATGGAAAATGGATCGGAAAAACCGAACTTCAAGCGGCGCTCAAAAATCAGTTTCCTCTGCATTCCCAGTCTGTACAGGCGGTCTGCCATAAATATCTTTTTGCCAGATAGCCAACCTATGTGCTTATCAAAAGTAACGGTAGGCGCTGGTAAGAAACTCCTATTTCTAAACGAATTGTAAGCAGGGGAGGTTCATTCTGCAATAAATTGCTTCTTGCCGAGATCTAATTTATAATGTATTTCCTTAGCATCCTTTTCAGGCGTACCAGCTCCTATTGGAGGATACACGACTAATTGTTCGTTTTGATTAAAGGGCTTTTTCTCTAGTTCAGTATATAAGAGCGTGTTAGATGTTTTTTCTCCTTTCCGTATCTCTATAGGAAATACATCCCTATTTTGTATATTTACTGCAAAAACATATGCTTCAAGACCATGCCCAGTACGATATTGCGGGGTTAATAAATAAATATCTGCTTCTTTAAAGCTCACTTTATCAAAAGGTAATATTTCATCAGTTGGCTGTACATACAAAAAGGCAGGTAACTCTAAAAGAACGTTATCATTATTACCCTGCCGATAGACAATTTTATAATTGCTTTGAAATGTCTGATCGCCCTCAGCTCCCAGAACACTTGAAGCAATGAGATGTCCACGCTCTTCCCTGTTTCCAGAAATCATTAATATCTTTCCATCTTCAAGATCTGCTTCTGCTCGGGTAGAAAGCGTTTCACTAACAGAGTCTAAAGAAATAGAATCGGAAAGAATCGATTTCGGAAACTGGCTAGCTATACCCGCGTCTTTTTCAGCAGGAGCAACCGTAGACTTTGGAGAAAAGGACGTTACTGTTGCTGCGGATGATTCAGAGGCAGGTTTATCACCTGCCCCGCTTGACTGGTTACTACATGCTAAAAGCAAGTTAAGGGACAGTAACGAAGATAGCATCATTATTTTTCTATTTATTGAAAATTCCTCCCTTAAATAGTAATTATTATACTGATAGTATGCAATAACCTCAAGAAATAAGTTTAAAAATTGTTTTTTATTCTATAAAAATATGCAACTTATCGGTAAAAAATAGAATGGAGAAACATATGGTCCGAACCCTGCCGGGGCGACTTCTCCGAAGGGCTGGCGGCTGTGAAAAACTCCGAGGGGTAATGGAGATGCTGGTAATTTCAGTGAAGGATTAGCCATTACATATAATTCGAGTGGAAAGATCGGCTTTAGAAATAGCCTCGGCAGCATGCCGCGGCTAAACGCGTTTCATCGAGCTTCAGCTCCCTGTCAACTCCGCAGGTTTACTTGAGCATTTCGGGCAATGCCGGTTTAAGTTCCCTTTTGTTCAACGGCCTTCCTTGACCGGCCCCGATCAGCATGATGCTCAGCAGAATGATCCCTAGCCCGGCCACCGTATTTAAATAGACCGATTCATGCAGAAAAATGACTCCCCACAGCATCCCGAACACCGGGACGAGAAAGGTTACGCTCACCGTTCTGACTGCGCCGACACTTGCGATCAGCTGGAAATAAAGCAGGCCTTCATCCGGCACGTCCCTTTCTTCTCGCCAGCAGGCCGTAGGACAGCACCGCGCATATGCTTGCAGCAGCAATTACCGTCCCCATCGGCAGCGCGTTCTCCCCGCCTCCCATGCCTACAAGCGGAGACACAAGCCCGCCTGTCAGCAGCGGAAGCAATCCAAGCATGGCGGAGGCGCTGCCCGCATTCTCTCCCTGATCCTGCATCGCCAGCGAAAAAGTGGTCGTCCCCACGACCCCCACACTTGAGACGATAGCGAATAATGCAATCAGCAGCAGCGGAAGCCCGCTGGCCGTTACAATCGAGTACATAAGGAGCAGCCCGCCCAATAAGCACTGAAGAAGCCCCCATACTAGCAGCCTCGTTTCTCCAATCCGTCCCGACAGCTTGCCGGCGATTTGTCCGGTGATGATGATGCCGAGGCCGTTCACGGCGAAGATCACGCTGTATATTTGCGGAGATACGCCGAAAATATTTTGCAGAACGAAGGACGAACCCGAAATATAGGCGAACATCGCCCCAAAGACAAAGCTTTGCGACAGGACATAACCCATAAATTTTGGATTGCGCAGCAGCTTCCCGAAGGTCGTCAGCGTTTCCTTAAGCCCTCCCTTAGAGCGGCGGTCCAGCGGAAGGGTCTCCGGCAGGCGAAGCCAGATGGTCAGGCAAAAAATCACGCCCGCTCCGAACAGCACGAAAAAAACGCCCTGCCATGTCGTAAACCGCAGCAGCTGTCCGCCGATTACCGGCGCCGCGATCGGCCCCAGGCCGTTAACGACCATCAGCAGCGCGAAGAACCGGGTCAGTTCGGAACCTGAGTAGAGATCACGGACGGCGGCCCGGGATATGACGACTCCGACCGAACCGGACAGTCCCTGGATCAGACGCATGGCCACCAAGAAGCCGATGGAAGGGCTGAATGCGCAGAGCAGCGAGGAAAGGGCATATACGGCCATCCCGATCATCAGCGGGCGGCGGCGTCCGTATACATCGCTCAGCGGCCCGGAGAACAGCTGCCCAAGCGCCAGTCCGATCAAAAAACAGCTTAGACTGAGCTGTGCGAGCGCGGGCGAAGTTTCAAACGATCTTCCAAGCTCCGGAAGCGCGGGCAAATACATGTCGATTGACAGCGGCCCGATGGTGGCGACCGCGCCCAGAATAACAGCCAGCTGAAGCCTTAGCCTCCGGGAAGACCGGACGGTGGCTGGATTAATTCCACTTGCTTTCGTGTTCATATCCGTTTTTCTACCTTTCTATTACAACCAAGTAAGGCCGTTTATGTATTTCTTCATACTACCCGAGACTAGCCGAAAAGTTCAATCCAAAGTTTGAGAATGTATTTTTCCCGGCCTGCCGCTGGTTCGTCTCACGGTTCTCCACGATTTGAAATCCATATTCAGGGTATCTTAAGCTCGGGCTTTTATAATGGCTGTATTTCATGACAAGAATGAGAGGAGAATAGCCCGTGAGCCTGATTAAAAACCATAAATGGATCGCCGCCCTGGCCTTGGCGCTGCTGATATCGCTGGGCATTAGCATATATTCCTTGGCAAAAGTAAGCGGCGGCAGCGCCCCCGATACCGGTGCCGGCATGCAGCAACGCGGCGGCGAAGGAGCCTCCTTCCGCAGCGGAGAGCGAGGCGTGTTCCCTGGGAACCGGAACGGATCGCAAGCCGCTGGGCAGCAGAGCAGATGGGAGGGCGGTCTGCGGAGCGCGGCCAGCGCAGGTGATTCCAGTGCGGCAGGCGATTTCGACGGCTGGCCGCAGAGCACAGCAGAAGGCGGTTCACAGAACGCGGCAAGCGGCGGCAAGGACAGCTCCGCCCAAGGACAAAACGGCGGCCAACAGAGCGAAGTGCCGGGCGATCCGCAGAATGCAGCGGACGGCAGCGGTTCCGGCTCCGGATTCACACGCCCTTCCGGGATGAACCCCGGCGGATTCGGCAGCGACGGCCAGTACGGATTGGCGCTGGCCGTCTACGCGGCGCTGTTCGCCGGGCTGCTGGGGGCGGCCTTCTACTACGCGAAGGCGGGCAGGCTGCGCATTAACGAGAGCCGCAGAGGGCTACTCATTGGCCTGCTGCTTGCCGTGGGCCTATTCTTGAAGCTTGCCGCCGCCCCCTGGATTTCCGGGTACCGGGGCGACATCCGCTTTTTTACGACCTGGGCGCAGGAGGCGGCACACGGCCTTGGCTCCTTTTACGAGAACAGCTCCAGCGATTACCCGCCGCTATACATATACATCCTGTACGCTACCGGCAAAATCGTCACGCTGCCGCAAATCGAATCCTTTTTCCTGACGCTGATCAAGCTGCCCTCCATAATCGCGGATGCGGTTACCGCCTGGTTGTTGTATAAGGCGGCCAGCCGCCGCCTCCCATTTGAGACAGCGCTCCTGATTGCCGGATTCTACATGTTCAACCCGGCGGTGCTGATCAACGCCACCTTCTGGGGACAAGTCGATTCCTTTTTCACGATGATCGTAGTCGCGGCCGTTCTTGCGGTGACCCGGCGGAAGCTTGGCTGGGGGGCCTTTTTCCTCACGCTCTCGATTCTGATGAAACCGCAGGGCATTATTTATTCGCCGGTACTGCTGTTCGCGCTTCTCCGGACAGGCAAGCCCGGGCCATGGCTGAAAGCGGCGGCGATTGCCGCCGTGACGACCGTTATCATCGCGCTGCCTTTCTCTGCGGGTAAAAATCCGCTGTGGCTCTATCAGTTGTACAGCAGCACGGTGGGCGAGTATCCGTACGCTTCAGTCAATGCCTTTAATCTGTTCGGACTGCTCGGGGCCAACTATAAGAATTCTTCATCTATATTCCTGTTCTTCAGCTACCATGTCTGGAGCATGATCTTTATCGCCGCCGCCACGCTTCTGTCAGGCTGGTATTACTTGCGCAGCCGCAATGCGGCATTCGCTTCGCTATCAGCCCTGCTGCTGATATCCGGCGTGTTCACCTTCTCGTCCAGCATGCATGAGCGCTATTTATTCCCGGCGGCGGCACTGGCGCTGCTCGCCTGCGTTTATTTTCAAGACAAGCGCCTTCTGTGGATGGCCTTCGGCTTCAGCGCGACGATCTTCCTCAACACCTATGCCGTCTATTACGGGTATACGAGCCGCGGCGGCCATGTCGGCTTCCTGCTGTTCTTCTCGGCGCTGATCAACATCGCCCTGTGTATCCTGCTTGTCAGGGTGATGCTTGATCGGTCGCGGCAGCCGAATGCTTTAAGTCTCGAAGCGGCTCTCCTTCCGGAGCAGGTATAGCTGCATTTCTGTCCGATTACACGAACAAAACGCAGCAGTACTCCAAGACTTTATTTCTATGTCCCGGAGTGCTGCTGCTATTTTTTCTTAAATAAATCCGCCATTAACACGAATGGTCTGCCCCGTTACCCACTGCGATTCCGGGCTGGCTAGAAACAGCACTACATTCGAAATATCTTCTGCCTCTCCTAGACGTCCAAACGAATTGGAGTTACCCACCGCCTTGATCTGCTCCTCCGTTTTCCCTGCAGTAAAGAGCTCCGTGTTCACCGGACCGGGCGCTACCGCATTAATGGTAATCCCTTTCGGTCCGAGTTCTTTTGCCAATTGACGGGTGAACTGCTCCACGGCTCCCTTCGTTCCGGTATAGGTGCTGTAGGTCGGGAACATCTGGCCTATCACCGATGTCGAGAAGTTAATGATACGCCCGTTCTCCTTCATGTGCAGCGCCGCCTGCTGAATGGCGAAGAAAGTCCCTTTGACATTAATCGCGAACTGCTTGTCGAAATCATCTTCCGTAATGCTCGTAAGCGGTTTGGTAATCATGATGCCCGCGTTGTTAACGAGGATATCCACCTGCCCGTATGCTTCCAGCGTCTTCTGGAACAAGCTCTCGACCTCCGCCACCTTGCTGATATCCGCTTGAATCGCTAGTGCTTCTCCACCATTACGCTTAATTCCAGCTGCCACGTCCTCCGCTTTGGCCGGGCTGCTCGCGTAATTAACGACAACCTTCGCCCCGTGAGCTGCCAGCTCCTCCGCAATTTTTTGGCCTATTCCGCGCGATGCGCCCGTTACCAAAGCTACTTTGCCTGCAAGATTCTTTTCCATTGTATATCCCATCCTTTGTGGTATTGTTTTTCATTTCTTACTTCAAGAAAACAATCGATTACTACAAAACGGCCGGTTTCAACAGCTCCTCCAAACCAAGGCGATGCACGAATTCAATGCGCAGCTTCTCGGACAGCTCGGTCACTTCAGCCGCGCCGTCGTTCACGAAATCGATGACCGAACGTGCCGGACGGCTGCCAGCCGGCAGGCTGACGATTCGGGCCACTTCGTCCGCAACCGCTTGCGGATCTGCGTCAGGCGGAGTCAAGGCACTTAAGCGGTCCCCTACCTCGTCGAGCAGGTAATTAATGCGGTCATAGGCTGCGGAGGTCTGCTCATCCTGCGGATGGCCCGCGCTTGGAAAATGGGATGTCCCTTGCGTAAAAGCGCCGGGTACGACGAACGATGTTTCGATGCCGAACTTCGCAACTTCGTAAGCCATCGTCTGGGCCAGGGAATCCATTGCCGCTTTGGCAGCTACATAAGGTCCAAGGAACGGCGGGAAGCCGCCGCGTACGGTCGTGCTGCTGATCCAGAGCAGCAGGCCGGATTGCTGCGCCCGCATGTACGGCAGCGCCGCCCGGTTTACCCTCTGCGTACCAAGGACATTCGTATCGAACACCTTGACTATTTCCTCCGGCGAGAACGCTTCGACAACCCCGACGACCAAGTGGCCGGCATTATGCATAACAACGTCCAATCTTCCTTGCTCCTCTACGATCGTCTGTACCGCACGATCCGCGGATTCCTGCGACAGTACATCCAGCTCCACGGCCTTCAGCTTATACCCATTCACTGCGGCGTAATCATGAAGGGCTTTCGCTTTCGAAGCATTGCGCCCCTCTACGTCACGCATGCTGGCATATACCGTATGACCAGAAGCAGCGAGCGAGCGGGCGGATAAATTTCCGATTCCGGTGCCTGCGCCTGTTACGAGTACAACGTTTTGTTTGCTTTGAGTCATGTTTAACATCTCCTTTTGGGGGTTGGGCTGTGCCCTATCGTTCAGAATCTCGTTTGCGTGTTCTTGTTGTTCTTGATGATTTGATTATAGAATGACATAAAACAAATGTCAACTAACAAAATTATATTTTTGTCATTCATCACGCGGCGATCTCTGCAACCCTTCACAAACTTTAATCCCGCAAGTTTTGATCTTGATAAATAGGGCGCCCATAAGTTCCTCGAAGTCGGTGTCCGCGGCCCAAATACTCTACCAACGAAAAAAATACGCCTCTTAGAAACAAACACCCGGAATAACCCGTTCTGTTTCTAAAAGGCGTATTTTACTTAAGTCCGGAAAGGAGCAAGCGCCATACCGTATCGAAGTCATCGTCGATCGTCTCTGACGACCACTCATGGGCATGGGCAGGATGATGAAATTTAGTTGTTGCCTGGAAAACTGCCCTTGCAATAGCATCAGCCGAACCCGGCTTGAACTCGCCCGTCTGCATGCCGCGTTCGATGATCGATGCAACCTGCTTTATCAAGCGATCGATATGCAGCGTAATAATTTTGCCTGTTTCCAGCGTAACGGCTCCATACATGACAAACATTTCGGCATCATCCACCGCATACTTCCGCTTCTTACCTATGAGCGTCTCCAGCCATAAGAGCAGCTGCTCCGCAGCGCTCCCTTTAGCCGTACCTGCAATCTCCTCCAAAGGCTCGGCAACGCTTTTGTCCAGCCACCTCTCCGTAACGGCCTCCCGCAAAGCAGCTTTGCTCGCGAAATGCCGATATAGCGTTCCGTGACTGACTTGAAGAAATTTGGCTATATCTATAACCGAGGTTTTATCTGGTCCATAACGCCTCAGCACCTGTTCTGCGGCATCTAAAATCATGTCTTTCGTTAATGGCAAATCATTGGTCATATTACTGAAGAGCAACCATCCTATGTATTAGCTGTTAGCTCATTATTGGATTGCTCCCGCCCCCCTTCTGTTTATTATCATAGCACAAGAAATAATCAATACAAATATCAATATCTTTATTTTGTCATTTATTATAAACAGACGATACCTCATGAGGGTCACTATCACGAAAAAAAAGAACGCAGAACCGGCGCCCTCGCCCCTAATCCTGCGTTCTCCTTTATGTTAACGGGCCGCCCTGCAGCAAAGCGTCGCAGAACCATCCCGGAATTGCCCGGGCAAACGCCCGGTGCATCAGTTAAAGCTTTGACCGTCCAGCCAGTCCTTCGCCGCTTCCGCTTCGGCGGCGCTCAGCCGGTGTCCCTGGCTGCTCCAGTGCAATGTCACGTCCGCGCCCGCGCTTGCCAGCATCTCATGAAGCTCCTTAGTCTCCGCGACTGAGACTAGGGGATCGTTAACGCCTGCCCCGATGAAGACGGAAACACCGCCTAAAGGCTGAGGAGTGAGTCCCCGCAGCGGAACCATCGGATGCAGCAGCACTGCGGAAGAAAAGAGGTTTCCGTAATGCATCAGCAGACTGCCCGCGATATTGGCTCCGTTGGAATAGCCGACGGCCGTAAGCCGGGCGGGATCGAAGCCGTATTTTGCCGCCGCCTCGTCCAGAAAGGCTTTCAGCTCATGTGTCCGAGCGACCAGGTCGGCTTCGTCGAATACACCTTCCGACAGACGCCGGAAGAAACGGGGCATCCCGTTCTCCAGCACGTTGCCCCGGATACCGAGCAAGGATGAGCCCGGCGACAGCATCTCGGCGAGTGGCAGCATATCATGCTCGTTGCCGCCCGTCCCGTGAAACAGTACAAGCGTCGGCTTCGAGGAATCGGAACCTTGCCGGAAGATATGAATCATTCCGCCTTCACCTCAATTTCCCGCACCTCAAAAGGAGCCAGATTGCTCTCAATCTCCGCCCGGTGCGGCTCATACCATGCTGGGAGCATCAGCTTTTCGCCCAGATGTTCCGGTTCCTCATCGTTCGCAAAGCCTGGAGGATCCGTCGCAATCTCGAACAGGATGCCGCCCTCTTCACGGAAGTAGATGGCGTTGAAGTAATTCCGGTCTTGCACCGGAGTCACATGAAAGCCCCGGCTCTGTACGAATTCTCTCCACTCCAGTTGCTCCGCGTCGTCTTTGGCGCGCCATGCGATATGATGCACCGTACCGCTTCCCCCCGCCCCAAAAGGCAGCGGGTCGGTCTTGATATCGATAATGTTGCCGTACGGCCCCTCCGCTCTAAAGCGCACATAACCGTCTCCTTCGGCGATTCGTTCAAAACCGAGCGTATTGACCAGCGTATCTTCCGTGCTCGCCGGATTTATGCTGTACAGCACGGCTCCGCCAAACCCCTTAATGGCATGCTCTACCGGAATTCCTCCGAACGACCAAGCGCTCAAAGGCCCTTCTTCCCGCTCCACCAGTTCGACCCGCAGGCCGTCGTAATCAGCCAGGGAAAGATAGGTCTCCCCGATGCGATGAACAGTGGTATACGGGATGTCATAGGCTTGAAGCCGTTCTTCCCAGAATCCGAGCGAACCGGCAGGCACTGCATAGGTCGTCACACCGACCATGCCGCTGCCGATTCTTCCCTTACGTCCGATAGGCGAAGGAAAGAACGTGATGATCGTGCCCGGAGTTCCGCTTTCGTTGCCAAAGTACAGGTGATAGACCTCCGGCGCGTCGAAATTGACTGTTTTTTTCACGAGCCGCAAACCAAGAATGCCTGCATAAAAGTCCGCGTTCCGCTGAGCGTCCTGAACGAACGCTGTAATATGGTGAATCCCTGCAGTTTGAAGTGTCATAATAATTATTCTCCTCTCGGTATTAGAAATTAGAAGGTCAATCGGATTAGAACAACAGATGATCCAGCGAGATAGAGCCAGGACCCGCCAGCGCGACACCCGCCGCTACAACAAGCAACGTCAATGGATATTCATAACCGTTTGCAGTGGCCCAGAAACCATTGGATAAATGTACCTTCATCGCTCCGGCCATGGCCAAGATCAGCATCACGGCCCCAACCGGTGTGAACAGCCCTGCCGCGAACAATAATCCGCCTCCAAGCTCAAGAATTCCGGCCAGGACTGCCATCGCCACACCCGGCTTAATGCCGACCGATTCCATCCATCCGCCTGTTCCCTTAGGGCCGTAGCCTCCGAACCAACCGAACAGCTTCTGCGCTCCATGGCCGATAAAAGCAACACCGATAAACAAACGAATCAACAGCAATCCTACACTAATCATTTTTAACTCTCTCCATTCTCTTGTGTTTAATATTCTTAACTTTAAGATATTTGGCAAAAATATATGGGGCTTCCCGGCAATTAAGCTAGGAACCGGCCCCTTTACCAAGCAGCTTCAACCATTCGGTCGCCTGCTCCTTCTCTTCCGTGTTCAGTCCGGCCATCATTCCGTGAATCATCGCTACATGCTTCGGAAAAATTTCGTCGAACAGCCTCCGGCCCTCTTCGGTAATCTCAGCGTATGTCACGCGGCGGTCCTCACTGCAGGGAACGCGCTTCAGCAGCCCCTTCTTCTCCAGCTTGTCGATGTTATAGGTGATGCTTCCGCTGGTGACCAGAATCTTCTCTCCGATCTGCTGCAGCGGAATGCGGGTTCTGTGATAGAGCACCTCAAGCACCATAAACTCGGCGGATGACAGCCCGTAGCTCTTCATATCCTTGACCGCCCGGTCCATCAGACTCCGGTAGGCTTTGGACAGAACCACGAATAACTTCAGCGATGCCGCTTCATCCTTGCCCCGTACATCTCCGGCTACGATCAGCTCCTCTTTCGGTCCGCTCATTTCAATCACCTCCGTGTTCATCAAGTATCTTTAAGATAATTATCTTTAAGTTAAGATAAATATACATCCTTATTTTTATTTTGTCAACACTCTTTGCAAAATAAACCTGAGGCGCTTTATATATAGGCCGTAAATTGACCTGACCTCCAAAAGGGCGTATCCTTTTCTTTGCGAAAAAAAGATAAGAAGATATAGGCAGGAACGCTTCAATTCGTGTATATCTTGTACCCGTGAGTGTCTGGAATCCAATTTTGCAAAATACCGATAATTAAGGAGGGCTGCGCGGTGACTTCCCGCTTTGACCCCGGCTATGCCGGAGAACAAGATTTATCCAAGCCAGGACAAGCCCTCCCGGGTGTTCTGATCGTAACCGCCGTGGAGGCCGAGGCCGAGGCCGTCCGGCGCGGTCTCGGCGGCGCGGACGGCTTCACCGTCATCGCCGCGGGCGCGGGCCCTGCCGCAGCAGCGGCCGGAACCGCCGCCGCGCTTGCAGCCGGCTCCTACGGCTGCGTCGTCAGCGCCGGGATCGGCGGCGGCTTCCCCGGCAGGGCAGCGCTCGGCTCGCTGGTCGTTGCCAGCGAGCTCGTCCATGCCGACCTCGGGGCCGAGACGCCCGAGGGCTTCCGCAGCGCGGCCGAGCTCGGCTTCGGCCGCACGCATTACCCGGCCGATACGGGCCGGGCAGCGAGGCTCGCCGCCGGACTTGCGGCGGCGGGGCTTGACGTGAGCACGGGACCCGTGCTCACGGTCTCGGCGGCGACCGGCTCCGCAGAGACGGCCGCAGCCCTGGCGGCGCGCGTGCCTGGCGCGGCCGCCGAGGCCATGGAAGGCTGCGGGGTCGCCGCAGCCGCCCTGGCGCGGAATCTCCCGGTGCTGGAGATTCGCGCGATCTCGAACCCGGTCGGTCCCCGCGACCGGGACGCCTGGCGCATCGGCGAGGCGCTGGAAGCGCTCGCCGCCGCCGGGCCCATCCTATCGGAGGTGCTGAAATGACCGCAGAACTAAATATTGCTTATTCGCCTTGCCCCAACGATACATTTGTCTTTCACGCCTGGGCGCACGGACTCGTACCGGGCGCGCCGAAGCTGAATGTCACCTACGCCGACATCGACATTACGAACGGTCTTGCCGCAGACGGCACAGGCCCTGAGCTGCTGAAAATCTCTTATGCCGCCCTGCCTTGGGCGCTGGACCGGTATAAACTGCTGCCCTGCGGCGGCGCGCTTGGCCGGGGCTGCGGGCCGCTGCTGCTGACCAAGGGCGGTCCGCAGGACGCCAACAGCACGTCGGCGCTGTCCGGCCGCCGCGTCGCCGTGCCCAGCGAGCGCTCCACCGCCTACCTGCTGTTTCGGCTGTGGGCGGCGCAGCAGGTGCCGGGAGGCATCGGCGAAATCGTCGTCATGCCTTTTCATGAGATTATGCCTGCCGTACGGGACGGCGCAATCGACGCCGGACTCGTCATCCACGAGGCCCGCTTCACCTATACCTCTTACGGGCTGCACATGCTGGTCGACCTTGGAAGCTGGTGGGAGAGCGATACGGGACTTCCTATCCCGCTCGGCGCGATTATCGCCCGCCGCGATCTGGACACAGACGCCGTCAGCGGCTGGATTCGCACCTCTCTCCGTCACGCCTGGGACAACCCGGAAGCTTCGCGGGAGTATGTACTGAGCCATGCTCAAGAGCTGTCTCCCCAGGTAGCCAAGTCACATATCGATTTGTATGTGAATGATTTTACGATGGATCTGGGCGAGAGCGGCTATGCCGCCATATCGGCTCTGCTGGACCGGGCGGCGGGTGAAGGGCTCGTCCCCCCAATCGATTCGGCGCTGCTGCGTTAGCTGCACGGCAGCCGCCAAACCGCAAGTCCCCCCGGGAATGCTTCCTGCTGAAGCGTTCCCGGGGATTTTTTGCGTGAACAAGCCGTTTCCTCATCAGGGCAGCACCAATGAACGCATTTCAGAACCTCTAGGCTTCCTGCCGTTTATACTACCACTATTACTACGTAATACCCTTTGTAAGCCCTTTCTATCAAAATGTACGTTACTCTACGTCATTCGTCGTAGCTTCGATAGATTACCAACATAGAATATACTATCAAATGGTAAAGGAGGTTATCAGGATGGCCATCTTGTTACCGCAGCAATTCTTCAACCTGCCGGCAGGCGTAGGCAAATCTTTTTACGAGAATCTTACCGGAGGAATTAATGCCGCTGTCACCGTACAAAACAACTCCGCTTTCCCTGTCGATCTTGTGCTTTACAGCGTAAACGCGCCTGTCATCACTTATACGATTCCCGCATTCAACAGCCTTACAATCGCAGTTAATCTGCTTCTGGTTGCCGCACTTCGCGCTTCCGCCGCCGGAGCGGTCTTCGGCTTCATTCAAGTTGCTACTTCGGATTTCTAATGATTCGCCGCTGACAGCAAGCTCCGCAGCTGCATTTGGTTTCCCCCACTCTTCCTGCATCCACTTTCAGCTCCGGGCCTTATAGCCCGGGGCTTTTTTTACGAAATCCCGCCTGTTAGTCTTCTCTACTTTAAGCAAGCCTTCACTCTTTTTCGTGTTTCAAGCCCCAGCCATAACAGCAAAGATTGATAGAAATTAAGTAGCAGTAAAATAACCAGGACGACGCCCTCATTATCCCATTCATTACTAATTAACTTGAAAATATAATATGAAGAAAAGTTATACCCCGCGCTAAGAATCCAAACAAATTCTGGACCTAGGAAACTAGGAGAGTCATGATAACTGGTGTAATTTAATAAACATAAGAACCAAATTACAATTCCAATGATTGATATCAAACTATATGACAATAAATTACCAAGAATTTTGCCCGAATCTACTCCAAATATAAATCCGAATGCGATATATAATAAATTTAGAACTACATAAAAAATGATTGACCCTTGATCAGAAAAAAATATATTTAAGATTTTATCCGAGTTAATCATCATAAAGACAACGAATATTAATAAGGAAATATGAAACGCCGTAGACATGATATTATTATATTTCAAAATCTTACTCCTCCCAGACTTGGACCTCAGCGGCCCAGAGCACCCATGCTTTTTGATCCCACTTGCTCAGCAGCTCTGCAATGGACTTACTTATTTTCGCATCGACAAATTTGACTGCTTCCATTCCCCGTCCTCCTTGCCGTTAAAAATCATATACACTCACACATCTGTCTTTCCGGGCCTCCAGCCTGTTTCTTGTGACCAAATGTGGGCTTTCTGCAAAATATCCCATACAATCGGACCTTTTCCTTCAACATACTTCGGCCGGTCGTTCTTATAAAGATTCATCAGTCGATGTTTTTCTTGAATATATCGTTGACGATCCTCTGAGGAATAACGAAGGTAATCTCGAAAAAGCAATGTCAATTGCTCTGAATAACTCCCTGCCTGTCTAACATGAATATGAGTCCTTCTATTACCTGGTACCTCGCGAAAATACTTTTTAGTTCTATCCGGATTCTCTGGTCTTAGTTCAAATCCATTTTTCTCAATCAACCATTTGTAACTTGACTCGTCCTCAATGTTTTCGACAGAAATCTGAATGTCAATAATGGGCTTTGCATCCATACCTATAATGGAAGTTGAACCGACATGATCAATTCGAATGGCCCATCCCCCTAATGAATGCCTTAGCTTTAATCCAATTTCAAGAAAAAGATCCCTCCATTCAGCGTCAAATGGGGCTATCCGCCATTGATCTTCCATAATCAGCCTCCTTTGAGTCATCATTTCTTTCAATCTTACTAACCCCATACCTAGAATTGTCTGCCTACAACCGCTTCGTTGAAATCTCTACTGCAGACCCATGACGGAGCCTGAAGGTGAATGCTTTGTTATAAGATGGATTTAATCCTCTTTGACAAACTTCCATTTCTTTTTTGAAAAAACCAACCAAGTCTTATAATCTATTATTTCATCTTTAAGGTTGTATACCTTATCCATATTAGTGTAGTGTCCAACTGTAGTTATAGGTATTTTAATTTCAATTCTGTTTTTATTTATTTTTGACAAGTCTATAAACAAGCCTTGCTTTGTGGATTCAAAAATTAATGTTGAGATATCGCTGGGGATCTTACCTACTAATCTTCTCGTTAATCTGCGTATCTTCGATACTATGACTCTAGCTAAGAGAATTTTATAGTCTTCCTTTTCTGTTACATAGAGCCTGTTATACCATCCATCATCATGTGCGTAATAGGCATACTTTATCTTTGGTATATCAGACAGGCTTCTTCCAAGATGACCAAAGTATAATAACTCTGCGATTTGTAGCGCAGTTAATTTATCAAGCTCTTCTTCATTGAAATCAACCCAACAAAAATCTCCGTACCTATATACATGATCATTTATTAATTCATTAATTTCTTGAGATGTTACATAATCAAATCTAGAGTGTCGATTCCACTGTGTATTAACAAAATTATGTTTAAGCAGAATCAGGTTGTCCGGTCTATGATCAACGCAAGACATAAACTCATGGAACTCAATTCCATATGAGCAAAAGCATTTATTATCTGGATCGTTTCTACTTACATAAATTAAATCTCGTATATTATGTCTTCTCTTCAACGGAATACTCCAGTCCATGATTACATTATGATTATAATAATGCCAATAATGTTCACTTAACGGCGACGCACATATTCAGCCTCATCCTCTGTACTAACCTAATCAAGTATTGGCGGTATCAATCCCGATTCTTCATCTTTATAACGGTTATTTGCTCACTCTCTTGTCTATAATCTACAAACTGTGATTTTTACAGATGTATTGATAAATTCATTTGTTATTATTTCTTTTACTCTTCCCCATTGTAATTTATCTAGGCCACAACCAATTTCAGGCATGGCTATTTGGTTGATGGATTCTTGCAAACAAATTTCTTTCATTGAACTTAATGATAAAGTTAATGTCTCATAGGTTGGTTTTTGCCAATACTTTGTCTTGGTTATTAGATTAAACACTCTGTCTACTTTATAGCATTTACCTACAATTAATTCATTTTTACTTGCCATATCTTGAAGTAAAGATAGCTTGAATCTCTTCCGAAATTGTACAGCAATACCCGCCCCCATCTTAGCATCTGCTGAAATACAGTGGGCTAAATAGTATTCCCCTGGCATTGTAAATAAATCTTTCTTTATCTCTTCAAATTCCACAGGAATTCACTCCATCATAATATTTTTTCAGAGAATTCATAAAACGTTGCGACATTCACGAACCACGACAGCATACAAAGCGATAATTTTTTTACCTATTTATCCCTTTTTGTATTCGATGATTTCTGGAAACGATTTCCCTGAAGAGTTCCTCTTGCTCTTGGCTAATGAACTTATTTTTTGGCAGGATCCAAAACGCTCGCTTGTCATGAAATAGATAATACAAATCTTTTGTCTCCCAGACTTTTTTAATATATTGCCAATTCAGTTGGGATTTAAAATCATCGGCCTTAAGCTCTACTCCTTCTTCACTAAAGGATAAAGTATAGATTTTGTGATACCGTCTATCTCTCGCTACTCTCATAGGAGCGAAATAACAATAATTCAGGTAAACGTAAGTTAAAAGAAAAAGCAAAAACAAACTCATCAATAAGAGAATTTCAGAATAAGAAACGGATAAGACTGAACAACCGAAAGCAAGGGTAACTAGTCCAATAAGATACATCAGCCTAAATCTCAAAGTGTTATAAAAGTAGTATCTCATTGAAGGTTTTATAAAATCACTATATCGAAAAGATACGCTGTTCATACTTACCAATCCTTTATCGGTTATTTCGGCTGCGTTCTTGTTTTCATATTCTATGGAGAATTTTCATCACTTTCTCTTAGCAATTACTGTTATTATTTCTGTTTCTTCTTCGTATTCTCGTCCAGTGATGTCTGAATAAAATTCAAGTTCTTCAAAGCCTATACAGCTAAGAATAGAAGAAAGCTCATCCAATGTATATGTCTTATCCCAAATATTATAAATTTGCATATCCGTATTATCATCTAGCACTATGGCTTGGTGTAAATGAACTCTTTCTTCCGAATACCAATAATTAGAGCTCAGACACAAGTGAGGAGTCGGTCTCCAAAAGCCGCTTGGATACGAATTCCATGTTCTTGAATCCGTATGATTTCTGTATTTTCCAGGTGTAAAAACATCAAAGACAAACTTTCCCCCGGGCTTTAAATTACTGTAGATTTTATGCAACAATGTATTCCGTTCGTATTCGTTAAAAACTCCAAAATCACAATATATAAGCAGTACAACATCAAAGTAATCAGTAAAATTGAGCTTCAGATAATCCTGACAAACATAGTTGATATGCAAATTCAACTCCGCTGCCTGATTTTTTGCATATTCAATAGAACGGCTTGAAAAGTCCACTCCCGTTACATTATTAAATCCTATCTTAGCCAATCGATTAGTATAAAGTCCTGGCCCGCACCCTAAATCAAGTACTTTCTGCCCGGCGTCGTTACCACAAATATATTCTTTGATCCATTTCACGGATGCATCAATTGTATGAGGCTTTCTGCTTGCTGCATCTGTATTGGGATCTAAATGAGCTTCGAGCATTTGTTGTGATATGTATTCATCCACCCACATCTGTGAGCTGCCCTTCTCAAATAATAAAGGTTTTTTGGTTTGTTCGATTATTTTATTTATCTTCATCAAAGATTTCCTTCTTTCAAAAGAATATGATCGTTGTGATAGAATTTCTCCTAACGTTGTACCATCTCGAACTCGAGAAGCTTTTGGCCGTAGGCATGCACTTACTCACCCATTAGTTAGTCCAGCATTTTTCGCCTGTCTCATTGTCCCCGAATCCTGTTAGTGCTAACAAAGGGCGAAGCTTTCCGATTAGCAGCATGAATACGATGTTATCTGAAGTTCAACTCCTCAACGAACTTACTTAAGAAAAGGACCAAGTTTTCGGGGTCAGCTAGGTGCTGCGTAACAGTATTAAATAATGTCCCGACCTCTTAGAGTTAATTTCAAAGTAGTTTTTCTTGTTTAACTGGTGATACCAACAGGGTCAATCAATTAATATTAAAAGGATAAATATTCTTGCAATTAGGACATTGAATTTGGGAATACCCTAAAAGTTTTTGTTTCTCTATTTGTATTAAGGTATTACAACTAGGGCAATTTCCCTTTAAAATATCAGGTGATCTAAATATTAATCCGCTATTTCCATGAAAGCCAACAGATGAGTCAGTAGCTGAAATGTTTCCGAACTGACTAATACCATTCATGGTAACCGAACCACTATCTCCCTTGAAATCCGTACCATCAATAATATTACTTGAATGGTTGTGTGCCGATAAATGTGTCATTCTACTCTTTATCTGTGTGTCTCTCAAATGGTTTTGACTGAAATCCCTTGCAGATATTGAAACAAAGTTTGCCTCAACTATTTGTTTAATAAGCACCTGTATGCTCCAATTAGAAGTATCAACAATAAACTCAGAATCTTTCTCCAGATCTGACTCAAGATTATTTAAAAATTCAGACACCAATGATTCAAGCCTACTCACGTTTGATACTGTTTCTGCAATCATTCCAATTCTTTCTAGTTGATTATCTAATATATTTATTCTTTCATTTGTGTTTAGTATATCTATCTTTATTGAATTAAATTTGTTTTTAAGATCTTCATTAGTAACTATTTTATTAGCGATTTGACCGACTTGTTGAACTCCTGGTATAGGAAGAAGACTAATAATAAAGGTTAATATGTCTGCATTCTTAATAACGGCATCGTTACTTTTCAACTTATTTAAAGTGGCAAGAATCCGTTGGATTTTATCTTGTATCATCTTTTTATCCTCCCTAAATTTAGCTTCGCGATTTCAGCTAACATTCTTGCATTCACGAACCCGAGAGGCTTAAGGCCCTAAAGCGTCTTGGTCAAGGACATAGTCTCGCAAGGGTTGTCTGTCAATCGCTTCACCGAAAATACTGCCGGCAGACCAAGGCATTTGTCGACAGCATTGAATGATGTGCTATCAGAAGTCATATGCCATCTTTGTCCTACCTACAAATTATTTGTATTAATATCAGTTAAATATTGTTTAAGAGCATTATCAAATTGCGTATTCTTCTTAAGACCTAATAAGTGAATATAATCAATTGCACTGTGTCCGTTAGTATCAATTAAGGCGTGATATATCCTAGATCTGTTAAACTTTTGTACATGCACATTCGTTGAAATTCTATTACAATTCTCGACTCTCCCATTAAGTATATTAAGCATCTTATTTATTGTGCCATTGGTAGCTTCTTTGCCTTCTATAATCAGTAACTTATCACTTTTTATCTTTAGGCTATTTCTATAGTTAAGATATTCCTGTAGTATTTCTTTACATCTTTCATCTAGATTCATCCACTTTAAAATTATTCCATCCTCATCAGATCTTAAATTTCTAATTAGGCCCTCATTCAATCTCAGATCTGTAATCTTTAATTTAAGAATATGAGTTTGTTCGAAGACTTGGTGATAAGCCAGTGACCAAATGACGGGAGCTATCACTTTAGCTTCTTTGTCTCTATCAATAAATCTATAGTCGACGGAACTACTAAAAATGAAATTAATATCAGTTTTAGTTAAAAAATCGATCTTCTCGTTACTTTCTTTGCTATACTTTCTTAATTCTTTCTTGATACTTAAATATTGTTCTGGAGTTAATTTTAAATTATTATAAAAAAAATCGACTAAGTTTGTTATTGTTGCTCTAGCAGTTGAACCTTTACGCTTACTAAAATAATCCCTCAGTTTCAAATTATTAAATATGTTATAGAAATCATCAATCATTACCTTTTCTAAAATATAGTTGCTTAGGTAATAATCAAAATCATTTAAGTATCTTTCTTTCGTCTGCTCATTAATACCCTTCTCTTTAATTATTAAAAACTCTTGAAACTCTAGTCTAACTTTATTAAAGAAAGAATTGTTAAACGATGTACTCATTAAATCGCTCCGTTCTTAATGAAATATACGTTTCATTCATTTTTTGATTTGTAAATAATATGCATTAATTATACTCTATATTTTCAATGTTACAAGTTTTTCCTTATGTTAGTTGCATATGATTTCCGATAACGTTGTTGTATTCCCGAACCCGAGAACCTTAAGGAAGTATAGAGCCAAAAGCAAAACTGGATCCCGACCAGCCGCGACGCGGTTAGGTGGTGAGGGTGTGTCGCCTGAATCTACTTCTTTGAAAATCCTCTGGCGACCAAGGACCATTCAGGGTCCGCAGCGGGGATACGGTGTTAGGGGAACTCATTGCCTTCCTGAAACACCCATAAAATGTCCTTCTATGTATTTAAATATGTCCTTACCATCCCTTATAATAACTCGCTTCTTTGAACATTCGTCAGTCAATTCTAAAATGTCTTTTATGCCTTTCTTATCGTAACTTCGATTCCATTCAAAAATCATTGTATATAGGTTCTTTACTGTTTGCTTATAGTTCCATTGCTCAAAACCCAGTCGTGTTCTTACAAATCGCCTTATGACTCTAAAATCCCTCAGGTATTTATTAGGTCTTAATAAAAAAATTAGATCTGCTTTCTTAAAGCTGTCTTGTCCCCACTTGTAATGAACACCTTCAATAATCCATGATTCTTCTTCCAGTATTTCATTCAGCATTGAATCCCTTACATCAATCGAGTTTTTACGGTTATCGGCATTTCGTTCCCAAACTAGATTGTCAGTTTCATAGTAATTTATTCCATACCTCTTTGACAATTCTTTCGCAATAGATGTTTTACCACTTCCACAAGCCCCAATGATTCGGATTTTTATGTCAATCCCTCCCTTGAAAAAGCTTACAATATAATATTGTGCAATGATTTCACCTAACGTTTCCGCATTCACGAACCCGAGAGGCTTAAGGCGCCAGCGCCGGGTCGCCAGACTTAACCTCGCAGGGTTGTCTGCCTGCCAATCGCTTCCCTAATTTCTCTTTCGCAGACCTAGAGCGTTAGCCCGCAGCGTGAATGCTGTGTTATACGTAGTTACCGCCTTCTTTGAGTTGCTTAAAAATCACGCTTGCTTCATTAATATGTAATAATCTAGATTATCCTTCAATTCTACTTGTTTTATAAAATTCATTTTGTTAAGTAATCTTCGTGAGCGTATATTTTCATTTTCGACGGTTGCTTCAATATAGGTTAAATCCATAATATCAAAACCCATTCTAATAACTTCTTCTAATGCTTCTTGCATTAAGCCTTGTCCCCAATATCTAGACGATAAATCAAATCCAATTTCTGCTCTTGAATTTTGTCCTTTTTCCCAACAATGGAACCCACACGTTCCAACCAATTCATTATTAGTCCTATCAAAAATCCCGTATCTGCACCCTGCATCATCTATATGAAATTGTATTATCTCCTCTGCTTCTCTGATATCTTGACATACCTCTATATCCATATATCGTGTTACTTCTGAATCGGAGAAGTGCCGGAGAACCAATTTAGCATCCAATAAAGTCAGTTCCCTCAGTAACAATCTTTTCGTTTCAATCTTTGGGAATTCCACCATTCGAAGTTCGCCCTCACTGTTCTATTTTTGAATTTCCAAAGCGGTAATTACGTATACCGTTGTTGTATTCACGAACCCTCACCACCTTAAGGCCGTTAGGCCGGCCGCGATGCGGTTAGGTGGCGCAGGGTTGTCTGCTGATTCACTTCTCCGAAATGCCTTGAGTAGACCAAAGGCGTTAGCCCGAAGCGTGAATACGGTGTTATAAGATGTCCCCGCCTTCTTCGAGATACTAAACAAGAGTCCTTTCAATAACTTCATATTTCTTTGTTTCAAGGTTAATTATTCTTGTTCTTAAATCGTTCTTAGAAATGAATATATGGTTCCCTGTACTATCAATACAATAAGCTATTGGTATTGAAATACCGCAGTTCCTAAACGAGCCATCTGCATGACTTGTTCCTACTATCATCGTATTATATTTAATCGCTATTTTCTTAGCTTCAGAAATCCATTCATCATATTGTTCTTCACTAAACATTCCTACACCTATCGGATGTGCAACATAGGACAAATTTCTCACATGTTCTTGCTGTTCTAATCCAAGTAATCCTTGTAATAATTCTACACATAACAAATATCCGATCTTATACCCATCAACCTCAACAGTTGAAGGGCTGTATAAAATATCATTCATTGGTGACTTTGCTCGTTCTAAAATAATCTCACCATACTGGTTAATAATTAATGCTCTATCTTTCTTGCTGTTGTCTAAATAACCAGTGATTATCATTTTTTTATAATGTTTTGCTACCTCACATACCTTTGTTACACTACCTTCATTAGTAATGTAACCTTCCGGAAATAGTATTGTATCAAAATCATAATCTAAAGCTATTTCTACTTGGAGCTGCTCAAGATTTGCTTCATGATTTGGCTGAGAAATAAGGATCTTCATGAATGGTTTCCTCTTTTCAATAGTTTTGCGGGGATTTCTTATAACGTTGTTGTATTCCCGACGTCCCACCAACTTAAAGGTAGTATGGAGCCAAAGGCAAAGCCGGCTCCCGACTGGCCGCGATGTGGTTAGGTGGTTCGGGTGTGTTGCCTGGATCCACTTCCCCGAAAAACATCTGGCGACCAAGGGCCGTCAGGCCCGCTGCGGGAATGCGGTGTTAAGCGAAGTTCCTGACTTCTTCGAATCAGCTAAAGGCACTTTAACTCAGTTGAAAAACTTCATTAACATATTCAATTATTTCGTGTTTCTTAATATTAACCCCAAAATTATAAGTCGCCGCATAATAGTCCAGTTCATCATAGACTAATATTATTGTTTCAAGTAATGCCCTTTTCATTTCATCAAAATTGATTTCTTTTGGAAGACTTTTATTGTTTCTGCTAAAGCATAACGCCGCGAAGCTGGCGGGATTGCCTGTCCGGAAGTTGCCAGATATAATGACCGTATTCTAGCAAAGGAAAAAGGATACTTCCATCGCGTGTATGCCTGCTAGCACAGGCCGCACCGGAAATATCCTTCATCATTAGACATGGTCATTGTAACAGAGTATGCGCTGGTTGAAAAGATCCCTGGTGTTTTTCGTCAGGGGTGCGGAGGAGGTGCCCTGCCCGTGCTGCACAGAGAACCTGGAGATTATCGGTAGCCGGGAGCGGAAGGTCCGGGGTGGGGGTGGTGAGCTGCGCCAACTGGTGATTCGCAGACTCCGGTGTGCGGGATGCCGCAGGATTCACCATGAGCTCCCGGATCTACTCATTCCCTATAAACGGTACGATTCCCGTTGTATCGAACAGGCGGTCACGGAGCCGGAGGCGTCCGTGACCGCCTGCGCGGAAACCTCTACGTTACGGCGTTGGAAGGTCTGGTTTCGCGTGCTCTCTATCTACTTCATCCTCGTTCTGCAGGCGCTGGAGGCTCGGATGTCCGGCCTCGCTCCCGGGTCCCCCGAAGCTTCGGATCACCTGCGTATGACCTCCGCCCCCGCCTTTCGTCAGCAAGGACCCGGCTGGCTGGCCAGACTTGTCCGCCCCGTCGCAAACGCTCATTTGTGGGTACATACCCGTTTTGCCTATCTGTCCGCCCCGGCTCTACGGTAGACTCTCCTTGAGTTCATTTCAGGAAGGAGTTTACCGACCCATGAAAGACCAAAAGAAAGCCGAAGCCCTCGCCGCAGAGCGGATGCAGCTTCTCGCTCCCCTGCTTGCCGAAGGGCTGGACCCGGCCAAAGCCCGGGAGATGAAAGCGCAGATTTGTAAGCAAACCGGACTCTCCGAACGTACCTTGCGCCGGTATTTGGCGAGTTACCGGAGCGAAGGATTTACCGGCCTGAAGCCCAAAGGCAAAGGGCGGCAGCCCTCCGAAGAGATTCTTCCTACCGCCGTGCTCGAGCAAGCGATTCTCTTGCGCCGGGAGGTCCCCGGCCGCAGCGTCGCACAGCTCATTCAGATTTTAGAATGGGAAGGGCGGATTTCGCCGGGCCAAATTAAGCGTAGTACCCTGCAGGAGAGACTGACTGCCTGTGGCTACAGCTCGCGCCATCTGCGGATGTACGCCGAATCCGGGGTTGCCGCCAGACGCTTCCAGCAGCGCCACCGGAACCAGCTGTGGCAGTCAGACCTCAAATACGGACCGTATTTGCCCCTTGGCGAAAGCGGGACGATGAAACAGGTGTATCTGGTCGTGTTCATTGACGACGCTACAAGGTTTATTCTGCATGGGGAGTTTGTGCCGGTCATGGACCAGCGGCTGGTCGAATCGGCGTTTCGCCAAGCGATCCAGAAGTATGGGGTACCAGAAGCGGTCTATTTTGACAACGGCAAGCAGTACCGTACCCAAGCCATGACCCGGATATGTTCCAAGCTCGGAACCCGGCTGCTCTATGCGAAGCCCTACTCGCCTGAATCCAAAGGCAAGGTCGAACGGTTTAACCAAATCGTCGATTCGTTTCTGAGCGAAGTCGCCTTGGAGAAGCCGAAGACACTCGAGCAGTTGAATGAGCGCTTCGAGGTATGGCTCTCGGAGTGCTACCAGCACAAGCCCCACTCCGCCCTGCCGGACAAGCAAAGCCCGGAAACGGCGTTTCGGAGTGACAAGAAAGCACTGCGGTTCATGGACCCGGATACCTTGGCGGACGCGTTCTTGCATAGTGAAAAGCGGAAGGTCGACAAGTCGGGCTGCATTAGCTTCATGAACCGAAAGTACGAAGTGGGCCTGACGGTCATTGGCTGTACGGTCGAGGTGGTTTATGACCCGGCAGACCCCACGGAACTGACGATTGAGTATGAGGGACGAGCGCCGTGGCGGGTGCGCGAGATGGAAATCGGTCAGCGGGCGGGAACCCGTCCGGCGTTGCCGGAGCACCTGGGCGCATCTATGACCGACACGTCGAGACTGCTGGAGGCGGCAGAGCAGCGACACCAGCAGCGCAAACAGCGGGAAGCACCTGCGGTGACGTACCGCAGAGTGCAGGCGGAGGATGGCCATGTTTGAGTCCTTCTACGAGTTGCACCGTGCTCCGTTCTCCAGAGATCTTGCGGTAGACGAGTTATATGCGTCTGCGTCGCAGGAAGAAATGCTCGGGCGTCTGGCCTATGTCGCGGAACGCCAGTGGTTTGCCGTGCTCACAGGGGACTGCGGGACCGGGAAAACGACTACGATCCGGCGGTTAGCCAAGGAACTGGACGAGGCGCGCTTTAAGCTACTCTACCTGTCCGATTCGAAACTGACCCCGCGCCACTTCTACAAAGGGCTGCTGGAGCAGCTCGGCTGTGAGTCGAAATTTTACCGGGGGGATGCAAAACGGCAGTTACACCGGGAGATTGAACTCATGCGTGGGATTCACCGGCTACAGCCCGTGGTCGTGGTCGATGAAGCCCATCTGCTGGACCGGGAGATGCTGGAGGAACTGCGATTTCTACTAAATCTGAAAATGGATTCACAGAGTCCGATGGCCCTGATTCTGGTGGGGCAAAGCGAACTGTGGGACCGGCTGGGGCTGCAAGCCTATGCGGCGATCCGCCAGCGAATTGATATGCAGTGTTATCTTCCGCATATGGACCGGGCGGAAGTGGGGGCCTATATGAAGAGGCATCTGAGTGCAGCAGGTGCCGAGCATGAACTGTTTACGGAGGCGGCGATGGATGAAATCTACCGTTTTTCCAGCGGAGCCGCCCGGCTGGTGAACAAGCTCTGTACCCACGCGTTGATCTACGGCGCACAGAACAAGCACCGGATTGTGGACGACCATATGGTAAAGCGCGTGATCCAGGGAGAATTGTCATGATTCTCCCTGCTTTTCTATCCTACTGCGGACAGCATGGCCGTCAATAGCAGGACAGCTTACACCGTCAACCTCCGGTCATTATGGGTTAGCAGTAACACTTTTATTCAATTTAAGTAAGTCGATGGGTTGAAGATCATCAACACTTCTATATCTCTTTGTTTCTAAGTTAGTTCTATAACCACAGAGTTCAACCGCCATATTACGGGCTAATTCCATTTCACCTAAAGCACGCCAAAATTTACCTCTTTTAATTGCAATTGCACAATGCATAAGATAATGCCATACATCAGTAGAGATTTCTTCGGAGCGTGATTTGACATCAATATTCGATGTCTTCCCATGAAATTGGGAGGTTATATTCCAAGATGCATGCATTCTATTATCAATATCCCCAATCTTATCTACCTCAATCTTCCACAACTTCCTTCGAGCTGAAACGTTTCTCAAATGGTCATATCCAATATCGATTTCCAAATAATTAGCGAGCAAAAATACATGTAAGGAACGGTTTATCATCTCCAACGATTGCCATACTTCAAAGCTTTCATGAATTTGTTCTCTAATTCTAAGCATAAAATTAGGTTTGTCACAATCATCCTTAATTACAATATATAGATCAATGTCTGATAATTCGTCGGTAAATCCAACAGCTCCGGATCCAATACTTATAACAGATAAAACTTCATCGATCTTAGTGATGTTGTTGATTATACATTCTTTAATGTGTTCTCTTTGTTGTGGAGTATAATGTTTCAAGACTACACCCCCTGTTACTTTTTTAGTTTTTTACGTCGTCTTTCAGGAATTTCGCTTAGCATTGTTGTATTCACGAACCCCTCACTAGCTAAAGGGGCGCTAGCCCGGGTAAGACGGACTTAGCAAATGCAGGGTTGTCTGCTGATTCCGCTTCCCTGAAAAGCCTCTTGCAGACCAAGGTCCGTCAGGCCCGCCGCGTGAATATGTTGTTATAGGATGTCAGCGCCTTCTTCGAATTGCTATAAAAACTCTTATTTATTCTTCATCTTCTACTAGATCATTGTCATCGAAATATATTCCATATGGTACACCATTTTCAGTGAACCCAATATTCAAAAAATCATTTTCGTCTTGTCCATATTCTTCTAATTGCTTTCTCTCTTTCTTTTGTTGATTATTTTTAATTCGTCTTTCCTTATCAATTTCCAATTGTTTTATATATTTCTCATCAACTAATATTCCTAGCATCTTTAACTCTTGAGCAGCACATAACAAGTCAACCGCAAAATGCTTACTGTATCCTCTTACTTTATTACTTCCGTTGTATTTAACTAACCAGCTTTTTGCTGCTTGCAATCTACCATCACGATTAAGTCTTTTATGTCTTGGGGTATTTGATTTTTTCTTTGTCATTCGTATTTCCTTTTTCAATGTTTTTAACATATTGCGCTGATTTCCTATAACGTTGTTGTACTCACGACGCCGTCCCAAAGGGACTTAAGGTGGTGCGGGTGTGTCCGGCTGAATATACTTCCCTGCTACCGATATGCCTCCTCGAATCCTCTTCTAACTTCTGTCGGACCGAGGGCCGAATGGCCCGAAGCGTGAATATGGTGTTATAGGATGTTGGGGCCTTCTTCGAGATGCTTACGCAGTTCTTTTACAAGATCTTTAATCTGTCTAGTCTGTAGTCTTCAATTAGTTCAATGTTTCTTTTGTTTCTTACATAGTCCTTAATTTGCTTATTTATATTTGGAATTAAAAATACTTCTTCTAACTCTTCAATAGGAATCCATTTAACTGCAGTTTGATATTTATCAGGGATATCAGGCAATTGAGGAATTGAATTGTTCTTTAAAGTACATTCAAAAATTAAATGAATTCCGTGTAGTTCATTAATTCCATAGTCGCCAGATTGCTTATGAGGAGCAAATTCATATACTAATGCGAGCTGTCCTACTTCGACTTCTGCCATGGTCTCTTCAAATACTTCACGAACAACACCTTCAACAATGGTTTCATCTGGCTCTAAGCCTCCGCCTGGTAAATTGTAATGAATGCCATTGTCATCATATTCAACAAGCAAAACACAATTATCTTTAATGATAAGGCCAGTACATCTAATTCGTACGTGTGGCAAATTGTCACCTCTTTGTTCTTTAATGTTTTAGGTATTGCCCCAATTTCTCATAACTCTAATTCTACGAATTTCATAAACATCCCGCTATGGATGATATTACGAAATTTCTCATAACCTTCGAAAAAATGGGATTAGACGAACCAATTACTGTAGAGGTTGATTTGATTCATAGCCTGCGCAACTCTCCTGTTCTCTTCCATTCGATTAAGTTCTGTTGCCCGTTTAATCCAGCCCACCCCTTTAGTAATTTCCGTAATACGGTCAAGCGGGCTGCGGATGCCGGCAAGCCGTTTAGACTTCATGACCATGTATTGGACGGACCGTTCCGTAACGGGAGTATTCTTGGACTCACCGCCTGGAAACAAGTAATCTGCCGTTGTTCTGCATGAATATACTGCTGCAGCGCCCGCCTGAATAAAACAAAGTGAGCATCACGCGGTGCTTCAAATTTGTGGTGGCTTGAAAATGGATAACACCTCCTGAGGAGAGAGTACGACGGGAAGCTTCTTTTCCTTTTTAGGCCAAGTCCATGGGTAAGGAAGATCGCGTCTTCGTGCCACCTCCAGCAGCCAGAACCGCAGAGCGCTTAATGTCAGGTTGATATAAGAATGAGAGCGTTTAGCTTCAATCAACTTCAGCACATAAGTATATACATGGTCCGCGAGGACGAATTGCAGCGAAACCGGCGACTGCGCCAAGGAACGCTCCGCGTGTCCAATATAAGCAAGCTGAGTTTTGCCACTGTAGCCTTTTCGCTTCAGCGCTTCCTTTAATCGCCGGATGGAGCTAAATTCGTAGCTGTTTTCATCAACTATTTTTCACCCTCCGCCCCTTCAAACACCGCGTCATTAACTCCGCCCTACGCATAAACTGATATAATATCCATCAAAATACTTTGGAAACGGAGTGTGCGTTCATGATACCCGAAGGAAATCACCATTCCAATATCATACGCTTTACCGGCTTTCAAAATGAGTATGACCGTTACCGGCCCCAGGCGCCCAGGGTAGTGACCGAACTGCTTACGGGCTATTTGGGAAAAAGACCCGCCCTCGTCGTGGATCTCGGCTGCGGAACCGGGCTGTCCACCTTCTTGTGGCGGACGGCCGCCGATGCCGTCATCGGTGTTGAGCCCGGCGATGATATGCGCGGTAAGGCTCTGGAGAAATGGAACGCGCTGGGCAGTCCGGCAAGCATATCGTTTGTCTCCGGCTATTCCAATGCTCTGGAACTGCCTTCCGCCTCTGCCGATATTGTGACCTGCTCCCAGTCCTTCCATTGGATGGAGCCCGGGAGTACGCTGAAGGAAGCCGCGCGGGTACTGAGACCGGGCGGAATCTTCGCTGCTTACGACTGCGACTGGCCGCCGGTGCTCGAACCGAATATCGAGACCCGCTACAATGAACTGATCGAACAGGCCGATGTCATCATCGGCCGCCGGGTACCGGCAGAGGACAGGGCCGTAAAATGGAACAAGGAAAGCCATCTTAGCCGCATCAAAGCGAGCGGGAAATTCTCCTTCGCCCGTGAGATCGCCTTCCACAACATAGAGCACTGCAGCGCGGAGCGGTATGTCGGCCTTACGCTTAGCCAGGGCAGTCTTCAGACCGTGCTGCGGCTCGGCGGAGGCGAGCTGGATGAAGAGATTGCCGATTACCGGGAGACGGTGGAACGCTATTTTAACGGCCGGACTCTGGAAACGATGTTCAGCTACCACGTGAGACTGGGGATCAAGTAAGGGGTACATCTTTAAAATAAGCCCCCGGAATACGCGTCACCCGCGTCCCGGAGGCTTTTGATCATAAGCGCCTAATCGTTATTCATCTTGAACTTCAGAAACAGCTCATTGTAGTGCGCAAGCATGCGCTTGCCGAGATTGTCGTACACCTCAAGCTTGTCAGTGATTGCTTTAGGCGGGTAAAAGCGTTCATCCCCGGAAATATTCTCCGGCAGCAGCGCAAGCGCGTCCTTGTTCGGCGTGGAGTAGCCGACATATTCAGCATTCTGCGCCGCCACCTCCGGCCGAAGCATGAAGTTAATGAACTTGTACGCCCCCTCCACATTAGCCGCCGAACGCGGAATGACGAGATTGTCCGCCCACACGTTCGAGCCTTCCTCCGGCACGACGTAATTCAGCTTGTCGTTCTCGTCCATAATCTCTGCGGCGTCTCCTGACCAGACGAGGCCGACGGCGGCCTCCTCATTCGCCAGCAGCATCTTGATTTCATCACCGACAATCGCTTTGACATTAGGTGACAGGGCATTCAGCTTCTTGAGTGCCTCTTGCAAATGCTCCTCGCTGGTGTCGTTCAGGGAATAATGCAGGCTGTTGAGCGCCATGCCCATAACCTCCCGCGCCCCGTCCAGCAGCAGGATATTATTTTTTAGCTTACTGTCCCACAAGTCGTTCCAGCTCTTAAAGGTTAGCCCTTGAGTCAGTTCGGGATTATAGATGATGCCGACCGTTCCCCAGAAATAAGGAACCGAGTAGCGGTTGCCTTCGTCAAACGACAGGTTCATGAACCTGGGGTCGATATGGGACAAATTCGGCAGCTTGCTGTGGTCGAGGGGCAGGAGCAGGTTTTCCTCTTTCATTTTGGCGATGGCGTAATCGGAAGGGACCACAAGGTCGAAGTTCGTGCCTCCCTGCTCGATCTTCGTCAGCATCGCCTCGTTCGAATCGAAGGTCTGGTAAATGACCGTAATGCCCGTCTCCTTCTGGAACTGGGTTAGCAGATCGGGATCGATATAGTCGCCCCAGTTATAGATGGTCAACGTATTGCCGCCGGAGTAGCCTTCGCTTTTGTTCATCCATGCTCCAAGGTACATCAAGGCGAACGCTACAATCATTACCGCCAAAAAAGCGTTCACGAGCTGCTTCATCTAGGCACCCCCGCTTCGGCCGTCAGTTCCGCTGAGGGCTTCTTGGCTTTTTTGGCCGTCAGGAAGTAGTAGCCCACAACCAGCAGCACCGTGAACAGGAAGATCAGCGTGGACAGCGCGTTAATCGACAGCGACACGCCCTGCCGCGCCCGCGAATAGATTTCAACAGACAGCGTCGAGTAGCCGTTGCCCGTTACGAAGAACGTTACCGCAAAATCATCCAGCGAATAGGTGAGCGCCATGAAAAATCCGCTGAAAATGCCCGGCCGGCAGGCCGATCTCGCTCCCGACTTCGGCTTTGCGCGTCGAGTGAACGAGCCATTCCTGCCCGGATTCGTCGTAGCAGCTGATCTCATAATGCACGCCCCGGAAGAGCTGGCTGTCTACGCGCACCCGCAGCTTGCCCTGCTCCAGAGGAACAATCTCCAGATCTTCGGGGCGGATGACGATCTCGATCGGCTCATTCGGCCGCAGACCCGCATCCACACATTCAAATCTGCGACCGTTAAACTCCGCGAGATAGTCCTCAATCATCACGCCGGGCACGATATTTGATTCTCCGATAAAATCGGCCACAAACCGGTTGATCGGCTCATCGTAAATATCGTTTGGTGTACCACTTTGCTCGATTTTTCCCTTGTTCATGACAAAAATCCAGTCCGACATCGCCAGCGCCTCCTCCTGGTCATGGGTGACGAAGATGAACGTGATGCCCAGCCGCTGCTGCATTTCGCGCAAAATATACTGCATCTCCGTGCGCAGCTTCAAATCAAGCGCGGACAGAGGCTCGTCCAATAGCAGCACCTGCGGCTCGTTGACGATGGCGCGGGCAATCGCTACGCGCTGACGCTGGCCGCCCGACATTTCGCTCACGGCACGCCGCTCGTATCCGGCCAGGTTGACGAAGCGCAGCGCTTCCTGAACCTTTTGCTCGATTGCCTGCTTCTTCAGCTTCTTGATCCGCAGCCCAAACGCCACATTCTCGAACACGTCCAAGTGCGGAAACAGCGCGTAATCCTGAAACACTGTATTGACCTGGCGCTCATTGGCTGGAATGCGGTTGATGACCTTGCCGTTCATATAAATGGAACCTTCCGTCGGTTCGGCAAAGCCGGCGATCAGGCGCAGAATGGTTGTCTTGCCACAGCCTGAGGGCCCGAGCAGTGTGTAGAACTTGCCCCGTTCAATATCAAAGCTGACCCCTTTGAGCACCGGCTCTTCATCGTCGTATCGTTTGGTGACGTTCTCAAAAGAAATAATGGTTGGTTCCTGAATAGCTATGACTGACGACCTCCCCGCATATAAATGGAGTATTCCCTGCTTTTCCGCAGAATTCGACCATTGTCCAATAAGCCTATCATACCCGGTTTTTCGCTCCCCGGCATTCTTTCTTTTTTATGTAATGTCCCACGTTGTTCGTAATGTTGTAATAACTGCCCGCTGAACCTTTACCTCAAGGGTGATATAATGAAAGTAACTGAAAACCTTATATTTTTTTTAAAATTTTTCGAAAAGAGATGACGAGCACATGAACGAGGGGCTGCAGGAGCGCCTTGAAAAATTTGGTTTTTCGCTATATATGATACGGGTTACGCTGGCAGCCTCGCTTTCCTGGATGGCTGTTCACGCGATGTACGGCGGCGAGTTCTCCTATTTCGCACCACTGGCTGCGATTCTGATTACCCAGGGCAGCGTCAAGGCTTCGCTGGAAAAGGGCATCTACCGGCTGCTCGGTATTGTTCTCGGCGGAACCGTCAGTCTGATGATCGGCCACTTCTTCAATGTCGGGCCGCTGTCGATCCTGCTGATTCTGCTGATTGGCCTTGGCGTGGCGACCGCCTGCCGGATCAACTTCCAGGCCATTACGCAGGTGGGCGTCACTTCGGTGCTGGCACTGACCTTCTTACAGGATCATTATGTAATGTTTAGAGCCACGGAAACGCTGATTGGCGTGGCCTTCGCTCTGCTCTTCAATGTAATCATCGTACCGCCTAAAGGCTTCGTCAACGTTAAGAGTACGGCCTTCGCAGGAACCTTGCTGCTCGCCGACGGACTGAACGGACTCGCGCCGGGACGGGATGAGAACAGCCAAGCCGAAGCTTTGAAGCGGTCCGGACAGCTGCTTAAGGACAGCGCGCAGAAACTAAGCGAGATGCTCTTTACCCTATCCCATGTTCCCTGCATTAATGATTTGTCCGTCATGAAGAAGTCGATCTCCCATTTACAAACCATGCATGGCTATGTGAAAGAAATCGCAGCTGAAATACGGCTTCTGCCGCCGCATTATGCCTCCGCCGACTGGATGCAGAAGACGCTGACCGCAACGGCCGACTGCATCGCCATCTTCGGGGCCAACACTTTGTCGGATACGGAATGCCGCAGCTCGCTTCCGGAAGCTCTGCGCCGCGCCCGTGAGCTTCAGCTCGCCAGCTTCTCCGAGCTTCAAGGAAACTGCCCGCTGACCGCCATCCGCGATCTCGGCGCCGTCTTCTCGCACCTGAACCGGCTGCTCGATGAAGTGGAGCGCGCCGATCACGCCGTCTGCTCCGCCGCTCCACAGCGCGCCCGCGCCCGTCTGGAACGCGCCGTGCGCATTGCAAAAAAGGGACTCTCCCACAAGCTTTAAGCTTGGGAGCGTCCCTTTTTTTATATGAGGAGGCATAAGCTGCGCCGTTATTGATCCTCGTAAACCGGCCGATCCAAATCGAATATCCGGCCAATCGCGCTGTACGACGATCCGGCCAGGCGGCTGACCGGCTTCAGCTTGCTGATGTCGATCCGGCCGTTATGAATGAGGTCGTCCCGCACATAGAAGCTCAGCACCTCGCCGATAATGGCATCAAATTTTCCCAGCTCTACATACTGCGCAAGGCGGCATTCCATCGCAACCGGACTTTCCTGCACCCGCGGCACAGCCACCGTGGTACCGGGAACGGCCGTCAGTCCCGCAAGCGTAAGCTCGCTAATATGAGCGGGTGCACTGATGGACGTATGATTGATCGCCTCGATGTTGTCCTCGTCCGTGACATGCACGACAAACTCCTGATTCGCCAGAATATTGCGCGCCGTATCCTTCAGCGTGCCGTCCGCATGCCGTCCGCAAGAGAACATGAGCATCGGCGGATCATTGTTCACAATGTTAAAATAGCTGAATGGAGCCGCATTGACGACCCCCTCCGCACTCACCGAGGTAACAAAAGCAATGGGTCTTGGGACCACGCTGCCGATCAGCAGCTTGTAGTTGTCACGGGCCGTCTGTTCGTTCATTTTAAAAATCATAGTTTCCCTCCTCCAAGACTCTCATATCTGCAACTACAGACGCCGTCCGGCGCCGTATCCGGACATTGACCAGCAAGATGCTGATTACAACCAGAACCAAGCCTATCACCAGATTAACCGTTATCTGCTCATTTAGGAAGAGGACGCTTGCGCCGATGGAGACAAGCGGGACCAAAAAAGTATAGGAGGCAACTTTTCCGGCTTCTCCCTCGTTAATCAGCTTGAAATACACCAACCAGCCGAGTGCAATCACAAATATGGAAATGAACAACGTGTTGGCAACAAAAGCGGTATTCCATCTGATGGCTTTCCACGGCTCTGCTGCGCTGCCGGCGGCCAGCAGAATCAGCCCCCCGAGTGTGATCTGCATGGCAGTCATCCACAGCATATCGACCCGCACCGCATTTCGCTTCATATACACCGTGCCAAGTGCCCAGCACAGGGCGGTGGCCAGCGCGAGAAGGATACCGAGAAGCGAGATGCTGCCGGTCAGGCCGCCCGCGCTCAAGCAAGCCACGCCCAGAAAACCGAGCACGAGCCCCCCTATTTTTTGCCCATGCATCTCTTCCCCTAGCCACATCCAGGAGAAAATCCCGAGCAGCACCGGCTGCAGAAATACGATCGCCGAGAACAGTCCCGCCGGTATGTACTGCAGCCCAATCGTTTGTACGCCGTAATACAGCGCTATGCTTAACAGGGCGGAGCTCAAATATACCGGCCACAGTGTCTTAAACCGGAGCAGCCGGGCTTTGGGCAGCGCAATCAGGATCAGCAGCACACCTCCGATTACGGTACGGATGCCCGAGAATAGCAGCGGGGGCGCGTAGTTCAGCGCTATTTTGGATAACGGCCAGTTAATGCCCCAGACCAGTATGAGAAAAGTTAATAAAAGAACCGCAGATTTTTGCCGAGGCATAGGGTCCCTCCTTGTAATTCAGTCTTTTTTGATGATACAATATTTTCTAGCATAAATAAAATGAATAATTATTATAAGGAACATATCAAATATGTTATGAACAAGGGGCGAATTGAGCTCTTTGTCAAAATTGCGGAAAGCCGCAGCTTCACCCGGGCCGGACAGGAAATGAACATGACCCAGCCCGCGGTCTACGAAGCGCTGCATGGCGCGGCAATATTAATAATTGAGGAGAGTGGAAGCATGAAATATGAACGTCTCGGGGGAAGCGGACTACAGGTATCGAAGCTGGGGCTGGGCACGAACGCCTTCGGCAAGCGGGCGGACCAGGCCGCTTCCATGGCGGTGCTGCACACCGCGCTGGACAACGGGATCAACTTCATCGATACCGCCAATATTTATGCCGGAACGGAATCGGAGCGGATTATCGGAGAGGCGCTGGCGGGCAGGAGGCATGAAGCCGTCTTGGCGACAAAGGCCGGGCTGGTGAGAAGTCCAGGCCCAGGCGGCAGCGGTTCATCCAGATTCCATCTGATGCGGGAACTGGAGGACAGTCTCCGCCGCCTCAAGACGGACTATGTCGACCTGTACCAGATCCATACCTTCGATCCGCATACTCCGCTTGAAGAGACGCTGCGGACGCTGGATGACATGGTATCCTCCGGCAAGGTGCGCTATATCGGCGCCTCGAATTATGCCGCGTGGGAGCTGATGAAGGCGCTCGGCATCAGCGAACGGATGGGCTATGAGCGCTACGTTTCGCTCCAGTGCAGCTACTCGCTGGCCGACCGCACGCCGGAGCGGGAGCTCGTCCCGCTCTGCTTGGATCAGGGCGTCGGCATCATCCCGTATTTTCCGCTTGCCGGAGGCATCCTGACCGGCAAATACAGCGCGGGAGATGAGGCTCCCGCAGGCTCCAGAGCCGATACCGATCCGAACTTCGCCCGGTTCCTTACCGGCGAACGTATATCGCTGGGGCAGGAGACAGCCGCGCTCGCGGCGGAGCTGGAGACAACGCCTGCCGCTCTGTCCCTGGCTTGGCTCATGAGCCGTCCGGCCGTGTCCACCGTCATTGTCGGCGCTACCCGGGCGGAGCAGCTTGAAGAGAGCCTGAAAAGCGTCTCTCTTGCTCTGAGCTCCGAGACGCAGGAGAAACTCGAAGCTGTAAGCCGTCCTTTCATCCACAGCGAGCCGTTTGCGGTGTACCGACTGCCGGAGTGAAGAGCGAGGCCAGCCCCCGCATTCGGATGTATATCCGGCAGCCCAGGCCTCAGTCGAAGAAATTCCTTCATTGAGCATAGGCTCGGCCAGAGTTAGCGTATCGACGGTTGGATGACCGGGTCTTTTTCCGCCTGTTGTACGGTTTAAGCCCCTCTGTTTAAAGGGTCTTCCCCACATTGGTAAATTGAGGAAAATAATTCTTTTGTCATCGACAAATTCGGACAAGCTATTTATCCCGAAGCTGATATACTACAGGAAAAATCGGCTATGATCCGATTTATACCATTATAGGGAGGAACGGAATTTGATAACAAAGGTCGCTGCTGTCGTAAGTTCAATGCTGGTTGCCACCAGCCTGTTAGCGGGGTCCGGGTATGCCAAACCGGCCAACCAGGCGCCTCAGAAACAAAAGTATGTGATTGCGTTTAAATCTGCACTTCCGGCAGACTATGAAACTATGGTGACGAATGCGGGCGGTAAAGTGCTTCGGGCCATCCCGGAATTGGGCGGACTCGAAGCGGAATCCGAAAGACCGGATTTTCTTTCGAATCTGAGCGGGATTTCCGGCATACAAGCGGCCAACCCCGAACTCAAGTACAAGCTGGATGAAGATACCGCAGCTGCCGACGGCCTTCCGGTGACCGATATTCCGCAGGACGCCGAGACGTATTGGCCTTATCAATGGGACATCCAGCGGATTACGAATAACGGGGCCTCCTACAAGCTGGAAACGGGCGGCACGACGAACCCTGACGGAACGGTCACGCACAAGGCGGTTGTAGGCGTCATCGATACGGGAATCGACGCTGAACACCCTGACCTGAAGGCGAATTTCCTCGGGGGCATGAACTTTGTCCCGGCAGGTGTTGACGCCAGCGAAACAGGCGATCCGAACGACATCAAGGACCGCGAAGGACACGGCACGCATGTGGCAGGCTCTATAGCCGCAGACGGCAAGGTTAAAGGCGTAGGTCCCGGCCTCGGCATCCGGTCGTACCGTGTATTTGCAGCAGAGGGCGGCGCGCCGACCTCATGGATCGCCGCAGCCGTCGTACAGGCTGCCAATGACAAGGTTGACGTCATCAATCTGTCGCTCGGGGGGTACGACGGCATTGCCAGATACACCTATAACGGCCTCAAGTACAACGATGTGGCGGATTTTCTCCTCTGGAAGCGCGCACTGCAGTATGCCGTAGGCCGAAACGTTACGGTCGTGGCAGCCGCCGGCAACGATTCGCTGAATCTTAACGACTCGCATGCTGTGGTCGATTATATGAACCAAACGTACGGCTACCTCGGCCTGACCTTCAAAAGCGCCGTAAGAGAAGTGCCGGGTACGCTTCCTGGCGTCATCAACGTCTCTTCGTCGAATCAATGGTCTCCGGACAAGATCGCGTTCTATTCCAACTACGGCAGCACGATCGACGTGGCGGCTCCCGGCGGGGACAACGGTCCAGTCTATGACGCCAGCCGAAATCTCGATGAGCGGGATTTCCATTTCCGCACGCTCAGCACATGGCCGACCTATCTGGCTCCTTACTTCACCTCGAACCTGACGGGCTATGCGCTGCTGCACGGCACTTCGATGGCAGCTCCAAAGGTTGCGGGCATTGCAGGCGTCATCAAGGCCGCGCACCCGGAATATACGCCGGCCCAGGTACAAGCGCTCATCAAGCAGACGGCCAACGATCTAGGGAAGCCGGGGCAAGATCCCCTGTTCGGCTCAGGCGAAGCCAATATCTTCAATGCATTAAGCCGATAATCACAGGCCGGCGGTCTGAATGGGCATGCCCCAATCGGCCAAATTATCATGTGGAATCCATCTCGTCTCTTCTAGAGACGGAATTTACAGAACAGGAACAGGCCAGCCCGAATTTCGGCTGGCCTGTTTATTGTTGAATCTGGTGTGCTCTCTCTTATAGCTTTGACGTTTATACGACAGACAGGAAACGCTCCATGTCTTCGTCCACCGTCGTAATGCCGCCGATGCCGAACGTGTCGACCAATACCTTCGCCACATTCGGGGACAGGAAGGCCGGGAGCGTCGGACCGAGGTGGATGTTTTTGACGCCCAGGTAGAGCAGCGCCAGCAGCACGATCACCGCTTTTTGCTCATACCACGCAATATTGTACGAAATCGGCAGGTCGTTGATGTCCTCCAGGCCGAATACTTCCTTCAGCTTCAGCGCGATCACAGCCAGCGAGTAGGAGTCATTGCATTGACCCGCGTCTAGCACGCGCGGAATGCCGCCGATGTCGCCAAGATCGAGCTTGTTGTACTTGTATTTGGCGCAGCCTGCTGTCAGAATCACCGTATCGCTTGGAAGCGCCTGGGCAAAATCGGTATAGTAGTTCCGGCTCTTCATCCGTCCGTCGCAGCCGGCCATTACGAAGAAGCGCTTGATCGCACCGGTCTTCACCGCATCGACCACCTGGTCGGCTACTCCCATCACGGCCGCATGGGCAAAGCCGCCGACAATTTCGCCGCTCTCGATTCCGGTCGGAGACGCGCAGGTCTTCGCCTGCTCGATGATGGCCGAGAAGTCCTTCGGAGCGCCGTCTTTGCCGTCCGCGATATGCTTGATGCCGGGATAACCTGTGTTGCCTGTCGTGTACAGCCGGTCCTTGTAGCTGTCCTTCGGCGGCACGACACAGTTGGTCGTCATCAGGATCGGGCCGTTGAAGCTGGCGAATTCCTCATTTTGCTTCCACCAGGCGTTGCCGTAGTTGCCGACAAAATGGCTGTATTTTTTGAAAGCAGGATAGTAATGGGCGGGCAGCATTTCGCTGTGCGTGTATACGTCGACTCCCGTTCCCTCCGTCTGCTTCAGCAGCTCTTCCATGTCCTTCAGGTCATGCCCGCTGATGAGAATGCCCGGGCGGTCGCCGACTCCGATGTTCACCTTCGTAATTTCCGGGTTGCCATACGTCTCTGTATTGGCACGGTCCAGCAGCGCCATAACGTCAACGCCATATTTGCCGCATTCCATAACGAGACCGACCAGCTCGTCCGCCGTCAGCTCATCGTTTAACGTGGCGGCAAGTCCGCGTTCAAGGAAAGCTTGCGCGCCTGCTTCATCATAGCCAAGCACCGCGGCATGCTCCATATAAGCGGCCATGCCTTTCAGGCCGTAGGTGAGCAGCTCGCGCAGGGAGCGAACGTCTTCGTTCCCGGTTGCAAGCACGCCGACAGCCGCCGCCTTGGCTTCCAGCACTTCATCCGTACCCGGCGTCCAGAGCCCAGCATCATGGCCTGCGAGCGGAACGTCCGCAAGCGAGCCGGCCAGCCGCTTTTTCCAGCCGTCACGAATGACAATCCCTTCTCTGACTCTGGCAATAAATCCGTCACGGTCAAAATTGGCGTTGGTGATCGTCGCGAACAGGCTCTTAATAATGAACTGTTCCGATGCGCTGTCGGTCACTCCAAGCTCACGGGCCTTTACCGAATAAATGGAAATTCCCTTCACCGTGTACAGCAGAAGATCCTGCAGATTGGCGACATCACTCGTCTTGCCGCAGACCCCTTGAATCGTACACCCCGTTCCTTTGGCCGCCTCTTGGCACTGAAAACAAAACATACTGCTCATTGAATAATCGCTCCTTTTATTTAATTTCATCCGTCTGCCGTCTGTGTCTTTACTTGTTACTACCGATTGTAGTAGACTGACGACGAACATTCGGTAACGGATGTTACCGTTTATCTAAAATTATTTTAAAAATTGGGGGAATTCCATGAAGCCGGAGCCTGGCGTACTGCAGACCTGTCTGTTTTTCCGTGGGAAGAGTATAGAGGAGCTTGACGCCATGCTGGAGACGATGCGCTTTACCGTTCGGGACTGCAGCAAGTCGGAGATGATTATCAGCGAAGGCGAGACTGCTGACCGGCTGGGGATTGTGCTCTCCGGAGTGGTGGATGTTCACAAAATTCATCCCGGCGGAGGCGGCATAACCATTGCTAGACTGAAAGAGGGGCAGACCTTCGGGGAAGCGGTGCTGTTCCGGCGGGAGAATGTATACCCGGCCACCATTATTTCTGCGGGGCGCAGCACCGTGATGTTCATCGGCAAGCAGGAGCTGCTGAGGCTGTTCGCGGCCGACACCGACATGCTGTCCCGGTATATGGAGAATCTGTCCGAGCGGCTCGTCATGGTCAACCGCAAGCTTGAAATTCTGTCGGCCGGTTCGCTGCGCCGCCGGGTTGTGCATGATTTGCTGCGTCGGGCGGACCGGCAGGGTACGGACACGATCCGGCTGCCTTTCACCCGCAAGGAATGGGCCGAGCATCTAAATGCCGCACGTCCTTCCCTGTCCCGGGAGATGGGGCTGCTGCGCGATAATGGCTGGATTGCGTTCAAAGGAGATACGGTCACGCTGCTGGACCGGAAGAAGCTGGAGGGAATCATGGAGCAGGAGGAATAATGCAGCCGGTGCCGGACTTATATATGGATATAGAGTCTGCCGCCGGAGTTTGCCGATTATGCGATAGAAATGAAAAAATGACCCTCCTTATATGGAAGATCATTTCTCTTCGGGCTTCAGTATCCCGTCTGCGATTAGCACCTGTTCAAACAGCCTGACCAATTCGGCGTCATAGTGGATCCCCGACAGCCGCTTAAGCTCGTCCATGGCAATCTCGGGGGAAAGCCCTTTGCGGTATGGCCGGTCGGAGGTCATGGCATCAAAGGTATCGGCAATGCCGATAATTTTGGCCTCCAGCAGGATTTCTTCTTCCTTAATCCCGTAAGGATAGCCGGAACCGTCCAATCGCTCATGATGCTGCAGGATGATTAGGCAGATATTGTTGTAATATAAATCCTTAACCATGAGGTAGCCGTCATAACAATGGCGTTTCACAATCTCGAATTCCTCTTCCGTCAAGCGCCCCGTCTTATTCAGAATTTCTTCCGGGGTATGGATCTTGCCGATATCGTGAAATGCAGCCGCAAAATATAAATCTTCCAGCTTGTCCTTTGGCATTTTAATCATCCTGGCAATCATCAAGCAGTATTTCTGCACTCTGCCGCTGTGCTTGAACGTATAATTATCCTTTTCTTCTACTCGTTTAATAATATTCTCCAGTTTCCTGATCCGGTGGCTGATGAGATGAAACGCAGGCTTGGTTGTATACCACAGCAGCTTCAGCTCAGTCAAGGTGCTGAAATACACCGCTTCCTGCAGATAATGGGTGTAGAAATAATCGCCTTGACTGAGGACGATATTCTCGCCTTCAGCCTTATAGCTGCATTTTCCTTCAAGTATGTAGAAGAATTCCATCGTGTCGGCCTCTTCGCCGGGATAAACATAGAATAGTTTGTCTTGCTGAATAGTCTGAAAAATTACTTCCGAGCCGTCACCCTTAGCCAATAGGAAATAGTCAGAGGATCCTTCATGTTCTTGTGCGATGCTGTGTCCTTCACTTCCCAAGTTCAGGCCCTTCATAATTTTCAGCCCCCCTTATAACGATACGACGATAGGATCAATCCAAACCTCGCGATCCGCGATCTTAACCAGCTTCCAGGAACGCTCGGCAACAACTCCCAATTGGGCGGCCTCGGAGATGGCTGCGTCTGCAATTTCCAAGGTGTCGTTATACAAATCCGTAATCAGCTTGTCAAGCTCATAGGTATAAACTTTAGTACGTGCGGAAATCAAATCGTCATTAAGAGAGACCTTTTCGTTCAGCTTGTTTATTTTCTCCTCAACTACTGCCGAATCTCTGCTTTCAGGGGTAAATAATTGATTGATAAGCTCATTGGAAGCGGCCTGTATTTCCGCAACCTCGGCGGCTGCTTCGGCGTCCTCCTGATCCAGCTTGGCGCTCAGCTTCGCCGCAGCCTTACCCAGCTCGATCCGCTTAATATCCCGTAAATAATCTTCTTGAAGCTTATCCGCCTCAGCGACTGCTTTTTCAATCTTGTTGTCGATTTTTTTATTAGCTATGTCGATAATTTTTAGTGCTTTTTGCTGATCCTTGGTGAGGTTGTCCGCCACCTGTGAGGCCGCCACCTGTGAGGCAAAAACCGCACTGCTGAACAGAAACAGCGCCAGCATGAGGAGCGACCCGGTGGTCAGTAGCTTTTTGAGCATGTTTACTTTCCTCTCTCTGAATTGAATTCGATTTCATTTTCATTATAGTATCGATTATAGCCGTTTGCCAGTTTAATCCGATGTGCAAAATGTATCGAGATTTCCTTTAATTATTTGGATTTTCTCTTGGGTTCTTCGGCAGCCAATTCCCCTTGTTTATACTCCTGAATCCAGGACTGCACCTGACTCTCGGGAATCGGCCGGCTGATATAGTAGCCCTGGACCTTGTCGCAGCTCATCCTCTTCAGGAAATCCAGCTGTTCCTCCGTTTCGACTCCTTCCGCGGTGACGCTTAGTCCCATATCATGGCCGATAGCGACTATGGAGCCTGCCAGCGGCATACTGCTCTTCTCTTCAAGAATGCTGTCGATAAACGACTTGTCGATTTTGAGCGTTGTGATTGGCAGCTGCTTCAAATAGCTGAGGGAAGAGTAGCCTGTTCCGAAATCATCAAGGGCAATCCCGATTCCCCATTTCTTCAAGAACTCCAGCTTGGCGCTGATTTCCTCAAAAGATTCCATAAAAATGGACTCTGTAATCTCCAGTTCCAAATACCGGGGGTCAAGCCCCGTTTCACGCAAAACCTTCAGCACGGTATCCGTAAAATTCTCAAGCAGCAGCTGGATCACCGAAATATTGACCGAAATATGATAGGGACCCATGCCTTGACGGTGAAGTCCTGCAAGAAAAAGGCATGCTCTCCGCAGAACCCATTCCCCGATCGGCACAATCAGGCGGCAGTCCTCGGCAATCCGAATAAAGGACAGGGGCGAGACAAATCCCAGAACCGGGCTGTTCCACCGAATGAGCGCCTCGAATCCCCAAAGATCCCCCGTCTGCAGCTTCACCTTGGGCTGGTAATGCAGGGATAGCTCGTTGTTATCGATTGCTCCTCTTAAATGCTTCTCAATGATCATCCGTTCGTCAAAATACTGCTGCATATTCTGTCCATACAGGACGTACGTTCCTTTGCCCGCCTGTTTGGCCTTGTACATGGCAATATCAGCATTCTTCAGCAGCTCCTCGGCGTTCTTGCCGTCCCGCGGATACTGGGCAATGCCGACGCTGATGGAGACATGCACGGTGCTGTCGCCGAGCTGGAACGGCTCTTTGAAGCTCTGAATCAGCGCCTCGGCGTAGAAAACCGTCTGCTCCGGCCGCTCCATATTTTTCAGCAGAATAACGAATTCGTCTCCGCCGAACCGGTAATGCCTGCTCTGGCCTTGGGCCATCCCCAGCAGCCTCTCTCCGGCCAGCATAAGCAGCCGGTCGCCAAGGGTATGACCCATTGTATCGTTAATATATTTGAAATTGTCGATGTCCAAAAAGTACAGCGCGGCCTGCCCGCCCTCATTCTCTTCGATATACTCCTTCAGTTCCTCCGTTAGGGACAAGCGGTTCGGCAGTCCGCTAAGCTCGTCGTTATAAGCAAGAAGCCGGTGCTTCTCCTCGCTGGCCTGAAGCAGCGTCTGGTTCTCGACCACCTTGTTGTACTGCTCCAACAGTTCATCCTGCAAGGCGGTCAATTCCTCATAGGTCGACTCCAGCTCCTGGTAGCTCATCTGAAGCTTGCTCTCGTATCCTTTGAGGTCTGTAACATCTGTCATCGAGCCGGCAAACCGGACATATCCGCCCTGCCCGTTCCGCAGCACCTTGCCTCTGGCCTGGAACCACTTATATTCCCCCGATTTGGTCCGTATACGGTATTCGCTGTAATAGTATGCAGACCGTCCTGACAGATGCTCTCTCCGCTGCCGGTCCTCCTGTTCGAGATCATCGGGATGAATAATCCCTTTCCAGCCGACATAGAACTCGTCAAGCTCCCCGATTTCATAGCCTAGCAGCTCGTACCATCTGTCCGAGAAGTAATAGGTCATCGTCGTCATGTCAAGATCCCAGATTACCGCATCGGCGCCATACGCCGCCAGACTGAATCTCTCGTTGCTTTCCACCAGCTGTTTCCGGATTCTTCTGACCACCGAGACGTGGAACAGCAGCACGGCGATGAATACAATCAGCACGGAGAACACCGCGATAAGGATAAGCACCAGGCTTCGATACGTCTCGTAAAAAGAGAACGGCTTGTTAATCACCTCGCTGCCCGGAGGAAGGTCCTTCACTTTAATATGGAAGTGCTCTAATTGGTTGTAGTCGAACACATTGCGGCTCGTTCCGGCGTAAGAGACGGGGATGCTGTCTGGACTTTCTCCGTGAAGGACGCGCAGCGCTACATTCGCGGCTTTCTCCCCAAGGAGCCTCCCGCTGAGCAGGTTTCCGCCGAATGCGCCGTGATTGAGTCCGTATTCATACATATAGTAAAGCGGGACCGTACTGACGGCCGAAAGTTCGCTCGAAAACCGGTCAAGCTCAGTAACTTTGCCGGTAACGTCACTATAAAAGGTTGTCGCCAGCAGGATGCTGTCGGAAGAAAGCGATGATACCGTCCGGTTGATTTCTTCTTCTGACATTTGGTTCATGCTGTGGAGCTTCAAGCCAAGGTTCATCGAATTCAGTTTCTTAATTACTAATTGGGCAGTAGACAAGCCGCTCTCTGAGTTATCGTACACCAGATAGACATCTCGGATGGAGGGATTAATGTAAAGCGCCATTTTGATCGTTTCGGAAGGGTCGATATTCTCGATGACGCCAGTGATATTCTTATGGTCCTTGATTTGATCGTAGCCAACCTCATTTATGCCGCTAAAAATAATGGGCACGTCGCTTAACAGCTCTTTTCGGTTCTTGGCTGCAAAATCGAACGCGCGGTCATCCGTCGTTATAATAGCGTCGATATGTAATTTTGCGTATTTGCCTTTGATCAATTCGTAAAAGCGCTGCAGATTTTCCTCGCTCGGATACCTTTTCCAGTCCAGGTATTCCGTATAAATGACGGGAGGAACCTTCGAGCTCTTGAGCCGCTCTTCAATGCCGTTGTTCTGGTCGTCCGTCCAAGAGAATCCTTTATGATAGGAATGCAGGATCAGTACATTCTGCTGGGAAGTGTTAGCTTCAACGGCCTTAACCTCTGCAGGCTGGCAGATTAACACGAAGAGCAGAAGCAGCCATAATACGCTCCACATTCGCCTTTTTTTGGAATAAGCTGTCCTTGTTCCCATATGCATAACCCACTCCTCAATGCCCATCACCATGCTCTCAGCAGCAAACGGGAAATATCGACATTACTATTAATTCGCGGCCTAATTTATACCTCCTTCTATATGTCGGAAGAAAGTTCGAATTTTTAAATGGCCGCTTTTATTTTTTGTGAAGCTTAATATGCTAACCGGTTGACATACAATGTAACCGCTCTTATACTGAATATATCTTCTAGTCCCTCACACGTTTATTAACCATTTCAAGCAGAACAGGAGCCGATCAAATTGACCATTAAAAATGAGATTATGCTGATCACGTACGCAGACAGCCTTGGCAAGAACCTGCAAGAGACCGCCGAACTGCTTTCCGCTCATTTCAAAGATATTGTTGGAGGCGTTCACATTCTGCCCTTTTACCCCTCCTCCGCCGACCGCGGATTCGCTCCGCTTACTTATGAGGAAGTCGATCCTGAGTTTGGAACCTGGAATGACGTCGCCAAGATTGCAAACGATTTCTATTTGATGTACGACTTCATGATTAACCATATTTCCCGCAGCTCGGCTTATTTCAAGGATTTTCAGCAGAACAAGGACACTTCCCCCTATCGCGATCTGTTCATCCGGTACAAGGACTTCTGGCCGGGCGGCGAACCGACGCAGGAAGACGTTGACGCTATTTACAAGCGCAAGCCGCGGGCGCCGTACATTGATGTAACCTTTGTCGATGGAACAACCGAGAAAATTTGGTGCACCTTCGACGAGGAGCAAATCGACCTTAATCTGTATTCGGAAACGACGAAAAAGTTCGTGAAGGAACAGCTTCAGGGACTGGCCGAACGAGGCGCCTCGATTATCCGCCTGGACGCCTTTGCATACGCTACCAAAAAGCCGGGCACAAGCTGTTTCTTTATTGAACCCGACACCTGGGAAATGCTTGATGAGGTCAAGGCCATTCTGGAGCCATACGGAGCGGAGCTGCTTCCGGAGATACATGAGCATTACAGCATCCAGTTGAAGCTTGCGGACAAGGGGTATTGGGTATACGATTTCGCGTTGCCGATGCTTGTGCTGCATGCGCTGTACAGCGGGAAGTCGGAACGGCTGACCCACTGGCTGAACATCTGCCCGCGCAAGCAGTTCACTACGCTGGATACGCATGACGGCATTGGCGTCGTCGACGCCGCCGACCTGATGACCCCCGAGGAAATCGAGGAAACGAAGAACAACCTGTTCTCCCAGGGCGCCAATGTGAAACGGGTCTACAATACAATGGCTTATAACAACCTGGACATCTACCAGCTCAACTGCACCTACTATTCGGCCCTGGGCGACGATGACGATGCCTATGTGCTGGCCCGCGCCATCCAGTTCTTTGCTCCAGGCATACCGCAGGTCTATTATGTCGGACTGCTGGCCGGCAAGAACGATATCGAGCTGCTGGAGCAAACGAAAGTCGGACGCAATATCAACCGGCATTTCTATACGAAGGAAGAAGTCGAAGAAAATCTGGAGCGTCCCGTGCTGAAGCGGCTGTTCGCGCTGATGAAATTCCGCAACAGCTATGCCGCTTTTGACGGTAATTTGACAGTAGTAGACAACGGGGGCGGCTCCAAATTAGAATTAATATGGACGAATGGACCGCTCCGTGCCGCACTGTCCGCCGATCTTGCGACACGAGTGTTCACGGTTCATTATACGGATGAGCACTCCGGCAAAGAAACGCTGCTGGCTGGAGTGTGATATCATCCCAAGATTTAAAAACATGCTCCTACGGGACGCGCTCCGCCGCCTGCGGCGGTAAAGCGCGCTCCCTCTTTTAGGAGCCCGGGACAGGAGCGATTACATGCCCACCATTAAAGACGTCGCTTTAAAGGCCGGGGTCTCGGTTACTACCGTATCCCGTGTGCTGAATAACAGGGGATACTTGAGCGAAGAGTTGAAGAAAAAAGTATACAGCGCCATGGAGCAGCTCAACTACCGGCCCAATGAGCTGGCCCGCTCGCTCAGCCGCTCCAAGTCGAATATTATCGGACTGATTGTTCCGCATGCGGCTCATCCCTTCTTCGGCGAATTAATCAGCAGTATCGAGGAGCACGCCTATCTGCACGGGTACAGGCTGCTGCTGTGCAATTCCCATCTGAACAGGCAGAAGGAAGCGGAATATATCGATATGCTTCGCTCCAGCCGTGTCGATGGCATCATTCTGGGCAGCCATACCTTGGAGGTGGAGGACTACCGCCAGATTCACCTGCCCGTAGTTACGTTCGACCGGCGGATCAGCGCCGAGGTTCCTTATATTTGCTCCGATAACTACAAAGGCGGGGAACTGGCAACGAACCTGCTGGCCGACAAGGGCTGCCGCAAAATCGCCCATATCAGCGGCCATCCCCATCCGGACCTGCTGGCGCTCAAGCGGCTTGACGCCTTTAAGGAGATTGCCGCGCTGCGCGGCCTGCAGCATATAGAAATGCATACCGATCTGCACGGATTCCATTTTCCGGATTATGAGCGCCTGACAGAACGGCTACTCGAGGAGCATCCCGATGTAGACGGCATTTTTGCCAGCAGTGATATCATTGCCGCCTATGCGCTTAAAGTATGCCAGGCCAGAGGACGCCGGGTGCCTCAGGATATCAAGATTGTCGGCTATGACGGCGTTTCGCTCCGGGACCTGTTCTCTCCCGATCTCACAACCGTATCCCAGCCGATTGCGGAAATGGCCCAGAAAGCGGTCGATCTCATCATGGCACAGGTGCAGGGCGATGCAGTGCCGATGGAAAATATCTTTCCTGTAGAGCTTATACAAGGCGGGACAACATAGACGAACGATCCCTCAATTTCTATTGGGGGATCGTTTTATCTCCTAACGCAGGCGCCATTCTTTCACCGTTACTGTTGAAGAGCCTCTCCGAATGAGCGGGTCCGCATTGCCGATTTCTTCCGCTTCGGCAAGCGAGGAAGCCGATATTAGATAAGCGCCGCCCGTAGCGTCGCCAAAGGGGCCGTACATTTCAAGACAACCCTCTTTCTTTAACCGGTCAAGATGCTCATAATGCCCCGCAACATCTTCGGGATTAAAATGTTCTGTTCTTGCGGTAATCAGCAAATATCTGTTCAATGTCATTCCTCCCCCAAATTTATAAAATCTTCCTCCCTATCGTAACAAAAGTAAGTGGTCATGGCGACCTAGCTTTCTGCCGGATAGCGGCAATTCAGTATAGCTCCCCAAACTTACTTAAAGTAGGTAAATGGTGATTAGTTATGCTATAATCGCTGTACTGCACTGGTTAGCAGTGGTTAAGACCGCTTTATGATATATATACCGTGTTATATGGGAGGCTTGTATATGAAGCAGCTTCAAGATATACCCGTATCCGTGCTGGACCTGGCTCCGATCACGGAAGAAGGCACGGCGGCGGACGCGCTGTGGAACGCGCTCGATCTGGCGCAGCATGCCGAACGCTGGGGGTTCCGCCGCTATTGGCTGGCCGAGCATCATAACATGCCCGGCATCGCCAGCTCGGCCACGTCGATCGCCATCGGGCATGTGGCGGCCGGAACGAAGAGCATCCGCGTCGGCTCCGGGGGCATTATGCTGCCCAACCATGCCCCGCTGATGATTGCCGAGCAGTTCGGCACGCTGGAATCCCTGTTCCCGGGCCGGATCGATCTCGGCCTTGGCCGTGCGCCCGGCTCGGACCAGCCGGCTTCCCGGGCGATCCGCCGCGGCATGGGCAGCGACGGCAGCGATTTCCCGGAGCAGCTGGCCGAGCTCCGGGCTTATTTCAATCCCGGCGCTGCGGATTCGCGGCCTCCGGGCGTAAGGGCCGTTCCCGGCGAGGGACTGAACATCCCGATCTGGCTGCTCGGCTCCAGCGGCTTCAGCGCAAGGCTGGCCGGCCAGCTCGGCCTTCCCTTCGCCTTTGCCAGCCACTTCGCGCCGGATTATCTGCTGCCCGCCCTTCATCTATACCGCACCAGCTTCCGGCCCTCCGGGGTGCTCGATAAGCCGTATGCCATGGTCGGACTCAGCGCCGTCGCGGCGGACACGGCCAGTGAAGCCCGGCGGCTCGCGACCTCCTCACAACAGCAGGCGCTCAGCCTCATCCGCGGCCGTCCCAGCAAGCTAAAGCCTCCGGTGGACAGCATGGATGAACTGTGGAGTCCACAAGAGCAGTCCCTTGTCCTTGGCAGGCAGCAGTATGCCATTATCGGCGATAAAGCAGCTATTCAGGAGCGGATGCAGCAGATCCTGGAGGAGACGCAAGCGGACGAATGGATTGTAACCTCACAGATTTACGATCATGCCGCCCGTTTAAGGTCCTATGAAATTCTTGCCGAAGCCCTCTGCACGAAATGGCCTGAATAGGGTTTCCCTTCCGGACATGATAATATAAGGAGTGCTACGAAGATACAGAGGGGATGAACAGCATGAAGCAAGAGGTTATGGAACGCTTTTTTTCGTATGCCCGCATGGATACGCAGTCCGATGAGACCAGTAAGATCTGCCCTTCAACACCGGGACAGTCGGTGCTGGCGCGGAAGTTGGCGGAAGAGCTGGCCGAAATAGGGATGGAGGAAATTACGGTCGATGAGCACAGCTATGTGTTCGCTTCGCTTCCGCCAAGCAGCAGCAAAGAAGTCCCCGTCATCGGATTTCTCGCCCATTTGGATACCGCTACCGATATGTCGGGCGCAGGCGTGCGTCCGCAGATTGTGGAATCCTATGATGGCGGCGATATCGTGCTGAACCAAGCGCTGAATGTCGTCCTTTCTCCAAAAAACTTTCCGGAGCTCAGCGGATATAAGGGGCAGACTCTGATTACGACCAACGGCACTACTCTGCTTGGCGCGGATGACAAAGCCGGCATCGCCGAAATTATGACAGCCATGCATTATTTGAAGCAGCACCCGGAAATCAAGCACGGCAAAATCCGGGTCGCCTTTACGCCTGACGAGGAGATCGGACGCGGCGCGCATAAATTCGATGTGGCCGCCTTCGGCGCCAAGTTCGCCTACACGATGGACGGAGGACCGCTCGGAGAACTGGAGTATGAGAGCTTCAATGCGGCGGCGGCACGGATTACCTTTCACGGCGTCAACGTCCATCCCGGAACAGCCAAGGGAAAGATGATCAACTCCGCCAAAATCGCCATGGCTTTTCACGAACGGCTGCCCGCTGGGGAATCGCCGGAGTTCACGGAAGGCAAGGAGGGTTACTACCATCTAACGTCATTCCAGGGTACTGTGGAAATCAGCCGGCTGAATTATAATATCCGGGACTTTGACCGGGAACGGTTCGAAGAACGGAAGGCGTTTATCCAGACATTGATCGATGAATTCAGACAGACTTACGGGGAAAACAGCATCGTACTGGAGCTCAATGACCAATATTACAATATGCGCGAAAAAATCGAGCCCGTACGCCATATCGTCGATATTGCCCATAACGCAATGACAAATCTTGGCATTACGCCGATTGTCCATCCGATTCGCGGCGGCACCGACGGCTCCCAACTGTCTTATATGGGACTGCCGACGCCCAATATTTTTGCTGGAGGGGAGAACTTCCACGGGAAGTTCGAATATATTTCAGCCGATACGATGGTTAAAGCGACCGAAGTGATCATCGAGATTGCCAAGCTGTTCGAACAGCAGGCCTGATCCACCTCGCGCCTCATGCAAGAAGCCTCCAAACCTTGGCTGAACTGCCAAGCAAGGAGGCTTCTTTATGCGTAATAGACGGTTGCTCAGACGGTGCTTTAAGCCTCTTCCTCATCCGGTCGTCCGTCTTTCCAAATGACATTTTCCCCGTAGTTCTTGCCCCAGTCGTACATCATGCGCAGGACAGGCATCAGACTTTGACCATATTCCGTCAAAGAGTATTCTACTCTCGGAGGGACCTCCGCATACACTTTGCGCAGCACAAGCCGATCCTCCTCCAGCTCCCGGAGCTGGTTCGTCAGCATCTTTTGCGTGATATGGGGAATGAGCTTCTTCAGCTCGCTGAACCGTTTCGTGCCGTCCAGGCCGAGATGCCATAGAATAATCAGCTTCCACTTTCCGCCGATGACGGCCAGAGTCAGCTCTTTTTCACAGTTAATTTCCTTAAGATTGATCCGGTCCTTGATCTCCGTCGCCATGTTTCCAGCCTCCTCTTGTAGATATCATACTACAAAAAAGAAACGCATGCCGCCCCGAAAGAGAGCAAGTTCCGTGAGGACCTGGCGTAAACATGGCGGTTTGGACTTTCGAGCGGGCAAGCGGCTGCGAACAATCCTTAAGGTTTAACCATTCATGCAGTCGGCCCATGTTGTTGGTGTATTTTCCGGCGCAAATAAGTATTCAATAGCTTATCTAATTCTACAGATTTATTAATCGTCCGTTGATCCTTAGCTCCATACATTTTTGCAAATAGATAGAGCACCACCCTCTTTTGTTCGATCATTTGTTCCAGCTCTTTCAAGTTGACCGCCTCCAAGTCGATTAGACGGTTGAAAACCCGAATAATTTAGAATGGCATTTGATATATTTTCCAAGCAAAATCCCTTTCACTTTTCTATTATTATCCAGTTGCCCATAAAAAGGGAGGTCCAAATTTATGGACCCCCTAAAAACTAATACCTTGCTCCTTAAGCTTATCTTTTACGAATCGAATTTGTTTTTTAATTGTGCTAATGGACTTATGGAGCTGTCCGGCAATCTGGGTCTTATTAAGACCTCTCGATCTTAGATCGTATACTTGCCGTTCCGATGGAGTAAGAACTTTACTCAGCCTGATTTCTTTCAAATATTCCTTCCTTAAAACCTCAGAGCCGTCAGGATGAATATAGATTTGGTTCATATGCGCATCCCGAATTGCACGTAATATGTCAACGAGACTACTTTTATTTATAAAATTTACGGCTCCGCTTTTAAAAGACTGGGCTATGACTTCTTGCTCTTTTATCGCAGTTAACGCTATGACCTTATGGCCCGCTTGACTTAGAACTCTAATTGCCATTAGACCGTCTAAATTCGCCCTGGATAAATTTATATCCATCAATATGACATCAAATTCAAGAGACTTTGTTGCTTCAACAGCATCGGGCCCATTATCAATAATCCGTACGACCTCGATATCATTTTCTTTATTAATGTATTTTGAAATATTCTTTTGCCAGAAAGGTTCATCCTCAACTAAAATTACTCTAATCTTATTCTCCATAATATATCATCCCTTTCGAGAGTTTATGCAGACGTCACAATTCTCTTTTTGGGGAAGTGAAGGACAACGGAAGTTCCTATACCTTCAACACTGTTAAATGTAATTGTCCCTTGATGGGCTTTCATAACGTTGTAACAGAAGCTCAGCCCTAAACCATGATTTTTTGAATTTTTTTTGGTGGAAAAAAAGGGCTCCATGATCCTGGCTAGTTCTCCGTTTGGAATGCCTATACCACTATCCTCAATCTCAAGCGCGATCTCTGTTTTAATACGGTATAATTTCACCTTAATAAGCCCCTGATCCCCTTGGTTAATAGCTTCAATGGCATTATTAAGAAGGTTTTTAATAACCTCGCCTAAGAGTACATCGTCACACTCCATTTCGACATTTTCTAAAAGGCTGACTTCGATTTGTATTTTTTGTGCTTTAAGAACACCTTGAAACCCCTGAACAGAGGATAATAGGATATCATTCAAATGGTGACGGTCTTCTCTAAGAACAATTTCTTCGGTTTTGGATTTTATTCGCTCAATCATGTGGTCGATATGCTCAATGGCTGGCAATGCCGATTTAATAGCTTCCTTTGCTTCTATAAGATCGTTCTTCTCGGCAGCCTCCTGAGCGATGAGGAAAAAAAACTTGATTTTGTGAATTTCGTTTTTTATGGTGTGGTTAAGTACAGCCGTACCGGAACTCATGATTTGGAGAGATCGGTCAAGAGCCTGTTGCTCCACTTTCACTTTTAATCCAAAGACCCCGGATAAAAAAATATAGATAACAAACAGCAAATAACCTACTCCAAAAATGACTGGAAGAGTCATGAGAAATGTTTCACTTTTTATTTTAAAAGCAGCAGGTATATTATTGAAAATATAGACACCTAAATAGATCGGGACAACAATAACAAGTGCATTGAACTTGCTTTTTTTAATTGCTTGGTTTTTTTCTGAAAACCATGATCTAAAAATTAGATAAGTGGCTGCACAATAGTAAGGAGTAGACCAAATAAGCAAGAACATAAAATCAAGATCTAGCTCAGGATAAAATTTTGTCCTGAAAATCATTAGAATTACGGGTATAAATAATACAATTGCTAATCTGTTTTTAATTTTTGAATGGGTTACTTTTGTAAAAACTATTGCATACATTAAAACTGCATACGGTGCTATAGATTGTCCCAAAAACTGGAAATATATAGAGAGTTCGTGCAAGAAAAAAATCACGGTTTCATAGATTCCATTGTTTTTAAATGCAGGTATAGTATTGTTTCTAAGAACATTTGATAAAGCGCCTATTGAGGCACAGTAATTACAAAGCGCCAGCCATCGAATCGATTCGTTTTCTTTAGAGCGAGTGACAAGAAGCACTGTACCTATAATGAAGCTGAAAAAGAAAATGAAAGACATCCTTTATTCTCCTTCAATGAAGCTCAAGATATCATCAGGCTTGGCAGCAATAAAAGTCGGCTTCCCTTGTTGCAGAAGTGGGGATGAATCATAGCCCCAGGTTACACCAATGCTTTTTATCCTTGACCGATTAGCAGCCCTGATATCTCGCAGTTCGTCGCCAACATAAATGAGGTCCTCTTTTTTTAAGTTAAATTTTTTGCAAAACTGATCCAGGTCTCTAAATTTCGTAAAAGGATTAGATGAAAAATACTCGTAATCAAAGAAATCCATTTGATTGTTTTGAAGAAACTCGCGGGTAGCATGTTGGGAATTGGATGTAATAAAACCGATTTTAATATTCCGAGCCTTTAAATCATGAAGCAGCTTTGAAATTCCATTCACGGCTTTCATCGTAGGGAAAGCATCCTGGTAACCTGCTTTAATTAACATTCCAACGATGGGCATCTGGTACCAAGGTACCCCTAATAATTTACAACGGTCTCGGATGGATAAGCGGCTAAGTTCTTCCACCTGGTCAGGTTGAATACTCTGGAAGCCTTTAGTTGCAGCGATCTGGTTAAATAGTTGAACGGCTAGTGATCTGGTATTCACCAACACTCCATTAAAGTTAAATACAATGCATACTTGTTCCATATTACAATCTCCTTACCCAAAAATATCTATTAATTCAAACCTATTCTATATAAAATAGTGAGTCAACGGTACTAAGTCCCTAATTTAAACGAAAAGAAACCCTGCGCCCTGTGAAAGACGTGGGTTTCTCCATTATCTGAACGCATGCTGCGCCGCTACTCCAGATTGGCATGCTTGCCGAACATTTGGGTTGTCGTTTGCCCCGTTCTATCCATTAGCCGCAATATAACGGCATCATAGAACAGAAGGAGCGTCTGCTCAAACAGCGAGGCCATCGGCTGAATCGTTGAGCCGCTTCCTGCCGCCTGATCTTTCGCCGCTCCGGGCAGCTTCACCGTATCATCGGCCAGACGTCCAATCGTCGACTCCGGGTTGATCGTAAGCGCGGCTACGCCCGCGCCGAGTACCTTGGCTTTATTCGCCATCGTGATCAAGCTCTGCGTCTCTCCCGAGCCGGAGCCGAGGATAAGCAAATCTCCCTCAGCGATACCGGGAGTCACCGTTTCTCCAACCACATAAGCTTCCTTGCCCGCATGCATCAGCCGCATAGCGAACGCCCGCCCCATGAGACCGGATCTTCCTGCTCCCGCAAGGAATATCCGGTTTGCGCGAAAAATCCGTTCGGCGAGTTCCTCCGCTTCCTGCACGGGAATCCGGGATACGGACCGCTGCAGCTCATTGATAATTTCCTCCGCGTATTGTACGGTGTTCATCGGCGGCTTAAGACTGGCTGACAAGACGTTTCATTTCGGCAGCCGCTGCCTTTTTGTCATCTTGTCCGGTAATGCCTCCGCCTACGATGACAAGATCCGGTTTCGCCTCGATCACTTCAGGCAGCGTGTCCAGCTTGATGCCGCCCGCGATGGCTGTCTTGGCCTGCTTGACCACACTCTTGATCGCCTGCAGATCTTCAAAGGAGTTCTTGCCTTCGGCTTGATGATCGTAGCCGGAATGAACGCAGATGTAGTCAGCGCCGAGAGCGTCCACTTCTGCCGCTCTGCCTTTGATGTCCTTGACGTTAATCAGGTCTACGAGAACTTCCTTCCCGCTTTTCTTGGCTTCATCAACCGCGCCTCTGATCGTGGAGTCGTCGGAAACACCGAGTACGGTAATAATATCCGCGCCCGCTTCAGAGGCTTTCATCACTTCGTAACCGCCCGCGTCCATAATCTTCAGGTCGGCTAATACCGTAAGCTGCGGAAAAGCGTCCTTGATCGCTTTTACAGCGTGCAGTCCTTCATTAATCACGATCGGAGTTCCAATTTCAACAATATCTATATAGTCAGCAACTTCCGCCACCACTTCTTTCGCTCCGGGAATGTCTACCAAATCAAGCGCCAATTGCAATTTCATAGGGTCATAGCTCCTTCGTGATTATATAATTTATTGCTACGCCTATTGTAGACAGTACATTTCCTTTTAGGAAGTAGGCACTTTGCCGTGGCGTAGTCACCTGGAGGATACTACTGTGCAAAACCGCAGAAAATTTCAGAAATCCATAATCTTTTAGTCACGCGGGAAAAAGGGATGATTTTAACTAACAGCTGTGCTAATATTGTCCTTTGGAATCAACGGAGAATCCTGACTTTACAAGAAGAAGGTGACCCTCATGGCTGCTGACACCGCTGTGAACAAGACGGAAAATGAAAGCCCCTCCCATGAAAAAATCAGTCTCATCAAGCTGACCTGGCCGATCTTCCTCGAACTGTTCCTGTTCATGCTGATGGGCACGGTAGACACGTTTATGATCAGCTCCGTTTCGGACGATGCCGTATCCGGCGTAGGGGCGGCGAACCAGATCATCCAAATCGCCATCCTCGTGCTCAGCGTAGTCGGAAACGGCGCGGCCATCGTCATCTCCCAGTATCTCGGTTCCAGAAAGCTGCTCGAAGCGGCGGATGTTACCGCAAGCTCCATTACGCTTAGTCTCGGCTTAGGTGTTCTGCTGAGCATGATCTTCCTCGTATTCGGAGGAACCCTGCTGTCCATCCTTAACATACAGGGTGATATTTTTGTCTATGGAAAGACGTACATTGTTATTGTCGGCGGTTTTATTTTTTTCCAGGCGCTGATTAACGCCCTTGCGGCCACGATCCGCACCCACGGCTTCACTAAACAGACGATGCTGCTGTCACTGCTTATGAACATTCTACATGTGATCGGCAACTATATTCTGATCTTCGGCCACTTCGGCTTCCCAGCGCTCGGCGTGCAGGGCGCGGCCATTTCAACCGTGCTCAGCCGCCTGATCTGCCTGTTCCTGTTCTTCCTGCTGATGTACCGGATCATGGAAGTGCGCATCAAGTGGTCTTCTTATATCTTCCTAAGCAAAAGCTATGTCATGAAAATACTGAAAATCGGCGTCCCTTCCGCTTTCGAGTCGATTATTTACCAGGCATGCCAACTCGTGTTCACGCTGTATATCACCTATTTGGGCGCGGAAGCCCTAGCGACCCGCCAATATGCGCTTAATATTTCAAGCTATGTATACCTGTTCAGCATGGCGGCAGCTATGGGCACCTCCATTATCGTCGGTCACCTTGTGGGCGCGCGTCGGCCGCAGGAGGCTTACAAGCGGGTGTTCCAAAGCGTCAAATGGGCGCTGCTCGCCACCGTACTCATTGACGCAGTTGCCATCGCCTTCCGCATCCCGCTCTTCGGGCTGTTCACGGACAACGAGAACATCATTCTAATGGGGGCTCAGGTGATGCTGCTCAGCTTCTTCTTAGAGACAGGGCGGACCACCAACCTGATTATCATCAATTCCCTGCGGGCATCAGGAGACGCCCATTTTCCGGTATACATGGGGCTGATCTCCATGGTATGCATGAGTCTGCCCTTGGCCTATGTGCTCGCCTTCCAGCTTCATCTTGGCCTTGCCGGGGTCTGGCTGGCCAATGCGGCCGACGAGTGGCTGCGGGCGGTCATTATGTATTTCCGCTGGCGCAGCCGGGCCTGGGAGAAGTATGCTCTGGTTGAGCATGAGCCAGCCGAAGGAGAATCGAAACCCGCAATGGGATGATACCTTGCGCGGTACTCGTATCCAGCGGGTTTAGCGACCGGAAAGCAAAAAAAAAGACCTCGTCCTCCACTTAACCGTAGATTTCGAGGTCATTTTCGGGTTGTTTCCCTATGATACGAACACTTTGGGGACAGCCCCATTGACAAGATACCCTGATCTGCTGCAGGAACTTAATCCAAATATCCAGCCAATCCCTTATCCATCAAATAGTCCATCTCCGCATCCAAAATACTCTCCACCATCAGCTCGTCCAGCTTCACATCGCGGCGGCTGAGCACGTAGTCGACCAGATCATCGCTGTCGATGTCAACTTCACCCTTGGCGTTAGCCTTGGCGCTGTTAATAAAGGTCTGCTCATGCTTTAGAATAAGGGTAATCGCCTTCGGATCAGCCTTTGTTTTGCCTGCGATGAACCTGATCATTTCCTGCTCGTTTATATTCTGGTTCATAATTGTTCATCCTCCCGCTTGGACCTGCAAACCCATTGTAGCATAAGTCCGCCGCTTGCACGCATCCAAAAGAACGGGGTATTCCGCAAACTTCCATCATCGAAATTAATTGGTGAGACATACCAGGCTGCTACTTCTGCCTCAGGCATAGGATCATTAATGTAAGGTAAGCTAGATCTGCAAGTAAAAATAGTATTAACGATTCATCAGACATATCCTTTAATAGAACCCACATTTTCTCACCTTCACAAATTACAAAATTTTCTTCCTTATGGCAAATTATACCTCATAAATTAGGGATTAATAAAGCTTTTTTTCAAAATAAAGTAAAAAAATATCGAGGTCTCCCACAGCACGGGAGAAATCTCAGTCAATGAATTCGATATACAATACGTATCAGGAGACCGAGGAATGGCCGCCCACAGTCACTTTATTCTTGCCGTTTGTCTTGGATAGGTATAAGGCTTCGTCCGCCTCACGGTACAGCTGTTCAAAAGGCATGTCCGGGTCTTCCGTATAAATCATCCCGATGCTGACCGTCAGATGGATGCTGCGCCCGTCTTCCAGCATGAGGGTATGCCCTACCACCGCTCTGCGGATGGCTTCCGCCTTGTCCAATGCTTCCGCTTCATCCCGGGCAAAAAGGCAGAGCATAAATTCCTCTCCTCCCAACCTTCCCGCGATGGCCCCATTTTTGCAGAAATTCCGGATTTTGCAGGAAAACGATACCAGCGCTTGATCGCCGGCCAAATGCCCGTATGCATCATTAACCTGCTTGAAATCGTCAATGTCCATCAGCAGCATGGCCATCCCTTCCCCCTCCCTGTACTCCCGGGAATTGAAAGTATTCAGGAAATGCCTGCGGTTGTACAGACCCGTCAAATCATCAATGGAAGCCTGGTACTCCAGTTCGCGCTCATAGCGTTTTTTGTCGCTGTAATCACTGATCATCATCAGCATTGCACCCTCTTCGGGACTTCCTTCCAGCGGTATCAAGGATATACTGCAATACAAATTCTCCTCTTCGGCAGGCTCCAGTTCAATCCGCCCTCCACACTGATTCTCATAACAACCCAGAATACTAGAATACTGCTGCAAAAAAGGCAGGATACTAAGGCCCAACCAGCGGAACGGAGCGGGACCGAACATTCGGGTCAGCAGCTTCTCACCCGTCTCATTAATGCTGAGAATAACGCCGTTCCGGTCTGTCAGCACCATTCCCTCTACAGCGCTGCCAAGCAAGTGATCAGAGACAGAGGGCACCGGCGAAAGCTGCGGGTAGCGATAGATGGTAAAGAACACGACCGCAACGGACGGCAGCAGAGTAAGGACCGTAAATCCCGTGAAGGTGATCTTCAGAGCGGGGATTGCAATGCCCGAAATCACCGAAATCAGCATTCCGAGCAGCAGCAGCACATTCGGCTTAAGCTTATGCCCCGGGACGGCCTTAAGCGACGCTGCGAGCAGAAAAGCCGCATACAGGCTTAAGACCTGATCATATGCAATCAGCGCCATGCTAAGCAGCGTGGGCTGCATCATAATTCCGATGATTCCGCCTGTATTGACCAGCCCTACCGAGCTGCGCATTAGATGATGGTAAGGGTCAGTGAAGATAAGAGCAATATCCAGGACGAGGGGAATGGACAGAAGCGCCAGCTTCCCCGGAAATCTGCTGGGCAAGGGAGAGACATAGTCCCTGACGGCAGCATAGGCGAACAGAGGGATGAACAATAGAGGAAGCTGCTGCAAGTCTCGCATCAACAGCTTAATATTGAATGAGGAAGCCATGATCTCTGCAGCGGTTGAGACTAGCCCAAAAGCGATCAAGATTAGAAGGACCCAAGCATAGCGCCTGCCCGGCAGTCTTCTGAACCGGCAGGCGAAAATGCCCATATAAAGGCTGATTGTTCCGCTGAGCAGCAAATAATACGGATATCCCTTCATCCACGGCATGAACATTTCTCCTATTTTCATATTTTGCTTCGACTAATTATATCCTATTTCTTCCAATATTTGAATTGCCATCGGAGCAAATTGCGTCTCTTTTTTTGATTGCTTATAATACTAGTTAAGTTGCATCTTCTGAATCAAGAAGAGGCTTTTTGGGTGAAAGGGCGTGAATGCCGTGCCTCATGACGAGCAGGACAAGAACCGGATCAGACCGAAACTGAAGGTGATATCATTCGACGGTAATAAGAGCAGCCTAGTCGAAACCGAACAATCGCAGGTCAGCTTTCAGGATGTAGGCGGGATGGAAGAGCTCAAGAAAAAAATCCGCCTGAACTTTATTCTGCCGCTTCAGCAGCCGGAAATGTTCCAGGCCTTCGGGAAGTCGGCTGGAGGCAGTCTCCTGTTGTACGGCCCTCCCGGATGCGGCAAGACGTTCCTCGCCCGGGCGATCGCCGGAGAGATCAACGCCAACTTCCTGCATGTCGAACTGCAGGCCATTCTTTCTATGTACATTGGTGAAAGCGAGCATAATCTGCATGATTTCTTTGAAAAAGCGCGCCAGGAGAAGCCCTGCGTCATGTTCATCGACGAACTCGACGCGCTGGGCGGAAGCCGCCATCACATGCAGCAGCACCATAACCGCATGCTGGTCAATCAGCTATTGATCGAGCTCGACGGACTGCAATCCTTCAACCATGAGGTGCTCGTCATCGGCGCGACGAATACCCCTTGGTACCTGGATTCGGCGCTGCGGCGGCCAGGGCGCTTCAACCATCTGTTCTTTGTTCCGCCGCCCGAACCGGCGGAGCGGGAGCTTATTCTCGGCCTGAAGCTTCAGGGCAAGCCGCAGGAACAATTGAACCTGAAACGCTGGGCCGAGATGACGACGCATTTCTCAGGCGCCGATCTGGAGCAAATCGTCAGGGATGCGGTTGAGCATGCCATCGAGCGTTCTCTTGAGAGCGGCAGCATCCAGCCGATTACGGACAAAGACATCAAGTCGAGTATTGAAGGCCGTAAGCCGACGACACTGGACTGGTTCTCCACAGCGAAGAACTACGCTACCTTCAGCGACATCAACAAGGACTATGAACAGGTGCTCGAATACGTAAAGACCCACCGAATCAAATGAACAGGCGGTGATGTCCATGAGCTTGCACGGCCCGGATGCCTCCCACTATGAGCGGGCCTTCCAACTGATGAACTGGCGGCGCTTTGCGGAAGCGGTCCAGGAAACCCAGCAGTGGATACTCGAAGATCCGGAGAATGCCGACGCATACGGTCTGCTGGCGCAAATTCATATGAGAGCGGGCCGCCATGAAGAGGCGATGCACTGTTCTGCCGAGGCGCTGCGCTATGATCCGGAGAATGCGATGGCCTGGTTCGTGCGGACCATGACGCTCTACTCCCAAGGCAAGGAGAAACTGTTCCTGGAAGCGGCGGAGGAAGCGCAGCGGATTGACCCGCTGGAAAACTATTATCCTTTTCTTAAATTCAACCTTGCTCATAAAAAAGGGGATTTCCAAGCAGCCAGAGAGGAGATGGACCACGCGCTTCGGCTTGCGCCGGAGCGTTCCCTGTACTTGGCCGCGGACAGCTATCTGCGCGCCAACATGAGGGACTTTGAGGGTTCGCTCTCATCGGAGAGCATGGCGCTGTTCTATGATCCCGAAGACGACCAGACATTTCTGTATCTGGCCTGGGCGGCGGATAGAAGGGGCGATTACGGCAAAGAGATCGAGTTCATGAAGAACGCGGTCCGGATCGACCCCACGGATGCGCAAATCCGCAGCGAGTATTTAAACAGCTTGCAAAAGAAATACTGGTTCTACCGCGTTCTGCTTATGCCGTTTGTAGTAAGAAAGCGGCTCGGCAGGTGGCAGTTTTTTCTCATATGGGTTGTGCTTTGGCTCGTATTCCGCCCCTTCGTGCTGCTGTTCCTGCTCCTCTACGTGCTGGCGTACTGGCTGAGCAAGCTGCTCGTCAAGGTGCAGGTGTTCGGCTGGAGATCGCTGTTCCGTAAAGTATCGTAAAAACGGCCACCAAAATCGGCCACTAAGAAGGACCATTCGCAAAAGGCGGGAGCCTTGGTACGAATGGTCCTTTGTGGAGGTTCATTATTTCTTGTAGTTCAGCCGCTGGTTAAACCGGTCGATACGGCCGCCGGTGTCGATATTCTTCTGTCTGCCCGTGTAGAAAGGATGGGAAGCGGAGCTTGAATCGACCCGGATGACCGGGTATGTATTGCCGTCCTCCCACTCCATGGTCTCGTTCGAAGACTTGGTAGAAGCACTCAGGAACTTAAAGTCCGCGCTCGCGTCATAGAAAATGACCGGCTGGTATTTCGGATGAATGCCTTCTCTCATTATAAATCCCTCTTTCTGAATAAATTAGACATCTTGTATTAATTTACCCTTCTTTCGGGTAAAGATTTCACCAGAATGAACATTCTCTTTAAAAATCTTCCGTATACCGCCGTTTGCTTTCCGACGGAGCGGCGTCCGTCAATTCCAGCTCCATATACACGCATTCCAAGATTCCAGAACCGTCTTCAGCGATACTTCGCTCAGTGGTTTGATCGTCGCCACAGCACTCTCCTCCACAGCAGGGTTATCCTTGCCGGCCGTCACCCTTTGCCTGCAATTTTTCGGTAGGTGGCCTCGTCGGAGACGACATACAGCCTCGCATCCGCCGGGATCGGATCGTCCAGCTTACGGTTGATGCCCAGATCGTGCCGGTCGGCGATTAGAGTTGCGCCTTGGCGCAGCAGGCCCTGAAACGCATCCCCGTAGGTCTCCCATGACCGGTCGACCGGCACCTCATAGATGTCGTCGCCATGCGAGCGGCTGATGAGCTGCGCGATCACCTCGGGATTCCCCTCCTGCAGCGCGGCTCTTACCGCCAGCCGGGATACGGCGTCATGCGACAGCACGAACTCGTTGACCTGAACATGCCGGAAGTTCTGTACGTTCTTCTCCTGCATGATTTCCACCGTGGTATGTACATTCGGCGAAATGCGCTCGATGCTGGAGGCGATCAGCAGCGATTTGCCGTCCACCAGCGCGGCCTCGTCGATCCGTACATCCCCAAAGATAATGGCCGCTCTCGCCTTGGGGAGACCCGCCTTCACCAGAATTTCGTCGGAGGAAGGATCGCCGCTGATGAAATGAACCTGGTTCATCTGCTCCAGCGGATGCTGGCCCGATTCGTCGATAATGACAATATGGCTGTCCGGGGTATAGCTGAGAATTTCGCCTACCGCCGCCTGCGCCTTTTTACTCCAGTTAATGAGAATGACATGATTCCCTCCCAAAAACGGCAACTTGCCCACCCTCCTCTGCCTTCCGATTTCCGCAATAGAATCAATAACCTTTCCAATGACCAAGCTGAGCAGCCCGATGCCGAAAATGTATAGAAAAATCGTAAAGACTTTGCCGATGACCGTCTTTGCGAAAAAATCGCCGTACCCGACCGTCGCCATCGTCGTCATCACCCAATAGAACGAATTGAACCAACTGCCGAACGTGTCCGGTTCAAGCACATAGGCGACCGTGGCGCTGAACGCGACAAACAAGAGAATACTCAGGCCGATCGTTCTTTTCCTGACTTGGGTCATGATCGTTGACAGCTTTAACAAAAAGTGAATGGCAGTCGCCCCCTCGCACTTTCGCAAAAGCCCGCATAGCTGCCCACCGCTTGACGGCTTTATGGACAGCCCTGCGGGCCTTCAAATGGTTAAATAATTAGACTGCTGACTGCAAACGCAGTTCCGATAAAGACCATGCACAGCAGCGTGCCGACGGCGACATTGCCCTGCTTCAGCTGGTCGGAGATTTTAAAGCCGGTCGTGACCAGCTCGAAAATCCAATAAGACGCCACCAGACAGACATAGCCGACTGCGAACCAGAGCGCCATAAACCAGATCGACGAGTTCGTATAGGCCGCTACTCCGAGAATAATGGCCGTCGCCAGAAATTTACCGCCAAGCGCCAGTCCTACGGCCACATTGCCGTTCTTGAGCTCTTCCATATCCTTGAACGGGGTTATCCAGCTAAAGATCAGCATGCCCAAAAGTTGAAGCACGATAATGAAAATTACACTAACCAGAATATTGACAACGACCGTCAATTCGCCCACCCCCGAAATTTTGCATAAGCCAAATCATAATCCGCGAAATCATGAACCTCTTCCAACACAACCGGCACTGTCTTTTTCTTCGCCATCGCGGTGTAGCGCTTATCGTCGATCGGCTGCTTGATCCGGTTGCCCGAAGGCAGCTCTACTACGGCAAAGTTTCTTGTCTTGTCTTTGTATTTCGTCTTGTAGACACCGATCAGATCGACATCCGTCGTAACCGACACCTTCAGGTTCTTCAGGTCTGCCGTGGCCGATTTCAAATCCTTGTAGGATTTGATCGTAGACCAGGAAGACAGGCGGACCTGGTTCTTCTGATCGGCATCCGTCGTGATTTCGGCGTCCATATACTGGAGCGTATAGATCTTGTCCCCTGTTGCGTAATTGCCGTCATTGGGCAGCATATCATTATTGGGCAGGATGGTCATATCGCTGCCTATAAGGTCACCGACCGTCCCCTCAACCACCCGGTAATCCCACGGCACCCGTGCCACATCACTGGTCGTTGCCGCTCCGGAATCTCTGGAGAATATGCTGTCCGGATTGTTAGAACAGCCAGCCAGAACCAGCACGGCCGCGATCAGCAGCAGGGAAACCAAGCGCAGCGGCCGCCCTCCGCGCAATCCGCGTCGGCGCGTTCCCGGCGTGTTATATACATTCTCGCGCAAATTATCTCACTCCCATTGCAATAAAATGGCTCGTATTTCCGGTAATGGGGCCTCCGCCCCGGCCCAGCAGTCCGCAGGGCTGTCCATTGATCATGAACATTCCGGTCAGCAGGTGAAGCTCGCCCGCCGAAGTCTGAATCCGGGAGAGCTCCGCTCTCTTCTGGTACACGGAAGGAAACAGCACGCTGCTGTCGAATCCGTCCTCATCCTCAAGCTCAAGGCGGCCGGTCTCGTCATACATGCGCACCGAACCGCCCTCGCGCCCGAACATCGACTTGGACACGAAGTCCCCCGAGAATACAGGCTTGTTATAGGTAGGCAGAACGTATTTGGCGATTGCTTCCCGCTCTTCCCCGCTGAACAAAAATCCCAGCTCATACATACCCCAGACTACGGCGATTAATCCTTTGGACTGGAGCAAAATGCTGGGGGGCGGATTGAACAGCGTCAAGCGTCCGGTCTCCACCGCATAGGCCAGGGCATCGCCGCCCTCATCCACCGCCATCCACTCCTTCGGATAGAGAGCGAACATCCGGTTAATAACGCGCCCCTTCCCGTCTTTGACCGTTCCTTCGTCAATTGTTAACTCCAGGCAGTCGGCGTACTCTATATCAAGGCCGCTGTGCCTTACCAGCGCTTCAATTGTGCCGGAATCCTCCAGATGGGTTCCGTAGTCCACACAGGCGGCGGTATCCGGCCGTTCCTCGCCCCAGGCCGCAGCTACAAGCTCCGGCATCCTGCCATTCACCGTCGGAATGTCCGTCTGCCGGCATACCCACGGCGTCGCGATCGACGCCTCCACATAGCCGGTCGGTGTATCGGCGTTCAGCTCCAGCAGCTTGATGCTGCCGCCCTCGTCCACAGCGAAGTCGAATCTCGCGTATCGGCTGATCAGCCCAGGCGGCGGAAGCGGCGAGGTATCCAGCATCTCCCACAGCACCTCCGGGATGCCCAGCAGGGCGTACAGGTCATGTCTCCCGTAGATATAGCGCGCCGCTTTATCGAGAATCGCCCACAGCCGGGCGGAAGCCTCCTCAAGCTCCCGGTATATGCTCTCCCGCATGACGGCGACTCCGTCCAGCCAATACTCCTCGTCCTCCAGATCGGCCCACGTAAAGCCCAGGCGGCCCAGTTCCTCCACCTTGGAGGCCCGGTCTTCCACGGAATGCTCCAGCCACTGAAATACGGGCTCCGTCATCCGCCGAACCCGCTGCTCTTGCCCGAGCTGGACCGGGAGCCCCCGCCGAGGCTCGATTTCGAGCTTGAGCTGGACGAGCTCAGGCCGCTTGATGTTCCGCCGATGCCGCCCGCCTTGGAAGACGTGGATCGTCTCGTAATGGTGCCCGTCGTGGAGGTCGAGGTCCTCGGCTTGACCACCGAGCCGGTCACCGGCTTGTTCTGAAACTTGGTGCTGTCATAAGTGCGCGGTTTATAGACGTTCCGTGTGCCTCCATAATAGGCCCTGCGATGATCATACCATCTGCTTGGCGAATAGCTGGAGCCGCTGTTAAACAACATGTGGTACAGCAGCAGATCGTCCCAGCCGAAGCCGGAGTTATACCCGCCGTAATTATTAATAACCGTTGTCCCGTTCGATGTGGCGACGCCCGGCGCAGCGGTCGTCTGAGCCGCTTCCTCCGTCTCTTCGGGATACGGGATGTTCCAGTCTACATTTTTGTCGAAATAGGCTTTAACCTCTTCCGTAGACCAGGACACGAGCGTCGGCTCGTCAGCCGATGAGCTGCCGCTTGCCACTGAGGCGCCCGGAACAAACAGCGCATTGGCCAGCAGGGCGATGCCCAGCGAGGTCGACAGCACGCGGACCGGCTTGCCGCTCAGGTCAACCCCTTTTTCCCCCAGCGATTCATTTCCAGTTTTCTCTTCTCTACCCAAAGCGGGTGCCTCCCTTGATTATGGTCTGTTCTTCATTCGGTACGCATCGGAACGAGCAGCAGCTCAAGCTTGCCTTCGTCCACATTCAGCCTGCCTTCCACCGTTTCAAATTCGCGGCCTCCGACTACCAAATAGTTAACATGCTCCAGCGAGGCGACCATAATAGCGCTCCACACGCGCTCCTCGATCGCATTCAGCGAGCCATCCGGCATTTTTTCATATAAAATAACACTCATTCCATTTTCCAAGAGAATATCATTCCCCTCATGATTCATTTGTACCTTTAATACGTGGAACGTCGGCCTAATGTTTCATTTTGGAGCAGCCGGGCAATGTAAATCCTTCCCATAACAGAATAAGCGTCTTGTCCTCCGTAGGCAATCCTTTTCTTTGCGTTGACAAAAGGATCTGCCCAGAAATAAAATATAGAAACAAAAATATTTTCCTCATTTTCTTTATCTGTGAGAAGGGAGCTTATTGTCTCGTTATGATGAAGCAAAGAATACTTGCTCAGGCCAAACAGCAAATTTTTAAAAGAGGCTTTCGGTTTACGATGGCAGAAATGGCCAAGCAGTGCGGGATCAGCACGAAAACGATATACGAATGTCATGCCTCCAAGGAAGAATTAATCCGTGAACTGGTCGAGCAGGCCATTGATGAAGTCAAAAAGCGTGAACAGGCTATTCTGAATGACCGGAAGCTGGGCACGATGGATAAATTACAAGCCTTGCTTGTGCTGCTGCCGCAGGACTTTCAATTTTTTGATATCACTCGCCTGTACGAGCTGCAGCGGTACTACCCTGAGGTCTGGGATATTTTGAACCCCTTTTTGGAGGAGCAGTGGGACGGGGTGATGCAAATGATCGAGGAAGGTCAGGCTGAAGGGCTCCTAGAGAAGTTCAATACCTCTTTATTTATACAGATGTACATCGGCGGACTGTACCGGTTGATGGAGCAAGCCTCCGCAAATCCGGGCGGGCTAACCCTTAGGGAAGCGCTGGACGAGCTGGTGGACATTTTGTTAAACGGAATCAAAAGGAGGTAAAATCATGCATTGGTTCTTGCTGTTCATGGCAATAGCCGCGGAAGTCGCGGGCACTACGTTCATGAAGCTCTCTGCGGGATTTACGAAGTTAGTTCCCTCCATCCTGCTCGTTGTCTGTTATCTGGTTAGCCTATCCATGCTGAATCTTGCGCTGAAAGGCATCCCCGTGAGTGTGGCCTATGCCATTTGGTCGGGTGTGGGGACCGCTTTTGTGGTGGGGATCGGCTGGGCGCTGTTCGGCGAACAAATAACGGCGTTCAAGGCCGTATGCATTGTGCTGATTATTGCGGGTGTAGTCGGTTTGAATTTGAGAGAGGGAAGCCATGGGAAGACGGATATTCCAAGGGGTCAAGAGGTTGCAACAGACATAACGGTGCAAAAGGAGAAATGAAGATGAGCGGTACGCTGAAGGGACTATTTTTAACTACGGATCTCTCGTTTCTTGTCTATTGGTTGGCCACGGCCTTTCATTGGATTCCTCCCGAGTATGCGTATCAGGACTACAACAATCATCTGCTGGTAGTCTGGAATTGATCTTTTTTGCCGCTTGACCTATTGATCTCGGCGACCGGCCTGCTCAGCCTCTATTATTATCGCAAAACCAGTCCGGTATGGAGACCGCTGGTCCTGATTTCGCTCATCCTCACCTCTTGCTCAGGGCTGCAGGCCATAGCGTTCTGGGTCATCAAACAGGACTTTGACCTGGCTTGGTGGATTCCCCAATCTGTACCTTCTCCTTTATCCGTTGTTTTTTATACCGGGGCTGGTCCGCGAAATATCTTTCACAGCGGTTTCAATGAACCGATGAGCTTAGAACGGGCTGTGCCGAAAAGTTCGGATTGATCTCAGGAGCTTTTACTGTTCACATATATGGGGGAGACTGCTTTGAAGACAACTTATCAGATTGCAATTATTGGGGGGACTGGCAGAGCAGGCCGTTACCTCGCGAAAAAAGCGCTGGAAAGCGGCCACAGCGTTCGCATGCTTGTCAGGAATCCGGAAAAATTGACTTACCATGATGACAGAATACAGATTATCGCCGGAGATGCCCGTGACGTAAGCTCCATTCGCTCGCTTCTGGATGGCTGCAATGTTGTCATTAATGCATTCGGACAACCTGTAAAAGCTCTGCCGCTGTACAGCGAAATAACGAGTAATGTCCTTACGGTAATGAACGAGTACGGCATCCGCAGGTATATTGGCGTTACCGGCGGATCTATTAACGTAGATGGCGACCGCAAGTCATTGATCAACCGGGTGGCGGCAAAATTGTTTGAAATTCTGCTCCGAAAGATGATCATGGATAAGAAGAAGGAACTAACTCTTCTGATGAAAAGTGATATTGAATGGACGCTTGTGCGTTTACCCTTTGTAGTCGAGGGCTCGGAAACGGGGATCATCAAGGAAAATTTAACGGATGTACCGGGTAGAACGATGACGAATGAAGATATAGCAAAATTCCTCATTGACCAGATTGACGATATGAAGTATGTAAGGAAAACTCCATGTATTTCAAACTGACGTAACATTCCATCGTTCATCATCCGAGGCTGCGCGTGCTCTCCCGCGCCGGTACCACTGTACAAGCCCGAGCGAAACCAAGCTGACTGTAAGCAGCAGCCAATACACATGCTGGTATGCGCTCGCCGGCCCGGCATTCCGCTGAACATGCAGAAGCAGCCCGCACACCGCAACCGAGACGGAACCGCCGAAGAATTGAACAGATTTAGTGTCGCAGTCCCCCGCCTCTAAGCCAACAGCGAAGGTGGGGGTTAGACACGTCCGCTTTACCAAACATACGTTCCTGTGTTATGCTTGATCCATCAAACATGCGATGGAGGTGTATCTCATGAAGGTGATCAAAACACTCAAACATCCGATTACGTCTCACCACCGCATGCTGGATGCGACTCTCCATGTGTATCAAGAGGCGCTGTCGTTCTTGATTACGGTCATTCATGAGCAGTTTATGGACTTGGAATCGTTTTCCACCCAAGCGGTGGTGACGGCGGTAGAACGGCTGATTCACCGTACTAAGCATAATCCGAATCCGTTCTATGCTGAGTTTGATCAACGCTTTTATAAGTTTCCTTCGTACTTCCGCAGAAGTGCCATTGCGGAGGCGTTTGGCATGGTGAAAAGTCATCATTCCCGTTTTGAGTTTTGGCAAGCCAAGCGGCAACACGCCCAGCAAGAAGGGAAACGCTTTACGAAACCGCCGACACTCCAAGCTCAGCCTCAGGCGTTCCCTTGCTTGTACAAAGGCAATATGTTCATTCGAACCTCCGAAAGGGCAGCCAACATCAAGGTATTTCATCAAGGCGATTGGGTCTGGCTCCCCATTACCTTTAAGGGGCAAGACCTATTCAAACGTAACGTATGGAGCATGAAAGAATGCAGCCCCACATTGGTTCGGAAAGGAAAACGCTATGCCCTTCATATCGCCTATGAGGGGGATGTGAAGTTGACTCAGACGGAATTTTCCAAGCAGCGGGTGTGTGCCGTTGAATTTAGGGCTAACGAATTCCGCAGTCTGTTCCGTGATGGACGCAGGCGGCACTGTCTTGGCGAGGACCTTTATCAACCAAGCCAAAGAAAAAGACCGGATGCGTCAAATCACAGGCAAACTGAAACAAGCCCAGCGACAATCTGGTATAGGCGTAAAACCGAATTTCTGGCGGCGGATGAACGGCTTACAGACGCACATCGTCCACGATACCGCGCATCAAATCATCGCCTTTGCCCAAAAGCACCGCGCAGAGGTCATTGTCATGGAGTATTTAGGCAAGATGCGTCTGCCTAAAGGAACGTGGGGAGCCAAACGGTTTCGTGCCAAACTCCAGTTTTGGGCCAAACGTCGCATCCAGACAAAAGTGACCGAAATGGCGCATTTCTTGGGGATGCGAGTTTCTATGGTCAACCCTGCGAATACAAGTGCGCTTGCCTTTGATGGCAGTGGGTTTGTACAACGCAACACGAAGCGTGATGTTGCTGTATTCGCAACAGGCAAAACGTATCACGCGGACCTTAATGCCTCATATAACATCGGCGCACGATACGTGCTACGTAATATACAAAAAGCCACATCTGAAAAGATGTGGTTGTCCTTGGAGGCAAAAGACCCTTCATTGGCAAAACGAACGTATTGGACGTTGGCTTCCCTCATTCGGGTGCAACAGGCACTGAGTCTTTAGATCATGAAGCTCGCAGCGTGTGCAACCCTGTATCGATGCCAACAGAAGCCCCCACTTCAGGCGTAAGCTAAGTGGGGGAGAGTTCACTCAGCTGTAGTAACCCCATGCCCGACCCCATCATTTCGCGGGGAAGCAGCATGCTGGCTTCATTGTTGAGGGACGCCAGCGTCGCAGAAAAAGAAGGCGAGAAAACTACATAACCGAACAGGATAACAAACGGCGACGATGCAAGCGAAGAGCTGAACAGGGTTAATACGGCTGCGAGCAGGACATGGCCCAGCAGCAAAAAGCGAAGGTTGCCATATTTGTCGATCCAATGCCCGACGAAGCGGGTCAGGAACGCGGACAGAATGGCTCCGGGTGCAATTATAAGGCCGATGGTCAGCGCCGATTGATCGAATACATTGGCCAGCGCCAGCGGCATCAGGAACAGATTCCCTAAATTCAGCACGAGAGCACAGAAGCCGATAACGACCAGCTTTCCGTAACCCGGATTGGCAAACAATTTGGGGCTGATAAAGGGCTGCTTCGTTCTCTTTAGATGCAAGGCGTGCGCGCCGAAAGAGGCCAGGCTGACCGCCAGCCAAACCGCCGATCGCCCGGTGATGGCGGCAAGCAGCGTGGCCGCATTAACGACGACAAGGATCGCTCCGGTTAGGTCGAAGGCCGCCTTGCGCGGCTGCTCTCTTGGAAGCAGAATGAGGAGAACCGGCATTACAAGCAGCACCAGACAAGTAACGGCGAACAGGCCGTTCCAGCCGAAATACTCACTAATGAGACCGCCGACGATCGGCCCAAGGCCGAAGGCCATGGCGCTGCCCGCCGAGATCATCGCAATCGCCGCGCCGCGGCGTGAGGCCGGAATATACCGGCTGGCCAGCACAAGGCCAAGGCCCGCCATGACGCCTGCTCCTGCCGATTGCAGAATCCGGGTAAGCAGCAGGCGGAAATCATGCGCGAAAATGCCAAGCACAGAAGACAGGCCCAGCGTCGTGAGCCCAATGATGAGCAGCCTGCGGATCGGCACGAGATCGGAGAGCCTGCTGTAAATGACCGTCGACAGCGCGTATCCGATAGAATAGCTGGAGATAACCCATGACCCAAGGTCGGCTGAAATATGAAGATCCCCGATAATGCTGGGTAGCGATACGTTGAACATCGTCGTATTCATCACGACAATAAACAGGCAAAAGGTCCACAGCGGCATTACAACTACACGCTATGCCGTATCCTTACAAGATGAGGTTCTGATGATTGATCCGCATGATTTGACAGATTAATCGCCTGGTTATATACTCTAGGCGGATGTTTAGCACTTTTTTTAGTAAAACGCACATATGTGCTTTGAACCAGTCCAGCCATGCGAAACGGAGGGATTTTCATGAGTAAAATCAAGTGGGCCATTATCGGACCGGGCGGCATTGCCCAGGAATTCTCCGAGGCTCTTAAGAAATGCGGCGGCACGCTGTACGCAGTGGGATCGCGCAGTCTGGATAAAGCACAGCTCTTTGCCGAGCAATACGGAGCAGCCAAAGCTTATGGGGATTATGCTGAAATGCTGCAGGACCCCGAAATCGATACGGTCTACGTATCCACACCCCATAGCAATCACTATGAATATATTATCGAGAGTCTGAAGCATGGCAAGCATGTACTCGCGGAAAAAGCGATTACCGTCAGCATCGCCCAGCTTCGGGAAATCGCGGCTCTGGCTGAAGAAAAAGGCCTTGTCGTGGCGGAAGCGATGACGATTTATCATATGCCTTTGTATGACAAGCTGCGGCAGATCGTAGACTCCGGCAAGATTGGCCCGCTCAAAATGATCCAGGTCTCCTTCGGCAGCCATAAGGAATACGACGTGAATAACCGGTTCTTCAGCAAGGATCTGGCAGGGGGAGCGCTGCTCGATATCGGCACCTACGCCCTGTCATTTGCCCGGTTCTTCCTGTCAGCCCAGCCGCAAGAGGTTCTTACGACCTTCAAGCCGTTCGAGACCGGCGTTGATGAGCAATCGGGCATTATTCTGAAAAATGATGCCGACGAGATGGCGGTTGTCTCCCTGACGATGCGGGCCAAAATGCCGAAAAGAGGCGTTGTCGCAGGAGAGAACGGATTTATCACCGTGGACAACTTCCCTCGCGCTTCCAAGGCCGTTATCCAGTATCTTGACGGAACTTCGGAAACGATTGAAACCGGGAATACGGACGAGGCCCTCCAGTATGAAATCAAGGGTATGGAGCAGTTCATTGCGGCAGGCCGCAGCGGCACGCTTCAGCTGTCCCTGGACGTTATGGAAATCATGAGCAATGTCAGAGGACAGTGGGGCGTTGTCTATCCTTTTGAATGAGAAAGCTCCACAGCCGTTTGTCCGCCAAAAAAACCGGTCAATGCACAAAATCATGTGTTTGACCGGTTTTGTTTAGTTCTCCTTTTCTAGGGTATGCTTCAGGATGGACAGCTTGTTGCTCCAGAACCGCTCATAGTAGGACAGCCATTCCTGAAGTTCCCCCAGTGGCTCGGGCTGCAGCCGGTACAGCTTCTCTCTTCCGACCTTCCGGCCGCTGACCAGCTTCGCTTCCGACAGGATATGCAGATGCTTGGCAATGGCTGTGCGGCTTACCGAGAAATGAGCGGTAATTTCAGAGATGGGCCTTTCTTTCTCGGAAAGCAGCCGAAGCACCTGCCTGCGGGTCCGATCGGCAATCGCCTGGAATACATCATGCTTCTCCGCTGCCGCCATTTAGGCTTCAACCGCCTTTGTCAGCCGCTCCTGCACGATCGATACCCAGCCGCCCGCCATTCGGCCATGAATGACTGAGCTTTTCTCGCCCGCTTTTCCGATGATCTCGTCAGGCTGCTTCCAGCCGCCATGAATAAGCGTAAATTCCGTCTTTCCATCCAGTTCTTTCAGTTGAAAAGAAACCTTCCACCCCTCGGTATCCCAGGTGAAAGCCAATCTATGAGGCGGATCAAGCTCTGTTACCTTGCACGGCGATGGTCCAAAAGGAGATTGCAGATGAAATTCATGCCCGATTTCCGGCTGAAAGTCATTTGGCATAAACCACGCGGCAATTCCTTCGAATGTCGCTACTTTATTCCAAACCTGCTCAATCGGCGCATCAATAATGACCGTTTGCACGATATCCGGCATGGCGCCCTGATGTTTATCTTCCATGAGATATCCCTCTTTCGCTGCTTTTTGAAATAACACCTTTTGGTTTCGTTTCAGATTATACAAAACCTTTTGGTTTCATGTCAAACCCCGGATGAATTTACCTTATCCGCTCACCAATGCGATGAGCAATGGCAGCACCAGAAAGGAAGCGAGCGTCGTCCATAGAATACAGCGGGACACAAACAGCGGAGAAGCGTTGAAGCGTTCTGCCAGAATGACCGCGTTAACCGCCACCGGCATGGAGGCAAGAATAAAGAGAACGGAATGGAGCTTCCCGGAAATTCCCAGCAGATTTAGAACCAACAGCGCCAGCAGGGGACCGATCAGCATCCGCACCGCTATGCCTATCCAGAACGCCGTCCGTTCTCCCTTTGGGCTTGGCATCGTCCCCACCTTCATCATCTGTGCGCCCAGAATTGCCAGCACAACCGGGGAGTAGGCTCCTGCCGCCATGTTGATTCCTTTAGCCACTTCGGCAGGCAAATGCAGATCAAATCCCCTGAGCAGCATCGCCAGTATGGCGGCATAGATCGCGGGAAGGGAGAGTACCGATTTGACGGCGTTTTTCACGGAAAAATGGGATCGTGCTGCAAAATAAACGCCAAGCGTATTGATGATAAGCATCTGCCCAATGATATAGACAGAAGCTTTATCAAGACCCGCCTGTCCAAAGGCGAGCAGAACCAGCGGAATCCCATAGTTTGCGCTGTTGGTCAAGACGGAAACAAGCGTCAATCCCGCCTGGTCGGGCGCGGAGAATTTCATAACTTTACTGATGCCGCTTGCGGTCCCCCACAGAAGCAGCACGTTCAGCAGGGTGAACGCCGCCGTCAAATAGATGTCGTCAAACGAAATCTTCGCATGGGCCAGGGTGTCCAGAATGATGGCAGGGCTTAAAAAATACAGGTACAACGTAAGCAGCGGCTTCGTATCCAGGCGCTGAAAGCGTTCTATTAGCGCACCGCCAATAATTGGAACCGATAAAGGGACAACGACTTCGATCAGAGTGGAGAGTACGGTTTGAATCACGGCAGGCACCTCGTTATGCGGATTATTATCTCTTACTATACCCCGCTGTTCACTACCCGTCTAAGACTTGTAAACAATATCATTGATAGACACCGCCTATATTGGCAACCGGACTTATTGCAGTCCATTGTTGAGCTAACGGGCAGCATGGGCGTAACAGGGGGATATTATATTCCAAAAGGATATATTATAATTCAGGAAGATATTAAAAATCGTTAAGGGGGACCATACATATGAAGATAACGGATGTTCCATTTTGTACAATTGACTGGAGTGAGATAAGCGCTACTCAACATCCTGGAATTGAAGGTTATGCGTATTGGCGGACATTTGAGATGGGGAACATAAGAGTGCGAATGGTAGAATATACTCCTGGTTATATTGCAGACCATTGGTGTAACAGAGGCCACGTTTTGTTAGTACTTGAAGGAGAATTGTATACTGAACTTTCAGATGGAAGAAAATTTAAACTTACGCCTGGAGTCAGCTATCAGGTAGCTGACGATGCAAATCCACATAGATCATATACGTACACTGGAGCAAAATTATTTATTGTGGACTAAAGAAGATGAAAAAAACAGCAGCATGGGCGTCTAGGACTTTATTTGCCCAAGACACCTGCTCTGGCAGTTATGATATGCAAATAGGCTCCGGGCGCCAGCTCAGAGCCTCATACTTAAATGGAGCTAATGAATCCTTGAGTTATTCCTCGGGCAAATGCTCCTTGCAAAAAGCGGCCAGCTCTTCTTCCTCATCATCCTCAAGGTCGAATTCAAGAATCCGATGCGTCGTCGTTTCCATGACATCATATGTAACGACGCTCACCTCTCCGTCAGCCTCTTTGACTACTGCCCGGACACTGACCCCGTTCTCCGAATAAAGCTCGTCCTCTTCCGCAATCTCAAGGTTAATCACAAACTCGTAACGGGTCCCTGCAATAATGCCGAACGGGTCCCGGATCTGTTCAACGGTGTAGCCCAAAATCGCAAGCATTGATCCCCACTCCTTCTTCATCTTTTATCCGATGCTATCGTATTCAGGAGATCATCATAGCACAGGCTTGGCGGCCAATGCCAGATAGGGATTGGGCCCTGCCCTGCCCCGCCCAGCTTCTGTGAGTGCGTTTGTAGATATATCGGATAAAAAATGACCGAGCGAAGCGGCTATGCGGTTCGTCCGGCTATCCCGTCTTGTAGGCGGCTATCCGAGACATGAGGGTACGAGGAGCATAGTGGTTCTGTACAGAACTATCAATTGTAGAATCACGTCGCCATGCGTCGCATCGGGAAGAACGCCGCTGTCGTCTGACGACGAAAAATGGGGGAGTCACACGAGAAACATGGCGACAATAGTGGTGACCGCAAGGCCGATCAGCACGGGCTTCAAATTGCGGCGCGCCAGCTCGAACGGACTAACGCCGCAGATGGCTGCAGCCGGAATAAGCGCCCAGGGGATGAGTGTTCCGCCGCCCACCCAAATAGCGGCTACCTGGCCAAGCGCCGTCAGCGTGGCGGCCCCGGAGCCGATAGCTGTAGCGAACAAATGCGCAATGGAGCCAGCCAGCGAAATGCCGGAGAAGCCGGAGCCGTCAAGTCCGGTAATGGCGCCGGCAAGGGTCAGTGTAATGGCGCCGAAGATCCCGTTAAGCGGCACGGCGTTGGCCAGCGCAACACCCAGGTCGTTGACGATGCCATGCGAGGCTTCGGGGAGGACCTTGCCGAACAGCTCGGTGAAAGCTGAGTCGCCGAGGTAGAAGAAAGCCGCAATCGGGATGACGGGACCGAACACCTTGAAGCCGAAGACGAAGCCTTCGATGAGGTAGGAGGTCATTTGCTCAAGCCCCTGATTGCGGTGGGCGAGCAAGGTGACGGCAATCAGGATGAGCACCGCCGTCCCGCCAATCAGGGCTGTGGCGTCGCCGCCTTGAAGGTTCAGAAGGAACATCGCCGCCACATCAGCAAGAAACAGCAGCGGGATGACAATGGCAAGGCTCTTTTTCACCTTCGGAGCAAGAGCAGCCGGCTGAAGGGGATGACTTAAGGAATCCTCAAATACATCTGCCGTTCCCTCTGTATTTACCAGGCCGTCTTGCCAGGTTCCGTTCTTCTGATCCCTGCGCATCATCCAGAAGGCTGCCGTTGTCGTCACGATTCCCATGACGATAACGAGCGGAACGCTCGCTTCCATGACGCTGGCGACCGGAAGGCCCGCGGCGTCCGCCGTCAGCTTGGGCGCTCCCTGAATAACGTAATCGCCGGAGAGGGCGATGCCGTGGCCGAACAAATTCATGGCCATCGCGGCTCCGAGCGCGGGCAGGCCGACCCGGAGCGCCGCCGGCAGCAGAACGGCGCCCACCAGAGCCACCGCGGGCGAAGGCCAGAAAAAGAGGGAGGAAAGCAGCATTATGATGCCGATTCCCCAATACGCCATTGCCGGCGTGCGGAGAAACCGGGTCAGCGGGGAGACCATCGTCTCGTTGATGCCAGTAAATCTTAAGACCTGGCTCATCGCCACGATAATCGAAATGATCATAATCGTTCCCATTAGCTCCTTTGTGGCGTAGACAAAAGAGTTAAACACTCCCGATACCGAACCGCCAAGCGTCTCTGTCGCCAGGAGCCCAAGAACAAAAATGCCGGTTACACAAATCATTGTCGTATCGCGCCGCTTGATGAGCAGCGCCATAATGAACACGATGAACGCCAGATATACATAATGGATTGCCGTTAACTGGATTCCCATAGCGCAACAGCGCCCCCCTCATAGCCAACTGATGCTACAAGGTATGCGAGTGCCCATAATGCGGTTCATAGGCCTAAACAAATAAGCCAGGTTCCTATGTCAGCAGTTAGGAACCTGGCTTATGGTGTTAGAGCGGTGTTTCGCCGGTCTCCGCCAGTCTGGCGAGAATTCGCCGTTTGCGGTACAGCATCCGGGCCGCTTCCGACACCCCCTTCAGCATCTCGCGGTTAGTATACGCTCCAAATAACATTCCGGCGACGGGAATCATCTGCAGCAGCTTCTTCGAGCTCCAGTTGTCCCGGTAAGCGGCGATTACTTCGCGCCAGCCCTGGATTTTCGATACGGCTGCGCCTTCGCCGCCGAAATTCCCGCCGTCCCTGCCGAGCTCAAGGTTCAGCTCTTCCAGAATCGCCCGTTTGCCGATCGTTTCGGAAGAAGCGAGCTGCATCACCTTTACGGCGAAGATACGCTCCTCCTTCTCGAGCGGATTATACCCATAGCACAGGCCGATCTCTTGAATCACCTTCAGCGACAGGCCAAGGATGGCGGGAATATCCGCCGCCAAGGTAAACACACCGCCAAAGCCCGTGGTCGCCCCCTGCGCCGTGGCGTAATTGCTCCGGCTTTTGGACAGCCGCCGCGCTGCTTCATCCATCACCGCCAGCGGATACGGACCTTCCGCCTTTCCTCCCGCCTCGCGGCTCACCTCGTTCATAAGCTCGCCAACCTTGCGTCCCGCCACGAGGTAGTTGCCGCCGTTCTGGATATAGCTGCCAAGCTCATCCAGCAGCAGGCCTATTTTTTCATGGACAATCTTGGGGGTAATCTTGTCCAGCAGCTTGAAGGGCAGCCGGGTCACCCGCTCCCAGATCATGAGCTGTCTCTGTTCCTTCTCCCAGCTTCTCACTTCTTCAAGCGCCGCACGCAGCTCCTCCTGCGTTTCCGGTCCTCCGGAACCAAACGTTATTTCCGTCATTGTCACGCCTCCTTTTGCCGTCATCGCAGCCTTTAACGATTTTCCGCTTTCCTAATATATACCCTAAAGTCCCCTCTTCCGGAATACAAAATGAAAAGGACCTCCGCCCATGACGGAAGCCTGTATATAGAAACGTTTCTTCTTATGCCGGTTGCCTGCTGTACGGATTAATGCCCCTGCTTATTCAAAGAGGATAGTCTCTTCTTTTCTTCCTCCAGCATTTCCTCCGCCAAATCCACGCCATGCCCCTGCACCGATCCCTCCGACGCGTGCTTGATCGCCCGCTCAGCATGCTCCAGACTGTTCTCGGCCTGCCTGGTTGCCTTCTCCGTCGGATGGCTCATCGCTTGGCTGACGGCGTTATGCAGTTTTTGCGCCGAATCCTGCGCCTGATCCACAGTGCTGTTCGTTCGCATACTGGACTCATAATGTCTCATAAATCATAACCTCTCCTTCTTCTCGCGTAGCTGCTATCCTTTCGTGTATAGGATGGCCTGAAGAGGATTATTTTTATGTATTCGGGCAGGAGGAAGAATAAGAATAGATCCTATTGTCTAGGGCCTGTACGCAAACCTATTTGAGCCATAAACGAATGGAAAGCAACGTCAAAAAAGCGATGAACATATTCGCTGTTTTTTCATAGCGGGTCGCCAGTCTTCGATAGTTTTTCACTTTGTTGAAAAAGCATTCGATTAAGTGTCGCTCTTTATACGCTTCAGAATCTAACGGACGCTTTACCCGCCGATTGCGTTTGCTTGGGATCACCGGAGTGATCGCTCGGCTTTGCAAAAGCTCCAGAATGGCGTTCGTATCGTAGGCGCGATCAGCCAACACTTCGCCCGGGCAGAAGTCCAATTCATGAAGAAGTCGATAGCCGGTGACCGAATCGTGGTCTTGTCCTGGCGTCAATTCGAAACGCAGCGGATAGCCGAGCGCGTCCACCATCGCATGAATTTTAGTGGTTAATCCTCCGCGCGAACGCCCGATGGCCTGCCGGTCCTGCCCCCTTTTGCGCCCGCTCCATATTGATGGACGCGGACGATGGTGGCATCGACCATCACTTGCTCCCAATCCGGTTCGATGGCGACATGCTTCAATATTTCATCCCAAAGGTTTGCTTTCTGCAATCGCCAGAAAAAACTGTAGGCGGAAGACCAAGGGCCATAATAACCCGGTAAATCTCGCCATGGCGCTCCCGTTCGAGCTACCCAGAGCACCGCATTGAGCATCTGGCGCCGATCCTTAGGCGGACGTCCTCCTTGTTTTTTTCGGGCCGGGGGCAACAGGGGTTCAAGTATATTCCATTCTTCATCCGTTAACTCGTATCTTCGTCTCATGTTCCTTATTTTACTAGATTTCTACGAGTTGTACAGTTTGCGTACAGGCCCTAGATGAAACCTGACAAACTTCAATGTGAATGGTTTGTTCATCGACTTTCGATCCTTGAATTATTTCCATATATGGTAATTTCAAATTTTTTTCTATTTTTCTAAAGCATATTTATTACGTAACCTCAAACACTTTATTTTGTGTAGAACCTTAGTATTTTTTATATTTTATTTTGTGAAATATTACAGATTGAATGCTCAAATCAGAGGTAATTAAAACAAAATGAAGAAAGCATTGTATCCAGCCAACTACTGGTTATATTTTTTACTGGTTATATTTTTTACTGGTTATATTTTTTATTGACAGAAATGAAGAAACGTTTTAACATTGTGAACAACGATATTCCAATTTATTACTTTAATTAAAATGTTATTCATATAATGGGTGATATATGGATTTATTTTCTGTTTATTCACATGGAAAATTCCATTGAGAATGTTGTTTCCGGTATGTGAAAAATATTATCTTTAGGAGGGTAATTTACAAAACATCTAAAATTAATACCCAATTTATGAAAGCGCTTTTTCAAGCTAACGTTCGACAAATATCCCGGGTGAAGTTTCAGATTAGTTAAATTATATTAAGAATCTATGCTTCAAGAGCGCTAATTTTAAACAATATTTTAAAAAGGAGGAATATCTGTTGGTTATAACAAATGATGAAGAAGTTCTTTTATCAATATTGCGCAAGATTGCTAGGGGTGAAAACAAATCAAGTGAAATAGAAATAGATAACATAAATTGGAATATTGTATTATCTCTATCAGTGAAACAAGGAATTTTTCCACTGGTATTTAAAGCGGTTTATCATAGTTTGTCAATAAATCTATTAGAAGAATGGGAAACTAAATACAAGAGCCACATTGAAAAAATAGATCGTATGCTCCATATAATTAGACAAGTATTAGATAAACTTGGGAATGATCGATTTTCATTTTTAATAATGAAGGGTCTTCCTCTTAGTTTTTTATTGTACGGCGATATATATAGTCGGCAAACATCAGATATTGATATTTTACTCTTTGAAAAAGATATACCTATCGTTTATGAGTTGCTGGGCGAGTTTGGTTATCGTTCTGTAGTTGGAGTAGAGAATCCTTATGAAAATTCTAGTAAGGACGTTCTAGATTTACCATTCCCCCTTTTAAAAGCATTTGATCATCATGAATGTTTTGAACTTTTTTCAAGAAGCGATCATCATGATATTTCCATAGAACTACAAAGATTTTTACATGAAGAAATAAGAGACCTAAAGATATTGGAAACATTTATTGCATCAAGAATTCCTATAACAGTGAACGGTGTATGCATTCCAACCTTCGATGTATTTCATACATTTTTTTGCTTATGTGAAAATGCATATAACGATATGCTTGAAGGTACGCCAAAATTAAGGAGTTACTTGGACATTTTTGTTTATATAAAGAAGTACATTAATCCCAAAAGTTGGGATTCTGTTATCACCAAAAGTAATCAATACAAGCTCGGCCATGTTTTCCATCTGATACTTCATCAAATAAATGACTTGTTTGGAACTATAATTAAAAAAAGCATTGTAGAGTCGTTCATGCTGGTAAAACCAAAATGGAACTGGGGAGAGCCCATTGATAAACTGGTATTTGCTTCAGATATTGAAATCAAAAATCGATACAAACGACAAGTTATAAATTATTGTATAGATAAAGAGTTAGGGAATATTCAATTCATACAAAACGAAGAAACCAATGTTAATGCAATAGATAACTATCACTATGCAAGTGTTTTAACACCTAAATTTAAGTTGAGATTGAGATATCTTATAAAAAAAGAAAATGATAATATTTGTTTTTATATTTATTTTGAAAATGTTTCTAACCAATTTATGTATAATTATAATTTCGCGATTATTTTTATGGACATAACTTATTCCGAAAACTATTGGAAAAGTATTGAATTAATTTGGGATGATAAAATTAGATATAAAACAAATAAGAGGGAAGTTTCAGTACTCCATTTACAGAACACTAGTGTTATGAAAGTTGAAATCCCTATTGATGAGGTAATGGAGACTAAGAGCCCCCGTCAAATAGCTCTATTCAGATTTTCTATAATAGAAAACCCCTTTTATAATGTTAAATATTATTGGGACATTAGTCCAGGGGGCTTTGCTTTTACAAATTCTTGTATAGCAATATCCTTATAGAAGTTTTCGTGGGAACAATTATTAAAACACCTTTCACAATATTTATCAAAAAAATGAATAGTACTGAACAATATAATATCATTTGATTTTATCGAATTGGAGAATTATATGAAAATTATTGAAGCTTGTAGTGTAACGAAGCAATATAGGCAATATCGACGATTTTCCGGATCTTTTGGTGCATTGAAAAACTTATTTACTAGAGAGTATATCGAAGAAATAGCTGTAAAAGATTTGTCTTTTTCAATAGAAGATGGAGAAGCAGTTGGTTATCTTGGTCCAAATGGGGCTGGAAAATCGACAATGATTAAAATGATGACAGGTATTTTGGTGCCGTCTAAAGGTGAGTTGAAGGTTCTTGGTGAGTTTCCACACAAATCACGTAAGAGAATTGCTCAACAGATTGGGGTGGTTTTCGGTCAGCGAAGTCAATTATGGTGGGATCTACCCGTAATAGATTCCTTTGATTTACACAAATATTTATATAAGATATCAGAACCCGACTATAAGAAGGGTCTAGCTTTATATACTGATTTGCTAGGTATTGGTGAGTTTATTAATAAACCTGTTCGACAACTTAGCCTTGGCCAAAGAATGCGTGTTGAAATTGCAATTTCACTTCTTCATGAACCCCGAATCCTATTTCTGGATGAGCCGACTATAGGACTTGACGTATTGGCTAAGGATCAAATAAGGCGGTTTCTTCGAACAGTAAATAATGAAAAAAAGGTAACAATTTTTCTTACTTCGCATGACATGAAGGATATTGAAGAAATATGCCAACGGATGATTATTGTAAATAAAGGAAATATTATATACGACGGAACAGTAACGGAACTTCGAGAAAAGCTTAGTAATCAACGTCAAATGACAATTAAATTTCATCAAGATCCTGGAAGAATTGAGATTCCAGAAGCAATTTTAACTAAGGATGATGGATTACGAAAAATTTATTTAGTTGAACGGAGTAGCAAATCAACTTTTGAGATAATGAATCAACTTTCAGCATGCTATTCCATTGAAGACTTTTCGATAGAAGATATAGATATCGACTCTGTTATCCGTAAGTTATATCAACAATTGAATGAAAAAAAAATGGAATCAAGCAAGTTGGGTTGAATGGAGGTTGTTTATTGAAGATTTATCTTAAATACGGAATGAAATCTTTTTCTAATCAGCTTGTGTATCGTTCTGAGGTATGGTTGCGACTGTTAGGGAACTTTTTTGTAATTTTTATTCAGGCAGCGATATGGAAAGCAGTTATTGGTTTGGGGGGAACAGAAGGGTATACGATTCAACAAATGGTAACTTATAGTATTATCAATATACTAATTTATGCTTTACTTTTGAATTCTATTATAAGTAACAAAGTGGACAAAAAACTCAAAACTGGAGATATTGCCCTAGAGCTCATTAAACCCCTTTCTTATTCGTTATATCTTTTGGCTGATGGACTAGGAAACTCTATATATCAACTTTTGTTTACTGTAATTCCATCTTTAATTATTGCTTTGTTTTTCTTTGGTATGTTACCTCCAGCTTCAGAAATTCATTTGATAGCCTTTTTCATAACATTGCTTATTGCGGTAATGATCTCCTTTTATTTGGGTTATCTGATATCATTAATTGCTTTTTGGTTATTAAATCATTTTGCCTTAAGTTGGACGCTTGATGGATTAATTATTTTGTTTTCAGGTTCATTTCTTCCTTTGTGGTTCTTTCCTTCATCATGGGCTAATGTTGCTCAAGCACTCCCTTTTCAATATTTAGGTTACATTCCAGCTGCAATGTATCTTGGGACTATACCCAGTTCGAAAATTCTCATAGTATTATTCACTGGAATCGGCTGGACAGGAGTGCTTTTTTTAATTGTTCAATGTCTATGGTGGAGGGCAGTTAAAAGACTCGTAGTGCAAGGAGGATGATTTGGAAAGGAGAAATAAAATGTCAATGTCGTTACTTGGAAAATTACTTCGCTTACTGATAAAAGAAAGAATGGAATATCGAGCAGATTTTATTTTAGCTGCGATAGCACAAATGATAGCTTATGGAGGAGAATTTCTTGTTATTTGGCTCTTTCTTCGTAAATTCAATCACATATCAGGATGGACTTGGCCCGAGATTTCTATACTTTACAGTATGGGATTGCTTACTTATGCATTAGGAGCATCATTTTCATATGTTCAGATGAGGGAAGTTGAAGATAAGGTTCAAAGTGGGAAACTGGACCATTATTTGGTTAAACCAGTTAACCCCTACTTTTATTTGATATGTAGAGGTTTAAATTTAAGTTATATAGCCCATTTGATCTTAGCTGGTTCTATATTTATCTGGTCATGGGCGAATATAGATATGGATTGGACATTTATCAAAATTCTTTATCTGATTTTAAGTATTATTAGTAGTTCTATGATTTATGCCGCAATAATGACTCTAATCGGTGCAATGTCATTTATTTGGATTAAAACCAATTACTTATTTGATTTGTTTTTCAATTTCAAAGATTTCATCTCATACCCGATTCAAATTTATGGTTATTTTATACAATTGTTATTGACGTTTGTTTTACCTTTAGCTTTTGTTAACTTCTTTCCATCAGCGTTTCTTCTATCCAATAATACATCCTTTTTAACCGGATCAATCTTATGGTTCACCCCAATTATTGGTCCTGCTGTATATTATGCTAGTTATAAATTTTGGATGTATGGCATTAACAAATATCAAGGTGCCGGAGGTTGAATTCTATGAAGGTACATTAAAAAAGAAGAAAGCATACATGGTTATTGAAAACGTTTTAGTCAGGAATAGAAGTCATATTATTAAATAAGGGGATGTAGTGCCAATGGTGAGTAATATCGAATGGGATGATCTTAATCCTATTGAACGCTACAAGATAATGCAGAATCGAATTCCAAAATTCCGCATAGGTACGTATCAGGCAGATATCGGTGAAGTAATTCTGCTTACTCTTTATACGATAGACTTGGTACTAAAACAGGAAGGTAAGACACATTACCACTTTTATATTCTAGATGATGCATCCGTCAGCCATTTAATTGGAGTGGCCCTGGGACAAATTTCCGAACCAGGCATATTGAATCGCGCTTTTATTGCTGTAGATGAAGCTAAACTAGTTTACCGGTTTACCGTAGCGAAAAAATTCAAAATTAGAGATGACAGAGTTAAACAACTAAGAATAAATAGCTGGGGCAGAGAGTATATCAAGGAATACAAACTTTTAAAAACACAACAAGACATTTTCGGAACACTACATTCTTATTTCATAAAATATTTCAGGACTCAACAACCTGTTTATGCAAACGTTTGTGCGACTCTACTATTAGACATTAATCCACATACTGCAGAGCAAATCCAATCTTTGAATGACCTGCTTGACATAAAGCTATTATCTTGAATTAAGGAGCTATTCCTGTAATGAATTAATTTGAAAGAAAAAAGCGCCTCCTGTATGCTGGGTCTCGAATGCGATCACATTCATGCCCTAATTAAAAATGAGGATGCTCACTATGAAGTATAAGTAATCGAAGAAACAGAATCAACGGATTATGCGAATTCCCGAAAAGACCCTTGTCGTAGGCGCAGACATCGCCAAAGAAACCCACGTGGTCCGCGCCATCGATTTTCGCGGGATTGAGCAGGCGAAGGATTGCGTGTTCCAAAATAACCGCACCGGATTCAGTGGATGAAGGAGCTTCAGCGGGAGCATGCCAAGACGGACGTTTATCTTCGGTATCGAACCCACCGGACACTACTGGTTTACGCTGGCGGAATATTTAGCGCGGTAGGGCATTCCTTTGGTCATTGTGAATCCGCATCACGTACACAAAAGTAAAGAACTTGAAGACAATTCACCCACGAAAAACGACTATAAAGACGCCAAGGTCATTGCCGATTTGGTGCGAAACGGGAAGTACAGCGAACCCAAACTGCCGACGAGCATCTATGCGGATCTACGGGTTCTCATGAATCTTCGGGAGAAGATTATGGTGAATTTCGGACAGGTGCAAAGGCGGGTGCAGAACTGGCTGGATCGCTTCTTCCCGGAATACACGCAGGTCTTTAAGGACTGGGAAGTAAAAGCATCGCGAATCACGCTTGGTGAGTTCCCGACTCCAGGAGAAATCGCAGAGCGCGGTGCAGACGCCATTGTACAGAGGTGGAAGAAAGATGTGAAGCGAGCTGTAGGCTCTAAACGAGCGAGGCTACTCGTGGAAACGGCAAGAACCTCTATCGGGCTTGCAGAGGGACTTCCTGCAGCGAAAATGGAGATCAAAACGCTATTGGAGTTGTATGAAATGTTCGCCAGACAGCTCGAAGAGATTCTGACCGAGGTGGAGCGTCTACTCTCTCAAATCCCGGGAACTTAAGAGATGCTCACCGTACCGGGCGTGGCTGTGGTCACCTTGGCGGGGTTCCTGGCGGAAGTTGGGGATCTGAGCGGTTACGAGCATGGACAGCAGATTATTCGGCTGGCCGGACTGAACCTCAAAGAGAACAGTTCGGGAAAGAAAAAAGGCAAATCCAGCATTACCAAACGTGGACGAGCAAGACTTCGAGCCCTGCTGTTCCGGGCGGTGATGCCCATGGTAGCGAAGAACGCCGAGTTTAAGGCCCTGCACCAGTACTTCACGAAGCGAAGTCAAAATCCGCTCAAGAAAAAGCAATCGATTGTCGCCTTGTGTCGGAAGCTGATTCGCGTCCTTCACACGTTAGGTACCAAGGCAACTTCCGTACAATGCAAACGACGTTTTAGGGCCGGTACTCAGGCTCAGTTACAGATGGCGGCTTAAGAAAAACCGAATTCATGTTTCTCACCGGACTGGAATGACCAACGACAATTGAAGCACAGAGCAGCCGTAGGAATCATTTCCATAAGGACAAAGACCCCGCGTGACATGGGAGGGTAAGCCGTCAAGAGTAGGGTGTGGATATCCATTGTGCGATCATAGGAAATATCCATGGGCTGGGGACAAATTCCCCCTCCTCTCTATTCCCGCCACCGGCTCCACCAGAAATAATGTTATCCTTACATGACTTCTCCAACTCTCATCAAGTCAATGGCTGTAAATCTAAGAATGAGTGAGCAAACAAGAGAAAATATTAATTTATAGTGGGAGGTACAATTTTAGATATGGACAATATTACAAAATTGGTAGAGAGACTGGACATTATTCAAAAATTCTCTTTAACCTTATATGGCCGTTACGATCTAAATAAATCCATCATATGGATGGTAGAGGAAATGGGCGAGGTGGTAGCGGCGATTCGAAAGGGAAAATCAAAGGAAGATATTACAGGGGAACTGGGAGATTTGATGGCCTGGATTATATGCCTAGGAAACATACTGGACATCCGAATAACAGAAGCATTGGAGCAAACGTTTACAAAAGAAATGAATAGGCAGCTCAGCCAGTATGGTCACTTGAAATATGCTAGTGAGGGACCAGAACTTCAATCGCATAGTTCAGGAGTGGATTGTAATAATGTTTAGCAGGGAAATCGCCATGCCGTTCGGAAACCTGGTTATTCAATCCACTAATTCAGCCTATCTGGCTGAGCGTGTGCTTGGCTCAGCTTCATACACCAAAACGTTTGCTGATAGGCAATATCATCTTTATCTCCACCACGAACTGCCGCCGGAAACAAAATTCTATCGTCAGGAAATGCTTGAAAGGGGGATATATCTGGGGCATCATCATGGTGTTTCGGGAAGAATACAGCTTGCTCGCGATGCTTTGAGCATTACACTTGACTGCGGGTCGCAGCAAGCCTATGAGAAAATTATTTGGTCTTATGCACTGAAGCAGATAATTACCTGCATGTCCTTAGATCATGGCGCACTGCACTTGAAAGCCTCTATGCTGCTGAAAAATGAGAAAGCAATCTTGCTCCTTGGGAGAGGGAAAAGCGGTAAAACAACACTTGCCTCCTTTTTAGAACAATCTGGTTACTATTTTGCCGGGAATACCCATGTAATGGTGAAAGATTATGAAGCATGGAGCATTAATAGCTGGAGAAGGATAAGAGACTCTGACGCGCGTGAGAGCTACATTTTACCTGATCACCGAGATAAGGCTAACAGCAAAATTCAAGCGATTTATATTGTCGATTGTAACCGAAAAGGGCAATTTGTATGCTCTCCGCTGGATGACAGAACAGCATTGTCGTTTATCACCTACTTTGCGGCAGCAATAGGAAATTATGATTTAAAGGAGGACATGGTTGATACTCATAGGGATTCCAGCTTTTCGGAACGAATGCGCCTGTTAGGCACTGAAAATATTTTAATTAGACGTTTGATCCGCAACTTCAAGGTGCACTATATAAGTGCGGATATTTTCGATTCCGATTGCGCAGTAAAAGCTTATGATTATATTAATAAAGGGATGAAATAATGAAGATTGCCATAGTGCCTTCGGCTGATCTGTCATATAACTCCGGCAGTATAATTTATGCCAAGAATTTATTTGAGTTTTTGCATTCTCACGGTCATGAAGCATATTTGCTAGGGAGCAAACCTCCAGATGACGTGAGTGACGAGCTTATGAGATACATTAAAATCGTCCCCTTTTTGCTGGAACATCCTATTATTGACGATCGTGAAGTAAGTTCTGTGGATTATGCCCAATCATTGTCGGCCATAGTAAACTATTTAGTAGAACTTCACGAAATAGTAGGATTGGACTTGATTCATGCCCATTATGGTTCCTTTAACAGCTTTGGTGCTTATGTGGCTTTTGGATTGACCGAAGTACCATATATCGTGTCAAGCTTCGGAAGAGATGTTAATCTCGGATACGAGCATGATCGGAGAATTAAGTGGCTTATTGACGGAAGTTTTTCTAACGCAAGCCGGATCTTAGTTACGGACGAAACCATTAAAAACAAAATATGCAGCATGTACTCCTCAGAATGTATTGGGCAGAACATATTGGAAATTCCTATGCCTCTGGATGAGCGGATTTTTCTAGATAGCAAGGATAGCAAGCTTCACATAGATGAAAAAACGCCTATTCTAGCCACCGTGAACTCCTGTTTTAGTCCGGAAAAAGGAATTGTCACCATATTGACCGCTTTCGCAGAAATCGTCAAGAAGATACCTTGCTGTTTAGTCATTGCTGGACAGGATGATCACCCGGAACAAATTCACCGAAAATTATTGGACGAAACAGTGAAGAGACTTGGTATAGGAAATGCGGTAATATTCACAGGATATTTAGACAGAGCAAGCGTCGGCCAACTCCTCAGAACAGCTACCCTTCTCATTGATGCCAGGCAAAAAGGCAATTTTAGCTCGGTACTTCTGGAAGCGATGTTCATTGGTACACCCGTCGTTGCAACACGGAACGACGCATCTCTTAAAATCATTAAACATGAATATAATGGTTTATTGTTTAAACAAGAACACTCACGGGAACTTGAAAGTAAAGTGATAGAATGCCTTTTTAATCCAAGTATTCTAACAGGTCTGAAAGCCGGGATGGCCCAATGGCTTGACGCACAGGGTGAGATTTATAGGGAAGAAAATTGTTTCACCAAAATATTGTCGGTATATAAGGAGATCGCAGGAGGGGGAAGCGTTGATTCGATTCGGAATGCCTAAAGGAGTCGTAAAGCGAAAGTCAATCTCGTTAATCGAAGACTTATTAAGAGTTCCCATCAACAAAGACAAGCTGCATTTTTTTGATCAAGGCGATGTTCATTATTATTTGCTGAAACATAGAGATATTCCGAGGCTTATCGAATTAGGATGTTTGGATTTAGGGATTACCTCTACAGAATGGCTTTATGAGAATGGTTCCGATCTATACATTCATAAGGAACTAGACTGGTGCGATACCCGGATTAGCCTAATCAGTGATAAAGATAGTCCTGTATTAAGCGAGAACGCGACCATTCGCTGTATCACGGAGTTCCCAAGAATTACTCGTGATTTTTTTAGCAGGACAAACAAAAATAATGTAACCATTGATAATATATCAGGATCAAGCGAAGCGTTAGTACCAAGTATATACAATTGCTGTGTAGATTGCGTGGAAACCGGGAAAACTTTACTATTGCATAATTTGACGGAAGAAAGTATTATTTATAAATCCCAAATTGTGCTTGTTAGTAAACATACCGTGTGCAATCAGACAAAAAATCTGATAACAATGATAATGGAGCTGATGAGTCATAAAGAACAAAACTGTTCTATTAACGGGATGTAGTAAGGGTATTGGGAAAGCAATCGCTAGAAAGCTAGTTAATCAGGGCCAATACACTGTGTATGCCATTACAAAAAATCCTCAAGATGTCGCACCCGATTTGACCGCTAACCTGAATTTGTATTCTTGTGATCTTACAGATATATCCCTCTCTATTGAAACCATACTTCAAGTAGTGCGGGAATCCAAAGGGATCGATATCTTAATCAATAACGCAGGAATAGGCAAGTTCGCTTTAGCAGAAGATTTGGAGCTGGATCATTGGAATCGAGTTTTAACATTAAATCTCACCATACCCTTCTTGCTTACAAAGTATGTTCTGCCGCACATGAAGCGACAGAACTTCGGCAGGCTGATTCATATTACCTCCGACGCAGATCATATAGGATTTGCCGAAGGTAGTTTATATTGCGCTTCGAAATTTGGTCTTCGAGGCTTCGCAGATTCCGTCAGGCAAGAATTGAAAGGAACTCCGATTACAGTTACAACTATCGGTCCGGGACGTGTCGACACCTTTTTTAATGGAAAGAAGCCGGGAGACCGTCCGATTTCCCTTAATGCCGATGATGTCGCCGATCAGGTTATGCATGTATTATCACAAGGACAGCGATGCGAGATTGAGCGCATATATTTAAAATCAACTTTTGAATAAAACAGTGGGGGCGAACACATGACTCAAGAATTTTCTTATAAATCATCGGGTGTTAATATTGATACCGCAGACGAAGCCAAAAGGGAAATGGCTGACAGTATGAAAACAAGTGACTCCAGAATATTAAACCGCCCTGGAGCCTTTGCCTCTTTATTTGAAGCCAAGTTTCCTGGTGTCGACAACCCGGTATTGGTTCTTAAAGCGGAAGAGCCTGGATCCAAGCAATTGTTGGCTTTCGAGCAGGATAAGGTCGAGAATATATGCTATGACCTCATCAATCACTTAATCAACGATATCATCGTAATGGGGGCAAAGCCTGAGGTTGTCCTTGATATTATTCTGTGCGGAAAAATAGAAAAAGAAATTGTGCTCCGTATTGTTCGCGCCATTTCCGACGCCAGCAGGGAGCAGGGCTGCCAGCTTATCGGTGGTGAAACTTCCGAGCAGCCCCGTGTGTTACCCGAAGGCGGTTATATGCTGAATGCAAGCATCCTAGGCGTGGTGGATAAAAGCAAAATTATTGATGGCTCCCGCATAAAAGCTGGGGATGTTGTTCTTGCATTGGCCTCTAATGGGCTTCATACTAATGGATACTCACTGGTTCGCAAATTAATGGAGGAGCGTCCCGAAATAAAAACGGAAACCATAACCGGAAAATCGTTTATGGATACTATTTTGCAACCGCATAAGTGTTATTACCAAGAGTTAGAAGGCTTATTCGACACTTCCTTAATACACGGTCTGGCCCATATCACGGGAGGAGGAATAGAAGGAAATCTGAATCGCATTTTGCCTATTCATACTGCTGCGCAGATTAATCTTGATCAAATCCGAGTACCGCAAGTTTTTAAGACTATTAAGCGTTACGGCAGTGTAGACGATAAAGATATGCTCCGTACCTTTAATATGGGAGTAGGCATCGTGCTGGTCGCTTCTAAGAACGAAGTCGGTTTTATCATACAGCATCTGGAGTCAAAAGGTTGCGAGGCTTACCCTATCGGTGAGATTGTTGAAGGCGATCAAACAATTCAGTTTATAAACTCTCTATCATGGGAATAGGTTTAATCATCTGATTTCTGAATGCTCTAGGGCGTTTCCTGCTGCAAGGTTTTGGAGGAAGTGTGAGCATCACAGACCAGAAACAAAAAGCAGCAAGTCTCCGGGTATCGGAGACTTGCTGCTTTTCTTATACGGGCTGTTACTTCAACCTAATGCCCCAACGAGGCTCTGGCCAAACTCCCGCGCGCCGTCCGGTCCATTGCTGGTGATGATATCGTCATGCGCCACCACATTTTGTACCACATAGTCCGCGTTGTTTGCTTTCAGCTCATCAATCATCGCATCAACCGGATAGCAGGTCGCCTGGCGTCCGGCAAGCAGACCCGTCTTCGCAACCGCGACAGAGCCTGCGCAGATGCCGGCAACGAGAATCTTGTGCTCATAGGCCTGCTTTAAATATTGGATTAGCTTGTCGTCGCCCCACAGATAGTCAATTGTACCGGAGCCCCCGATGACCGCCACAACGTCATAGTCCGTAGCGGAAACGTCGGAAAATACCACTTCGGCGTTTACTTTTCCCTGATTGTCGCCTGTGATTTCCCCTGTCTTCGTGCTGGCCACCGTTACGGCGATGCCCGCGTTCTCAAGCTCAGCCTTCGGATGAAACAGTTCGTCTTCATTGAAACGGTCCGGCGGAATAATAAGCAGCGCTTTTTTACTCATTGGTAAAGGTCCCTCCCCAAGTTTATCTTCACGAGTCACATTGTAGCGCAGCCGCCGCGTCCTGTGAAGAATGCACTTTTTAGTACAGAGGTTACCAAAAGGTTACCGGCCTACCCAAATTAATAACCCTTATTTCGGGCCAGCCCCGGCTTCCTTGCAGGCTGTCTCGCACGCAGTCCGGGATGGTTCAGCCTCGCTTCCGGCTCCCAGCTCCCCTTTCATTCTCTCGATCCGCATCTTCCCCCACTCGTACATCATCTCGACAATCGGCAGAAGCGTCATCCCAAGCTCGCTCATCGAGTATTCCACCTTCGGAGGAATGTCGGGATACACCTCCCGGTGAACAATGCCGTCCTCCATCAATTCGCGAAGCTGCTGGGTCAGTATTTTATGCGAAATTTTCGGAAAAAGCTTCTGCAAATCGCTGAACCGGTGCGGACCCTCCACGCCGAGATGCCACAAAATCACGACCTTCCATTTTCCGCTGATGATGGACAGGGTAAGCTCCTTTTCGCAGTGAAAATCGCCGTTCACGATTTTTTGTCTGATTTCCTCTCTTAACGGATCGGACATTCGGCCGCTCCCTCCTTATTCCGTTGGTACGCCATGCCTCTTGCGCCGGTCTTAGCCTTTAAGGCGTCTTCCGTTATTATATACCATATCCGCCAGAAGCTTTGACGAGCGGTTCATCGTTACCTAACCATAAAAAAAGGACAGCCCATAGGGATAGTTAGTAGATGCGTGGGAAGGGGGCGATGGATGGATGGATGGATGGATTGGTTGGTGGGTTGGTAGGTCAGTGGGTCGATGAGTTAGTGTTTCATTGGAGGGAGGAGTTTGATTTGGGTTTGTTGGCGGGTTGGCGGGTGATGGGTTGGTGGCGAGCTGGTTGTTCGGTGGGTCGGAGGGTTGCGGAGATTCCTGCGTTGGTACATCTTTTATCGATGGAAATCCGCCTCCCCGCCCCAATTCCTGCAAAAGTGCAGGCACTCCCCCTTGCCTCACCCCGATTGGCGATATCATCAGCTTAAAACCTGCACATTCGCACCAATCACTTCTTCCTACGCGAAATGCACCTGAGAAAACCTGCAGGTTTGCAGGAAAATGCCAGCCGCCATACACCGGGCACAGACTGAACCGAAGTCGTTAGTGATTTAGGCGTGAAACTCGCCATGGCAAACGACTTTTACGAGCAGCACAGACTGAACGAAGTCGTTAGCGATTCAGTTAGCCGCTTCGTCAGCGCCTTTCCCTCTACCCGGCCTTCCCTCTGCGGCAGGCTCCCCCTACTGGACTTTCTCGTCCCATGCGGTCATGATCTCGCTCCTTATCCCTTCCAGCAGTTGCTCCTTATCGTCCCGGTAGAACAGATTGTAGGTGTCAAAAGGGATGATCCGTCCGTCGGGATGGGCGATATGCACGCACGACTTCTTCACCGACCGCACATCGAAATTATGCGCATCGAGAAACTGCATCACGATGACACGGAACACATTGTCATAGCTGATCTGCTCCGGCACGGCGGCAAGCGGCAGACAGCAGAGCAGGCTTTTCAGCGATAATGCGGACGAAACAGGCGAGTGGCCGGTGGAGAGCAGCTCGAACATTTTGCCCCGGATTTCCGGGTCCTGCTCGAACACAATCGTATTGCTGCCCCCTTCAAGCAGAATATCCGGGTCAATCAGTCCGGTCAGCGGCAGCACCGCCCCGCCCAGCTTCAGCGCGTAGCCCATAGCAAGGGAGTCCGGATGACAGGGCACCGGCAAAATATCCGCCTCCCCGAACACGCCCGACTGGTCGATAATGCTACGGCGCACCTCGCTTACTGTCAGCCGGTCCGTCGCCGGGTCATAACCCTCCAGCCTTCCCGCCGCCTGGATCGGCTGAATCGTCACACCGCGCACGGCCTTTTGCTTCAGCCCGTACTGAATAATCGAGCCGATCTCCCCATCATTTAGGCCCTTCTTCAGCGTGACGACGAGCGTTGTCGAAATATTGAATTCGTTCAGATGGCGAATCGCCTCTTCTCTGATATGCCGTAAATCCGCGCCCCGCAGTTCCTTCAGCACGGACGCCTCCAGACTGTCGAACTGAAGGTAAATCTCGAAGCCCGGCATGTACGAAGCGAGCCGTCGCGCGAACTCCCGGTCCTTGGCAATGCGGACGCCGTTCGTATTCACCATAATGTGCTTGATCGGACGGCTCTTGGCCATGTCGAGTATCTCGAAAAACTGCGGGTGCGTCGTCGGCTCCCCGCCGCTGATCTGCACTATGTCCGGCTCGCCCTCGTTCTCGACGATCCGGTCCAGCATGAATTCGATCTGCTCCAGCGACCGGTAGGACGTGCGGTGCGGCGACGACTCGGCGAAGCAGATCGGGCAGCTCAGGTTGCAGTGATCCGTAATCTCCAGCAGCGTCAGACAGCTGTGCTGCTCATGATCCGGGCAGAGGCCGCAGTCATACGGGCAGCCGTATTTAATCGGCGTATTCCACTGCAGCGGCATTTCCGAAGGCTTGATAAACTCCCGGGTTCTTTTGTAATAAGGTACGTCCGTGGAGATCAGCACCTTTTCCGGGCCGTGAACCAGGCATCTTTTGACCATATACATACGCCCGTTCTCCTGGATGATCTTGGCCTCGACTTTGCGGTAGCAGACGGAGCAGATGCTTGTGGTCAGTTCATGGTAGAGATACGGTCGATTCGGCATGACAAGACTCCTTTGCGGGTGGAATGGGAAAATATGAACAGTGGCTGGAATTGCCGGAACCGCCGGGCGCCTGCCACGCTTTTATTTATAGCTTCGAATCTCTGCGCAGCGCAGAAGAACGGCGGACACGCCCTCTAAACCACAGCAGCCAGGCGTAATAGGCTAGACCGGCGAGACAGGCAAGCTGTATATTGTTAAGTCCGAGATAAGGATGGAGCGTCGGCTTAATAAAATCAACGGCAAACCGGAACGACAAATACCCGAACATGAACCATTGGAACATCCGTCCCGAAAGGTAAAAGGAACCGGCCGCTCCGCCAAGAGGCGCGCGGCTTCGCCGGTACAGCGGGATGAGCAGCAGCGCGAGCGCCAGCAGAAAGACCATTTCATACAGCTGGGTCGGATGCCGCCTGACCCCATCGCCAAAGTCGATACCGGTGAACCAGGTTGTCGCGGTGCCATACGTATGGTCGTCAAGGCCCGTCAAGAAACAGCCGATCCGCCCGATGAAGAGGCCCAGGATAAGCGGATACACAAAATCGTCGCCGGTCGACCGGGTCCAGCCGATCCACTTCTTGGTCAGCTCGACGCCGATCAATCCGCCGAGCAGACCGCCGACGATGGTCTTCCCGCCCCAGAGGAAGTGAAGCTGCCGGAGCTGCTCCCATGTAGCCAACGGGTCCTCCAGCCAGAACAGCAGCTTGGCGCCGAGCGCAGCGCCGAGAATCGTTCCGGCCAAAATCTGCAGGCTCATCAGCCGGGACATTTCGCTCGGACGCCGGGTCCACAGATACACCCGGAAGCCGATAAAGTAAGAGAGCGACTCGAACAGCACATGCGGATGAATCCGCCAGGAACCGATAACGAGATATATGGGGAATTCCATCGGCGCGCTCCTTTGACTATTATGAAAGGCTGAAGATATAGGCTCCGCAGATCGCAGCCAGCAGCACCGTCAGCGCCCCTATAATGGCCAGGATGGCTACGATGGCCCGGAAGGCAGCGCTTCGGCCCTTGGGCTGCGGCTTAACCAGCGGCTCGTCGCAGTGCTCGCGGCATCTTCCAAGATCCGGATCATAGCATTCCTCGCATAGCGGCTTGCCGCATCTGCCGCATTGATGAACTGCTTCACGGTCCGGGTGATTCATGCAACGGAAACCTGCCATATCTTCACCTCATTTAGCGTTTACCCCTATTGTAAACGCTAACCTGGGCTTTCCGCCAGAGAAACCTCGACCCAAAATATGGCTTGAGCTGACTGCCCGGAAAGTCACTTCGCCGAAAAATACCGCTCCACCTTGGCCAGCTTCTTCGCCTGCTTCCCCTTCTTGCTTTCCATTGACCCGAACTCGAATAATTTGACCTTGCGGATCCCGGCAAAATGGAACAAGCCGCGCTTCATCAGCACTTTATGCGCATTATTCAGAGTTAGCAGCGGATAATGGGCCGGTCCTTTCATCGTGGAGATGCACACCGCGCTTTTTCCTTTCAGCAGCCCTTCGGGATAAATCCGGTTCGGCCGGTCTCTATAGGCAAAGTTTGAGGCGAACATCCGGTCAATATAACCCAGCAGGATAGCGGGCGGTCTGCCCCAATAGATCGGATATATATACACGAGCCGGTCGGCCCAGCGGATTTGCTCTCTGTATTTTTCCAGTTCCGGGTCCTTGTGCATATCCCTTCTTCTGCGTTCTTTATTGTACACCAGTGACGGATCGAAGCCTTCCTCATACAAGTCCAATACCTGAAATTCCCCGGGAGCGGCATTCTGCCTAATCCCCTGTATCACAGCGTTCAAAAAAGCGCCATTCAAACTTTCACGGTTCGGATGGGCATAGACGATCAATGTGTTCACGATTCCTCACCTCATAATTAGTTATCAAATGATAATTTTCATTTCACAACTATATTATGCGATCCTTAATTAGTTGTCAATTGATAAATAGATTGCGCGCAAAAAAAATATTTGTCATAATAATTCCACATAGCGAGGTGATAACATGCCATTACCCGAATTCGCCTTTAAACTCAGGACGTTCGGAACCGGATTCTCTAAAGTGACGCGCCATCTGCTTACCGAGACCAAACCGGAAGATGTAACGCTGCTCCAATTCGAAATTTTGCATTTCCTGTATACCGAAGACTCGGCCACCTTTGGCCAGATCGGCGCTTGCACCGGCATGTCCCTGCCCAACACGAGCCGCGAAGTGAAGAAGCTGATACAGAAGAAGCTGGTAACCAAACGGGCTGATCTCAAGGATAAAAGAGTTTATTTTGTCGAGCTGTCCCCATCGGGACAAGAATTGATGACGGCGTCATCGGCAAAGCTGGAGAGGCTGATCTCAGGGCAATATGCCCATTTGAATCCGGAGGACGTGAACGAAGTGATGCAGGCACTAGACCTGCTGTCGGAGAAGCTGCTGGGGGAATAAGATGGACACTGCGTACAAGGCTGGGATTTCTTTCAAAGAGATCCCGGCCTTTCCTATTCTGCTCAGCCTTATGTAACTCTCAAGTAACTATATGACTTCAAAGTGCGTACTTTTCACGCATGTCCCAGCCAGCGCACAATGATGGTGCAGCCATTACAGGGAAGGAGAGGATTTAAATTATGCAAGCTAAAGCAGCGTCGCCACAGAAAACGGCTCTTGTCGTCGGGGCCAATGGGGTGATCGGGCGCAATTTGATTGATTATCTTATCACGCTTTCCAATTGGGATATCATCGGCGTATCGCGCCGCGGCGGAGAATCATCGAGCCGTGTCCGCTATATCGCAGCGGATTTGCTGAATCCCTTGGAAAGCCGTGAGAAATTAGGCAGCCTGACGGAAGTAACCCATATTTTCTACGCCGCCTACCAGGACCGCCCTACATGGGCAGAACTCGTTCCCCCAAACCTCGCTATGCTCGTCAACGTAGTTGAGGCTATCGAGCCGGTTGCCGCAAGGCTGCGGCATATCAGTCTCATGCAGGGCTATAAAGTATACGGAGCACATCTCGGACCTTTCAAGACGCCAGCCCGCGAGAGCGACGCCGATCATATGCCGCCGGAATTCAATATCGACCAACAGAAGTTTCTAGAGAATCGGCAGCAGGGAAAAAGCTGGACTTGGTCGGCGCTCCGCCCTTCCGTCGTGTGCGGTTTCGCTCTCGGCAATCCAATGAATCTGGCTATGGTCATCGCCGTCTATGCCTCCATGTCGAAAGAGCTGGGAATCCCCCTTCGCTTTCCCGGCAAACCGGGTGCCTACCACAGTTTATTGGAAATGACCGATGCCGGGCTGCTCGCGAAAGCAACGGTGTGGGCCGCGACCGACGAGCGCTGCGCCAATCAGGCTTTCAACATTACGAACGGGGACTTGTTTAGATGGAACGAACTTTGGCCCAAGATCGCCGCGTATTTTGAACTTGAGACGGCGCCTCCGCTGCCTATGTCGCTGGACGTAGTTATGCAGGACAAAGAAGCGCTGTGGGAATCCATGGTAAAAAAATACGGCTTGGAGCAAAACAGCTATAGCAGCGTTTCCTCATGGCGCTTCGGCGACTTTGTATTTTCTTGGGATTACGACTTTTTCGCTGACGGCACCAAGGCGCGCAGGGCAGGCTTTCATGAGTTTGTGGATACGGAGTCCATGTTCCTGAACATTTTTGAAGACTTCCGCAAGCGCAAGATAATTCCGTGAGATTATACACTGAAACCGGTCTTTCGCACTTCATAGACCGGTTTCTTTCTCTGTTTGGACTTCGGACAAGATAATGGCTTGATCCCCGTATTTCCGCTCAACATGGGTATCCCCCCAACGGCACATGAGATGAAGAATTTCCTTGAGGCTCCAGCCGTAGTCGGTCAGCTCATATTCGACTTTGGGCGGAACCATATTGTAAGTTGTCCGCTTAACGACTTCATCCCGCTCAAGTTCCCTTAGTTGCTGCGTCAGAACCTTCTGTGTGATAGCAGGCATTAAGCTAATGAACTCGCCGTTACGTTTCTTGCCAAACGTTAGATGGAACAAGATCAGCGGTTTCCACTTGCCTCCAATTACTTCGAGCGTCGCTTCCACCGCGGTATTGTAAGTTTTGATCGGCTCCAACATAAGTTCGAACACCTCCGCCCTTAACCTTAATTCCTGTCTAATCTTTCTTAAGACATAAATAGTCGATTTTCAGCTTTATTCTATCACAATTAGAAAAACCGATCATGCCAATCTATAACCTGCCGATTCGATCCGAGCCGGCAGGTTTTTCGTTGTCACTCTCACCATTATTTGCTATTCTTAATAGAAAAATTTAGCCGAGTGACCTGCCTTCAGCGCAGGATTATCGCGCCGTGGTCCCGGCCTGGAAAGGTTCTTGCCATGATGAAACCAAGAGAAAGCATCTACAAACGATATATTCCAGCCGTTGACGCCGAGCCCGGCTTTGACGGGTTAGCGTACTGGTTCATTTTCAGCTCGGGCAGACTGCTCGTTACAGAGTCTTCCGGCAGCATCGGCATTCCGCTAGCGCAATCGGCTGAGCTGCTGCGTGTTGATCCGGTGCGTACTTTATATCTCGGGACATTTGAAGATACTCCCTGCTTTGCCGTAGAGATTCAGGCGGACGCGGCCGAACCGGAAGGCATGGCCTTCCGCCCGCTTCGCTCACTGTATGACGAAGTGGATGAAGATCTGTTCCATCTGGCGGGCAAGGCGATCCAGATGCTCGCCTGGGATGATACGCATCAGTACTGCGGCCGGTGCGGGACGAAGACGGTCTTATCAGAGGCCGAGAGATCGCGGAAATGCCCGAACTGCGGTCTGGTCAGCTATCCTCGGCTGGCACCTGCGGTGATTACCGCTATTTTAAAGGACAAGCAGATCCTGCTCGCCCATGCCCAGCATTTTCAGAACAATATGTACGGGCTGATTGCCGGCTTCGTTGAGCCCGGCGAGACGCTGGAGGACTGCGTGAAGCGGGAGATTATGGAGGAAGTTGGAATTAAGGTTAATAATATCCGCTATTTCGGCAGCCAGCAGTGGCCTTTTCCCCATTCCTTAATGGTTGGTTTCCTGGCCGAGTATGAGAGCGGCGAAATAACGGTGGATGGGGAAGAAATCGTCCATGCCGATTGGTTCGAACCCGGCAACCTGCCCGTCATTCCGTCAAACGTCAGCATCGCCCGCAAAATCATCGACTGGTACGTAGAGAACTATTCCTGAGGGTAACCCCCTCCTTCCGTTATGCATATGATGGATAGACAAATGCCCAGGATGGAGGAACCCAGAATGAACTCTCCGCTCAGTTCTCCGGCGCTGACGCTTACGGCGGATTCCAATAAGCATATTAATTACCAGGCAGATGCGCACAATTACCTCACCCAAGTGTTCGGAGCCGAGCTTCCGGCTATCCAAACGGGGTTTTTCAACGTGCATATGACCAGAGGATTCGTCGTTCAGCCGCATTGGCATACGAATGCGACGGAGCTTGTCTTTGCCATCAGCGGGGAAATCCTAACTTCCGTATTTAATCCTTGTACGCAGCAGCTCATGACCTACAAGCTGGCTCCGGGCCAGGTTTCCGTATTTCCCAAAGGATGGTTCCACTGGATTGTCGTCTTATCGGAGCAGGCGCACTTTTTAGCTATTTTTGACGTCCCTACCCCTGATGTCGTCTATGGCTCCGATTTCTTGAAAGCCATCCCTCCGGAAGTGCTGAACCGGGCCTACTGCGTAAGCGAGGAGGATTACAAGAAAGCGGTCGCTCCGCTGCAAGAATCCGTCATTATAGGGCCGCCTCCGGGCTGCGTCTGCGGGAACTTCCCGCCGCCGGTTCAAGGAATCCCGAAGCTTTCGCATCACGGCGGCCACCAATCTGCGTCTTCTCCCCCGTGTCCCTCCGACAGTCAAGTGTATCTGCACGGCTATGCCGGGCAGCTTGGGGGCCGTTATCCTTATTCGTACTAAGCAAAGAGGCCGTTTCCCGAAACGGCCTCTTTGGTGTCGATATGGCTCTTAGTGGAGATTGGACAAATCATTCGCTGTGCCGGCGATATGTACGTAGGCGCGGTTCAGCTCCTGCATGGACAACGCCTGATGCCGCGCGAACTCACGGATATCCTGCACGGATTGATTCATTTGGGTAATGGACTGCTTCATCGCTTCCATCTGCTCGTGAATATGGTTCGCCAAGTCTCCGCTCGTCGCACCCAGCTTGCGAATCTCCGTTGCGACCACCCCGAAGCCGAGGCCCTGTTCACCCGCTCTGGCCGCTTCAATCGCGGCATTCAGACCCAGCAGATGGGATTGGTCGGCTATATGCTTCACCGATGTAAGAATCTGAAAGCTGCTCTCAATTTCGCTTAACATGGTCAAGGTATGCTCAGCAAGCTGGTCCAGTCTTTCGGTCGTCCCTTCTGCCGAACGGGTAACTTCTTCTGAAGTCGCCGTCATTTCTTCAACCAGAGAAGACAGCTCCTGCGCCCCCTCCTGGAGCTTGATGTTGCGATTGTTGGAAGTCAGGGATGCCATAACGCCGATCACCTGGTCGTCCTCCATAATGGGTACGGCCGTCGAAATATAAGGCACGCCGAAATTTTGCGCTCCCCGCTCTTCACGCTGCACTTTTTTAGTCTCCAGCGCAGTATAGGATACTGTGCCTTTGAAATTTTCAACAGGTGCTCCGACCGGAATCTTTAGATCAACCGTCTTTCCGGGAAGATAGGCCAGCACTTTATCTGTATCGGCCAGTACCAGAGCCGCATCCTCCGCGTACGTGTGTTGAATCAAACCAAGTAAATTCTGCAATTGCTCCATTTTTTCCATTTCAATCAACCGCCTGTATAATAGAATAACCGCCTTATTCCATTATCGTCCAGTTTCCGTAAACCGTTATACAACGATGGATTTTTTCTGAAAACTTTCAAAAATAATGTGGCCAGAGAGAGCCTGTCATCTCTCAATCAGCCGATTGGAGGACGTATCCCAGCGCCACAGAGCGGATTTCCCCTCCAAATGCAGCCCGCCATACCACTCGTCTTTGCCTTTTACCGAGAGGTAGTCTTCTTCTCCAGCCAAGACCTTCCCGCCCAGCGCGGTTAGTGTGATCCTGCAATCGGCAAAAGAGGGTACCGCATGACCAAAGTCGGGAAAATCTTCCAACCCTTGTATATGCAGCAGCGGGTAGGGCGCTTCCGACATGTTCTTCAGATGGCGCCAATATTCCAGATCGCCCATGCCCAAAATATGCAATTGTTCTCCCACCTGCCCGAATAAAGCATGCGGTGTATATTCCGCGCCTACAGCGGCCTCCAAAGTAGCTTGCTCCACCGCCCCAAGTCCGTTATGAACCGAAGGGATACGGGATAAATGCGCCTCGAACGCTTTTTTACAAAAGGCAGTGCAGATGTATCTTCCTCAAAGAACCGGATATGCTGCTCCGGCAGGGGTGAAGTATAAGCTTCCCACATTTTGCTTCCCAGCGCCAGTTCCCGCTCTGAGACAGACCGCCAGGTACCGGATAATGCCTTTAACTGCTTAACCGTAAGCTGCCCCAACCCGCGAAAACGTTCAACCCCCGGGTAATCCCCGATGCACAGCAAGCTCAATTTCGTGTCCCCAAGCGTCTGCCCGGCAAGGGAATGAAGCAGATAACACAGCATCGTCTGATCGAACAGATCGTATTCGAACCATAAGACAATTTCGTTATATTTGGTGAACTCTCCCCCACTTAGCTTACGCCTGAAGTGGGGGCTTCTGTTGGCATCGATACAGGGTTGCACACGCTGCGAGCTTCATGATCTAAAGACTCAGTGCCTGTTGCACCCGAATGAGGGAAGCCAACGTCCAATACGTTCGTTTTGCCAATGAAGGGTCTTTGGCCTCCAAGGACAACCACATCTTTTCAGAGGGGGCTTTTTGTATATTACGTAGCACGTACCGTGCGCCGATGTTATACGAGGCATTAAGGTCCGCGTGATACGTTTTTCCTGTTGCGAATACAGCAACATCACGCTTTGTGTTGCGTTGTACAAATCCACTGCCATCAAAAGCAAGCGCGCTAGTATTCGCCGGATTGACCATGGAAACCCGCATCCCCAGGAAATGCGCCATTTCGGTCACTTTCGTTTGGATGCGCCGTTTGGCCCAAAACTGGAGTTTGGCACGAAGCCGCTTGGCTCCCCATGTTCCTTTAGGCAGACGCATCTTGCCTAAATACTCCATGACGATAACATCTGCGCGGTGCTTTTGGGCAAAGGCGAGGATTTGATGCGCGGTATCGTGGACGATATGCGTCTGTAAGCCGTTCATCCGCCGCCAGAAATTCGGTTTTGCCCCTATACCGGATTGTCGCTGAGCTTGTTTCAGTTTGCCTGTGATTTGGCGCATCCGGTCTTTTTCTTTGGCTTGGTTAATAAAGGTCCTCGCCAAGACAGTGCCGCTTGCGTCCATCACGGAACAGACTGCGGAATTCGTTAACCCCAAATCAACGGCACAGACCCGCTGTTTGGAAAATTCCGTCTGGGTCAGCTTCACATCCCCTTCATAAGCGATATGAAGGGCATATCGTTTTCCTTTCCGTACCAATGTGGGGCTGCATTCTTTCATGCTCCACACATTACGTTTAAATAAGTCTTGCCCCTTAAAGATAATGGGGAGCCAGATCCAATCGCCTTGATGAAAGATCTTGATGTTGGCTGCCCGATCGGAGGTTCGAATGAACATGTTGCCTTTGTACAAGCAAGGGAACGCCTGACGCTGAGCCTCAAGTGTCGGCGGTTTCTTCGAAAAGCGTTTCCCTTCTTGCTGGGCACGTTGCCGCTCGGCTTGCCAAAGCTGAAGACGGGAATGATGGCTTTTTACAATGCCAAACGCCTCTGCAATAGCGCTTCTGCGGAAGTACGAAGGAAACTTATAAAAGCGTTGATCAAATTCGGCGTAGAGCGGATTCGGATTTTGCCTGGTACGGTGAGTCAACCGTTCTACCGCCGTCACCACCGATTGGGTGGATAAAGATGCCAAGGTCATAAACTGCTCTTGAATGACCGTAATCAAGAATGACAACGCCTCTTGATACACAAGGAGAGTCGCATCTAGCATGCGGTGGTGGGACGTAATCGGATGTTTGAGTGTTTTGACCACCTTCATGAGATACGCCTCCATCGCAAGTTTGATGGATCAAGCATAACACAGGAACGTATGTTTGGTAAAGCGGACGTGTCTAACCCCCACCTTCGCTGTTGGCTTAGAGGCGGGGGACTGCGACACTAAATCTGTTCAAATCGCGCAGGATACGCTCCTGCTCCTCCTTCAAATACTCCTCGCGCGGAATCCCGAGATTCCGTTCCAGATAACGCGCCCGAATCTCCCGGTTCTGTCTCTGCGCCATATCGCGGAATACAGGCCCAACGGAATAGATTTCCCTCCAGGCCACAACCTCGCCTTGAACCGCGCCCTGCCTGAGCTTGTTCGCAACAGAATCCCCGTTTGTAATATGCAGCATGCTTTTTCCTCCTTTCGGGAGCGTCACCTGAGTACCGGGCGAAAGTTGTTTTTCCGCCGCAGGCATCACCGGCCGTAATCTCGATTTATTGAATTCCAGTCTCTTTTTATCTGGCTCATCAAATTTCGTATTTATGTATATACTAAGTATATACCAGTCCGGAAGGTTGTGGTAATATTGATTCAAAGGAAAAAGAAAGGTCTGGTCCATATGGCAAACACAACTATACGCAAGTGGGGTAATAGTCTGGCCGTCCGTATTCCTCAGGAAGTTTCTGAGCTCGTAAAATTCGCGGATGGAGTAGAGGTTGAAATGTATGTTACCGAGAACAACGAGGTCGTTCTTCGCCCTTCGTTTCCGACTGCCGACGATCAAGACGCTCTTCGTAGACATTTTCTGTCTATACGTGCGAAATGCAAAGCAGGGATTACTGCCCACGAAGAGACTTTTGCAGAACCAATGGGAGATGAGATCATTTAATGTCAATTACAGGAGATGTGGAACGCGGAAGCGTCATTTGGTTAAATATGCACCCGACGCGGGGGCACGAACAAAATGGCTGGCGCGCCGCAATCGTACTATCAGATGGACTCATCGACCCCGAAAACTCAACATTTGCCATGATTGTTCCGATCACGACCCAAATTAAGAACTATCCCTTTGAGGTGCCGGTCCCTTCTGGGATCGCTACGACCAACCCCCGAGTTCCGTTTACGGAACTTAGCGGTGTTGTGCTGACAGATCAAGCCAAATCGCTTGACCTGAACACAAGAAATGCCGTGGTCATAGGCAAAGTGGATCCCGCCTCCCATTTTTACCGGTTTGTAATCACTAATGTACGTTCCATCCTCGCTTAAGTCCATAATTGAACAAGACCATCCCTGCACAGGATGGCCTTCTCTTTGAAGTACAATACTGTGAGCGCTGAACCCGGTTATATCTCCTGCACCGGGCAACCCCGCTGATGAAGCGGCTATTTCACAGACTGCAGGTACTCGGCAAGGCGGTCCCATGTTTCGGTGATGCCCTGCTCCATGCCCATATCCATAACCGTCTTCAGCGCTTCGGCGGATTCAAACCGTCCCCGGCTGATGATCTTCGTCTTCCCGTCCTGCTCGATAAATTCCATCGTAATGTCCGAAGACGGCATTCCTTCCGTAATATTGCCTTCCGCATCGGAGAAATAATCGGTGTAGACAATTTTTTCCGGCTCCACGATGTCTTGATAGACCGCTTTGCCCCAGGATTCCATGCCGTAGAAATCGCCCTGCTTCTCATCCACGCACTTCATGCAGTAATGCCAAATGCCGCCCGGACGAAAATCGATAGTACAGACAGGCAGTGTCCAGCCCCGGGGTCCCCACCAATGCTTCAAATGCTCAGCTTCCGAAAATGCCTTGAAGACGAGCTCACGCGGCGCATCGAATACACGCTCCAGAACCAGTTCCTGACCTTCTACCCTGGTAATCATTTCATTCGGCATTGAAAACTCCTCCTTAAGATTAGGTTTCCTTCGGTTCACTTTCCCCGGCTTGCGGCATGTTCTCTTCGGCTTGCATCTTCTGCAGGTAAATGTCCAGATTGTCGAATCGCTCATTCCAGAAGCTGCGATAAGCATCCAACCAGGAAGCCAGCGCCCGAAACGGCTCGCCGCGGAGCCTGTAGTTCCGGCGATTGGCCACTGCCTCGACTTCAACCAGCCCGGCCTCCAGCAGAACCCGCAAATGCTTCGAGGCTTGGGGCTGGCGCAGCCCCAGATGATCGGCGATTTCGCCAACAGTCAAGGGACCGCCGCGCAGCAGCTCGACCATGCCTAATCGGTTAGGTTCGGCCAGTGCGCTGAATGTCATAATATTCATAATGCTATTGTTCCTCTGGCGAAGCGATTCTAACCTGGGATACGGCGCGGCCTATGCTTCCGGTACGGGTCATATCAGGCCACCTCATTTCAATTATTGTGTATCGGCTGCTTATACATATAATATACCCAATAGGGAATATTCGAATCAAGGAATATTTTAAAATTTGAGATATCCCCTTGGTTCTCTTGTCAAGTTGTGAAGATGCGCCAATTTGAAATCTGCCGCTTTGTTTTGGCATCCATCAGACATCAGACAACGCTTCTATTAAGGATATGCGGCACAGTATAATGAAAAGAAACACGGAAGAGGGATATTCGAATGAAGAGAACAGGGAAAAGTCTTTCCGAGCATGTCGCCGAGGATATCCTCGCAATGATTACCATCGAGAAAAAATATGCGGCTGGGGACAAGCTCCCCAATGAAAACGTGTTATCCGCTGAGCTGGAGGTTAGCCGGACTACGCTGCGAGAGGCGATACGCATCCTGGCCGCCCATCAGGTGCTGGAAATCCGGCGCGGCAGAGGCACGTATGTAAAAAATAATCAAGAGCTCACCGGGGAGTTTGGGCTGGACGAGCTGTCCGCCTTTCCGGTGGATGTAAAGGATTTATATGAAATGCGTTTGATTTTTGAGCCACAATCCGCCTACTATGCCGCAAAACGCGCCACGGATAAGGAACTCGAACGGATTCTCCACTATGGACGTCTGGAAGAGGAATTGATTTTACGACAGGAAGACCGGACGGAGGCTGAGCGCGCCTTCCATAAATCGATTGCCAAGGCGACCCACAATGAGTTCATGAACCGGCTAATGCCGATTCTGTATCAGGCTATAGACAAGGGCGTTCCCTTATCGGATATCGATGAAGAAATGGTGCAGAACACTCTTCAAGATCACCGGATGATTATGGAATTTCTTGCAAAGCGGGATGCCGAGGGCGCCAAAACGGCTATGAAGCTGCACATCATTCACGCCATGCGCGGCTTTGGCATTACGGAAGATTAAAGCACGAATAAATATACGTACAGGGGCTGTTTTCGGATGAAAACGGCTTTTTGGACTGAGCCTTAATTTTAAGGTATGACATCTAACACATACATCAGACATCCAACATAATAAAATGTTGTCATACAACTTATAAACAAATGAGGTGTCTTGCAAATGAACAGTTCTGCCGTAACCAAAACCGCCCCGCAGCGCGCGCTGCTTCATGCACTCGGATTGACCCCCGAGGAAATGGACCGACCTTTAATCGGTATTGTCAGTTCTCAGAACGATGTCGTTCCGGGTCATATGAATTTGGATAAAATCGTCGAGGCTGTCAAGCTCGGCGTAGCCATGAACGGAGGAACTCCGCTGGTCTTTCCGGCGATCGCCGTTTGTGACGGCCTTGCCATGGGTCATCAAGGAATGAAGTACTCGTTGGTTACAAGGGAGCTGATCGCCGATTCTACGGAAGCGATGGCTTTGGCCCATGCCTTCGACGCTCTAGTCATGGTTCCCAACTGCGATAAAAACGTCCCTGGCTTGTTAATGGCCGCTTCACGACTGAATATTCCAACCATCTTTGTCAGCGGCGGACCTATGCTTGCCGGCAAAGTGGACGGCGAGAAGATCAGCTTCTCCAGTGTTTCGGAGGCGGCGGCCGCGTTCCGCGCCGGAACAATGACCGAGGAAAAGCTGCTGGAATACGAGAATAATGCCTGCCCAACCTGCGGCTCCTGTTCCGGCATGTATACGGCGAACAGTATGAACTGCCTGACGGAGGTGCTGGGAATGGGCCTTCGGGGCAATGGTACCATCCCCGCCGTCTATTCGAAGCGGATTCAGCTCGCTAAGCGGGCCGGCATGCAGATTATGGAGCTGCTGAAGCGGGATATCCGGCCCAGGGACATTATGACCGAAGATGCTTTTACCAATGCCCTAACCCTGGATATGGCGCTCGGCTGCAGCACCAACAGCATGCTGCATCTGCCCGCCATCGCTCATGAATGCGGTGTGGCGCTGGATGTGGACATAGCCAATGAAATCAGCGCCAGAACGCCGAACCTCTGCCACCTCGCGCCAGCCGGACATACCTACATTGAGGAGCTTGATCAAGCGGGCGGCATTTACGCAGTAATGAACGAAATCGATCAACTGGGCTTGCTGAAGACGGATTTGATTACCTGTACGGGGAAAACGGTGAAGGAGAACATTGCCGGCTGCTTCAATAAAAATACGGAAGTTATCCGTCCGGCCCGCAATCCTTACAGTCCTACCGGCGGAATCGCCGTACTGAAAGGAAACCTTGCTCCCGATTCCTGCGTGGTCAAACGTTCGGCCGTCTCACCCGCCATGCTGAAGCATGAAGGCCCGGCCAAAGTCTTTGACTGCGAGGAAGACGCTCTGCGGGCTATTCACTCCGGTCAAATTATAGCGGGTGACGTGGTCGTTATCCGCTATGAAGGACCAAAGGGCGGACCAGGCATGCGAGAGATGTTAAATCCGACCTCCGCTATTATGGGGTGCGGGCTTGGCGAAAAGGTCGCCCTCGTCACCGATGGCCGATTCAGCGGCGCCACCCGAGGCGCAGCCATCGGCCATGTCTCTCCCGAGGCGGCGGTAGGCGGCAATATCGCGCTGATTCAGGATGGGGACATCATCCGGATTGACATTATGGCCAATGAGATTCATTTCAACGTTACCGACGAAGAATTGAACCAACGCCGGGCCAACTGGAAGCCAAGAGAGCCGAAGATCACCTCGGGCTACCTTTCCCGCTATTCCGCCATGGTCACCTCCGGAAACAGAGGCGCGATCCTGGAGCTCCCCAGACTGTATTGATAAAAAAGCAGCAAACCCCGCTCTACAAAGCGGATTTACTGCTTTTTTCAGTGTATCGCCGAAATTACGGCTTGATTTCCTCCACACGGCTGTCTACTCCCTCGGCTCGCCCGCCGCTTCCCAACGGGAGATTTCCTCCCGGACTCGCGGCGCGACCTCCGTTCCCAGCAGCTCAATAGCCCGCATAACATCATCATGAGGCATTGTCCCAAGCGGGGTATGAAGAAAAAAGCGGGTGATGCCTACGTTTTTTCGTAAATGGATGATCTTATTCGCCACCGTCTCCGGATCGCCGACATACAGCGCCCCTTCGGGGCTGCGCGCGGCATCGAAGCTGGAACGGTCATAATGCCCCCAGCCCCGCTCCCGCCCGACCACATTCATTGCCGCCTGAGTGGATGGGAAAAACCGGTCAGCCGCAGCTTCGGTATCCTCCGCAATAAATCCGTGCGAGTGCGAGGCAACGGGCAGACGCGAGACGTCATGACCGGCTTTGGCGGCCGCTCTCTTATAAAGCTCCACAAGCGGCGCGAACTGAAGCGGGCGGCCCCCAATGATCGCCAGCACCAGCGGCAGTCCGAGCAGCCCGGCGCGGATCACGGATTCCTGATTTCCTCCGCTGCCAATCCACACCGGCAAAGGGTTCTGCACCGGACGCGGGTATACGCCCAAATTCGGAATGGCCGGGCGATGTCCGCCTTCCCAGGTGACTTGTTCCGACTCCCGGATCTTGAGCAGCAGCTCCAGCTTCTCGTCGAACAGCTCGTCATAGTCATCGAGGTTATATCCAAACAGCGGAAACGATTCGATAAAAGAACCCCGGCCCGCCATGATCTCCGCGCGTCCATTCGAGATGCCGTCCAGCGTGGCAAAATCCTGAAACACCCGCACCGGATCATCGGACGACAGCACCGTGACCGCGCTGGTCAGCCGGATTCGCTGCGTCTGCGCCGCAGCCGCAGCCAGCACAACCGCGGGCGAGGACGCCGCATAGTCTTTACGGTGATGCTCGCCGACGCCATACACATCCAGCCCCACCTGATCGGCCAGCACAATTTCCTCTACGACCTCACGCAGCCGCTGCGCATGACTCATGACTTCTCCGGTATGCACATCCGGCGATGTCTCGACAAACGTGCTGATGCCTATCTCCATTGGCAGCGCCCCCCTCTTATATCAAAACTGAGTATCTTTATTTTGAACCTTTGCGAAAGGGATAGCAAGCGCATGTTCAGCAAGGAGAGCACTGCGCTTCTCCAGCCTGCGGCTGGCATACCCGTCGGGTGACCCGCTGCCCTGAGTGACCGACAGAATTATTCCAGCTCCGTCTCACGAACTCCGAACTGCTCCTGATACTGGCCGGGCGTGCAGTTCGCGTACTTCTTGAAGATGGCGATAAAATATTTGTAATCCCGGAAGCCCACATCCGAGGCGATGGTGTAGATTTTTCCCTCGCCGCTCTTCAGCTTGTCCATCGCCCGCTGAATGCGGTACCGGTTCAGAAAATCATTGAACGTGTAGGTGGTCTCGCTCTTAAATTTCCGGTTCAGGTAAGCCGCGCTGATTCCGAGCCGGTCGACGAGATCATTGATGCTGATTTTATCGGCGTAGTGCTCCTGGACGTATTCGACCATCTTCGAGACATAAGGGGAGGACCCGGCCGGAAGCTTCATTAACGAAGCGTAAATCTCCTCCTCGCTCTCCGAAGCCGCCTGGATCAGCGCATCATATTTCTTCTTCATCTCGACCTGCCGCTTAGCCCGCTCCAGTGCGCCGAGCAGTTGCTCCTGCTCCAGCGGCTTCACCAAATATTCCGTAACTCCAAGGCGAATCGCCTGCCTGGCAAGCCCGAACTCGTCGTAACCCGATAAAATAATATAGCTGCACACCGCTTCCTGCACGCTTTGCTCGATCATCGCAATCCCGTTCATGAGGGGCATGTTCACATCAACGATGACAATATCGGGCTTAAGCGCCCGGATTTGCTCCAGCCCGGCCTCGCCGTTATCGGCTTCGCCGATGACGATGCACCCGGCCGCCAGCCAGTCAAAGGTATAGCGCAGACCTTTACGGATGATCTCTTCATCTTCCACCAGCAGCACTTTAAACATCAGCGTCCTCCTTCCTGAAAGGAATGATGATCAAAACAGCGGTCCCCTCTTCGGATACGCTGTCGATGTTGATGCCATAGCGTTCCCCATACATCAGAACGAGGCGGCGATGCAGGTTGTTGAGTCCGATATGCGGCGACTCGTTATCAGGGTCCAGCATAATCCCGCGAACCTCCCGCAGCCGCTCTTCACTCATCCCTCCGCCGTCATCCGTTACCTCGATGGTTAAATCCGAACCGGTCACGTATCCGTTAACGGAAATATGAAGACGTTCCTTCTGCCGGTAGCCGTATTTAATCGAATTCTCAATAACTACCTGCAGCATCAGCCTTGGAACGAGCGCCTCCATCGCTTCTTCATTAACATTCATCGTATAGCTCAGCCTGTCCTTGAACCGCATGTGCTGAAGCTTTAGGTAATCCGCAACATAATTCAAATCATCCTTAAAAGTCACAGTATTTCCTTCCGTACTGATGCTGTAGCGCAGCAGTCTCGAGAGAATAAGCACAATATCCTGCGCAAGCTTATTATCGACTACAATCGCATACCGCAGCGTTTCCAGCACATTAAAAATAAAATGAGGATGGAACTGTGACTGAAGGTGCTTCACCTCGGCAACTCTCCTTAAATCCGACAGCTCTTCATTTCGGGCAAGCAGTTCATTCAGACGGGAGAGCATCGTATTATACTGATTGGCCAGCGTCTCGAATTCATCACCGGAGTCAATATGAACATAGGATTGCATGTTCCCGGCCTGAAGCTGCCTTACGGCATAGATCAGCTTGTCGATCGCCCGGGTATGGCGTGCAGAAACCGTCCTTGCAAGAACCTGGATCAGAAACAGAAGCAGCACGCTGGCAATGGCAAAGAACACAACGAGCGACAGATAGGTATAGTTCATGAGCTGGATGGCGTTCAGCGTGTAAATACGCCACTGCGCCTGCGGAATGGACGTTTCGCTGCCGTAATACTTTCCATTATTGATCAAAATATATCCGTTCTTTTTCTCAAGCGTTAACTTATTCAGGAGCCCTCTTACAATGTTGTTGGTGGTGGCAATAATGGTCTGGTGCTGATCGGTCACGATGGCTATTTCATTATTTTGCACAAAAATAAGCTTCTGAAAATCTTCTTCATACAACTGGTAAGTCAGATACCCTATGATCTTGCCGTCTTTCCGGATTTCCTTCGCAAAGGTATACACCGTGTAACGGTCATGGGAAAAGCGGATATGATTGCTTTCGGCCAGCAGAGGCTGCCCGGTTCTGGACATCCGGAGCACGATGGCTTTCAGCGCATTTTCGGAGGACTCGGGACTGAGATTAGCGGAAGAAGCAAGGATCTCGCCATTCTTGTTCAGAATATGCATGATGCTCTTGACCTGCTGACGGTTGTTGAAATTGTAGAACTCTTCGTATACACGGGGACCGCCGCGCCGGGTATCGGCATACTCAACCACCTCTCGGAGCCCTGCCATCCGGTTCACTTCTTCATGGTAAGACCGGTATACCTCTCCAAGCGAAGAACGGATGGTCCTGCCGGCTTCCTTCGTCTGATGGATCAGCATAAAGCGGGCGTTAACGACGGTGAAGATCAGGAACAGGATAAACAGCAGAAATATAGGCACAAAAGCATGCAGCAAAAACATGCGGCGGATCGAGTCCTTGAAGTTTCGCTTTTGGGCCATCGCCTTCCTCTCCTTCATATGCCGATTGATTTCCACTATCGTAGCCGATTGGGTTCGCTCCGGGCAAGCCGGGGGATAGCGCATAACCGCCTTTATATTTCAAAAAAACCGGCTCCCGCCACGCGGAAACCGGACTTACGAACTTACATGGTTACATCCTTCTTGCCTGTCAGCTTAAAGAAGAGCAGCAGCGACAGGACGGTGATAACGGTAAGCAGCGTTGACAGCGCGGCAGCCACACCGTAATTACCCCGGACAACCTCCGTATATACGGCTACGGTCATCGTCTTGGTCTTTCCTGTATACAAAATAATAGAGGTGCTCAGCTCCGTAATAATGCTGATCCAGCTTAATATCGCTCCGGCGATCACACCCGAAACCATCATCGGCACCGTAATCCGGAAGAAGGTCTTCATGGTGGAGGCACCCAGACTGATTGCGGCTTCTTCAATGCTGTCGTTGACCTGATGCAGCACGGCGGCGCTGGAACGGATCGTGTAAGGCAGGCGCCGGATGACGAATGCCGCGATCAGGATGGCAGCCGTGCCGCTTAAGAGAATCGGCGGCTTGTTGAAGGTGACCAGCAGTGCAATGCCGAGGATCGAACCGGGTACAATGTAAGGCATCATCGTGAAGGTATCCAGCAGATTGGCGACTGCGCCCTTTCGTTTCACTGTAGCATAGGCGATCAGAACAGCCGTAAGCGTAATGATTATGATCGTAATAATCGCCAGGAAGAAGGTATTATAGATCGAATCGCCGACTTTGGTAAAGGCTGCGCGGTAGCTGTCAAGCGAATAGCCGTCCACGAAGATTTTGCCCGATGTCTTGAGAAACGAAGTATACGCCACATAGACTTGCGGCATCATGGCCAAGATCGTGAACAGATAGACATAAGCGTGGGCGGCAATATTCGCCAGCCCTTTCTTCGGTTTTGGCTCGATCGGATTCAGTGCACTCATGCTGTAGGACTTGCGGTTCGCGATATACTTTTGCAGCAGAAAGACTGCGGTTGTGAACAGCACGACGACAACGCTAATTGCAGCCGCGAATCCGTCGTCACCGCCAACTTCACTGATGAATTCATTAAATATTAGGACAGGGACCGTCCGGAAGCCCTCCCCGATCAACATCGGAGTGCCGAAGTCGGCAAAGGCCCGCATGAACACGAGCAGGCCGCCCGCAAGCAGCGTTGGCGTAATGAGCGGCACGAGCACCTTCCACATTTTTCGGAGACCCGTGCAGTTCATGCTCTCCGCCGCTTCCATCAGCGAATGATCGACATTCTTGAGCGCACCCGAGACATACATGAAGATCAGCGGCGACAGCTGCAGGGTCAAGACGAGCAGAATTCCGGTAAACCCGTAAATATCGGGCATCTGCAGCCCAAGAACCCGCTCGGCGAATTTGGTGATGACCCCGCTTCTGCCCAGCAGCAGAATCCAAGCGTATGCTCCGATAAAAGGCGCGGACATGGAAGAAATCAGGATCAAGATTTGGATTGCGGCGCTGCCTTTAATCTTTATGGTGGACATGATATACGCGAGCGGACCGGCAACGATCACCGACAATACCGTTACGCATATCGTCACCTTGAGGCTGTTCCACACGGCATTCATATAATAGGCTTTGCTGAAAAATTTGTGGAAATAAGCGAGCGAGAATTCGCCCGTGGTCCCGTCAAAGAAGCTTTTAATCAAAATCATGAATAAAGGCAAGGCCAGAAAGACGATATAACCCAGAAAAATAATGGCGGTAATAAACGACCATATATCTCTTCGCTTCATTGCATTGTTCATAAGCGCGTTCCCCTGGTCAGGTTGACTTCTCCCGATGCGTCGTACACGTTAATCGTCTGCGGATCAACCTTCAGCCATACAGTCTCTCCCTGGTTCATCCCACCGCTTCCGGCGGACGACTGAATAATTTCGACTTCTTGCCCATTCTCCAGCTCCACCTTCAGGTGAGTGTTCAGACCGAGAAAAATGCTGCTCACAACCTTTCCTCTGAGGCCATAGCCGTCACCCGACAGAGCGAACTCTTCCGGCCGCACGGACAGCTTAACATTTTGAGCGGAACCGAGAGACTTGTCCGCTTTCAGCCCTGGTATCCGCTCCGAGTAGCCGTCCCCGATACGCAGTACAGCCTCTCCGTCTTCACCGGCGGACATCACCGCGTCCATAATATTCGTGCGTCCGATAAAGGTCGCCACGAACAGGTTAGCCGGACGCTGATAGATTTCGCGTGGGGTTCCCACATGCTGAATGACGCCGGATTTCATGACCGCAATCCGGTCGGAGACCGCCATTGCCTCCTCCTGATCATGCGTCACATATACGGTTGTAATGCCGACCTCCCGCTGAATCTCCTTGATCGCATTCCGCATATCGACCCGCAGCTGGGCATCCAGGTTGGACAGCGGCTCGTCCATCAGCAGAACGTCCGGGCGGATCACGATCGCTCTGGCCAGCGCGACACGCTGCTGCTGTCCTCCGGACAAGTTCTTCGGCATCCGGTCCTGATAAGGCTCAATTTGTACAACCTTCAGCATCTCCTGGACTCTCCGGATTCTTTCCGCCTTGTCGATCTTTCGGTTCGTTAGTCCAAACTCTACATTTTGCGAGACATTCAGATGGGGGAAGATCGCATAATTCTGAAAGACCATCCCGATGTTCCGCTTGCCCGGAGCAACCTGGTTTATTACCCGGTCATTAAATGAAAGCTTGCCCCCTTCAATGCTGTTGAACCCCGCGATCATCCGCAGCAAGGTCGTCTTCCCGCACCCCGAAGGGCCCAAAAGGGTGAAGAACTCACCCTTCTGAATCTCAAGAGACAGCTCCGGAATCACCGTCGTATTTCCGTATTTCTTGACTATGTCACGAAATGAGATCGTAACGCTCATGTAAACACCCGCTTTGCTGTTATTACTTGGACAGGCTGGTGAACAGCTCCGTGTATTTTTCAATAATTTCTTTCTTATGGTCACTCACATAAGTAATGTCTTCTTCAATCACTTTAATCTGGTCCATTGGCGTCATATAGCTTCCAAGCTGTGCATCCGCTCTAAGCGGCCGATTCGTCGTCTCCGTACCAAGGGCGTCCTGCGCTTCCTTGGAAATCAGGAAGTCGATAAATTTCTTGGCGTTCTCTTCATGCTTCGCGCCTTTGACAATCCCGGCTACCCCATCCAGGAATACCGTACCTTCCGAAGGGTACACGACGCGAACCGGAGCCCCGTCTCTTACATAGCTTGCGGCCGGATCTTCATACGTCAGTGCCACGATATACTCGCCGTCGGCTACGCTCTTATGCGCTTTGCTGGAGCTGCCGGCGATTTTGCCGTCCAGGTTCTTGATCAGTTCACCGACATAATTCCATCCGGCACCCGAGGTGTAGTCATTGCCTTTTGCCTTCAGCATATTGGTCAACTGGTGGAAGGCCGAACTGGAGTTGGCCGCGTCCGCCATCGCGATTTTGCCTTTCAATGCCGGGTTGAGCAGGTCTTCGTAGCTGTTGATTTGAATATCTCCGGCCAGGTTGGTATTTACAAGCATGACACTGCCATCGGAGACATAAGAGGTCATGATGCCTGTCGTGTTCCGGTGACCTTCGAGCAAGTACTGGTCGTTGGGTGACACGTACTTCTCGAACAGTTCGGCATTCGCATTGAACAGATCAAACGCGCCGCCGAACATGACATCGGCATAAGGATTATCTTTCTCCGACTGGATTCGCTTAATCAGCTCACCGCTGCCTGCGGATACAAGCTCCACCGTAATGCCCGTCTGCTTCTCGAACAGCGGAACCAGCGCGTTAATCATGCTTTCGCTGTTCGGCGTATACACTACAAGCTTATTTGAACCGCTTGCTTCATTTCCTTCCGAACCGGAATTTCCGCAAGCTGCCAATACCCCGGCCAATAACGTCAGAATTACTGACAACTTCAACCACTTCATCATTTTTCTTGCCCCCTCAATTGGAATATATGTTCATTCTACCAGCCCGAAATTTGTTTAAAATCCTAAAATTCGATAATATCATCCAAAATACGCAACTAACTTGTCGCATTATGTAGTATTAACTCACACGAATCTTGCCATGAGCGATTGCCCGCCTTTGCCGTCAATGCCAAACGAATGGTGAAGCTAAACTAGAAAAAGCAGGTCATCCCAGGGTAAGGATGGCCTGCTTTTGTCATAATCTCACGCTTTGTTTTTCAGATCGCCCGCTATGAGCGCCACTTCATGACATTCTATTGCGCCGTGATCGATAAATCCACGCCTTCGGTTTTCGTCTCTAGTCCAAATGCCTTCGAGACGAGATCCAGACTCACGTAGGTTTTGCCGTTAACGACCACCGCTGGGGACTCCACCTGCTGCTTCATTCCTTGCGAATCGAAGAAGAAGCTGTTACCCGCTTTGAAAGTCGCTGTTTTCATATCATATTTGAACGTAATGGACTTTGTCTTCGGATTAAAGGTTGCACTGGACGCCTTCGTTCCGGAGAGCACGCCCGCCAGGCTGCGGATTGGAATCAGGGCTTTCCCTTTGTATGCCAGCATGTAAACATCCTGTTTAACGCCGTTCACATAGAGATTGAAGCCATTCACTTGGGTAATCGTGGCGAAATTAACTTGCTTATCGATCGCCTTAATAACCTCAACCACAAACTCACCTGTCCAGATGCCGGCGTTTCTGCCGCTTGTAGGATTCCAGTGCTCATCATGTCTGCCTGCATCGGACATCCCTCTGATGCCTACGAAAGGAACGTGAAAGCCGTTCGCTACTTGAGCAACGGAAGCCGTCTCCATATCCTCCGCCATCATGCCAAGTACTTCATTGGTCCACAGAATCCGATCCACTTCATTATTGAATTGGTCGGCGCTGCCGATCGTCCCTGCATAAACATGCCCATGCATGTACTTGTTCTGTACCGACATTGCGGCTTCGACCAGTTCCGGCGTGCTTTTGAACGTTTTGTATTTCATCAGGTTGTCTTGGTCATCCCGCACATCGGTCGTCATCATATTCCACGTTTCCGGCTTGCTGCCTTCTCCCGCTTTTCGGGTCGGGGAGATCGTGTTGATATAGTTGATCAGCTCTTTGCCGACGACAATATCATACAGATGCGTCTTCTCATCATGGCCTCCGGCTGTGCCCTGGTTAATGATCGCGCGCGGATGGAAGGTGTTAATAAGCAGCGTTGTCGATGTGGCCGCGTTGACCATCCCCATCTCCGTCCGGCTTACAATGACCGGGATTCCGTCAATTTTGCCTATGTAGTAGCTGTACATGCCGACTTTTTGCGTTTTGTATTGGCCCATTGCTTTGAGCAGCGATTCGATTTCGACATCAAGCGCTCCCTGTACCGCGATTGGGGCCTTTTCCGCACTCTTCGCGGCGGCAGCCGACGGATGATAGGTGAAGCTGCTGATTACTACCATACAAAATACGATTAACATTGCTGTGGCTCTTCTCACCTTTGCATTCCTCCAGTAATCCTTTGATATTAATATTTTAAATATTAATATAATCAATAGCGGCTAAGGATGTAAAGGAGGAATTTTCACTAACTATCATTTCTTCGGACAACCCAATAAGCAGTCGGTTTCGTCTACAGATTTTGATGAGTCCCGCCCATTCCATAGTGAAGCAGTACGACTCCTGACTTGAAGCTTCTGGTTTCCAGCAGCTCCAGCTTCATTTTATTGACATCTTTAAACAGTGGTCTGCCCGTTCCAATGACAACCGGGGTCAGCACAAGCAGATACTCATCGATCAGTGCTTCTTTTTCCAGCTGCTGCACTATTGTTCCGCTGCCAAATATAGTAATATCGGCGCCTTCGCCAACTTTTAACCTTCTAACTTCCTCTGCAAGATTGCCGCTATGCAGCTTGGAATTCTCCCAATTCACTTCCTGCAAAGTTGTGGAGAATACCACCTTTGTCATCTGGTTTAATTCATTGGCCATCATCCGGGCTCCTTCGGGGGCATTCGGATTGTTTGCTACATGAGGCCAGTAGCTTTCGAACATCTGATAGGTTGCCCTGCCGAACAGTACCGTATCGGGATTCATCATCTCATGCGCGGCCTGGTTAACCTCGGGATCGTGGATGAACCAGTCGATCTCTCCGTTCAGACCCGCATAATAACCATCGATTGAGACATTGTTGAACACAACTATTTTTCTCATTGACGGCACCTCTATATCATGTCTTTATGTTCAATTTCCCAATGCTTTTTAATGAGCATCTCCAGCTTCTGCTTATCTTTATTCTTAAAGCACTTGATCATTTCTTTATGTTCTTCATTCAGCTGCGCCGATACGGCAAACAGACGATCCGCGTCATCGCTTAAATAGACCTGTCTCACGAAGCTGTTTTGCAGCATCTCTAACATTTCGGTCAACGTAGAATTATTACTTTTACTAATATACACATTATGGAACTTTTTTTGATATTTTTGATAGTCGGAATAGTTTTTTTCAGCTATAGACAAGTCAATAATCTTCACAAAGTCTTCCATTTTCTCTATGTCATCTTCCGTAATTTGCTCTAAAGCGAGCGTAGCCGCTAATGCATCCAGTACACTTACAATTTTGAATACATCCAGCTTCTTTTTAGTATCCAAATCTTTAACAATGAATCCCCTTCTGGGCAGATATTCAAGAAGATTATCTGAAGCAAGCTGGATCAAAGCTTCTCTGACGGGGGTGCGGCTGACTTCCAGTTTCTTGCTCAATGCGACTTCATTTATTTTATGATTCGGAAGCAGGGTCCCGTTTTGAATTTCGGTTGCGATATGATCATAGACATGATCTTTCAAGGACTGATATCTTTTTGTAATCGTTAGCCCCTCCTAACATATCCTCATATATTCATTATACAATATATAATATATACGCTGGAAATGCCATCGTTGTCTTCGGTTCCAGCCCGTTACCCCAAAGCCTCCGCTTTGACCTTGAGTTCTCTGCTTTCCCTTCTTTTATTGGATAGATAGACGCCCAGAAAAACGAGCAGCCCTCCAACCACCTGAATGAATGGAATGGATTGACCCAGAAATGCGCTGATAATAGCCGTAAACACAGTAATTAGATTTAAATAGATCCCTGCGCGGCTGGCTCCCATTTTGCTGATGGCTATATTCCAGAACACAAAGGAGCCCACGGACGGCAAAATACCGATATAGAGTATCCCGATTACGGCAGGCTTGCTGTGCGGAAGGTGAATCCCATAGAACAGCATAAACGGAATCAATAACAAGATGCCAAGCAATACCGACGCCGCCGTTGCCGAAATGGGCGGAATCCCTTTCATTTTTCGTCCCAAAATGGAATACAGGGTCCAATTCAGGATAACAAACAGCATAATCAGGTCCCCTTGATTATAGTCAATGTTAAAGATTTGCTGTAAGTTTCCTTTCGTTAAAATGAGCAGGACGCCAAGCAGCGAGATAAACAGTCCCGCAACGTTTACCAAATTCAGCTTTTCCTTCAAAAAAATCACCGAAAACAATACAATTAATGCCGGGTTTAGAGAATTAATCATCGCGGCTTCCAAAGAAGAGGTGTACTTCAGAGCCGTATACAGGAAAAAGTTATACCCTATAATACCAAACGCGGCCATGAGCAAAAGATACCTCCACTGCTTCCACACCTTTCTCCAATCCGGACGCTCAATAAGCTGGGCAATCGGAAACAAAAGGACAACGGCGATGATCCATCGGGTAAATGTAATTTGCAAAGGGTCCATTTCTGCAACCACATACTTGCCGAATACATAATGCCCGCCCCAAAATAAATTCGCGATGACGAGAAATAAAATAACCCAGTATTTTTTCATATTTGAATTTCCCCTCTTAGATAAGGTTTAAGACGTTGTCAAATTCAGCAATCAGATCTTCAATATGTTCAAGGCCGGTCGAAATCCGGATGAAGCTTTTCCCGATGCCCGCTTCTTCCAGCTCTTGATCATTCAAGTTGCGATGCGAGGTTATAGCCGGTGAACAGACGGAGGTTTTGACACCCGCCAAACTAGGCACAAATTTGATCCCCTCCAGGTTGTCAATGAAGGTGCGATAGCTGTCGGTCTCTCCCTTCAAATCAATGGTCAGCATGCCGCCAAATAACTGGTTGTTAAACAAAGAACCCGCCCGGTCGAAAAAGGGTGATGATTCCAGCCCCGGATAAAACACCTTGTTAATTTTGGGGTGGCTGTTAAAGAAAGCGGCTAATTTCAAAGCGTTTCCGGAATGCTCCTTCATTCGCAGCTCCAATGTTTTTAAGCTCCGAATAAGAATCCAGGCATCGAACGGACTCATACAGCCGCCGTAAAGCGTCCCCACCTTGTCTATGGCCCGAATGGTCTCTTGATCGGACACGACGATGCCCCCCGTCACATCTCCATGTCCGCATAAATACTTGGTTGCGCTGTAGACAACAACGTCTGCTCCAAGCTTTAGCGGCTGGCAAACGACAGGCGTGGCGAACGTATTATCCACCACCAGTTTGGCCCCGTGCGCATGAGCGGCTTCCGCCAGTTTTTGAAGATCATTCACGGCCATTAATGGATTAGAGATGGTTTCTGTGTATACAAGCCGGGTCCTTGGAGTGAAATACTGATCGATATCCTCATCATCGAAATGGGCAAAGGTCACATCAATATTAAATTTACTCAGTTGATATTTGAGAAACTCATAGGTCTCACCATACAAAGCCTGGGATGCCAGGACATGGTCGCCGGCTTTAAGATGGGTGATTAGAGTTGAAGTAATGGCAGCCATTCCCGAAGAAAACACGAGCGCGTCTTCTCCGCCATCAATGGTGCGCATAACCTCTTTTAGCGCTTCATGAACAGGATTCGTCATCCGGGAATAAATAAAGCCCTCCGCTTCGCCGTCGTAAACTCGATTTAAGCTATCCACGTCATCAAAAGCGAATACCGAACTTAAGGTAAGCGGAATCGTCTCAGGGACGGATAATGACAAAGGGTTGTGATTTCCTAATCGGGTCAACATCGTATTAAAGTTCTGGTTCATATAAGTCGCCTCCGAGTATCTTTTCATTCGAATTGTATATTGTATATTGTATTTTTTAAATCCTACCACCATAACAAACAATTTGTAAACCTCTTTTCAAAAAGATACGGAATGAATTTATATGTTATAAAAGATAACGTTTCACTCGCAAAATTCAGTAAAACGTTTGGTTTTACAGCATTTTTCATCGAAGCATAAAAGATTTTTGTTAGATTTTCTGACAAACTTGTTGTGCAATTATAAGAGAGGTGCTATATTTTTAAAAAATACAATATACAATATTAAATGTATTGTATTTTATTAGTGCAACTAAAAAAGGAGGCAATTGAATGTTAGAGGCGAAGGATATAACGGAAAACCAATTGAAACGGACCATGAAAAGCAGGCATTTGTTTATGATTTCACTTGGCGGTGTGATTGGAACGGGGCTGTTTCTAAGCTCAGGCTATACTATTAATCAAGCCGGACCGGTAGGGACGCTTCTCGCTTACCTGATCGGTTCGGTCATCGTGTACCTGGTTATGCTCTGCCTGGGTGAACTGGTGGTGAAGATGCCGGTGACCGGCTCCTTTCATACCTACGCTACCAAGTTTATTGGTCCCGGTACGGGGTTTACGATGGCATGGCTGTATTGGCTGACGTGGACCGTGGCACTCGGTTCCGAATTTACGGCAGCCGGATTAATCATGGAAGGCTGGTTCCCGTCCATCTCGGTATGGGAATGGAGCGCATTCTTCGTTGTATTGCTGTTTGCTCTTAATGCCTTTTCCGTCCGGTTTTTTGCAGAAACGGAATTTTGGTTCTCCAGCATCAAAGTCATCGCGATTCTCTTGTTTATCGTTATCGGGGGATTGGCCGTATTCGGGATCATTCCAATGTCCGGAACCAGCGAAGCTCCCTTGTTTAACCATTTTGTCAAAGATGGGCTCTTCCCGAATGGATTCGGCGCAGTATTCTTGACGATGCTGGCAGTTAACTTCGCCTTTTCAGGTACAGAACTGATCGGGGTCGCTTCCGGCGAAACGGCGAATCCGGAAAAAGTCATCCCCAAAACCATCCATACCACCCTCATACGGCTTATTATCTTTTTCATTGGCAGTATTACGGTGATCTCGGCCTTAATTCCCTGGAAGGAAGCCGGAGTCGATCAAAGTCCCTTCGTTCTGGTTTTTAACAGCATAGGAATCCCTTATGCCGGAACGATTATGAATTTTGTTGTTTTAACGGCTATTCTCTCCTGCGCAAATTCCGGTTTATATGCCGCAACACGTATGCTCTGGTCCTTATCCAATGAAAAAATGATTTCGGGCGTCTTTGGCAAAGTAAATAAAAAGGGTGTTCCTATGCCCGCTCTGATTCTTACCACCTTAGGCGGCGTTCTGTCTCTGATTTCCAGTGTTATGCCCGCTCAAAAAGTTTATATTATCCTGGTCTCCATTTCGGGTCTGGCCGTGGTTATTGTGTGGATGGGCATCGCCGCTTCCCAATTTATGTTCCGCCGGGCTTACCTGAAAGAGGGGCATGATGTGAACGATTTAAAATTCAAGACGCCGCTGTATCCGGTCGTCCCTATTGCCGCATTCATTCTATGCTTCCTGTCTTGTGTATTGATTGGTTTTGATCCGGCACAAAGAGCGGCATTATTCTATACCATACCGTTCGTTGCCTTATGCTATATCTGCTATTACGCCAAGCAAAGCATTCAGAAGAAGAAGGTCAGCATCCAGGAAGAAGTTAAAGAAGTTCGAGTGTAAAACGAATCGCTTTCGGGCGCATCAACCTAAAGAACCTTCAATCCCTTATTTTTAACAGGGGTTGAAGGTTCTTGTTGTCAAGACCATTTCAGCCGGGATTCATAAGCCGCCCACACTCTAGTCACTCCGTCTTCAATAAAGAACCGAGTGGTTCCAGAACCGATTCCACGGCTTTACTTGGATTGGGCAGATGGACATCAAATGAAACTAAAATGCTTAACGTTAAGCCCGTTAGGATAAGCACGGAATAAACGACCACATCTTTTTTCTGTCTCTTTTTAATCAATAAGGGAAAGTCCACGCCGGCCAGCAGGATAAACAGGAGTATAATCGCCATGATCTTCATCCTTATTTATTCTCCTCCTCTTCCACCATGATCATCGATTTGTTCGTCAGACCTGTGCGGACGACTTTTGCATGAGTATGAATGTCCACTTCCACCCTGGAGAATTCATCATCCCATCTGTCTTTATACTCCCGGTTCCACGCTTTCGGGTAGGCCCGATATACCGCGGTGCCTAACCCGAATATATCCGAATTGAACGTTTTTTGTGCCTTGTAGAGCGTTGATTCTATTCTGTCTTTAATCGCTTGTTCCATTTCTTGTTCGACATATTGAATGACCTTCGGATTGCCAATATCCAGCTTGGAGCTATTCTCAAACAGAATATTTTCCATACGGGTTTCCACATTGATTTTGAGCTTGTTATTCCTGAGAACCGGTTTAATTTTCGTAGTTGCATTAAATAACATCGCGCTGATCTTCCCTCCCCCTTTGTCCTCTGGAATATCCACCGTCACAATACTGGTCTTCAATTCATTGCGCAGCCACAGCACCCCGCGTGTCTCCGCATCATCCAGCCAACCGACCAGTTTATCTTTGCGGAACACAGCTGACCCGGAAATAGCGGCGTTCATCTCTTGTTCGGAAGAGTTCTCTCCGCCGTCAACCTCCGCGCGTTGCAGCATCACCTGGGCCGTAACCGGCTCGACCCCGTCTGTAAGCAGCATATGAATATAGTCTTTTAAGTAGATCTGGAGTCCGATATGACGCTTCTCCTCCTCCCTGATCTCCTCGGCGGAAATCTTTTCCCATTTGGCATTGAGACTCAAAATTTTCGCTGCTTCTCCTTCACTAACTAGAATAAAACTGCGCAGCCGTGATTCCCGGTAACGTACAAAAAAATCTAGAACGGGTGCAATTCCATCCCGGGCCTGCTTCTCCCCGATCACAATAATCCGGCTGTGGGAGAGAAACAATCTGCGGGGAAGCTTTTTCTGCAGCCTGCGCATAGCGTCCATTATCGTCTCTCCCTCCTCCGATACGATCACAGTTGGTTTATTACCACCGCCGCCAGTTCCGCTCCCCCCGCTTCTTCCGGAACCTCCAGCCGGTCCAAGCATCGTTGGAACGGCAATCTGCAGCGTTAACAGATACTTCCCGTCGTCCCTCTTGTCAATAGCGGCCGCAGTCACAATCGACAGATCATTTAATTCAACCCGGCTCCAGCAGCCGATTACCGGCAGCATCGCGATGATTAACAGCAGAATCCCTAATTTTCTCATCATCACCCTCCTTCCATAAACAGGGCTAACCGCCGCGCTTGGGGGGACGCGGCCGTAGTGTTCCTTTCATGCGCCGGATATTGTTCTTGCTGGACTCAGTCGAACGTTTAATCATACCCCACCAAGGCACGCGCACAAGAGCATCTTTCAGATCACTTATATGCAGAGGAGCCAGTGGTGATAAATATGGAACCCCGAACGAACGCAAGCGCGCCATATGGATCAGAATGAACAGAACTCCGAGCAGCACACCATACAGCCCGAGCGTCCCGGCCAGAAACATCATTGGAAACCGAAGCAGCCGGATGGTAATAGCCTGGGAGTAGCTCGGAATGATGAAGGAAGCAATACCTGTGATGGATACGATAATGACCATTGGCGCGGACACGATTCCGGCGCTTACGGAAGCCTCGCCAATAACGAGCGCCCCGACGATGCTGACCGCTTGTCCAACCGGACGCGGTAGGCGCACCCCTGCTTCCCGAAGTGCCTCGAATGAGATTTCCATCAGCAGCGCTTCGACAAGAGCCGGAAACGGAACCGCCTCCCGGGAAGCGGCAGCGCTGAGCAGCAGGGACGTTGGCAGCATCTCCTGATGGAAAGTCAGCAGAGCGATGTAGAGAGAGGGCAATAGCAGTGCAATGATCAGAAATAGATAGCGGAGCAGCCGGATTAACGTCGAGATTACATATCTTTGGTAATAATCTTCGCTGGCCTGCATCATTTCAAAGAAAGTGACCGGGACGATCAGCGCAAAGGGGGTATTATCAATGAGTATGGCGACCTTGCCTTCCAGCAGATTGGCCACGATCTTATCGGGCCGCTCCGTGTAATTAACCTGGGGAAAGATAGAGAACGAGTTGTCCTCAATCAACTCCTCCACATAGCCGCTCTCCAAAATGGCATCGATATCGATCCGGTTCACTCGTTTCCTGACTTCCTCGACGATCGCATCGTCCGCGATCCCTTCCAGGTACGCAATCGCGACATCGGTCTTCGATAATTGTCCCAACTGCAATCCTTCTATCTTCAACTTTGGAGTTCTCAACCTGCGGCGAATGAGGGTTATGTTGGTCAGCAGATGTTCCGTAAATCCTTCCCTTGGACCGCGAATGACGGCTTCTGTAGCCGGTTCCTCAACCGCCCGTTTCCCCCAGCCCTTCGCGCTGATGAACAGGGCCTTTTTCACACCATCAATGAGCAGCACCGTATCTCCGCTCAGAACATGGTCAACGACCTCCTGAATTCGCTCGCCGGAGTGGACTTGCGCTGCGGTAATGACCTGATTCTGGAGCAGGCTCTCAACTCCGGCCGGCGAAAGCCTGGACTTCTCAAGCATGGTTTCACCATACTCGAGCAGAGGCCGCATGATATCCGAATCTACAATGATGGTGTTGACCATTCCGTCCAGGAAAATAAGCATTGCAGTTTGAACATCGCCTAACTGAAATTCCCGGAATACGATATCGGTTGACCGGTCAAATATCGCTTTAAGCAATTGTATGTCCTGTGTTATTTTCCCGCTTATCATCTCGTTATTTGGCGGTGTCCCTTGCCCCATTTCTATTTCACCCTTTCTACGAAAGCCTCTACCCATATGCTCTCCAAAATCCTGATTTTACATCATCCATTTCGCTTATCCCTTCTGCTCCCTGCCATCCAGCCGCCTGATCTTGGCAATAATCAGCATCAGCAGAGGAAATAGGATTACGAAAGGAAAGGAGAAGAACGGCCAGATGGTAGATGCGAATACAGCATCCTCCATGATTGTTCCATAAGCCACGATGGAGAAAATAAAGAGCAGAATACCCACAGGAATGACGATGGAGCGGTAATCCGAAAGCCTGCACCACTGAGCTAACCCGACTACGGTGCAGTAATAGCAGACGGCTATCTTCATAAAGCCTGACGTTATCCATAGCAGCATGCCGAGAATATCCATGTCCGTCAAGAAGCCCATCTTTTCGATGTACTTGATAATTTCGTGAGTCGGATAATTCAGTCTTGCAGCGATCGCCGGACCTAACACGAGAATAGAGATCAGCACGGCTATCGTAAGGAGCATGCCGCCAAATATAGTAGCTAAGATATAGTACCTCTTCACTTTCTGAATATTGCTGATATTGGGCAGCAGCATCGCAAACAGAATGGTCTCGCCAAATGGAAGCGAAGCCGCCGAGATCGAGCCTTTCATAACAGGAACGATTCCTTGTCCCATAAACGGAGTCAGATTGTCCCATTTGAATTCCGTTACAAGCAAAAAGATAGTGAGCATGACGATTAGTTCACGAAAAGGCAAAATCAATTGATTGACCCGCCCAAGCGTTTCAATCCCTCCCCAAACCGCATAAGCGATTACGAAGAGTAGCGGTCCGCTTACGACAATTGGCGGTGTACGCGGCAGTGCGGTTGTCGTCACATAATCGCGAAAAAGCCCGGTCACAAGCGACCCCAAATAAAACGGGTACAGCACGTACAGAAGACCGACTATTTTCCCAAACCATTTTCCTAAAATGATTTCGCTGTACTGGATGATACTCTGTTTCGGAAATAAAAGCCCCAAACTGGTAAACAGTAGAACAACCGCTATTCCAATCAAGGCGGCAATAATTATCACGAGCCAACCGTCCTGTTTAGCAAAGGAAGTGGCGCTCGACGGAACGATTACAGCCGCGCTTCCCATTAAGAACGTAAACATCAAAGCCCCAGCCTGCCCAGCACTAATCTTTCCACGGTCAAGCATGATTGTCCCTCCAATATCCAAAGCATACTTAGAATATTTTCCTAATAGCGGTTTAAATAACCGCTTCATGAAATGTTTATTTTTACCTCAACTGCAAATACTGGGTTTATTATTTTCCGCGAGGAGGGACATTACATGGCACAGGAGAAGATTAGCAGGTGGCAGCTCATTTCCATCATCATTTTGTTTGAAATCGGGACTACGGTGCTCTTCGGGTTACGTATGCAGGCCAAGCAGGATGAATGGCTGGCGATCTTGGCTGCGATGCTCGGCGGACTTGGGTTAATGTGGGTCTACACCAAGTTAAGCGAATATTATCCAAACCGAACGCTTGTCCAGATGATCCCCGAGATTGTTGGAAAATGGATCGGATATCCGCTGTCACTTATTTATATACTGAATTTTGCCTATGAGTCTTCACGGGTATTACGAGACTTTGGGGAACTCATCGTGCAGACGATCTTAACGGATACGCCGATCCTAGTGGTTATGGCAGGGTTCATCCTCAGTATCGTCTACTGTTTGCGCGGCGGACTGGAAGCACTCGGACGATTAGGAGAAATATTGTTTCCGGTTGCCTTTCTTTCCCTTGTCCTGGGGTGGATTCTTATCTTCGCTTCCCAAATCCATCATTTTGAATATGTAGAACCCGTGTTCTCGAAAGGGTTAAGACCGATATTGAGCGCGGTATTTCCCTTCCTTATCGTATTTCCGTTCGGCCAAACGCTGCTGTTCATGATGTTTACCATCAATTCGAATGACCGCAGCAGCATCAAAAAAGCGGGGATGATTGCGGTTCTTGCATCTGGCATCATACTATCGTTAAATATGCTGGGACTCATTTCCGTATTTGGTCCTACGGTTCTTGAAGAAACGGAATTTCCTCTGTATACCGCTATAGGCATGGTTAGTCTGGGGGATTTTATTATGAATCTGGATGCGCTTGCGATTCTGATGATGGTGCTGGGGGGATTTTTTAAACTAGGGGCTTTTATGTATGGTACCGTACTTGGAACTGCGCAGCTGTTCAAATTGGAATCCTATCACTCCATCCTTATTCCATGGGGCATGATTATTCTGGCGTTGTCCCTTATCATTGCGTCTACTTATAAACAGCATATAAATCTTGGCTGGAGCATATCCATTCCTTATATCTTTTTCCCGCTCTATATCGTAATCCCCATTATACTGTTGATCATTGCCGCTATTCGTAATATGAGGCGCGGATGAGTAATAGACAGGACCCAATAGAGAGATTGATTTCCACAAAAATAACCGGGGCCATCCCATCGTCATCTTGTCGATGATTGCTGGAATAGCCCCGTCTGCTTAGAGACTCAAATTAGTATTCGTCAAAGAAGGATTGGATCACTGCCGGATTCTTGGATTTCGTCAGAGCCAGCATTAGTAGAATGCGGGCCTTCTGCGGATTCAAGGAATCCGAGGAGACAAAGCCTGACTTATCGTCATTGGCGGAATGAGTAACGACGCCGCTGCCCGTACGTGTAGAACGGACAACCACAACGCCCTTGCTCACTGCCTTCGCCGCACCCTTTTCCGAGGCCGTGGACAGCGAGCCGTTGCCGCTGCCGGCTACGACGATTCCCTTGGCGCCCGCGTTGATCGCGGCGTCGTACAAATAGCTGCCGTTATTCTGGTATTCGTACAGAATATCGACCTGAGGCAGCTCGGTCAAATTGGAAACGTCGAATACGGTGTTTACCGTATGTTTACGCGTGACTTCGTTATAGAATTGAACCTTGTCGCCGGAGACTACGCCCAGATAGCCTTGTTCCACTGATTTGAACGTATCCGTTCCCGTCGTATTTGTTTTGGTGATATAGCGGGCTGCGCCGATGCGGTCGTTCAGTTCAATCATGACGCCCTTGCCGCGGGATTCCTTGCTGCTTGCGATTTTCACTGCATTATACAGGTTGAACGGGCCGTCTGCGCTGATCGCCGTGGCAGGACGCATCGCACCAACCACAACAACCGGCTTGTCGCTCTTGACGACGAGGTTCAGGAAATAGGCGGTTTCCTCCAGCGTATCCGTTCCGTGCGTTACGACAATGCCATCTACATCTTTTGTGGCGAGCAGCGTGTTAATACGTTTGGCCAGTTTAAGAAGAACCTCGTTGTCTATATCGGGGCTGCCGACATTGGCAATCTGCTCGCCGCTCACATCGGCAATCTGCTTCATTTCGGGAACGGCATTGATCAAAGTATTGATGCCGAGCGCCCCCGCCGTATAGCCGGTTACATCCGTAGTGGAGGCAGAGGAGCCTGCAATGGTCCCACCGGTTGCAAGGATTGTGATGTTTGGCAGAGCGGTATTAACGGCGGCGATTTGCGGGCTGGTAGATACAATCTTACCCGGAACCTCGGAGGCCCAGACGGAACTCATTGTGACAGGAATCAATAAGGCAGCCGACATTAAAGTAAGGCCAATTTTCTTCTTCAAGTTAGTAGATAATTTCATGTCGTTCTTCCTCCCCATTATGTAAAGTAAAAGTTATTGACCTACAGCCAGCCATAACTTTGTTATTCGGTGCTGCCCCCGGCCCCTCCTTTCTCATACGTAAGAAAACCTGACAAAAAGGAGTGAAATATACTCACAACTTGCTAACATACTTGCTATTTTGAATCTTATTATAAAATAGTCATGAAATATGTGTCAATTTATTTAATTTTTTATGAATATTTTTTTAAAAATCTCTCCAAAAACTGCCGGCGAGTATCCTACTCAGCAGTCCGTAAACTCAATAGCTCTCCTAAGGTAATTCGGCCGGCAATTTCGTATCCATTACCCTGACCACCCGGTTTCACCACAACGATACCCAAGTTGGGAATTTCCCCCAAACCAATCCCTGGAGGGAAGCTGTGCGCGACGATCACTTGGTTGGTTCCGGAAGCCGGTGCTTTCTCCAATACAGAAGTCAGAGCAGTCAATGTATCCTCTCGCTCTGATGGGGTTATGTCACCGCTTAATCGATAAATTTTAATCCAGAACGGATCGGTCTGAACCTTTCCTTCCCCAAAAGCCAGTTCGGCCGTTTCCTTGGTACGGCAAAAAGGACTAGCCAGCACCGGAGATTGAACGGGGATTTGTAATCTGCGGAGTGCCTCCCCAAGAGCGGCAGCTTGTCTTCTGCCTTCCCCGGAAAGATTTCTTTGGGTCGAACAATCCATGAAGACAAGATCGGGCCGGTCTTCTCCTACCGTGGCTTCACCATGCCTTATATATAGAATATATCCGCCCTGACGGAGCGACTCGAGCAGCGATGGGTTTACCGGCCCGGCTGTTGCCGTATTTCCTGCCGCCCCCGCTATTTGCACCGGAGTCAGAAGGAGTAAACAAAGCATACATAGACAAACTAACCTTTTCACCTCTACCTCTCCTTTCGCTGAGAACCCTTTTTCTAAGGTGTAGTATGCGCAGGAAAAAAATAAAAAACGGGTGATGAACGCTAGACGTTCTTTCACCCGTTCTTGCGATTACATTAGCCCCAGCAGCATTCCTCCCGCAGCACCGGTTAGTACAACCACCCAAGGCGGAAGCTTCCAAAAGATTAGCATCACAAACAGTATGACGGCCAGTGCGAAATCCATCGGTTTCAAGATGGCGCTAGTCCACAACGGATCGTATAGAGCGGCCAGCAAAATGCCAACCACAGCCGCATTAATCCCTACCAATGCCCCTTGGAGTTTCGGACTGTTCCTTATCCCGTTCCAGAACGGGAGCGCACCGACAACAAGCAGAAATGCCGGCAGGAAAATACCGATCGTGGCGACCACCGCTCCTGTGATCCCTCCGGCCATAGCCCCAAGATAGCCTGCAAAAGTGAACAATGGTCCCGGGACCGCTTGCGCAGCTCCGTAACCCGCCAAGAAATCCTCTCGGCTCACCCACCCTGTAGGAACAACCTCCCGCTCCAGAAGCGGGAGTACGACATGCCCCCCGCCGAACACCAAAGAACCGGAACGATAGAAGCTGTCAAACATCGCGAGCCATCCAGCTTCCCCTGCTTGTCTGAGAAGCGGAAGTGCCGCAAGCAGACCAACAAATAAAACCAAACAGAAGACCGCAAAGGCCCGGCTAACCGGAATTTGCAGGTCCGGTATCCCTTCCGCCGCTTTCTTTCGGTACAGCCATAAGCCGATAACCCCGGCAGCAATAATGATAAGCACCTGACTGTAAGCGGTATGCCAAGACAACGCAACCGCTGTGGCAGCCACGGCGATGGTTGCTCTACCCCGATCAGGTGTGAGCTTCTGCCCCATCCCTAGAACGGCATGAGCAACAATCGCTACAGCTACGATCTTCAGTCCATGAATCCACCCTGCACCCGTAATATCATAACCTTGAAGCAAAAAGGCAAACGCAACTAACGCGATGACAGACGGCAGTGTGAATCCCAGCCATGCTACGAGACCTCCAATTAGTCCCGCTCTTAACACTCCGATGCCAATTCCAACCTGGCTGCTGGCTGGACCGGGGAGGAACTGGCATAGGGCTACAAGGTCGGCGTAGCTTCGTTCGTCCATCCATTTTCGGCGGCGGATGTACTCGTTATGAAAATAACCAAGATGGGCGATGGGTCCTCCAAATGAGGTGAGTCCCAGTTTAGTGGAAACCTTCAGCACTTCCATAAGAGCCGAAAACTTCCCTTTTTGAGCATATTCCGGTACCTCTTGCTGATTCGTATCCATATGTACGGATTACTCCTTCTCCTTAGTTGGTTCGTAAAAGAGCTTAAAATTGAAAATCGACTCTATTCTATGCCATATGCCTATCCTAAACCAGTCCTTTTACAGAAAATTTACAAACGGTTTCATTAGGGATTATCCGGCTCCCTCAAACTTCGTGCAAATCGCAGCCCGTTATTCCTGTTCACTTTGCAGTTCTTCTCTAAGAAAATGATACAACCTATACCCTGCGGACTTCAAAGCATGTCCTGTCGTTCTACAGAGTATGCCAAAGGTCATCTCGATCAGACTGCCGCTCATCGTGCGCATGACCGTATTGGGCGGAACCGGATTAACTGTAATTTTGGGTACCAATGCAATGCCAAGCCCGCTCTCCACAAAATACTTCAGCGCCGTCATACTGCCGATTTCCATCGTGTCCAGAGTAATTCCTCCCGTTTCCTGCAAAACGACTTCCAGCTTGCGGCGGTAAGGACAAGTCGCGGATGTAATGAGCAGACGATGGTTCTGAAAATCTTCAGGCGCAATAGACGCCTTATGGGTAAGCGGATGCTCTTCCGGCATTAACACTACAAATTCCTCTTTGAACAGCGGCTCGAACAAAAGCTCAGAACCCAGATCCGGCGCGGAGCAGAGAGCAAAGTCTATATCGCCCTGTAGCAGCTTCTCGCTTAGCAGCGGTGTATTGCCAAATTCCACGGAAACCCTTACTTTCGGATATTGGGCCAGAAACGATTTGAGTATGCCGGGTAAACGATAGCTCGCCGTCGGCTCGGTCACACCTAATAGAATATGCCCCGCGGTTCCCTCAAGCAGTCCCGCCATGTCATCCTGCAGCTGCTCCATATTTTTAAGGATAGGCAAACTCTTCTCCCAAAAAAGCCGGCCCGCTTCCGTCAGTTGAATCTTCTTGCCGCGCTCGATCAGTTGGACACCCATGTCCGACTCAAGCTTTTGAATCTGCATGGTGACGGTAGACTGCGCATAATTCATCTCTTCCGCCGCGCGGATAAAGCTGCCGTGTTCCACAATTTGGTGAAAGGTCTTCAATGTTTTGGCGTCCATACTTCCCCTCCTATATCCCAAAGTTCAAATAAATTGAACGATTCATTGATTTTATTCAATTATACAAAACGCCCATCCTCCCTTACAATCATTCTTGCAGATAGGTGTATAAGCAAATCAATTTACCAAAGAGCAGGGGGAATTGTAGTGAATTTACACAACAGAGTTGTGTTAGTGACTGGCGGAGGAACAGGGATTGGCAGAGCCGCTTGTCTGGCGCTCGCGGGCCGTAAATCTATCATTGCGGTCAATTATTCACGTTCCAGGGACGAAGCATACGAGACGGTAAAGATGATCCAAGAGAAAGGCGGCACGGCCATCGCCATTCAGGCTGATGTCTCCAAAGACGCGGAAGTACGCGCCATGATCGAACAAATTGTCCAGCAGTTCGGGACGGTGAATGCGCTCGTCAATAACGCTGGGATTACATCGCATATTCCTCTCTATGATTTGGAAGCGGCAACGGAAGAGATATGGAATGAACTTTATGATGTGAATGTAAAAGGAATGTTCTATTGCGCAAGAGCGGCAGCTCCCTATTTCAAAAAAGAAGGTCAGGGCGCCATTGTGAACGTGGGCAGCATAGCGGGACAGACCGGCTCCGGATCCTCCCTTCCTTATGCGGTCTCCAAAGCTGCGGTTCACGGACTCACGAAGTCCTTGGCCCGTGCCCTGGCACCGGAAGTTCGGGTCAACTGCGTTGTACCGGGAGCCGTTGCCACCAGATGGTGGGCAGGCAAGGAAGAACAGATGCAGTGACTAGCCCCCAATCTGCTTCTTCAGCAAATCTCCACACCCGAAGACATTGCCGGGTTCATCTGCGCCGTACTGGAACAAGAATCCATGACCGGGCAAATTATTACGGTGGACAGCGGACAGACACTGTGAGAACGAAAATTTACAGGGAACGGCTCCTGCTGTTCTGATGAAAATAATGTTTTAGACGCCCATACTGCTAACGCGGCACCATCAGATGATGAAATAAAGTTATTTCAGGATAGACTGATCCACTATAGGAAACAGCGGCGATCTAAGAACTGAATATACAGTCTTAGATTGCCGCTGCTATTTTAAGTTTTATTCAACTAACGTTCCCCGATAGTTGAAAAAGACGATATAATAACTTTTATTCGCAAAAGGAGGTTCGTTCTTATGAATATTTTAATTTTAGGTGCAACTGGACGAGTTGGAAGTCAAATAGTTACTTATGCCCTTCATGACAGACATCATGTTACTGTATTAGCTCGCACTCCAGAAAAGATTCAAATAAATAATAAAAATTTATCTATTCTTCAAGGTAATGTTTTAAATAAAGATGATATCGTACGTGCAATGCATGGGATCGATGTAGTTATTAGTGCACTAAATACTGATGGGACAACCACTCTAACAGAAAGTATGCCACTAATTATCGAAGCAATGGAAAACGAAGGTATACAACGAATTATAACTATAGGGACTGCAGGTATCCTGCAAAGTAGAACCACCCCAAATTTACTGCGTTATCAGTCAAGTGAATCAAAGCGCAAATCAGTCCGTGCAGCGAAAGAACATCATAAAGTTTACGATATGCTTAAACAATCAACACTAGAATGGACTATTGTCTGTCCTACGTATTTGCCTGATGGAGAAAGTATAGGTAAATATCGTGTAGACCGTAATTTTTTGCCTGAGGGTGGAGTTGAAATATCCGTGCCGGATACAGCAGAATTTACATTTAGCCAGATAAAATCTAGTGATTATATAAAATCACGTGTAGGTATCGCCTACTAATAATATTCTTATACTATTTCTTATTTGACTAACCCGTTTGTTGAAAAAGAAAATGAGTTGCGGCAACAATCCCTGCTCTTCAACTAAAGCGCCCTTTCTGGAAAATTTAACATCTCTTTTTTAACTATACTCCCCGTTAGCTTAACACCCGCCGCCAGTCTATAACTTTATTCATCGGTCTTCTGCATAACAATGACCGCCCCCATGAAAAGGGGCGGTCATTGTGCTAGTTTATTGGCGGCGGGGTCCCGCGCACTGCCTAACTTAACCCATTCATTCTTTATCAATGGGTTTTTGGATGCCGTCTTTATAAAAATCAAAAACGAGCTGCTGCTGCGTTCCTTTTACGGCATAGAACACGTCGGATATCCGTTTTCCCCTGCGCCGGAGTTCGTTTTCCAACCACTTCTTGGTCAGTCCGTTATTCTCCAGGTTTTTTTCTATAAGCACTCCATCCATGATCAGTTCAACCGGAAAAGCTTGAGCGTTCGGGCGAAGCTTCATATCCTTTTTGGTTACATATTGATACTCGTCTTTCTTTAATACCGACACCGTTCCGTTATCCTCAAGAACCGCATAATTTACTTCCTCTATGTTAAAAATTCCTTTTCCCCTCAATGCTTGATCCAATGAATCCATCGTATATCTTACACGTCTCATGTTCTCTTCAAGAATTTTCCCGCCTTCAATCAGCGTGGTTGGAGAACCGGATATCCAGCTTCTCATTTTGCGGCTCTTCAAGGCAATGACGGATAAAAGAATGGATGTAATGGTAATGACAATAAGCGACAATGCCACATGTGACCATTGCAGCTTATCATTGAACGCCAAGTTAGCCGTAATGGACCCAAGTGTAATCCCAGTCACAAAATCATGAAACGTCATATTTGAAATCGTCTGTTTACCGAGTACTTTGGCTGCCAATAAAAGCAGCAAAATAGCAAAAATGGTGCGAAATAGAATATCTATGTAGGCTTGCATCTCATGCTCCCTCCTTAAGCTCTCATTATTTCCATACCGGGTTGAAAGAAAACATGCTGCACTGAACGAGGATTGTTAAAGCCCTTGCTCGTTACGTTACGTAATGAAATACAATGGGGAATAGGAGGTGGGACGCATAGACAGCACAAATAAAACCTATTCGGTCGGCGAACTGGCCGCGGTAACCGGTGTAACTGTACGAACCCTTCAGCACTACGACAATATCGGGCTTTTGCCGACACCCGGCCGTACCGATGGCGGACGGCGTTATTATACCGAGGAAGACATGCTCTGTTTAGAACAGATCATCTTTTACAAATCTTTGGGACTTTCCTTAAAAGAAATACGTGACAAGGTGGTTAAGCGCCCTACGTTATCTCAAATCAAGCAAATATTGAATGAGCATGAGGTTGTACTCTATAAAAAAATAGAAGACGCGCATGCAAGCATCGCTGCAATCGAGGCATGCCGGACGGCCATCGCTGCGGGAAACTACCCGTCGTGGCAGCTGCTGACCGGGTTTATCCGATCTTTACAGAACAGCAGTCTGATCGATTGGGGCCAATACACATTTAATGACGACCAGAAGGAAGTCCTCGGCAAACGATTTACAAAAGAACAAGACGCCTTCGATTTGTATCATACATGGAGAGTTCTAGCCTTGAAAGCCGCGACTCTTGCCAAGTCCGGGGCGTCGCCGGATGATCCGGCTGCGCAAGACTTGGCCGCAGACTGCTGGAAAATGGTTCTGGAGGTAACCGGAGGCGATGCCGATCAAATCGATACTTTTGCACAGGTTCAAGGAGACCGGGCAGCATGGCCTGAAGGAGACCGCGATCTCATGGATGCGTCACAAGCCTTTATCGACCTGGCGGTGAAGCACTATTTAGCATCCAGACCCTCAGACATCGATGAAAACAGAGGAGGCTCGAAAATAAATGAATAATACAACCTATCAACCAACCAAGGAGTCCCTGAATACTCACCCGGTTCCAGAATGGTTCGAAGATGCCAAGTTCGGAGTGTTTATCCATTGGGGACTATATTCGATCCCTGGTTTTGCACCCTTGGGCAGTTTAGCGGAGACGTTGAAGGTCGATTATGACCGGGCAATGCTAAACTACCCCTATGCCGAAGGCTATTGGAATGCGATCAAGGACCCTAATACCCCATCCGCTCAATACCATAAAGAGAAGTATGGCAGCATGCCCTACCAGGGATTTCAACAGATGTTCATAGACGGACTGAAAAAATGGGACCCTTCCGCTTGGGCAAAAATTTTCAGCGACGCCGGCGCAAAATACGTAGTAATCGTGTCCAAACACCATGACGGATATTGCCTATGGCCTACTGAGGTTAAAAATCCGCATGAGCAGGACTGGTTTAGCAAGCGTGATATTATAGGTGAATTAGCTGAAGCTGTACGAAAGGAAGGCATGCGCTTTGGCATATACTATTCGGGCGGAATTGACTGGACGTTTCGGCGAAGAATTTCAAGGACGTTTATGGATTACTCGTTCTCCACACCTGGCGGTGATTATCCGGCATATGCTGATGCCCAAGTCCGTGAGCTGATAGAGCGGTATCATCCGGATATTTTATGGAACGATATCTGCTGGCCGACCAATCAGGACATGCTGTTCCGTTTGTTTGCCTACTATTATGATGTTGTTCCTGATGGTGTGGTAAATGACCGATGGAAACATGCAAGTTCGAGCAGCAAGTTCATGAGCCTGAAACCTGTACGGGCAGCGCTTGACATCATGATCAAGCAAATGTTAAAGAAAAATCCCGATATTCACTCTGCCCTTGTACAACCTCCCATTCCCCATAGCGATTTCGCTACGCCGGAGTATACGAAATACTCGGATATCCAAGCAAAAAAATGGGAGATGACGCGGGGAATCGGAAATTCATTCGGCTATAACCGCAATGAACGCGATGAAAACTACGCTTCCTTTGAGACATTATTATTAGATTTTTTGGATGCGGTGTCTAAAAACGGTAATTTACTGCTGAATGTAGGTCCTCGTGGTGAAGATGCACAAATACCCGTTGAGCAACTAAGTAGATTGTCAAAATTCGGATACTGGCTGAAGCAGAATGGGGATGCCGTCTATGGTACACGGCCTTGGATAAGATCGGCAGCCGTCACCGAAACAGGAGAGGCTATCCGATTTACTACAAAGGACAATCATCTTTACCTGATGATCCTGGGCAAGCTCAGCGGATCGAAAATAAAAGTAAAAGAAGTATTCATAGATGGCGAGGCATGCCTTCTTGCTGATGGCAGTCCGGTAATGATAGAACGAAACGGCGACGACATGGTCCTTACCTTTACACGGCAGCTTGATCATCTATTTGCACCTGTTGTCCTTATACAGAGTATGCGATAGGGTTAACCTAGTTCTGCTCCAGCAGTCTTCTGCTGGAGCATTCTTCTTGCAGCACGCTACAACGGCTAAATTTAATTTTTTCCAGACATAGTTATTACCACAGCGTATAACCGGCTTCTATAAGGATTTTATACCACTGTTCCCTAGTCATCTGCACGCCGTCTACCGATTTTATGGCCCGCTCAATCCGCTCCTTGTTGCCGGTACCCAGTACGATGGCGGGATTTGATGCGTGCCTGAAGATCCACTTATACACGACCTCATCGATATGTTCCAGCCCAAGCTCCTGCCGTATATTTTCCAGTACGTTTTTCATATTTTCCTCAGCCGCATTAGTGGGATTAAAAATCCTTCCGCCCGCCAGAGGCGACCAAATCATCGGGGAGATGCCTTCTTTCAGGCAATGGGTCATTGTGCCGTTATGATAATTCTGGATGCCCAGCGGATGCAGCATGAATTGGTGAGTGACGAACGGAACATCCGTATATTTTTGCAAAGTGTCAAACTCAAGCGGACTATGGTTGGATAAACCAAAATATTTGACCTTCCCCTCATCCTTAAGCTGCTGGAGAGTTTCATTAAGCTCAGACGGATCGACCAGCAGGTCGAACATATGAATCAACAGGATGTCAATGTATCCGCATTTCAGCTTATCCAAGGACTCGTTAACCTGGGCCAGGACGTATTGTTTATCCGTGTTGAAGAATCGGGTCTTAACATTGGGGTTTTTGGCATTCGGGACACAGATATCACATTTCGTGACGATTTGTATTTTCTCCCGCAAGGTTGGTTCCAATTGCAAAGCTTCTCCAAAAAGCGCTTCGTTCCGATGATCGCCCCCATAAATATCCGCATGGTCAAAGGTTGTAATACCCCGCTCAATACACCATTCGATAAACTCTACTACTTGCTTGACGCTGAGTTTCCAATCATTCATCCTCATGCATCCGACGACCAGTTTGGAAATGGAAAGCTGCTCGTTTAATTGAATCTTCAACAATGTCACCCGCCTTGTAGGGAATATACAAACTAAATTCGTTCTGATTATACACCCCGGAGAAAGCGATTACTTTAAATGTTTTCAGGTTTTATTTTTAAAAACTTATAGTGAAAAATGAAAACCGATATAACCATTAGAAAGTGTCCCTTTGGGCTCGCTTCGTTTGTTATACATGTGTAAACTTCATCTTCAGTAGAGGGGGTGCTTAAGATAATGCACAGAATTAAACGGGTTCAGGCGGGCGAGATTCAGGATTACACTTATATTGTAAAGAAGTACCAGCATCAGATTTTCGTGTACTGTTGGCGGCTGCTGGGCAACGAACAGGAGGCGGAAGACGCCGTTCAAGACATTTTGGTCAAGGCATTTGAGAAAATCAATATGTACAAGCCGACTGTCAGTTTCTCCTCCTGGCTCTACAAAATGGCTTATCATCACTGCCTGAACTTGATCCACCGAAAGAAATTGCAACAAAAATTTAAGGTCGGTCTATTCACCCAAAACATGACCACTGACAGCGCTGCACAGGTTATTGAGAGCCAGCTTTTCAGTGAAAAGCTGTTTATGAAGAAGCTGAACTGGAAGAAAGCGGACTTCACTTTAGCCCGGTATGCGAAAGGGAAGGACTATGTTAATATTTCCGTCGGAAGAGTCAACCCGGATTCCAAGCTGACTGTCATCCAGAATGATCAGGATTCGGCTGAAAAGCTGACAATTAAAGGAACCGAAGCATTTTACATCAAGTCGGGTAAAACAAACCAGCCAACAAATACACGCAAAAACTGGCTTGGATGGAAAGATGACAACAATCATTTACTCTACGAAATTAATGATAACAAGGATAGTAAGCTGTCCAAGCAGGACCTGGTGAAAATTGCGGAGGATGTCCTTACAGCCCATTGATTCACCCCACAGTCTCAAAAAAGAACACTTGGGTCCGCCTAAATGACGAATCCAAGTGTTCATCCGCCAATATTACTTTGTATTACGAATAGTCACTGATCAACAATTGACTTATGGCATCGGCCATAATACAGCCTGCTGTCCTTGGGGCTACAATTCCTGGCAGTCCTGGGGCGAGAATGGCCTTAATACCGTATTTCTCAGCGAAAAGGAAATCTGTTCCTCCCGGTTTTGAAGCTAAATCGATTATGAGTGTAGAACGTTCTATATTAGATATAATATTCTTTGTCACTACCAAAGCCGGGATGGTATTGAACAAAATGTCAGCATCCTGAACGTGGTTGTGCAGTTCTTCTATGTAAAATGGGGTCAGCCCCATTTCCCATGCACGCGCAAAAAGGTCAGGTTCACGAACCCCTACCTTCACCTTTGCTCCAAGTCCTTTTAATGTTCTAGCCAATGTCAACCCAACCCGTCCAAGCCCAAGTACAACATTAATAGAGCCGTGAATTGTGAAATCCGTATTTTGAATGGCCATCATAATGGCGCCTTCCGCTGTAGGGATCGAATTGAAAATGGCAACATCATCTCTAGCAAACAATTCAACCAACTTGATCTTGTACATTTCGCAGGAGTTCTTTAAATATGCATTGGCCGCCCCCGAAATAATCATTCCATCATTAGGGATAGATTCAAACACATCAGCCGTTAATTTCAATTCATCCGTTGAAAAGGTGGATGCTATCCCCCCATTCACATCCGTTCCACTTGCAGGCAGAATCACTATCCGTGATTGTTTAAACCATTCTGTAGACATCTTTACTTTTTCGACGCCAGGGAATGATTCATTCATATTTTCAAAACCAATTATCTTTACAGTTGCATTTAAATCAGATAATTTCTTAATCACTTCAAGCTGCCGGTTATCTCCGCCAACAATGAGAATTTGAGTACCCGTAAGCATGGCTATTGTCCTTCTTTCCAATTTTTCGTGACAATTCATTCATAGCGGAAGTTCAACTCTTATTTCGAGGAACCCGTCTTGTATGGATGCACTTGTGCTGCCGCTCATCTGTTCCGCCAATAGCCTAACGATAGACAAGCCCAACCCTGTACTATTACTTCTTGCTTTATCGCCAGTATAGAAACGATCAAACAGCCGCTTCACATCTATTACGGAAGGATTGTTCACAGGATTTTTAAACGATAGGACGGCTTTGTCTGCAGCCAGCACACGTACTTCTATATCTCCATTTGAGTGCTGAACACAATTACGAATTAGATTTTGGATAATCCTCGTGACCATTTCTTTATCGGCAAGGACAAATATAGGCGGTGTTTCCTCAAATTGTACAGCCAGGTTGTTCTGTTCCAATGTGGGAACTGATGCCGCCAGGCATTCTGCCACAAGATTTGTAAGGTTAATTCGTTCGATATGAGGTTCTGGTTCCGTGTTTAGGAGATAGGAATACTCAAAAAAGTGTTCGATCAACCGCCCCAATTCATCAGCATGTTTTTGGGCAATGTGAAGCTTCTTTTGCTGATCGCCCGATAAATCACCATTTTCCATAAGCTGTTGATAACCTTTTATAGCCGTAAGCGGTGTCCGTAAGTCATGGGAAATATTTGCGATTAGTTCCTTAAAGTTCTTCTCCTCACGAATGCTTTTAAGACGGAGGGTTTCCTCCGCCTTTAGGCTTTTGTTGATATTGATAGCCAAAGTATTAAGCTCCCTGCTCAGGAGTTCCAAACGGATAGGTTGACGTGTATGTTCAGTCAGCCGTTTGTCCAACTGCCGGTTAATGTTACGCAACTGCCGCTGAAGAAATACGATATATAAGGCGAGCAAAAGAATAAGAACGATCAAAGTGCCCGCCACAATTGTCAACGCGTCCACCAACCTTTCAGCTACTTAATTTCCGTTGTTCTGAATGCGCTGTATGTGACAGCAAGCATTACAATCATAAATATCAAACTAACAGCGATTGCCCTGACCATGTCCCCCGTTCCCGTATCCAGTGTCACATAAGCGTAGTTCCCTCCATAAGGCGTAGAGGAGAAAATACGATCAAACACCGGAGAACTATCGCTTAATCTCATTAACTGCGCACAAATAAATGAAAATCCATAATAAATAGCAACCACGAAGATGGGCTTTTTAAGCAGGAAGGCAAGGGGGACACAGATACTCAATTGCGCCACATACACGATCATCAAGGTCAATATAACAGCGAATAATTTCCATGTTTCTGATGCAGACAAAGCTGTACCATCCTCTGATGTCAGGACATGCAGGAAGCCCACGGCTACGGAGCCCATACTGAACTCGGAGCCTGTGCTAAGAGCAATACCCGTTATGATGGCGTAAGGGAGCAGGATGAATGCCAAGGCAAAACCCAATACGGTTGCCTTACTAAGAATGACAGTACCCCTGCTGTAGCCATTTGCAATCGCATCATGGATGGTTTTATTATCGAAATCACTACAGATACACATGCCTGCAATAACACCGCCGAGAATGCTTATCATGTTTATATCTGAGAACATGAACCCGATTCCTGTCATGCTGGCTTCAATCTTACCCTGTGGTATAAGATAGGCCATCACGGCCATGGCTACCGCACTTGCAGTTGTGATTCCCAATAGAATCTTAATTGACTTTGATTTGTACAATTTAAATAAATCCGCCTGAACCAAATTAAGCATCTTGATCACCACCTATAACAGAAATAAAGTAGTTTTCAAGCGTATCTCCCTCGATAGAAAATTTCGTAACGATAATCCCGTTCTCATAGATAACCTTTGCCACTAAATCCTTTTTATCTAAATAATCGTATAGTTTAACCGTCTTATCCGGCATGACCTTGAAATTAGCGGTATTCAGCTGCATCTCCAATACGCTCGTCAACTTTTCCGGCTGGTCGCAGCTAATATAGATGTAATGCTTGCAGTTTTCTTCAAGCTGCTCAAGGGTGAGGGTTTGCTTGATCTCGCCTTTATGGATAATAATATAATTCGTTACAGTCTGATATAGCTCCGGCAAATTATGACTCGAAATTAAAATAGCCATTTGCCGTTCTTCGCACAACTTCTTCAGTAGATTGCGAATTTCAACGACGCCTAATGGGTCAAGTCCATTGATTGGCTCGTCCAAGATCAGTAACTCAGGGCTGCCAAGCATGGCGATCGCAATACCTAACCGCTGCTTCATGCCTAGTGAAAAGTTTTTTGCATGCTTATTTCCTGTGTCAGCCAGTCCGACTAGTTCTAACAGTTCATCCTCAATCTCCTTGTTGGGGACACCACGCATCATTCTGTGAAGCTTGAGATTTTCTTTCGCAGTCATATTGGGGACAAATCCAGGATTCTCGATCATGCAGCCCAGCCGCTTCCGCTCATTCTGCAATGCGCGCTCACCACTATGACCAAACAGTTCAATGCTGCCCGCCGTGGGAAAAGAAAGCCCGGCCAGAAGGCGCATTAGTGTTGTTTTTCCTGCGCCGTTCTGCCCGATTAAACCGTATATTTTACCGGATTCCATTGTAATCGACACATCACGAAGCGCAAGAACACCGTGGTAGCTTTTCGTAAGGCTGTTTGTTTTCACAACATATTGCTTCATTTTGCTCACCTGTCCTTTCTGACTTCAGGTTAATTTCCATTGGTTTAGAAAAGGTTAAGTGCAGCAAAAGAATAGTCAAGAAACAGATCATTTCATTCTTTGTATAGACGATAACCGAGGCCCCATACCGTTTCGATATATTCTTCATTCGGATTTGCTTTCTTTAGCTTATTACGCAGATTGCTGATATGAGTCTTGACCGCATTATCATCACCGAGGTATTCGTCTCTCCAGACCGATTCATAAAGATTCGATTTGGTAAAAACCTTGCCGCCATGCTTGAGCAGCAGCTCCAATATCATATATTCCTTTGCCGTCAGCTCCATTTCAATGTCGCCCGCAGTAACGCGCTTTGTATTGTCGTCGAGCGCCAAATCCTTATACTGAAAAACCTTGCTTCCTTGTATTTGCTTATGAGAACGCCGCAGATTGGATTCTACTCGTGCCACAACTTCGCCCAGATCAAAGGGCTTTGTGATATAGTCATCCGCGCCCAGCTTCAAAAGATCAATTTTCGTGCCAACCATATCCTTTGCGGAAATGACAATAACAGGGGTTTCAGAAAACTTCCGCATCTCTTTAAGTATTTCATCCCCGCTTTTATAGGGAAGCATAATGTCAAGTAATATCAAATCATAGGAGTTGTTTTGGATTTCCTTTATTCCATCAACGCCGGTAAAAGATGATTTCACTCTATATCCTGCATAGGTCAATGCTTCTGCCAGCATTAGATTGACATCTTCTTGATCTTCAATAATCAGAATAGTCATCATTAAAAACCACCTGATTCCTTTCTGTTTTTCGGTTTCCTTTACAAAATCACCTTTTTTCATAGTATAACTAGAATGTATAAACAGTAAATAACTAATCATATGAGGCTAGGAGAGAAATGCGATGAGCCAGCAGAAGAGAATTCTCATTCCTTTGCCGTCACATGATTTTGATACCACTGAAGTCGTGGTGCCTTGGCATCGATGCAAGGAGGCGGGGATGCAAATCGTCTTTGCCACGCCGGATCAAAACTAAAGGGCACCCTTGTCGGATGCCCTGCGATCTGGGAAAGGAGTCCGAGAAAGCGAGTAGTAATGCACTCTATTCCTTAGCTCCCTAGATTCTATAGTCGTCGCTTCTCCACTTCTGGATCGATTTTTTAATCGCATCAGGTGACAGCTGATCTGCCGCCGCCTTCTTGCAAAGTGCAGGAAATTCCTCATCGGAGGCGAAGCGCAAAGCTACGATTTGTTTTACACTAAGCCTCGGGTCCGGCAGCTGTTGAGTCAAGACATAGTGCCGGAGATTCTCTTCGGCTCGTATCGCCCGGTCCTGTGCTTTTAAAGGATAAGAACGAACGATTAGAAAAATAACGATAAACATGATAGAAATGATTAGAAAAAGGACTGCAGGAAACACCTGATTCCCCGCTATTAATGATCTCACCAGTTCAACTACAGCAGAGATAAACAATCCTGCGGTCAAAAGGGTAAGCAAAATGTGAAAAAGAGGATGTATCCTGCTATGATTGCTATAGTTTTGAGATTGCTGACTCATTTTTCTCCCCCATTGTATGGTTTATCGGCGTTATGCCTTTTTTACAAATTCAGATTTCAAACTCATAGCTCCAAACCCGTCAATTTTGCAATCAATATCATGATCCCCATCAACTAAACGTATATTTTTCACTTTTGTACCTACTTTTAGGACGGATGAACTTCCTTTTACTTTAAGGTCTTTGATTATGGTCACTGTGTCACCATCGCTTAAGATATTCCCGTTCGCATCTTTGATAATCTTCTGATCTTGAGCAGTCTCGGGCTCCAATAAAGTCCACTCATGAGCACATTCCGGGCAAACATAAAGACTTCGATCTTCATACGTATATTCGGAATTACATTTTGGACAATTGGGCAAATTAGACAACATTTCATTCCTCCATTCGTTATATACATATACATACTAACATATCATAACGAACTTGCAGCAATAAACTTACACTTCCCCATCAAACTCTGACTTGAGAAAACCGGTCCAGCTTCTCCATCGTGCCGGTATTGGCTTGCGGGGTGAACACCGTCATGATCATGCTGTGATCCTCGGCCAGCGAAAAACTGCTGTAATCCATACTCAGCACGCCCAGCCTTGGATGATACAGTTCTTTTCTCCCTTCGGGGCTACGGATCACTTCATGCTGCGGCCACCACATTTCAAATTCCTTACTTGATTTCAATAGCTGCTCCACCAAATCGTTGTACCAAGGATCGTCCGGGAACTTTCCATAGAAGCTCCTGAATTGAGCCAATTGCCCCTTCGCAATACTCTCCCAATCAACGAACAGCTGCCGGTACTCTTCCATCATGAACATCCGCCAAACGACATTACGCTCTCTATCATTCATGTCGTCCCTGTATCCAAACACCTCGGCGGCTATCCGGTTCCACGCCACAATATTCCACCGTCTCCCGACAATATAGGCCGGAAATCGATGCAGTTCGTCAAGAATTAACCTGAGTGCCGGAGAGATCATCTCGCTGCTGCCTGCGTGCGATTCCGGATCGCCAGGAAGCCATTGACCGGCTAAGGCAAATAGATAGCTTCGCTCGTCCTTATCCAGCTTGAGCGTTCGGGACAGGCTCTCCAAGACCTGCTCGGATACGCGAATTTCACGTCCCTGCTCCAAGCTTGTATACCATGTCAAGGAAATCCCCGATAATGCCGCGACCTCTTCCCTGCGCAGACCGGGAGTGCGCCGACGCGTCGAATCACTTCGGAGTCCGGCCTCCTGAGGTGACAGCCGCTTTCGCCTTGTCTGTAAAAAATCTGCAAGCTCCTTGCGTCTGATCGAATCTTTCATACAAATCCTCCTAATCCAAAACGGGCAGCATTTATCCTACTATATTAACTGCTACCATCACGAGCGATACGAGAAACTGTCTTCTTCCTATTATACATTAAGTCCCATAATATGAGCTTATGCACACACGGCAGCTATAAGAAACCCCTTCCCCACAAGGCGAAAAGGCACAATTATGCTCACAGGAGGCGCAAATCCATCCATGATCAATATTGAGGATAAAATCGTTTTGGTGACAGGCTCCACAGACGGAATCGGCAAACTAACCGCCACCCAGCTCGCGCAAGCAGGCGCTACCGTTCTACTGCACGGCAGAGATCGCGAAAAATGCGCCGCCGTCGCAAAAGAGATTACCAAACGGACAGGCAGCAGCAAGCTGCGGACCTATTTGGCTGATTTCTCCTCCCTCGCCGAGGTTCGGCGCATGGCGGAAGAGATCCGCAATCAAGAAAGCCGATTGGACATTCTGATCAATAATGCGGGAATCGGTTCGGGAAAGCTCTCGAATAAAAAAAGAGCGCTTAGCAAAGACGGCCACGAGCTTCGTTTTGCCGTCAATTACCTGGCGCCCGTCCTATTAACTCAGCTTCTGCTTCCCGCTGTACGGGCAGCCGCACCTGCGCGTATCGTCAACGTTGCTTCCATCGGGCAGAAGCAGATTAATCTCAATAATGTCATGCTGGACCACGGCTACGATCCATTCGAAGCCTATAAGCAGAGTAAGCTCGCCTTAATCATGTATACTTTCGAGCTGGCCCAGCAGCTCAAGGCGGACCGCATTACTGTAAATTGCGTGCACCCGGGGTCTCTGCTCAATACAAAAATGGTACGCGAGAGCATTCCCTTCGGGTTCGGTAGCCCCAAATCGGGAGCGGATGTACTCTTCCATCTGGCTTGTGCAGCCGAGCTTGATCAAGTGACCGGGCAATACTTCGACAAGAAGCAGCCGGCCCAGGCAGACATTCAAGCCTACAACAGCGATTTCCGCCGCAAGCTATGGGCATACACCGAAAATTTGATCGCGCAATGATAACCGCGCCCGATCGTTCAACGTAACATTTTGCAACTTATAAATTCATTATTGGAGCGTGGTCATGTTGGCACAAGGTAATGTTAAGGGAACAATGTCGGTTTTTATTACAGGAGCGACTGGAGGAATTGGCTCCGCATGCGTCAAGCAGTTGGCTCAAATGGGAGTTCGCGTCTTCGCGGGAGTGCGCGATACAAAGCGGGGCGAGCAGCTTCGGGCGTCAACTTCATCTGCGGTGATCCCAGTCCAAATCGACATCACAGATCAAGCATCCGTACAATTCGCTTTCGAGGAAGTGGCGAAGACTGTCGGAAACGATGGGCTGGCCGGACTGATCAATAATGCAGGCTGCATGGTGCAGGGCCCTTTGGAACTGCTCACTATGGAACAAATCAAGCAGCAGTTTGAACTCAACGTTTTTGGACAAATTGCGGTAACCCAGGCATTCCTTCCCCTGCTGCGGAAAAATGGCGGGAGAGTCATCAACATCGGAGCCGTTACGGGAAAAACCTCACTGCCCTTCTTCGGCGCACTGTCCGCCTCCAAGCACGCGATGGAAGCTATTACCGACGCGCTCCGGGTTGAATTAAAGCCTTGGAACATTCACGTAGCCATGATTGAGCCGGGCGCTATCGAAACCGCTATTCACGAAAAAGCCCACGACTCTTCCGCCCGGTCACTAAAGGAGGTTACGTCCGACCGACTTGCCTTGTACCGAGAGGCACTGACACAGTTCGAATCGGTTATCGCCAAGCAGCCTTTATCCCCTACCGAAGTGGTCGTGAACGCCATCATTCACGCCCTAACGTCACCCAAACCCCGTACCCGTTACGCTGTGGGCAAAGGCGCACGCATGATCGTAGCCCTGGGCCGTTTCCCGGATAAGCTTCGGGATAACCTATTGATCAGCAATCTTGGGTTACGGAAGACTCATGGGTGATAGCGGAAGGGGTAACAATCTTTACTGGGCGAAATTTCTTGTTCCTCAGCGAGGAATTCTGAATTTCAATAAAAATCCCTTCGAACCATCGAAGGGATTTTTTCCAATACCTTTTATTTCTGGATTTTAACTACCTTTTCACCGATCACCAGTATACCGTTGACATATCCTCTAAAGTGCAAAGTAACCTCTGAACCCGTCCAATCAAAATCGGAACGTTCGAATTTGAATTGGCCGAGCTTTGCCTGCTGGTAATAGCCATTATTACTGTTAAGGGCCTTCACACCATTTACGGTAGCGGTATTCAGATCGAATCCCTGACTGTTGTATCCATTCGGCAAGTCTACACGAACAGTAAACACGCCTTTATTGCCCTTGATAATATTAGGAGTCACCGTTATGGAAGCTGGAAGGTAAACCGTAAACTGTTTTTGCAATGTCGTGCTCAGCCCTACACCATCTGTAACGGTAACCGTAACAGTGTAAACTCCCGGTTTGTCGAATACAATTTCGCTGCCATTCGTTACGACCTGTTCCGCCGCTCCATCCGGACTGGAAACCGTCATCTTCTCGGATACTACACCTGAAAGAGCATCGGTTGCCGAGTAGTTCAACTGTAGCGTCGCTCCGGCCTCAGCCTCTTTGCTAAGATCCATCGTGACGACCGGCGCAGTTCTATCGATTTTCACCTCGACCTTATTCGCAGCCTCGATGTTGCCGGCCATATCGGTCGAATAGAAAGCAACCTTGTGGATCCCTTCATCACTGACCGTGAACGTGCTTCCCTTGACATATGCCGAGCCGTCGATCGAATAGAACGTTTTGGCTACGCCGCTAAGAGTATCCGCTGCGGTTAATTGGACGGTCACATCTCCTTTCGTCCAGGCTGCAGGAGCGTCAGCAGTGGTCACGGGTGCTGTCTTGTCGAGCTTCACTTCGACTGTGTGTGCCGCTTCCTTATTACCCGCTTGGTCAACCGAGTAGTAACTGATTTTGTTAATACCTTCGTTGTCTACCGTAATCGAATTGCCTTCGTTATAATCGGATCCGTTGATCGAGTAGAACGTTTTGGCTATCCCGCTGAGATTGTCTGTTGCAGTCAATGTCAGTACATCCGTTTGCTTAATCCATTCCGGGATGTCACTTACCTTGGTGTTTGGCAAGGTTTGATCAATCTTAACGTAAATCGTCTGCGGTGCTTCCGTATTGCCTACTTTATCCACTGAGTAGAAGGAAACTTTATTTACACCTTCTTTGTCCACCGTTACAGAAGCTCCCGCCGTATACTCGCCATCGTTCAGAGAATAGAACGTGTTCGCGACTCCCGTTTCGTTATCTGTTGCCGATAAGGAGATAATCTGGCTCAGGTTCGTCCAACCGGCGGGTGCTTCTGCTTTCGTCACCGGTGCTTCCGTATCGATAATAAGCTTGGCGATAACGGTGTTTGACGGTTCCGATTCACCAAACGAGTTGCTGTACGATGTCACATAGTATTCATGATCCTTATAGGACAAATCCGAAACCGTGAAAGACAAGTTGTTTAGGTTTTGCGTCAGCAAAACCGGTTTGCCGTCAATGAGTTCATATATGTTATAGCCGTTCGCGTAGGTGACGAAATTCCAGGAAATCCGGGCACTCGTGTCGCTTAACAAATTAATGGAGGCAACCGGAGGCTGCATGACCGGGAAAACAATCGTCTTGGATACTCGATTCGAAGGAGCAGACTCTCCAAACCGAGTGCTGTACGCAGTCACTTCATACGAATGCGATTCCTCTGAAAGGTTATACACTTTGTAGCTTAAAGCCGTTCCCTTATAGATTAACTGCCGGTCACCGCCAGTCACATCGTAAACATGATATTCGTTTGCCCAAGTGACCGACTGCCAAGAAAGCGTAATATTGTTGGCATTAAATACGGCCCCTGCCAGGACTGGAGGCTGAACCACTGGCCAGGTCAACGTGAACTGGAGCTCGCCGCCTTCTGCCGATTCTCCGAAACGATCGCTGTAGGAGCGAACAACATAAGCGTAATCGCCCTCTGGCTGGTTCGTAAACGTAACGGCCGTTCCGGTTTGAGTTTTTTTCAGAACTTCTTGTCCGTCAATCACTTGATACAACTTATAGCCCGAAGCATAGGTAGTGGCATCCCATCTCAAGGTAATGTCATTTCCGTTCGTAATACTTTGCTTAAAGCCGCTCGGCGCTTGCATGACCGGCCAGACCAACGTGAAGCTAAGCTCGCTGCCTTCTGCCGATTCTCCGAAGCGGTCACTGTAGGAGCGTACCACAAAGTTGTACTCGCCCTCCGGCTGGTTCGTGAGTGTGACAGCTGTTCCGGTCTGCGATCTCACCAACACTTCCTGTCCGTCAACAACCTTGTAAAGATTATAAGCCGTTGCGTAGGTAGCGGTATTCCATTTCAAGGAAATGTCATTTCCGTTCACAATACTTTTCGTAAAATTACCCGGTGCCTGCATAATTGAAGGAAGGATCGTTAAGGTCACCTGACCTCCTTCGGGTGATTCTCCGAAACGGCTGCTTACGGCTTTTACGATATAGGTGTGATCACCTTCCTGTACCTTCGTCTGTGTTGCAGTCAGACTTGTTACCGTATTCTTTAGAACTTTCTGTCCGTCGACAAGCTCATAGACTTTATAAGAGTTCGCGTAGGTTACAGCTCCCCAAGTTAACACGACGTCGTTTCCATTCTGGATTTTATATGCCAGATTACCCGGGGCGGCCAATGTAGGATAAATCAGCGAAATCGTGACTTCAGCTGCTTCCGGTGACTCGCCAAAGATCGTGGAAACAGAGTTGATCTCATAAACCAAGGTGCCTTCCGGCTGGTCTCTATAAATCACGGAACTGCCGGTTGCCGTACTTTTCAGAACCTTTTGTCCATCAATGATTTGATAGATTCTATAGCTCGTTGCGTAATTCGCCGCCGTCCATTTTAAAGTGATATCATTACCGTTCGTTATGGTGTAGGTCGGGTTTGTCGGAGCTTGCAGCGTTTGACCACTCAGCGTTACCGTAATCCGGCTGCCTTCCGACGACTCGCCAAAACGGGTTGAAACCGAATGAACTTCATACGTGTAATCACCCGGCGGCATGCCGGTATACGTAACGGTTAAGCCGCTTACCGTACTTTTAAGCACTTTTTGACCATCCACGATCTGGTAAACCTTATAGCTTGTCGCATAGTCGGATGCAGCCCAAGTCAAAGAAAAATCGGTCGCATTTTTAATCGTTTGGATCAGATTGGCCGGCGGCTCCATGGTCGGAAAAATGAGCGTAAAGGAAACCTGGGTTCCTTCCGCCGATTCCCCGAACCGGGTAGAGAAGGAATGAACTTCATACGTATAATTCCCTTGCGGCTGATTGGTGTAAGTGACAGTAGTGCCGGTTACCGTGCTTTTCAATACTTTTTGTCCGTTAATAATTTGATAGACTTTGTAACTGCTGGCGTTTGCCGAAGTCTCCCAGGTCAGGACCACATCATTAACGTTTTTGAGCGTATAGTTAACAGCGGCCGGCGGCTCCATTGTTACGGAGCTCAGAGTAACTGAAACCTGACTTCCTTCCGCTGATTCCCCGAAACGGGTAGAGAAGGAATGAACTTCATACGTATAATTCCCTTGCGGCTGATTAGTGTAAGTGACAGTAGTGCCGGTTACCGTGCTTTTCAATACTTTTTGTCCGTCAATAATTTGATAGACTTTGTAACTGCTGGCGTTTGCCGAAGTCTCCCAGGTCAGGACCACATCATTAACGTTTTTGAGCGTATAGTTAACAGCGGCAGGCGGCTCCATGGTTACGGAGCTCAGAGTAACTGAAACCTGGCTGCCTTCCGCCGATTCCCCGAAACGGTCACTATAGGAATGTACCTCATAGTGGTAATCCCCGGCCGGTTGGTTCGTATAGGTGACAGCTGTTCCGGTTACCGTGCTTTTCAGTACGAGCTGCCCGTCGATGAGCTGATAGATTTTATAGCCTGTAGCATTTGAAACGGTACTCCATGTTAAAACCACGTCGTTGACGTTTTGCAGTTTATAAGTTAGATTGCCGGGTGCCGTCATAGTGACATCCCCGACAGTTACCGTTAAACGGCTTCCTTCCGCCGATTCGCCAAAACGACTGCTGTAGGAATATACCTCATATACATATTCTCCAGCCTCTTGATTGGTAAAGGAGACGGTTGTACCGGTTACCGTGCTTTTTAATACTTTTTGACCGTCAGCTTGGATTTGATAGATTTTATAGTTCGTGGCGTAACTGACTGCATTCCATTTCAGGTTGATGTCGTTGACGTTCGCCAGGCTAAACGTGAAGTTGCCTGGAGCGGCCATGACTGGAAGGACGACATTAACGTCGACAGGTGCGGATAGAGGAGATTCACCAAAGGCGGAATTCGCCGCACTAACCGCGTACGTAGCTGTTCCCATTGGAGCATTGACGACTGTATATGTATGTGTTGCCTGGGATTTTATCAAGGTTCTTTGTCCATCAGCTTGAACTTGATAAAGATTGTAACTTTGGGCATACGCAGAAGTGGTCCAGCTCAGGACAATATCGTTGCCGTTTTGAATCGTGTAAGTCAAGGTTGGCGCCGTCATGTCGGGATAGGTGATATTCACCGTGATTGGCGCGCAGGGCCCTGACTCTCCGTCCGGACTTAAGGTTGAAACCACATAAGTATATGAACCTTCCGGAAGACCGTTAATGGTAAAGGAGGTCGTTGTCATTGTCCCCCGCTCGATCAGTTGGCCATCCGTAATCTCATACACCTTATAACCAGTAGCCCCAAACACGGAGCTCCATGTCAGCTTGACATCGGTTGGTGTCAGGAGCTGATAGGAAAGATTGCTTGGAGGCAGCACGTTATTGTTTGTCTCAGCCGCAAACACATTTAGAGCGGGAAACAAGACCTGGACCATAAGCATCATCGAAACCAGGAAAGAAAGTCTTTTGGAGGATTTACGTTTTCTCATGTGTTCCTACCTTTCTTTGATATAAGGATAATAGACAAAAAAAATGAACCTCAGACAAGGCTCATAGTAAAAGCTATGATTCCTTGTGGCAACCGGCTGCCTTCCACATGGATGTGGTTCAGGCCCTTGGCTTTGCGTCTCATGATTTCTCATGATTTGCCTTTTTCACTGGGTTGTGACTGAAGTTCTATTTTTATAATAGGTATCTATTCCTGTAATGTGAATAGGTCGTAAGAACCATGATCGGTCTAATCTGCTATTTTCCCATAGATGACTTGCCTGCGGTACTTAGGGCTTGCTGAATAAACAAAAACTCTTACTCCCACAAGGAATAGAAGCCGTTTTTGTCGAAATCATCTGCAAGGAAATACTCGAAAAATGCAAAAAACCCTTGCAGATGGAGTGAATTATCATGTTTGAACGGATAGAATCGACCGACGATCTTCTCAAAGATTTTTACCTGCCCTTTGGCGGCAAACTGAACCCCAACAATCGGTGGGTGAAGCTGGCCAAACTCGTTCCCTGGGAGCAAGCGGAAGAAAAATATGTAAAGGTGTTCGGCGCACCCGACGAAGGGCAAAAGGCGTATTCGGTACGTTTGGCTTTGGGCTCCCTGTTGATCAAGGAACGTCTAGGCTTAACCGACCGGGAAACCACTTTGCAGATCATGGAAAACCCCTATTTGCAGTATTTTCTGGGTTTTGGCGGTTACGTGGACAAAGAGCCCTTCCATCATTCCTTGATGACTCACTTTCGCGACCGGTTGGGTCCCGACATCCTTCACGAGATCAATGACTGGATCATAAAAGAAGGGCTGAAGGCCGAGCAGGAAGCAGCAAAAGCAGCGGCTAAAGCCAAGGAACAAACACGTGATGACGACGATGATCACCCGGGGGGTGGACAAATGGTCATGAAAATGGACGACACCCTAACGATTCTGGAAGTGGATACCACGCCGGAAAAGTCTCAACAAAAGGGCAAGGCCAAGTCCCTCTTTCGTCTTCTTCCCAATCCCGACGCACAAACCCATCGCGGCACGTTGATGCTGGATGCAACCTGTGCGCCTGCCGACATCAAGTATCCGACAGATCTGGGGCTATTGAATCATGCTCGTGAAATCCTGGAAGGTATCATTGACGCATTGCATCAGCCGCTGATCGGTCTGGCGGAGAAGCCGCGCACGTACCGCAGACAAGCCCGTAAAGCGTACCTGCTTGTATCTAAACAACGCCAGCCCAAAGGTAAAACGATCCGCAAAGCGGTCAAGAAGCAGCTCGGCTATGTGGGTCGGGATCTGCGAATCATTGAAAACCTGAGCCAGCAAACCTCGCTGAGTACTTTGAGCAAAATGACCTATCGCCGTTTGCTAGTCATTCGCGAACTGCACCGGCAGCAACAAGAAATGATGAATGGCGGAGTGCACCGGGTGGAGCATCGAATCGTAAGCATCGAACAGCCGCATGTCCGACCGATTGTCCGGGGAAAAGCCGGAGCGTCCGTCGAGTTTGGAGCCAAGATAGCAGCCAGTCTGTCCAACGGATACGCCTGGATCGAAACGATGCAATGGGACAACTTTAACGAATCGGGCACCCTGCAAGATGCGGTGAAATCGTACAAAGAGCGTTTTGGCGCGTATCCGGCGGTGATCCTGGCAGACAAGATCTACCGGAATCGAGAGAACCTTGCCTACTGTAAAGGGGTGGGCATTCGTCTCAGCGGCCCCAAACTGGGCAGGCCTTCAGCAGAAAACCAGGCGACACACCGTAAGCAAGAACGGCAAGATGCAGCGGAACGCAATGCGATCGAAGGCAAGTTTGGAGAAGGCAAACGCCGCTACGGGTTAGGCTTGATTCGAGCGAAAGGCGCGGCAAGAAGCCTGACAGTAATCGCCCTTTCATTCATGGTCATGAATTTGGAGCGCCGGTTACGGGCTCTTTTTGTCCATTTTTTCGGCTGGGTTTTCTATAGGCCACTTACCGGGTGTTAACCAAAACCGATATGTTGTTCAGCAAACCCTACTTAGGTGCAAATACGACATGATATTTGCAGTTCCATTCGTGCGTGCTAGACTACTGTTGTCCGTCTCTTGTCCTCCTTGTGATTCGTTTGAGCGGTTGGCAGACCGGCTCTCATCTTATCCTCGAGTTCAAGAGATGACTATTATAGCTATATGCTTTCCTGAACCCCCAGTCGAACTGGGGGTTCTCTTAGACAAAAAAATAACGGAGCCCCACATTGGTACGGCTCCGTTTCACGTTCTAACTTATGATACGTTCTCTTCCGGATTGTCCGGGGTTGGCTCGGTCTCCTCCGTTGCTGGTTTCTTTCTGCGGAACAGCTTGCTGAAAAACTTCCCGGCCGCTCCCAATACAAGAAGGATAACGATTCCGAATTTCTTCGCTACAAGCAGTAGTATAGCAATGAGTCCAGCCTTCTTCGCCACGACCAAGCCAGCTCCGCCCAATATAAGGCCGGTCAACCCAAGCTCCGACACCTTATCGGTAGCGGCATTAAAGTCCTCATACCTCTTCCCTGCATTAATAGTAAGCTTCGGCAGAACCTTCTCCGTCAGGATCTTCTTATCCTCGTTCAGATGCTTCGGATCGGAGATGAGTATTGCCGAAATCGTTCCTGTGCGGGTCAAGAGCCTGACGTTATAATTCAGGATTTGTTCCTTATTATCGTCCTCCGCCAGCATCGACCAGGTCAAGTTATGAGTAGCTTCATCATAGAACGGTTCTACGTCCCAACCGGTTACGTAAATGCGCGTTCCTTCGGGGCGGTCCTTGTTGGCTTCCTCGGTCCCTTTTTTGTAGCTCTCTAGTATGTCGTCAGCATTGATCTCTTCTTTTTCGTCATCCTTGATATGTCCGGTTTCCTCGTAGAGGAAGACAACCTCCCACATCTGGTTTTCGTCCGCAGGGTAAATGCTGCCCAGCTCATCCCCGCTTGGGGTGTCATTATTATCCTTCGCGATTTGCATGGTATCTTCCTTATTCAGGAATACCATAGAAGGGTCCAAGTCAAGGGTAGCCATCTCCTCTAGCCTAACCTGCTGTCCACCCTGCATCCAAGTATAGTCGTTCGCCGCCGAAGCCGTACCGTGGAGAACGGACAGCCAAAGGGTAAAAACGATACTCAGAATCCTAAATTTTTTCATACTCCATGCCTCCAGTTGGTTTAGAACGATGCAACTCTTGGTATGGCGGAACCGATTCCCTAAGTCAGATTGATGACATTATCCTATGATGTCCTAGGACTTGTTTCCTTCCATTCATATTGCTCGTATCCATATACTGGATTAATCATAGGTTTTTTTGTCTAAGATTGTCAATTGGTATAAAAATCCCACTTCATGCAAAAAATCAATTAGACCTTTTTACCCATTAAGCTCCACTATAGAAGTATGTTAATATGATAAATTGCTTAGTTATAGTATAAAAATCATGGGAGTTAAGGAGGGAGTGCAGCCTTAATAGGCGCATCCGAACCTCTTTTAACAGTGATTCCAGCTTGGTTCGCCTGCTTAAATGCCTTATACAGCGCCTGTTTCCACGGGTTAGCCCTGCAACCTGGTTATGTGAATAAACAGGGCTGGTTCCAGCAACTGATTTGATCGGTATCACCCTACTGCTTGGCCTCCTGACATTGATAAATAGAATCTAAAAGCTTCATAACCGACAAAATCCAGCCTATCCGGTCACAAAACTGTCAGAGTTTTGGAGTGTCAGTTACCCTTTCAAACCAACATCAAAAAGGCCCGCATTAGCCATCTAACAAGCTGATCGGGCCTTAAGTGCGCCTCAATTAAATTATGTTTTGGGACGTTTTTATAATTTGAAGACATGCTCTAGACCAACTACTCGTAGACCTCCTTTAGGCATCCCTTCAGGTGTTCCTTATACTGCTGAATTTGCTCCTCCGTCGCCCCATCCCGTAACGATTCGAACAGGGCCATGCATCCCTTGAAATTCCTGTCATTGCCTGACTGGTGTGCCAAGCCCAACGAGTGCATAACGTATTCCAGCGCGTCCGTCATTTGGCCAAACCGCTTATGGTATAATGTCAAGTTGTAACAATAGTTATAATAATGTGAGACATTGCCTACATCTTCGTACTCCCCAAAGTCAGCAGTCCGCTCCGCAAAAGTATCTAAAAGATTATCTACATTCAGACCATGCTGCAGTGCAGCCTGCAATACCGCACCCAGCCCCGGTAGTAGCTCCTCCGGATTGTCCTGCAAAAAACATACATATTCCGCCAGCCGTTCCGTCTTCCCCGATAGAATATCCAGTGCAAATAAATTTGCCTTCGCCAGGAATTTGAACTCCTCAACAATCTGCATTCCTTCCTCCCCTAAATCCTCCATCCAGCCAAGCTCCGCATATTTATCGATGTACTCTCTAGCCCGATCATATTGGCCTTGCTTCTTCCCCCGCATTAGGTGACTGAACCCGTAATAGTAAACCAGTGGACGCGCCATATCTGCAAGCGGTGCAGGCAATCCTATTGCCTTATAATACTGCCGCTCTTCATAGATGCATTGTGCGTAGCTGTATAGAATATCCGATGTATTCAGCAGCTTGTCCCAATTCTCGAAGCTAAATGCCATTTCCAACATTTCAACCATAATATCCGGCTTCAGTGATTGAATGGAAGGGCGCAAGGGAGGCTCCTTTTTTATCGACCTTTTTTAATTGATTGTATATCTGTTTGTATAATGGGTCAATCTAAATAGTACTTTTAAGTACACTATTGTTTCTGCTAAAGCATAACGCCGCGAAGCTGGCGGGATTGCCTGTCCGGAAGTTGCCAGATATAATGACCGTATTCTAGCAAAGGAAAAAGGATACTTCCATCGCGTGTATGCCTGCTAGCACAGGCCGCACCGGAAATATCCTTCATCATTAGACATGGTCATTGTAACAGAGTATGCGCTGGTTGAAAAGATCCCTGGTGTTTTTCGTCAGGGGTGCGGAGGAGGTGCCCTGCCCGTGCTGCACAGAGAACCTGGAGATTATCGGTAGCCGGGAGCGGAAGGTCCGGGGTGGGGGTGGTGAGCTGCGCCAACTGGTGATTCGCAGACTCCGGTGTGCGGGATGCCGCAGGATTCACCATGAGCTCCCGGATCTACTCATTCCCTATAAACGGTACGATTCCCGTTGTATCGAACAGGCGGTCACGGAGCCGGAGGCGTCCGTGACCGCCTGCGCGGAAACCTCTACGTTACGGCGTTGGAAGGTCTGGTTTCGCGTGCTCTCTATCTACTTCATCCTCGTTCTGCAGGCGCTGGAGGCTCGGATGTCCGGCCTCGCTCCCGGGTCCCCCGAAGCTTCGGATCACCTGCGTATGACCTCCGCCCCCGCCTTTCGTCAGCAAGGACCCGGCTGGCTGGCCAGACTTGTCCGCCCCGTCGCAAACGCTCATTTGTGGGTACATACCCGTTTTGCCTATCTGTCCGCCCCGGCTCTACGGTAGACTCTCCTTGAGTTCATTTCAGGAAGGAGTTTACCGACCCATGAAAGACCAAAAGAAAGCCGAAGCCCTCGCCGCAGAGCGGATGCAGCTTCTCGCTCCCCTGCTTGCCGAAGGGCTGGACCCGGCCAAAGCCCGGGAGATGAAAGCGCAGATTTGTAAGCAAACCGGACTCTCCGAACGTACCTTGCGCCGGTATTTGGCGAGTTACCGGAGCGAAGGATTTACCGGCCTGAAGCCCAAAGGCAAAGGGCGGCAGCCCTCCGAAGAGATTCTTCCTACCGCCGTGCTCGAGCAAGCGATTCTCTTGCGCCGGGAGGTCCCCGGCCGCAGCGTCGCACAGCTCATTCAGATTTTAGAATGGGAAGGGCGGATTTCGCCGGGCCAAATTAAGCGTAGTACCCTGCAGGAGAGACTGACTGCCTGTGGCTACAGCTCGCGCCATCTGCGGATGTACGCCGAATCCGGGGTTGCCGCCAGACGCTTCCAGCAGCGCCACCGGAACCAGCTGTGGCAGTCAGACCTCAAATACGGACCGTATTTGCCCCTTGGCGAAAGCGGGACGATGAAACAGGTGTATCTGGTCGTGTTCATTGACGACGCTACAAGGTTTATTCTGCATGGGGAGTTTGTGCCGGTCATGGACCAGCGGCTGGTCGAATCGGCGTTTCGCCAAGCGATCCAGAAGTATGGGGTACCAGAAGCGGTCTATTTTGACAACGGCAAGCAGTACCGTACCCAAGCCATGACCCGGATATGTTCCAAGCTCGGAACCCGGCTGCTCTATGCGAAGCCCTACTCGCCTGAATCCAAAGGCAAGGTCGAACGGTTTAACCAAATCGTCGATTCGTTTCTGAGCGAAGTCGCCTTGGAGAAGCCGAAGACACTCGAGCAGTTGAATGAGCGCTTCGAGGTATGGCTCTCGGAGTGCTACCAGCACAAGCCCCACTCCGCCCTGCCGGACAAGCAAAGCCCGGAAACGGCGTTTCGGAGTGACAAGAAAGCACTGCGGTTCATGGACCCGGATACCTTGGCGGACGCGTTCTTGCATAGTGAAAAGCGGAAGGTCGACAAGTCGGGCTGCATTAGCTTCATGAACCGAAAGTACGAAGTGGGCCTGACGGTCATTGGCTGTACGGTCGAGGTGGTTTATGACCCGGCAGACCCCACGGAACTGACGATTGAGTATGAGGGACGAGCGCCGTGGCGGGTGCGCGAGATGGAAATCGGTCAGCGGGCGGGAACCCGTCCGGCGTTGCCGGAGCACCTGGGCGCATCTATGACCGACACGTCGAGACTGCTGGAGGCGGCAGAGCAGCGACACCAGCAGCGCAAACAGCGGGAAGCACCTGCGGTGACGTACCGCAGAGTGCAGGCGGAGGATGGCCATGTTTGAGTCCTTCTACGAGTTGCACCGTGCTCCGTTCTCCAGAGATCTTGCGGTAGACGAGTTATATGCGTCTGCGTCGCAGGAAGAAATGCTCGGGCGTCTGGCCTATGTCGCGGAACGCCAGTGGTTTGCCGTGCTCACAGGGGACTGCGGGACCGGGAAAACGACTACGATCCGGCGGTTAGCCAAGGAACTGGACGAGGCGCGCTTTAAGCTACTCTACCTGTCCGATTCGAAACTGACCCCGCGCCACTTCTACAAAGGGCTGCTGGAGCAGCTCGGCTGTGAGTCGAAATTTTACCGGGGGGATGCAAAACGGCAGTTACACCGGGAGATTGAACTCATGCGTGGGATTCACCGGCTACAGCCCGTGGTCGTGGTCGATGAAGCCCATCTGCTGGACCGGGAGATGCTGGAGGAACTGCGATTTCTACTAAATCTGAAAATGGATTCACAGAGTCCGATGGCCCTGATTCTGGTGGGGCAAAGCGAACTGTGGGACCGGCTGGGGCTGCAAGCCTATGCGGCGATCCGCCAGCGAATTGATATGCAGTGTTATCTTCCGCATATGGACCGGGCGGAAGTGGGGGCCTATATGAAGAGGCATCTGAGTGCAGCAGGTGCCGAGCATGAACTGTTTACGGAGGCGGCGATGGATGAAATCTACCGTTTTTCCAGCGGAGCCGCCCGGCTGGTGAACAAGCTCTGTACCCACGCGTTGATCTACGGCGCACAGAACAAGCACCGGATTGTGGACGACCATATGGTAAAGCGCGTGATCCAGGGAGAATTGTCATGATTCTCCCTGCTTTTCTATCCTACTGCGGACAGCATGGCCGTCAATAGCAGGACAGCTTACACCGTCAACCTCCGGTCATTATGGGTTAGCAGTAACAACACTATATCAATATATCAATTTGCTTCTGATGATCTGTAATGGTTAGCATACCTCTTCTAACCTTAATTGGAGGTGATCCCATGAATTTACCAGAGCGTGTTGGAAATCGGATACGTGAGCTTAGAAAAGCAAAAGGATGGACGCAAGAACAACTGGCCGAAGCGGCATCGCTTCACTACAGTTACATAGGTGGGGTAGAACGTGGCGACCGTAACATTTCTTTGGAGACCCTGGAAAAAATAATCGCTGCCTTTCAGGTTCCTGCTATCGAAATTTTCCGTTTTGAAGAAAACACCGACCACCGCAAAGCGATAGATGAACATATAGCTTTGATTAGCAGTAGAAGTGCAGAAGAAATAGCAGCAATCACCAAAATTAATAAGGAAGTGATTGCTGCTATGGAGATTAGATTGAATCAGGATTAAATTAGAAAAAGATCTTGGTAGTCGGAGTAAAGGTTACAATGATAAAAAGACATCTCGACCAAGCACGGTCAAGTCTTTGGTCGAGATAAAATAATTGATTTCGCTGTGTTTATGATATGGTTCACCGTACATCGGTGGAGGGAATTTTCTTACGCTGTGGCAAACAAATAAATTTCATTAGATTTTCCGCTTGAGGATTGTCTGTCTGGCTTCCTCTTCCGCAGACTCAGAGCATATCTCGCAGCGCGAATACGATGTTATAAGATGTTCCGCCTTCTTCGAATTTACTCTCGATCTCACTTCTCTCAAGCTTTTTTATATGAGGATATTTGCTTAATTAGACATAGCTTCCAATAGGATGATAAGTAAAGTTTGAATTTCGTTAAGATCATTCAAAACATAATTAACTAAGAAACCTATGCTTTTTCTTTCTTACATAATTCTACTCCCGTTACCGTACGGTTCAGGTCAAATCTGTGGTAAAGCAGAGATTGCAAAAGGCTGTTGGTTAATTAGCCAACAGCCTCGTCATGTTGAATCATTCTTAAATTAGCATTACTAATTACCATATTCTTTAGTAGAATCTCTAAAAAGAAATTCACTAAACCAGAAGTATCTCCTTTATCGGCATCTAGTAACAATGCTAAATATTCCTGTTTTTTTGAGACTTCAACATAAATTGGAGGGAGATTTTTTCTCTTCAATATCCAATTCATAACAGCTCGCGAAAGTCTTCCATTACCATCTGTAAAAGGATGAATTTGAGTTAGTCTATGATGAATAACTACTGCTTTTTCCAAAACATCAGAAAAGCTTGACTGATCGATTTTTTCCATTAATACATCAATTTCTTTATCTAAAAAGTATAACTCTTCCTCAATCTTACCGTGATACACTGTTTGAATTTGAGCTCCAGTGATCTCATTATCTATTGTTCTAAATTCTCCTGACAAGTCAGGGTCAGGTGAAAGTTTAAAAAGAAGCTTATGTAGTTCTTTCAATTCATACCTATTAGGAAACGTCTGTGCTCTAAATATTTGATTACAAACAAAATAATGTCCGACTGTTTCAATTATGTTCTTGTTATCTTTGAACTCGTTAAAATATTTACTTTCTCTCTTATGGATTCTCAAATCAGTACAGATTTCCGAAACAGTGTTTATGTCAAGGTCTAGTCCTTCGATCCTACCATCGTTATAAATCAAATGATTTTTGAGCTTGTACCAATCAGGGCTTGTATCCATAAGGGGCACATAGGAGTATGAATTAATAATATTCCTCAAAAAGACTCTATCTAATCTATTTAAGCCTAAACTCTCTATTTTTTTAAATGGCTGATATTTTGTAAAAAACTTTTTACTTGGTAAAACTTTAATTTTTTTTAAATTAATAAATCTCCAGTATAAACTCATGAAACTGACACCAAATACTAAGCTTATCCTGAGAACATCATCATCCTCAAGATATCCTTCGCTATTTTCAAACTGTTTGGCGAGTTGTAGTATATACCTCTCTGGAGCGAGTAAGTTCCCTGCAAATTCATCAGCAAATCTTTCAATGGGATCTTTACTGTTTGTAGGACTAACTCTAACAGAATAATCCTTAATGTGATGGCATAACTCGTGGGCAGCGGTGAACCGTTGTCTCTCGTAAGGTCTTTTAGAGTTAATACCAACTGTTGCTACCAGTCCCTCACTCTCAGGCGAATAAACACCCTCCAAATCATCAAAGGGAAGGAACTGATAATGAATACTAAAGTCAGATAATATTTTAAATATATTGATAGGAAAACTTATTTCGTTTGAAGTAAAATAAATCTCAAGGACAATATCAGCTAGTTCCCTGGCAGAACATCTTTGACTGATATCCCTGAGATTAATTAAATCAATGCTCATTATGAATTTGTTTAGATACTTCTCTTTGGAAAGCCAGGAACTCTAGAACTTGGTCTTGATCAAACTCCGACAGTCTATCTCCGTTTCTTGCAAAAACTACCGCCTGTGGCTCTAATGTGTCTGAGATCAAATATTGTTTAGAGCAGCCATATATTTTAACCATTGATTCAATAGTACCACTATCTGGAAAAACGTTGCCTGATTCAATATCAGCTAATTCTTTAATAGAGATACTAAGTTGGTCAGCTATATAGCTGAGGGTTAGATTAAGATCTTCACGACATTTAGCAGCACGTACAGAATTAAACGTATCCATACGTTCTATCCCCTTTCATTCACTCTAATTATATCCTATCCCTATATATCTGCAATATACATTTTTATCTAGGAATCAAATATTTAAGCTCTAGATCAGTGGATTGGATATCAAACTCAACTCTCCGATTTACCACTATTTATGACACGGTTCCCGCGCTATCTGTAACGGCAGGTTTTTGTATCAAGGCCACTATGCACAGGATGGCCTTTTCATGTAAATCAACTCTTATTCCCCCCATTTTACTTACAGCGACTAGGCGTTTGAATTGTTACATTTCAATGTAACAGCCGTCAAAAGAAAGGCTTTTCTTGATAATATAAGAAACACCGATCGCTTTGGACCAGTGTTCTGTGCTTTCATGTTATATTCATGAAAATAATTGAATGAAGAGTCCCGCAACCTTTTCCATTCGAAAAAGAGTGTTCAAGTGAATTTTGTGTGCTGTGGAAGGCCTCGGCAATCGCGAACATTAGACGCTATGAATCACTTTACGCATCAATATATATCTATGATGACTACCATTGATTTCACAAATCTGCCTTACTGGGATTTATATGCTGCATTACGGCTATCTAAATTTCTCGAATGGGGATTAGATAGAAGCACCGAAAGAACAATGCGGGAAAGACACAAACGGTTCATCACCCAGACTATGGATAATATTAATCAAATCCAGAAAAACACCAGGCATAAATGTTGTATTCCTTTAACGCTAACTATATATTAAAGTTAAGATATAAAATCCAGTTGCCAAAAAGGATTCCATATGACTAATCTTAGCAAGAAGGTGTAATATATTGGGTTTTGAGGTGTGGGTTGACTTAATATTGTTCTTCGTTTTGTTTGCTCTGTTTGCATACATATTTGCTTCAGTCACAATCACGAACCTGCACAAACTCTATCTATTATTCCATTTTGCCATGATGCTATGGCCTTTCTGCCAGTTCGCCATCAAAACAACGGGGAATCCTACCTTTCAATTATTTTATGTGAAGCTTGCATTTGTAAGTTCGCCTCTACTAACCACGGGATGGCTCCTTTTTACGATTTTTCTCACCGGTCAATCGAAATTTCTGCGAAGAAAAATATCCTTATTTCTTTTTGTACCTGCATTATTAGCAGCGCTCGGCATAATCGTCAATCCCAACGGCTGGTTTGTCCACCCTGTTAACGGCGGTTACATCCAAAGAACCTATGGGCCTATTTTTTGGTTTAATATTACGATCTTGATGATCCATTTTATAGTTTCGCTATATATCATCTATCTAGCTCTTGTATCAGATAATAGGCCTCGTATCAAAAAACAAGTGATGCACATGCTCAGAGGGGTCTTGGTAATAGCCATATTCACCTTGGTGGACATATTCCTAAATGTTGTCCTCTCCCCATATCTGCCGGTCATCCCGGGCATGGCATCCCTTGGCATATTACTATCTGCTATCATGTTTGTTATTGCCATTCACCGGGATAAAGTGTTTGATATTGTGACCATCGCTCATCAAGATATTATTGATACGATTGAGCATGGAATTCTGGTGCTGGATGATAATGAAATCGTGGTAGAAATCAATCAGTCGCTGCTTCCCCATATGAATCTGCGTATAGGTGATCGATTCAATATGGTGGCCATCCTTCCGCACGAACCGGCTGACGGCCATATCGAATGTTTTCTGCATACTTACCGGGAACGTCCGCTGGAGAGGACAGAAATCGAATTACTACATCCTAGAATCAATCGGTATATCAGCATTCATGCTGCGCCCATCATGGTCAGCGGTCTAATGGTTGGGCGGATCATCACGTTTCAGGATATAACCGAGCTTCGGCGCCTCATTGATGAAACAATCCTTCAGAATAAGATCCTGCAAGAACGCAACGAAGAACTAATCAAAATACAAACTGAGCTATCCCAAACGAACCGAAAACTTAATCAGATGGCGATTACCGACAGCTTAACCGGCTGCTATAATCGTCATTACTTGACTCAGCAGTTAGAGAACGAAGTGATGAAGAACAGGAGATATCAAATTTCCTTTGCCATTCTTTTATTGGATATCGACTTTTTCAAATTGGTCAATGACAATTACGGCCATTTAGCCGGCGATGAAGTGATCTGCAACACGGTGGAAGTCATCAAGCACTCACTGCGGCGGACTGACATTTTAGCGCGTTATGGCGGAGAAGAATTTATTATCTATTTACCCAATACGGATGAATCGCAGGCCAAGGTCCTAGCCGAACGGATCAAATCCACAGTCGAATCGAATAAAGTGGTCATCGAAAATATAACCCAATCTGTATCCATTACGATAAGTATGGGACTTCTGTCCATTAAAGATTTTTCGGTTGAAAATATACTAAGCCCCAAATCTTATCTAAATGATTTGTTTGAATCTGTAGACAAGGCCTTATATCAGGCAAAAAATGAAGGGCGTAACCGGATTATTAGTGTTGTACGGTAGATGAGGGCATCTTTAGCCAAAGTTCTCATTCTGAACAACGGTTTCTTTCAAAACTTTGGACAAGTTTTACATCTTATATCCATTGCGGTTGTGTTCCTGTTTATTTTATTGTGGTGAAAAGATACTGGACAGTCAAAAGTTCTACAGCTTTAAGAAGCCAAGGAATCCGCTACAATCTCAGACGTAGCCTGCTTAGAACGAATAATTTGGGTTAGGGGTAAATGCGGCTGCTGAGCAAACCATCGAAAAATAGATTTGCGCAAATAAACCGCCACGGTCGCCTCAGATACCACGGCATGGGATGGCGTTCGCAGATAGCGGAAAGAGAGAACAGGAACACGGCCTGAAAATCGCAGAGCGATCAGTTGAAGAAGTCCCATCGCAATGCACTGGCACATGACGAAGCCCTCAATGGCCCGGAGTGTCTGCCAAATGCGCTCCTGATCTCGCTCGTCCTTGATCTCTTCAAGCGGATGGGGGGCATCCTTTTTCAAATAGCGGTTCAGTTTCGGCATCGATTTGCTCCAGAAGCGGTAGCCAAAAGCGCCGATCACTTGCTTCATTTCCCGAAAGGTGCATTCAATCTTGAAGCGGTACCCATATAAGGTGATGATCTCGGTGGCCGAAAGGGTCCGATCCGTACTCACCAGAATCGCGAACTGGCTCCCGCGTTTCACCAGTACGAAGCGCAGTTCCTGATACAAGCGCTGCCCCCAAAGCAGATTCAGACATAGGAATTGAACGGTTTCCTCTTTACCATACAACGTGACAGTAGCGGTTTGAAAGTCGGCGGCGCGCGTCAGGAACAAGTCCTTCAGCTTGACCGACGCCCCTTTTTTGGCAGGTCGGCCGCACCCGGGTTTTCGGACGGGCGGGCGTTCATAGGCGACGACATTGGCCTTGGCTTTCGTCACGATGTCCAGACGGGTTTTGGACGAGCGCTGGCACGCATTCAGACGCTCCAGAGCCGGAACGAACGGTCCAGCAGAAGCAGCGCGCTGCCGAAAGCCTGTGCGGCAGTAAACTCTTGTTCGATCATATGCACCACATGAGAGGGTTGCTCCTCCTCATCGGTCCGTTTCCATCCCAGGATCGTTTGGATCCCATCCTGCAGGTTCATGAACAAGGGCAAGCAGAACCACTTCTGCGGGGTACCCGCGAGAATCCTGATGGCGCCAAACAGATGGCCGAAGATGTATTCTCCCTTGGAGACATTCTCGGATTCCTGATGGAGCTTCTTGACTCCAGGCATACGGCGACCTTCCTTGGCTTGCTTCATTCCATCGCCAACGAGCAGGACACGATCCTGCACGACAAGCAGAGGTGCTGCTCGGCGAACCGTCTGAAGCCACGCTAGGCGCAGCGATTCGAGCGACCAGGCGGAGGAACGGAAAAAGTGGATGAGTGTTTCGTAACAGCGGTTGTTCAGGGAGAGATCCCGAATCACCGAAGTGACGCCGAGAGGGTCGGAACGCAACATAGAACCAACAATAATCACGACAAACCACTCGAACGTAGCATGTCTAGAGAAGCAGGAACGCAAGGGAAGTAGAAGGTCGTTCAAGTATTTTAGCATCGGTATGGTCAATCGCTCGGAAATGGGGTAAACTGCTTGTGTAACCCATTCAGCGATTTTATCCTTTCTGTGTGAGAACTAAAGGATACCATATTTCGCCCGATTGGGTTATTTTTCTATGCACCGATTTTTCGACAAGAACTTTTCACTGTCCAGAAAAGATATAGAACGGGATGTTCACAGATACTCGAACGGAAGCCGCTCAAACCGGAAAACTACCTTATACAAATGAATATCTGTTAATGTTATTTGAGAGCCAATTAACATTTATAATGTGTTAGTAAGACCTATTTCCTTAGGTAATCTTGTTATGAGGTGAGTTATTGAGCGTCAATTGGGAAAAAGATAAGAAGAACCGATTCCCGCCCTAAGAATGCGCAAGAAGCGCCCAATAAGGCGCCTCCTACTCCCTGCAGTTCTTCATCATGATTCTATTTAATCGTGCTACTTGTCGTCCCGTTATGTGATTTTTAAATAATTGTCACTCTTCGGCGGGAAATCATTGGTATCCAACCTCGGCAACAATAAGGGGGCATCTGCTTGAATATCAGCAAATCGTACGGCCGTCGTGAAGCCAAGGTTACATCCATTATCGGCTATATAGGATAATACCTCACGACTATAAGAACCGTATGGGTAAACCATCGTCCAGCGTTCTCGGTCAATGATTCCTTCCAGTACATCTAAGGACATTGTAATATCTTTTTGCATCTCCTGATCGTTCAGCTTTTCCAGCCAATAGTGTTCATACCCGTGAACGGCAAAATGCATTCCGCTTTTTTTCATCAGTTTCATTTGGTCAAAATTCATATAGAGTTCTCTGGAAAATGTGCTTTCCGGGATCGGTATGTATTCCCTAAACAGGTCGTCAGTGATCAAGTCTCTGGCCCGTTCAGGTAATTCGGCTTGAAGAATCCTCTTAATAAAAATGATGTCCTTATCGTCAAATCTATTGGCAACGGCTAGTTTCGCATACAACTCTTCGTTTGAAGGATAGTCAAACTCCGTTCCCCTATAATAGTCTAACAATTTGTACACCTTCGACAGCAGCTCTTGCTTCCGGTGTTCTCCTGCTTCGGCTAATACATAATGGATTTTATTTACATTCAATGGTTTGCTCTCGGCCAGTACTTTTCCCGATACAGAAAATAATCCACTAATGCTGTTCTCCATTAAGACCGGAAATACGTTTATGTAATGATCAATATATCCGTCGTCGAAGGTTAACAACAAGCTCTTTTCCGGCAAATTCCGTTTCGTCTCAATACACTCTGTTACCTGTTCGACGGATACGATCGTATAATTCTCTTTGAAGAATTCGATTTGCTTGAGGAACAGTGATAAATCGAGCCCTTTAATGCCGGGGTACCTGCTGTTCGCTAAATCTCTTACGTAGTGGTACATGACCACCGTTAATTTGGACTTCATGTCAGCTCACTCCCGCCACCAGACTAGGCCTGTCTTGATCTCCATCACCTTTACAAATCACTACGTCACTGACCGAGCTGTTCACCCAAATATCGATATTCTTCTGAACAAACGGCTCAAAATAGTTTGGAATGATATTTTCATCGTTTTCATCTCGAAGCACAAATCCGGCATCAGTAAGATGCTTTTCGTTGATGCCGTAATAATAAAAATCAATATACTCATAACCTTGGCTGGAAAGTAACGCGCCAAATTCATCATATAAACCGGATAACATGGAATGGTCCCCAATATAATCAATAATACGAAGAACTTTGCTGTTATTTATGGAAATCCCTCGCCCGATAAGGATAGCACTTGTGGTTTGCCCCTTATCTTGGATTCCCCATACAGAGTAGTTGTACACCGGATGTTGAAAGTACCGTCTTTCGATATACCACGCGTCTTTATAGGGAATCATATCTTTATTTCTCTCCAAATCATAATGTTGGGTCAACTCATCGATACTGCTGAACTTCTGCAACCGATACTGTTTTACCGAAGGAATTACGGGGAGAATGATTTTGTTGTTGATTACAGCGATTTTAAACTCATCTGTATTTCCATTTAAACGGTAAGAGTGTTTCATTTTATCAATATGGAAGCCTAACATTACTTTTAAGATGGGAACCGAGGTTTTTGGATTGGCACCGACTCCGATTTCTGCCCTGCATTTTGTTTCAGCCATTAAACGTTTCATTAACTCAATTCCCAAAAAGGGGAGATTGCCTTTGCCTTCCCTTACTTTCCACATAACCCCCCAGATGTCCTTATGTTCTTCGCTGCGGGAAGCTTCAATGAAACCTAGAATTCCTTCTAAGTTCGATGTTGCCTTGTCAATGGCCAGTATATAATTTACTTTGTCGCCGAATTGATGTTCATAGCAAAGGTAATCTCTATTCCTAGCAAATATATGGTCACTCTTCCATTCCCGTTCAATAAAATTCATGATAGAGCTTATATCGGCTTTTTCAGCAAAACGAATTGTATATTTCTCATCGAATTTATTCATTGCTTCCCCGTCCCCATCCATTCTTGTCCCGGATTTTTGCCTTTATGATTTCTTGGAGATCGCAGCCAGCGCCATGTTAATAATGGAATTGACTGATTCGAAGTTTTCGGGAACCAAAGCTTCTTCCGGGATATTGACCGATAGTTCACTCTGAAGCCGAGTAAGCAGAACGATAATATTCAAGGAATCCATAATTCCTTCATTGTAAAGATTGCTTGTATCTGTAATTACAATATTTTTTTCGCTTGCCATCTGGTAAATCGATTCTTTAATGCTCTTGCAAATATCCTCCATGACCTGTTTCCCCCCACGATTTAGGCTCTAGCGTACGTTTCTTCAAAGCGCTTAAATCCGTTACCTTTTAAATTAGCGTTAATATAATCTGTATCGCAACTACCCTCCGTAATTAAATCCTTAATTAAGGCGAGTGCATAATGGATTCTTTCTTCGGATTCTGTGCCAAAAGACACCCTAATAAATCGCTCGGTACTGGATCCGTAAGCTGATCCCGGAACGGCAGCTACTCCGTATTTAAATAAAAGATGTAAACAAAAATCCATCGAACTGCCTTTAAATGAATCAATCTGGATGAAAAAATAAAAAGTGGATGACCCCGGCAACCGGTTTAACCCGATTTGGTCCATATACTTAGAAATCCTTTGGCGCTTGCGGATCACTTCTTTTGCCTGTGGGAGCGTGATTTCAATGATTTCATCAAAATACCGCGCAAGATAGTGTTGCAAAATCGTTGGAGCACAAGTGATGAGATGCTGGTTCAACTTTTGAACATTCCCAATCACTTCCGGACTTGAAACGATATATCCAACTCGCCAACCCGACATTCCCATATTTTTCGATAACGAATTCACGACGATAATTCCGTCTTTATCGGTCGCAACGTTAATCATCGAATGGAATGTTTCATCGAGCAAAAAATCACTGTATGCCTCATCTACCAAGACATAGATCCCTCTGGACCGGCATTGCTCATAAATAGTCACAAGCTGCTCCCTGCTATAAATCCACCCGGCCGGATTGTTCGGATTGTTAATAATCACCATACGAGTGTTATGGGTAAAATACTTATGAAAATCATCCGGGACACAGTCGAAAGGTATAAACTTCGGGACAACATCCAGCAACCTTGCATGTTCCTGGTAGCTCAACCATGCCGGCTCATGGATTAACACCTCATCACCGCTATTTAACACCGCCTGCATAGCCATATATATTGCAGGCTTTGAACCTGCCGTAATCAAAATTTCATTTCGGTAATCGATCTCCGCATCATACTGTTTCTTATAGAATTCGGCGATCTTCTTGCGCAACTCCGGAACCCCATTACTTTCGGAGTAGTGGTAGCATTTTTCTACATCCAATCGGTTAAAATCAAACAAGGGAATGTCAAAAAAAGCTTCTCCTAGAGAAAGGGTAATAATATCCAAGCCTTTTCGTTTCTGGGAATACACCAATTCATTAATATAAATAGATAGTGCTTGCGGAATATTGCTGACCCTCTTGCTTATTTGCATTGGCGGCTTATGCATAAGATTCAAGCACCTTCATTCCCTTCAAACATATTTTTTATCACTTTCCCAGACTTGGTTTTCGGGAACTCGTCTCTCATGCAAATGGCTTCCGGCCACTTGTAATTCACTAGGTTTTTATGCAGCCACGCATTCAGTTTCGACGTGATGTCTTCATTTTTATTCACAGGAATCACATATAAGTTATAGCTTTCTCCGTAAAATTCATGTTCCACGCGCACGGCCGCAGCTTCATGGACATACGGAAGGCTCTCGACCAACGCCTCAATTTCTTTAAGCGATACAAAGAGTCCGCCTTTCTTAATCACGTCCTGTCTTCTACCAGCAAGCACTACCTGGTTGTCATCATTGAGGTAACCGATATCACCGGTTGAAAAGAATCCGTCTTCATTCAACTCCAGATTGATTTCTCCATCCTTGGTTAAATATCCGCAAAACAGATACGGAGTTTTCACCATGAGATTAAACACATGGGGAGTGTCTTCTCTCGGCGCAAATTTAAATACTGCATACGGCAAAATTTCGCCCACACTCGCTTCGACGCGATTGTTGATATTTTCTGCTGTTTCAGAGGTAAGGAATGTGGTTTCCGACAGCGCATAATTTTCGAGAGTGCGAATTCCGAACGTTTCTTCAAACCGTTGTTTGTCTGCTTGTGCAATCGGGGCGGTGCCGATAAAACACGTCTTAATATTTTTACTTTTTTCGACGTGTTTTGAAATATTGATCGTACCCGCTATTTTTAACAATCCTTTAGCAATTGTTGGTACAAGCCAAATAGCATCAATTTTAAATCGATCGATCGTCTGCCAAAAACTCAATAATGTACGCCCATTAAACGTCTCTGTAATCACCATGCTTCCGCCGCTACAGAGAGGGATCATTGCCAGATTAAACAGTCCTCCTAAGTATGACATTGGGAGGTAATTCCAAAACCTTAGTTTCTTTTCAAACAAGTTATGGAATTGAGCAAAGGCATATCCACTAGACCATAAGGTGTTCCCATCCAGAACCATAGCCTTGGCTTCACCTGTAGTTCCGCTCGTTGAAAGATACAACCTGGGGTTGCTCCCGGCATCAACGGGCTGTCCCGAACGTAACGGAGGCAGCCAACTGAAATCTCCATCACATTTGAGATTGATTACACGGGAATCCTCGGAAATACTCAAGGCCGAGAACTGAATACTGCTCAACTTTATGCACAGTTTAGGCTTTATCAAGGAACACCATCTCTCTACTTCCCGGTCCGTTGCAAAGCATGAAAGCGGGGCATAACCGTATCCGCCTTTTATCGTGGCCAAGAAGAAGATGACGGCTTCCGCAGAGTTCGGTAGAAGGGACAAAATATTATCCCCCGGGCTAACGCCATATTGTTCAAATAATAACAAGCATCTGTCAATTAATGCAGACAGCTCTAGGTAAGTGATCTTTAGTTCTCGGATGCCCGAATCGACGATAATGGCTTCCTGATCCCCGTTCTCTTCAACTAATAGTCTTAGATCATCTGTGAAATTCCGTAAAGTTTCTTTCATATCAGAACTTCTCCTTCTTTGATCACCATTATTTGGTCGATATACATATTAGCCTTCGTCATTACGAAATCTAGATGGAAAGAAACCTTGTTGTTTCCTTGAATCGTATAATTCGAGCCGAACCCGAAGTGCAAGCTTCCATATGAACCTTCATCCACCAGCATGTTTCCGCATAATACCGCATCTTTATTAAGACCGACGCCGACTTCCGCAAGATAATAAGCTTTGTCACTCTTAACATTAGCAAAAATGAGCTCCAAAGTTTTAGAAACTTCCTTATTTTTGCAGTGAAAGCTTGTGATTTTGCCTTTTGATATGATTAGTTCAACGGGGTCGTTCAGCTTCCCAATAAGGGGGTGCGTGATGGAGCCATCGATTACTAATTTCCCTTCGGTACAGGTTTCATTAGGGGCGATATTTGATTCAATATCCGGTGGCGATCCCAATCGCAAACGTTGATTCACAAAGCCAGGACAACAGTTGCCATTTCGGCCCTGAATATCCAGCGTAAGCCGGGTCCCCATTTCCGTTTCAATGTATAGCTCTTTCCCTATAGTTAACGCTTGGGTCATAGCTTCCACAACGGGCAACCTTGATGTATAATCGGTCATCAGTGCAGGGTCTTCAAGCAAGGGAAGCGAATATTCCGGCATGCTTAAAAACCGCGATTTGCCGTTTGTCGCATCCATTCTGGCTTGGGTATGCGCAAGCGAATAATACGTCAAACAGAGAATCAAATCTGAACGTTTCATTTCTTCCGCGACCTTAGCGGGAGGTTCTACGCCATGGGTGTCCGTTCTTGTCAACTCGAAGGAGTTATAGTTAGCGTTAATTCCCCCTAAATATTGAAGAAAAACAGATGCTACAGCACGAGTGCTATTGTCATACAGCACTAATACCTGTTCATCTGTCTGTAAAGCTCCGCAATGTTCGATGATATGCTTAACAACGTTCACAACTGTCACCTTTCTTCCGCCATTACATAAGTTGTCGTACATTCAGATCATATCGTATCGTTACAAAAGCCGCACGTCTTTTATCACTAAAGGAAATCCAAAGACAGCGTATGCACGGAAGATTATTGCCGAACACTTAAATCAAATCTATATGACTACAATATCGGACAAAAAATAAAAATTATTAATAAAGGGGCTACTATTTTCAATGCATCTCCCAGAAAGCATCTAACGGTTTCGTCACTTACAGTGCGGCAGTACGGGAAAGAACCGCTCAACTTATATAAGAGCCAATATCAAATGGAGTGCATTCCCGCCTTCTAGTAGAGTCCATAGTAATTGACCCAACCTCGTAAAACGGGATCTGGTTAGCTTATGTTTGCATAACACGCCTTAGAAACCTTACCTCTATCCACAGCTTGTTGTAATTCAAAATTAAGTAGGGATCGTTATAAGAAATGTTGTGCCCTTGCCTTTTTCACTATCGACTTCAATTGTCCCTTTAACTTTATTGATTGTGCTGTAGACCATGAGCATACCAAGGCCCGTTCCTTCTTCTTTGGTTGAGTAATAGGGCTTGCCCATACGGGATATTTCTTCCTTTGTCATTCCAATTCCGCTATCCTGAATACTGATCATGATATTTTGCTTTCTTTCCGATATATCAATGAGTAGAGTACCGCCGCCCTTGTCTTTCATTGCTTCAATACCGTTTTTGTATAGATTAATTAAACATTGCTGGATTTGGTTCCTATCATAACTTGTATTTAACGAGTTATTGAAACTAAATTGGACCTCTACTTGATGTATGGTGGCATAAGGTAAAATGAGATTTTTCGTATACTCTGACTCGGCCTTCATGTTGGAATAAACCATATTTTCCGATTGCGGCTTGGCAAATGAAAGATAGTCACTAACTATTTTTTCAGCTCGATTTAGTTCTTGCAAAGATAATTCTATATATCCTTTTTCAACCGGTGTTACGGTATTTGATTTATTTAAAAGCTGCAGAAAACCACTGGTAACCGTAAGAGGATTTCTTATTTCATGTGAAACACTAGCCGCGAGCTCACTCACGACGTTTAATCTTTCCGATTGTAAAATCCGGTCACGATTTTTAATATTGGCAATGATCTGCTCTATTAAAAGCATAATGATACTCATCACTCCAACGTGAGTCGTTAATGCATGAAAGGTGAGAATCCAGAATTGTCTATCCAATGTCCCCAAAATGATGCTTAAAATGATTAGGTAAAATCCCATGGTAAGAAAAGAAATAACGGTTGCACATAGTATTCGGCTTTTAGAATCTAGTTTTATAAACCTTTTACTGAATAAGGGCACCAGAATAAATACAGCAGTTGAAAAAAGAAACGAATAAATCATTCCATCTCCGCCTAAATAGAACCGGTAGACATTTAATATTAGATATAACGGGAGAACATTCTTGTATCCTCCAAATAGGGCCACGATAATGAACGGGATGTATCTTAAATCAAAAATAAATCCCATTTCCAGCTTAATAGGTTTGGTAATACAAAGAATCATCGTCACTGCCGATAGTAAAATGAGAATTTTTCTGTTATAGGAATGGGGTCTATTTTCAAAAAAAATTAGAACGATTACAACCGGAAAAAGCAAAAACAGGAAATTCAATAGTAAAGTTTCAAACAAGGCATGACTTCCTTTCGGCCTCTGTTTTAGATTCATTATAAATCATTACGCTTATTTTATATTATAAGTAAATTTAACCTGATAACGATTGAATTCTTATCATGTTCTTATGGGAGGCTTCGTCCACGTGGCAGTATTCATCAATGAACAAATTAAAGCATCCGAGGTGGTGCTGACTGGCCTCAGAGGCGAGAATTTAGGCATTGTCTCCAGAGAGGAGGCGCTGGCTATGGCCCGATCGGAAAAAGCGGACTTGGTCTGCACCTCGCTGATGAGCAGTCCCCCGCCCTGCAGCCTGGTTGCGAAGGGAACGGGAAAAGCTGCCGCCCGGAAGGGCGCGGCTTCGAACAATGCGGGCGCAGGACGGGGAGCAGGCGGAAGCGGCAAGGAGAAGATCAAGGAGCTTCGCTTCACCGCTCATATTGAGGAGCATGATTACGACACGAAGCTCCGCCAGGCGGACAAGCATCTGCGCTCCGGCAAACCGGTACAGCTAGTCGTGAAATCATCCGGCGCCAAAGAAGGGCTCGCCGCCAAGGCGGTGCTGGAGCGGCTTCTGACCGATCTAAAGGAGGCCGGAGTGAAGGAGACCGGTATCCAGACAAGCGGCAAAGGTTCGCAGGTGAAATTAAATCCGCGCTGATTGGAAGATAAGACTAAATGGCATTTACAAAAGCTGTTATCGCTGCTCCCTGGCCGCTAATTGCTCTTGGGCGAGACGGATCATTTCCCGGACCATGGAGCCGCCAATTTTGCCGCCGACATGGCCTACTGATTCCGTCGTCAGACCCCCATTTTCGCCTGGCTGCAGAGGTACACCAAGCTCCTTAGCCACTTCATACTTCACGTCATCCGGCCGATTCGGATCAACGGCATATCCTTCGCGCTGCATTACATTTGCTTTGAAGGTCTGCATTTCCTGCTCCACCCCCGGCACCGCATATTTCCTCTTTCTTCTGGCCATCCTGATCCACTCCCTTGATGTCTTTTCCCCTAACATGCCCCGAGGCACAAATCTTCATTCCTGTTCCGCCTCAATATACTTTATCAATAGGGAATGCTACAATGGTCACTAACAAACATCTGTTCTACAAATTTAGGAAGGTGCCGGCCGATGAGCGTACAGTTAACCAAACAATCGATCAAGCAATGGTGCGGGCCCTATGCATATCAAAAAGGCGAACGATTATGCCGCACGAATAAAATCCATTTTATGCGATTCGACACCGAAGTGAATGAATATACAGCCGAAGTGAATGGCCCAAGCCGCCATGAGGTTCAACTTACGTTTGACTGGAACGGCAAGCCGAATGCGGTGTGTACCTGCCCCACCCTTGGCTCATTCGATTCCTTTTGCCATCATATTGCCGCTGTTCTGATCCGTCTATATGACATCCAACTAGCCGGCGATTCGACCGCTCCACAGATTCCTGCCGATGCTGGCCCCGGAATAACTCCCGGACGTGCTGAACCTGTCCCCATCACCGAGCGCATTCTGAGACTGTTCGACGACAAGCCCGTACGTCCCATTCACAACAAGACACTTACGGAAACGAGAATCCCTCTTAAAGTGGAGTTTATTCTCAAGCTCTTAGCCGTTGGCAACAATACCGCCCTGTTCGGCATCGAGCTTAAAGCAGGCCCCAAAGCCTTATACATCGTTCAAAATATCGCTTCCTTCCTGGATCAGCTTGGCCGGGGGGAAAGCTATTCTTTCTCGCCAAGGTTCAGCTACAGTCCGGAGCTTCACACCTTTGGGAAAGAAGACGAGGCCGTCCTACGGGCCTTAATGGAAATGATTCGGGACCGTGCCGCATACCGCGAAACGGACCGCCTGCACTCCGTCTATGCCTCGGGCAGAAACAGCGACCGCATGCTGCTCATTCCGCCGCAGGCATGGGCTGTGCTGCTTCCTCTTCTGTCGCAGGCGCCGAACGTTACCCTTATGGACGGGGACATCAAGTATGACGGTATCTGCCTGTCGGATGAGCCTCTGCCTCTTAGCTTCGAGATCGATGAAGCCGGTTCAGGGGGCTGTTCGTTGCGTATTCACGGTCTTGAGGAAATAACCATTATGGAGCTTTACGGAGCGGCCTTTCTTCAGGGGAAGCTGCTCCCGCTCCCTACCAAACAAGGCAAGCGGCTTACCGAACTAAAAGCCATTCTAGACGAATCGGGTACTGACGACATTGTCATTCCTGGCGGTCAAATGCAGGCTTTTGTGGAAAAAGCCGTCCCCGGATTCAAGAAGCTGGGCAGCGTAAGCATCGCCCCAGCCATTGCCGAGCGTGTCACGCAATTCCCGCTTCAGGCCAAGCTATATCTGGACCGGGTGAAGGATCGGCTTCTGGCTGCCGTTGAATTTCAATACGGCGAGGTCGTTATTAATCCCTTGGAAGACCACCGCATGCAGCAGGGGTCGCCTCGTATTCTCATCCGGGACGCCCAGGGGGAGCAGGCGATTATCGATATGATCGAACATTGTCCGTTTACGAAGACGGAAGCCGGATACTTCATGAACGATGAAGAAGCGGAGTTCGACTTCCTCTATACGGTTGTCCCGCAGCTGGAGAAGCTGATGAAGGTGTACGCAACGACAGCGGTGAAACTGCGGGTGCACAAGTTAAATACGCTTCCGAAGGTCAGTGTGCAGGTATCCGCAGCCGAGCGAATGAACTGGCTTGAATTTCGCCTGAATATGGGGTGGATACCGGAAACCGAAATTCGCAGCCTGGTGAAATCCTTGGAGGAAAAACGGAGATATTACCGTCTGCCGAACGGTTCCTTGCTGCCGTTGGACAGCGCGGAGCTTCAGGAGCTGTCGAAGTTCCTCAAGGACACGGGGCTTCTCTACACGGATATCATCGAATCGAAGTTCCGGGTCCCTCTGGCCCACGGCCTTCACTTGATCGACCATGAATTTGGCGGTCTGAAGCTCGACAAGCCGGTCCGCCAGCTCCTCTATAACCTGCGAAATCCGGACAATCTCGACTTCCCGGTCCCGGTTCCTCTTAGGAAGGTGCTGCGGGATTATCAAAAAATAGGCTACCAATGGCTGAAGACACTCGCCCATTACGGGTTCGGCGGCATTTTGGCGGATGACATGGGACTGGGCAAGACCGTGCAGAGCATCGCCTTTATCGTCTCCGTTCTGCCGGAGATTCGGCAGCAGCGCATCCCGGCCCTCGTGATCTCGCCGGGGTCGCTTGTCTACAATTGGCGCAATGAGCTGCGGAAGTTTGCACCGGGCATCCGCGTGCTCATCGCGGACGGCAGCCAGACCGAGCGGGCGGAGAAAATGCAAAGACTGGAGGACGCCGACGTCGTCCTTACCTCATACCCCCTCCTGCTGCGGGATGTGGATCTCTATGCCAAGCAGCCGTTTCATACGCTCATTCTTGATGAGGCCCAAGCCTTCAAGAACGATGCGACGCAGACGGCCCGGGCGGTCAAATCAATCCAGGCGGATTTCCGGTTCGCCTTGACCGGAACCCCTGTCGAGAACCGCATCGAAGAGCTGTGGTCGATCTTTAGCGTCGTCTTCCCGGCATTGTTCCCGGACCGGAAGACGTTCGGCAACTTGACGCGCAAAGAGGTAGCCAAACGGGCGCGGCCTTTCATGCTGCGCAGGTGGAAGAGCGAAGTGCTTCAAGACCTGCCGGACAAAACCGAGTCGATTAAGCCAACCGAGCTGCTGCCCGAACAGAAGAAACTGTACGCTGCTTATTTGGCCAAGCTGCAGCAGGATACCTTAAAGCATCTAAGCGTGGACGGGTACCACAAGAGCCGGATCAAAATCTTGGCCGGCCTCACCCGGCTTCGGCAAATTTGCTGTCATCCCGCCCTTTTTATCGAAGGATATAAGGGAAGCTCTGCGAAGCTTACGCAGCTGATGGAAATCGTGGAAGAGTGCCTGGCCAACCGGAAACGCATGCTTATCTTCTCTCAATTCACGGAAATGCTTGGCCTAATTGGCAAATCGTTGAGCGATCAGGGCACTCCGTTCTTTTATCTGGACGGGTCCACGGCGGCCCGTGAGCGCGTCGAGCTATGCGCCCGGTTCAATGATGGCGAAATGGACGTCTTCCTCATTTCCCTGAAGGCAGGGGGAACGGGACTAAATTTGACGGGCGCGGATACCGTTGTCCTATATGACCTGTGGTGGAACCCGGCAGTCGAACAGCAAGCCGCCGACCGCGCCCACCGCATGGGGCAGAAGAACGCCGTTCAGGTCATCCGTCTGATCACCCAAGACACGATGGAGGAAAAAATGTACGAGCTCCAGCACAAAAAGAAACACCTGATCGACGAGGTGATGGGCCCGGGTCAAGAGGGAGCGTCCGCTCTTACCGAAGAAGAGCTGCGGGAGATTTTGATGATATAAAATACCTGTATATTTATCCATTCGATAATGCTATGACAAACCGAGGACGTGAGCAATCACGTCTTTTTCTTTTGCCTTTATCCTGATTTTATCGAAGTCGTAAAGCACGAACCTTAGTCTAGGCACATGCATAGTATGAAAAAAAGTTATTATGAAGGAGTGAACCAATGGCATTTTTACCACTGCCCGGAACACCCGCTCAGACACTGCCTCCTCCCCCTGCTTTCATCCCGCCAAAACCTCCTGCATTTGGATCTTATATCATTGACTGCTTGCAAAGTTATACTTATGTCTGGTTATGGAATGGGGACAGTTTCTGGTATTACCCCACTCGCGTGGAGTACGGAGAAGTTTCAGGTTATCGCTGGAGCGGGGAATTTTGGTATTACTATGGAATTGATCCAAGATTTATAAATGCGGTTTCTTGTCCTCCGATTCCTACGCTGTACTAACAATGAAGAAGCAAAATGGGGCTCGGCAAGTTTTTTGGAATCCCCGCATCGAGAACGCATCGGCTCCCTGTTGAACCGATGCGTTATAATCCATCCTGTTTCCTTTATGATTTCTTCAATTTAATAGGGAACAGCAGGTCTAACTGATGCTCATCGCTCTCTGGCCAACTCATTTGGAAATGATATACATAATTCAGGTGTTCTTCTAATAATCCGCCCATGAACTCCCCATTGTCAACCAACGTATTGGGTTCATACTTCGGATTATCATGACAAACCCAATCGGACAAAAGTTTCCACTCGTGAAAATTCCCTAGCGTTATCGTATGTGCCGCATACAAACCACCAGAACACTGCTTCTTAACGAGAGGTGCAGGAACATCTATGTCTTCAGGAATGGTAACCCATAGCTCATACCCATAATATGGCCGCTCATTAGAAGGGTTCGGATGATTAAACCCATAGACACGGGCATCCGGTTTCGTAGTATAAAGCTGACTCTTCTGCAAGAATTCCGCCAATTGCTCTCCGGCATGCTCCTCAGGATTTTCCCCCATATAATGACTTGCCGCGACTGTGCAGGGCGGAACATGGACAATCCTCACATTTTCGAGTACTTGTAATTTCTCTGCTGCTTTGTTCAGATCCCTCATTGACTTTTCCTCCTTCAAATCCAAACATGTTAAGGATAAGGATTCAATTTCACGGAGTAGAGTCTCATCATACAAGATATCGTGTTTTATTTTGAGTTCATCATTTCTTTCCAGCTCTTCGATGAGCTTCATCATTATTTCTTTGATTGTGGCCAAAGACTCTATTCGACTTGTTACTTGCTCTACCCTTTCCTTAAAAACGTCTATAGCTGTAGAAGCATCTTCATGCTCCAGAATGGTAGCAACTTGTCTTAGAGGCACACCTAATTTTCTTAATATCATGATCTGCCGGAGACGTCGTAGAGAGGGATGGTCGTATGTTCTATACGCGTATCCTTCTTTTTTCGTACTCTCTATAAGCCCTAGTTGCTCATAATATCGAAGTGTTCTAGTCGTCACCTGAAAAAATCTCGATACCTCACTGATGGTCACAAGTTCCATGTTCATCCTCCTTTCCTTCACTTGAAGTGTACAGGACGCCGCGACGTCAAAGTCAATAGGTTTCCTACAAAGTCATTCAACATTAAGTATATCGAAAGCTTTCATGCAAGATGGCCGCTTCCCTCACATCTCTCTGTAAAATACATATTCGTTGATCTATTTGTTTCAAGTGCCTACATTAAGACTACTAATGTAACTGATAAGCTAATTCGCTTAACCAAGCGGTCATTGAGGGTATTTTATACAAAAAGTTATAATCCAATTGACTAGTCGAAATGATAAAAATTGGAGGTTATCCAAATGATTATTGAGATAGGAAAAAAAATCAAAGCACTGCGTGTACAAAAAGGAATGACTCAGGAAGAGCTCGCAGCAAAGCTGAATATGTCATCCCAGGCAATATCCAAGTGGGAAAACAAAGTAACCATGCCTGATATACAAATTCTCCCTAATTTATCTGTGATTTTAGGTGTTACCATTGATGAGCTATTTGCATTAACCGATGATCTACATTTAGAACGTATTGAAAATATGATTAGTAATGAACATTTCATATCAAAGGATGATTTTAACTATGCTGAACAATTTCTGAAGGAGAGGCTGAACGACGAGAAGAGACAATCCCAATGCCTCACCTTGCTGGCGGAGCTGCACATTCATCGTTCAGATGAGCACCGTGAATTAGCCTCCCATTATGCCAAGGACGCACTTATCTTAGATCCAAATAAAAAAAGGAATCATAACGCTCTGCGGGATGCAGAGAACGGAGTCATTTTTGACTGGAACTTCTCCAATCACCATAAACTCATAGAGTATTATAAACATTTTGTTCCAAATCATCCAGCTTACTGGCGAGGTTATGTATGGCTGATGAACTACTTAATTGCAGATGGCAGATGTGCTGAAGCAAAAGAAATTCTGGAAAGACTGAACCAAATCCGTCCAGGTTATTTATATCAATTATATGGTGGTCTGATATGCAAGGAAGACAGTAATCTTCCTCAGGCGTTAGCTCTTTGGGAGCAGATGACTGAACGGTATCCTCATGAATGGCTTGCATGGTCCTCTAGAGGAAACTGCATGGCTAAACTTTGCAGATACGACGAAGCAATAGAATATTACTCCAAAGGTTACGAACTACAGCCAAATCCAAAATATACAGATTCATTGGAAGCAATTTCCCATATATATGAAATCCAAGGAAAATATGATAAGGCTATTGAAAAGCTCCAAGAAATCATTGCACTATTGGAAAAGGATTGGAAAATTACAGAAGGGAAGACAGTTGATTTTTATAAAGGAGAAATAGAAAATTTAAAGATAATGCTGAATAAACAAACATTGCCGAAGAAGATGGCATGAACAACTGGCCCCTTCCGCCAAAACGGCGGGGGGGGGGCTTGCCATTACTTGTGATATGGCTCTCCGCGATGGCTGAAGCGGCAAGTTTTAGGGGCCGTCCCGAAAAGTTAAGAGAAAAGCACATCGGAAACTAGCATGTCCCGGTAATAGTTCCGCTCAACACCAAAAAGGTTCCCCGCTAAACAGAAAATGTTCATCCATCAGAAAACTCGTAAATTCCCTATTGGTTAATTTGTCAAAGGTAGTTGGCACCCACTCGCTGGCCTCAGGGATGCGTAATAAGAAATTCAAGGATTCCATCTGTGCCGCAACAAAAAATGCCTCTGTCAGTTTCACATAATTGCCTTGAAGAGGAAAACATTTCGAATAAGATTCAAATACTGCTTCTCTGAGTTCTAGCGGTGTAAACGCGAACAGCAAGGCAATATCCCGAAGGTAGAATCCAAATCCACAGGCACCAAAATCAATCGGTCGTACCTCCTGATTATGAAATAAGATATTAGGGCAGATTAGGTCGGCATGAATCATTCCCCACATACCGTTTTTCTTGTCTTGCGAATCAAGAAAACGAATCAGCTTATTCCCGGCTTCTTTTAGCACTCGGAGGGTTTTTTCATTAAAAGAAAATCCGGAGGCTTGATCCAATTGTCCAAGCACCGATACAATGGCAGACGAATCGTAGGCAGGTCTGGAGAAACCATCCGGTGTTCTCCATCCCGAAGAGTGTTTATGTATTTTCGCTATCATTGTACCGATATTCTCGGCATCCTCCTTTGTAGAGATATGAGATTTATTCTCTCCTTCCAGCCAACTTGTCAATGTACAAAGCACACCATTTATCTTTGTAATAGGTTCGCCGTCCATATTTTTGTGGGAAAACGGCACAACTAAATCGGTCTCCGCAGCCAGGGCATCCACCCACTGCAATTGTGACTTGAGGGCATCATAACTTGTCCATTTGCTGTCCAGAGCGTCATTCTTGGACTTATTAAGATGTAAGGAATAGGTATGTTTATCGGAGTCGGTTACTTTGTATACGATATTTCCACTTTGTCCGATCAACTGGATCGTATCAACATGAATTGCATACGATTTTAGTGCTTCTGTTGCGGTTAATAAATGATTCACTTTCACTCCCCCGTATTCATCCGAGATCTATTCTTCTTGAAACTGCTTCTTGGTCCTAGAAGCGGGTATCTTCTCCACCGGTATCCAAACTTCCATTTCATACATACCGTTTCCCCTGTAGTAGGTCATTTCAAATTCAGGACTATTTACGCACTCATAATCAGAGGTTGGAATCCACTCTCCCCAAATACGCTTCCATAGTTCATGAATACGGCTTTGTCCGTCGGGGTATAGTCCTGTCGAGAATATCGCATAGGTTTGTGCCGGAATCAAAAGTTGTTCGAATCCATCCGGTACCGGTAAACCAGTTTGCGGTAAGTGATACCCTATCATATAAGAAAACACATGGCCTGCATGGTTATATAATACCGCATGAACTTGTCCTTCTTTGGATAGTCCGGCTATGGCACGAATTCGATGGATGATACCGTCAGCAATGCACGAATTCCAAAATTCAGGAATTTCTACAAAAGCTTGTTCAGCGGCAGCACTTATTTCTTTAGAAACGCCAAACATGGTAAAAGCCTCTTTTTTCTCAATCCTATAATTTATTTCCGTATCTCCTTTAATTGAAAAATAAAAAGACATTCGCGGATAGGCTTTAAGTGACACGCCCTTGTCGCGCGCTGACACAGGCATTACACCGTGCATTTTTTTGAATGCTCTGGAAAAGGCTTCAGGGGACTCATAACCGTACTTTAAGGCAATATCAATGACTCTTACCTCTCTATTTTGAAGTTCAAATGCAGCTAGAGTCAGTCGCCTGCGCCGAATGTACTCCGACAACGGCACATCGGTTATGAAAGAAAACATCCGCTGAAAATGGTAAGTCGAACAACAAGCAGTTGTGGCAACCTGATCGTAATCGATACTTTCCAGTAGATGGGCTTCTATGAAGTCCATTGCGTTGTTCATGCGCTCAAGCCAATCCATATCGTTTCTCCTCAAGTTAAATTATAATTAGGAAATATACACGGTTCCTAGCAATCCATGCACGGAAATATCATGTACAAAATATGATAGTCTAAGGAGCAGCCGTTTCACGAAAGGAGTCCGTTTTTCGTATGTTAAAAATCAGCGCTTTCTCCAAGTTGACCCGGGTCTCCGTTAAAACTTTACGATTTTACGATGACCTGGGGCTGTTAAAACCCGCCGTCGTAGATGAAAATAATGGCTATCGATATTATACCGAAGAACAGCTTCTGACGGTTAAGCGTATCGTTGCCTTGAAAGAACAAGGCTTCACATTAGAGCAAATCAAGCCCCTGCTGGAAGAAAACGTTATACCGGAGGCAGTGAAGAATCAGTTAGCGGTTAAAAAGAAAGAACTTGAGCAGGCCATCCATGAAGCGCAAAGTCAGCTTAACGAGATCGACAAAAGGCTAACCCGTATAGAAAAATCGGAGGAGCATCATCAACATACACCGGCTGCAATTCGATACGTAGAACCCCAACTCACTGCTTCCATACGTGACAAGATCCCGCGAACACAGTTGTGTCTGCTGTTGGACGAAATTTTGCAGTACGTCCGTTCCTGCGGGGAGGCTGAAGGACGTTTACTGACGATTGTATGGCATGATTTCGGCAGCAGAAATTCAGATCTAGCCGATATCGAGGTCGCACTGCCCCTAACCAAGGTTATTCCAGACAGAGGAAGAGTGAAAGTCGGGATCCTCCCTGAATTGAAGGCCGCAGCTTCCCTTGTTCACCAGTGCAACCCTTACCACAATGATTGTCCGGCTGTCACTGAACTCCTGTCATGGATTCGATCCCAAAGCCTGGTCCCTTCCGCAAAAGCACCGGTCCGTGAAATCTATTTAACTTCAGACCAAGATATGTACGGAACCTTACGGTTGGCTGAGCTGCTTATCCCCATCGAGCATACTGGCTAACACTCCATGTTTTATTCTGCAAGTTGCAGAATGAAGCATGGTTTTTTTTATGCGGAAAAAGAATCAAAGTCTCCTTGACTCTCCCCTTAACTGGAGGGTGTAAAGTAATGCTGCACATAAAAAGGAGAGTGGAACCAATGAAACGGCTGGAAGGAAAAGTGGCTTTGGTCACAGGAGGAAGCAGAGGGATCGGGAAAGGGATTGCCCTGCGTCTGGCAGAGGAAGGGGCTCTGGTTGCCGTTCACTATGGGAACCGCCGTGATGCAGCGGAAGATGTCGTTCGCACCATTGAAGAACAAGGAGGGCGGGCCATAGCAATAGGTGCAGGACTCGAAACGGTCGCTGGAGCGAAGCAGTTGATTCAATCCTTGGAGGAAGCACTCCTTCGCCATACCGGAGATCACCAGTTCGACATTCTGGTTAACAACGCCGGAATCGGCACTTCACAACCATTTGAAGAGACAACGGAAGAAGCATTCAACGAATTATTTGCGGTAAATGTAAAAGCACCGTTCTTCCTCGTCCAGCAGGCATTGCCGCTGCTGCGCAGCGGAGGACGTATTATCAACATCTCTTCCGGTGTTACACGAATCGCATATCCTCACATTATGGCCTATAACTTGACGAAAGGAGCACTCAATACATTTACCCTGCATCTTGCGCAATTATTGGGACCGCGCGGCATTACGGTGAATGCTGTTCTTCCCGGCATCGTCGATACGGACGTCAACGCCTCTTGGCTGCACACACCGGAAGGGCAAAAGTATGCATCCGAAATGTCGGCCCTCGGCCGGATCGGACAGCCCTCAGATATCGCGGACATCGTCGCTTTCCTCTCCTCTTCGGACAGCCGTTGGGTAACGGGACAAATGGTTGATGCTACCGGCGGTTCACATCTGTAAGCATAGTTAAGAGGAGCAAAACCATGGTTCTGCTCCTCTTAGCCTTGACCTGCTTCGGGTTATCATGGGCGGAATGCCGCTTCCCCTACTTCCGGCAAACTTTTATTAGGCGTCTTGTTCTCAGGCTTCCCTATCCCATTCGTTAGACCGAGCGACCGCGCGGTTGAAGTGTGAATTTTGCGTATAAGCTCCGGGTTTTCAGGCAGTGACAGGTCATAAGAGGGAATCATTTCTTTAAGCTTCGGTTCCCACGCTTTAATAAGTTGCGGGAAGCATTTTTCGATGACCTCAAGCATGACGGAAACGGCGGTAGAAGCACCGGGAGAAGCGCCGAGCAATGCAGCGATCGAGCCGTCGGCGGCACTAATCACTTCCGTGCCAAATTGAAGCGTTCCTTTGCCGGAAGCCATATTTTTGATAATTTGCACACGCTGGCCCGCCACCACCAGATCCCAATCCTCGCTTTTGGCGTTCGGAACAAATTCCCGCAAAGCTTCCATGCGCTGTTCTTTAGATAACATCACTTGCTCGATCAGGTATTTGGTCAGCCCAAAATTTTTGGCGCCTGCCGCCAGCATCGTTACGAGATTATCCGGTTTGACCGAAGTGATCAAATCAAACATCGAACCGAATTTCAAGAACTTGGGCGAGAAGCCGGCAAACGGGCCAAAAAACAACGATTCTTCCTTGTCAATGAACCTTGTGTCCAGATGCGGAACAGACATGGGCGGAGCGCCAACCGCGGCTTTACCGTATACTTTGGCATGATGCTGCGCGACAATATCCGGTTTCCGGCACACCATAAACAGTCCGCTTACCGGAAATCCGCCGATGCCTTTTCCTTCGGGAATACCGGATTTCTGCAGCAAATGCAGGCTTCCTCCCCCGCCGCCGATAAAGACGAATTTGGCCGAATGGCGCCCTACGGTACCGCTATCCAGATTCCGGACTTTCAACTCCCACGAGCCGTCGCCCGTACGCTTAATGTCATCCACCTGATGGTTGAACTTCAGATCGACGTTGTTACTCTTTAAGTGGTCAAACAAGATGCGCGTCAAAGCGCCGAAATTGACATCCGTTCCCGATTCGATTCTCGTTGCCGCTATCGGCTGATTGAGTGTCCGTTCTTTCATCATAAGCGGAATCCATTTCATCAGTTGTGCCGGGTCATCGGAAAATTCCATCCCTTGAAACAGAGGATGGTCTGATAGCGCTTTAAATCGTTTTCTTAAAAAGGCTGCATCCTGTTCCCCTTGTACAAAGCTCATATGAGGCACAGGCACGATAAAGTCGCGCGGATTCCGTATCCGCTGGCTGTCCACCAGATAAGACCAAAACTGCTTGGAAACCTGATACTCTTCATTCACGGTTATCGCTTTGCTAATATTGACCGATCCGTCCGGTTGTTCGGCAGTGTAGTTCAGCTCGCATAGCGAAGAATGCCCCGTCCCCGCATTATTCCATTCGTTAGAGCTTTCCTCTCCTGCGCCCCCGCGCCGCTCAAACACGGTGATTTTCCAGTCCGGCGCTAATTCTTTCAGCAGTGAACCCAATGTCGCACTCATGATTCCGGCACCAATTAAAATAACGTCGGTTTTCGTTTGTCCGTTGCTCATTTTTACCGTCCTTCTACCCTACAATTTGCAGGAAGGATGTAAGGCGCTCCTGCTTAGGCGCCATAGCAAGCCAGCGCGCGACCGGGTCGCACACCTTTTTCTGGATCAATGTTGACCTAACCTTAGTGTATCACTATTGTTATTAGATTTTAATATTTATCTAATTTTTTATTGGATTAGTGTTGACTAATTGATGCCAATGGGTGCTGTGAAATGGCAAACTTTAAGGCCATCCAATGCGGATGACCTTTTTCTTTAAGCGAACGTTTCCCTATGGACTGCTTCTATGCTGCCTCGGAATTATTTCACTTCCACCGGTTCGAACAAGTTCAGATAATATTTGCTGCCGCAACCGTCCGGATTGTCATTACGAATATGTTCTTCCAGGCATAGTCTTGATGGGTCGGATTTGTACTTACTATGCTTTGACAAGTGACGCATTAACGTTGTCCATGAACCGCCTATGTCATCACTGCTTTCCAACATCGCGTACAGACCGCCGGGCAGCACCATTTCTTGCAAATGTGATGAAACATCCACTCCATCCGGGATTGCAGCGCACATACCATATCCATATGGGGTGCCGAGATGACTTGGCAGCGGCTCCACATTACCACCAAAAAAACGTGCCGTACCCAGTAAATTGGACGACGTAATCCAATCCAGCACCGGCGCCATTGCCTCATCTTCCGGAGAGACACCTACAGCAATATTATAGGCTACCCTCATAGGAGGCAGGGTGACTATTTTGATTATGTTGTTTTCTTCCACATTGCTCATTAATAAATCCTCCATCTCCGTAAGAATCTCATCAAGACTTGAGAGAGAATCTGTATTTTTCTTATGAAAAAGTTTCAAGACCCGGTCTAATTGCTGTTCAAAGAGCAGGATTTCTGCTCTCTGCAACTCTAAAGTGGAGATTTTATGTTCAATAATTGCGGTAAGCCGTGAAGGAGATTGGCTTGCAATAACAGATTTTATATCTTTTATCGGGATATCCATTTTTCGAAGAACTGCAGTAATTCGGATACATAAGAGTGCATTTTCATCATAAATTCTCCATCCGGAAGAGGGATCTCTTGAACTTTTAAACAATCCTTCTGATTCCCAGTGGCGCAAGGTGCGACTCGTCAGTCCCATCTGCTCCGACAACTGATTGATTGCAACAGATCTGTTCATCCAAAGTCTCCTTTCCGAGCTCTCAATATTATAGTAGCACTTGACGCTGCGACAATTTCAAGGGGAATCTTTCTGTTCTCCGTCAATATCATCGTCGTTCCATTGACAGATTCCAGAAGCAGCAAAGCTGGAACAGTCAGGTACTTCGGCTGTTGTTATAATGAAATCAACCGTACGGGGAAAGGGAATGGTGATGGTTTGAACTATAGCGTTGATATCAAACGCAGCATCGAATATATTGAGGCCAACATTAAGGAAAAACTGACACCAGAAATCGTTTCTTGGCATGCCGGATACTCTTTGTATCATTTCTGCAGGGTTTTTCAAGTATGTATGGGGGTTCCTGTCATGGAATATATTCGAAAGAGACGGTTGTCCTTAGCATCAGTAGAGCTCTATAAAGGCAGAAAAATCATCGATATTGCGCTTGATTACGGTTATGAAACACAGAGCGGATTCACTAAAGCTTTTCGTAAGGAGTATGGCTATAACCCGACACAATATGCAGTAAGGATGGCAGGTGTCCAAAACTATCTTAATGGAGAAAAAAATACCTTGAAATTAGGAGGCTGTTATATGGTTCCTACAATGATCTCAAAGCCGTCATTTAAAGTTGCCGGTTATGGAATAACAACCAATATCGCAGATGGAAGTTTTACTAAAGATATTGCTGCTTTTTGGAACAATTACGATATTAACGGATGGGAATGTAAAATGTATGACCTGCTTAATCCACCGAAACATGGTGAAGTCGGGATCTGTGTACCGGAGTCTAGAGAAAGCGATAGCTTGATCTATTTGCTAGGAGTCATTGTTGAAGATTTTGAAAAAGTGACTCCAGACATGATTACTCTTGAAGTGCCTGAAGCTACCTACGCCGTATTCACTACTCCTCCTGTGGATGTGACAATCGGAGGAAAAAACGGTAAAGCCAATCAGGAGGATTTCCCCAACGCGATTAGTAAAACATGGAAGTATATCTTTGAGGAATGGTTCAAGGATAGTGGGTATGAGTATGATGAGACCAAATTGGATTTTGAATTCTACGATGAACGCTGCCATTTCCGTCCAGATACAGTTATGGATATCTATGTACCCGTTATAAAGAAGATTTAAGCTGAAATAGTAAATAGAGAAAGGGCTGTTTCCCCATGATATGGAGATTACGGTCCTTTTTTGCTCTTCAAGCCTTCTTTATTGTCTCATAGAATGAAATTAACTTCTTGTAGTTGTGAATTCGCCGCTGATTTGATAAAAAGCGACGGATTCCTCCCCCAAAATATAATACTCCCCCCTAGAATTTAGTGTGTTTATGTAATTAACTGTATGTTGTTTTTAAAATACCTTATGTTTCAGTAGCCATACCAAGAATAAAGGATCGAAAAACTTCTGTTGCCTACGAGGTGAAAAACGCCAAAATGCAAACTGTTTAATATTTTCATAGTGTTATATCATGTTTTGAAATAAACGTACAGGAGGTTCTGCATTTGCTCAAAAAATTAAAAGTCTATATGAACCTATCGTCGAATCGGGCCATAAAACGGTCCAAAGGCGTGTCCATTTCCCGTATTGTGCGAACCGCCGTCCGACAGCTTGTACCTGTGGCGATCATTAACGCGCTCCTCTTTACGGGCCTACTGCCCATGACTACGTTTGCGGCAAGCAATGTCGATATCGTCGATATCGGTGTCGTCAGGCTGGCCGATGCACTGGAGGCTGGGGAGATTACCAGCGTTGAAGCAGTCCAGCAGTACCTGGACCGGATCAAAGCATATGACAAAGAGATCAACGGCAAACCAGGCTTGGGCACCATCGTGACGCTCAACGAAGATGCGCTCGCCCAAGCTGCCGAGCTTGACGCCGAACGTACGAGCGGCAAGGTTCGCGGCCCGCTGCACGGCATCCCTGTTCTCGTGAAGGACAACATTAATACGGCCGATATGCCTACCAGCCATGGCAATCAAGCTCTCGCCACCTACCAACCGCTGGAGGATGCGACTGTTGTCCAACGGCTTAAAGACGCAGGAGCAATCATCTTAGGGAAGACGAATATGGCCGAGTTCGCCATGTTCTGGGACACCGCCAGCTCCGTCCACGGCCGGACGTATAATCCGTACGACCTCGCGAAAAATATCAACGGATCCAGCGGCGGCACGGGTGCCGCGGTTGCCGCGAGCTTGGCGGCGATTGGCCTCGGAACCGAGTCTTGCGGCTCCATTACCGACGTCGCCGCGTTTACTAACCTGGTTGGCTTCCGTCCGACGGTCGGACTCGGCTCCATGGCGGGGGTCGACTACAACCCGCTCGGAGATGCGATCGGACCGCTTGCGCTATCGGTTCAGGACGCGGCCATGCTGCTCGACGTGATCGCTGGAACCGATCCTAAGGACCCCTGGACCGTTGAAGCGGATGCCAACAAACCGAAATCCTATGTCGATTCGCTGTCCGATACGTCTCTCAAGGGTGCGCGGATCGGGTACGCAGTCGCGCCGTTCGGCGGATACGACTATATCCCCGGTACAGAATCCGATGCCACCCTCTCGGTTGTCGACGGAGCGGTCGCCGATCTGGAAGCTCAAGGCGCCACGGTTGTAAAAATCCCGCTGAATCGGAGCTGGTGGAACACCTACGCCCCTGCGGATGCATCTTATTGGGCGACGACCGGGCACGAAGATTACTTCGTACGTACCAAAGCGGAGTGGCCGGTGGGCTTGGCAGCACTGACCGAGCCTTTCGACAAAATCAACTTCGGCGACATCATCGCCGGCAGCCCCAATATGGAAAAAACTGCTAAAGAATGGTTGTCGTGGGACGACAAACAACCGCGCGACGAAAAAGGCTTCGCTGCCGCAGTCGACGCACGGAAGAAGTTCGCGGAAGGCGTAGACGGAATTTTCTCCGAATACCAGCTCGATGCACTAGCATATCCGACCGTCGCGGCTCCGCCGGCGACTGTCCACGAAGACCCGGCTGTACTCATCGATCCCGAACAGTTCGGCACCCATTGCGGCTGGGCTAACTACACCGGACGCCCTGTTGTCACCGTACCGGCAGGGTTCGCCGACGACTTCCCCGTCGGGATCAGCTTACTCGGTTCGAAGTACGCTGATGCCGAGCTGTTAAGCTTTGCTTACGACTTGCAAGAATCCACACGCAACCGCAAGGCACCTAAGCTGACGCCTTCGTTGCTTGCAGGTGTTTCATCCGGCGGCGATCCGAAGCCGGCTGCGACGCTTGAGGATATCAAAGGACATTGGGCGGAAGAGCAGATCCAAGAAGCTTTCAGCAGGGGACTTATAAAGGGCGATCCGGATCGGAAGTTCCGCCCGGATGAACCCGTTACACGAACGGAATTTATCGGATTACTCGTCCGAACGCTGCAACTGCAGAGGAGTAACAGCGGGCTGAACTTTACCGATCAGGCGGATATTCCGGAATGGGCGAGGGAAGATATCGCGGCAGCGGTTCATCTCGGTATCGTTACTGGCTACGAGGACGGGACGTTCCGTCCGAATCGGTCAGTTACTCGCGCGGAGATGGCTGTACTGCTCGGGAAGGCCGCCGGTTTGGCACAAGACGGACAATCAGGGGTTCGGTTTACCGACAGCGACGAAATTCCCGAATGGGCCTCGGCTTCCGTCTTGGCCGTGACGCAGACGCAGCTGATGAACGGGCGAAGCGAGAAGCGTTTCGAACCGAACGCCGCGACGACACGGGCTGAAGCGACGGTGATTCTGGGGAGGTTGCAGGGACTCAAGTCTGAATAGCATTTAAAGTTATGAAATAACATGCCTTATGAGCGGAGCTGCCGATTTTTCGGGCTTCGCTTTTTCATTTTTCGTAAAATTCAGTTAAAAATTAAATTAATAATTGTTATTACAATTACAATGGGATAAAATTAGACAAATGTCGTTGCATTTCCTCAAAAACATATACATAAAGGTGACTCCCTATGACAAAAGCTACGAATCATGAGTACGTTCCTGACGAGGTAGATCATCAACTCATTCGGATTTTGACCAACGACGGACGCGCTTCATACCGGGAGCTAGCGCAATATGTATCGTTGTCCGAGACTCGGGTACGCGTTAGAACCCAAAGACTGATCCGGGAAGGGTACATCCGCATCGTAGCGATTCCCAACTTAATCAAATTGAATGCAGCCCAAATAGCCATGCTAGGCATCCAGGTGTCGGGTAATATCGAAAAGGTCGCCGACATTCTTGCCGAATACGAACAAATCACGTTTTTGACGATCTGCGCAGGAAATTATGAGATCATCGTTGAAGTAGCCTACCAAAACACAAACTCCTTACTGGAAATCATTCAAAAGATTCGCAGCATTCCTGACGTCAAGAACACGGACTCGTTTGTGTATTTGAAAACGTCGAAGTCGCTGTATTCGGCCGACCCTGGAATCATGAGGTCTTGAAACTGTTGCAGCAAGCTCTATTTAAAGACTCTGCAATACGATCCGGCAGATGAACGATTCACTGAATATGGAGCGCTTCCCTATACTGCACATACTCCGCCTTTCAATTCCCGCGAGCCGTCGCCGGTACGTTTAACCACTTATGTCATCACTGCTTTCTAACATAGCGTATAGGCCGCCGAGCAACACCATTTCTTTTAAATATGATGGAAAAATTTTTTCTTAACCGGTATCCAAACTTCGCTTTTAAAATGAGGTGATGCTACATCCTTATTCTCGTTCCAGAGAATTTCCGGTCCTTCACTTAGTTCATAATCCGAAGTCGGAAACCATTCGGAGTAGATGCGTCCCCAAACCTCCTGAAGCGCACTCGGAAAAGAGCCGACGACTGTAAATACTGCCCATATGGAGGCTGGTACATCTAGTTTCTCAAGGCCATCGGGAACATCTTTAGTCGTAGCCGCGCCGATGTAATGATCAAGTTCCCCTCTCTCCTCCATTCGTCCTTCACTGAAATTTGCTGAAGCACTGATAAGTCCTGAGGGCTGAACATTCGACAAGCTCTTAATTGTTTCAATCCATTCTGGCGTTAGACTTTCATACATCGAAGAAATCTCTGGATTTACCCCATGAAATATTATGGGTACTCTTTTTTTGATCCCCACGATACGAAAAGCTTCTTTGTCTTCAATGCGGTAGTTCACTTCACTTCCTCCTCTAATGGTTAACTGAAATGTCATCCGTGGGAAGGCGATGAGTGATTGACCATGAGTACGAGCTTCTGAAGGAGTTACTCCATGCATGCCCTGGAATGCTCTGGTGAAGGAGTCCGGAGAAGCATATCCGTATTTCAGCGCAACATCGATGACTTTGCTTTCACTCTGACTAAGCTCTAATGCTGCTTGGGTCAGACGCCTGCGCCGAATATACTCCGACAGGGTAATGCCTGATAGGAATGAGAATATGCGTGTAAAATGGTATTCCGAACAGCAGGCAATTCTCGCGGCCTCCTTATAATCTATAGAGTTCGTCAGGTTCTCCTCAATATAGCCCAAAGCCATGTTTAGTCGAGCCAGCATATCCATCAGCTTACCTCCCCCGTTACTCACAGCATAGCAAAAGTGGTTTTTCCTCTCCCGACAATTCTTGCACCATCTTGTAGGATTGTTTTTGAATTATTGTCGAAAACAAAAATCCAAAACCTTCATCATCCAATAGATCCTGCCACCAGCCTGCCACCTTCACCGGATCGTTCCGAAACACACCGCATCGCATTCATAGAAGCCTTGCTGCTGTATCCGCAAAGTCTCCTGCGCAATTTCCTTTCGGTCCATTTCAATCCCCTTCTTTCTGCAGTAACTCGTCCCGCGCTTCGGTTAGTGCGAAACCGAGCAGGTTTCTGCCCCGCCATTTCATCGGATTCTCCGCGTCCGGATGGGCTTGCCCCATGCCGATACCCCAAATTCGGTCCCGCGGGCTGGCTTCTACCAGAATCCTGTTCTTCGTCGACCTCAGATAATCTCCTAACCGCGGATTTTGGGAAAATTTAGCCAAGCTTCCTCGCTTAACGATCCCGTAGCATTGGCTCTCCCATACGTCTTTATCGAAGTTACTCACCGTACGCCCGAAAGCCTTCATCTCCATGGGATGCTTGGCCTTCAAGATGGCAGCCAGCATCTCGTCATCCTTGAATAGGCGCGCCTTCTCCGCCATCATGTACTGCTCAGCACAAGAGTACTCTGTTCCATCTATCACGAATGGGCACATCCACCACTGACTGAAGCAGCTTTTATCCACGCTTCCGTCGCTGGACGGCGTATGGCCCCAGAAGAACACGAACTCGAACGTCTTTCCGGCGTTATACGCTTGTCGTAAATCCTCGATTTCGTAAATCATCGGTAATCCTCCATATTTCTTCGATATAAACGGGATGGGCGATGGCCCGCATTTTCGGTGTAATGATCCGTTTCCACGACGAGATCGGCCACTTTGCGCCGGAAGGCGGCCTTCAGCAGCTCTTTATCCAGAATGACCTCGTAAACCTGCTGCAGCTCCGTTAAGGTAAACAGCTTCGGCATCAGGTTGAGTGCTATATCGGTATAATTCACCTTGCCACGCAAACGTTCGATGGCGTAGGCGATAATCTTCGCATGATCGAATGCCAACCCGTCGTTGGACACGATGGAATAAGACGTGGCTGTCGAGGTTTGCTTCGCCGTCACCGTCCGTTCCACAACCGCAGCGAGTTCCTCCTCATGTGAGTACAGACTCAGCTCATACTGCTGCGTCTTGACGTATCCGTCCCCGGTCAGCTCCTTGCCCTCCCGCAGCAGCCGGTGGGATACCTTGAACCAGGCGGCATCGGCAGCGTCATCTCCGGCCTTCAGTTCAATCTGGCTGCCGGCCACCAGAGCCATATAGCTGCAGCTCATGACCCAGGTACGGGGATCGCGCCCAATGTCGCTGAACGTATACAGCTGCTCCAGATATACGTCGTCCACTCCGGTTTCCTCCCCAAGCTCCCTCGCAGCGGCCTGTTCTGTCGTCTCGTTCAGCCGAACGAAGCCACCTGGCAGCGCCCAATTCCCGAGATAGGGATGCCCTCCTCGCCGAATGAGCAGAATCCTCAGCTCCTTTTCCGGAAGCTTGCGGTAATTGTCCTCAACCGCCTCCGTGACGGTGAAAATAACCATGTCCGCTGCCACCGAAGGTCTCTCGTAATCTCCCGCCCGATACTGCTCCATAAATTCGCGTTCCGTTAGTCCGTTATGATCGAGCATATCCACAATACTCCCCCCTTTTTCCCATTTATCATTCTCCGAAATAGTTGTCGTATGGCTTGAACCCGGCCAATACCTCGTCTACTTTACGCATCCGTTCCTCAAGGCTCCCCCTTAGCGTGATGAAGGGAATCCGGCGTTCCCTCAAATCCGCGATAATCTTTTGATGGAAAACAAGCCGCTTCTGCTCCCCGCTGCGGTCCCACGTATCATCATAGGGAATATCATCGTCGCATAAGAAAAATAAATCGTATCTCTGCGCGTTTTCCAGTGCAATTCGGGTTAACAGCTCGGGTGTCTGGCCATGATAGTCCAAAGCGAACATGTAGGTGGTAATCGCATTAGTATCAACGAAAAGATAGCGATTCGCTTCCAGTAAGGCCTGTTCTTCCCGATCGATATGCCCCATTGCGATCACGTCGAAAGCTTCCAGACCGATTCTTCTTTCCACTTGATGCTCGGTCCAGTACTCCCGTCCGTACTCGCTTGCGAATGTCGTCCGGTACCTCCTGGCCAAAGCTTCAGTTATTGTAGATTTGCCGGTCGACATCGCTCCAACGAACACGACTTTCGTTATTAAGTCCCGGTACACGATATCACTTATAAACTCCCGATACTTATAAGGATCGGAACGAATCATCGTTGCCGAGATCGGAACAAGCTTGCGATCTTCATCCACTCGCCTATCCACCGCACCTAGAGCAAGGCTCATATGCTCGCCATAAAACTCGCTGGAGTAAAAATGAGTTACTTGTTCGCCTTTCAGCAAACCCAAGATATACTGCTCTTCTCTAATCTCATGCTCCCGATCGTTCGAATATCCGTCCGGGCCGTCCCAAGCTTCGATGACCCTCACCATCGGGTACAGCTTGCGGATCCAGTCCGCCCGAATATGAAGCGGAATCGTCATAACTTCCGTTTCATAGATAACAACGATTAACTCATCGACCTCTTGCAAAGCAGTATCGAACATGAACTGATGTCCTTTATGCAGCGGCGCAAACTTTCCCAAAGTTAATCCTAACTTTTTCATGCTGGAACCTCCTTCGCCCCTTTATTCCAAGTGTAATACCCGTAAATCGCGTTGATCAGGTACGCGCCCCACATAACGATCATCAGTCCGCCATCCGTACTTCCGTCCAGCATTCGAATCACCCACAGCAGCACCGTGAATGTATTTAGGACAATATAGAGAAGCCATTGCTCTTTAAATCTTCTCACCATTAAGAACGTCGCCACGACCGATAACACAGTCGTAAGGGCATCGATATATGGCGAATTCTGTGCGGGAATGAACGAAAGTCCGAAACCAAGCGACAAGCTGCCCAGTACACAAACTGCCACTAAGAGGAACATGCTTCTCCGATCCATCTGCCGCATGGCCAACTTGCCATCATGGCGATGTTTCTTCCACATCAGGAAGCCGATTGCGTTCATGGGAACGAAGAAGAGCAGATTCAGCATGACCTCCCCAAACAATCCGTTGACGTAAGCCAAATAAGCGTAGCCGAACGTATTGTACATGCCGAACACATAGGTCATCAGGTTTCCTTTGGCCGCGAGGATCACGCATAATACTCCCGTTATGAAGACAGTGAACCCGAAAAAAGTATCCCGCATGATCACAGTCAATACGATCGCCGTTCCGGAGAACAGGCCCAGCCAAACTAATTCATATAGGTTCCAAGTGCCGAATAATTTCCTCACACGTACTCCCTCCTTCTTTCGTCTAAATGTCGTGAATGTAACTATTCGATTTACATCTTCGTATTACATTGATAATAACATTTTGTTACTAACAAAGGTAGCAGAAAAGAAGGCTTTGATCAAGTTATTTTTTCCAGAAAGGATAGAATCCGGTTTAGGGCTTACCTTTAACGGAACTCTCGACTAAAAATGCGAAAGGAGCTTATCACGGCAGTTCCTTTCTTGGTCGCAGAGAACCCATTATTGCGTTAACGTATCCGTTAGTTGAATAATCATAATACGGTGTTAACAAGATTTAGTATATGTGCTCGGAGTGACACTCACCTTTATGACAGTACCTGTACTAAAAGTGCGTACTTACATATTTGTAGTGTAATTTTTATACTCAAGAAAGAATAAACTTGAGGAGGACAAATCTTTGAAAACTCTTGTTATCGTAACACACCCAAGCATAGAAACATCCGTTATAAATAAGCGATGGGTAGAAGAACTCAAAAAACATCCGGAAAAGTATACTATTCACGAATTGCATAAGGTTTACCCTGATGGAAACATAGACGTGGGAAAAGAACAAAAATTGGTTGAATCGCATGGTAATCTTGTTTTGCAGTTCCCGATATATTGGTTTAATTGTCCCCCTCTCCTTAAAAAATGGCTTGACGATGTTTTAACTTATGGGTGGGCTTATGGTTCAAATGGAGGCGATAAATTAAAGAACCGCAAAGCTGCTTTAGCTGTATCTGCCGGAATTAAAAAAGAAGATTATAACGAAGAGGGAAGATATCGCTATACACTTGAACATTTATTATCTCCTTTTGAAACTACCTTCCTATACTGCAATGCAGATTATCGTTCGTTCTTTGCGTTTTATGGTACAGAAAATGAGCCGGGTGAAAATGTGCCGGGTACAGAAAATGAACCGTCTGCAAGCGAGTTGGAAAAAAGTGCATTAAATTATTTGAATTTTGTTGACAACCTGTAATAGTTAGCTTTATGAATGCTATAAAAAAGAAGTATTTCAATGTTAAGGAGATACTTCTTTTAATTTAAACAAAATAGCTATGCCTACCGCTGTACAGCCACCAGAGCTGGCGAACTGTTTTTCTCTCCCCACTCGCACATCATATTTAACAATGGAATGAGAGAAAGACCACGTTCAGATAATGAATATTCAACTTTTGGAGGTACTTGGGGAAATTCCTTACGTATGATAAGACCATCTGCCTCCAGCTCTTTTAACATGATGCTTAGCGTTTTAAAGGAAATGGTACCGATACATCGTTTCAGCTCATTAAAACGCATAACCTTATTTTCAGACAGCCAATACATAATGATCATTTTATATTTACCGCCTATTAAGGACAACGTATATCCAAAGCCAGTGTCTTTTAGTTTCACGCCATTCGGAACACAGGTTTCGCGCACAAGTTACACTCTCCTTTTGGTAAGTATATGATATAAATATGCATACTTTACAATAGATCATTATACAATCTTATTGAAAATGATGTAAATCGCTGTAAAGCCGAAGGAGGTAACGAAATTGTCCGGTCCAGTCTACGCGCGCGTATACTATGCCATCAAATCCGGATTGGTCGCGGATATGGGAGGGGAGGGCGATTGTTGGCCGAATCAAGAAACGGTTGCCCAAGCGCTCGGCGTAACTCGTAAGGCGGCGAAGGTTTATTACGTTAAACTGCCCGTTAGTTTAGCGTCGCCAAATAACTGTAATATCTAAGGTTCTTGTAACCTTTTGAAAAAGGCCCGTATTAGTCAATGCCGAACAGCACGACCATCGCATAGTTGTAGCTTGAACTGATCGCAATGCCTGTCTTCTGCATTGGAATTCTTTTATAGATTCCTTCTAACAGAAGGCAAAAATATCGTCTAGCTTCGACATGCCTAATTCGGCAAATTCCGGCCAATGCTTTTGCAGTTTAGTGATGATGACCTTATGCGCTGGTACATAGTTGGTCTTACTCCAGTGTCCGTACTTAGGTGAGTTAAGATGCCCTGGGGCAGATTGCTGAGTTGCTCATTGAACGTCCATTGAATGATCAGATGATGGCTCTAAGCTTATTAAGGTCCATTTTTGATTGGGAAAAAGAGAAGCATGATCTTTAGTATAAAATCAGTTCTGTATTTTACATAGATGAAGCCCCTCTATCAATTAAATGGTGAAGGGGCTTCTCCTATGCCAAGGGATATCCTTCGGCCCAAGAAGAATTTTACTACCTCCGGATCAAACGAAAAAACATCATATTCTTGCTGCCTTCGATGGTTGGTTCTAGTAGCGTATCAACCTTAAACTTGTGAACAAAAAACTCGTAAAAATCTATGCCTGTAAACGAAACCGATTGAAGCGCTTCTCCAGCTCCAGCAGCCGATTCAGTCCCATTCCCGTTTCTTCGAACTTTTCCCTCTGATCATAGAGCCTTGTATACAGGCAGCGAAGGAAGTGCTTACGGTTCGTATTGAGGGTGTAGCTTTCCACGCTCCTCGTTCGCGCCGGCTCCATCTGCCCCAACCACTCGCAAATCGTGGGAAAGGAAACCTTTTGACTCTGAATCATAGAGACGATCGCCGTAGCGAGCCGTTCGTCCTCTTCTCTCTGATAAACCTCGGCGGGTCTTTCGAGCAAGGCTTGCACGCCCGTCCAGATTTCGGCACATTCCTCCGCTCCCGCATAGCGGCTCATCGCACATTCATCCAACGCATCCGCAACATGCGCAGCGGCATGCGCCCATCCCTTGACCTCCACGTATCCGCGAAAATCGTTTTCCAAATGGCAATAGCGAACCAGTGCATTCAGAGCGAGGTTATAGCTTTCTCTAGTTAAGTACGGCTCCCGATTATCGCAGGCAAGCTGCAGGGCGATCAAAAGGGAAGTAAATGTGCGCTTAAAGACGCTGTCCGTCTCCTTCTCCCCAATCCCATAAAACAACCCGCTATCTGAAACGGATTGCTGAAGCAGCTCTTCCATTTGAGACTTCCCGAGTGCGTTCTCCTCCAGCAGCCAATTGAACAGAGCGGAGTACGCTTCTTCCCGAATTTCGGAGTCGGGAGACCCGAGCAGGATCACCGTCTGCTGAACGAGCGTCCATACATCCTGTTGTTCCTCTTCCATTTTGTCGTTGCCCCCTTCTATTCCCATGTTCGTTTCTCGTTGATTGCCATCTTCATTCAGAACTTCTATCGCCAGCTCCCCCACTTCAATGACTTTACCATTAAATTGCTAATATAAAAATATGGAAGGGGCTTGCGTTTTTTATTGTTTGTACTGTCTGCTTTATTTCATTTGGGGATTATTTACAACAGGTTTATTGCATGTTATTATATATATGTAATTACGTAACTACGTAGTTAAGTAATATGTGAAAGGGTGATCCGTTTGACAGTGCCTAGAGACTTCGGCGCAGAATTGGATATTTTAAAGAAGCAATTGGGTGATCTTGAACAGCTTGTAAGCCAAATCGCAAAAGCTAGCTCTCCCAGAGTTTCGCGGACCCAGACATTTGACAAAAATACCGTGTTAGTCGAAACGATCAACGATGAATTGGATCTTGGCGGGGTCTTTTACTCAGGGCAATATCGTGGGGAGAAACAGGGATACAGATGGGAACCCCAAGAAAGACGTGTCAGTCAATTGCTGGATCTGGACGGCGAGAAAGTCGCCAAAATTTTAGCGGCGCTTGGTCACAAACAACGCTTGGACATTCTTAGATCGGTGTTGAAAGAACCCCTTTCGGGTTCGGAAATTGTCGAACATTTGAACATGGGAACAACCGGACAACTCTACCATCACATCAAAGCGTTGCTTGGAGCTGACCTCCTTGTCCAGGAAGAACGGGGTGGAATGTACTCGCTTCCCTCGCACAGAGTACTCCCACTCCTTTTGTTGCTGGCTGCGACTTCCGACTTGCTTGATACAAGCGACTATATGGAATTGGCTGAAACCAGAAACAACGCTAGCGCCTATTTGGGTAACGCCCACGATGGTTACGACCCACACTATCTCCTCTGGGCGGTGCTGGAAAATTCCATCCTGGAACATCGAGCCGGATTCTGCAGTGAAGCAGGCATTTTCCTTCAAGGCGATGGTAGCGTCACAGTATCCGACAACGGGCGAGGAATCCCTGTTCAAGTCCTTCCGAACACAGAAAAGTCCCGTGTGCAAGCCGTTCTCACTGAACTGAGCCATTATAGTACCAGCGACTCTTTTGTTGCTCCGGGGGGAGAGAAAGGGATTAACATTGCGGTTGTTAATGCTCTCTCTCAAAAGCTTTCAATCGAAGTTCGTCGAGAAGGAAAAGTCTTCAGGCAAGATTATAAACATGGAATCCCTCAAACGGGCTTGTTGACCGTAGGTATAACTAAAGAAACGGGAACAAGCGTTACTTTTCTACCGGACCCGGAGATTTTCAAATCCACTTTTGACAAGAATGTTATAGCAAAACATGTCCCTGAAATTTCAGCAATTTATCCCGACCTGACCCTTCATTTTCAATGAAACTAAACGTTTTGTGATACGGTTCAGCTTAACGAAACGATCGGCTAAAAATGCGAAAGGAGCGTGCCTCGGCAGCTCCTTCGTTGTTGTTTCTATTGATTTCCAGAAGTGGCCTGCGTAATTATTTGACAAACGGATTCCTGTATTATAGGATTAGAATGAACATTCGATCTAATCTATTGTATGCTATAGAATGAATGTTCAATTTATAAATTGGAGGTTTTATTATGAGTAAAACAGTCTTTATTACGGGGACCAGTTCAGGATTGGGTAAACTAACGGCGATTCGATTTGCGGAGTTGGGCTGGAACGTCGCGGCCACCATGCGTACACCCGAGAAGGAAACCGAACTTACGGCTTATGACAATATTAAAATTTTCAAACTGGATGTCACCAAAGTGGAGCAAGTTCAAATGGCCGTGGAACAAGCCATAGCCGCATTCGGGAAAATTGACGTCGTCGTCAATAATGCCGGTATGGGCACTTACGGTCCGTTGGAGCTAGCCAAAGAGGACGCGATCGATTGGCAGTTCGCAGTTAATGCGCGGGGGCCGATCAATGTTATTCGCAAATTTTTGCCACACTACAGAGCTAATGGAGGGGGTATGTTTATCAATATCAGCTCCTTCATGGGAATTACAACAGCAGTGCCGCTTGGATCGCTGTACAACATGTCCAAATTCGCCTTGGAAGGATTGACGGAAGGCCTTTATTACGAACTGAAGCCGTTCAATATCGAGCTTAGATTGATCGAGCAGGGCGGGTCTACAGGAAATAATTTTAAGGAAAGTATCACTTGGAACAGGGATGAGAACATTAAAGACTACGATGATTTGATGTCGAAATTGCAAAATCTTATGAATACCGCCGATACCAGCAGCCAACTGGATGATCCTCAAATCATTGTAGATGCCATTGTCGCTCTGGCGACGGGAGAAAGCAAGAAGTTCCGTACCGTTATCGGTGCAGCAGGCAACGACCTGATGGCTCTTAGAAACTCCGTGCCGATCGAGGATTATTTGGAGACCATCGCTAAAAATTATATGTAACGATATTACAACCTTCTCCCGCTGCTACCATGAGGCTGTATTGACTGAAGAACGTATTAAGTATATTCTAAATTGGAATGAACGTTCGATTTATGGTGGGAAAGGAAGATCTGGATGTTTGAAAAATACAATAAGGTTCAGCGGGCCGTCCTCGAAACGACTCTTAACATTATCATTCGGAAGGAATTACAGGCTACCTCAATGGCGCTCATAGCCAAGGAGTCTGGCGTATCGACCGGGAACATTTATCATTACTTTCAAAGTAAAGAAGATATTGTTAACGAGTTGTACAAAGCAATTGTCACATTCAACGGAGAGTATGTGCGCGAAGGTTTAGTGCAGGGCAGAACGATTCGTGAAAAGTTCGAATTAGGCTGGAATCGGGTTGTCGAATTGGGTGAAAAGTATCCTCAGGGCTTTCAGTTTATTGAGCAGTATTCGTTCTCGCCCTACATTTATGACGAGGTGAAGCAAGCAGCCTATACAGATGGCTGGTGCGGGCCTATGAACAAGTTGTATGAAGAAGCCATTCAGCAGAAGTTGTTTATCCCCCTGAATCCGAAGCTGATGGTACAGATGCATTACGGGACATTAGTTTATATTTTGAAAGCCCATCTGCAAGGGATCTTCGAATTAACCAGCGACAGCGTGCATGAAGTAATCCGTTCCTGTTGGAAAGCTGTGAAGCTCGAGGATGATACGGTTCAGCTTAACGAAACTATCGGTTAAAAATACGAAAGGAGCATGCCTCGGCAGCTCCTTCGTTTTTATATTGATATTGGGTAAACCAAAAGCACCCTCCTATATAAGATGAACTTTAAAAAATGACATCAGGGTAAGGAGTAACGAAGGGGAAGTTTGGAACTGTAGGAGCGATAGCGATCGCCTTTGTCTCCGGATTTCAACCGCGAAGAGTGGTTTAAATGAAGAAATCTGGAGACAACAGCGGCCGGAAGTCCAAACGTTCCTCGTAGTTGCGACTGGTATCTGATGGGAAATCTTAGGTTCAGCTTATATATTGCTCCACCTCATACAAGGACGTATCCAATGCCTGAATGAATGGGGTCCACTCTCCTGCTGCGTACAGCAGAAGCCGATGCATGGCACGCGTGCATGCTGTATAAAATAGCTTGCGCTCGCTCTCCCGATGATACGTCTGCGAAGATGCGTCATAGATGAGAACGGCGTCGAATTCAACACCTTTTGCGAGGTATACCGGGATGATCAATATTCCCTTCTCGAAGGTGGGCGTGCTCTTCGTCACAAGCTTCAGCCCCTGGCATCCCTGAGACGTCAAGAGATCATAAGCCTCTTTGCTTTCGGCCGCTGTCTTCGTAATGACGCCGATGGAGACGAAGCCTTCCACCTGAAGCGCCACGAGATGCTCCGCTATTCGCGCTGCCCGCTTCTCGCCGTCGCCCGCCTTGGAGAGGAGCGGTTTCCTGCCGCTTCGTTCAAAAGGTACGATCTCCTTGGCGCCCTGCAGCAGAGACTTCGTGAATTCCACTATCTCGCGGGTTGACCGGTAACTGCGAACCAGGCGGAACAAGCTCGTGTCAGATTCGCCGTACAGCCGGATGAGCGGCGAATCTTCACCGTACAGCTCCGTGGCCTGAGCAAAGATGGCCTGACCGAAATCGCCAAGCACCGTCATGCGGGCGCGGGGAAACATTTTTTTCAGGAACTCATATTGAAACATCGAATAATCCTGACCCTCGTCGACGAAGACATGCCGGATCTCCGTGTTCGTCCGAACGCCCTCGATGAGCTCTTTTAAATACAGGTACGGTGTCGCATCTTCATAGAAAAGCTCGTGCCGGTTAAGCTTCTCCTTGGTCTGTTCACAGATTTCCGGCCACAGCGAGGACATTTCGGCTCCATTGGTCATCTTCTTAAAAGCATCCTCTTCTTCGAATAATTGGACGTACAGCTGAGCCATATCGATGAACAACAACCGCTTCACGCTTCGCTTCAGCGGCTTAAACTGCTCCTTCACGATCATCCGGCGCAGCAGCTCTTCCTCCCGCTCGGCATAGTCGAAATCGCCCTCGTCCGGTCTGCCCTTGCCGTCCAGCCTTTCGCGGACCTCTTCATACTGCTCGGCAAAGTCAAACACGCCCCTCTCCTTGTGCAGAGCATGATACGCTTCGGCGTACTGATCCTTATCAAGATAATCGAGCTCCTCCTGCACCCAAAGCGCCTCACGTTCCTTGCTTTCCAGCAAAGTCAATCCACGCAGCAGCCACTCCTGCAGCATAGCGATGCGGTTGGTCATGCGAATGGAGGGATCATAGCTGTAAAATACGGATTCCATTTGCTTGGCCGTGATCAAATTGCGGTTCCGAAAGCGGATGCTTGTGAAGCGCATGCCCTGCTGCTCCAGCCACTGCGCATAATTCCGGAGAGCTTGCAGAAAGTCTGCGGATGCCTTGTACTCCATCCCTTTCAGCCGGGCCTCATACCCTTGGCTTGATGCTTCTGTCAGCACGTATTCGATCTGATCAAAAGGGTCCTCTACTCGGAACGTCCCGCCAAGCCAGTGGTCCAGATATTCCTGGAAGGTCGTCTGCTGCATGTTTTCTTCACCGAGCTCAGGCAGAACGGTCGATACATAGCTGTTGAACATCGGATTAGGCGAAAAAAGAACGATTTGATCCGCCTTAAGCTGCTCGCGGTGTGTATATAGTAAATACGCCACCCGCTGCAGCGCTGCCGAGGTCTTCCCGCTGCCGGCCGCCCCCTGCACAATGAGCATCCGGCTTGAGTCATCGCGGATAATGGCGTTTTGCTCCTTCTGGATCGTCGCGACGATGCTCTTCATCTGATTGTCCGCACCCTTACCGAGCACCTGCTGGAGCAGCTCATCGCCGATCGTTACGCTCGTGTCGAACACGTTCTGCAGTACCGCATCGCGGATCTGATACTGCCGTTTCAGCTTCATCGTCCCCGAGATGGTTCCATCCGGCGTGTCATATCCGGCTGCTCCCGGGGAATAATCGTAATACATGCTCGCGATCGGAGTACGCCAGTCATAAACCAGAAAATTCATGCCGTCTGAATCGACGAAGGATGACACACCGATGTAGACTTGCTCAGTAGAGCTCAAGCCATCCTCGTGGAAATCGATGCGCCCAAAGTAGGGAGATGACAGCAGCCGTTTCATGTTTTTCCACTGCTGCACGCGCTGCCGGTGGCTTCGCTCCCGTTCGGACAATAACGCTTCTTGCTGCCGGATACTGTAGAAGGTCTCTTCAAAATCTTCGTCCGTACTTGTGTTGACCGTAACTTCCTCCCAAAATTGTTTGCGGATGTCCACCGCCTGATTGTGCAGACCCTCCACTTCCGGCGCCAGTTCAGCGATTCTCGCTTGGAGCTTTTCCGTAACCAGATCCAGCCGCTCCTGCTCTTGCTTCCAATCCTTCGCGCTTATCATCTTCCTGCATGCACTCCTTCATTTAAATTTGAAGAAAAAGAAAGTTTGACAAACCGTAATGTCGTGTGGTAAGATTAAAGTGTAGATAAGATGGGATAATTATTTTGTTTTTTCAAAAAAAGACATTAGTCGTTTTTCAATCATATCATAGTGCTCCTTTGTGCGCAAACTTTATTTATGCATAGTTAAACCCCTGGCGGATTGCCGGGGTTTTTTTGATTTTATCCTGGGTACGTTCAAAGGGCAGCCGCGGTCGGCAACGTACAGACTAAACCGGCTGCTGCTGAACCTCCATCAGACATCCCCTCAAGCGTCCCTGATACTGCCGAATCCGCTCCTCAGTCGCCCCCTCCCGCAGCGATTCGAATAGGGCCATACATTTTTTAAAATTCCTGTCATTCCCCGACTGGTGAGCCAGAATTAATGCCTGCATCCTCGTACTCCCCAAACTCAGCAGCCTGCTCCGCAAACGTATCTAAAAGATCATCCACGTTCAAACCATGCCACAGCGCAGCCTGCAATATCGTATCGATCCCCGGCAGCAGTTCCTCCGGATTTTTCTTCAAAAAAGCCACATATTCCGCCATCCGTTCCGTCTTCCCCGACTGAATATCCAGCGCATATCCATTCGCCCTCGCCAGGAACCTGAACTCCTCGACAATCTGCATGCCTTCCTCCCCTAAATCCTCCATCCAGCCCAGTTCCGCATATTTATCAATGTATTCTCTGGCCTGATCATACTGGCCCTGCTTCTGGCAAGCAATCCCCCGCATCAGATGACTGAACCCGTAATAGTAAACCAGCGGACGCGCCATATTTACATGCGGCACAGGTAATCTTTTGGCCTTAAAATACTGCCGCTCTTCATAAATGTACTGTGCGTAGCTATACAGAATATCCGATGTGTTCAGCAGCTTGTCCCAATTCTCGAAGTGAAAAGCCATTTCCAGCATTTCGACAATGATATCCGGCTTGAGGGATTTCAGAATGGAAGGGCGCAAGGGAGGGGCCTCCTTCGTATCAAAGTATAAATTTTATTATTTGGAGTAACATCGAATTTTATTGTTTGTAATGGGAAATGCTACCTTATACAAATGATTATCTATTAGTGTTATTTAAAAGTCAATTAACATTTATAGTGTGTTAATAAGACATATTTCCTCAGGTAAGCTTGTTATGAGGTGAGTTAAGATGCCGGATGAGTCCAAGTCGGAACTTGTAAGAAAAATCGGAGAGAGAATTCGAAGACTGCGTAAAGAAAAGGGCTTATCACAAGAACAACTGGGGGAACTTTCAGGTTTACATACAAACTATGTCGGACAAGTCGAGCGTGGGGAGAAGAACCTAACTCTTGAAACACTGGAGAAAATGGTTCTCGGCCTAGACATTTCGTTAGAGGAATTATTTCGATATATAGGACCGATGGAGAAAAAAGATGCCCTGAGGCAAATTGCTGAGTTGCTCATTGAGCGTCCATTGAATGATCAGATGTTGGCTCTAAGCTTATTGAAATCCATTTTTGATTGGGAAAAAGAGAAGCATGATCTTTAGTATTTACAATGAGTCTGAGACACCAGCTTTCGGATACGTCTGTAGAAGTCATTGAAGTTACTCCTCCGGCAGTAAATACAGATTTAGGCGGAACAGGTTTGCATACGCATGGAGAACCTGTCATCAGCCACTTTAATTGACGGTGAATTCGGAACCGCCAATGACGGTGGCTTTTTGTTTTCGTCACCGACATGGGGATGGCGATCAAGGTTCGCCTACTGAGATGGTGGCATAAAGAAAACCTGCTGGCAAGAGCAGGTTCAGTTTAATAGTAGCACTTTGTATTTGGTTTTCGTATGGAGTGGAATTGGCAGACGCGCTGGATTCAGGTTCTAGTGGGCTAACCCCCCGTGGTGGTTCGAGTCCTCTCGTCCGCACCACTTATACAACCCCGAGAAGCCTTGGTATTCAAGGCTTCTTTTTTGTTTTGTCCGGATTTCTCCGGGTTTCGTTTATTGGTCTTCTTTCTCCCCTTTCTCCTGCACTGCCGTTTGCAGCCGTATATCGTCAACTCTGTTCTTGAAGGTTATTCCCCACTTCTTCATATCAAGGATGATCGGCTTCAACGTCACTCCGAATTCAGTCAGCGAGTATTCCACTTTAGGGGGCACCTGTTTATAAACTTCGCGGTGAATAATGCCATCCCGTTCAAGCTCGCGGAGCTGCAAAGTAAGCATAAATTGCGTCAATCTCGGATAGAGCCGCCGGAATTCATTGAATCTCTTCGGGCCATCGATAAGATGAAACAGAATGATCGCTTTCCATTTGCCCCCGATGACATCCAAAGTTGTTTCGACAGGACACACTTCCACATTCGCTTCGAGCTTGTTTTTGCGATCTCCCATAGCCATGACCCTCCATTAGTTTGATTTTTAATACTATATTATAAAATTATGCGTACTTTTCTAAATTCAATATACATTTTAATATAACACTCATACGGCACTTAATAAAGCGTCGTAAGCCAATACAAAGGGAGAGTGGAGTCATGTCAAAGAAGGTATTGATTGTTTATGCGCACCCCGAGCCCACTTCGTTAACTAGCCAGTTCGTTGAGACAGCTGTGCAAACACTTCAGGAGCAAGGGCACGAAGTCATGTTGTCCGATCTGTACGGAATGGACTGGAAGGCCGTGTTCGATGGGCGCGACTTCCCGGATCGAGCCAATCCAGAACGATTATCCTTTATTAAAGAGTCAGCGCACGCCTATTCGACTGGCCGTCAAACGGCAGACGTCGCATTGGAGCAACAGAAGCTTCTTGCTGCCGACGCGGTGATCTTGCAGTTTCCTCTGTGGTGGTTCAGCATGCCGGCTATTCTCAAGGGTTGGGTAGAACGGGTATTCGCTTTTGGTTTCGCATATGGCTTTAAGGGCGAAGGGAATCGCTATCGCTACGGCGATGGCATTCTAAAGGGGAAGCGGGCTATGCTGTCCGTGGCCGCCGGAGGGCCCGAGAAGGATTATTCGCCGCGAGGAATCAATGGACCGCTGGAGCAATTGCTGTTCCCCATTACTCACGGCATCCTCTTCTACCCCGGAATGGATGTGTTGCCTACCCATGCCGTCTACGGAACCGATCGCATGACGGCAGCCGACATAGACGCGGCGATGGCAGCCTGGCGCTTGCATCTCGAGCGCCTATTCGAGGAGGAGCCCATTCCGTTCCGACATCAGAACGGCGGGGATTATCCGGACAGCCATGTGCTTGCAAGCGACATCGCAATCGGACGGACCGGCTTGACGGCTCACATTGCCGAAAGCGCGGCGCCTCTATGACTGGAGCCTGATGGGGAGAGTGTAATGGAACTCGCAGCCGGAAGGCAATGCCCAGAAGGGGCGTCAAGTATTTTGTTCAGAAGGGAAATCTACTTTAATCGAGAAAGATTACAGTATACAAGTCAATGGCGGCCCTTTTATGAACGCTTTACGTAGTAATCGGATAGGAGGCTATCCATTAGTTGGATAGCCGACCTTCCACACCACCGTACGTACCGTTCGGTATACGGCGGTTCAACCGTTTGAGTGCAATTGACGAAGACGCTCGTACTGTGCAGGGAAGTCATAATATCCTGCCTGTGCGAGCTTTTCGTTTGTTATGGAACGGGACAGGACGGGGCTCCCGGCAACACGCCAGTAACCCAGCCGAGTATTTCCCATAGGTACGCTTGCCCTCCCGGGATGCCCAGCCTTCTCAGGTTTTGCACCCTCGTTCTTGGCTTCTTCCACTGTTTCCAGGTGTACATACGGAATCTTCGGCGCAGCCATTCGTTCCAGCTTTGCAGAATTCGCTTCATATCTGCCACATAGTAGTAGCCCAGCCATCCGCGGATAAAGGCCTTTACCTCCTCCATCACCCTGCGTACATTCCTGCCTTGACTGCGACTCGTCAGTTCTTTCAGCTTTCTCTTTATGTTATGGGGGATCGCAAAAAATACTCCAGCAAATATCCACTCAGCAGCAAAGTCTTTTGCGGATGCTGTGGTGCCAATTTCAAACGCCGAACCTGGAACAGCAATAATCCATCCAAAAAGGTAGTATGGCAATGTCGAACGTATGTGAATGAAGGAAAAGAAGCATGCGATTCTAAGTCGGTTGATGAGCAAGGTTTGCAGAATGCGTTTGTCCGAGTATTCAATCGAATGTATGAGAATAAGGAAGCATTTATCCAAACGTTGAAAGCGAACATTGAATCGGTACTTACTAGTAGGGCAGGGCAAGAACCATTATTGGAAATCGCGCGACATATAGAACAGTTGAAATCGGACTTGAAGGGACTTGTGAATTTCAAGTTAAGAAATCAGATTGATGAGGCCGTATACAGTGAAGAAAACGTGAGAATCTCAAGTGAGCTGAACGAACTTCGGCAACAGAAAATCCTGCTGGAGAAGGATAACGACCAAAAGACACAAATCAAGGATCGTGTAGATGAAATGATTCAGGTATTAAGTATACGGCAAGATGTACTGATACAATTTGATGATAACTTATTCAATGCGTTGGTGGAGAAGATAACGATTCTCTCGCCAACGCATTTTATTTTTACCATGAAGGGCGGCTTGAACATAGACGAAATCTTGGACTAGCGAAGCATAGGCTAACGAACATTTGCAGGTTGCATGACGGGAAGGATTAAGCGAATCCCGTCTTTGACTCCTTCGATATAGATCGACTGCTTGTGCTGGCTTTGCTGATATCCCATCACTTCTTCCCATTCGGATAACAAATGCTGAATTTCATCACTTTGGCGACTTTTGAATTGATTCATTTGCGTGAATAGATTCTTGTCCTCTGTTGAATATGAGGCTTGTTGCTCACTGGCAAGTTCTAATTGATAAAATCGCTGGCGTAATGCTTCGAGAAACCAATCTGGCCAATTTGTCATAGCACATTTCCCTCCCGTGGTTTGAGTGTGTGTATGTTAACTCTGATGGGGAGGGATGACAAGTTATTGTTTTGTGTAGTGAGCTGTTAAATTATCTTTAAAATATATTATTATTCATTAAGAAAATTTATGTTTATATGTAAATATAAACATAAAAAATATCCTATTTAAGTTATAAGGATAACAAAAAACAGGTCAATCATGGTATCTGACCATAATCAACCTGTTCAGCGTAATGAAGTAACATTATTTAGTTATAAAATTCAAGCATTAATGTGCGTATAAACAAAATGGAGAAATCTTTATACGTGTATTACATGCGTTACAAGTGTTATTGGTTGAATGATGGGTTCATTCGGCACTGGGTGGACGTTTTGAATAGACTATCTTTCCTCTCGGCACAAATGAAGATATTGACCGAAGTCAGGGAAAACATCCCAATTTTTCTCAAGGGTATCTTTAGCCTCACGTTCCTCGACTGAACCGGTTTTAAAATCTCTCTTTTCCATTGCTATATAGCCATCTTCTCGGAAGCCTATAATCAAACTGTTTAATTCGTTGTCGGTTTCATCATCATATTCCCAATACATGGCTGTTCTTAAAAAAAGTTTACCACCACTCATAATTTCAAAATCATAATTCAGATACTTACGAGTCAGTTCATCATAAAAACCCACCGAAACCCATTCTTTTGTCACATTTACAATATACTTAGGGTTTTCATCCTCGATTAATACTGCCGTATATTGTTGTTTTTTTTGATGATGTAGGGATGCAGTAGGTTCATCGAAAATATTCCATGGCTTCTTTTTGATGTCTGACCATTCGTCACAATAATATATTTGCATAATCAATTATACACCTTCCCGTTAATATCCCTAATAGTAATTTTGTTTTTCGTTGCTTCATCAAGAACCGACTGCGGAATTGGTTTGTTTTGAACTGGTATTTCCAGTATCAATTCACCTTTAAGTCGTCCACCTTTCAGAGCATTCGGATTAAAAGGACCATTTGATACTTTAGAACCCGATGAATATTTTTGAGTAAGTTCTCTCAAATAGCCTATAGCCGTACTTTCTTTCACTTCACTTAGTTGTGTAAACTTTCTCGATACTATTTCCTTGTTGGGAACATACGAGTCAACTACGAACTTTTTGCCTCCCACTTCTTTTGCTTCCAACTCAACTTCATTATAAGGGTAACGAGGACGATTTTCCTTATTAAAATTGTTTCCGGCTTCCCACCGATCTTTAAGCCAATCCGGCAGGGAGTTCTTTTTAGGTGGAGCATCACCCGCACCCTCAGAACTTCTACCCGTATACTCCCCTGATTCTAACGCATTTTTTTGCCTTTGTCTTTCTGGCGAGAGATTTCCACCTGAACCGTTGGAGGTCGAGTGAAGGTCAGGACCCTGACCGTGGAAATCCCAATGTCCACCCGCAGTTGCAGGAGTAAGGGAGCCAAACTTCAGGTTCATCTTTTGGGCTATGCTTTGTAGAAAGCTTTCCAGGGATGCGGGACTATTCGGGATGCTGATGGCATGGGTTTTTAATTTTCCATCCCCGGCCTTGGCTAGAGCGGAGTCTGCTTTCGCTGTGTCCCCGAGTAATGCAGCGGGGCCGCTTTTCCCGCCGTTTTGTTCCTTCACATCCTTGTGTCCTTTAGACAGAGAGGCTTCTTCTTTGCCCAGCTTTCCTAGATTCCTAGCGAGTTTAGCTCCTCCCTTAACAACCGTAAATATATCTACTGCACGTTCCACTGCTTTTATACTGTCATATCCCGCATCGTAACTTTCCTGTTTGGTATCGGTCAACGGGTTGGGGATGAAATTATCCCATTTTTTTACGAAAGGTTCTGTCACGCTATCCCATACATAATTAGCGTCATTTTTAGCTTCATTTCCAACGTTGATAAATCCTTGTTTTACGTCAGGTGCGTTCTTAATGATTTCGACATACCGAGCACCTTTCTCAACGCCTTTTTCAATACCCAGCTTAATCCCTTCTACTGTCTCGTTGCGTTCCAGAAACCCTTTGCCTGTGACGTTACCAGGCATGACCAAAGGAGTCATGACCATGACCCCGATGTCTGCTACATCGACAGCCGAGTTCCAGACTCCTTTCATAAAATCGACAGATGCATCCCATTCTCCCTTCAGCGTTTGACCTACATTACCAAGAACAATACTTCCCATAACCGCTTGGATTCCCTTTTCAGCCACCTGCTTCTCAAAATCAGATAAGAGCGGCTCCGGATAGTATTGATGAAGCGAAGCTTGAAGCAAAATTTCAGAGCTAAGGTTGTTCACGCCTTCTTCAAGGTCCAGTGTGTCAGTCATCGTATGGAGGTGCAGACCATCGGTCCCCTTGAGCAGGATACTTCCGGCCGAGAGACTAAGGCTTCCTGTCGCTTGAATCAACATATTCTGTGTGCTCTGAAGACTCACGCCGTGACCGGTATTCATGGATATGTACAGCGAACCTTCCTGAGCGCTTATGTTCAGCGCTGAGTTCCCTAAGGACACTTCTTTTCCTTGCGGATTCGCGAAGGATTTGACCCCGGGATCAGCCATTTTACGATGGTGCCGTTCAGTAGGCGTTTCCGTCGCTGCTCCCTGGATCGTGGGAGAGCAGCATGTGACGAGGCTGTACGCACCGATGAATAACCATGGCATCGTCTTCGTCCGCGGTGGGAAAATACAGCTTCACCTGCGCGCCTTTTTCCGGCATAAGATACCACACCTGATTGCCTTCAGCGGAGTAGGGGAACCACTGGGCATCTGTGGGGTCCTGCTGGTCGTCCATATCCAAATGCAGCCGAACCTGGTTGCGGCTCACTTCCAGTATTTTGCCTTCAATCGCCGCTCCAATGAGGGTCTGATTATAGGTTTTGGCAACGGTCACGCCTTGAGGCAAGGCGCATTCATACGACCAGGTCATGACGCCGCTTGTCATCGTGCCGGTCCGTTTAGTAATGACGTAGGTGAGGTTAGAGCGCTTGATTTCATCGCCCGGCTGCAAGATTTCAGGCCATTCGAAGGTATACCCTGTATAGTCGCTGGCCGAGGTAGGGGTCCTTCCGTTAGCCGCATGGTTGAAATAGGATGAAATTCGCCGCCACATCCGAAACGGCGCATCCTCTAAAGCGATCTGGCGTCTTGCTTCCGGAATCCCGATCCAGATTTGAATCCGGTGAGCCGTGATATTCGGCAGAAGCATAGCTCCGGCATGGGAAGCCAGACGTTTTAAAAAGCCCCAGTCTGTTTCTTGATACTGCATGATAAATTGGTTCGTCGGTCGACTCCCGAACGCTTCATCCAATTTATCCGAGCCGGAATAATCGGAGAATACCTCTTGCATGATACTTGTCTGCTTGGTCTCTTAACTCACATACTTACTGATAAAATGTCCTGATTTACTCTCTAATCGCTTCATACTCTGTTGTTCCTAATAGTCAAGCCTTTTTTTCTGCTGCCTGTACCTGTTTTGTCAATGTCTATCTTCCTCCTATAATTTTATACATGAAAAAAGCTTATTCCTACTCATGATTCAAGTTGGAATAAGCTTTTGAAAGTTCATCAAGTGTTTTGCCAAATTATTTGTGTTTGGTTTGTTGGTTGTTGTACGATTCTGCTTTTAAGATGTAAACCCGATAATATACAGAATACCTTTAAGGAATTAGATGTTTTTATCAATCATTGATTGTTGGTATTACTGATTGTTATATTTTACACTTCCAATGTACTTAAACGAATAGTTATTATTACTTATCTCGTTGGTGTTTATGGAATTATATTCAAAATTATATAAAAGAATTGCACAATTGGTTCCCTTGTTAAGTCCGTTTCCAAACGTTGTTATATAATTTGGAATAACTATGTCTTCGTAAGAACAACCAGCTATTAGTTCATCAAGATGAAGAAGTTCTTTTTCGTGGAAAACGCGTTCTATAAAATATTCATCAAATTCATCCATATCTATGTTAAAATCCTTAATAAATTGAGAAGGTAGGCATTCTCCTTCTTGATCATAGATAAGAGTAACATATTTCATTAATTCATTATCACTTTTTATCGAACCAACCCATAAAGAAACAATCCCCTCTTTTTCCAATTCAATCCCTCCAATTTATCAATCTTTCATCAATCCAACCTAAGACCTTGCGGTAAAGAATTTATGCCACCTTTGAGCCTATAGTTTGCCCAGTTATTCAATCTTCGTATGAATGTTTCATAGTCTGTTGAAGAATCTATTATTGCTAATAATTCATTATGTGCTGCAGTGGAACCTAACCCACCGTGTTTCCCGGGAGGATTCACAAACTCAACTTCACTGATTACAGTTCTCAAGTCTCTAATTTGTTCAGAACTAATACCCCACCTTTTAAATACAGGGGCACGTGAAACCAAGTGCCATTCATGCATTCCACCTGGTGCTCTAAGTTGTCTCTCGATTTTCTTCCTAATTGATTTATTTTGCCAAAGTTCATCAAGTTGATCTGCTGTCAATCCGTTGAACCAGTCATTAAATTTACCGCTTGCAACTGTAGGAACTGAATTATCGAGTCGTTTACCATCACCCGGCCCCTCAGCACTTCTACCCGTATACTCCCCTGATTCTAGCGCATTTTTTTGCTTTTGTCTTTCCGGAGAGAGATTTCCACCCGAACCTTTGGATGGGTTATGAAGGTCAAAATCCAGATCATGGAAATCCCAATGTCCACCGGCTGTTGCAGGAGTATGGGAGCCAAACCCCAGGTTCATCTTTTGGGCTATGCTTTGCAGGAAATCTTCCAGGGAAGCGGGACTGTTCGGGATGCGGATGGCATGGGTTTTTAATTTTCCATCTCCGGCTGCGAGATCGGGAAGCCCTTCCTTTTTTTCCAGCTGTCCAAGCATTGCGGATATTCCTGATTTTTCGGCGCGTTCACCGACTTGTTTACCGACTCGTTCACCGAACTTCCCTGGTTTCAACTTACGGAAAAATTTCATCGGTGCTGTAAACGCTTGTTCTCCGGGAATGAGCGTGGCGGCGAGATCCAACTCGGCAAAGGCAGCTTGTACTGCTGTCTGTCCCGCCCGGTAATTTTCTTCCGGTGTGCTGGTTAACGGATTTAACCATTTGTTCCGCTCTCTTTCCATAAGAAGCTCCATGGTGTCCTTGACATGATCTAAAGCATCGTTCTTCATTTCCCTTATGGATGTATTTCTAACGTAGCTGACGGTGTCTAACATCCCTTTAAAGGTAGCATTTCGTTCTTCAAGAGGGGCGACTTCTTTTCCATGATTCAGGATGGAGTAAGTTCTTCGCATGTCCTCATCGTTTTGTCCCGTTAAGACTATATCGCCTATATCGACGACAAAGTTCCATAGTCCCTTCGCATAACCAAGTAAGTCATGCTTCGCTCCGTGTGCATAGTTATCCACATTCGTCAGCTTGCGTTGATCTAAGACTACGTCGATTCCGAGTTTCGCGACTTGCTGCTCAAAGCTCGAAAGGAGCGGCTCCGGATAGGACTGATGCATTGAGGCCTTAAGCAAAATTTCCGAGCTAAGGTTGTTCACGCCTTCTTCAAGGTCCAGCGCATCGGTTGTTGTATTCAGGTGCAGACCATCGGTCCCCTTGAGCAAGATGCTTCCGGCGGAGAGACTAAGGCTGCCTGTCGCTTGAATCTGCATATTCTGAGTGCTCTGAAGACTCACGCCGTGACCGGTATTCATGGATATGTACAGCGAGCCTTCCTGAGCGCTTATGTTCAGCTCGGAGTTCCCTAAGGACACTTCTTTTCCCTGCGGATTCGCGAAGGATTTGACCCCGGGATCGGCCATTTTACGATGGTGCCGTTCGGCAGGCGTTTCCGCTGCTGCTCCCTGGGTCGTATGGGAAGGAGGGAGAGGGAGAGCAGCATGTGACGAGGCTGTACGCACCGATGAATAACCATGGCATCGTCTTCGTCCGCGGTGGGAAAATACAGCTTCACCTGCGCGCCTTTTTCCGGCATAAGATACCACACCTGATTGCCTTCAGCGGAGTAGGGGAACCACTGGGCATCTGTGGGGTCCTGCTGGTCGTCCATATCCAAATGCAGCCGAACCTGGTTGCGGCTCACTTCCAGTATTTTGCCTTCAATCGCCGCTCCAATGATGGTCTGATTATAGGTTTTGGCAATGGTCACGCCTTGAGCCAAGGCGCATTCATACGACCAGGTCATGACGCCGCTTGTCATCGTGCCGGTCCGTTTGGTAATGACGTAGGTGAGGCCAGACCGCTTGACTTCATCTCCCGGCTGCAAGATTTCCTGCATTTCGAAGGTGTACCCTGTATAGTCACTGGCCGAGGTATTCGTCCTCCCGTTAGCCGCATGGTTTAAATAGGGTGCAATCCGCCGCCGCATCCGAAACGGCACATCCTCTAAAGCGATCTGGCGCCTTGCTTCTGGAATTCCGATCCAGATTTGAATCTGGTGAGCGGTGATATTGGGCAGAAGCATAGCTCCGGCATGGGAAGTCAGGCGTTTTAAAAAGCTCCAGTCCGTTTCCTGATACTGCATGATGAATTGGTTCGTCGGTCGATTCCCAAACGCTTCATCCAACTTATCGGAGCCGGAATAATCGGACAGCACCGCGTCAATGATATCAACATATTGTTGGTTCACTTGCTGAAAGGAACGGTTTTTGAGTTCGGTATCCAGCTTGAAGCTATGGGAAATGACCTGGATCGTGACCTGTACTTCCTGATGAAGATGCACGATATCTACACTGTACAACTGCCCCATGAATAAGGGATGCTGACCGCCTGTGTCTGTATACCAGAGTTCGATTTCATCTATACTGCTCGCCCTGGCTGCAATCGCCTCTTCCTGATCGGACTGAATACGGCCTGTAATCCACAATCTGGCGTGTTCTCCAAGCTCGTGGGTCATTTCAATCTGATTTAAGCGCACGTCGCCGTAGGGCCAGATGAAGTTCAGATGTTGATAGGTTAAGAGAGCTGTTGGTGATACGTTCATACCTTGGACTCCTCGCTTCGTAAACTAACTATTTTGTCCGTCATCCAGAATCGAGATGATGCCGCCGCCTCCTGGACAAGAACATATTAAAGTTGACTTGCTGAGTAAGGCGTGTTCCCCCTCGATCAGCACATTTTCTTTGCCGTGAGTCCATTTGGCCCCAAATGCAATTTCGGGTTTACAGGGAAGACCATACTTCCGCTCACATAAGCCAAAGGCGTATTCCTTACTGATATGCGCTCCGGGTATGGCATCGGCAACGTTTAGAACCGGTTTATCCTTGATGTAAATTCCATGGCTGTACATGGCATTCAGCACCCCTGGGTATGTACCTTGACTGCATTGTAAAGTGGCTCCTCTCACCACATAGGAATATTCTTCGCCAAGTACACCAAGTACCAATGCGCGCAGCAGTATGGGCAGCAGCATGTAATTTCCTCCTTGATATGAGTGTGTAAATTAGGGAGACTCCAGCCATCTTGACGTATGAAGCATGGCATAGGTCAGTGGATACCATAAGGGGGCATCCTCCAACTTAAATTGACAACTCCCGATCAAAGCCTTGCCACGCCAGGAACGCACAAAGGCAATCTGGTAATAGGGTGAGGGTGAGGGTGAGACTAGAAAAATAGATTCATAACAGCCGATTATAGCGCCCTGAATGGGAAGGGCTTTTTCATCCACCAGCTTCATACTCGGTTGTGTACGGCTCATTTGCTCTATCATCTGTTGTTGATAGATCTCCACCTGCGCAGGGTCCAGTTCTTGCTCGCTTTGGTGAAGACCAAACAGGATTCCGTTAGGCTTGTCCTGAACGACGTAGCTTCCCCGTTGATCTTTCGTCTGCTTAGCCCGAGCCTCTGGAATCCAAGAACTCGGCAGGGATATCGTGAGTTGATTATCGTAGAGATGAAGGGTTTGGAATTGTATTTCCTTTCCATCTGGCAGTGTCAAACAGCCTTTGGAAATTTTCTCTATCGCTTCTTCAATGGATATCGTCATCCAGTCTTCATCGTTCTCACTCACATCCAACTGAGCTTTCAAGACTTGTTGATTATGCAGCTTCAAAAAAAATTCATCCCAATACTCCGTCAAGCTCAAGCCTCCTCGTAAGAAAGTTCTACCTTTTGCAGCCGGAAACCGCTCAACCCTCGGCGAAGCAAGCTTTCGGCAGCATCCAGGCTAACGATGAAATAAGGTTCCCTTACGTTGGATAGCCGAAAAAAATGGTGTCCCCTGACCTTTTGGCTATCCAGCACAAGGTGTTTTAGGGTTTGGTTGTGCGGATAAAACTCGGTATGCTCCGAAATCACGTCTAGATCAGGGACATGCGGAATCCAATATAACTCCTGACGCTTGTATTCTCTGTCAACGATATACATCTGTTTAAAACGCGCTTGCGTATTATATAGTTCTAAAATCCGTTTCATGGGATCGGAAAGCAGTGGTTGTGATGCTGAAAAAGGCAGCCAATCCGTATACTCTGCCTCTGCCTTCGTATGAACATCTAAAACCTGAGCCGGGATCATGCGAACAAATGGTGTTTTTAAAAGGCCGATATTCACAGGTTCAATGTTACGGGAAATACGACTGTCATCGAGCAGCACATAATAATGGCGCATGCACATTCCTCCTTACTCCATCCACACGATGGACTTACGCTGTTCATCACTGAGCTTCCATAGCTGTTGGTATTTTCGCGGGACTCTGGTTCCGTACATCGAGGCTCCCTCAAAGGAGACGTACTCAAAACCATGCACATCCGTGAAATCCGCCTCGTCCAGATTGGCAAAGTCAAAGCGTATACCACACAGGCCCGGTACACGGTGACCTTGTTCCCGATAAGCTTGTCCGCTGGCACCTCTAAAATCGGCTCCCTGCAAATGACTGTACCTAAAATCGGCATCGCTGAGCAGGGAGCCGCGAAAGCTGCCCCCTTCGATATGAGCTTCTTGCCACTGGCTTCCCATCAATACACAGGAAAGAAACTGGCTTCCCCGCAAATCACTTTGGCAGAAATCGTTATATCTCAGGTCTTTTTCAACGACTTGCAAATGAGGAAGAGAAAGATTTCTTAAATTTTCATAGATATATGGCTCCTCATTGGTCTGCATCAGTCGTTCTCTGACTTCATCCGGATTGGGGATTTCTTGATCCTCGACATACATATTTTCGCTGATATCCTTATATTCGCCAGTACGAATGAACAAACGTTTCGCCTTATGAATGGCCTTGTACTCTGGGAGCTGCACTGCTTCTGTAATCGCCAAGCGAATGATGGAACTCACAAATTGATGGAAAAAGGGTGTGGCTTTCAGCATCAGTCGTTCGATATCGGCCGCATGGAGTACACCCATGTATTTCTTCCGATCTTGTTCAAGTGCTTCCAGCATGGTCGTAAAATGGGTATAAACCCAGGAGGCATCATAGGATAACCGACAGTCGGCTTGATCTTCATACCATTTGCCAGAATAAGCCTCAACCATGTACAAGTAGGATTGTTCCAGGATCTGAGTTCGCAAAAAAGAATAGTGTATATAGGCAATGGGTTCTTTTTCCCCTTGCTGCTGCATCCTCAGAATATGAGAGCATAGCTTTTGAAAGGATGCCGTGAAATTCGAAATGAATTGAGCCTTGCCATGGTGAAACTCCGCCTCCAATGTCTCCATCTGTATTTCCAGCAAGGGCATGTAATGATGCTCGTAAAAATGTTGAAGCGCTTGTTGTTTATCCATTTCGCTGATTCCCTCCTCCAATTAGTTCATTTTGATTTCAGTCCCGGAGAAGGTTGTCGTTTTATCCAGCGTAATGCTGTTGCCATTGCCGGAAAGCTCGATTTTCCCGGCAGATAGCTGAAGGATGCCTGATGACATCGAGAGCTGGGAGGTGGCGCTGATATTGATATTTTTCCCGCTAATAATATCAATTCCACTTTGGTCGCTGATCGTAATGGACATATCACTAGCGGAAATCACGATTTTATCCGGGGCCAGCATAATTTCCTTGCCATATTTGGTCCGCAGCGTCTTAATGGCGGGATCAGCCATACGATCTCGATCTGGCGCAGGAGCTGCTGCCGGCAGAGACGAAGAAGAGTTTGATCCGTCAGACGAAGCAGATGCAATCGAATGCGTTGAGGTTGCTGCTCCATGTCCAGAAGTCGCGGACGATTTTCCTGACGAATGTTGCGGTTCCCTTTTGACCGAGCTGATGGCGTAGCCTTCTTCCTCCTTATAGCTGGGGAAATAGATGCGGATGCTGTCGTTTTCCTCCGGCATGCAGTACCAGCCCGTGTTATCTGCAGACGCATAGATGGTAGAGTAGGGGAACCAGTAGTCGGTGTTCGGGTCCTGCTGGTCGTCCATGTCGAGCTTGGCGCGGATTTTGTCCCGGTGAACGCTGAGGACCTTGCCCTGAATGGAAGCTCCGATGATTGAACGGTTATATTCTTTAATGGGACGCAGTCCGCTTCGCGGGGATAGCTTGCACGTATGTGTCAATACACTGTCCTTCATTTCCGTTAACACTTCGGCGACCAGCAAGCTATGCCCCTTAAAAGTGACTTCATAGCCCGGCTCCAGCAAGGTTTCCGTCTTCACCTCATACTGGATAAAATCCTCATCCCGCACGCCGGGAATATGATTATCCGAGGCGGTTTGGAAATCCGCGATCCGTTTGGACACCTTATATTGGGCCGCTGTGATTTCTCCCTTGCTCAGACCCATTGGCAGGCCAACATATAATTTGGGCACGCCATAACCTACCGCAGGAATGAGCGGAGAATAGAAGTGGGAAGCCATCCGTTTTAGAAATTGCCAGTCGGTTTCATCATATTGCATAATGAACGTGCCTATGGGTGTATTGTGGGTCACGACATCCAGCGCTTCCGCTTTGGGGTAGGCGGACAAAATGCTCTCAATAAGGCCGTTATAGGTGAGCTTGGGATTTTGAAAAGATCGTTTATGCCGCTTGATGTCGAGTTCGTATGTATGGGATATCGCTTCAAAGGTCAGGTAATGGACGCCGTGAACCACGTTCTCCTCCACATCCAAGACAATGCCCCGAAAGAGGGGATGGCGGTTGCCGGAGTTGTCCATGACAAAGGCTTTGACCTGAGTCTCTTCATCTGAAGCACGAATGTAGCTCTCGCGTCTTTCATCGGAAATAATTCCGGTACAGATCATGCGGGCGTGGTCGTTTACGGTTTTCATAATTTTAAGCTCGTGAAGATGAGTAAATTCATAGGGCATGATTTCGATATGACCGTAAGTTATGGTATCTTTCATGGGGATCTGTCTCCTTTTGGAATGGTTTGTATCTGTTCTGACAATTTGGAAAAATCAAGTATATGCATATATCGGTTAAAAAAGAGCTTCAGTTTACAAAAAGGCCCACTAATTGAGGGACTTTCAATGTGTATTTTTGGAAGGTGGGTATAATTTACGAATCGATAAGGGTGGGGGACAAGGAGACTTCCCTAATATGAGGCTGTTGAGAAGGAAAAGTGTTCCTTGGTGATGGAGTTTTCTATAGGAGGACCATAAATCCTTTTCACCGTCTCGACACAACGCGTCTTCTACGGTCATCCCGTCGATTCCCGGCGCTCCATGGTTGCGTTTGGCCTGTTTGTAGGCTCTGTTCAGGTTGTCCCTGTCCAGGATTCTCTCCATATAGAAAAAGAAACTCGCCACAGTGTTGGCGAGTTCTTTTTTTAGTTAATGAAAAGTCAATGCGTTCCTAACAGCAAATCTATTTGATGTTCGTCGCTATACTGCTGCTTTTTTCCCTTTTGCTTCTATTGGGGTACAGCATAAATAACAGAATAAACCACAGAGGGGTGAACAATAAAGCCGGGCGTGTTTCGCTAGCAAACAGCATAATGATGAGAATCCCGGCAAACAACGCTAAGACCACATAGTTAATGAAAGGCGTAAAGGGTGCCTTGAATTTGGATTGAGCCTGTAATTCCGGCCGGGTCTTCTTATATCTGATATGGCAGACGAGAACGACGCCCCACACCCAAATAAAACAAATGGCACTTATGGTTGTCACGATTCCAAACGCCTGCTCCGGAATGAGTTTGCTGAGTAGAGCGCCCACCGATATGACAAGCGTGGAGATGAATAACGAATTCCCGGGCACATGATTTTTATTCAGTTTGGCAAAATGAGAGGACGCCTGCTGTTTCTTGCTTAAATTATAGAGAATCCGGCTTGTAGAGAACATCCCGCTGTTGCATGCGGAAGCGGCCGAAGTTAATACGACGAAATTGATAATCCCTGCGGCAATCGGAATCCCTACTAAAGTAAAGGTTTTAACAAAAGGACTTTCGGCCGGACTGAGCTCAGTCCACGGGTTAATGCACAGCAGGACGAACAGCGCGCCAACGTAGAAAAATAAAATCCGTAAAGGAATTTTATTAATAGCCGATGGAATATTTTTTTCCGGATTCGCTGTTTCCGCTGCCGATACACCCACCAATTCCACACCGACATAGGCAAATACCACCATTTGAAAGGAAAATAAGAAACCTGAAATGCCGTTCGGAAAAACGCCCCCGTGTTCCCAAAGGTTTCGTACCGTCACCGATCCTGCATCCGTCTTAAATCCCATGATCAGCAAAATAACCCCAATGCCAATCAATGCAAGAATCGTGATCACTTTGATTAAAGCAAACCAAAATTCCAGTTCTCCGAAATTTTTGACCGTTAACAGGTTGAGCCCTAATAAAATGATTAAGCAGACAATGGCCGGTACCCATTGCGGGATATCAAACCAATATTGTACATATACGCCAACCGCAATCACATCAGCCATAGCCGTCATGATCCAGCAAAACCAATAGGTCCAACCGGTTATGAACGCGGCCCGAGATCCAAGATAGTCTTCCGCAATATCCGTAAACGATTGATAACCCGCTTTAGACAACAGGAGTTCTCCCAGCGCTCTCATCACGAAAAACACGGCGATCCCCACGATGAAATACGTAAACATGATGGATGGGCCTGCCTGTTGAATCGCTTTTCCCGATCCCAAAAACAATCCCGTACCAATGGTGCCGCCGATCGCGATGAGTTGAACATGCCGATTTGCTAGCTCTCTCTTTAATTCTGGTTGTGCCATACCTAGTTCCCCCTTATGAATGCAATACCTTGGTGCCATAAGAAAAGAGATTGGATGTCCTCCAATCTCCCGGTTCATAAGAATATCGAATAATACATATTCAGTACTCTTCTGTCCTTTTGCCTGAGATTGTGAACCCTTCGGCGCAGCGGAATTTCCGCAGTCTCTCCAGAAGCTGCTCCTGCCATAGTGACCCCATAGCAATCATAGCTTGCTAACTATTAAGTTATTGAGGCAATAATGCCGTTCTTGCACCTTAACATATTACATACTATGTAAGTGTTTGATCTGTGATAAAAGTCATAATAGCTTTCCTAACCCTCATGATTCAAGGCTAATGTCCTGTAAGTTAGGATTTCCCAAATTGCCGTTACTAAAGCTTTGTACAAGACAGCGTGTATCTAGGGTGAGAAGCTACCAGCACGTTTAGCAAGGTACATGTTTTGGTCAGCTCTTTTGATCAAATCAGTCACGTTAAGGGCATGATCGGGAAAAACTGCTATGCCTACGCTCAGCGAAGTGTTGATGACATTTCCCTCTAGCTCGAAACGTTGGGGGATACTCTGTATAATAATGCCAGTAATTTCATCCAATCGGCCGATCCATTCACTTGGAGTGGCGATACTTATCGCGAATTCATCACCGCCGAATCGCGCGCAGCGCATACCCTCATGCTGTAGCAGAGTCATATGTTCCGCGACGGCCTGCAGCAGCAGATCTCCCGTATGGTGACCATACAGGTCATTAACGATTTTGAACTTGTCCAAATCGAAGAATAGGACGGCCACCTGCTCCTGCCTCACCGCGGCAGATGAAAGCATGATAGTGAGCTTTTGTTCGAACGTCCTGCGGTTGAGCAGTCCCGTTAGGCTATCGTGGCTGGCCAGGTATTCCGACCGTTCGAGCGCATGCTTCAACTGCTCAAGCAGCTTCTCACGATCTAGCAGAAACATCACCTGCCTGACCAAGGTCAGCACAACAATACTCGTAAGGCCTGCAAGAAAGATACTGTTCAAAGGCTGCCCAGCACTGAAGAGCCCGACGAACAGGAGAAGGCTGATGTAAGGAACGGAAAAATGGAGAATCCGGACGCTGCGCGTGTCACCAGTCAGTATCGGTCGCGAAGCCGGATTCAGCGAATACAAGCCAGCCAAGGCCAAACTGAAGGAGGCAGATGCCCAGAATGGATCGATCCATGTCTCTAGAGAATCCATATGATGTACGTCGATGAGAAACACATATAGCAAATCTCCAAAAACGTAACATACGAATCCGACCATTAGAAACAATAGCACCTTGCTGTTAAACCTCCGCTCACCGTTGAGCAGCCAAACGACCAATATAAAAAACCTTAGAACTGAGGTCACAGGATAGAACAAATCTACCCAAAGTGTAAAAAAATCCAGGTCATTGTTTCCGTAGTAAGCCGGTTTCACCAGGTACTCCCAGCTAATGACTGATATACTGATGAGCAGAATGGCGGAATCGAATAGATGCCGGGTCCTTTCGCCGGAGCTCTTCAGCCGGACATAAAGCGCGATCAGGTATAGAAAAGAGCTCGAATACCAAAATAGATCGGCGATGCCGATTTCGGGAGCTTCCATCGACCATACCCATTCGTAGGACCCCCAAATCGTCTGAGCAATCAATTCACAAGCGACCCCGATTGTGATGATAACCCAAAATCGCTTTGAAGTCCCCGTTTGCTTACGGATGACAAAAACCAAAACGATAAATGATATTGCAGGTGCCAGCATGTTCATGCTATAAAGCCCAAAGGTGTAGTGGCTTTTCCAAACAGATATAAAAGTCTCTACAGAAACGAAAAGAATGGAGAATATAAGTAGGTAGAAAGTGAAACGGTGCAAAATTGGTATCTCCCTCCTTCTCATGCGTGTTGTACCTCTGCAAAAAGAAATTGCTGCCGTTGACAAGGAACTCGGAACGCTGGATGCCTCCTGGCAGCTAGAACAAAGCTCTGCCGATCCGGTTCCTCTACATCAAGTAAAGCAGGCTATCGACAGCACCAAAACGCAAATGAACCTGCTTCAGACGATCGTGAAGCAGATTCATGTGAAGAAAGGCCAGAAAATCGAAGGCATCGAATTTCAATTCGATGCCAAGGTTAATGCAGCCCCTTCCACCCAAACGGTGGCAGGGGCTTTTGCCTTGTCCAGGCAAAAAATCCTTGGGGTTATGGAACTGCTCCCAATTCCGTCTTTCCCGAAAGGCCAGGATTTGTCTTATAAGCTCTTCGTTCATCTTCGTGCTCCTGCCCCTAACTAATAGATTTATGAAACAACGACACCATCATGCAACGGCAAAAAAGAGGCAGTTATCCCCTATGCCGGGTATACGCCTCTGAATGGTTAGGTCACGGCCATGCTTTGGCCTTGTTATATGCATCTTATATAAATTTATTATGGGATCGGGAAATAGTCAAACACTGGTTATGTAGAAGCACTGCCTCTTAAAATTTCTCTCAGCACATTTTTAGCAAGCCGTATCTTCTCGTCATTGGCTTCACGAAGCAACCCCACAATGTCTTGGATATCTCTCTCCGCCGGCGTAACCATGAACTCTTCATCCAGATATGCAAATAACTGAATCAAATTGACATCAAGGGACTCTGCAATCTTATACAAATTCAATAAAGATACATTCTTCTCACCGCGTTCAATCTGCCCTATGTATGAAAAATGAAATCCGCCCTTCTCTCCGAGAGCTTCCTGAGATAAACCCCGCTCTTTCCGAAGAGCACGAATCCGGATTCCTACGAGCTTTAATATTTCCTTATCCTTCATGGTATTCACCTCTTCATGTCAAAAGTGTAGACAAGTTTCATTAAGGTAAACACCAAACGTTTAATATCATTATTTATTTTGATATTTATAAGTATTATAATTGTGTAATACTTTTCCTTTTCTAGATTAGGAGGCAATCGTCATGGAGATAAGCTTGCAAGACAAAGTAAAAGACTACTATCATCTTGCTCAATATCATATGAAACTAGCCCATATCATGAGAAATCACCATCAGTTCGAAAATGCTCTCTTCCTTTGTCATTCGGCACTCATCTCCATGATCCGTGTGCTATATATTTATGAGAACAAGGCAGAGTCAGATTCAGAAATATCATTAATTGACCTTTTGCTGCTGATACACACGGATTATAATCCAGGGCTTGATATTGTGGTGTTTATTGGCGAATTGAATTATATCGTTAATGAGGGTGGTAAGGGATTGGAAGTTGTAAAGGTGGAGAATGGGGACCGGTTGATAGTAAGGACGGAGGAGGTTTTGAAGGAGTTGTATGGGAGGATAAACAAGGGTCTGTAACAAAGTGTGTTAACTCCCAAACCGAAACTAAACGTTTTGTGATACGGTTCGGCGTAACATCCTTAGAACGAATCGAAAAGCACCCGATCGGGTGCCTTTACTGGTTGGAACAACTATTGCGTCAAGCCGCACCGCTGCTTGCCCCAATTCCCGAAGTGAAAAGCCATTTCATCCAACCGTTTTGATTTTCACAGAAAAAACCACTCTTAAGCAATCAGAGTGGTTTTGTTCATTTCTTTTTATGAATTGGGGTTATTTTCCAAATATACTTTGACGCCATTGTTCTCCAGCTGTTGGATAACCTGCTCCGCTTGCTCATTCAGCGGGTTGTTTGCCAAAGATACTTCTTTTAATTGCGGCATCGTTTCGAGCACTGCAATATCCCGGATGAGGTTATCATCCAGATAGAGATACTCCAATGTTGGATGATTTTTCAACGGCGTCAAATCTTGAATTTTATTGCCGCTCAGTAAGAGCCATTCTAACTTCAATTTCTGAATGGGCCTTAGATCCTCTACCTGATTGTTGCTGGCAAGAAGATCGGTCAGCTTATTCAGATTTTTTAACGGCGCCAGACTTTTTATCTTGTTACCGTCAACAACCAGATTCTTCAGAGAACTTAACCCGGAAATCGGTGAAAGGTCCGTAATCTGATTCCCCTCAATAGCTAAAAACGTTAACTTTTTCAACTTGCTCAGCGGTGTAATATTCCTTATCTTTTGGCTGGGCAGAAATAAGCCCTGCATGTTGACGGCATATTCAAGGCCTTGAACACTGGTAATTTTAGACTTGGACTCCATCGCATACAAAGACTTCAACTTCTGCAAATCAACCGCCTTCAGCTCTTTATTCGCCGGCAGCTTTAATTCCGCTCGAATGACTTTCGCCAAAGCCGGGTCCGTAATGACGGATGCTGCCCAAATGGATGTTGCTGGTAACAATACAAGAACCAAACAAATCATGATGATATTTTTTACTAGTTTAGTAGGCATACAGACTCTCCTTTTAGGCAAATCGAACAGGTACCATTCCTTTGCTTTATCGGATTTCACTGCACAAATGTTTAGCTTGATAAAGATATGGTATTCTCCAAAAAGTAATCAAAAAACTTGTCCCTACTTGAGATAGGGTTTGCTGTGGATCAATCCCGTTCAGATAGGACAATCTGCTTTAACTGGATGACCAGGCTCTTAAGCTCCTGCTCCTGTTCCAAAAAGGCGCACAGCGCCTGGATGAGCGGCCGCTTTAGCTGCGGCTGGGCGATCTCAGCGCCTAACAGATGAATAACCTCTTGCAGATCCTTCCGCCGAACGCTCCCGCTAGGCCAGACCTCCAGTGCAGCCGTCACTCTGCCAAGCAGCTCCTCAGCAGCCTGCCCTCTGTCCCTCCGCCAGTCTTCCGAGCCCATGTGGATGAAAGCGTCGTAAGAACTTTGTCCGAGCAGTGCCTTTGAGCCTTCCCTTTTCATGTGCGCGGCGAGCGCATCCAACTTATCGACGATAAACCAAGCCGTATCTTCAATCGACAGCGGCTTCACCTCATAAAGGATGCGCAGCAGATAATCCTTAAGAATGGCACGGTATATGAACAGCAGATCCCACAGAAACGGCTCAATTTGCGAACCATAAACTTCCAGCAGCCAAGCCTTGTGCCACTCCATCATGCGGCCGCGAACATGATTCCGAAGCGGATGGAAGGCAGCATCCTGCGTAATAGGGAGCTCCGTAAACTCAACCAAAATCCGATTGAATTCGATAAAATACTGATAGCGGAACACAATCTGCTTGACTAGCCCTTCCTTGGGAGTCCCCGTCTCTGTTTTCTTCAGATGCTCTGCCTGGTCAAAATACGCTGTCTGACACTCATCGAATACTTGGCAGAATAGGTCCTCCTTCGAGGGAAAGTATTTGTACACCGAACCCTTGGCAATGGAACAGTCCTCGGCGATCTCTTGGATCGAAGTCGCAAGAAACCCTTTTTTCTTAAACAACTGGAAAGCTGAACGGATAATCTCCTGCTTCGTTACACTCATCATCACAAATCCTCTCTTGACACCCTTTGACCAAAGGTACAAAATAATAAACATAGAGTCAAGTGACCGATTGTTCATAATTTTATACAATGAGTCATGGTGAGGGTCAAACTCGATTTTGTTCACGGAGTGTGATGATTCATGGAAGAATTATTATTTGATTTTCCTCAGACAGCCTTAATCGTAATTGATTTGCAAAAATGGCTTGGAACCCACTATGCCCCTCATTCAGCTGAGCAAGTCGTCAGCCGTGCCGCCTCCATGGTAAAGGCGTTCCGAGATGCAGGTGCATTCGTGGGGCTCGTACGCGTATCCAGTAAGGACTTCAAGGATATGCCGCGTCCTTTGCTGGATCAGGCTCCTCCTGCAATGAACCTGCCACCCGGCTGGGATGAAATTGTGCCAGAGATCGGTGTCACGGACACCGACCACGTGATTACAAAGCGCCAATGGGGTGCCTTCCATGCGACGGACCTGGATCAGCAGTTGCGCCGGCGCGGCATTACGACGATCGTCCTTTGCGGCATTGCTTCAGGTATTGGTGTGGATACCACAGCGCGAGAAGCCTTCGCCCACGGGTATCAGGTGATTTTTGCGATAGACGCCATGACCGGTTTCAGTGAGGCGGAGCATGAGCATGTGCGTTCCGTGATCTTCCCGCGGCTTGGCAGAATTCGCACGACGGCGGACATTCTAGCCTGTGCCGCCCTTCACTCTTCGACTTCTGATTGAAGAAGCTATCGGAATCAGAGCCAGGCATCCTTAGGGAAAAACAATCAAAAGGCGGCCCCTGCGGTTTCATACGGGCAGTTGGGGTAGAACTTCTCTGCCCGAGGGGCAGGGGCAACGAATAAAGTGGACGACAAATCATTGTCTACGACCTCGGAGGGTTCAGGCTGAGCCGCGTATGCAGGTGATTATTTTATAGCTATCGTTATATTTCGGTGTTATTTGTGGTAGGGTTCACCGTATCATCTATAGAGCGAAGCTAAGGACACCCCTCAGGTGTCCTTAGCTTATTTATCAGTATTTAAAATAGAAATTCCACTGCAATTACAACCGTTCGACCAAACGAGCGATCGTAGGATCATATACTACATTATTAATAATCGAACCATCTTGAATACGACTCACTGCTTCGTCGATTACATTTAGAGGCACGAGGAACCATTCCTTTGGACGTACGGGGTGCCCAAAGCGGTCATTGATCGTAATATCGAGCTGAGCAGGAGCGAAGATGCGGTGGAATATGCCCTCCAACTTCGTCCGGTTGATGCTAGCTAGCTTATAGCTTGCTACGACTTCCACATCTGCTAGGAGGTAAGTAGCATCATGAGCTGCATTGGCGATACGGGCTTCAACTTTACCGCCGGTCACACCAATCTTATGAATGAGTTCACGATGTTCCGAGACAAAAGGATGATCGGAGAAGCTTCGCAGTACATAGATGGTCCCACTCTGGATGTCATTCTCTTCCCAGTCTGCGCTAAATAACCCTCCACCAATAGGATCGGTTAATCGACGTCCAGCCTCATCTTTGTACAACGCACGCTGCAAGGATCTGAGGAGAAGATTGCTCTCTGTACCATTAGAGTAGATGACCCTAAGTCGTGCATCAGTATGACCATTAGGGGCCTTAAATTCATCACCTATTTCAGCTACGTAGGCAAGTTGCCCCCCTAAGATAAAGAAGTTCCCCTTATTAATGCTCGCATCCTTACCAAATGGACGCGTCTCTCGATCCCCCGATTTAAGTTCGTTCTCAACCTGCTCAAACAGAGGTTTAAAACGAGCAAAATCTTCACATTTCTCGCGATTCGCAATTTCCTCGGCAGCTCGTTTTTCAACTTGAGAGCGAACATGGCGTAATTCTGTAATATCTGAAGTAGCGAGCATTCCTTCAAGTTCAGCAAGCAGCTCATCATCATCCAAGATAGTTACCGGATCGATTTGTTTAGTCTCTTCCTCACTTAGCAAGCCTTGGCTATTTAGGGGAGTAAGTAGGGTTCTGCAATCCTCCTGTGCGCGCAGTCGATCAAGCCGCACTGCATACAGTCTTTCGAAAATGTCATTCTCTTCTCCATGTTGCGGAGTACGACCATGCTTTTTCACAAATTGCTGGATCTCTTCAAATCCTGCAATGATGTGCTCTTCACGCGGCGTGTAAGAGCGTGTCTTTGCTACTTCATACTCTACACCAAGTTCTCGGAGAAGATCGTCATCAGAAAGGTTAGACATTTTATATTCCACCTCCGCTACCTTGAGCGGCCTTCTGCTGTGTGGAAAAGCGCTGTAAGGCTGCAACTCCTTCGGCCATTCGCTTTTCCCACGGATCTTGCGAGTTTATATCTGGCAGTCGTCCACGCTCTTTTTTGAACTGAACAGCCCGTTCAGTCAGTGCTCTAGCTTCTTCATATGGTATACTTACACGCTTTGCAGCAATGACAGCTGCAACTTGTTTTAAGCTATCCTCACTTAATGCTTTAGATAGAATTGCATACGCTTCGTTGAATGGATTAATACGGTCGATGAGGTCGATGTCTAGTTCACAAACGTTCACGAACTTACGAACCCCATCGATAAGAGCAGTGTTGGCAATTGGCTCATTGCTACCCTCTGTACCCTTCGTCGCAGTCTGCTTTGCTTGTTGTGTTAAATTAAGGGCAGCAATGGCGTGCTGACGAACTGCTTCCTGATCCTCCGTGTCAAGCTCTGGATATTTCTCCTTGATAATTTTGCCCATGCGAACTTGCGTCAGCTCTTCTGGTACCATTTCTTTGTCAAACAGGCCCCGTTCAATAGTGTTTTTGTCCTGGACGAATGTCGCAATGACCTCATTTAGGTCTTCCCGACATATACGAGCAGCTTCCTCGCTTTTTGGCTCGAAGAGACCTTTGATTTCAATCTGCATTTGTCCTGTTTCATGGTTAAAGCCTACATTACACTTTTCTGGATCATAACCCTCATCTCCATAGTCGAATCCCTCCACCGGTCCACTTGCTGCACTCTTCGATTTGAACTCGAAGCGAGGCGAAAGGACCTGTTCCATGAGCAGGCTGGCAGCAATTGCTTTCAGGGTATCGTTCACCGCCTCTATTACCGTCTCTTTGGAAGCATCGGGCTCCGCAATCAGATTGGTGAAGCGAGCACGCGTTTTGCCCGGAGCGTCACGGGTAGCACGACCTATGATTTGCACAATCTCGGTAAGACTCGCCCGATAGCCAATTGTAAGTGCATGCTCACACCATATCCAATCAAATCCTTCTTTTGCCATGCCAAGAGCAATAATGATATCCACATGGTCGCGATTATTCTTATGGATAGGATCTTTCAATGCATTAGATACCCGGTCACGTTTAGTCGAATCGTCATCTACCAGATCGGCAATCCTAAGAACTCTACCATCTGACGTCTTAACTAATTGAAAGCCAGTTACGGAATCAGTGCCTTGCCACTCCCCCAGCTCTTCAATGATGTGTTCAACTTCTTTAATCTTGTTTTTGGTACTCTCGCGGGAATTAACGTTTGGGATATGAATGATGGTCTTCTCAGACGAATCTAGCACTTTAAGAATGTCATCTGTATAAGAATCAGAATAGAAGTAATAGCCAATATCAAGTTGTTTCAGATACTCGTATCCATTAAGTTGCTCATAATACGTGTAAGTGACTGTGTCGAACTTTGCCTCGTCTTGCGGAGCTAACACCGCCTCAGCATCGCCACGGAAGTAGGAACCCGTCATCGCAACAATATGCACACTATCGCGAGAGATAAACTGACCAAGATGCAAACCTAGCTTATTGTCCGGGTTCGCAGAAACATGATGGAATTCGTCCACGGCAATCAACCTGTTATCAAACGCCTCTACTCCGTACTCTTCGACAGCGAAACGGAAGGTAGCATGTGTACAAACTAAGACTTTATCGTTACTTTCAAGAAACGCACCGACTGCCTTAACCTTACCTCCGTTGTCCGAGCCAGGGGCATTACATAGGTTCCATCTCGGCTCCACGACCCAGTCGGTCCAAAAGCCATACTGGCTCAGCGGCTCATTGTTGAAGCTGGATCCGATTGACTTTTCAGGCACAACAATAATTGCCTGCTTGAGTCCTTGGTTCTGGAGCTTATCTAGGGCAATGAACATCAATGCCCGACTTTTGCCGGATGCCGGTGGCGACTTAATAAGTAAGTACTGTTCGCCTCGCCGTTCGTAGGCACGCTCTTGCATAGTTCGCATTCCCAGGGCATTGGATTTCGTGGAATTTCCGTTACGAGCGTAAGACACAGAAATGGTAGGGATTGATTTGTTTCCTGCAGTCATTGGTTTGCCCCCTTCTTGCTTCTCTTCGTCTGTGGCGCTGATGTTGTCATCTTGGTGTAGAGTTCAAATAGCTTTTCCAGCCGTTCCGTATCATTTCTAAAACGGCGGCCAATATAGATACGTTCCAGCACCTCATCGTTATACTCATGAGCCTCACGAAGGTTGGATGGCATATTTTCTGGCTCGTAGAGCTCTGCGATTGTCGCTGGGAAGTGTGTCTCACGTGCCAAAAGAATTTCCTCAGCACAGCGGGTAAGGTCCGCTTTATTCTTCTCAGTCAGAGTAGGGATAGGAAAGGTATTCCATCCGAGAGTGTTGGAATACGAAAATCGCATTTCTAATCTAACACAAACTGCACCAATCCAGACCCAATGCATGCGGGAGGCTATCAGGGCGAGGTTCCATAATGGTGCATCCATTATGGCGAAGTTCTTGTTACTAACGATACTACCCGCTGGAAGATATCCCACTGGCAAATATGGACGACCTTCGGAACTCACTCCAGGGACTACAATAATCCGCTCATCTCCGTGCTGCCGTACCTCGCCAAAACGATGGGGGGAGTTGGCGAGGGCTTGTGTGGTTGGGCGATTCGATTTCTGCCGCTTATCCCGCACGCTTTCAAACCGCGCGGCAAGCCACTCATTAGCGACTGCCTCATCATAGTCTGAGTCGTCAACCCAAATACACCTGCGCTCTTGCCCTCGAATGTATTCCTGCGATCCCAGGAATGGTCGAATGAATTTGCTAGGGACACCATGTAGCCGTACAGCATTCTCCGCTTCTTCAGGAGCGAGTAACAACCCCCCACCATCATTGGGCATGTTACCAAACGTCATTTCGGCAACCTCACTGATCCGCGTAGTCCGGGGACCAACAATGATGTTAGGGCCAGGTACGAGATAGGCATTGATATGCCCTGTAGATTTAACGATAATTCCCCCGTCGGGCTTTTCACTAAAAATCCGGCGCTCAGTACCTGGATTGGTAGAAATGCCTACAATCACCACCGTGACTCCCGCATTCTTACTGGCGAGATTAGCCCACTTAAATGAAGTATGGGCGAAAGTGATCTGGTGGCCAGATGCGAAAATCAACGACCATAAGGTTTCTACTTGGCGTCCTTGGCAGATCGAGTTAGTAGCCACAAATGCTGAAACAGTTGGCGTCCTCGTACCATAATCCGCAGCCTTCATTAACCAGCCGGAGACGTAGTCCAGCGATTTCCAATTTCTTGTCCGATCTGAAAATATTTCCTGTAAATCGTCCTTCTGCTCGTCGGTTTGCCATTGACTTCCACGATAGGGTGGATTTCCACAGATATACGTCTCCCCGCCTTCATTCTCGAAGTCAATCTGTGCTTGATTCAATGGCGTACTGAAAAGATCATCATCATGGAATTTCACATCTGTTCCAGTCGGTGGGCAAATACTAAGCCAATCTAGTCTTAGAGCATTGCCACAGGTGATCCAGTTCTCCGATGATAGCGGCAAAAAATCTGCAAGAGCCAGGGTGGGCCCACGATACAGTACATTGCATTGGTATTCGGCGATAATGAGGGCAAGACGAGCAATTTCAGCTGAAAAATCCCGAAGTTCGATACCGCGGAAGTTGGTCAACGGTATGTCGCTCTCACGCCCGGGTTCACCGCGTCGTTCGTTGATAATGTTTTCAATTTCTCTCATCTGCTTGTATGCGATGACTAAGAAGTTGCCTGAGCCACAGGCCGGATCAAAAACCCGAATCCTCGAAAGACGCTTGCGTAGGTTGAGTAGCATACGAGGGTTGTCACCTGCTACTTCAAGCTGTACCCGTAAGTCATCCAGAAATAACGGGTTGAGCACCTTTAGAATGTTCGGCACGCTAGTATAGTGCATGCCGAGCTCACTGCGTTCCTCGTCATCCGCAACCGCCTGTATCATCGAACCAAAAATGTCCGGATTGATCTTCGTCCAGTCTAAGCGGCCAATGTGTAGTAGGTAGGATCGCGCAATCTTACTGAACCGCGGCACATCTACATTGCCCGAGAAAAGTCCTCCATTTACATAAGGGAACGCATTGGCCCATCGTGGTATGTTTACCCTATCGTGATCAAGATCCTTTGTGTTCATAGCGCGGAAGATTTCACTAATTACTTCATGCGTGTTAGAGGCATCCTGCGCACTCATTTGCTCGATGGTGTCAGTGAACAGCCTTGTGCTGTTAAAGATACCGGTGTCCTCGGCAAAGAAGCAAAAGATCAGTCGTGCCATAAAGTGATTCATCTCGTGACGTCGATCGGTCACTTCCCATTGGGGATTGTCTTTCAAAAGCTCAACATAGAGTCGGTTCAATCGGCCCGTTGCTTGGATGTCGAATGAACTGTCGCGTACCTGCTTGACGGTTGTAATCCCAGCAAGTGACAAGAAAAAACCAAAGTGATCTGGGAAACCCCGATAAGCACAGGCTACCGTCTCGCCGGACTCCAGATCCTCGGCCTCAAAGTCTACCCCGTCCGTGGCAAGGATATAGCGTGCTTTTGCCCTGATCGTTGCCCGGCTTTCTTTCAATTCGGCAAGTGCCATGGTAACTTCGCCAGGTTGAGCGACCACGATATGGATGTTGTTAGTTTGTAGAACCCCACCTAAGTCTGATTTATTCGTTTCTCCTGAGCGAAGGCGCTTAATTGTCGTCTCCTTGTTCCCAAATGCCCGAAGAAAGGCAAACGGAAACTCCTCCTTATCAAAAGGCTGAATTGCCAATTCCGAGACTGCTGCTTCGATTTCTACTGGGTTCATGGCCTGTTTCCTCCCGACTTAGTTCTCGTGCTGATATAATGCTATCGTCATTTTCTGTAGGGAGATAAAAAATGCTCTGAATAATCAACGTTATGAGCAAGACAGAGGGTCTCTTCATCAATTTTTATATTAATAAATCTCATTATATCCTCCATACTAAAAAACACTTTTCTTTCAATTATATCATATGGGCCAAAAGGAGCGAATTTCAAATGATCCAGCAACAACAGCTTATTCTCTCTCGCCTCAAGCAACCTCGGGCTGTACGAGATGAACGAGATCGACCGCAGCCTGTTCGCGGAATGCCTGAACGACCTGAACAGGGAGCTCGACACCGAGCTTACCCGTCGGTCGAAGCTGGAACTGGAACTCCGCGACGATCAGGCCGAGCCCGTCTCCTTCGAGCTCGTACGTTCCTTGGTTGGCAGGTTTGACGCCCTGCTCCACCGCTCTCCGTTCCCGCAGCGTAAGACACTGGTGCACCTGATCGTGAAGCGGATCACGCTGGACGACAGGAAGCGCGTCAGCAACGTCGAGCTCGCCTTCAATGAGGAGACCGAGAAGCATTTTTTAAGCGTAGCCCCTTCTGCTGGACCACATGCAGAAGGGGCTTTTCCTTTTTCCGGAAAAGCCCCGATGCTCAAAAAATCACTTGTGTTTATCATATAGATTCTATTTTATATCACGCCTGTATCAAGAAATTCGAACCCTGTAATTTCGGAAGAGATCTCGTTAATAAACTGATAGGGTGATTTCTGAATAAATTCTGTAATAATCCAGTTATGCTTACCTGATAAATATCCCCGGAGAATCATTGGATTGTAACGAGAGAGCTCGCTCAACCGGTGCATGGCGGCATAGGCTAATGTAACTGGACTCCTATCAATCCACTTATCTCCGTTGCTTCCCCGTCTCATGTACCACCTTTTATCACCTTTCCCTACTATCGGCATAACATACTTCCTTAACTTTCTATGGTATGCCTCAAACGTCTCCATCTTCTCCTTACTCCAGTTGAATCTTCGCTTGAGCCGTATTACAAACCGATCATTGATATTATTTACTCGCTCAAAACCAGACGGTAATTTGTTGATCGTATGACCATTTGCATATCGAGGATCTGGCTCTATCTCTGCAACAAACCAACTTTGGGAAGATCCTAGCTTGGACACAAAATGTGGATTTCTCAACGGAATGAAGAGCTCCGGCACAGCTCTTGTTTCGGTATCGTACGAAAGAGAATATGCTCTATGTATGTATGGAATATTGTAGAACACCTGATCAAGGTTATATTCATATTCTCCCGGTACAATATGGTCATCAAGCAATCTGCTCAGTGCAGCCAGTATTCCGCGTGTCTTGAAGCGAATTTTCTCGTCTTCGGTACTGGGCCTTGTTAATCTGGTGCCAGAAAAGTTGCCAGCAACCCCATGGCTGTTCGAGAACGCCTGCTTTTTTACAATCAAGAGTGTCTTTGCAGCGTTTAAAAAGCAATAATATAGCGGTAATGGAGCCGCTGTAGGAGGCAGGGATTTTGAACTTAAATAGAAGTTTCTAGCCTGCTCCCAGTAGAATGCCGCCTCTGCCGTACTCTTATTCCTCAACCAAGATTCAACAAAAGTCCAAGGCTCGCTTGCAAGCACTGTTTTCCCACCAAGATTCGGAGTTACAGTTGCAGACTTAACAGTGAGTAATCTACGCTTATAATATATCGGTCCTGCCACTAGTCCACTTCCTCGCTTAACATCAGGTATTACGATAAATTCCACATGACAATCTGAAACCCTCTAATCATCCAAAAAATCAAGAAATTATACTCAGTACCACAAAAATTTCGCCCTACTTGTGATACGGTTCCCCCCGATTGATCTTCACCGCCCGATAAATCTGCTCCACCAGCACCAGGCGCATGAGCTGATGGGGCAGCGTCATGCGCCCGAAGCTGAGCCGCTGCTGCGCGCGGCTCAGGACCGCATCGGAGAGCCCATGGCTGCCTCCGATGACGAACACGACATGGCTCGTCCCGTAGGTGCCGAGCCTGTCGATCTCCCCGGCAAGCTCTTCCGAGCTCCAGAGCTTGCCGTCGATGGCGAGCGCGATAACATGCGCGCTCTCCTTCACATGCGCGAGGATGCGCTCGCCCTCGCGCGCCTTCACGGCCGATACTTCGGCTTCGCTTAAGGTATCGGGCGCTTTTTCATCCGCCACCTCAATCATCTGGAACTTGAGGTAGGGCGTAAGCCGTTTCGCGTATTCCTGGATGCCCTGTACCAGGTATTTCTCTTTCAATTTACCGACCGCAATAAGCTGAATGAACATAAAGATCCGAACTCCCCTTTCTTCGTCCTCTAATGATAAACAAGGACCGATGAATACACAAACGCGGATCTCTCCTTAACTTAAGTCAAGGAAGTCCCGTTCCCTCCTTAGTACAATGTAACCACGAAGAATTCTTCAGAGGAGGGTTATTCAAATGTCGAATCCAGCGGCCCGAGCGGCCGGTATTTCACTCATTTTAATGGCGGCTGCCGCCGCACTCTCGTACGGATATGTACATCGAAGTCTGGTCACGGAGGGAGACCCGGGCGCTACATTTGGCAGCTTGACCGCCGCTCCCCTGCTGTTCAGGGCTGAGATTTTGGCATGGACCCTGATTATGGTCTGTGACATCGTGGCTGCATGGGGATTATATAAGGTGCTGAAGCCCGTGCAGCCGGGCCTGTCCCTGCTGGGCGCATGGCTGCGCTTGTCGTATACGGCGGTCTTGGGTGCGGCCGTCTCCAGTCTTGTCGTCGTTTCACTGCTTACAGGCAGCAGTACCGGGGCATTTTCGAGCTTCACGGCGAATCAGCTGGAGATCGAGACGATGCTGTTTCTGCGAGCTTTTGCAGCGGTATGGTCGGTTGGTTTGATCATTTTTGGCGGGCATCTGCTGATTGTGGGGGTTCTGGCTCTCCGAACAGGGAATGTACCTAAGATCATCAGCGTACTGCTCTTGTTGGCCGGGGCGGGTTATATCGTCATTCATGTGTGCCGCACGCTTTGGCCTGAGGCCGAGGGTCTTGTAAAAGGGCTGGAGTGGGTGTTTATGCTGCCGATGACTGCCGGGGAACTGGGCTTCGGGATCTGGCTGCTGTTCAGAGCTCCGTCTCCGCGCATTCGCGGTGAAGCCGCTTCTTGATCCGGCTCAGCGACTCCGGCGTCATGCCGAGATAGCTTGCCGCTGATGCTGGGGAACTCGGTCGATAAGGCCGGGTCTTCGAAGAAGCAGGGTCTTATAGCGCTCTTCGGGGGAAGAAGCGATAAAAGCAGCGAACTCCTCCTGAACCTGACCGAAGCTCTCCTCGATCATCCGGCGTGTCATGGACTCCAATTGCGTGTATTTGGCGTACATCTCCCTCTCGGCGTTCAGCTGACCGACAACCAATACAGAGTCCTCCAGACAGGTCAGGGTGTAATCCGACGATTTATCCGGCTTATGTACATTGAAGATGGCGATCGCCTGCTCCTCCGTGTAGAAGTTCGAGGTTATGTCCCGGCCCGTCTCATCCACCGCATGCTGCCGTACGCACCCCTTCAGGACAAAATAACATTTGCCGGGAATCTCCCCCTGCCTGAGCAGAACGGTTCCCTTCCTGTATTCTTCCACCTGAATCTCATCCAGAATCGCGTGCTGCTCTGCTTCGCTCAAGGAAGTCAGCCGGGTCATATATTTCAGTAAAAGATGCTTCATTTTTTCCAGCCTCCCTCCTTCAATGTAGAAGTTACCGCGTCAAGGGCACCTCAAAATTATCCGAGTGAAAATGGCTGTAATACCGCCCGTTCTCCGCCGTAAATTTCAGCACGCTGTAGTCCGGGTCGGTCACGCCGATCGGATATGACTTGCACCATCCTCCATTTTAAGGGGGGCCAGGCGGGTTGTACATTTTCTTTTTTGTAGGCTAAGGGCTGACCCTAATCGCTATGCTCCGCCAGCTGCACTTCAAAGCCGTCCGGGTCTAGGATATAAAAGAACCGCAGGCGGGGATTGGGCGCGACCGGCCCGCGAACAGTCGGGATGCCCTCGCTCTTTAGGTATTCCATCGCCTCATCCAGGGATTCCACCTCAAAACCAATGGACACCCCGCATTCCGCCTTTAACACCGGCTCGCTTCCCTGGATCAGTTCAACCTTCGGCTGCCCATCCGTCCCCAGCATGGCGATCTGCCTGCCTCTGCTCTCGAATCTGCGTTGAACCGGTAGTTTGAGAATCCCGTGATAGAAGTTCAGGGACACCTCCAGATCGCGCACCCGGAGTGTAATCCAGTTCATGCTCAAATTCATGCGTATATCCCCCTCTGTTGATTGTCCCATCCGCTAATGTGTTGCTAACGGAAAAAGACGGCGGGAAGCCGTCTTTTTCTCTCCCATTTCTATTTATACCACCAAAAATTCCGCGTTCTTCTCGCATTCCGCGCATTTGGCCGGCGGGTCCCAGTCCGAGAATTCCGTATCTTTCAAGTCCACGATGTCGGGCGCATCCTCGTATTCGTCAACGAACATGTCGATGGCCAGCTCCAGATGTTCTTTGCACACTACATACATTTCCTGCAAGCATCCCTTTCCCTTTGCCTCTTTAAGCGTAATACTCCTCTTTCTGTTCTACCATAATTCCGGCGAAAAAGGAATCCAAATAACCCGTAAAAGTGACCGACTAAGGCAGCCGTTCTTTTACGGGTCTATGAATGCCCTTGCACTATAAAAAATACTTCGTTTTCGCTCAATTCGCCGAAGTGGCGCGCTGCGCCCCATACCCCGGACGGTCCAGCTCATACAATCTGCGGTAGCGGGGCTCGGAAGCCATCAGCTCGGCGTGGGTGCCGCGCATTTCGACTCTGCCGTTCTCCATAAAAATCACTTCGTCCATCCGCTCCGCGCCGACCAGGTGATGCGTGACCCAGATCAGCGTCTTGCCCTCCATTGCGGCAAAAATCGTCGACAGCAGCTCCCGCTCGGTGCGCGGATCGAGACCCACCGTCGGCTCGTCGAGCAGAACGACCGGCGTGTTCTGCAGCAGGATACGCGCGAGCGCAATCCGCTGGCGTTCACCGCCGGAGAAGCGCTGGCCTGCTTCGCGTACCCGCGTGTCGTAGCCTGCGGGCAGTGAGGCGATCAGGTCGCCCAGCTTCGCCAAAGCGCCGGCCTGCGCGATTTGCTCCTCCGAAGCCTCCGGGTCGCCGAGACGGATATTGTTCGCTACCGTTGTATCGAACAGATGCGGACGCTGGTTCAGCACGGAGATAATAGATGGAATCTGTTCTCCATAGGAGGCGGCAGCCCGGCCGTTAATGGTCACAGCTCCTGCGGTTGGAGCAAGCGCTCCCTGGATCATCTTCAGCAGCGTCGATTTACCGGCGCCGCTGCGGCCGATGATGGCGATTTTCTTGCCCTGGGGAATGTCCAGCGTCAAGTCCCGGACCGACCATTCCCCGTCCTTCGCGTAGCGGTAGCCCGCACCGCGAATCGAGATATGCGCCGAATTCACAACTGCGCTGCCAACCTCTGACGATTGCAAATCAGCGTTGCCCGAATCGCCCCCATCTGACGTTCCCCCCACAGTTCTGCCCCCCGCCGCCAACTCCTGCGGCCCTGCCGCCACACCCCCGAGCCGTTCCAGCGAATTGCGGTACTGCGGGATTTTCTCGATGGCCTCGGATACCGGCAGGAAAGCGTCGGCAACCGGAAAGACCACAAGGGCGAAGGCGGCGATCAGGGTGCCGGGAAAAGCCCCCTGCGCGAATTGGCCCCCGGCCCACCAGATCATGGACACCACACCGAGGCCGACCACCGACTGGCCCAGGAACATGCGCAGTCGTGCCCACCGCCGCAGCGCGGCATCCGTGCGGGCGACCGCTTGTTCATCCGCCTCATACGTTTCTACGAACTGGCCTTGCCGTCCGCTGATCATCCAGTCGCTCATGCCGAGCACGGCATCGGTCAGCTTCTGGTACAGCCGGTTGCGCTCCTGCTTGATCTGGCGCTGACGTTTTTGCGTCAGCAGCAGGGAAACGAGCGGCAGCACGGCGACCAGCACCAGAATGTAAAGGCCCACCAGCAGCGCGAACCGCACATCGAATGTGCCGATGGCAATGACTGCCGCCACGTAGATGATCAGGGAAATGACAGCGGGAAATACGGTGCGCAGATATACATTTTGCAAATACTCAATGTCGTCAGCCAGCATGCCGAGAATATCGCCCGTACGGAAGCGCGAGGACAGAAATAATGCCTGCGGTTCCAGGATGCCGTACAGCCGCTGGCGCATTTTGGACAAGATCCGCAGAATCGTATCATGCCCGACCAGCCGCTCCACATAGTGGATGACCGCCCGGCTTGTGCCGAACGCGCGGACGCCGACAATCGGAACATAGATCATGAGGATGTTCTCCGGCGGGATGGATGCTTTGGAAATCAGAAAGCCGGAGGTATACATCAGGGATGAAGCCGAGAATACGGTGAGCGCGCCCAGCAGGACAATCAACAGGAAACGCCAGAAATAGGACGACACATAGGGGGCAAACCAGCCTTCCCGTTTCAATGAATCCCCTCCAGTTGCGCTTCTACAAGCTCGTAATAGGTTCCTTTGCGTTCAAGAAGCTCCTGATGGGTGCCCACTTCAGCAACCCTGCCCTGCTTCATAACAATAATGCAGTCCATGTCCGCCATCCAATGCAGACGATGCGTAGCCAAAAAGACCAGCTTGTCCTCAAATAGCGGCAGCATCGTTTCCTTCAGCTCGTATTCCGTCTCGATATCCAGATGCGCCGTCGGTTCGTCCAGCAGCATAATCGGGCGGCTGCTCAGCAGAGCCCGCGCCAGCGCGACCCGCTGCTCTTGCCCGCCGCTTAAGGAACGTCCTCCTCCGCCAATCCTTTCATCCAGTCCGCCAGGCAGCGAGGCGGCAAGCGGCGACAGACCGGCGGCCGCGACGGCCCCGGCAACAGCATCAAGCGAAGCCTCCGGGTAATAGAACCGGACATTATCCGCCAGCGTTCCGCTGAATATGTACGGCCGCTGCGGAATATATGATGTCTGGCGCCGCCAGGCGTCGTCGGTCAACGAGCTCACCTTGCAGCCGTTAATCGTTATGCTACCCCAACCGGGATGCAAAAAGCCGGCCAGCACATCGATCAGCGTCGATTTTCCGGCGCCGCTTTCGCCAATGATGCCGATTTTGCCAGTGCCGGCGAACTGCAAATTGATCTCCTCCAGCGAGGAAGGGCCTCCTTCTTCATGCCGTATGCCGATCCCCTGGAGAGACAGCGTACTGCTGCCGTTCCAGGCAAATACGGACTCCGGCAGTGCCGCAGCGCTTTGACCGAAATCTGCCGCTGAGCTCCCGCCGCCGGACGGATTCCCATCCGGTTTACCCACTGAAGCATCCTTCGCGTCTTCCTTCCGGGAGCGGCCTTCCGGCCGCCCCTCATCTCCTGCCACAGCTTCCGAAGAAGATGGCTCCGCACGCTCCAGCGCTACCGCCTTGACCGGTTCACGGTCGATAATGCTCTTCATCGCTTCGCCCGCTTCCTTGCCGTCAAGCGTGGCGTGAAAGTCAGCGCCAACCAGCCGCACCGGCAGGAAATATTCCGGCGCCAGGATTAGGATCGTCAGTCCCGTAACCAGCGTCATGTCGCCGTTCACCAGCCGCAGGCCGAGACTGACCGCCACAGAAGCAACGGACAGCATGGTGAAGAAATCGAGCGCGAACGATGACAGGAACGCCACACGCAGCGTGCGCATCGTTGCCGACCGGTAGCGGTCGCTGACCTCCGCGATGGCCTGGCTATGGTCCTTGCTGCGCCCGAGAAATTTCAGCGTCTCAAGCCCCCGTAGCGAGTCCACAAAGTGATTGGACAGCGTCCGGTACGATTCCAGCTGCCGGTCCATCTGCTTACGGGCCGTCATGCCGATGAGAATCATGAACACAATGATAATCGGCATCGTTAGAGTCAGTATAATGCCGCTCATTTTATCCTGCATATACACATAAACGAGCAGCAGCGCAGGCGTTACCGCCATTCCGACCATACGCGGAATAATCAGCTCCAAGTAAGTACGGAACTTGGTCACTCCCTCCAGAACGAGCGTCACCAGGGTTCCCGTCCCTTGATCCCCGGCCATTCTCGGCCCTAGCCGGAACAGCCTGTCCATCATCTCACGCCGCATGGCGCTGCCCGTCTTCTCGGCGAACCGGTACGAGATGCTGCTCATCAGCAGTCCGCAGGCATGCCGCGCTAGAAATGCAAGAAGGAACAATAGCGCAGTGCCCCATTGTTCCTTCAGCGGCTTCCCCGCGAACAGCGCGGAGATAACTTCTGCCAGCGATGCGGCCAGCAGCAGGATGGACAAGCTTTGCACCAGGGTAAGGAAGCCCACCGCCAGAAAGACCGGCCTCACTCCTTTATACCCAAGCAAATTTCTATCCATTAATATTCAAGAGTCTCCTTATCGCTAAGCCGTTTATGGAAGATAAAATAGCTCCAGATCTGATAGCCCAGCACGAACGGCAGCATGGTCAGCGTCACGATTGTCATCACTTTAAGCGAATAATGACCGGATGCGGCGTTCGTGATGGTTAAGTTGTAAGCTTCCCCGAGCGAGCTGACCATAACCCGGGGGAACAGGCCCACGAACACGGAGATGACCGAGAGGCCCAGCACCGCGCCGGTCATTCCGAATGCCCAGCCATCGCGCTTCTGCTTGCAGAAGTAACCCGACAGCAAGAAAGCGACCAGGCCCAGTACCACGATAGCCCATAATAACGCGCCGCGCACGTCAAAGATATCCGTCTGGAAATAAGTCATGATGACAAAAGCCAGCAGCAGCACGCCTGTCGGCAGCAGCAGAGCCCGAGCCCGTTTGCGCGCCCGTTCCTGCAGCTCGCCGAAGGTGCGGAGCGCCGTAAACAGCAGGCCGTGAATGTTGCACATCAGGACAACCGTAAGACCGGCAAGCACGGTATAGACATTGACAATGTCGCCGAAAAAGGCTGCGTGCATCTGCATGTCGCCGTCAATCGGCAGGCCTTTGATAAAGCTCGCAAATACTATGGCAAGCAGGAAAGGCGGAAGGAAGCTGCCGATCAGGATGGACAGATCCCAGGTGGTTCTCCATCCGGCGGTTTGCGCTTTGCCTCTGTACTCAAAAGCGACCCCGCGCAGAATCAGACCAAACAGAGCGAAGACAAACGGAACATAAAACCCGCTGAACAGCGTCGCGTACCATTCGGGGAAAGCGGCGAACATCGCCCCCGCCCCGGTAATCAGCCATACCTCGTTCGCATCCCAGAACGGACCGATGGAGTTGATCATAACCCGGCGCTGCCTTTCATCCTTCGGCAGCATTTGCGACTGCATTCCCACACCGAAGTCGAAGCCTTCCAGGAAGAAGAATCCGACGAAGAGAACCGCAATCAGCACAAACCAAAGTTCATTAAGTGAGAGCATGGTTTCCCTCCTTCTTGTCATAAGGGTCCGTCGAATGCGAGTCTTCTTCGATAGCGTACGGGCCTTTTTTGATAACTTTGACGAACAGATAGATCAGCACAATAAAGAGAGCCGCATATATACCGTTGAAGGTGATTAGCGAGAACAATACCTGGCCCGGCGTAATGTTAGGCGAAATACTTCTTTCCGTTGTCATCAGACCGAATACCGTCCACGGCTGGCGCCCGAATTCCGTCATAAGCCAACCCGCCGTATTGGCGATCGGCGGCAGCAGAAGTCCCGACAAGCAGATGCGCATAAACTTGGTGTTCGGCTGATCGAACTTTTTACGCCACATCAAATACACAGCCCACAATGTAATGAAAATCATAGCCATGCCCGCCGCGATCATAATCCGGAAGCTCCAGAAGGTCGTCCGCACAGGCGGTATGTAATTGCCCGGACCGTACTTTTGTACATACTCGTCATTCAGCTCATTCATCCCTTTAACCTCGCCGGAGAACTTGCTGTAGGAGAGGAAGCTGAGCGCATACGGAACCTTCAGTTCATGAGTGCTTGTCTTGTTCACAGGATCAATATTAGCAATTACCGTCCAAGGCGCCGGATCGCCGCTCTTGCCCCACAATCCTTCAGAGGCGGCCATCTTCATCGGCTGGGTCTTAACCAGATATTGCGCCTGCCAGTGGCCGGCGAAGGCAACGCCGATCGAACTGATAATGCCGACAATCGCCGCAATTTTGAAAGATTTTTGAAAGAACGAAACATCTTGCTTTCTCAGCAGCTTGATTGCACTGATGCCGATAATCAGGAAAGCTCCGGTTGCAAAAGCGCCCAGTACGGTATGCGGAAACTCAACCAGAACCTGACCGTTGGTGATCAGCGCAAGGAAATCATTCATCTCCGCACGGCCATTGTTGATCGTATATCCGACAGGGTGCTGCATAAATGAGTTCGCCGCCAGAATCCAGAAAGCCGACAGCGTGGTGCCAATCGCCACAAACCAGATAGACAGCAGATGGATCTTCTTGGAAACCTTCTCCCAGCCAAAAATCCAAATTCCAATAAACGTTGATTCAAGGAAAAATGCGAGCAGCGCTTCAACAGCAAGCGGCGCCCCGAATACGTCCCCGACAAAGCGCGAGTAATCCGACCAGTTCATGCCGAACTGGAATTCCTGCAAAATCCCGGTAACCACCCCGATCGCAAAGTTAACGAGAAAGAGCTTGCCCCAAAATTTTGCCATTCGCTTGTATTCTTCGTTGCCGCTGCGGACGTACATGGTCTCCATAATCGCGATGATGAATGATAATCCAATCGTTACCGGCACAAAGAAAAAGTGAAAAATCGTTGTCGACGCAAACTGCATGCGCGACAGCATAACTGTGTCCATATTCTCCCTTCCTTCTCCCATTTAGTTGCTTCTATTTTGTCAAAATTTTAAGAGGTGAATTGTGATGTTAATCACACCTATAATCGTTTTTATCGGTAAAAATCAATAAATTTGTGACATTAATCACAAAATTTTTGACAAAAGCAAAAAAAATAAGACGGTTTTCCCGTCTTAACTGCTTCTCTATTGTCTATATTGAGGCTGCCGCCATTTAAGAAATGGAAATACCCTTCTTCAACGCTTTAGGGTTGCTGTTTGAGTTAAGCAGTTGGGGAAGCATCCTCATACTCTGCTCCATCGGCGCGTTGCATAAAGGACAGGTCGGCGCAACATCAAACGTAAAATTATCTCTCATCCATCCGTTGCAATCATCGTTCGTGCAGGACCATACGGCGGTATTCTCTTCCGGTATTTCTTCCACTGGCTTCTTCCGGTAGTTCATTGCCGTTCCCCTCCATTTCTCTATATGCAAAGTATGGTTGTCATTAAAAAAAGACCGTCCCGATTCTTAGGCGGGACGGTGGTTGGGTATTACAGTTTTACAACGTTTTCGGCTTGTGGTCCACGGTTGCCTTGAACAACGTTGAATTCAACGCGTTGGCCTTCGTCCAACGTTTTGAAGCCGTCGCCGACGATTGCGCTGAAATGTACGAATACGTCGCTTCCGCCTTCAACTTCGATGAAGCCAAAGCCTTTTTCTGCGTTAAACCATTTAACTGTACCTGTTTGCATTGGTGTATGCCTCCAAAAAATAAATTAATATGTTATTTTTATCTTTGAACAAAGAAAAAATTCACACATTGAAAAAGGCTGTATCTCCGACTTGACAACCCTTTTCAATGTGAAAATTCAGGCCTCAAATTAAATTATGATTAATATCATAGTAGCACATCATGGAAGCAAAGGCAAGTTAAGCGCCCGGAAATCATCCAGTTTTTACCGTTAAAGGCTGGCTTTCCAAACCAGGCTAAGCCAGCCTTCCTCAGTAAAGCTTTACTAGTATATACTGTTCCCGCCGGAATTATTCCCCCGGCTTCTCTTTGAGTGTAACGGTAACTTCCTGCTCTACGCCATGACGGTAAAAAGTGATGGTGAGCGGATCGCCGATCTTGGTCTCGTTGTACAAATATTTGCGCAAGCTCAGCGTGGAGTCGATAGTCTGACCGTTAAATTTCGTAATGACATCGTTCAGCTTAAGTCCGGCTTCCTTGGCCGGGCCGACGGCGTCAAGAACCACAACGCCTTCTTTGACACTGCTCGGCAATTTAAGCGCCTTGCGTTGGTCCTCGGCAAGCGGAACATACGGATTATTCAAATCGACGGAGTATACGCCCAGGTACGAACGCGCAATCTTCCCTTTTAGAGACAGCTCTTCAGCGATCTTGATGACATGATTGGCCGGAATGGCAAACCCAAGGCCTTCCACGCCGGTATCGGATATCTTCATCGTATTAATGCCGATTACCCGGCCGTTCAGATCCACGAGCGCTCCGCCGCTGTTGCCTTCGTTAATGGCGGCATCGGTCTGAATAACCTCCTGCTCCCAATCATAGACGCCGTCCTGGTTAAGCGATACCGGGATGCTGCGGTTCGTGTAACTGACAATGCCCGAGGTCAGCGTGTCGCCAAGACCGAGCGGGTTGCCGATCGCAATGACCGTTTCCCCCAGTTGAAGCTTGGAGGAGTCCCCTAGCTGCGCAACGGTGTTAATCCCCCCGGCATCAATGGAGAGGACGGCAATATCGCTGACTTTATCCGCGCCGACAAGCTCCGCTTTGCGGGTCTCGCCGTCCACCGTAACAATCTCAAGCTTGCCCGCTCCGGAGATGACATGGTTATTCGTTATAATGAATGCCTTATTGCCGGTCTTCCTATAAATCACACCTGATCCGAGCGCCGACTCATCCAGGGTATCTTTGGTTTCCTCTTCTTTATGGTTGATTATGCTGACAACCGCCGGACGGACGGTAGCCGCCGCCTTGATAATCCGCTCATAAGGATCGCCGCTGCTTGGCGTAATATTCTGAATGAAGGCAGGCGCCGCACCACTTGGATGGGAAAGCTGGCCTGTGACGAGACTGAACAGCAGAACAGCGACCACTGCGCTGATCAGGGAGCAAATCGCGGACACTTGCATCGTTGACAAGCTCCGTCCTCTGAAGGGTTTCGACCAGCGGCGGGGCATTGGGCGTTTTGAGACTTTTCGTTCTCTCCGTCTGGATACTTTGGTTGAATAGAAATCATCATCAAACAGTCCCATTCTGTTATCCTCTCCCCTTTTAACTCTCGCGTATCTGTATGGGCCAGCCTTCCTGCAGTGCCCTCATTCTCATTTTAGACTGCACTCCGGGGCAAAATGTTTCACCTGTTATTGACCCTGAAGCGCTCATTCTCGTAAAAGCGGAATATTTTGCAGCCTATCAGACTATAATTCTAGAAAAGCGGACTGAAAAGTCGTATGCAAGCGGGCCTCTTATACTCTTCTATTGTACCATAGCGCTGATAGCGGCGCCGTCTTCATGAAAATAAAAAAACAACAAATAGTGGAAGGAGAAACGGCTATGGATTCTTTTACCTCAAGTATGGATTTGGCGCAGTTTATCGGCAAGCTAGGCGATCTGAAAGACGAACACTATCATATGACACTCGCTCTAACCGCAGCCGTCGAGCTGCTGATTGACAAAGGACTGATCACACGCCAGGAGCTTGAGCGGAAAATGTCTGATCTTGACGATCTTATGATTCGCTCACCGTATCCCATGGCGTAGGCCGGTCGTAGTAGGTGTCGCAGAGCCGGAACTCGCTGTCTTTGTAGAAGCAGCCTCTGTCTTCCATCGCTCCGCGAACGGACATTCTCGCAAGCTCGATCATATTATGATCCCGGCTCAAATGGGCCAGATAGGTCCGCTTGGTGCGCCCCGTCAAAATCTCGCTGAGCGCCGCACCCGCCGCATCATTGGACAGGTGGCCCATATCGCCGAGTATCCGCCGTTTCGTGTTCCACGGATACCGCCCCATCCGCAGCATTTCGATATCATGGTTCGCCTCAAGCACCAATACGTCGGCATCCGAGATGGCTGCTCTCACCTTGTCGCTGACATAGCCGAGGTCGGTCGCAACGCTGAGCTTCTCCTTGCCTTCATAGAAGTTGTAGCCGACCGGCTCGGCGGCATCGTGGGATATGGCGAATGATTCCACCCGCATATCTCCAAAATCTTTATATTGCCCCGTCTCCAGAACGTGCCGGTTATGCTCCTCGATGTTCCCGATGCCCTTCTCGATTGCGCCCCATGTATTGCTGTTGGCGTAGATCGGCAGATTGAACTTACGGGAGACCGCGCCGAGACCCTTGATATGATCGGAATGCTCATGCGTCACGAGGATCCCGTCAATCTCCTCTCCCTTTAGCTCCCGCATCGCCAGCAACTCCTCAATCCGCCGCGCGCTCAAACCCGCGTCGATCATCAGTGTCGTCCCGCCGCCCCGTATAATTGTGGCATTGCCGGTTGAGCCGCTGGACAGCACCGTAAATGAAATCCCCATATCTCCTGCTCCTCTTTTTTCGTAATCCGTTATTTCACTAAGGTGTCTTGGGACTGATAATATCGGCGCTGATGCCGTTGACGTAATAAGATTTTCCGTCCTCCAGCAGAAACCGCCACATCGGCGCCGCCACCTGGCTCTCGGAATTAAACAGCTCTCCGTAATAGCCCAGCTCAATTTCTTTTACTGCCGCGCCCTGCGGGAAGAACTTCTCGATCAGACTGCCCAGCGCCTTCGATGCCGGGAGCACCTTTTGCGCTTCACCTTTTCCGCCTTCCCCGATATCAATCTGCGGCCGGCGGTAGGCGACGATTCTCTGATTGTTGTAGACCAGCTCCAGCCTTACGCTGAACAGCGGCCATTTCCCGTCGACCAGAGGATGCAGCACGAATGTGCCGACCTCACTTTCCAAAGGATCGAATCGGTAACTCCCGATATCGGGAATCTGGCTCTCCAGCTCCCCGCTCAGCTCGGTGAAGGAAAAAATCAGCTTGCTGTCAACCGGCCGGGTGAGCTGAACCGTTCCATCCCCCTCACCGGCCGAATAGCGGTACGTAATATCGGGAAGCTCTGGCGTAGCCGCCGGAATGGGGCACAGAATGCGGATATCCTTCTGCTCCATGATTCGTTGGGTAGAGCTGGATAGCGAGGTAAAGTCAAGATTGGCGCTGACCTGCTCCCGCAGGTCCATCCACAGCTGGTAGCACAGCAGCAGATTCAGCAGCAGAAATGAATAGATCAGCACATTTTTTGCTCTACCCCAGTCCATGCCCTTCCTCCTTTTAACCATGTAGTATTACTTCAGCGTAAGCGAGCTTCCGTTACTAAAGTCGACCTTCCAGACGGGGGTCAGCTCAAGTTTATCTCCTTTGACCACCGGCAGATAGACAGGGTATAGGTCGCGAATCGCCGAAGATTGGCTGATCCCCGCGAGCTGCCTCCGCAGAGTATCCCCGCCGGGAAGCTCCACGATCTTTTTCGAACCTTTATCATCCTCGCTGTACATCAATGACCGTTCGTAGGTCGTGACCGTCCCCTGCTGCAGCCGCAGATCGATAAGCCCGTAATGCAGCTTCGGCTGATCCAGAACCGGGTACGCCCCGTATGGATAAGAGCCGTAGTACTGCTGGAAGGAAACAATCCGGTCCTGATTGCTTTCCTCCGCCGCTTCCAGCTTGTACGTCCCGTTCCACCCTCCATGCTGATTGACAAAATCAACCGCCTCCAGCACATCCCTGGCATTGGTGCTCTCGCCCGCTGGCAGCGCCGTTGGGTCGCTGTAGCTCATCCAGTTATGTTCCTGATCCACTTGAAGGCTGCGCTTGCTGTCCGTATAGATTTCAGAGCCGTCCTTTTCCCGGATATACCGGGTACTCCCGCTATCGAAGAATAGGCTGCTCTGGATTTGCTCTACCGTATACAGCTTGGAAGGCAGCTCGGCCGCCATGAGCGACAGATTGCTTTCCGGAACATAATAACTGCCGTTTGACGTTGCGTAAGGCGTCCAGGACTTACCGAAATCCACATGCTGCTGTACATCCTGCACGGTAAGATCGGCTTTGGCCGCTTCATACACGATGTCTCCCCTTGTGCTGAAAAAAACGGCATGCGCCTTCGAATCGTTCTTCCCGCTGTATATCCAGATCCGGTCGACGCTCTCCCCGGCGAACAAAGAATCCGGGGAGAGCTGCATCACCCGCTGCAGCAGCGCTACGGGAATGCCCGAACGGAACGACAGCTCGATCCCTGGATTCTCGCTGCGGATTTTGTCCCAGTTAAAGCTCTGAACGGAGCGGCGCTGGAAGCTCTCGAAGCTTCGCCCCTTCAGCCGGGTGAGAATAAGATTGTAGAAAGTCGAACTTGGGTAAAACAGCGTGTGCTTGTCGTTTCCCAGATGAATGATCATTTTATCAGGAAATAGCAAATTCTCAACTTTTTCCTCAGGGCCCATATTGTCTGTCTTCACATATAAATTCTCCGAGAAGACCGCTGAATCGCTCCCCGGCAGACGATAGATCAAATAATAACTCTCCACCAGGCTGCCCAGGACGAGCAGCGCCAGAACCCAGGACTTGATCCGTTCCTTCACGCTCCATCCCTCCTTTGCTTCTCCAGAGGCAGCGTAAAGGTAACCTTAGAACCTTTGTTCAGTTCAGATTGCAGCGATATAGCGCCACCGTGCGCCTTGACAATTTCCCGGGCAATGGAAAGCCCGAGTCCGGTTCCGCCCATATTCCGCGAACGCGCCTTGTCCACCCGGTAAAAACGCTCGAAAATGCGCTCAATATCCTTCTTCGGAATGCCGATCCCGGAATCGCGGACGGAGATCTCCAGCATACCTTCGGAATTGCGTCCCGCCTCCATCTCGATGCTGCCGCCCTCCGGTGTATATTTCAGGGCATTGGACACCAGATTACCGAGCACCTGGTCAATCTGATCCCTGTCGAGCCAGGCTGTAGAGATGTCCCGGCGGACGACGGTGCGGATGGAAATCCGCTTCTGCCGGATTTGGAAGGAGAAGCGGTCGGCCACATCCTCCAGCATCTCGGCAATATCCGTCTCCTGATAGCGCAGCTGCGCTTCTCTGGAGTCGAGCCGCGAGAGATGCAGCAGATCGGTAACGAGACGGATCATCCGCTCCGTCTCACTGCGGATTACGCCGACAAAGCGGCCGGCAAGCTGCGGATCTTCCATCGCGCCGTCATCCAGCGCTTCCGCATAGCTCTTGATGGTCGTCAGCGGCGTGCGCAGCTCATGCGATACATTCGCCACGAACTCGCGGCGCGACGCTTCCAGGTTCTCTTGCTCGGTGACGTCCTGCAGCACCGCGATCGTTCCGGCGATTCCGCCCTCGCGGCGGTGGATCGGCGTGAATGTTACCCGCACGATGTTCGGTTCCTCCTCTTCGGAAGATTTAAGCCTCAGCATCGTGGACTGCGCCGTACCGCCGGACAAAGCGAGCGTCTGGTCACCCTCGAGGCCAAGCAGCCCGTCCAGTGCAAGCCCACTGGGCAGCGGCTCATCCGCCCCCAGCATCAGCGATGCCCGGCGGTTCATGAGAATGACGCGGCCGGCTTCGTCTGTCGCCACTACGCCGTCGCTCATATTCGTCAGAATGGAGGCGAGCTTCTCCTTCTCTTCCTCGTTCTGGGACAGCGCGTCCCGCAGCCGTCCGGTCATATAATTGAACGCCTTGCTCAGTTGCCCGATCTCATCACTACCAAAGATCGGCATTTTCCGGTCGAAGCTGCCTTCGGCCACCGCAGTGGCGTGCCGCGTCATCTCCTTAATTGGCTGTGTTATCGTATGGGCAAGTATAACGCCGAGCACCGCCGTCAGGGCCAGCGCGATGAGAAGTCCGGAGATGAATACGCTGTTGATCCGGCCCATCGTCGCATACAGATCCTTCATATCGGCAGCGATGTAAATGGCGCCTACGACCTTTCCGTCCGATAACACCGGCTTGGCCACGACCTTCTTCCGCACATTATCGTCACCGATAATATACTCCTCGTTGTCGCTGATGCCCTGCAGCGCGCGGCTGACCACCGTCTGCGTATTGCGCCGCCCGACATAGTCGCTCTGCGACTGTACCGAGGTGGTGATAATTTTACCGCTCGCATCGAGCACCTGAATTTCCGCGCCGTTGATGTACAGATTGTTGACCATGCCACGCAGGCTGTCCACCGACGATTCTTCACTCGTTCCGCCGGCTTCGCTACTGAATTTATCGGCCGTCAGAATAGACAGCATTTCCGCCCGGGCCTTCAAATCCTTCGTGAAGTTATCGGTCAGCGAATTCTTCATCGAACTTACAAAAAAAACGCCGATCAGCTGCATCGCGATCAGAATCAGCAGCACGTAAATAATAATCAGCTTCGCCTGAATTGTCCGGAAAAAGGACATGGCCTTCATCACAATCCTCCGCTTTTGGGACTGTGCATCAAATATCCAAGCCCGCGCCGTGTAAATATATATTCCGGCTTGCTCGGGTTCTCTTCGATTTTCTCTCTCAGCCGCCGGATCGTCACATCGACCGTCCGCACGTCTCCGAAATATTCAAATCCCCAGACCGCCTGAAGCAAATGCTCCCTTGTCATGACCTTCCCGGCGTTGCGGACCATATAATAGAGCAGTTCGTACTCGCGGTGCGTCAGATCAAGCGGTTCCCCGCCCTTGTAGACCGTATACATGTCGGTATCTATAAACAAATCGAAATGGTGAACGCCCTGCTTGCCTTCATCCGGTTCGCTCTGCGTCTCGGCGGGAGCCGGCTTGTGCTGGCGCCGCATCTGCGCTTTGACCCGGGCAAGCAGCTCGCGTGTGCTGAACGGCTTGGTTACATAATCGTCCGCCCCAAGCTCAAGGCCCAGCACCTTGTCGATTTCCCCGTCTTTGGCGGTTAACATGATGATCGGAATATCCAGATGGGCGGACCGCACCTCGCGGCATACATCCATGCCGTCCTTGCCGGGCAGCATGAGATCAAGCAGCATGAGATCGGGCCGTTTGGACAAGGCCAGGTCCACAGCGCTTATACCGTCAAAAGCGCAGACGACCTCGTACCCTTCTTTTTCCAAATTGAACTTTAAAATATCGGCAATAGGCTGTTCATCGTCCACGACCAAAATCGTTCCCATCCCCATAATCCACCGTTTCACCCTTCTATCTTACTTTTAAACTACCTAGCATTATTTTAGCATACCTGTCCGCCCGCTACATCCTACGAAGTACGCAGTCAGGTCCTCAAGCAGTAAAAATGGATATTTATTCCTATAACAATGAAGCCGTCCGGGATTACCCGAGCGGCCTGTATGAGATATGACAAATTATTGCAAATATTTGAGCGGATTCATGGCTGTGCCGCTTTTGCGAATTTCGAAATGAAGATGGGTGCCCGTGGATCGCCCGGTATTGCCCATAATTCCGATCGTGAAGCCCTGCTCCAGCTTCTGGCCGACGGAAACGGAGATTTTGCTTAAATGGCCATAGTACGTATCATATCCGTTGCCGTGATTAATAATGACAACATTACCGTAACCGCTCTGCACTCCGGCAAAAGTTACCGTCCCGGCGTCGGCGGCCCTAATCGTCCGATTGCCGGATACAAGATCCACCCCTTTATGCAGCCGTCCCCAGCGTTCGCCGAAGCTGCTGGAAATGATTGCACCGCTAACCGGCCAGGCGAATGATCCGGAAGCTTCATAGGCTACCTTGGTGCCTCGGTATACAACCTCAGGCAGCGGAGCCTTGAGAACCGTCTGTCCGAGCCATTCTTCCATGACGACCTCGCCGTTCTCTTTGGTCAGCCGGTATTGCATCTCCTTCAGCCCTGTCTGGCCCGGACGCACCACCTTCATCTTGCCTTTGGGCAGAAGCTCGCTGGTGCGCACGATCACTTCGGGTTCCGTCACGATTTGCTCCGTCGCCTTCTCCGTCGTTACGACGGTAACCGGCGGCTGCGGCACCGTCAGCTTAAGCTCGTCTCCGATCTGCAGCGTCAGTTCCTTTACGTCCCGGTTGTTCTGGAAAATTTCCTGCTGCGTAATTCCATATCGGGTGGCAATACTGGAGATCGTGTCTCCTTCATGTACTGTATACACGAGCGGCGCCTCTACGCCTTCGGTAAGCAGCTTGACCGCCTTCTGCACATCCAGCACCTTATTCGGGTTGGCCTTTATCGGCTCGATGGATATTTGCTCACGTATATCCGCTGACTCTACCTTGTCTTCTGAGGAGGCCGGGGCGGATAACGCCGCCGCCGTCTTGGTCAGCTGCGGAACGTCGGATGCTTCTTTCTTCCCGGATATGTAGTAGGCTTTTACTCCCTGAAGCACAGCCCCGGCTGTTTCCTGGTCTTTGACGATACCGACGGCTTTCCCGTCTACGACCAGTTGAACGCCGACGGCGTACGCTTTAAGCAGACCGTCCAATTTATCCAACGTTCCCTCGTTGTCGATCACCGGCTTATAGCCTCTGGCCGCCTCGGTAGTGATGCCGTCCGTCTGCAGAACCATAACCTCGTCCGGGTATTTGTTCTGATACTCCTTGCGCTTCTCCTCAAATAAAACCTTCAGCCGCTCCTTGTCGGAGAGTGTCCCGATTTCATTGCCGTGCAGCAGAACCCGGTAATAGCCCTCCGTATTCGCTTCCACATAATACTTATGCGCCCCGATGAACGAGACCGTGAGCAGCGCAATGCCGGCGGATGCCGCGAGCCATGTCAGAAGCAGACGCCGCCGCGATCTATGAACCACTGGAGCGGACATCATGCCTTCCCCGGCATCGTCATTCCGCTCAGTCACAGGCATGGAAACTTCTCCTTGCTGCTTCTTCAGCCCGCGTATTAACTTCAATCCTTTCACGAAACTCTCCCTTTCAGCCTATCCTTGTAGTATCGCCATGCAGCCGGAACTATGGTAAGACCGCCTAATCTATATTTTGCCGATAGAAAATATCCTGCGTATAAACTGAGAATTTTATTGGAATGATATGGCAAATGGTTACAAAAAATTAACCATTTTCGGTCCCTGTCTACTTTACCACAGCCTGCAGAAAAATTTCAACTTTCGCTCAAGAGGTAACATCTGGGCCATTCCATTAATGCAGTTTCATGCAAAAAGGCCGTCCCTCACCGTCTGCAGCGGCGTTGGGCAGCCCCTTTTTCCCGAATTATGCAATTGTTATGTGCATTTATTGTCCGCCCGTGCCGGAGGTCAGTATCTTCATCAGCTTGTCGTACTCCTCCTGCGTGACGTACTTGGAAATGATCGACTGAACCTCCGTGACTTCCTGCGCCGTCAACCCGTCCTCCATGGCTGCGGATATTTTCTGCATCTCATCCTGGGGAACCTTGTTCATCAGAATATTGAACACGCTGACTTTTTCCTCGGACGGCAAATTGTCCTTCAAATCCTTCATCGCCTCCGGAGTCATGACCAGCTGCTGATCCTGCGCGCTCCCGTTCTGCTCCTCGGTTGATGCCTCACCCATGACAGGCAGCGCGTTGTCCGGCGCCTTGTCTTCTTCGGTGCCTCCTCCGGTGCCGGCCGTCGCCGCAGGAACGGTCTCGCCGCTGCCGCCCGAATCGGATGGCTCCTGCGTCTTTGAGCTATCGGCTGCCGCAGAGCTGTCATCGTCTTTTACCGTGTCTTTGGATGTTGCCTTCCCGCTTGTACCCATAAGGCTGCTCAGCATTCCGCCGAAGCCCGGAGCCGGGGTATCCACCTTCAGGCCGAGCCCGGACATTACCGATTGAACATACGCATTTACGATAACGCCTGTTGTCAGTATGGACAGACTGCTCGCCAGTACTACGATTAAGCAGATACCCAGCGTAAGTTTCACAAATTTCATTTCCATCTCTCCCTTGAATCAATGCGTCCGCTTGCTCTTTTTCCATTATTGACCAATATGGGCTCCGGAAAACGTCCGTTCGCTTATTCATGCGGAAGTTGTGCCTTCAAGGACACAAGGAAGGGAATTTCGTCATAGTGCTGCGATAACATCACTTTTCCCTCTTCAGTGCTCCAATCTTTCGGGAATATCTGACGGCGGCGCTGGCAAAAGGGATACAAATCAGAACAAGCACCGCCTTCAAAGCAGCTTCCATCACGTTAACCCCTTCCCATGAACGGGGCAGATTGGGCCTGCCGAAGAGCGCTGTAAGAAGCAGCAAGATGGCCACTACCGCAAAAGCGCTGCGGATCTTTTGGTAGTACATGATTTGTACCTGCCTGTCCGTGTTGACTTTAAAAGGCAGCCCGTCGTTATACTTTTCCATAATCAACAGCTCGGCGTTCATATTCCCTGGAGAGGACGCAAAGGATGCGCCCCGTCTTCCATAAGGTCTATACCGCACGTTTCCGATAGCGAATTTGCCAAAATTGATATTTTTGGTCAAAGTCCGAATTCCGGCTCCCGTCAACGATTCCCTGTATGCCTTCAGCTCCTTCGATGTGTAGTCTGCGGCAAACTCAACATGGTACATGTAACGGGAAGGCTCGCAATCTTCAAAGATATAGAACAGGTTCGAGGTTCTCGCGAGCCGATACCCCTTTGAGGCCTGATCGTTCAGCCATTGTTCCAGATGATCGGGCATAACTGAGAGATTAAGTATCCTTTTCTGAGCCATTTCCTCTGCGCTCCTTTGCTGTTTTAATCTCCAAAAAATAACATTAATTCAAATTACTTTCCGTGATATTTTTCAGAAGGATACTTGGAAAACAGCTCTTACGCAGAAAAAACCGCAGAAAGCCATTGCATGGCTCTCTGCGGTTCTTATATGCGTATGATATGTGGAATATCGCTGCTAATTATTCGTAAATCGGCAGAACTTGGTTCGTCTGGTTGCGGTTGCGTCCGACCGAGAAGATCGCGATCGGAATGCCGGTCAGCTCGGATACGCGCTCCACATACTTGCGCGTGTTCTCCGGCAGATCGTCCAGCGTCTTGGCCGAGGTAATATCCTCATCCCAGCCCGGCAGTTCTTCGTAGACGGCTTCGCATTCGGCCAGCATTTTCAGGCTTGCGGGATAATGGGTAATAACCTCCCCGCGATATTTATAGCCAGTGCAAATCTTAACCGTCTTCAGGCCGCTCAGCACGTCCAGCGAGTTCAGGGACAGCCCGGTCAGACCGCTGACACGGCGGGCATGGCGGACAACGACGCTGTCGAACCAGCCGACCCGGCGCGGACGTCCGGTAACGGTGCCGTATTCATGGCCGGTCTCGCGGATTAGATCGCCGATTTCATCGTTCAGCTCGGTCGGAAACGGACCGTCGCCGACACGCGTCGTATACGATTTGGCTACTCCGATGACCTGCTTGATCTTCGAAGGCCCTACGCCGGAGCCGATGCAGACACCGCCTGCGGACGGATTGGAGGACGTTACGAACGGATAGGTTCCTTGGTCGATGTCGAGCATAACGCCTTGAGCGCCTTCGAACAGCACCTTGCTATCCGCGTCGATGGCGTTGTTCAGCACGACCGAAGTGTCCGTCACATAGCGGCGCAGCACTTCCGCATATTCCAGATACTGCTTCAAAGTCTCTTCCACATCAAGCGGCTCTCCACCGTATACTTGGGTGATAACCTGATTCTTCTCATTCATCAAATGACGCAGCTTAAGCTCGAATTCTTCGGCATCCATCAGATCGGCGATCCGAATGCCATTGCGGGCTGCTTTGTCCATATACGCCGGGCCGATGCCCTTGCGGGTCGTTCCGATTTTGTTCGGCCCCTTGCGGTCTTCCTCGAGCGCATCCAGCACCATGTGATAAGGCATGATGACATGGGCGCGGTCGCTGATGACCAGATTTTCTGTATCAAATCCGTTCTCGTGGATATAATTGATTTCATCAATCAGGGCGGCCGGGTTGATCACCATGCCGTTACCGATGACACAAGTCTTTTCTTTATAGAAGACGCCCGACGGAATCAGGCTGAGCTTGAATTTCTTGCCGTCAATCAGAATCGTGTGGCCGGCATTGTTGCCCCCTTGATAACGGGCGACCACATCTGCGCTCTCTGCCAGAAAGTCCGTGATTTTGCCCTTGCCTTCGTCTCCCCATTGTGTTCCCACAACGACTACCGTTGACATGTTCATTCCTCCGTAGGTGCGGCTCTCCAGCACCATTATTTTTCTTATAGGGCTCATTGCATACCGCTATGTACGCAGCCCTGAGGGACGCTTTAGACAGTTTAATCCGCTAAAGCACAATTACCAGTGTACCAGCCGTCTTTTTTAAAGTCAAACAAAAACGAACGATTGCACAAGAAAATGTACAATCGTTCGGAAATTGTCATGATTATCCTTAACCTGCAAACGGTTCGGAGTGAGCACGCTCGTAGTTGACGAACTTGTTGAAATTTTTCAGAAATACCAGCTCTACCGTACCGACAGGGCCGTTACGCTGTTTGGCGATAATAATCTCGATGATGTTCTTCTTCTCGGTCTCCTGATTGTAGTAATCATCCCGGTATAAGAACGCGACAATATCAGCGTCCTGCTCGATTGAGCCCGATTCCCGAAGGTCCGACATCATCGGCCGCTTGTCCTGACGCTGCTCCACACCCCGGCTGAGCTGGGACAAGGCGATTACCGGCACATCCAGCTCCCGCGCGATCTGCTTCAGCGTCCGCGAAATATCCGATACCTCCTGCTGGCGGTTCTCTCCGCCCTTGCCGCGGCCCTGAATGAGCTGGAGGTAGTCGATCACGATCATGCCCAGCCCTTTTTCCTTCTTGAGCCTCCGGCATTTGGCCCGGATATCGGCGACGGTTACACCCGGCGTGTCGTCAATATAGATTTCCGATTCCGACAGCGAGGCAATGCCCATCGTCAGCTTCGACCAGTCATCATCGCTCTTGAAGTCGCCGGTACGCATGATGTTCGCATCCAGATTCGCTTCGGCGCAGATCATCCGCTGCACAAGCTGAGCGGCCGACATTTCCAGACTGAAGATGGCTACCGTCTCTCTGGCGCGCACCGCCACATTCTGGGCGATGTTCAGCGCAAAAGCCGTCTTGCCCACCGACGGACGTGCGGCGACGATGATGAGATCATTGCGCTGGAAGCCGTTGGTCATCCGATCGAGGTCGGCGAAGCCGGAAGGAATACCGGACGTGCCTCCCTTGTTCTGGTGGAGCATCTCCACCCGGTCGAACACTTCCATCAGCACGTCGCGGATGGCGATGAACCCGCTGCCGCTGCGTCGGTTGGAGATTTCCAGAATACGCCGCTCGGCGTCGCTCAGCATATCGGCGACATCCTCGCCGCCGGTATACCCTTCGCTTACGATCTGCGTGGCGGTCCGGATCAGCCTGCGCAGCATCGCCTTCTCTTCGATAATCTGCGCATAGTAATCAACATTGGCCGCCGTTGGCACCGCATGCGCAAGCTTGGCCAAATAGCTGACCCCGCCGATTGTCTCAAGCTCTCCCTTGTCTTGAAGCTTGGCCGTTAGGGTAACCAAATCAATCGGCTGGTTCTCTTCTCCGAGCTGTATCATCGCCTCAAAGATCATTTGATGCGGCTTGTCGTAGAAATCTTCGGTATTCACCCGCTCCATGGCGGCAATCAACGCTTCATCCTGCAGCAGGATAGCGCCGATTACCGCCTGCTCCGCTTCCAGATTCTGCGGGGGAACCCGATCGAAAAAGAGATCTCCGCCCATATTACTCCTCCGTTACCTGAACCTTCAGCACAGCCTTGACTTCCGTATGGAGTTTCACCTGGACCTGCGTCGTGCCAAGATGACGAATCGGTTCGTCCAGCTCGATTTTGCGCTTGTCGATGGTGATTCCGTTAGCCTTCGCCAGCGCTTCAGCAATCTGCTTACTTGTAATGGCGCCGAACAGCCGGCCGCCCTCTCCAGCTTTTGCTTTCATCGTAAGCGCAAGCCCGCTCAGCTTCTCTCCAAGCTGCTGGGCCTCCTCTTTCTCCTGTTCCTTACGGCGCTGCTCGGCAGCGGCCTGATTCTCCAGCGTCTTCATATTCCCTTCGGTTGCCGGACGGGCCATGCCCCGCGGCAGCAGGAAGTTAGTTGCATAGCCTTCCGATACCTCTTTGATTTGCCCCTTCTTGCCTTGACCTTTAACGTCTTTAATGAATATAACTTTCATTCGAACAGACCCTCTTTCGCTTCGATTTCCGCCAGCACCTGCAGCAGTCTGGCCTCTGCTTCCTTGCTAGTTCCTTCAAGCTGTACGGCCGCATTAGTCAAATGTCCGCCGCCGCCCAGCTTCTCCATGACGACCTGTACATTCATCCGCCCTAGCGAACGGGCGCTAATGCCGATCAGGCCGTCCGGACGCTCGCTGATTACAAAGGAGGCGAGCACATTGGTCATGCCCAGCAGCGTATCCGCCGTCTGGGCGATCAGGAGCTGCGGTATTTTCATGCCAGGCGCTGTGACCACCAGCGCAATATGATCATAGACCATGCGGGCATGCTTGATAATTTCCGCTTTCGAGATGTACTCCTGCAAATCTTCCTTCAGCATCCGCTGAATCAGAATGGTATCGGCGCCAAGCCGGCGCAGGAAGCCCGCAGCCTCGAACGTCCGCGACCCCGTATGAAGGGCAAAATGCTTCGTGTCCACCGTAATGCCGGCAAGCAGCATGGTCGCTTCCAGTGTGCTGAGTTTGACCTTCTCATGGATGTATTGCAGCAGCTCCGTTACCAGCTCGCAAGTGGAAGACGCATACGGCTCCAGATAGACAAGCACCGCTTCGTTGATAAACTCCTCGCCCCGCCGGTGATGATCGACAACGACAATCCGGCTGGCGTATTGAACAAGCCGCGGCTCCATCGTCATCGAAGCCTTATGCGTATCGACTACGATCAGCAGCGTATGCTCGGTCATCATCTGCAGCGCCTGCTCTGTCGTGACGAAAGAGCCGTACAGCTCTTCGTCTCTTCGGATCTGCTCAAGCATGCGTGTAATGGAAGGATTCGGCCCTTCAAGCACGATATCGGCTTCCACGTTATACATTTGAGCTGCGCGGAGCAGGCCGATAGAGGCTCCCACGGCGTCGATATCGGGATTGCGGTGCCCCATAATGATGACCCGGTCGCTTTCCTGAATCAAATCGCGCAGGGCATGAGCGATGACGCGCGCCCGCACCCGTGTGCGCTTCTCCGCCGCATTGGTCTTGCCGCCGTAGAACGACAGCCGCTGGCCCGCCTTAACAGCCGCCTGATCGCCGCCCCTTCCAAGCGCCATATCCAGACTCGACTGAGCCAGAGCGCCGAGCTCGCTCGCCGACTCCGCTCCGTAGGCCAGACCGATGCTCAGCGTCATCGGCACCTTCAGATCAGCCGTCATTTCCCGTACCTCGTCCAGGATAAGGAATCGGCTCTCTTCCAGCGCCTGCAGGCTGCGGTAATTCAGCAGCATCATATAACGCTCCGAGGAAAGGCGGCGCAGATAAACCTCAAACTGCTTAGCCCAATCAGTAATTTCGCTCGTTACCTTGGCGATCAGCGAAGTCCGCTGTTGATCGTCCATTCCCTGCGCGGCCTCATCCAGGTTATCCATCAGCAGAATGCCTAGAGCCAGCTTCTCTTCCTCGTACCGCTGCCGCAGATCGATCAGCTCGGTGATTTCATATAAATACAGAAGCCTCTCGCTTGGAATAACGACAGCCTGGTAATAGCGCTCGTCAACTTTGATTTCCGCGCGGATTTCCTTCTGGATTCCCTCCTTGCCTGCTTCCCGTTTCGCAGGAGCGCCGCCGCCGGCGAGGGGAACCAAATCCGGCAGCAGTTCCTGGAGCGGCTCGTTCACCAGCGATTTGCGCGCAAAAACGCTCCCTGCATAGCGGTTGTTCCATTCCACCGCGCGGTCCTCACCGTATAGAATAATGCCCAGCGGCAGCGTTCCGATCGCTTCGCCTTCCACCCGCTTGATGCGGAAAGAGAGGCCGTTAATGTATTCCACAAGATTGCGCCGGAACGATATTTCGGCCTTAAGCATTGTGAAGCACAGCGTCCCGGCCAAAAACAGGCAGATGACACCCAGGACCCAATTATAGACGCTGACAATAATAATAAGGACCAGCAGCAGCAAGAACGCCCAGACGGTGTGATAGCCGTGCCAGCGTTTTTGCAGAAATTTTGGCATGAGCTCTCACCCTATCGTTTCGATTTGGCCACCATTTCCCGCAGCGGCACCACCAGATCAATAATCCCGATAATCCACAGCGGAGGCAGCATAATGGCCATTACCGCCAGCATAACCGGAATAATCCTGTTCCAATTCCGTTCATGGGCGATAAAGAAGAAGAAACCAATCGTCTGGATTATAAAGCAAACCCGCAGCAGCGGAACCAAGTTGGCCGTAATCATTACCATAAAGCTGTTATCCGATTTAAAGAAGAGCAACTGAATCACTGTGGCGATTAAATAATACCAAATAAAGGATTTGGGAATTCTCCAATCACGCGCAGGCTTCAGCTTGGGTACGGCATACCCCATACTGTTCAGAATCGGCCGGACAATCGAGTGTGTGATCACAGTAATTACGAACGAAGACATAATCAGCGCCATTGGAATGACCTGAATGAACGCGCGGCTGTTGTTGCTGAGGTCCTCTGAACTTCCTCCCAGGAAGCTCCCCATACCGAATTCCTGCATCGGGGACAGAGCCATCGTCCGCATCTCATTCAGCACATCGTATACATAACTATACAGATCGAACTGAAAAAGAGTCTTTCCCAGAAGGAGGAGCAACAGAAATTCTCCCAAAAGGGTAATCGTGCCGGCAAATATCGTCGAAGAGGCTGTGGCTTTTTTCTTATATCGCCGTCCCATTACGAGCGCGGGAACAATCAGGTATGCGGCTATTAGTATATAAAACGGGCTGATCAGCCCCAGGACAAGCCATACGGGCACAATCGTTAAAATAAACTGCCTTGTATTCAGCGTAGTGAACAACAGGGCGGCCGGAATAATCATAAACAGTGTCGTGATGATGAGAAACGGGGTTGACAGGGATAACAGCAGGAGCAGGTATGCAATACTCCAGGCCACGGATGTCCAGCGATATTTCAACAATGTTCACCTCTTACGCATATGTTCTTCTAACGCAGATATATCCTGATACCAATCTTCCAGCTGATGGCCTTCCTGCCGGTGCTTCCTCAGCTTCTCCAGCAGCACCTCGTCCATATCACGGTACGAAATGCCAAGCCTGCGGCCAAGAATATAAGAGCTCATAATCAAACTCGCCAAGCTGTCGCTGACACGGGCGGTACTGCCTTCCCACAGTGCTTTAAACAGCCTGGAAACCTGGTCGATGACTTCGGTCTTCAGCCATTCGATGACCTTGGCCCGCTTGGCTACATCCAAATCCTTCGGCATATTGGACACGTCTCTCTACCTCCGGGAAAAAGCTTTATTCTCCATTATAGCATAAATGCCTATTCGCAACACGGGCCCCCCCTCGAGCCGGAATACCTTCGCCTGGCGCCGCTGTGATTCAACAAGAAACGCCTGACGGCTTCCCCTAAGGACGCAAGTACGTTTCTCGCAGAAATAAAAGGCCCGCATTCCCTTTTGTCGGAATACAGGCCGTACCATCGCACCTTCTGTAACGGGGTGATCCCGCTTACAAAGATTCCAATGATTGACGGGATACAAACTTCTCGCAGTACTCGATGATTTGGCTGCGGCGGACAATCCCAATGAAGCGGTTCATGTCGTCAACAACCGGCACAAAATTCTGAACCTTGGCCAGATTAATCAAATCTTCCATATCCGCGTCGATGGACACCGGCTTGTTGTTCATCCGCAGCGGAACATCCTTCAGCAAAAATTTCGACGCATTGTCAAAAGTGACCTTCCCATGCGAATCCTTCATGTACCAGAGCAGATCTCCTTCTGTCACTGTACCGGCGTACTCGCCATTGCTGCTTAGGATCGGAATAGCGGTGTATCTGTGATGCTCCATCCGCTCAAGTGTCTGGCGCAGAGTGGAATCCAGCGTAACGCAGGCCACCTCCTGCTTCGGAAGCAAAAAAAACGCAATATTCATCTTCTTGGTCCTCCTCAAAAAGTCCCCAAGGAATAACGGTTCTCCCAGTCTTGGCCCAGGGTGTCCGTTTTATTTATACGTATAGGCTGAATCCGCAGTTCCACAAATAGTATACCATAGGAACAACAAGCAGCAGCCGGTAACTGCTCACCAGGGCTGCTGCTGTCTCTTTTACAGTAAAATAGCGTCCGAATCCGTCTCGTCTTAGTGGGCGGCCGACGTAGCCTTGGCTTCCAGCGCATCGCCCGCTTTTCCCGGCTCAATCAACTGATCCACCGGCGTTCCGGCGTTCATCCAGTTGTCAATCATTGCCTTCGCTTTGTTCAGATCCTCATCGTTTACAACATCATAATAGACGCCGTCAATACGGGTACCCTCGCCCATAACGGTGAAGCTCGAAATGTCCATCTCTTTACCGCCCAGAAACTTCTTGGCCAGGTCGGTAATCATCGTAGGCTCCATGTCAGTCTTGAAATTATCACCCAATATGTTCAGCAGCTCCGACACATTGCCGATCTGGTTAAGCGACAGCATTTTGTTCGCAAGCACATCCAGGAATACCTGCTGGCGTTTCGTGCGGTTAAAGTCGCTGTCTTCGCGGTATCGGACATAATTAAGCGATTCCTCGCCGTTATAAAAAGACTTCCCGCCAACAATCGTAAATTTCTCATGGTCTTTGCCTTTGTTCTCGATCGTCTTCTGAATCGGCAGCGGCAGTCCGCCCAAGGCGTCAACGGTATCCTTCAGGCCCTGAAAGTTAATGGTCGCATAGTATTGAATATCATGTCCAAGCAGCGCCTCCAGCGTATCCTTCGCCATCTGCTGGCCGCCAAAAGCGTATGCATGCGTAATCTTGTCCTTCTTGCCGCCGTCATGGCCGATAATTTCGGTATAGGTGTCCCGGGGAATCGAGATAAGCAGAACTTTATAATCCTCCGGCCGCACCACCGCGTAGATCATTGTATCGGACCGGGCCGTTTCCGTCTTACGCTGGTCGGTGCCAAGCAGCATCACAGAGAAAGGCTCGCTCTTATAGGATATCGGCTCAGGCTTTACGGAATTATCCTCATTCGTCGTGAGCGGCTGGTAAGATTTCTGTGCCAGCGTACTTTCTACCCTGTCCGACAGGAACAGATCGAAGGCCAGAACAGTCAGCGGCTTACGGAATAAATACCCTCCTCCGGCGATAATGACCAAAAGTACAATTAAGGCAATATATCTTTTTTTCCACTTTATTCTCACAATTAATTCCTCTTTTACAATAGAGTAGAGTTAATAGGTGCTATATATTGGAATGGCCGTCCGGACAAAATGGATGGAGCGGTCACGGATTGGTCCTGCGGACAGACTTTCTCTCACCGGCGCTTCACCCTTACTGTTGCAGAGCGGTCCTCCTTTCCAGGGCAGCTTAAACAAATACAAACTCTATTGTAATCACTCTGGAGTCAAAATGAAACAACAATAACCGACACATTTGGAAAAAAATATATTTGTTTCGTCGTCTTCCATAGCTATATAGACGAAGGCAGCAGCATTTTGATGCGACTATTCACAAAATCTTAAAAAATCATAAATGTCTCTCTTGAAACTCTGAACGCTTCCTTTACCCCTTCACTGATAAAATTGATCGAAAGGATGACTCCGGTAATCAACAGCCCAGCGGGAAGCCATACCCACCACTGTTCCCTGATTACTGCCGGAGATTGCGCGTCCGCCAGCATATTTCCCCAGCTTGGCTGTCCGACGGGTACGCCGAAGCCCAGAAAGCTGAGACTCGCTTCAACTCCGATCATGGCCGCAGCCGTCCACATCAGATTCGTAATAAAGACACTCAGCAGGCCAGGCAGCAGATGGCGCGTCAATATCCGCAGCGTCCCGGCTCCGAGCGCGCTAGCGGCCATAATATATTCATTTTCTTTCTCGGCCAGTGTCTTTGCCCGGATGATCCGGGCGAATCCGCCCCAGCCCAGCAGCCCCACTGTCCAGATCAGCGAGGGAATTCCGCCGCCTTGATAGATGCTTTTTACAACAATAATAAAAATTAAAAAAGGAAACGACAAAATAACATCAGTGATTCGCATCAGCAGCGAATCTGCCGATCCGCCAAAATAGCCGGCCAGAACCCCCACCACGGTTCCCGTACCGGCTATGATTGCGGATACGCACAGACTGATCCACAGCGTCGTCCGGCCTCCAAATAACAGACGGGAGACAATATCCCGCCCTCCCTTGTCGGTGCCCAGCCAATGTTCAGCGCTCGGACCTTTATTCAGGCCCCGCAGATCGATCTTCGCTGGATCGTAGGCTGTAAGCCAAGGAGCAAGCAGACACAGCGCCAACACAGCGAGCAGAAACAGCAGCGAAATGGCAGCTAACCGATTCGCGGCAAATTTACGGGCGGCGGCGCCAATGAGTGAAGCGGGCGAGTTCTTGTGCATCATCATCTTCCTCCGTTGTAACCCGCGCGTATGCGGGGATCGAGCCATCCGTACAGCACATCTGCCACAACATTCCCGGCGACGATCATGAAGCCCGTCATTAGCGTAACCGCCATCATTACCGCGTAGTCCCGGCCGGATACCGCAGCCACAAATAGTGTCCCGATACCCGGATAGGCGAACAGATTCTCGATAACAACCGAGCCTCCGAGCAGGCCTCCTATATCCATTCCCAGAAAGGTAACGAGCGGAATGAGCGAATTGCGCAGTATATGCCTGTTATATACGGAGGATCTGGATATGCCTTTGGCTACAGCCGTGCGCACGTAATTTTTGCCGCTGTTCTCCACGATTTCATTACGCAAAAACAGCGTGTAGGCCGCCGTATTGAACAGTCCCAGCACAGCCGCAGGCAGCAGAGCATGAACAACCCTGTCTCCGAGCGACGACAGTCCTCCCGAAGTTACAACCGAGACCGTGCCGCCAAGAGGCACCCAGTGCAGAACTACCGCAAATAGATATAGGGCGAAGATGGCCGCAATAAAGGTAGGGATCGCATAAGTAACATAGGCAGCCGTTCGGATCAAGCGGTCGAGCCGGCTTCCCGGATTGCGTCCGGCGATCATTCCCAGAGCCAATGAACTTCCATAAGTAATGAGAAGCGAGAGTACGGCCAGCAGCAAAGTTGCTGGCAGACGCTGGGCGATCAGTTCGCCGACAGGCATTTTGTACAAGAAGGATTGTCCGAAATTACCAGCTGCCATATCTTTAAGCCAGCGGATATACTGAATAGCCAATGGATCGTCGTACCCAAGTTTCTCGCGCATTTCCGTCATATAACGAGGATCTTTATTACCTGGATTCAGTCCCCCGCCAAGACCGTCGCCCGGCATCTGTTTGGCCAGAACGAATACCACTATTGAGATCAGAAGCAGCAGCGGCACCGCGCCCGCCAGTCTGCGAAGCGCATATTTTAGCACTACGCCCGTGTCCTCCCTATTCGCTGTCTTTTATCCACCACTTGTAAGGATCGATTATATGGGTGTACGCATTGATCTTCACTCCCTGAAGCCGCTTGTTTACCGCAGTAATCGTCTCGCGCTCCGCAAAGAAAATCATAGGCACTTCTTCATTTATTAATTTCTGCCAGTCGTAATACACCTGCTTGCGGTAATCGCGGTCATATGCCTTCAGGCTAATCCCGTCGCGGATCAATTGCTCATTCTCCTTAGAGGACCACCGCGGATAGTTCCACAGATCATTCTCCCTCCATAATCCGGTAGGGTCCGGATCATTGGATAATCCCCAGACACCGTTAAACAGCTCCACAGACGGATCATCCTCTTCCACCATTGTATAGAAGGTATTCATTTCCTTCAGCGCTCCGCCGTTTAGTCTTACGTCCAAACCGACAGCTCTCCAGTTCTGCAGCATCGCCTCGGTGCGAGGCTCATCATTGGTGCCGCCAACCATGCCGTCGAAATGAATCACGAGCTTCGCTCCCTTGGGATTCTCCCGCAAGCCGTCCCCGTCCAAATCCGTATAACCCGCTTCATCCAGCAGCTCGTTGGCCTTCCCTGGATCATAAGGGTATCGGTTGATTTGATCCTCTGGAATTTTGGCCCAGCTTTCGCTGGAAATCGGCGTTTCCACCAGCTTGCCCAGCCCATAAGAGAAGCCGTCTATAATCCCTTGGCGGTCCAGAGCGTAGTACATCGCCTGCCGCAGCCGTTTATCGGTGAACTTCGGGTTGTCCATAACAATCTTCTGCGCCTTGTCGTCCCAGTGTCCGAACTTAAAGCCTATATACTCGTAAGATAAATCCGGTGATTGCATCAGCGTAATATTATCCAGCTTGTTCAGCCTTTCATAGGCATCCCGAGGCGCCTGCTCAATATCGATCACACCCTGCTCGAACAGGCTCGTAATCATCTTGTCGTCAAATACCTTATACAGCACTCCGTTAAGGAGAGGTTTGCCTTTGTAATAATTGTCAAAGCGGGACATTTCAACAAATTCTCCCGGCTGAATGTTTGTAACCTGGAACGGTCCGATACCGATGGGAGCTTTACGCACCTGATCGCTATTCGGCATATCTTTTACCGCCACTCCTGCAAAATATCTCTTATTCATCGGATAAGCCCACAGGTTATCAATGGTATTGACGCGCGCGGCTGTTACCTTAAGCTCCATGGTATAGGGATCGATAATCCGTATGCCTGATATTTGCTTCGCCTTTCCAGCGTGATAGGCTTCGGCGCCTTCAATCATTTCCACACTGTAATAGCGTGGACCGGTATAGTTCGGATCGGCAATGACCTCAAGCGAGAATTTCCAGTCCTCAACTGTTAATTCATCCCCGTTCTGCCAGTGCACACCCGGCTTTATTTTGAAAGTGAAGGTTTTATGATCGGCAGATTCCTGCCAGCTTGCAATACCGGGAACAGTAGTTAAATCATCCTTGACTATAAACAGCGGCTCCGTTATGAATTCCAGAACACGGAGATCATCTTCACCTTCATAAAAAGCCGGTTCAAACAAGCCCTTAAACGGTGAAGGAAAACCGTAAGTCACCGTGCCTCCCGCTCTCGGTTCGCCTTCATTACCCGCTGCAAGAGGGGAAGGCCCATTCCCGCTTCGATTATCCGGAGCACCCGTCCCGCTGCAAGCCTGCAACAGCATCATTACGAAGAGGACCGGAGCGAGGACTCTAATTATATATCTGTTGTTCATGTGTTCCTTCCCTTCTCTTGTTTCGTAAAACGCTTTCTCATCCAGCGGTCAATAAATAAACCAGCGGTCAATTCAGACCAAATTCATAGACGGATATATACAAATTTTTTCTTCAACAAAATTTTAAACATCATACAATGCAATATACATTGCGTCAATATTATTTATTACTCTCAGTCGTTCCTCTCCTTTTCTTTGATGATCATTAAGCCTTCCACATGTTTGCGCCGCATCAATTTCCGTTTCTTCCGGATTTCTTTCGTTTCCAGCACAATGTCGAGATCATATTCATCCGGGTACAGCTCATCTTTGGATAGATAAGGCTTAAGGCGCTTATGGTTGATCTGCATCTTATGCTTCTGCACCATGACGCCTACCATGCCTCTTGCATTCCGTTTCTCGTATACGATTCCCGTCCTGCCGAGCGAACTGACATAGACCGCGTCCCCGACTTCAAAAGAATGCGGCTGTGCCGGGCGATCCTTAGGCCCTTCCTCTGCATGCGGCCGCTTGCCTTCTGCCATTTCTGCCGTTTCTTCCTCTTCTTGCCTTCCTATGTTATCATACCACAGCCGCATTTCTTGTTCGCCCAGCTGTTCGCGGCTCTGACCGCCGGCAATTTGACGCGAGCGTTCAATGACTCTGACGTCGATCCCCAGCTTCTCTGCAATTTGCAGCGCATAGCTGTGCCCCGCTTCCCCTATTGTCAGCTTGTAGAGCGGGCGGAGCGTAGCCGGGTCAAATTCCATTCGCGCATTTTGGAACTGCGGGGCGGCCGAGGCAAACACTTTTAACTCATTAAAATGTGTCGTGACAATGATATTGGCTCCTTTGCGGCTCAGCTCCTCTAAGATAGCGATCGACAGAGCGATGCCCTCACCCGGGTCCGTGCCTGCGGCCAGCTCATCAATCAGCAGCAGAACATTCGGTCCTGCGGTGCGCAGCATCTCGTCTACCCCCTTCATTTGTGCGGAGAATGTGCTCAGTGACTGCGTCAGGCTCTGCCCGTCTCCGATTACGCTCATTACATTGTTAAAAACAGGAAGCCGGCTCTCTTTGTCCGCCGGAATCAAGAGTCCCGACTGAGCCATCAGAACGAGCAGCCCCACCGTCTTCAGCACAACCGTCTTTCCGCCCGTATTCGGGCCGGTGATTACCAGCGACCGGAATCCCCTCCCGAACTCCACATGGATCGGAACCATGCCGGCAAGCATCGGATGTCGGGCTCCGCAGAGCCGCATATCCCCCAGGTCATTGAAGGTTACAGCTTCCGCCCCTATTGCAGCAGCATATTTCGCCTTGGCAAAAATAAAATCATACACGCCCGTAATTTCGATATTCAGCCGCAGCGCATCCTGCTCCCGTTCGATCAGCCCGGTCAGCATGCTTAAGATGATGCCCTCTTCCCGCGCTTCTTCAGCCGACAGCATCTCCAGTTCCCCTTGCAGAGCGGCTACCTCCTCCGGTTCCACATATACCGTCTGTCCGCTTGTGGATTGATCGAGCACCGAGCCCTTCACCTGCTTATGGTACTCACGCTTCACCGGGATCACATAACGGCCTCCCCGCAGGCTGTACAGATTCTCCTGTAAAATGGACTGGTGGCGCGACATGACGCTCTCGATTTTCTTAAGCAGCCGTTCTTTGGTTACTCTCTGCCGTTTGCGCACCTTCTCCAGCCCCTTGCTGGCTCCGTCGTCAATTACGCCGAATCGGATACAGCGTTCGATTTCCGCTCTGACCGTCTTCAGTTCCTCCAGCGAAGATGCATAGGCGCTGATCCGCGGCGCTGTTTCTTTGGAAGCCATATACTTGCGTAATTGGCTGCAGCTGTTCAAGAATACGCTCACCGATGTAAAATCCTGTTCATTGAACAAATATCCCGTTCCCAGCAGCGACATTACCCATTCAATTCCTTCTAGCGAGGGTATCGGCACACTCGATCCTCTTATTAATAATTCCTTCGCCTCCGCCGTCTCTTCCACCGCTCTGTGAATCGCCGTAAGCTCAGTCATCGGCGCTAGTTCCGCAATGAGATTCCTGCCGACATAGGAGACGGCATATCGTCCCAGTTCTTCCTTGATCAGATGATATTCGAGCGTTTGCTGGCTTTGTGCATGCATGTTTTTTCCTCCTCATTGGTTTTGGTGGTTCGTCCTGGTTTGATTCGTAACGCAAAAAAGGGCAAAGAATGCCGCAGCGGCATTCCTTGCCCTAATCCTTACACTGGTCCCTATCCTTGGTCCGGGGCTATAATACAGCCTCTTTCTCAAGATAAACAAACAAAACCGTGCTGCAAGAGCACGGTTTGTTCGTTTAGACGGGATAACAGCCGTAAAGAGGCTATTGACGCGTCGCGTGTTCTTAACTAAATCATTCACCATAGGCACAGCACAGCCATGCCAAAAGCACACGTTAACATGCGCTTCTGGCACACTCAAATAAGCGTGCGCTTCAGCGGCTAAATAACAACCGCCGTTCTGCCTTCAGGTGATATGAAATTGCTTAGTTAAGAACGCTCACCGACATCAAAATTTCCCCTTCGTTATAGGATGGTTTAAATTTACTACATTGGGTTGGCTGCGTCAATTGTCCGTCTGCGGATAGCTGGCCTGCACCCCTTCTGAATTTTTGGCACACAAAAAGACAGCCGGTTTACCGGCTGTCTCTGGGCCTGTCTTATTCAGTAGTGTAAGGCAGAAGCGCAATTTGACGCGAACGTTTGATTGCGATTGTCAGGGCGCGTTGGTATTTTGCGCTCGTGCCGGTTACACGGCGAGGCAAAATTTTACCGCGCTCACTGATGAATTTCTTCAGCAGTTCCGTATCTTTATAGTCAATGTGAGTAATTTTGTTCACAGTGAAAAAACATACTTTACGACGTTTGTTGCGGCCGCCACGGCGTGGAGGTCTTTTGTCGTTGTCTCCGCCTTCTCTTTGTTTAAAAGCCATTGTCTTTTCAGTCCTTCCGTATTAAAATGGCAAATCATCATCCGATATGTCAATCGGCTTACCGTCGCCCGAAAAGGGATCCTGATTATTGTTGCGCGAGAAACCGCCATTTCCGCTGTTTCCGCGTCCGCCGCCGCCGTATGAAGGTGGCTCGGGCATATTTCCCCCGCCGGATGCGTTTCCGCCCTCTCGGCTCTGGGAAGATTCCAGGAACCGGACATTATCGGCAATAACCTCGGTTACGTATACACGTTTGCCTTCGTTATTCTCGTAATTCCGTACTTGGATGCGTCCCTCTACCGCCGTCAGCCGACCTTTGCGCAAGTAATTGGCACAGGTCTCCGCCAGCTGTCTCCAGGTAACGACCGGAATGAAATCCGCTTCACGTTCGCCGCCTTGGCTTGTAAAAGGCCGGTCTACGGCAAGCGTAAACTGGGTTACGGCAACGCCGGCAGGCGTATAGCGCAACTCAGGATCGCGGGTCAATCGGCCGATCAGTATGACACGGTTCAACATCTTTGGTCCCCTCCTTGGAGCGATTTCCTTACAAAGCGAACTTCGCGCTGTTAGGCAACGTCGTTCGTGATGAGATAACGAATAACTTCGTCAGAAATTTTCATCAGACGTTCCAATTCGGCAACTACTGCAGGCTCTGCATTGAAGTTAACCAGAACATAAACGCCATCACGGAATTTCTTGATCTCATACGCAAGACGTTTCTTACCCTGCACATCGTGCTTCGTAATTTCCCCGCCGTTGGAGATGATGCCTTGGAATTTTTCGACTGCTGCTTGAACGGCTTCTTGTTCAATGTCAGGACGAATAATGTACATCACTTCGTATTTGCGCATAACTTTCACCTCCTTATGGTCTAAGGCCCCTGATCGGGTCAGGAGCAAGGATCGAGCACAAACTCGAACTATAATAATATACCAAATCTGTGGACCTGATGCAAGCTCTATTCCTTTTTGTCCTGTCTAAATTATGGACCGCCCTTCGTTACATGAAGCTGCAATGCAGTGTGCAGAATAGAACTGCAATCCATTGTTAATGTGAAAAGGAGGAGACAAAAATGGGTGAACAGACCGAATTTGAAGAAGGCCAAAAGGCCCCGAATCCCGGAATCTATACGGAGGTAGGCGAAGCGCGAAGCTTTCATACGGAGATTCAGAACCCGAAGTCGATTAAAATGAAGAAAGGTGACACATTCCCGGAGACCACTAACAAAAACCGCAAATGGAAAAAGGTCGAGAAAGCGCGTGTGCATTAATTTTTTAACGGCCATGTATAACACAAGCTTCGCCAGCCCATACTATTCTCAGGCAGCACACGAGAGAGGTGTGGTTCCGTTGGACAATGAAGCCCGACAAACTCACAGGAATTCTGTTGCAGCAACTATGGTTGGCCAAGGAGAGTGCTGACGGCAGAGTCTTATTAGACAGAAGCCTTTAGTGTTCCTTACTCGCTTTAGCAGCTTTCTACAGAGAAATTCCAAAAATCATTCAAGTGCTGCCTCGGAAGGGCCCGTAAGGGTCCTTCTTTGCTGTGCTCAGCATTACCTCATGTTAGAAAATAAAGCTGCCCGCTATCTTTAGTCCATAACCAGTAATTTAAAAAATCCCCCGCCCATTGGACGAAGGATTAATAAGCTGATGTAAGTATAGTGGCGGAGAAGGTGGGATTCGAACCCACGCACGCTTTGACACGCCTAGCTGATTTCGAGTCAGCCCCCTTGGGCCTCTTGGGTACCTCTCCATTGCCGCAGAAACACACTGGTAATATTTTATCATAAATCAGTTTCTTCCGGCAAGCGATTCAGGCGACATCGTCCCGCTCCACCCCACGAATGGATAGATAAGCGATAGCTATTCCAAGCAGGCCCAGGGATACCGAGACAAGCGCCAGATCTCCCAAGCGGAATTCGCCGGATCCGGAAGAAATAAGTGTGACGATCAATACCGCGCTGACTATGGTTGCCGGCACCGATTTTCTGCGCATTCCCACATACAGAGGGATCAGACCTATACCCGCCGCGTAGATGGCACTGGCTCCCGTCTTGATCAGCTCCGAAATCAGCAGATTCGAAGTGATCTCGCCGTGAATGGCGTTTGTGAAACCATTGATCCCTACTATGATGGCCCCGAGCACTATATTCGACACAATGATATTAACAAAAGTGAACAGCAGCACGATAATGAGCTTCGCATACATCAGCTTCATCCGCGAAATAGGATACGTAAACAGCAGGGTCATCGTGTTGTTCTTATACTCGTCAATGATTAACCTGCTAAGCAGAGCGGAAGCAAAGATGATGAATGTACCCCTGATAGAGATATACAGCCCTTCAAAAACCTCAGGATAGGTTGTAAATTCACTCCCGTCAATGAATACGACCAGAATCATGAAGGCGAGGATTGCCAGATTGGCGATGAGTACGCCTTTCAGCATTCCAGCCAGCTTATGCTTGCGGATTTCGAGAGAAATGAGCTTACGCAATGCCCTCACCCCCAATCAGGCTTATGAAATGATCTTCGAGTGTGTGCTTGTTTTTACTGATACTTTCTATTTCCACATCCTCCACCACCAGCGCCTTATTCAGTTCATGCTGCGAAACTCCTTCATCATAAATCCGGATTATGCCGGAGTCCATCACTTTAAAATTCGACAGATGCAGTTTGTGCTCCAGCACATAGACCGCTTTGCTGACCGAATTTGTCACCAGCTCGATATATTCCGTGTTCCGGCTGAGAATGGAATCCATCGCCATCTCCTCAAGCAGCACACCTCCGCGAATGACACCGATCGTATCGGCAATCTGCTCAATTTCTCCAAGAATGTGGCTGGAGATTAGCAGCGTCATTCCATATTCCCTGCTGAGCATCCGAAACACATCGCGCAGTTCCTTAATGCCGACCGGGTCCAGGCCGTTAATCGGCTCATCCAGGATAAGCAGCTCGGGTTTGGTCATGACAGCCCTGGCAATACCCAGACGCTGCTTCATGCCTAGAGAGAACTCCTTTACCGGCTTCTTATCCACTCCCCTAAGCTTTACCAACTCCATCGCATCGTCAATCGCCTGACGGTTGTAGTAGCCCATATATTCAGCGTGCAGCAGCAGATTCTCACGGGCAGACAGCTTGTCGTAAAAAACCGGATACTCGATAATGCTCCCCATTCGTTTTAGCATCTCATAGGAACGGCTCGTCATAACTTCACCGAAAAATTCGATTTCGCCTTCCGTCGGCTTTACGAGATTCGTAATCATCTTCATCACAGTTGTTTTGCCCGCGCCGTTCGGGCCCAGAAATCCGTAGATTTCACCCTGTCTAATTGTCATGTTTACGCTGCTTACGCTATTTCCCCCCTTGTACATCTTGCTTAAATTTCGTGTCCGGAGAATTACCGTCATTTCCGCTTCCCCCTTTGGATTTCTCTTTCTGTTCCTGGTTTTTATTGTACAGAGCGGAATTTTCTTTTTTATTAATGTAATCTTACGAAATTCTTAAGATGGCGGCTCCAGGACCGATATCTCCTGACCCTGACTGCCGATTCAAATTTTTAACCTGGGGAAAGCAACCGTAAAGGCCGTTCTGACAAAAGGCACACTCACTAGCGAAATTTTACCATTCATCTGTTCCGTTAATCTTTTAGTAATCGTCAGTCCGAGGCCGCTTCCCTGATAGACCCGGTTCCGTGAATCCTCCAGCGTGTACAGGCGCTCGAACACTTTATCCTGATGGTCCTCGGTAATCCCCTTTCCCCGGTCCCAAATTTCAATATTTACGGTGTTCGTATCACTATAAAGCTTTAACCCAAGCACCCCTCCGGCGGCCCCGTACCTGATCGCATTGGACAGCAGATTGGACAGAATCCGGTCCAGCGCCTCATTATTCCCCCGTATGTAACAGCCTTCATCTGGAATCTCAATCGCTACATCCATACCTTTGGCGTTTAGGATATCGTAAAAGGCCAAAATATTTCTGCGGCACACTTCACCGGCCTCTACCCTTGACAGTGGGAGCTCATGATCTCCCGATTCCAGCTTGGCCAAGTCAAAAAAGGTATTCATCAGCGTGATTACCTCTCCAGCCTTCCGGTGGATCATCCTCAGCAGCCGCTCCCGTTCTTCGGCGTCCATATCGTCGTCCTGCAGCAGCGTTTCGACATACCCAAGAACGACGGTCAGCGGCGTCTTCAGGTCATGCGACACATTCGCCAGCATCTGGCGCATTGATTTCTGCAGTTTATTTCTCCGGGCGATTCCTTCATGATTGAGATCCAGCAGCCGGTTCACATCAGTCAGCAGCGTTTGCAGTTCGGGCGAGCTGCTGAACACCAGCAACCGTTCCTGTGAATGCTGTGAAAGGATCTGATCCAGTTTATCGTGGATGTATGTGAACTGGCGTGAATGATGACGCGACTTCCGGTGTTGCATCACAAGACCCAACAGAAGCAGAACAATCACAACTCCAAGCACTGCAGTCATTGCACCGCATCTCCCAGCTTATAACCGATACCCCATAATGTTTTGATATATACAGGGTGGGAGGGATCGTCCTCTATCTTCTCCCTCAGCCTTCTCATATGTACGTTAATCACATTCTCATCCCCGTAATATTCATCCTCCCATACCATCCCATAAATCTGCGCTTTGGTGAACACACGGCCCGGGTGGGTCATAAAAAGTTTCAGGATTTGAAATTCCTTAGCCGTCAGCTTCACCTCTTCCCCGTTCTTCAGCGCCAAGAAATTATCGAAATCCACCATCAGCCCGCCCAGGGTAATGCTGTGATTCGGATTGGCTGTCTCTTCGAACGGGCCACGGCCTGAGGCATATTCCGCCCGGCGGATAGCCGCCTTCACCCGTGCCGCAAGCTCAATCATGGAGAATGGCTTACTGATATAATCATCCGCTCCAAATCCGAGTCCCAGCGCCTTATCGACATCGGTATCTTTTGCGGACACAATCATCACGGGTACCAAACTTAATTTACGAATGCTCTGAAGAATATCCACTCCACTCCGATTCGGCAGCATCAGGTCAAGTAGCACAAGATCAAAGGGACCTTTACCGCGAAAAACATGCTCAGCCGCCTCTCCGTCGAAGGCGCTCTCTACCTGATAGCCCTCTTTCACTAAATACGAGCGAACCATCTCACTGATGGCTTCGTCATCCTCAACCAACAATACACGATGCTGCAACAAGATTCCCTCCCCATTAATTGCACCCCGGCTGGCTAACAGGTTTTAGTAGACCCGCTCACACCCAGCCTTACCAAAAAAGTTTCTTTCAGCATATTCGTTCACATAGTATTAACTTACCAGAATTATTAAGATACGGGAACGCTAGGCGTTGTTAATTCATAACAAAAAAACCTCCCGCCTATACAAGGCAGAAGGTTAATTTCATCACATTTATTAGCTTTGGCTTTAGTGGCGGAGAGAGTGGGATTCGAACCCACGCACGCTTTGACACGCCTAGCTGATTTCGAGTCAGCCCCCTTGGGCCTCTTGGGTACCTCTCCGCAGCAAGATTTATTGTATCATCCAACCAGGGTAATTGCAAGCTTAATTATTATCCACTTTTTTCTCAGCCGATCTAAGCACTTTTTTTAAATTCTTCTCAAATTTAGCGCGGGGAATCAGTACACTGTGCTGGCAGCCTGTACACTTAATTCGGATATCCATCCCCATGCGGATGACTTCCATTTCATTCGTTCCGCATGGATGCGGCTTCTTCATCTGCACGATATCACCCAGTTGAAAGTTTTTACGTTCCATCAGGCTTCCCCCCTTTTTCTTTGGCTTCCCCAGCCGCCTGTTCCAGCAATCCCGTTCTTGCCGCCTTGCGCGCGGTTTGCTGCTCCGAAGTTGGCACAGACAGTTCCTCGTCAGCTAACACCTTAGCTCCTGACTGCGTTTCTGATTCGGGGTGAGCCTTGGCTTCCGCCTCCGCCTGTTCTTGTCGAGCCCGCTCCGCAGCCTTCAGCGCCTGCTGTTCAAGCGCTTTTTTAATATCGCTCTGAATCTGACGCTGTGCGGCTTCTCTTTTATTCGGCAGCGTATTGGCGGTTACGCGAACCACATACTCGGAAGTGCTCATCGATTGAATTCCCAGAACGTTCGGAAATGCCACAACATTATTATTGCGTTCTTCAATGCCTTGAAGCGCCTGACGGATTATACCCATCGTTTCTTCAAGACTCTGTTCGATTTTCACCGGAACATCGACAACAGCCAGGGCGTTAGCCATCGAGTAATTCGTCACGTTCGCTATCGTACCGTTTGGAATGATATACATTTCGCCATTAATACCAAGCAGCTTGGTCGTACGCAATCCGATCATTTCAACAGTGCCTTTGAATCCGCCAGTTGCAATCACATCGCCTACCGCAAATTGATCCTCCAGGATAATGAAAAAGCCGGTAATTACATCTTTCACCAAACTCTGTGCGCCAAAACCAATGGCAAGACCGAGCACGCTTGCACTTGCCAGCAGCGGAGCCAGTTCGAAATGGAACTCCGATAATATAATCAGAATCATGATAAAATTGCAGACAATCGTTACGGTATTCTTCAGCAGCTCGCCAACCGTTGAGAAGCGCCGTGTATTAGCCAGCAACCCTCTGCTGCTCTTTCGTTCCAATGAACGATCAATAACGCCGTATACAACCTTAATGATTATCCGTGTCAGGATGAATATAAAAATAATACGCAGGCCCGCAAACAATACATTGGCCCACATATCGGCATCGGTTACCCAGTTCCATATTTTATCCCTAAACTGAACCGCCTTGTCTACCGCCTGATTCACTGTCCCTTCCGGAGTATCGGCACTCAGCAGCCAGCCCAGCCAGTGACGCATTTCCTCCTCCTCCTCACTCTGAAATTAATCTGTACCCGCCATCATGCTCGTCCCTGCCGTAGATGCCGCGGATTTCAATTGTCTCTTCCTTTATAATCTGTTCAACCTTAGCAAGCTCGCGGCGAAAAAATTGAATCGACATGGCGCAGCCGGCGGTAATATCTTTTGGCGTCGGACAGGTGTCAATCTCAATTTCAGCATATTCCAGCAGCATCTCGGCGCGCAGCGCCTGCTGGGTAGAATCAAACGCTATCAACAGTTCCTCGTTCATTGGTCACACTCCTCATAGGCTTCAGGGCTCATCTCTTCATACTGGAGTATAAAACTGCCCTTCTATCCATATACTAGCTAACATCAAGTAGAAATGTCCTGGAAAGGAAGATTATATGTATTATTCCTCTAATCCAATGCCATTGCAAGAAATGTCTTGTTTAAAAATATCACATACAGACCCTGAAATCTATTCTGCAATCATTCACCGGCTGCTATTCCATTTCTCCCGCGCCCGTGCCGGCGCTCAGATTGTCGTTGTCTGCATCGGCACCGACCGTTCGACCGGAGATGCGCTCGGACCGCTTGTAGGCACAGCCTTGTCCCGCTTTCACAGCCCGCAGTTCTCTCTATATGGAACACTCGACAATCCGGTGCATGCGGTCAATCTGGAGGAGACGCTTAACCTGATTCGTGAGCGCCATGACAACCCCTATATAATCGGCATTGATGCCTGTCTGGGACATTCCACAAGCGTTGGTTCGATTCAGGTCGTTGAGGGTCCTCTGCGCCCCGGAGCGGGTGTAAACAAACAACTGCCGCCGGTAGGCGATATCCATTTAACTGGAATCGTTAACGTCGGCGGCTTTATGGAATATTTCGTATTGCAAAACACACGGCTTAGCCTTGTCATGAAGTTATCGGAGATTATCGCTTCCAGCCTCTTTTCGGCTATGAAGCAGTGGCATGTACACTCTAAATCCGCTGCAGCGCAAGAGTGACCACTTCTTGTTCCTCGGGCGAAAGCGGATATTGCGGTTCGCCTGCATTAAGCGTCTTGGCGTAAATATAGGAGTTGTCGCGATTGTGCAGACTGGTAAGCACCATACCGGTTCGGTGGTCATCGAGAATGGCCAGCGAGAAACTGAGGTCATTTCCACGGTCTCCAAAAGCATTATAGCGTTTCAGAGCAATATGTCCTTTTATGCCCTGTAATTTTAACTGAAGCGCTTCTATCGCTTTCTTCTGCAGCTGCTGGGTTTCTTCCAGCAGGTCGTTCTGAGTTTTCAAATCGACCAACAGGCTTTCCAAATCTTCAATTCCCGTTCCTGACATCATGGCATCATACTTTCGCCGCATGGACCGCAGTTTGCTTCCCTGCGCAAGAATAAGTATAAACATCAAGAGCAAGAGAATTGCAATACCCGGGATAAACCATTGCAGTTGATCGCCTAAAAACTGGTTCATTTCTGACATCGATAAGACCGTCCTTTTTCTTTATCTGCTGCGCCGCCCGCTATAGAGTTCCCTCATTGCATGCAGCATCATACCGACATCTTGTTCTGTCGTATCCACACCTACACTCACTCTTACCGCGCCGCTCTGCAGCGTCCCGGCGGCTTTATGCGCGAGTGGCGTACAATGCATTCCTGCCCGTACGGCAATTCCATACTCCCTGTCAAGACGATGGGCAATTTGTGCCGATTCTTCTCCCTCTATGACAAATGACAGAAGCCCCGTACGCGGAACACCTTCGGCCGGGCCAAGAAATCTCATCCCGGAAATATCTCTCATCCCCTCCATAAGGGATTGAATAAGGTTCCACTCATGCTTGCGTATATTTTCCGTACCCAGTGATTGTACTTTCTGTACTCCTGCAAGCAGTCCCGCAATCCCTACTGTATTCTGCGTCCCCGCTTCATATTTGTCGGGTCTTACATTCGGCTGCTCGCTATTCTCTGATTGACTTCCCGTACCCCCGTGCATAAGCGGCTCCAAATCGAGTTCCGGCGAAATGTACAGCCCCCCTGTTCCCTGCGGTCCAAGAAGACCCTTATGTCCTGGAAAGGCTAGAAGATCGATATTCATTTTGCCTACATCGATATCCAGTGATCCGGCACTTTGGGCGGCATCCACCAAAAACACGGCTCCATACGCTTTGGCCATATTCCCTATTTCACCAATTGGCAGAATACTCCCAAGCAAATTTGAGCTGTGGCTGCAGATGACCATTCTAGTATTGGATTTGAAAGTCTTTTTCAATTCCTGCAGATCAAGCTGTCCTTCCAAGTCGACCTTTAAATAATCAACTTCAACCCCCTTGGTCCTCCGCAAATATTCCAGCGGCCGTCGTACCGAATTATGCTCAGTCATCGTTGAAATGACATGATCTCCCGGGCGAAGTGTTCCTTGAATCGCCATATTAAGCGACATCGTCGTATTATGCGTAAACGCGATATCCTGCGCGTTGGCCACTCCGAACAATTCCGCTAATGCCATTCTCGCACGAACCAGCACCCTTCCGGTTCCCATAGCAAGTGAATAGTTTCCTCTTCCGGCATTGGCCCCAGCATGCTGCAGAGCATCCATCATTGCCTGTACAACCTCCGGAGGTTTCGGCCATGAGGTTGCGGCATGATCTAAATAGACAAACTCATTCAAGTTCTCGCCCCCTTGATTTTTGAACATACCGTTCCTTCGTGCAAAAAACATATCCATCATTATCCTTTACGGATAGATCAGGATATGTTTCCCAGGTAGTATTCATTAATTTCCGAGAAGTTCCAGCAGTCGTTCCAGATCCTGAGCACTGTAATAATTCAATTCGATTTTGCCTTTATCCTTGCCCTGTTTAATTTTCACCGTCGTCTTAAATCGTTCACGTAAAATTTCTTCCACATTATCGATGTATGGGTCGCGTTTAACGACCTTCGTTTTTACCCCGCCGGACGGTTTACGGTCCAGATTTTTTACCGCTTCTTCCAGTTCCCTTACACTCCATTGCTGATCCACACATTGCTGAGCGAACTGCTTGATCAGTTCCGGTTCTTTCAATCCTACAATCGCACGCGCATGTCCCATCGAAATTGTTCCACGTGAAACAAATTCCTTCACCTCTTCCGGAAGCGTTAGCAGCCGCAAAAAGTTAGCAATATGCGGACGAGATTTTCCAACCTTTAAGGATAGTTCTTCCTGTGTAAGTGAAAACTGATCCATCAGTCCTTGATAGGCAACTGCTATTTCCATAGCGTTCAAATCCTCACGCTGCAGATTTTCAATTAGTGCAATTTCGGTAACCTGTTGATCACTAAAGCTGCGGACAACAGCCGGAATCGTTGCCTTTCCACAGTACTGCGAAGCGCGGAATCTGCGTTCACCAGCAATAATCTCATAGCCTTTAAGTACACTTCGCACTATAATCGGCTGAATAACCCCATGCTGGCGAATGGATTCGGCCAACTCTTGAATGCCCTCTTCATTAAAATCTTTACGAGGCTGGTAAGGATTGGCACGGAGCTGTGAAAGAGGAATTTCCACCACTTTATCATCTTCATTAATGGACAAGGAAGGGATTAGGGCATCCAATCCTTTACCCAAACGCTTACTCATAAGATAACACTTCCTTTGCCAACTCATAATACACTTCCGCACCTTTGGAGCGCCGATCATAAGTGATAATGGATTGTCCGTGAGATGGCGCTTCACTTAACCTGATGTTACGCGGGATAATCGTCCGGTACACTTTTTCCTGAAAATACTTTTTCACTTCTTCAATAACCTGTATCCCGAGATTGGTCCGGGCATCCAGCATTGTCAGCAGGACTCCCTCAATTTGTAAATGAGGATTTAAATTTTTCTGTACCAGTCTGACAGTATTTAAGAGCTGACTTAAACCCTCCAGCGCGTAATATTCACATTGAATTGGAATAATAACGGAGTCAGCCGCAGTCAGCGAATTGATTGTCAGAATGCCCAGAGACGGCGGACAATCGATGATAATATAATCATAATTCTTTTTCACAAGGCCGAGCGCTTTCTTAAGCCGCAATTCTCTTGATATGGTCGATACCAATTCAATCTCCGCGCCTGCCAGCTGAATAGTGGCTGGTATGATGTTAAGACCATCAATTTTCGTCTCAAGGATAGCTTCATGTGGAGGTATGTCATCAATCAGAATATTGTATATACAATTCTCTACATCCGCTTTATTTATGCCTACGCCGCTTGTGGTATTACCCTGCGGATCAATGTCAACAAGCAGTACCCTTTTGCCCAAAGTAGCCAGACCGGCTCCCAGGTTCACAGAAGTCGTTGTTTTACCGACACCGCCTTTTTGATTTGCTATGGCAATAATTTTGGACACTTAATTCACCTCGAATAGTTGGGAAAAATCTTGTAGTCGTTTCACAATGATGATGAGATAGACTGCATTTTTTTGAAGAGTCATACCTTCATGGATAAGTCGCAGAAAAGGCAGCCATTCACCTCAGGGCCGCCTTCAGCTATGCAATCATTTTATCTTTTTGGAATTTGTATAACGATCTCATAATGGTCGCCGCGATCGTTTTCAGAAGTCTTTATTTCCATTCCCGAACCGGTCACCATATCAATCGATTGACGAATCGTGTTGAGTGCCAACCGTACATCTTTTGTATAAGAGATTCGTTTTGTTTTTTTGATTTTGGAGGATTCCTTATAAAAGGCTATTCGCGCTTCGGTCTGCTTTACATTCAATCCTTTGGATATAATTTCTCCAAGCACTTTAAGCTGCATTTCCTCACTATCCAGTGATAATAGCGACCGCGCATGTCTTTCTGTGATTTGCCTTTCCATCAGAGCGGTCTTAACTTCTTCCGGCAGTTGGAGTAACCGGATTTTGTTGGCAATGGTGGATTGGCTTTTGCCGAGCCGCTGCGCGAGACTCTCCTGAGTCAATTGATGCAAATCAATCAGCTTCTGGTAAGCAACAGCTTCTTCAATGGAAGTGAGATTCTCTCGCTGCAAATTCTCAATAAGAGCAATAGAAGCAGCCTGCGAATTGTTGAAATCACGCACGATTGCCGGAATAGTCTCCATCCCCAGCTTCTTAACCGCACGCCAGCGCCGCTCCCCTGCAATGATCTCATAGTGGGAATCTATCATGCGAACGACAATCGGTTGAATCACTCCATGAGTTTTAATCGTCTGGCATAGTTCATCAATCTTCTCATCATCAAAAATTGTACGAGGCTGATAAGGACTGCTGACTACATCATTGACCCGGATTTGCTTGATTTCTTCTCCGCTGCTTCGCTCGGTAAATCCAAACAGTCTGGTGAATTGTTCTTTCATTCCGTTCATTACCACCTAATTTCATTATAGTACGATCTTGACCTTGATTCGGAAAAACAATCGTACAAATCAAAAAACTTTATGCGGATCAGGCACAACTCAGCTCTATGCCGGGCAAATTGCTCCTCTAAATTATCGTTAAAATTCATGAATGACTAAGAGGTGCAATTCGGTTCTAGGTCATAATGCTGCAAGAATGAAAAAACATCAACGTGCCCAGACGGCGCCTTTGGCACCGCATCGTTACTATATTATTCTATCACTTTTCTGTCCATAATCCTATTCTTCATATGGACCTATTTTCCTTCAATATAAACGAATAAACTGCAGTTATATAAGATAACTTCACATTTCCGCATCAGATTCGTAGCTGTAACTATGAGCAATGTTTTGATTTTCGGCTCTGGACCCTGTCCATCCCAACTCTTCTTGATTTAACCGGTGTTTGCGGATGAAATCTGGAGATAGCCTATGCTTTCGAAGCTTACTTTCGTCCAGAAAGTTTTTGAGCGGTCGCAATCGCTCTTTCAGTTCCAAACTTCCCTTTCGCAACCCTCATCCTGATGTCATTTATCATGTTCAGCGTATATAGTTATGTAAAATGTTATTCATTGCAGATATAGGGTCCTCTCCCCTGCTCAACCTACATGGACCGAGAATTCATTCCTATTATAAGCTTACTCTAGCCCTCATGTGGATAGAAAACAGAAGACCGCTCTTTTAAGCGCCAGTTTAAACACTCTGCTAACAATTATATTAAGCCGCCTCCCGTGCGGAAGACGGCCTTTGATTGCCAAACCTCTGTTTCTAAATGTTTCACGTGAAACATTTAGAGAAGAGGAGTTTTAGCAGGTATACCTGCTTTACGTGGATATTTAACCGGTGTAGTGCCGGTCTTGCGGATAATAACAATATGTCTGGCTGAATCCTCAACAGGCAAACTGAACGATTCTACCTTTTCCAATTGACCACGCAGTTCTTTAAGACTGAACTTGGACTCGCTTATTTCCTCCGTAGGATCACTGCCTTTCATGGCGGCGAAAATACCGTCCTTACGTACAAAAGGCAAACAAAACTCATTCAGCAAAGCCATCCTTGCAACCGCGCGCGCTGTAACCAAGTCATATTGATCCCGATGCGAAGCCTGTCTTGCAATGTCCTCTGCCCGGCCATGAATCAGCTCCACCCCTTCCAGCTTAAGCTCGTCACAGACATGCTGGAGAAAAGAAATGCGCTTGCTAAGTGAGTCAACAATGGTCAGCTTTATATGAGGAAATGCAATTTTAAGCGGGATGCCTGGGAACCCTGCTCCGGAGCCAATATCGGCCATCCGTTCAACTGCAGTCATATCTACAAAAAAGGCAAGTGACAGGGAGTCATAAAAATGTTTAGTATATACCTGTTCACGTTCGGTAATGCCTGTGAGATTCATTTTTTCATTCCAGCTAATAAGCTCCCGGTAATAACTCTCAAACTGATCCAGCTTAGAGGAAATTGAGATCCCCTGCTCTTCCAGCCGCCGAGCAAACTGATCTTGAACTGTATCCATAACGGTCTCTTATCCTTTCGCTGCGGTCACCCGGTTATAGTGTTCCAAATGAACTAGCAGGATAGAGATATCAGCCGGTGTCACGCCGGAGATGCGGGATGCCTGACCGATGGAAATCGGACGAATCTTGGCCAGCTTTTGCCGGGCTTCGATGGCCAACCCATGAATATCGCTGTAATCGATGTCATCAGGAAGCTTTTTTTGCTCCATCTTTTGCAGCCGCTCCACATGCTGAAGCTGCTTCTCGATGTAACCGGCATACTTGATTTGAATTTCAACCTGCTCCTTCATTTCCTCATCCAATAGGACCGGCGGCGGAGAAATCCGCTCTACAAATGAATAATCCACTTCCGGCCGGCGCATCAAGATAAGCAGATTGCTGCCGTCGACAATCGGTGCAGATCCTTTTTCTTCCAATGTGGAATTTACTTCGGACGGCTTCACCTTTGTACCCTGCATTCTTTGGATTTCCTGTTCCACCTTCTGCTTCTTATCCATAAAAGCCGCATAACGTTCTTCAGAAATCAAACCGATTTCATAACCAATCGGGGTTAGACGAAGATCGGCATTGTCGTGACGAAGCAGCAGCCGGTACTCTGCCCGGGAAGTAAGCAGACGGTAGGGCTCATTCGTACCCTTGGTCACAAGATCGTCAATCAGCACGCCGATATAGCCCTGGGACCGGTCCAAAATAACCGGTTCTTTCCCCTGCGCCTTGCGGGCAGCATTAATGCCGGCCATCACTCCCTGTCCCGCTGCCTCCTCATACCCGGAAGTACCGTTGATCTGTCCAGCCGTGAACAGACCAGGCAGGCGCTTCGTTTCCAGGCTCGGCCACAGTTGGGTAGGCACCATCGCGTCATATTCAATGGCGTATCCGTTGCGCATCATTTCAACCTTTTCCAGCCCAGGAATCGAGCGCAGAATGGAGAGTTGGACATCTTCAGGCAAGCTGGTAGACAGGCCTTGAACATAATATTCAGCAGTGTTTTTTCCTTCCGGTTCAAGAAATATTTGGTGTTTCGGCTTGTCGCTGAAACGAACTACCTTGTCCTCGATAGAAGGGCAATAACGCGGTCCCGTTCCTTCAATAATGCCGGTAAACATCGGAGCGCGATGCAGATTGCTATTAATAATCGCATGGGTATCCTCCGACGTATAGGTCAGCCAGCAGGGAAGCTGCTCGTTGTCCGACGATTTCGTCTCGTAGGAGAAGAATTTCGGATGCTCATCACCCGGCTGGATTTCCGTCTTGGAGAAGTCAATCGTATCCTTGTGCACACGCGGCGGAGTGCCGGTCTTGAAACGCACCAGTTCAAAGCCCAGCTCACGCAGGTGCTCCGAGAGCTTAACCGAAGGCTGTTGATTATTCGGACCGCTCTCGTAAGTGGTCTCGCCCATAATTACCTTACCCCGCAGATAAGTGCCCGTAGTCAAAATGACGGTTTTACTGCGGTAAATCGTTCCCGTCTTGGTTATCACACCTGCGCAAACACCGTTCTCTACAACGAGCCGTTCTACCATTCCCTGACGCAGCGTCAAATTCGGCGTCTTTTCCATCGTTTCTTTCATTGTATGCTGGTACAGAAACTTATCGGCCTGAGCGCGCAGCGCGTGAACAGCCGGTCCCTTTCCGGTATTAAGCATACGTAGCTGGATGAAAGTCTTATCAATATTGCGGCCCATTTCACCGCCAAGAGCATCGATTTCACGGACGACATGACCTTTGGCCGGTCCACCGATCGACGGGTTGCAGGGCATGAACGCAATCATATCCAAATTGATCGTCACCATTAAGGTAGTGCAGCCCATGCGGGCGGCGGCCAGGGCGGCTTCGCAGCCTGCATGCCCCGCGCCGATGACGATCACGTCATAGCTTCCTCCTTCATAACTCATTACATTTCCTCCTTTATATTAAAAACGGCTCTCTAGCGCCGTATGTCTTATTTTCCTAAGCAAAACTGCGAAAAAATTTGGTCCAGCAGCGAATCAGCCGCCGTATCGCCGACAATCTCTCCAAGCTGTTCCCAGGCAAGCCGGACGTCAATCTGGATCATGTCGATTGGAATCAGCTGTTCCGCTGCTTCGTATGCATCTTGAAGCGACTTATGCGATTTTTTTAACAGCGCGATATGACGCACATTGCTGACATAGGTCAAATCGCCGGACTCCAGCTTGCCTCCGAAGAAGAGTTCGGAAATGGCCTCCTCCAGCCGGTCAAGGCCCTTCTCTTCCAGCACGGACATTGAAACGATAGCAGATTCATCGAAATGCTGCAGCAGCACACTTTTGTCCAATTTCGACGGTAAGTCCATTTTATTCATGATACATAAAACTTGTCTACCGTGGATTTGTTCCATTAAAGTTAATTCATCCTCATGCAGAGGCTCACTGGCATTCAGCACAAGCAGAATAAGATCGGACTCACTGACGGCAGCTTTGGAACGTTCTACCCCAATTTTTTCCACAACATCCATAGTTTCACGGATACCAGCCGTATCCAGCAGCTTAAGCGGAATGTTGTTTATCGTGACGAATTCTTCGATGACATCCCGGGTCGTTCCGGGAATATCCGTCACAATCGCTTTATTTTCTCGGGCCAGCGCATTAAGCAGCGACGATTTTCCGACATTAGGAAGGCCGACAATAGCAGTCGTAATCCCTTCGCGCAGAATTTTTCCTTGAGTCGCTGTCTTAAGCAGCTGGTCAATCCCTGCCATTACTTCACTGCTCTTGTCTTTGACATATTCCGCCGTCAGCAGTTCAACATCATGCTCGGGATAGTCGATATTGACCTCAATATGAGCGAGCAGCTCCAGCAGACTTTGTCTAAGATCCCCGATCCGCTGCGACAATGAACCTCCCACCTGCTTCAGAGCAACGGAAAAAGCGCGATCGGACTTTGAGCGAATGAGGTCAATTACCGCCTCAGCCTGGGACAGATCGATTCGGCCTCCGAGAAATGCCCGCTTGGTAAATTCTCCGGGCTCCGCCAGGCGGATCTGCTGCTGAAGCAGTATATCCATCACTCTGCGCACCGAGATGACACCCCCATGCGTACTGATCTCCACAACATTTTCAGTCGTAAAAGAACGCGGGGCCCTCATGACAGTGACGAGTACTTCTTCCATAATTTCGCCATTGCCAGGACTTACGATATGTCCATAGTGAACGGTGTGACTCTCTGCTTCCGTCAGTGGAATCCGGCTTCGGAACAAAGGTGCTACCTGAGTGATGCTGTCCGGTCCGCTTACCCGGATAATTGCGATTCCTCCCTCGCCGACTGCCGTCGAAACAGCGGCGATTGTATCACTAAACATGTCTACCTTCACCTTTCCTCATCAAATAATCAAGCACCAAATATTCGTTAAAAAAACAATGACCCCTTACAGTGTCAAGGAGTCATTGCGGCTATAGTCTCTACTTCAATGTAATAACGACACGGCGATTCGGCTCTTCGCCCTTGCTGTAGGTGTTCACCTGGCGGTGATCCTGAAGTCTGGAATGGATAATCTTCCGCTCTTGCGACGGCATGGGCTCCAGCACAACTTCCTTGCGGGTACGAACGACCCTGCCTGCCAGACGGTCTGCCAGATCCTCAAGCGTCTTCTTGCGCCGTTGACGGAAATTCTCCGCATCCAGCACAAGACGGATAAAGCTGTCGGAATAACGATTGGCAACGATATTGGCCAAATATTGCAATGCATCGAGAGTTTGTCCTCTTCTGCCAATCAGCAGCCCCAAATCCGGACCGGAGATTTGCAGTGTGTCGGCATCCTTGGAGTGAATGACTTCCACATCTACGTGAAGTCCCATACTCCGGGCGACATCCACTATAAAACGAATGGCCTCCTGATAAGCTTCCTCTACCGGTTTTTCGGAATCCTGGCGGGGTGCGCCCCCGATCGCCTCTCTTGTCGTCTCTGTTTCGTTCTGCTGAGGCAGTGATGGAGCACTCGCCGCTGATACCGGTGCAGGTTCAGGAAGCAAGGTCAGTTCCACCTTCGCGTCCTTCGCACCGATTAATCCCAGGAATCCTCTTGACGGCTGTTCAAGCACGGTGACCGTAACCTTGTCCTTTTCGGCTGCCAACTGGGCAAGTCCGCGCTTTACAGCTTCTTCAATGGTTTTCCCTGTCGCGACGACTTTGTTCATTTGGACTTTTTGGCCTCCTTCAACTTCGCCTTACCACCGCTGTCAGAATCAACGGCTGCCGTTTGGGGAGTGCTATTTCCCCGGTAAAGAAAATAATTCTGACCGATGGTATACAGGTTGCTGAATACCCAGTAAAGCGGCAGTGCGGACGGGAAGTTGTAAGACATAATAAAGATTAAAACCGGATAAACCATCAGCATGAACTGCATAGGGCCCTGCTGCTGCATCGGATTCATCGACGACATCATTTTGGTCTGCAAATATGTCGTTATCGCGGCAAGCGCCGGCAGGATGAACAAATGGTCGGGCTTTCCGAGCTGCAGCCAAAGGAACGAATGCTCCCGCAGATGGGGATTGTAATAAATCGAGTTGTAAAGAGCGATAAAGATCGGCATTTGTACGATCAGCGGCAGACAGCCCGCCATTGGATTGACTTTGTTCTCCTGGAAGAGCCGCATTGTTTCCTGCTGGACTTTTTGGGGATTGTCTTTATATTTTTTCTGAATTTTTTGAAGCTCAGGCTGAATGGCCTGCATAGCCCGTGAGCTCTTAATCTGCTTCATCGTCAGGGGTAAGATAAGCGTACGGACGATAATTACCATTGCAAGGACGGCCAGCGCATATTCTCCGTTAAACCATCTCGCAAATAATTCCAGCGCCTCGGCAAAATAAAAAACAACATTTTTTTCCCAAAAGTTCCCGTTCTTCAAATCCTCTGTTGTATGCGTAACCGTGGCCGATTGACCGCACCCAGACAAAACAGCCATCATTAGAACCAATCCGGTGATGAGGAGAAACCATTTTCCTCGTCTAGTCTTCAATAGAGACACTTCATAACCCCTCTCTTAAACATTCCATTGCACCGTAAATCATACCATAATTATGAAGACAAATAAACAAGCCCAGCCGTCCCATCTATTTGCGCGAAGCCTTGAGCAGCTTGGCTTTGCGCAGCACATGCAGCACGCTTTTTTCAAGCTCCGCATAGCTCATGTCCAGAGCTCCTTTTCTAACGATGAATACCATATCCAGCCCGCCGGCGATCTCGGCTTCGTGGTGACGTACGATCTCTTTCACGAGTCTTCTCATCCGGTTGCGGACAACGGCGTTCCCAACCTTTTTGCTGACCGATACACCGACCCGGAACCGCTCCAACTGCTTTCGGTTGAACCAGTACACCACAAACTGATGATTCGCAAACGACTTCCCATGTCTGTATACGCGGCTGAAATCGGCGCGGTTTCGTAAACGCAAGCTTTTATGCACGGGAATCTCCTTGTTTCAAAGACCTTAAAGGGTCTTCAAAATTTTTCTTCTTATTATTATAGTCACCTGAGGACTTCATTAAACGAGGCAGGCAGCAGCCTTAAAGCGCCATCCCTAACGCAGGCAGCCGGTTATTTCCCCTCTTATGCAAGAAGAAACGGCTAAGCTCCCAGTAAGGAACACTACCCGTTTCCCCAGACATATAAGAGGATAAGCGCGATGCTTATCCTCTTATATGTAAAAAAAGACCACCGTAGTGGTCTTACCTAACCTGACTTACGCACTCAGAACTTTTCTGCCTTTCAGACGGCGGGCAGCCAGCACTTTGCGGCCATTTTTCGTGCTCATTCTTGCGCGAAACCCGTGCACCTTCTTGCGCTTGCTTACATTCGGTTTGAACGTCGGTCTCATGTATTGCACCTCCCTTGCAGGAACTTAATGGACTGTCTATAAACGGCTTGGCCGTCCCAGGTAGGACAGTATCTACAAGATCATCATTTTCATTTGTCTGAGAAGACACCTCACAGAAAACACCTTTATATATTAAAACATAAATCGGAACTAAAAGTCAACCGAAAACCTCCTCCCTCTTTTCCCTCTCCTAATTAACGTTTATCCACAGCTACCAAGGCAAATTTAATAATCCACAATTCCTCAAAGTTATCCACTTATGCCCAACAAGCGCCAAAAAATCCTTGTCGCATGGACAACCTGTGTATAAAAAAATAAATGATTGCCGGATCATGTCGAATGCTAAACAAATTATCAACAATATGTAGTATTGTGGCTATTAATTATACACAAGTGGTTGAATTTGTGGATAATATCCGTGGGTTCATTGAAAATCAAGGGGAGTTTTGCTATGATGGTATTACTTTTGATTGTGAATAGATTTGAATGTCCTCCATATTATCAACAAGCTGTGGATAAAGTTGTGAACAATTCAAGTTTATCCATATTTTTTTGTCTTCTCTTCCTGCGTATTGGG